>NZ_JBQEPR010000001.1:21820-1329948 GCF_052045895.1 Ralstonia sp. 22111 | reverse complement strand
CGCGGCGCCTACTGGCGCGCCGAAGTCCGCAAGCGCGGACACAAGCCCATCTACCGCACCTTCGACACACGACAGCAAGCCCAGCAATGGGCGGAGCGCACGGAGGCCGAAATCACCATCGGCGCCTACGTCGATCGGACCGAGGCCGAGCGGACAACCCTGAACGATGCACTTGAGCGCTACCTACGTGATGTCGTTCCTGCCAAGCGCTACCCCGAACAGGAAAGAACCCGCATCGCACGCTGGCAGAAACATGAGCTCGCTTGGCGCACGCTGGCGAGCCTGCGTGGGTCGGACTTCGCCAAGTACCGCGACGCCCGCCGGGCCGATGGCCGTGCCGAGAACACGATCCGACTTGAACTGCAGATTGTCAGTCACGTGTTTGAGATTGCCCGCAAGGAATGGGGCTTCGAGACGCTTACCAACCCGCTCAAAAACATCCGCAAGCCGTCTGGCAGCCGTGCGCGCGATCGACGCTTGCGCCCAGGGGAATTCGAGACCCTGCGCGGCAAGCTGGCCGCCAGCAACAATCCGTGGGCGCCGCTCGCATTTGAGCTGGCCATCGAGACGAGCCTGCGCCAAGGCACCCTGTTCGCTCTGCAGTGGGAGTGGATCAAGCTTGAAACCCGGATGATCGAGTTCCCGCCGGAGGCGCGTGGCGCGGACAACAAGGGGGTACCGGCCAAGCTGCCGTTGTCACGCCGCGCAGTGGACGTGCTGAGAGCGCTGGCCGCACTGTGGCAGCGCGATCAGCTGATGGATGGCGAACGGAGCCGATTCGGCCCCGTGGATGTGACCCCATCCAGGCTGACTGGCCCTGTCTTCGGCACAAGCTGCAATGCAGTCGTGATGGTCTGGAAACGGGCCGTCAAGAGCGAGGATGGCTTCGCAGATCTGCGCTGGCACGACCTGCGCCACGAGGCCGCCAGCCGCTTGTTCGAGAAGGGACTCCATCCGCTGGAAGTGGCCAGCATTACGGGCCACAGGAGCATGCAGATGCTGAAGCGGTACACACACCTCAACCCGGCTGATCTACTCGCGAAGCTGGGGTAACTGCCCCTCATATAGGGGGGATCTCGTTGGCACAAGGGTCCGAAAAGGCCGTCGCATAGACGACACCGCGCTTTCGCAACTCTGGCCCCCGAATCTGGTTCGCCAAAAATGAGACCGACCGCGACGGTTCGTCGCCACCACGCAGGCTAGATTAGTTTGGCAATCCCCGCCGTCTAATGAATTGCAGCAGTTAAACTAGCTCGCTCCATGGTTGCAACACGGCAGTACATTCCAGTGGAATAACGAGCGTTTTGGGGGGATCGTGGATCAAGACAAACTTCTCGGCTACATCATCGCCGGCATCATTGGCTTCATCTTTTGGCTCATACAGCAACGGTTGGAAGCAAAGCCGAAGCTAACCATTAGGTTCCCTCATTGGTTCGAGTACAAGGTACCCATCACGAACAACCAGGTTGCACAAGCCAATGGGGGAGCCCCGGTGCAGGGGCAACCGCCCCCGAACATCCTGACATTCCAGACCAACACTCTCGTCATAGAGAACCTTGGGCGGCGGGCTGCTGAAGACGTTGAGATCATTCACCAGCGAAAGCCTGATCATTTTCAGTTCTCAGGTTCCGTCGTTTACGAGGAGGACGAACGCTCCAACGGAACGCACATAATCAGGTTGGCCAGTATTGGACCAAAAGAAATCGTCACCCTCAACATCTTCGCGTATGCCAATCAGCCCATCCTTGGGGGGGTGCGGTCAAAAGACGGTCCTGCCCTGAACATTCCCACGAAGACGATCCGCGCGTGGCCGAATTGGGTGAACATGGGATTGGGACTCGCCGCGCTCTTGGGGCTCTTCTATGTTTTCTATTGGCTAGTACGCGCGTTCATTTTCATCTCGCGTGCAAACGGAATGTTTTGAACCGCTTCCCAAGGAGAAAGCGCGGATACCGCTTTGACTTGGTGCCGCCTACAGAGCCCCGCTGCATGCGGGGCTCTGTCTTTGGTGGTGCCTGACGTGCTCCCGCTCCAGATGCAAACGCGCACGCAAGGCCCCACACAAAAGGCCCCATGCATTCGCCCCGGCGCTCAGCGCTTGTCTGCGCTCGTGGGGGCGTTTTTGCGCTTCTGGCGCGCGCTTCATGCAATGGGGCAGCCACGCGGCTTGGCCTTGCTACCATTCTCGCAGATGCATTCAGCACAAACTTGGGGGAAGCGTATGGAAGTCGGTGAGACTGTTTACACGTTCTGCAACCGTTGCGGAAACAACACTTGGCACAAGGTTCTCCATATTGCAAAGCAGGCCTTTAATCAGTCCGGAGATCCCGATTTCTACGAAGAGAGCACCTACTACACATTGCAGTGCGGCGGATGCCACGGCGTAAAACTGCGAGAGGATTGGTATGGGGGGAGCGGGGACGAACAGATCAGCTTCTATCCCCCGCCCTCCCGGAGAAAAGAGCCGCAGTGGTTGGTCAAGTGGTGGATGCAGACCGCCCTCACATCCAACCCAACGCTGATGATCTGCAAAGAGGTATATAGAGCGCTGCAGAACGAGCAGCCACATCTTGCAGCAATGGGCGTGAGGGCAGTATTGGAGCAGGCCATGATCGACAAGATCGGTGGCGACCGCCGAAGTTTTGATGAAAACTTGGACGAGTTATACCGCAACGGGCATGTGTCGCTGCTAATGCGTCAACGGCTGGAGTCAGCGCTGGATGTGGGCAGTGCCACGATTCACAGGGGACACACCCCGAGTAAAGAGGACCTTCAGACGCTCGTGGACATCATGGAGCACGTGATTCAGTCGCTGTACGTTCACGAGGCTGACGTTGCACGCATGGCAGGCAGAACACCGCCCCGGCCACCCAAGCCGCCGAAGGCAACGCCGTAGAGAATGCTAAGAGCGCCCTGCGGGGCGCATTTTCGCTGACTGTCAAATGCCACACTACGCGCGTTGCTACACCTCAACTCTGCCGGAATTTTGCCGGAAATCGCGGGAAATTCTGAGTAAGACACAGCGAGCCGTAGAAGTGAAATTCCTTGTAAAAACAGGAACTTGCCAGTAAGCTGTAAGGCGTTCGCCTTGGCTCTTAATCCGTAGGTCGAGTGTTCGAGTCACTCACGCCCCACCAGAATATGAAAGGCCCGACAGGCAACTGTCGGGCCTTTTTCATTTCCGCAATTTGCGATGCGCTTTTGCTTCAGTGCGCAGAAAACAAAGCGGCCGACGCTTGTGGCGCCGGCCGATCGATCCGCAGAGNGCTGCCCGCGGCGGACATCTTCGCGGTGTAACCGCAACGCGCCCACCTGCCTGCCAAGGTGAGCGCATTCACCGGCTTCCTGACGGTGCGGTTCGACAAAGAGGCGCTGTGGGCCGGCGAGCGCCACTAGCGCGGCGACGCATTTCAGGCCGTGGATTCGATGCGCAATTGCATGCGCATCTGCAGCGTCTCTCCGGGCGCCAAAGCACGCAGGCCCGTGCCTTCCCATCCTTGGGCCGCCAGGTTGATCGCGTCAGCCACGTGCGAAATAGGCTCCAGGCAGAAATATGGCTGCGCGTGCGGCGCGTGCAGGATGAAGTGGTCGAGCGGGTCATCGGCGCTGAGCGTAAGCACCCCACCCGCGCTGGACACCACGGCACACTGCCGCCATTCGCTGTAATAGACACTGAGCGCTGCGTCCGGCAATGCACGGGCGTGGCGGAAATCTTCCCGCGCCGTGATCGGCTCGCGGCGAACGGCAACTTCACCGGCATCCGTTGGCCACATCGTCGCAGCATCGAACTGCACGCGCGTATCGGGCGTGCGCGCAAAGTACGGATGAAAGCCGCCACCGGCCGGCATGCTGCTGTCGCCGTCATTGCGCAGGGTCATGACGGCATCCAGACCGGATTCGCTCAGCACCAGCGTTTGGGTGGCAGTGAACGGCCAGGGCCAGTTGTCTGCCTCGGGCACGTAGCGCAAACCGAGTTCGATCGACGACGCCGCGACCTGCCTCACTGTCCAGGCACGTGCGTGCGCCAACCCGTGCATGGCATGCGCCTGGCCCGGATGCGGTGCAAGACGGACCTCGCGGCCGTCCCAATGGAAGCGTCCATCGCGGATGCGGTTGGAGAACGGCAGCAGCGGATAGCACCCGGCTTTGGGCCACGCCAGCCCGTCGAAACCGCCGCGCAGGCAATCGGGCGACATCGGCGCCAACCAGTCGACCCGCCGGCCGCCCTCGCTGGTCGAAGCCAGCGAGGCAATGCGGCCACCTGCCGCCGGCGCGACATCCATCGTCAGCGCACCGGCCTGCAGCGTATGTATTGGCCCCGGCGCAAGCCAAGTCTTGGTCTTGCTATCCATCAGAACGAATGCCGGATGCCGACCATGCCCACGAACTGGCTGCGCCCGTTCGACGGCGTGCCGTTCTGCGAATCGCCTACCGACGCCACCGCATCCACGATGGACGTGCTCGTCCCCGAAGCGCGCAGCGTCTGGCCGTTGGCGCGCTGGTACGCCTGGATCGCATAGAACGCCGTGCGCTTTGACAGCGAATACAGCTGCTCCATCGAGAACTGGTTGTACTTGGCGGGCGAGCTGATACCGTTGCGCGCCTTCTCAGCCGTGTAGCTGTAGCCGAAGGCGAGCCGCAATGCCGGCGTCAGATCGTAAGTGGCAATCGCGCCCACCGTATTGAACGTGGCCGACTGCGTGAACAGCGACAGTGCGCCCGGCTTGTACTGAACGTTCGAGTAGTTCAAGCCGACCATCAGCTTGCCGAACGTATAGCGCGCGGCCGTGGCGATGAGCTGCGCGGAGTCGGCCGTGGCATAGCCGGAGTTGACGGGCGAGTTGTTGGCGAACGTTCCGACGTTGCTGAAGTTGCCGGCCGTCGAGCCGCTCGACACGTTCTTCAGCCGCGTATAGCCAACGCCCCACGAGAAAGCCTGATAGTCATAGCGCAACGCGGTGCTCACGCTGCTGCCGTTGGAAACGCTGCCCGCCTGCTCACCAAAGCCGTATTGCACGCCCGCTTGCAGACCACCCCACACCGGCGTGGTGTAGGTGATGGAGTTGTTGAAGCGCAGCGTGGTATCCAACGCATCGACGTCGCCGGGGTGCGCGCCGGTGGCACCCGTCAGCACGTTGGTCGGGCCCAGCGATGCGACGTACTGGAAGTACGGCGTGTACGCACGACCGAGCGTGACCTGGCCGTAGTTCGTGTTGCTCAGGCCGACGTAGGCCTGGCGGTTGAAGATGTAGCCAGCCTGGGCTTGCTGCCCTGTGTCGGCATTGAAGCCGCTCTCCAGCCGGAACAGCGCAGTGTTGCCGCCGCCCAAGTCTTCCGTGCCATACAGGCCGAACTTGCTGGCCAGCAAGGCGCCCGAGTTGATGTAGGCATTGGAGTGGCCGCCCTGGTTGCTCGAATAAGCAAAGGCATTGTCGACCACGCCATACAGCGTGACCGACGTTTGCGCTGCGGCGTGCATCGAAGCGCCCGCACAAAGCAGCGCAACCGATGCGTAGACCGGGCGGATCGAAAAGGAACGTTTGGCTCGTGTCGTCTTCATCGTTGTTATCTCGGAAATCTCCTGCACCAAGGGAACACCGCGCACCGCCGGGCCTCTCCGGACCTCGAATTTGATGCGCAGCGAGGATGCGGCACTAGGCCAGCAATTGCAACCTCAAGCGGCGCCAGCCACCCGCAACATCGGCTTCCAGCACGCGGGCATGCGGCGTCTGCACTTGCCGTCCATCACTCGCGGGCAGGTAAATCTCGAGCGTGTCGGCGTGTGTCGGCATCTTGCCCTCGCGCGATACGTGCAGCGTGATGGCCTGCGCATCCGACACCGCTCGCACGCTCCAGCGCCCCTGCTCGCCGCTGCGCCACGCTTCGGTTTCGCCGTCGTCCTCAATGCAGCCGCCGATCGCCTCGCCAATGCCGTGCATCGGTACAACAACGAAGCCGCGTTGGTCGGCGCGCTGGTCGAAATGCTGCTCCGCCACGTTCAACGCGATCACGCCGCCTTCGCGAATGAGCATGACCGGCTGGTCCCACGGCGAAGGCAGCGTGATGGTCTGTCCGCCGTCGAAGGCCTCGCCACTCCAGTACGAAACCCAGCGTGCGCCTGCCGGTAGATAGACGGTGCGCTCGGTCTGCCCCTCGTCCACCGTCGGCGCCACCAGCAGCGAAGTGCCGAGCATCATGTCATCGCACTCGGCGTAGCAGCGGCGGTCATTCGGGAACTCGGCAAACGTCGGGCGCAGCACCGGCTCGCAGGCTTGAGTGGATTGCCATAGCAGTTCGTACAGATACGGAATCAGCCGATAGCGCAGCTTGATCAGCGAGGCGATTTGCGCGGTGACCTGCGGATACATCCACGGCTCGTTGACGGTCTTGTCGTCGTTCCACGAATGGATGGAGAAGCGCGGCATGAACACGCCAAACGCCACCCAGCGCACCAGCAGCTCCGGCGACGGCGCAGGTCCCGCAAACCCGCCGATGTCGTGGCCGATGTTCGAGACCCCCGATAGCGCGAGCCCCAAACCCATCTTCAGGTTGTAGCGCAGTGTTTCCCACGACGTGTAGTTGTCGCCGGACCACGTCTGCACATAGCGCTGCATGCCGACACCGCCCGAGCGCGACACCAGGAAGGGCCGACGCTGCGGCGCGAACTCAAGCTGTGCTTCGCGCGAGGCGCGCATCATCAGCATCGTGTGCAGCACCTTGGCTTCGCGGATGGGCGCCTTCTTGCCGAACCCGTGGGCGAAAGCATCGGGCGTCCAGACTTCGAATTCGTTGTTGTCGTTCCAGGTGGACGCCATGCCGTATTCGAGCAGCGCGCTCTTGACGTTGGCCTTCCACCAGTCGAGCGTTTCCGGGTTGGTGAAGTCGAGATACGCGCCGACCTCGTCCCAGAATTGCACCCAGGCCGGCTCGCCCTTTGCATCGTAAATCAGCAGGCCGGCTTCTCTTGCTTCTTCAAACTTCGGGTGATCGCGGAGCAGGCACGGCTTGATGTTCGGGCACAGGCGAATACCCGCATCCAAGTAGCTTTGGACGAAGCCGCGCGCATCGGGGAACTTGTCGGTGTTCCAGTTGAAGACGTAGCGCTTCGGTCCGATCGACGTATAGCCCGACGACAGATGGAACGAATCGCACAGGATGTCGTGCTCACGGCATCCCTTGATGAACTCGGCCATCTGCTCTTGCGCGTTGGGCGCGTCGGTGTACGTCATGGTCGAGCCGGAATAACCAAGGCCCCACTTTGGCATCCACGCGGGGCGGCCGGTCATCCACGTAAAGCGGCGCGTGGCGTCGAGCGGCGTGTCCGGCGAGGCGATGAAGTAGTAATCGAGATCGCCGTGCGGCGCCACAAAGTAACGATAGTGCCCGTGATAGTTGTCCAGCTCGCGACCCATGTCGAAGCTGCAATCGGACAGCGTGTCATAGAACAGGCCGAAGCCGGTGCGATTTTCCGGTTGCCACGTCACGTAGAACGGGATGTGCTTGTACAGCGGATCGGTCGTGCGCGCGCTGTAGCCCATCGCATCGATGTTGCGCATCTCGTAGCGCTGGTGCGCCCGGTTCATGTCGCCTGCACGCTCGCCCAGGCCGAAGTACATCTCGCCGGGTTCGCGGCGCACGTAGTGGTAGACCTGCTCGTCCCAGTAGCCAAAGTTGTAGGCCTGCGTGGGGCGATCGTTCAGTACGGTCTGCCATTCGCCCGCCCCGCGGATCTGCCATGTGCAAAAGCCACCGGCGAGGGCAACGCTCAGGCGAATCTTGCTGGTTTCCACGCGCAGCGTGTCGGCATCGGTGTGCAGCGCAAAAGCGGGCAGCGAGAAGCCGCTCAGGTCGCGGCGGTCGCGCCCTTCGAGCGGCGTGTCGTCACCGCCCGGTGCAATCGACCACGTGGCGGGGCCGCGCAGGTCGCCCTGCGGCAGCACGAGCACGCGAATGATGTCTTCTTCCAGCACGAAGAGTTCAATCGCAGCGCCGCCACTGCTGGCCAGGCGCAGCCGGTTGCCTTCGTGCGCCTGGAGTTCGAATCGGGGGGGATGCAACATGGACATCGGTTTCAACTCAGTGTGAAGCAGAGAGACTCATCTGACGCGCGGCGCGCTCTTCCTGCGATTGCCCGCGAATCAACACGATCAGCAGCACCGCGCCGATCAGATCGAACGCGCCCAGCATGCCGAACAGCGGGCCATAGCCAACCTTGTCGGCTAGCGCCCCCACCAGCAGCGAGAAGCCCAGGCCGCCGATCCACGCAGCCATGCCGGCAAAGCCGCTGGCGGTACCCACTTCTTCCGGGTCGAACACGTCCGCAGACAGCGTGTTGACCAGGCCAGAAATCATCTGGTGCGCAAAGCCGCCCACGCAGAACAAC
This sequence comes from Ralstonia sp. 22111, assembly GCF_052045895.1. Lineage (NCBI taxonomy): Bacteria > Pseudomonadati > Pseudomonadota > Betaproteobacteria > Burkholderiales > Burkholderiaceae > Ralstonia > Ralstonia sp. 22111. The sequence goes on along the minus strand of NZ_JBQEPR010000001.1, from coordinate 1,321,565 downwards.
GCAATGGCCGTATAGGGAGACGCCACGAGCCCGACGCACGCCGGACCAATCATCATGAATGCACCCAGCACAACACCGCACACACGCGACCACACCAGCGGAATGCGGAAACGCTTGATCAGGAACGGCGACAGGTAGCCGCCCGCCAGCCCGCCCAGGTCCGCCGCCAGGAACGGCAGCCACGCAAACATGGCGATCTCCTTCAGATCGAGGTGGCGCTCGTTCACGAAGTAAAGCGGAATCCAGAAGCTGAACGTTTGCCAGGCCGGCTCGGCAAAGAAGCGCGCCAGCGCAATCGCCCAGAAGCGGCGCGACGTCACAACATCCTTGACCGGGCGCTTGCCGCGCTCGGCGCTCACAGGGCGAAGCTGCCCGCCGATGATCTTTTCGCGCTCGGCATCGGACAACGAGGCATGGTCTTTCGGCGAACGATAGAACGCGAACCACAACGCGGCCCACAAGAAACCGAGGGCGCCAGTCACGACAAACGCCGATTGCCAGCCGTAACGCAGGTGCAGGAAGACCACCAGCGGCGGCGCCAACATCGCGCCGAGCGACGTACCCGAGTTGAACCAGCCGACGGCAACGGATTTTTCCTTGTCCGGAAACCATTCCGCCACCGCCTTCATGCCCGACGGAATGGCAGCGGCTTCGGTCAGCCCCATCAGTGCACGAAAGCCCGCCAACGACAGCCAACCACTTGCGCCCGCATGCAGCACGCCAGCAAACGACCACAACACACCAAACAACGCAAAGCCGATACGCAAGCCGACAAGGTCGACGATAAAGCCGCAGACGGGCTGCATGACCGTGTAGCCGACCTGGAACGCAGCCACCACGTAGGAATACTGCTGGGTGCTCATCCCCAGCTCATCCTTGAGCGTGGGCGCCAGCACGCCCAGCGAGTTGCGCGCCAGATAGTTGACGATCGTGCCCAGGCACACCAGCACGATGATCCACCAGCGCAAGCCCTTGATGGTCTTCACGGTGTTGTCTCCGATGTCTTCTTATTCGTGATTGACTTACGGGACGGCGCGATACGACTGTCGCCGTCCCGGGGTGCCGCCGTAGCGGTCAGCGCACCATGCAGGGGCGCTTGTTATCGAACTGCCAGTTGGGAATCAGTTGGCGCATGGCGATTGCGTCGTCGCGTGCGCCCAGGCCGTGCTGCTTGTACAGCGCGTGGGCCTTTTCCAGTTGTTCCATGTCGATCGTGACACCCAGGCCCGGTGCGGCCGGCACATCAATCTCGCCGCCGACGATCTGGAACGGTTCGCGCGTCAGCCGCTGGCCGTCTTGCCAGATCCAGTGCGTATCGATGGCGGTGATGTTGCCCGGCGCGGCAGCAGCAACATGCGTAAACATCGCCAGCGAAATGTCGAAGTGGTTGTTGGAGTGCGAGCCCCACGTCAGGCCCCAGTCGTCGCACATCTGCGCCACCCGCACCGAGCCCTGCATGGTCCAGAAATGCGGATCGGCCAGCGGAATGTCGACCGAGTGCAGCTGAATGGCGTGCCCCATCTGGCGCCAGTCGGTGGCGATCATGTTGGTGGCCGTCGGCAGACCCGTGGCGCGGCGGAATTCGGCCATCACCTCGCGGCCGGAGTAACCGCCTTCTGCACCGCACGGGTCTTCGGCGTAGGCCAGCACGTCGTGCTTGTCGCGGCACAGGCGAATGGCCTCCGCCAGCGACCACGCGCCGTTCGGGTCCAGCGTGACGCGCGCTTCCGGAAAGGCTTCAGCCAGCGCGGTCGTGACGACCATTTCGTCATCGCCGCTCAGCACGCCACCCTTGAGCTTGAAATCCTTGAAGCCGTAGCGTGCGTGGGCCGCCTTGGCCAGGCGCACCACCGCTTCCGGCGTGAGCGCTTCTTCGTGGCGCACGCAGGTCCAGTCGTCAGTGGCGTCGCTGCCGTCGGCGTAGTCCAGGTCGGTGCGCTTTCGGTCGCCCACAAAGAACAGGTAGCCGAGCACCGGCACCTTGGCGCGCTGTTGCCCCTGCCCCAACAGCGCCGCCACGGGCACGCCGAGATGCTGGCCGAGCAAGTCGAGCAGCGCGCTTTCCAGCGCCGTCACCGCATGCACGGTGGTGCGCAGGTCAAAGGTCTGCAACCCGCGGCCGCCGGCGTCGCGATCGGCAAATTGGCGGCGCACGCTGTTGAGCACGTTGTTGTACGCACCGATGGGTTGTCCGACAACCAGCGGCGTCGCGTCCTCGATGGTCTTGCGGATGGACTCGCCGCCCGGCACCTCGCCCACGCCGGTATGACCCTCGGAGTCTTCCAGAATGACGATGTTGCGGGTGAAGAACGGGCCGTGGGCGCCGCTCAGGTTCAGCAACATGCTGTCTCGGCCGGCCACGGGAATGACCTGGAGGCGCGTGACGCGCGGCGTGTGCAGTGGGGTTTCGGAAGCTTGGTGATTCATGGTCATCACGTATGTCATCAGTCGTCGTACAACATGGAACGGGACTATAATTGACACATTCCTGCTGAACCACCCCTGGTAAACCCGCCCCCTCCGGAGATTGCATGCCCACCACCCACCCGCCCGCAACGCTTGTGCGCCGCACCCAAAGCCTGGCGGACGTGGTGGTGGACCATATCAAAGGGCGCATCGCCAATGAATCCCTGCGCGTTGGCGACAAGCTGCCGACAGAATCCGCGTTGATGGAAGCGCTCGGCGTGAGCCGCACGGTAATACGCGAAGCCATTTCGCGCCTGCAGGCCAAAGGGCTGATCGAAACGCGTCACGGCATCGGCAGTTTTGTCCTGCCGCCGCGCGCAGATAACAGCATCCCGCTGGGCGATGCGTCCACACTGCACGACATCTTGAGCATGCTGGAGCTGCGCGTGGCCATTGAAACGGAGTGCGCAGGCTTGGCCGCGCAGCGCATCTCTCCTGCCGAAATCGACACCCTGCGCCTGGCGCTCGAAGCCATCGAGCAGGACCAGGCGGACGGCAACGACAGCGCCACCTCCGACCTGCAATTTCACCTGAGCATCGCGCGCGCCACGGGCAATGAACACTTTGTTGGCGCCCTCGCCCAGCTCGGCAAAACACTCATCCCTCGCACGCGGATGGGGCTGGCCCAAGTGGGTTATCTGAATGCGCCGGAACTGCGTGCCACGGTCAACCGCGAGCACCACAGCGTCTTCGAGGCCATCGCCCGCAAAGACCCCGAAGCCGCGCGCGCTGCCATGCGCATGCACCTCTCAAACAGCCGGGAACGCCTGCGCCGCGCACATGAAGCGGCCGGCGCGCAAACACCGGCAACGGCAGGCTGAGTTGACACCAGGGCCGTCAAGTTGTACGACGTCCTATTACTCGACGCCGGCTATCATCGCGCCCCCATGGCGTTGGCGCTGTTGATAAAGATTTGCATTCCCTCGCTCTCAGCCACGTAACCTGAGCTTGCACCGACCCCTCGTGGGTGCGCTCCGGTCGCGGAAGAGAGAGCCGCGGCCTTCTTGGCCCTGATGCTGCTGTCCCGAGTGTCAGGGCGTTTCTTTTTGGGCCCGCCACTCAATCCGCCCTTCCCCCGGCCCAATAAAAAAGCCCCGACTCGCGGGCATTTTTGTTTTCAAGCGCCGCACTCAGCGATCGCGCGCCATCAGGTGATAGCCGGCGAGCAGGATGACGGCGCCGGCCACCGAACCGACAAATCCCGCCAATTGGCCCGGCTCATACCAGCGCATCAACTGGCCGAGCAAGGCGGCTGCCAGCGCACCGGCAATGCCGACCATGATCGTGAGCAGGAAACCGCTGACGCCTCGTCCTGGCGTGATCCACCTGGACACAAGACCGGCCAGAAAGCCGATGAGGATGGTGAGACAGAGCAGTTGCATGGCAGTGGCTCCGTGGGTTGCGCCTGTCAGTGCGTTGCCGCCGCATCCATCACGCGCTCCAGGCAGAAGCCCTGCCCGTAGATTGCGCGCAGGCGCAAGCCATTCTCCGTGCCGAGCAGCAACTTCTTGCGCAAGCGCGAGACATGCGTATCGAGCGTGCGTGAATACGGGCTCAGTTCACGGCCCCAGAGCGCCAGTTCGATGTCGGCGCGCGAGAGAACGCGCCCCGCATTCGCGAACAACAGCAACGCCAGCTCAAATTCACGCGCATGCACCGACACCGAAACATCGCGCAACCGGATGGAACGATTTTGCCGGTCCAGCGTGTACGGGCCCAACTGAATCTCCGACGCTCTCACCGCCCGGCTCACGGCAAAGCGGCGGATCAAGGCATCAAGCCGCGCGAGCAACTCAGGCGGACGGATATCACCTTGGAAGCACAGGTCTGCGCCGTGATTGAGCGCGTCTGCGGTTTCGGTATCGGCCTGGCCGTCGGCAAGGTAGACGATTGCCATACCGGGGCCCACACGCTCGCGCACGGTGCGCACCAGCGAGAGGCCCGGCATGTCGTGCGCATGCGCGCCGACCATCAACAGGTTGATGCCGTGCACATCAATGGCTTCAAAAACTTGGCGGGAGAGAAACAGCGGCACACATTCGAAGCGGGTGGGCTGCAGCGCGGAGTGGATCGCCTGCTGGCGGGCGAGGTGCGTGTCGATCAGACCGATTTTCATGGCTCGGTTTCGAGGTTGACTGCGTGCGGCGCGGTCAGGCGGCGGTGCGGCGATGGTCTTGTGCATTGCTGCCGTCGCGACCGCCGCCGCGCCACATGGATACATGCCGACCAGCCAGCCAGAAGCGTTCGACCTGCGGCGGGTTCCCGTCGCCGCGCAGGGCTTGATGCAGTTGGGCGCGAACGCGTTCGTAATCGCATTCGCTCAAAACATCGGTTGCAGTCTGGCTCAACATTCGTGGCGCCTCGGGCGTGTCTGTGCTCGGTTTTCCAAGGTGCCGTCGTCTCTCGACCGGTGTGTCACCGGCGCATGCTGTGCGGGTCGGCCAATGAACTGTAGGGCCGCCGCAGTGCAGAAATGCAAATGATTGAAAAGAAAATGTGGCAAAGGCCACACGAGACCGCGATGGCCTCAGGCGTCGTGGCGATGCGCCGCGCGCGGCAGCCACAGCGTGAAGGTGGAACCGAGCCCCGGCGCGCTCTGCACGGCAATCCGGCCGCCGTGCCGGTCGACCACTGTCTTCACGAATACAAGACCCAGTCCACTGCCGGACGGCGCATTGGCCGCGCTCTCATGCAAGCGGTGGAACGGCTGGAACAACCGCGGCTGATCGTCCAGGGCAATGCCCGCGCCCTGGTCGGCCACGGCCACCGAGAACATCGCCTCGTCCTGTTTGACCGACACGGTGACGACTGAACCCGCCGCGCTGAACTTGATGGCGTTGTTTAGCAGATTCACCAGCGCGCGCACCAGCAAGCGTGGCTCGCCCCGCACGGCCGCTTCGATGTCCGCCACCACGCGCACTTCCACCTGGTGACGATTCGCGAGCGGCCAGACCTCGTCAGCGGCATCGAGCACGAGGCCGATCAGATCCACCTCCACCAGCTTGAGTGTTTGCGATTCGGCGCGCGCCAGGTCGATAAAGGCATCGGCCAGTTCCAGCGTGCGCGACGACAACTGCCCGATGCGCGCGAGCAGCGCTTCGCGATCCAACGCGCGCGATGCGTCGCGCTGCAGTTCGATCAGCGCGAGGATGGCGCTCTGCGGCGAACGCATGTCGTGCGAGATGAACCGCAGCGCTTCTTCGCGATGACGCTCGGCCTGACGCACGGGGGTGATGTCGGCAAAACTGACGATGATGTCGACGGGGCGGCCCGCTTCGTCCCGCAACGCGGCGGCGTGCATCAACATCGAGCGGCCGTCGTGCGTTTGCAGCTCGACGGGTTCGAGCCCGATGGGATTGGCCAGCCAGCGTGCCCAGTAGTGCTCGCCGGCGGCGGGGTCGGGAAACGCACGCGCCAACAGCGTCGGCAGGTCACGCAGCGCGGCCGCGCGATTCTGACCGGGCGTCTGCAGCTGGCCGGCCAGATCTGCACTGCGGCCATTCGCCAGGCGGATCGTGCCGTCATGCGTGCAGATGACCGTGGCATCGGGCAGGCTCTCGAGCGCATCGGCCAGGAAGCGACGCAGCCCGCGCAGCTTATCGGTGAGCGAGGCGACGGCATCCATGTGCGCGCCCAAGGTACGGCCAGTGCGGGCGAGTGGCGCGGTATCGCCCAACAAGCCGGGCTCGCGCGCCAGGCGCTGCATCTCGTCACGTAGGAAGCGCAACGCGGCTTCCTGCTGGCGCCAGCTCCACAGCGGATACAGCACCAGCGGGCCAACCAACGCGGCAAACGGCGGCAACCAGCGATTGCCGAACACCAGCGCGCCAATCGCGCTCAACAACAACACGGCGGCACCCGCCAGCGCCACGGCAAGCGCCATGCGCGGCGTAAGCCAACGCACGGCAAACGCGGTCATCAGCAAGGGAAGCAGCGTCATCGCCCAGAACACGCCCGGTGGCACAGGCAGGATGGCGCTGCTGTCGAGTACGGTTTGCGTGGCGTTGGCCAGCACTTCAACGCCGCTCATCGTGCGCGAAGGCGGCGTCGCAAAGATATCGGACACGCCCGATGCCGTCGCCCCGATCAGCACCAGCTTGCCGGCAAGCGCCTCGGGCGGCACGTGACCGTTGAGCACGTCCAGCGCCGGCACATGCCGGTATGTACCGGCCGGCCCCGCGAAATTTAAGCGGATATGCGCCCGTCGCGTCCAACCCGCGGCATCGGTCTCCACATCAGGCAGCGTCGGTATGGAGGCAGGCGGTTGGAGCGCCTGTCGCGCGAGCTGCACGGCAAGATGGTCCAGCACATGCGCACGCGGGCCCTCGGCCAGATACATGCCACGCACGACGCTGTCCGCGTCGGGGGCGGCATCGATATGCGCGATAGACGCGTTGATACCGAGAAACGGATAGTGATACACGCGCCCGTGCTCCGTGCGCTCAGGCAGCGCGGGCAGGATAACGTGTCCGGCCTGCTCGATGGCGGCGGTCAATGCCCGATCGCCTTCGGGCTGCGCAAGATCGGGTTCGATCAGCAGAATATCGACGCCGATGGCGCGCGGCTGCGCCTGCCCGACGCGCGCAATCAGATCGGCCAGCCGGGCGCGCGGCCAGGGCCAGCGCCCCACCGCGTCAAGGCTTTGGTCATCAATGGCCACGATGACGATATCGTCGCGCGGCGCATGCCCATGCAGCGTGATGACGGTGTCGTACAGCGCCGCGTCAAGCCGCGCGACCACGCTCCAGCGCACCGCACCCAACGTCAGCAGCGCAGCCAACACCACCAGCACGCCCCACTCCACCAGCGCGCGCCGCCCCAGGCTGCGCACATCCGACTTGGCGGGTACGGGTTCAGTCATTGAGAAGGAGATTGCTGCCGCCGCTCTGCACCGGGCTGCGCGCGGAGTCACCGACGAAGGTGCCGACGTCAATGCGCTGCGGCTTGGCGTAGACCACTGATGCCGCATCGCCCAGATCTACGCCGGTGCGGATGTAATACACGCCGGACGGCGGCCGCGGAATGGTGGCCTCATTGCCTTCGCTCACAATGTCAGCGATGGGCTTGGCGAAGCTTGTGTCGCCCGCCAGTTGCACACGCGTGCGCGCGCCAGATGCCGCCAGCTCCGGCGACAGCGCAGACCAGTGAGCGTGCAGCTTGCCATCGTCGCCGGCTTCCACTGCGGCTGTCGGCACGGCATCCGGCGGAATGTCGAGCACGCGAAAACGCAGCGCATCGCTCCACGGGCCTGTTTTGCCGTCTGCGGCCACGGAGCGCACACGCCACCACCATGTGCCGGCCGTCAATGGCTTGGTCAGACGCACATCTTTGGCATGCTGCTGGACAGCCGGCGAGGCAAAGGTCTCTGCGTCTGCGACTTCCATGTCGTAACTGCCAGCATCGGACACGGCAGCCCATGCGAATGCCACGTCGCCGCTGCGGTAAGTCCGGCCGTTGGCGGGCTGGATCGTATAGGGCGCTTCCGGGTGCAGGCGCACGGTGAACGGCCACGTGGCCGACTCGCTTGTCAGCCCGAGCGCATCGATGCTTTGCACGACGAGCGTGTAGTCGCCGTCCTCATCGCCGCAGAGCGTTACTACGGGCGTCTTGCTCAATTGGTAAGCGCTGAGTTCGGTCAGGGCGGCATCGCGCGCCACTGCAGCTCGATAGCCGACCGCGCCCTTGACGGGCTGCCACGTTGCGCGCAGGCACGGCGTCTGCACAAGCTGGGGGATGGCGTCGAGCTTGGGCGCAGCAGGCAGCGCTGCGCGCTTGAGGTGCCCAGCCGATGCCTGCACGCCAAAGCCGGCCTTGACCGCCTGCTTCTGACGACCGGCGCGCGTGGCCACCTCACCTTCGAGCACGGAACTCGTCGACACGGCGTCGCTTGCCTGCACGCGGAAACGCGTACCGCGCACACCTGTCACCAGCGCCGGCGTGGAAATCTCGTACCGGCCCACGCCGGTTTTTCTGGGCGAGACGTTGGATTCGGCCTCGCCCTGCTTCACGTGCACACGCACATCGATCAGCCCGGCACGCGCAAACGCGCGCACACGCGACAGCGCCACGTGGCTGCCCGGCGGGACCGTCACGCGCGTGCCGTCATCAAATGCCAGCGTCACGGCGCCCTTGTCGCCGGTATCAATCTGCGACGCTTCTGCGAGCCTCATGCCCGTTTGCAGCGGCTTGCCGCCGGTCGTTGCATCGCGCGCAAACACGACCTGCGCCGTGGCGGGCACCACCGGAATGCGATCGAACGGAATGCGCAGCAGCGAGCCGGGTTTCAGCCGATACGGATCGGCGACATGGTTGCGCTGCTGCAGCAGGCGCCAGCCCTCGGCGCTGTCCATGTAACGTTCCGCGAGATTGATCAACGTATCGCCTTGCCGCACGCGATAGAGGAAATCGCTGCCGTCGGCGCCGGAAGGCTGGGCCATGGCCGCTTGCCACACGCCGCCAAAAAGAACGAACGCGCCGACAAACGCGGCGCGCCCAATCAAACCACTCCAAATTGCGTCAGCTTGCTTCACCATCTTCCTGCGTGGTTTCGAGCCGATAGCCATGCGAATACACCGAGACCAGTCGCACGCCATTCTTCTGATTGAGATCGAGTTTGAGCCGAAGCTTTGAAATATGCGTGGCGAGCGTGCGCGAATCCGGGCCAATGCTGCGCCCCCAGACTGCCTGCTCGATCAGTTCTCGCGGCACCAGCTTGCCGACATTGCGGAACAGGTACAGCCCAAGATCAAACTCGCGCGGCGACAGCTCGACCTGCGAGCCATTCAACGTCAGCACGCGCCCGACCGGGTCCACCGCGTACGGGCCGACGCGAATGCGTTCGAGCGATTCGCTCGTGCGCGGCGCGGCGCGACGCAGCAGCGCACCGACACGCGCTACCAGCTCGGCGCGGCGCACCGGCTTGACGACGTAATCATCGGCGCCGGCGGCCAGCCCGCGTACCACGTCGTCTTCGAGCGACCGGTTGGTCAGAAACAGCACCGGCAGGGCTGGGCCGACCGTCTGCCGCACCCAGCTCACAAGCTGGATGCCGCTGATATCGGGCAACTGCCAGTCGAGCAGCAGCAGGTCGAAGGTACGATCCCGCAGCGCCTTGACGAAGGCATCTCCGTTACTGAAACACTCGCATTCGTATCCGGACGAAACCAGGATCTCTCGGATCAAATCGGACTGCGCCTGGTTGTCTTCTACCGAGGCAATTCGTATCGCCATCTGGATTGCCTTTCCCCGTTTCGGGTCCGGCATCGCTATGCGAAATGCCGGCTCACTCCGTTCGTCGTTGTGATCGGGGTCCCGGACCGGCGCATCGTTGTTCGATCCACCTGCCACCATTGGCGCGGCACGTGTCCGCCGCGCAAGACCTTACCCACGCCCCGCCAGCATGTGTGGCACGCCGGCTTGAGCCCAGCTCATGCTAAAAGGCCGCCTTTGTCATATTGCAAACAATTGTGAAAAGCTAAGCGCAGAGCCGGGTTTCCTTGGCGTTCTATCATTTTTTATCGCGCCATTACAAGGTGCGAGGCCTCAGGAAGTATAGGAGCCGACCAACGGGCTGGAGGCCCTACCGGGTATACGCTGCCTCCAGGTCCTCGTTGCAGAACCTGCCGCTAGCTGTCTCGCTTGCGCGTCCAAGCCGCGGTCGCCGCCCAGAACACCAGCGCCGCCAAGCTGAGAGCGGCCCCCAGAACACACACCCCTGACCAGCCGGCCGACGCATACACCAGCGTCGAAGTCACCGCTCCGAACCCACTGCCCGCCGCATAGAACAGCATGTAGGCGCCCACCAGCCGGCTGTGCGCCTCTGGCTGCAAGCGAAAAATCAGACTCTGGTTGAGCACGTGCACCGCTTGCCCACCCAGGTCCAACAGAATCACGCCGGCGATCAACCACGCCAGATGCTGCAATCCGAGACCGAGCGGCCACCACGCGAGCAGCAACAAACCCAAGGCGACGCCCGTCGCCATCTGCGCCCAACCACGGTCCGCCAGATGCCCGGCTCGCGCGGCAGCCACCGCACCAATCGCACCGACCAAACCGAATGCTCCAATGCCTGCCGGCGAGAACGCATAGGGCGGCGCACTCAGAGCCAGCGCCATCGCGCTCCAGAAGACATTGAACGCCGCGAACATCAACAAACCGATCAGGCCGCGCGCCTGCAACACACGTTCGGTCATCAGAAGTTGCCACATCGAGCGCAGGAGCGCCGTATATCTCATGGGCGAAAGCGCAGTCGGCGGTGCCGGTAGTGAGCGCCAGAGCATAAACAGCATCGCTGCCGAGAGACCGGCTGACACCATATAGACGGCACGCCAGCCTGCGGCATCCGCAATCAAGCCCGCCCCGGCGCGCGCCAGCAAGAGACCGATCACGACCCCACCCTGCACCGCACCCACCACACGCCCGCGCTCCGCCGATTGCGCCAACGCGGCGGCGCAGGCGATCAGTCCTTGCGTCATCGCTGTGCCCAGCAAACCAACCGAAAACATGCCAAGCAGCAACCACCAGCGCACCGGTGCAAGTGCTACCGCGAGCAACGCCAGCGTGAGCAAGACGAGCTGCACCAGAAGCAGCGGCTTGCGCGGCCAGCGATCCCCTAACGGCACGACTAGCGCCAGGGCAAGTGCGCAGCCAGCCTGCGTTGCACCGATGATGCCGCCGGCCCAGGCATCGCTGAGCGCAAAGTCACGGGCCAGTGGTTCGAGCAGCGGCTGGGCAAAGTAGACGTTCGATACGCTAGCCGCTGCGCAAAGCGCCAGCATGGCAACCCACGCGTGCGGCAACACCCGGGAGGGACTGGCACGCCCGGTAGACGAATGCTCGGCAACACAATCAGGGGGCATCTGCTACCTCATTTGGTTTTAATTTAAAACCACTTGAGTCTAGGCAACCTGGTTTTCTTATGCAACCACTTGGCTGAAGGGATTGGCTGGCGACGCCGATGGCGGCTGCATCAACGCTGAGGTGTGCGCTGTCCAAACAGAAGAATGCACGGCGAGGAACGCTCAGCCCGAAGCACGCGCATCGCGCACGATGCAAAAACAAAAAGCCCCGAACCAGTCGGGGCTTTTCTTTTGCGTTCTGGAGGCGGAGGCCGGAATCGAACCGGCGTACACGGCTTTGCAGGCCGCTGCATAACCACTTTGCTACCCCGCCAGGGGCTCAGCACCGCATTGTAGCAATTCGTGGAGAACCGCGTGCTTGCCGTGCCGATAAAGAAAAAGGGAAGCAAGGCTTCCCTTCGGGATTGGAGCGGGAAACGAGGCTCGAACTCGCGACCTCAACCTTGGCAAGGTTGCGCTCTACCAACTGAGCTATTCCCGCGTAACCGGTTATGCCGCCGCGCCATCACATCAACACGGCCACATATTTCAAACTGGAGCGGGAAACGAGGCTCGAACTCGCGACCTCAACCTTGGCAAGGTTGCGCTCTACCAACTGAGCTATTCCCGCATTTTGGCTACCAGCACTGCCGTACAACCTTTGTGCTGCCAGACCGTTTGCGTCACATCACTGCAACGCGAGAACGAGATTATGGCAAAGAAGAATCATCCTCGTCAACAGTTTTGCGCAAGAGTTTTTACAGCCTCATTTTGCGCGCTCGCGAATCTGCGGCCAGGCGAGCTTCATGTAGTACGCCATCGACCACAGCGTAAGCACCGCCGCCACGTAAATCAGCCACGTGCCCCACACCTGCGCGTCGATCATGTCGAACAGGCGGCCCTCGAACAGCAGCAACGGAATCGCAATCATCTGGAAGGTCGTCTTCAGCTTGCCGAGGAAGTTCACGGCCACGCTCTTCGACGCGCCAATTTGGGCCATCCACTCACGTAGGGCAGAGATGGTGATCTCGCGGCCGATGATGACGAGCGCGATGACGTCTGACACGCGGCCCAATGACAGCAGCACCAGCAGGGCCGCGGCCACCATCAGCTTGTCGGCCACGGGATCGAGGAAGGCCCCGAAGGCGGAGGTCTGGTTCCAGCGGCGAGCAAGAAAGCCGTCGAACCAATCGGTGAGGCTTGCGACGATGAAAAACACCGCAGCCGTCAGGTTCTTGGCAGGCAGTGCCATCCAGGTGTCCGGCACGTAGAACACGCCCACCACCAGCGGGATCATGGCCACACGCAACCAGGTCAGGAGGATCGGGAAGTTGAAAGGCATGGCAAATCGAGAGGACAACCGCCGCGCAAGCTCGGACCCACGCGACAAGATGGGGCATTGTCGCCGATCAATGCAGCTGACGGTAGATTTCTTCGGCCAGGGTCCGCGAGATGCCTTCCACCGTGGCAAGTTCATCGACGCTCGCCGCCATCACGCCACGCAGGCCACCAAAGCGCGCCAGCAAACGCTGCCGACGCTTTGCGCCAATGCCTTCGATCTCTTCCAGCCGTGACGTGTTGCGCGCCTTGGCCCGCTTGGCGCGCATGCCGGTGATGGCAAAGCGGTGCGCTTCATCGCGAATCTGCGCGACGAGCATCAGCGCGGCACTGCCCTGCCCCAGCTCCAGTGACGGACGGCCATCGGCAAAGATGAGCGTTTCCAGGCCGACCTTGCGTCCCTCGCCCTTGGCCACGCCGACGAGCAATCCAATATCCAGCCCCAGCTCTTCAAAGACCTGTCGCGCGACTTCCACCTGCCCCTTGCCGCCGTCGATCAGCACGATGCTCGGCATGTTGGGGGCGTCCTCGCCAGCTTGCTCGACGATCTTCTGGTAGCGGCGCGTGAGAACTTGCCGCATGGCCGCGTAGTCGTCACCGGGGGTGATGTCCTGGATGTTGTAGCGGCGGTATTCGCTGTTTTGCATGGCGTGGCTGTGAAAGACCACGCACGAGGCCTGCGTGGCTTCGCCAGCGGTGTGGCTGATGTCGAAGCACTCGACCCGCAGCGCAGCAAGGTCTTCGAGATCAATGCCGATGGTCTCGGCCAGCGCGAGCGTGCGGGCCTGCTGGCTGCCTTGCTCGGAAAGCCGGCGCATCAGCGACAGCTCAGCGCCCTTCTCCGCCATCTCGAGCCATGCGCGGCGCCCGCCCTGCGGCTGGCGCACAACCGAAACGCGGCGCCCGGCCTGCTCGGCCAACGCGTCGATCAGCTCGGTTGCGTGAATCTGATGACTGACCACCAGAACCGGCGGCACAAACTGATCGAGATAGTGCTGCGCAACGAAGGCTTCGAGGATGTCGCTGGCCATGCGTTCGGCATCGCGCGGCGCTTCTGCCGCCGGCTCGCCGTCGGCTTCCACATCCACGCCGACAATCGCGGCACCCTCTTCCACGTGCGTTGGAAAGTAAGCCTTGTCACCCAGGTGGCGCCCGCCGCGCACCATCGCGAGGTTCACGCAGGCGTGGCCGCCCTTGATGGCAACGGCCAGGATGTCGATGTCGCTGGCGTGGCCGACTTCTTCCACAGACTGCTGCTTGAGCACCGTCGACAACGCGCCGATCTGGTCGCGCACGATGGCGGCCTGCTCGAACGCCAGCGACTCGGCGTAGCGCTGCATCTTGTCCTGCAGCGTCTGCATGACCTCGTCCTGACGGCCTTGCAGGAAGCCGGCCGCATTGGCGACGTCACGCGCGTAATCCTCTGCGCTGATCGCCTGCACGCACGGGCCGCTGCAGCGATGGATCTGATGCAGCAGGCACGGCCGCGTGCGGTTGTTGAAGACCGTGTCTTCGCACGTGCGGAGCTGGAACACCTTCTGCAGGATCTGCATGCTCTCGCGCACGGCATGCGCACTCGGGAATGGCCCGAAGTACTGGTGCCTGCGATCGGTCGCGCCGCGGTAATACGCCATGCGCGGATATGCGTGATGCGTGAGCTTCAGATACGGATACGACTTGTCGTCGCGAAACAGGATGTTGTAGCGCGGCGCCAGCGCCTTGATGAGGTTGTTCTCGAGCAGCAGCGCTTCAGCCTCGCTGCGCACCACGGTGGTGTCGATGCGCGCGATCTTCGCCACCATCATCGCGATGCGCGGTGAAAGCAGCGTTTTGTTGAAGTAGCTCGACACCCGCTTCTTGAGGTCGCGTGCCTTGCCCACATAGAGCACGTTGCCCTGCGCATCAAAGTAGCGATACACGCCCGGCAGGCTCGGCAGGCGCGCGATGTGCGCTTTCGCGTCGAATTCGGGCACAGTTGCGGGCGCGCTGGGCTCAACGCTCTCGGGCGTCTCAGGGGGCTGGGGTTGCGTGGGGTCGGACGACATGGCGTTCGCGGGATCAGAGGCCGTCAGTGTAGAACAAGCCGCCGACTACAATGTCGGCCCATCTTCTTCGTTGCCCGGCTGGCCTTCCTGCATGCGCACCATCACATCCTGGGATCTCTTCTGCCGCGTCGTCGACAACTACGGCGACATTGGCGTCTGCTGGCGCCTGGCCCGCCAGCTTGTACAGGAGCACGGCCATACGGTCCGCCTGTGGGTGGACGATCTCCGTTCGTTCGAAAAGATCTGCCCTGCTGTCGACGCAAAAACCGAGGCACAGCGCGTTTCAGGCGTGGATATTCGCCAATGGATGGACGATGCGCAGGTCGCCAATCTCCTCGCCGCCGATGCGCACCCCGCGTTGCACGACGTGGTGATTGGCGCGTTCGCATGCGCTGTCCCGGAGCCAGTGCTGACGTTCATGGCCGAGCGGGCATCCCAAGGCATGGCACCGGTTTGGATCAACCTGGAATACCTGAGCGCCGAGAACTGGGTGGCCGAGCATCACGCGATGCAGTCGCCACATCTGCGACTGCCGCTCGTCAAACACTTCTTCTTCCCCGGTTTTGCGCGCAACACCGGCGGCGTACTGCGAGAATCGCATCTTGGCGCCCAACGCAAGACGTTCGAGGCAAGCCCCGCCGCCCACCAGGCGTTGTGGCACCGCCTCGGCGTCGACGACGTGATGCGCGACAACCCTGACGCCCTGCGAGTGAGCCTGTTCGCCTATGCCAACCCGGCGCTGCCAACGCTGGTCGCTCAATGGGAAGCATCGCCCCAACCGGTGATCTGCTTGGTCCCGGAGGGCTTGGCCGCCCAGCAGATCGCCGAGCTACTGGGTGACGCCGGTGGCGCCAAGACAGGCGCCCGATGGACGCGCGGCAACCTGAGCGTAGCCGTCGTGCCATTCGTGCCGCAGGAGCATTACGACCCGCTGCTCTGGGCTTGCGACATCAACTTCGTGCGCGGGGAAGACTCGTTCGTACGGGCTCAATGGGCGCTGAAGCCCTTTGTCTGGCACATCTACCCGCAAAGCGACGACGTGCACCTCACGAAGCTGGACGCATTTCTGGCCCGCTATACCCCCGCCCTGACAGAGGCCGATGCCAAAGCGCTGATCGCCTTCTGGCACGCCTGGAATGGTGCGCCGGCGTCACTCAACTGGGCGGACTTTGCTGCCACCGCGGAGCACCTGCGCGCACGAGCCGTCACGTGGGAGCAAAGCTTGATGCAACTAGGCGATCTCGCCGCGAATTTGGTGGCATTTTGCGAAAAACAGGTAAAATAGCGGGCTGATCTGTATGCGACCCCCGGCTCTGACCTGGTTCGCGCGGCCCGGAGGGTATCGCGCGGTGCTTCGTTGCTTGGCGCGCATCGAACCCTCTTACTCTCAGGAAATTTGAAATGGCTTTGAAAATCGCGCAAGAACTCCGCGCTGGCAACGTGTTCATGATCGGCAACGACGCGATGGTCGTGCTCAAGACCGAGTACAGCCGTTCGGGCCGTTCGGGCGCCGTCGTCAAGATGAAGTACAAGAACCTGCTGACGGGCGCAGGCGGCGAGTCGGTGTTCAACGCCGACGACAAGATGGACCAAGTCATCCTGGAGAAGAAGGAAGCCGAGTACTCCTACTTCGACGGCACGATGTACGTGTTCATGGACCCGGTCACGTACGAACAGTACAACGTTGAGCCCGCCGCCATGGGCAGCGCACTGAACTACCTGCAAGACGGCATGAAGGTCGAAGTGACGTTCTACAACGAGAACGCCATCTCGGTGGAACTGCCGACCACGGTTGTCCGCGAAATCGTCTACACCGAACCCGCCGTCAAGGGCGACACGTCGTCGGGCAAGGTTCTGAAGGCGGCTCGCATCAACGACAACGAAGAATTCACGATCATGGTCCCGCTGTTCTGCAACATCGGCGAGAAGATCGAAATCGACACGCGTACCGACGAGTACCGTAGCCGCGCCAAGTAAGCTGGCGTCGCAGCAAGAAGAAAGGCTCCCTCGGGAGCCTTTTCTTTTGCGATCAATCTTCTTGGCGTTTCGACGCTACTTGATGAGTTTCGCCTCGCGCAACGTACGCAGCGCCTGCCTGTAAGCCGATTGCTGTTGTAGCTTCGTCCAGTCCTTCACGGCACGACCGCCAAACAGCCGACGCACGCGCCGCTGCGACGCCTTGCCCATCGGCACATCCAACTCGCCGAGCAGTTGATCGGCCTTTTCCGAGGCATTGCAGATCAGCACCATGTCGCAGCCGGCCGTGAGCGCCGCTCGCGCGCCGTCGACGACCGTGCCGGCTACGCTCGCGCCTTCCATGCTCAGGTCATCGCTGAAGATCACGCCGTCGAAGTTGAAATGCGCGCGCAGCATGTCCTGCAGCCAAAAGCGAGAGAAGCCCGCCGGATTCGGATCAACGGCCGAGTAAATCACGTGCGCCGGCATCACCGACTGCAGACCGATTCCCATCCACCCGTACGGCTGCGCGTCGTCAGCGACGATGGCCTCCAGCGGACGCTCGTCCACCGGTACAGCGATGTGCGAATCCGCCTGGACGTAGCCGTGGCCGGGGAAATGCTTGCCGCAGTTCGACATGCCGGCCAAGCGCAGGCCCAGCGTCAAGTGGTTGGCCAGCATGGTTACCACGCGCGGGTCGCGATGGAACGCGCGATCGCCGATCACACTGCTGCTGCCATAGTCGAGATCGAGCACGGGCGTGAAGCTCAGGTCGATATCGCACGCGCGCAGTTCGGCGGCCAGCACGTAGCCGCAAGCCGTGGCAGCGCGCGTGGCGGCCAGCACGTCGGTGTCCCAGAGCTTGCCCAGCGCGCCCATGGCGGGCAGGTGCGTAAAGCCGTCGGTCTTGGCGCGCTGCACGCGTCCGCCTTCGTGGTCGATGCAAATGAGCACGTCGCTCCGAATCGCGCGAATGGCCTGCGTCAGCGCGGTCAATTGCGCGCGCGATTCGAAGTTGCGCGCGAACAGGATCACGCCACCCGTCAACGGATGGGCAATGCGGCGAACATCGTCGGGGCCAAGTTCAAGGCCGGCAACATCCAGAACGATCGGGCCGGGGTGCTTCTGCTTCTTGGTTTGAGTCATGCGGAGGATTTGGTTTGCAACTCGGCGACGGCGAAGGCGACCGCGTAGTCGCGTTCGTCCGTCACACTGATCTGGATATGAAGGCCGTGCTGCGCAATCCAGTCGGCCAGTTCACCGCTGTAGCGCACCACCGGTTGGCCGGATGGCAAATTGAGCGTCTGCACCGCACGCCACGTCATGGGCCAGCGCATGCCCAGGCCGATGGCCTTTGACACGGCTTCCTTGGCGGCGAAGCGTGTGGCAAGAAACGCGAGCCCGCGGCGCTCCGAGCGCGCCTTGCGGGCATGGTAGACGCGCAGCTCATCGGGCCCCAGCACCTTTTCGGCGAAGCGGCCGTGGGTCCGCTGCATCACGCCTTCGACGCGTTCGATCTGGATGATGTCGGTGCCGATGCCGTAAATCGCACCGGACGCCGCGGCGGCGGCGCGTTCGTTCATACGGGCACGCCGGGGTGAGCGGCCGCCGGCGTCGTGGACGACAGCCGGGCCGCAACCATGATCGCCTTCATCTCACGCACTGCGTTCTGCCAGCCGGCAAACACCGCATGCGCAACGACGGCGTGGCCGATGTTGAGTTCGTGAATGCCAGCAAGGGCCGCAATCGGCTGCACGTTCGTGTAGTGGAGGCCGTGGCCGGCGTTCACGCGCACGCCCCAGCGGATGCCCTCTTCCACCGCCGTTTCGATGCGGACGAGTTCCGCCCGCAACTCGGCATCGTCCGTCGCTTCGGCATAGCGGCCCGTGTGCAGTTCGATGACGGGCGCACCGGCAGCGGCTGCAGCCTCGATCTGTGCGGCATCCGGATCGATGAACAGCGACACGCGGATGCCTGCATCGGCCAGTTGCTTGCAGGCAGCCTGCACCTTGGCAAAACCGCCCACCACATCCAGACCGCCCTCGGTGGTGACTTCCTGACGGCGCTCGGGCACGAGGCAGACATCCTGTGGGCCGATGTCGCACGCGATGTCGAGCATCTCCTGCGTGACGGCGCACTCCAGGTTCATGCGCGTGCGCAGCTGCGGCCGCAGCGCGCGCACATCGGCATCCTTGATGTGGCGGCGATCTTCGCGCAGGTGCAGCGTGATGAGATCAGCGCCGGCTTCTTCAGCCAGCAGCGCCGCGGCGATCGGGTCCGGGTAAGTGGTGCCGCGCGCGTTGCGCAGCGTGGCGACGTGGTCGATGTTGATGCCCAGGTCGATGATTCCCGGCGAGGCATGAAAGATCATAGTTTCTGCAAGTCGATCAGGATCTGGCGCGTCGAAAGCGGCGTGCCATGCAAATGATAATGCAGCAGGAAACGCATCAGGCTGCGGCTTTGCTGCGCGGTCGCTGGACGTGAGGCGTAATCGTCGCGCTCCATGTCGATCAGCGTCTGGCCCCGCAAAACAGGCCAGGACGATGGATCGCTCGGCAGTGTCCGCCGAATGCCGCGCTCCGGGTGATAGACATATTCGGCGTCTGCCTGCACGGGCTCACCGTCGATGCAGCGATCGAGCTGCGCGGCAAAACCGGTCTCCCTCAATAGCACACGTTCGAACGCGCGCAGCGTGAAGGCAGCAGGTTCACCATGGGCCAGCTTATTGAGCGTTTCGACGTAATGTGCGAACAGTACCGGGTGCCCGTCTTCGCGGGCGACGAACTTGACGAGCAGCTCGTTCAGATAGAAACCGGATAGCAGCCCCTCCCCGCCCAGCGGCAGCATGCCGCCCACCCACTCGGCACGGGTCAGCGTGCGCACATCACCGCGCCCGCTCCAGGAAAGCGACAGCGGCTGAAACGTCTGCAACACCGCACGCAGGGCCGAATGCGGTCGCTTGGCCCCCTTGGCGACCAGGGCCATGCGCCCATAGTCCGGCGTGAAGACATCGATGATGAGGCTGGTTTCCCGATACGGGTAACTGTGCAGCACGAAGGCCGGCTGCGCAGCAACGCGTGTTTCGGAACGCCCGGCAGGAAAGCTTTTGCGCGGCGCGGCGCCGGCTACGCTTTCCTCGGCGAGCCATTCCGCGGCTTCGTCCGGAATCGGATCGGATCGTCCCGCCATCGAGCGTGTGTAGAGTGGCCCGGTTAGGCGGTTACTCGTAGCCGTAGGCGCGCAGGCCGGCTTCGTTGTCGGCCCAACCGCTCTTGACCTTGATCCAGACCTCGAGATACACCTTGCCGTCGAACAGTTTTTCCATGTCCATGCGGGCTTCGGTGGAGATCTGCTTGAGCTTGGCGCCCTTCGCGCCAATGATCATCGCCTTGTGCGCGTCGCGATCGACGAGGATGGTCACGAATACGCGGCGCAGGCGGCCTTCGGTCTCGAATTTGTCGACGATAACCGTGCTGGAATACGGCAGTTCGTCGCCAGTCCAGCGGAACACCTTCTCGCGAACGATTTCTGCGGCCAGGAAGCGCTCGCTCCGATCGGTCAGCGCCTCCGGGTCGTACATGGGTTCGCCTTCCGGCAGGTACGAGCGCACGATGCCGAGCAAGCGGTCGATGTCGTCACGGTTCTTGGCCGACATCGGCACGATTTCGGCAAACGGAAACACCTGTGCCATGTCCTGCAGGAACACGGCGACCATCTCGGCGCGCGTGTAAGCGTCGAGCCGGTCGACCTTGTTGACGATCAGGATCACGGGCGTCTCGCGCGGCAGCAGCGAGAGCACCTTCTCGTCGTCCGGGCCATAGCGCCCCGCTTCAACCACGAACAACACGGCATCCACCGACGTGAGCGTGGAGGTGACCGCGCGGTTCAGCGAACGGTTCAGCGCCGTGGCGTGACGCGTCTGGAAGCCCGGCGTATCGACGAAGACGAACTGCGCGTCATCCGTCGTCTGAATGCCGGTGATGCGGTGGCGCGTCGTCTGCGCCTTGCGCGACGTGATGCTGACTTTCTGGCCCACCAGGGCATTCATCAGCGTGGATTTGCCCACGTTCGGCCGCCCAACAATGGCGACCATGCCGCAGCGGAACCCCTCCGGCACACCAGATTCTGGCTGCGGAGGCTGCAAGGGGGTGTCGCTCATTTACCTGATTATTCCTTCAACCTGAGAGACAACTGCGGATCGGGCGGCGTAGCCTGCTTGCGCGTCTTGCCGGTGCGCTCGGCGCGACTGCGCTTGACGAGCTGCGGCACCAGGCGATGCGCTTCATCCAGGGCCAGCTTGGCCGCCGATTGTTCGGCCGCGCGCCGCGATGCCCCGCTGCCGGAGACGCGAATCTCCAGCTTCGGGATCGAGCACTCGACCTCGAATTGCTGATTATGCGCCGCGCCGTGGGTGGCAACCACCGTGTACAAGGGCAACGCAATCTTGTGACCTTGGAGGTACTCCTGCAACAGCGTCTTGGCATCCTTGCCCAGCGTGCGCGGGTCAACTTGTTCAAGGATCGGGATGTAGAGCTTGCGGATCAGCGTGCGGGCAGCATCGAAGCCGCCGTCGAGGAACACCGCCCCGAAAATCGCTTCGAGCGCATCAGCCAGGATGGAAGGCCGGCGGAAACCACCGCTTTTCAATTCACCTTCGCCCAAACGCAGGGCATCGGGCAACTGCAACATCTGTGCAATCTCATACAGCGCCTGTTGCTTGACCAGATTGGCCCGCACGCGCGAGAGATCGCCCTCGTCCAGCTTGCCGAACATGCCGTAGAGCATGTCGGCGACGGCGCAATTCAGGATTGAATCGCCAAGAAATTCCAGGCGCTCGTTATGCATCGCACTGTGGCTGCGATGGGTGAGCGCCTGCTGCAGCAACTCTGGTTTGCTGAAGCGGTAGCCAAGACGTTGCTGTAGTGCATCCAGACTCATGTCAACGCTGGGTCCCCGAATAGGTGATCACCAGACCGATGGGGCCATATAACGGGATCTCGCGCTTGTACGAGAAACGCACCGCCTGGATGGAGCCGCCCCCGTCCAGCACTTCCAGATCTTCACCCTTGATCGACGTGATGTCGTCAATCGCGGCTTGCTTGTCAAAGGCATTGGCCACTTCCTCGCGCGTGCTTGCACGCTCACGCGCCTGCTTCACAGCGCGCGTGATGGCCTGGTATTCCATCAGGCTTGGGACGGATCGAATGGCCGGCAACACAAACGTGATCAGCACAATGATGCCGATCAGGATGCCGAACATCGTAATCCCGCGCGACGGGCGTTTCAGACCGGCCTGACGAATTCGCATTGCATTTCCCCCGTTTTGCAATCGCCGAGTTTTCATAAGAGATTTTTGCGTCACTTATGGGATCAATGAAAAGCACCGATCCGCTTCAGGTCACCCAGGTTCATCCAGATGAAGAACGCTTTCCCGACGATGTTCTTGTCCGGCACGAAACCCCAATAGCGGGAGTCCGCGCTGTTGTCGCGATTATCGCCCATCATGAAATAGTGACCTGCAGGTACCTTGCAGGTGAAACCGGTCTGATTGTAAGTGCAGTTTTCGCGGAAGGGAAAATCGTCCGGCCCGGAAACATAAGCTGGGCGGTCGGCGTCATTCAGGATGTTGTGGGTCACGTTGCCCAGCGTCTCCTGATACTGCTTGGAGTACGTCAAGCGCTCGCCGTCGAGGTAATCGGATTGCGGTGCGTAGGTGGCCGGCTGGCCGTTCACGGTCAGGCGCTTATTGTCGTACTTGACCACGTCGCCGGGCACGCCGATCACGCGCTTGATGTAGTCCATCGACTCGTCTTTCGGATAACGAAAGACCATCACGTCGCCGCGTTGCGGTTGATTCAACTCGACGATCTTCTTGTTCACGATGGGCAAACGAATGCCATACGTGTACTTGTTGACGAGGATGAAATCACCGATCTGCAGCGTGGGAATCATCGAACCCGACGGAATCTTGAATGGCTCGATCACGAACGAGCGCAGCAGGAACACTGCGGCAATCACCGGGAAGAAACTGGCGGTGTACTCCAGCCACCAGGGCTGGCGCAACTTGTCTTCAGCCAGTTGCAAACGCGCGGCACCGATGTCGCCACCGCCGCCGTACTGCGCTTGCACCTGCGCACGCGCATCAAATTCAGCCAGTGCCGCGGCCGCAGCCGCCTGACGCTGGCGCTGAAACACAAGCTTGTCAGCCACCCACGCAATACCGGTGAGGACGACGAGAACAAACAGAATCAGGGCGAAGTTCATGGATGAGAGATCGTCCGAGCGATGTCTGGATTATTTTTCTTCGACGCGCAGGATGGCCAGGAAGGCCTCTTGCGGAATTTCAACGGTACCAACCTGCTTCATGCGCTTCTTGCCCTCTTTCTGCTTTTCGAGGAGCTTCTTCTTGCGCGAGATATCACCGCCGTAGCACTTGGCCAGCACATTCTTGCGCAGTGCCTTGACGTTTTCGCGGGCGATCACGTTGGCGCCAATGGCTGCCTGGATGGCCACGTCGTACATCTGGCGCGGAATGATCTCGCGCATCTTGGCGGCCACTTCACGGCCACGATATGTGGCGTTCGAACGGTGGACGATGATGGACAGCGCATCGACCTTGTCGCCGTTGATCAGGATGTCGACCTTGACCACGTCCGACACGCGGTATTCCTTGAACTCGTAATCCATCGACGCATAACCGCGCGAAACGGATTTCAGCCGATCGAAGAAGTCCAGCACGATCTCGCCCATCGGGATCTCATACGTGAGCTGGACTTGGCGACCGTGGTAGCTCATGTTGATCTGCGAGCCGCGCTTCTGCTCGCACAGCGTAATCACGGCACCCACGTAATCCTGCGGCATGTACAGATTGACCGTGACGATCGGCTCGAGAATCGCCTCGATCTTGCTCGGGTCCGCGGGCATCTTGGCGGGGTTTTCCACCTGCACCATCGTGCCGTCGCGCAGTTGCACCTGATAGACCACCGTGGGCGCGGTGGTGATCAGATCCATGTCGAACTCGCGCTCCAGGCGCTCCTGCACGATCTCCATGTGCAACAGGCCAAGGAAGCCGCAGCGGAAGCCGAAACCCAGTGCCTGCGACACTTCCGGCTCGTACTGCAGCGACGCGTCGTTGAGCTTGAGCTTTTCCAGCGATTCGCGCAGCGCTTCGTACTGGTTGGCTTCCACTGGATACAGGCCGGCAAACACCTGCGGCTTGACTTCCTTGAAGCCCGGCAGCGGCGCCTCGGCCTTGCGCGGTGCAACGTGGGTAATGGTGTCACCCACCTTGGCAGCCTTCAGTTCCTTGATGCCCGCGATGACAAAGCCTACCTGCCCGGCAGACAAGGATTCGCGCGGCACCGACTTCGGCGAGAACACGCCCACCTGCTCCACCAAGTGCTGCGCACCGGTTGCCATCAGCAGGACTTTGTCTTTGGCGCGCAGCGTGCCGTTCACCACACGCACCAGCATCACCACGCCGACATAGTTGTCGAACCACGAGTCGATGATCAGCGCTTGCAGCGGCGCGGCCGGGTCACCCTTGGGCGCCGGCACCTTGGCAATCAGCGCTTCCAGCACGTCGGCCACGCCTACGCCGGTCTTGGCGGAGCAGCGCGTAGCGTCGGTCGCGTCGATGCCGATGACGTCTTCAATTTCCTGGATCGCGTTGTCCGGATCGGCCGCAGGCAGGTCGATTTTGTTGAGCACTGGCACAACTTCCACGCCCAGCTCGATGGCGGTGTAACAGTTGGCGACGGTTTGCGCTTCCACACCTTGGGAAGCATCGACCACCAGCAAAGCACCTTCGCATGCGGACAGCGAGCGGCTGACTTCGTAGCTGAAGTCAACATGCCCCGGGGTGTCGATCAGGTTGAGGTTATAGACCTTGCCGTCGCGTGCCTTGTAGGACAGCGCTGCGGTCTGGGCCTTGATGGTGATGCCGCGCTCCTTCTCGATGTCCATCGAGTCCAGCACCTGGGCTTCCATCTCGCGGTCGGAGAGCCCGCCACACAACTGGATGATGCGATCGGCCAGCGTCGATTTGCCGTGGTCGATGTGGGCGATGATCGAGAAATTGCGGATATTGTCCATCGAATGCGTCGAAAAGCGCCCGTCCCGGGCGCGTCTGCCGGGAGCGCGAGCGGTTCCGGCATGGCCGACGCGCGTTGGCTGCGCCGGCGGGAGATATTGGGTTCCAAGCCGAGGTTGCGGCACAAAAAATCGTGCAATGCAAAAATCGGCGCTAACAGGCGATTTTACCGGATTTCAGAGGGCTTCCCGCGCCTCTTTTTGCGGCAGCGGCGTGGCGTCAGTTGGGCGCCGTCTGTGCTGCAAGCCACGCCTGCACGGCAGGCACGTCGAGAAAGTAGTGACACAGCTCACGCGCGTCTTCGGGCGGTGTCTCTGGGGCACCCGTCATCAGCACGGGGACCAACTCGTCAAACCGCGCTTCCAGCGCTGGATCGCTGTCGACGTCCACCTCGTGCAGCACAAAAGAAAAACCGCGCCGGAGCAGCTCCAGCGCGTTCTTCATGTCGTCGCACAAATGGCAATACGTGCGCCCGTAGAGCGTCAACTCAATCACTGGCCGCTACCTGAACGGGCCGCACTCGGGCGCAGCGTCACCACCTGGGTCGCATCGCCACGGCGTACAAACACCGCAATCATGCGGTTTTTGTCGAGCTTGGCGACCACCTCGTTGAACTGCTTGGCGCTAGACACATCGGTATCACCGACGCGCAGAATCAGGTCACCCGGTCGAATGCCGACACGCGCCGCCGGCCCTTCAGAGACCTGCACTTCAACGCCGCTCTTCGTCTTGAACTCGCGACGCGCGCCGTCAGACAAGTCGGCCACCACCAGTCCCAGCGCATTCGGCTTCCCCGGGCCCTGCTGGCTGTTATCAGGCTGCGCGCCCTTGGTGCGCTGCGCCACCTTGGTATCGGCCTGCAACTCGGCGACCGTCACAGTCAGATCACGCGTCGCGCCCTTGCGCCAGACCTGCACCGTAGCGCGCGTGCCCGGCTTGGTCTCGCCGACTTGGCGCTGCAAGTCTCCGGCCTTCTCGACATCGCGGCCGTTGTACTTCAAGACGATGTCACCGGCCTCGATACCGGCCTTGTCCGCCGGACCGCCCGATTCGACATTGCCGACATAGGCGCCGCGCGCACGGCCCAGACCCAGCGACTCAGCCGCATCCTTCGGCACGTTGTCGATTGCCACACCGATGCGGCCACGTGTCACGCGCCCTGTCGCCTTCAACTGCTCAGCCACACGCATCGCTTCGTCGATCGGAATCGAGAACGAGATGCCCATGTAGCCGCCGCTTTGGCTATAAATCTGGTTGTTGATGCCGATCACCTCGCCTCGCAGGTTGATCAGCGGGCCGCCCGAATTACCTGGGTTGACGGCTACGTCAGATTGGATGAACGGCAGGTAATCGCCCGTATCGCGCCCCTTGGCGGACACAATGCCAGCTGTCACCGTATTGTCCAGACCGAACGGCGAACCGATCGCGAGCACCCACTCGCCCACGCGAACCTTGTCGGAATCACCGAGCTTCAGGCTCGGCAGACCGCCCGCTTCAACCTTGACGAGCGCCACGTCGGTACGCTTGTCCAGGCCGATCAGCCTGGCCTTGTACTCGCGCTTGTCGATCAGCGTGACATAGATGGTTTCCGCACCTTCCACTACATGCGCGTTGGTCAGGATGTAGCCATCGCCCGAGATGATGAAGCCAGACCCAACACCACGGCTTTGCTCTTCTTCCTGTTGCGGCGGCGCGTTGCGGCGCTTCTGGCCCTGCCCAGGCATGCCCGGCATCGGTACCCCGAAGAAGCGGCGGAAAAATTCGGCCATGTCGTCATCGTTCGGACCACCCTGCTGCATACGGACCTTCTCGGTTGTCCGAATGTTGACGACAGCGGGGCTCACCTTCTCGACCAGATCGGCAAAATCGGGGAGGCCATACGTGCCCGTAGCCACGCTACCCGTGGCGTTCTGTGCGTGGGCCGGCGCCAGTGCGCTCCCAACCGCCACAGCAGCGGCAACGCACAAAAGACGCAAGGCGTGAACGGATCGAGCGGTACGCATGAAAGCTCCCCGGAACAAGAACAGATAGAGAAATGGCATTGCGCGATCACGTCGCGCATCCAAGACAGACGCCGGCTCTGTGGCTACTGCGGCGAGCTTGCCGGCTTGTTGGTCGCGTTGGCAGACACCGGCTTGTAGTCGACTGCTGCGCCAAACTGCTTGATGGTAGCAAATGGGACTTCGCCCACGACCGTCAGCCAGAAATCGGCAACACGTCGCACCATCACATGGGTAGCGCCCTGCGAGATAAAGCCTTCGCGGCGCGTACGCTTTTCAGAGACCGGCTCGATAAAGAGCGACAGGCCTGCCAACCCGTCACTAAACACGACCTGCTGGACTTCGAAACCGGAGCCGTGCTTGCCAGCCGGTGCAATATCGCCCAGCGGACGACGCACCTCACGGATCTTCTGAAAACCCTTGACGGGGTTGCCAATCGTCCAACCTTGCTCGGCCAGGTTGGTCGGCTGGGTCACGATCTCATATTGATTCCAGCCGCTCAGGTTCTTGAGCGCATTGACGATCTTCTGCTTTTCCGACGGCACACCCAACTCAACTTGCGAGAAGGCAACCTGTTCAAGCACCTTGCCGTCTTCACCAATGGTCTGAGCGCGCATCAATAAACCACTGTTGCGCTCCGCCCAGATTCGGTAGGCATAACGGTAGCCGTCCTTCGGATCGAGCTGGAAGACTTCGCAATCCATGCCTGCGACACGCTCTGCCGGCAGGTGGCGCATGTCGTATTGATCAAGCACATCGCCATTGGTGGTGGCGAGCAACGCGGGAAAGCTGTCCTTGTGTTCCTGCTTCTCGGTCACAACGAGTTTGACGTCGTAAATCAGATTCCGGACGACGTCATTGTGGCGCAGCATTTCTCGCTGCTTACCGTCCAGCGCTTCGACGCGCTCGTACTCGTTGTTGAAAAGATCAGCGTAATGCTGGATGCGGGTGGAATGCATGCCGTTGCCGCGCTGATACGTCAGCGTGCCGACATAGTTCTGCTTGAGCGCTGCGCGATGGATTTTTGCTAGCCAGGAGGCGGCCTCCTTGCGCGGCATGGGATCGGGCTGCGGCTGCGCAGCTGTCGCCAGCGCCGAAACACACAGAAGAAGAAAAATCGACCGACGAACGGCCTGAAGCTTGCGGGCGCCTGCCCCGGCAACGGGGTGCCACACCTTCGACATGGATGCCCGCATTATTCCTGATTGGAGTCCTGGGTGTTCGCCACCCCATTGGCCACTGCACGCAGATACGGAACCACCATACCGTTGGTCGCTGATTGCCGGTGGGCGCTCAGGTACTCATCCAGACGGGCGTCGCGAATCATCGGCGTATTGTCAGTTGCCGCAACGGTCAGTGCCTGTGCACCAGCAGCTTGCGTCGCTTTGGCGACCAAAGCGGGAGAGCCGTCTGCGCCATCAGCAGGACCGCGCAATTGCGGCACGACGACCCAGCTAACGGCCGCCACCGCCGCTGCCACGGCGGTCGTAGGCATGATCCGGCGGACCCAAGCAGGGCTGACCAGGAAGCGTTGCCTCTCTTGAGTTTTGGCGCGCTGCGCCACCGCCGGCACCAGCAGATGCGGTTCCGCGTCGAGCTTGGCACGGAACCGGCTGAGGAAATCTTCAGAGGAACGCGTGTTCAGCAGATCTTCCGACCGGAGCACATCGCCGATCAGTTGATATTCGCGCCAATGCCCCGCGCCCTCGCCATCCTTGGCAAGTTCCACGGCAGCCGACGCCTCGTGCGCTGCGACTTCACCGTCCATCAAGGCAGAGATGCGTTGTGCGAACTCCGCTTCTGCCGTTTGCAATTGAGCCTGACCCATTTCCCGACCCCAAAAACTCCAACGTCCAATCAACGATCCGAGAGAAGACTTCCCGAGGTTTCACCGTTCGCAGCCGCATGCGGCCGCCGGCTTGTCATATCGGCTGGCTACCACCGTTTGCCCTCCACTGTTCCCAGCAGGGGGCGCAATTTCTCGGCAATCGCCTCGCGCGCCCGGAAGATGCGGGACCGGACCGTGCCGATCGGGCACTCCATCGCTTCAGCGATTTCCTCATAGCTCAGACCCTCGATCTCCCGGAGTGTTATTGCGGTCCGCAATTCCTCGGGCAGCGCTTCCATTGCACGGTTGACCGTTTCGGCCACCTGCTTGGTGTGCAGCATGGAGTCTGGCGTATTGATATCCCTTAGTAGCTCACCGTCGGCAAAAGTTTCAGCCTCTTCGGTGTCGATGTCGCTGGACGATTCCGGGCGCCGTCCCTGAGTCGCCAGGTAGTTCTTGGCCGTATTGACGGCGATGCGATACAGCCACGTATAGAACGCGGATTCCCCCCGAAATTGGGGCAACGCACGGTATGCCTTGATAAAGGCATCCTGTGCCACATCCTCGACTTCGGCCGGGTCACGGATCAGGCGCGAGACGAGCCGAATGATCTTCCGGTGGTACTTGACCACCAGCAGCTCAAACGCTCGCTTGTCGCCTTGCTGGACGCGCTCGACGAGGATCTGGTCGGCTTCGCGTTCGCTCACGGATTCTTCACCTGCAGTGTATCGCCTTGAGTTTTTGTGACTTGGAAACGTTGTATTTTACCTACGACACACCGGACACCTGGGAGGCCACCCGCGGAGGCCCCAGGCGCAACAGACTTCGCATACGACGTAGCGTCCTGGCGGAAAACCACGGCGGCATCAGCACAAAAATCTGCGGACACCACCCCCGACGCGCGACACCAAGGACCAAGATGCGCTCTCCGAGCGGCCACGACCATAACAGAGGCGCATTTTGGATCGCTACTGCCGCTTTCAATCGGACTTGCCATACAGCTTGGCCGGGCTCTCCGTCTTGTTTGAGACGAGCGCGCCACATCAGTTCCATCGCAAGCGGCGAACGGTTCACCATCAAAGGAAGGCAAGCTGCCATCGCCAACCCGCTGATGACGCCCCATGTAATCCAAGGCAATGCCGCGCCCCACGTTTTGATCGCCCAGCAAACAACCGAGCAGACAACGGCTGCCATGCCAAATCGAGTGATCGCGCACAATCGCCGATACGACGCTGGAAAGACAATGTGCTGGACAACCAAGGCAAAAACGAAGCGGCACGCGCCGTAAGGCTACGTGCCGCTCTGCCTTATGGGCGCTTGAACACCAGCGTACCGTTCGTCCCGCCGAAGCCGAAGTTGTTCTTCACGGCCACGTCGATCTTCATGTCACGCGCGGTGTTGGCGCAGTAATCGAGATCGCACTCGGGATCCTGGTTGAAGATGTTGATGGTCGGCGGCGACACCTGATTGTGCAGCGCCAGAACCGTGAACACCGACTCCAGACCACCCGCCCCACCCAGCAAGTGGCCGGTCATGGATTTGGTGGAATTCACGACAACCTTGCTTGCATGATCACCGAATGCCGCCTTGATTGCTTCGGACTCGTTCTTATCGCCCAGTGGCGTGGACGTGCCGTGCGCATTCAGATAATGGACCTGATCCGCATTCATGCCTGCATCGCGCAGTGCATTAAGCATGCAACGACGTGGGCCGTCCATGTTCGGCGCCGTCATGTGGAACGCGTCCCCGCTCATGCCGAAGCCTGCGACTTCCGCGTAGATCGTGGCGCCACGTGCCTTGGCCGATTCGTACTCTTCCAGCACCATCACACCCGCACCCTCGCCCAGGACGAAGCCATCACGGTCCTTGTCCCAGGGGCGCGACGCAGTAGCCGGATCCTCATTGCGCGTGGACAGCGCACGGGCTGCGGCAAAGCCGCCGATGCCGAGCGGCGACACGGTCGATTCGGCACCGCCGGCGACCATCGCGTCAGCATCGCCGGCCTGGATCAGGCGCGCGGCCAGGCCAATGCTGTGCAGACCCGTCGTGCAAGCGGTGACGGCTGCCAGGTTCGGGCCCTTCAAGCCGAACATGATGCTCAGATGGCCAGAGATCATGTTGATGATCGAACCCGGCACAAAGAACGGCGAAATCCGGCGCGGGCCACGATCAACGTAGGTCTGGTGCGTTTCTTCGATCATCGGCAAACCGCCGATACCCGAACCCACCAGCACACCGATGCGCTCCGCATTGGCTTCAGTCACTTCCAGCCCGCTGTCCTTCAGCGCTTGCACGCCGGCAGCGATGCCGTAATGGATGAAGGTATCCATGTTGCGGGCTTCCTTGGCCGGGATGTAATCCTCAGCGTTGAAGCCCTTCACCTCACCCGCGAAATGCACGGCCAGGTTCGACGGATCGAATTTGGTGACGGTGGCGATCCCGGACTTGCCGGCGACCAGATTGGCCCACCCCTCGGCGACCGAGTTCCCTACCGGAGAGACCAGCCCCAGGCCGGTTACCACTACGCGACGACGGCTCACTATGCTTTCCTGCAACTCTGTATCAGCGACAAAGGCCACAGAAAACGCGCCACCCGGTCAAACCGGACAACCGCCCTTTCTGTGGCCCGCGATGTCAAGAGATCGATTGACGCTTACGCCTTGACGTGGGCGGTCGCGTAATCGATGGCTTGCTGCACCGTGGTGATCTTCTCGGCTTCTTCGTCCGGGATTTCCATACCGAACTCGTCTTCCAGAGCCATCACCAGCTCAACCGTATCGAGCGAATCCGCGCCCAGATCGTTCACGAACGACGATTCGTTCTTGATGTCTGCTTCGGCCACGCCGAGTTGCTCTGCAACGATCTTCTTAACGCGTGCGTCGATGTTGTCCATTTAACCCTCCAGGGAAGTATTCGACAAAAAGTGCGCGCATTCTAGCAGGTTTGCGCGGCGAAAAACCGCGCCGGAATCCATGCAAAAAATGCGCCCAACATGATGCTAAAAGCCAGTTAAATCAGCGATCGCGCGGGATTTTGTACATACGCAAAGCCCGCACACCCGCCGCCGGGACGGCTTCCTTATCCCATGTACATGCCGCCATTGACGTGCAGCGTCGAGCCCGTAATGTAGCCCGCCGCCGGTGACGCCAGGAAGGCAACCGCGCTGGCGATGTCCTCGGGCGCGCCGAGGCGGCCCAGCGGAATCTGCGCCTTCAGTGCGGTATGTTGCTCTTCCGACAGGACCTTCGTCATGTCGGTATCGATAAAGCCCGGAGCGATGCAGTTTACCGTGATGTTCCGGCTACCGATCTCACGCGCCAGCGCTCGAGCCATACCTTCCACGCCAGCCTTGGCCGCTGCGTAGTTCGCCTGCCCCGGGTTGCCGGCGGAGCCGACGACCGAAGTGATGTTGATGATGCGGCCACCGCGCGCCTTCATCATCGGGCGCAACACGGCGCGCGACAGTCGGAACACAGCCGAGAGGTTCGTGTCGATGACCGACACCCACTCTTCGTCCTTCATACGCATCGCAAGGTTGTCCTGCGTGATGCCGGCATTGTTGACGAGGATGTTCAGGCCACCATGCGTTTTGATGGTTTCGTCGATGACCGCCTCGCAGCGCGCCGCATCATTCACGTTGAGCACCACACCCGAACCCTTCACTCCAGCTTCGGCAAAGTACGCGGTGATGGCTTGCGCGCCGGCTTCCGACGTGGCCGTACCGACCACCGTCGCACCTTGGCGCGCCAGTTCCAGCGCAATGGCGCGGCCGATGCCGCGCGAAGCACCGGTGACGAGAGCAACCTGATTGTTCAATGCTTGGGTCATACGAATCCCGTTGATTATTTGAGTTGGCCCAGCACGGCTTCCAGCGACGCCTGATCGAAGATTGCGTCGCCGACAATCTCGCCATCGATACGTTTGACCAGACCGGCCAGCACTTTGCCAGGCCCGCACTCGACCACGCGGGAAATGCCGTCGGCCTTCATCTTCTGGACCGTCTCAACCCAGCGTACCGGCGATGCTGCCTGGCGCACCAGCGCATCTTTGATGGCGGCCGGGTCGCTCACCACAGCCACATCCACGTTATTGATGACGGGGATCACCGGGGCACTGACCGTCACGCTGGCGAGATACTCGCGCAGACGATCCGACGCCGGCTTGAGCAGCGACGAGTGGAACGGCGCCGACACCGGCAGCGGCAGCGCCCGCTTGGCGCCCTTGGCCTTGGCGATTTCACAAGCCTTCTCGACGGCCGCCTTGGCACCGGCGATCACCACCTGGGCAGGCGCGTTGAAGTTCACGGCTTCGACCACACCCGCGACGGAAGCTTCGGCGCATGCTGCGCGCACGTCATCGTCCGACAGACCGAGAATCGCAGCCATGCCGCCCTCGCCCACTGGCACGGCTTCCTGCATCGCCTTGGCGCGAAAACGCACCAGCGGTACAGCGTCTTTGAACGCGATGGCGCCAGCGGCGACCAGCGCCGAATACTCGCCAAGGCTATGGCCGGCCACGACGGTCGGCGTTGGGCCGCCGGCAGCCTGCCATGCACGATAGACGGCAACCGCTGCCGTCAGCATGACGGGCTGCGTGTTGGTCGTCAGGTTCAGTTCCTCAGCGGGGCCTTCGGCGATCAGTTTGCCGATGTCCTGGCCCAGCGCGTCGGACGCCTCGGCCAGCGTGGCCGCCACGGCGGGATGATCGGCAAACGCATTGAGCATGCCGACCGATTGCGAACCCTGGCCGGGGAAGACGAAAGCGAATGTCATGGCTCGTATTGTTCGTTCTGGAAATTCGTCGATCAGAAGCGCAGCAGCGCGGCGCCCCAGGTAAAGCCGCCGCCCACGCCTTCGAGCATCACGTGCTGACCGCGCTGGATACGGCCGTCGCGCACAGCAACGTCGAGCGCCAGGGGAATCGAGGCAGCCGATGTGTTGCCGTGCTCGTCGACGGTCACGATCAGGCGCTCGTTCGAGAGGCCCAGCTTCTTGGTCGTGCCCTGCATGATGCGGATGTTCGCCTGGTGCGGGATCAACCAATCGACTTGCGAGGCATCGAGCTCCGCCGCCGAAAGTGCTTCACGGGCAACCTTGTCGAGCACCGTGACGGCCAGCTTGAAGACAGCTTGACCATCCATGTACAGGAAGGCGCTGCCTTGAATTGCGCCTGCCGCAACGTTGCCCGGCACGCACAGGATGTTGGCGTGGCTACCGTCAGCATGCAGCGCAGTCGACAGGATGCCCGGCTCCTCAGAAGCCTGCAGCACCACGGCGCCAGCGCCATCGCCAAACAGCACGCAAGTGGTGCGGTCGCTGAAGTCGATGATGCGCGAGAAGACTTCCGAGCCAATCACGAGGACGTTGCGGTACGCACCCGAGCGGATAAATTTGTCGGCGATCGCCAGCGCGTAAACGAAGCCGGAACACACGGCCTGCACGTCGAACGCAGGGCAGCCGTTGGTGATGCCGAGCTTTTGCTGCACCAGGCAAGCTGTGCTCGGGAACACGAAATCCGGTGTGGATGTCGCCACCAGGATCAAGTCGAGCTCGGAACGATCGATACCGGCGGCTTCGATCGCACGCTCAGCTGCCTTTACTGCGAGGTCACTGCACGTAACATCAGGTTCGGCGAAATGACGCGCCCTGATGCCGCTGCGCGAGACGATCCATTCGTCGCTCGTCTCAATACCCTTCTCGGCCAATTGGGCAGCCAGTTCGTCATTGGTGACCCGCTTGGGCGGCAGGTAGCTGCCCGTACCGATGATCCTTGCGAAACGTGTCATGTGCGGTGGGGTAAATCTCTCTCGGGAGCGACGCGTTCAAGCAGCGTCAGCAGCCGGAGTGGAAGTGGAGACCGGCGCAGCGCCCGCTGCGTCATGGTGCGATTCGAACGCCTGCGCAATGCGGGCGATCACGCCGTTAGCCGCAGCGTCGTAGGCACGCTTGATGGCCCACTCGAACGCGTAGGCATCGGCCGAGCCGTGGCTCTTGATGACCAAACCACGCAGGCCGAGCAGCGCGGCGCCATTGTAGCGCCGATGGTCCACGCGTCGTTTGAAACGCGTCAATACCGGCAGCGCCACGACGGCGAGCAGCTTCGTGAACCACGAGCGGCTGAACTCCTGGCGCAGCATCTCACCGATCATTTTGGCCAGGCCTTCGGTGCTCTTGAGCGCCACGTTTCCGACAAAGCCATCACACACGACAATGTCGGTCGTGCCCTTGAAGATGTCGTTGCCTTCAACGTTGCCGAAGAAGTTCAGGTCGGAAGCACGCAGTAGCTCGCCTGCCTGCTTCACGACCTCGTTGCCCTTGATGACTTCTTCGCCGATGTTCAACAGCCCGACCGTCGGGCGAGGCTTCTGCTCAACCACCGACACCATCGCCGAGGCCATCTGCGCGAACTGCAGGAGGTGCTCGGGCTCGCAGTCGGCATTGGCGCCAAGGTCCAGCACGGTGGTACCGGCACCTTTCTCGTTCGGGATGGCGGTAGCGATGGCCGGGCGGTCAATGCCGTCCAGCGTCTTGAGAACATAACGCGACACCGCCATCAATGCGCCGGTATTACCAGCGGAAACGCACGCCTGAGCTGCGCCTTCCTTGAGTTGATTGATGGCCACGCGCATTGAAGAATCTTTCTTCTTGCGCAGCGCCACCTCGACCGGATCGTCCATCGACACCACCTCGGAGGCGGGAACGATGTGAACGCGCGGGTTCGCGGTAGCGTGGAGTCGCTTGAGCTGCGCCGCGATGGCATCGGACTGCCCGACGAGCAGCATTTCGACGTCTTCGTGCGCAGCGAGAAAATGGATCGCTGCAGGGATTGTCACGCCAACGCCGTGATCACCACCCATGCAGTCGATGGCAAGCTTGATGGTCATGCGAGTCTGAGTTGCGGTTTCACGTGCGGCTCCGGCCGTTGGCGCGCGTATGGTACACAAACCCGTACACGCATTGCCGAATTTCGCTCAACAAAAAAGCGGCAAATTGGCTTGCCGCTTTTTCGCTTGCATCATGAACCTGTGCGTTCAGACCAGCCCAACACGCTTGCCAGAAAACTGGCAAATCGCATCAGTCGTTCTTGGTCTTCACAACCTTGCGGCCGCGATAGTAGCCGTTCGGGCTCACGTGGTGACGCAGGTGCACTTCGCCGGTGGTCGGCTCGACAGCGATCGGGGCCGTCGTCAGGAAATCGTGCGAACGATGCATGCCGCGCTTGGACGGCGACTTCTTGTTTTGTTGAACAGCCATGACTGACTCCTAAGCAATTTGATCAATTTTATCACATCACACGGAGCCGGAGCGTAGCCATTCCGGTAGGCGTGTGAAACGTACTGCCATCAGCGCGCGCGAATGTTCGCGCACGCCTAATGTTTGGTCTTCAGGTTGGCCAGCACCGCGAACGGCGATGGCTTCTTTTCAGCTTCAGCCTCTTCCGGCAGCACCTCATCCGGGCAGACTGTATGGCGCGGCGACACCGGCAACGTCAGCAACAACTCATCTTCAATCTGTGTGATCAGATCAAAGCTGCGCGAGCCGACGATGACATCGGCCTCATCGTCATCCAGCGGAGCAGCGTCGGCCTCGGCTTCCGAGCGCATGACCTCAAGGCGCGTGCGCACCGGCAGAGGTTGCTCGTACGCTTTGAGGCAGCGCTGGCATTGCAGCCAGACCACCCCATCCACTTCCAGATCCACGAAGAGACGCTGGCGGGGCAACTGGCCGGCGGTAGCCTCCTCGCGCACCAGACCCTGCAGGTGCCAACGGAACTGCGTGTTGGCGTCAGCCGGGGCATCGGCGGCTTGCTCGGCCAGCAGGCGGGGCATATCGGTCAGATGGACCGTGCCGCTTGCTGACTCACCCGCGCGAATGAACGCGAAAAGATCGAATGCACGAAAATCCACGAATCGAACCTGCTATACGCGTTGCTGTTGGTGCGCGAATCGGATTGACCGCCCTGCAGCGCCCGACACCTTGCGCCTGGGCGCTCGGTTTGCGACACTGCGCGGCCAAACCGCGAAACGCGGGATTATAGCGGGCAGAAACCTCTAACGTCAAAAGGTTTTGCTCAAAATCCACTGCATCTTCAAGCACTTATGACTTCTGCATCGCGTCCGCCGCTGATTCTCGCCTCCAGCTCGCCATATCGGCGGGAATTGCTTGAACGCTTGCGCCTGCCGTTTGAGATTGTGGTGCCGAACATTGACGAGACCCCCGCCCCGGACGAATCGCCCGATCAGACCGCCCTGCGCCTGGCTCGGCAAAAGGCGGAGAAGGTCGCAGCAGACCATCCCGGTGCGCTGGTCATTGGCTCCGATCAGGTCGCCACGCTGGACGGCAAGCAAGTCGGCAAACCCGGTGATCACGCCCGCGCACTGGCGCAATTGCACTGGATGCGTGGACGCACCGTCACATTTCATTCAGCGTTGTGCCTGTACGACGGGCGAACCGGGCAACACCAGAGCGAGGACATCCGCACGCTGGCGACCTTCCGCGATCTTTCCGATGAGGAATTGGACGCCTACTTGCATCTGGAACACCCATACGACGTTGCGGGAAGCGCCAAATCAGAGGGCTTGGGCATCGCCCTGCTCGAACGCGTAGAGTCGTCGGACCCGACCGCGCTGGTTGGTCTGCCGCTGATCGCCCTGACCGGCATGCTGCGCAACGTTCACTACCCGCTCTTCGCCTGAACCATGGCCGGTACGCTTTACCTCATTCCAAATACGCTGGGCTCGCGCGATGCAACTGACCCGCTGCCTGACGTAATTCCGGCCGGCGTTCAGCAAATCACCGCGCGACTCGATTACTTCGTCGCCGAGCATGCCAAGACCGCACGCGCGCTGCTGAAGAAGCTGAGCGAGACCACGCCGCTGACGCGCCCACTGCAGGAAATCACAATCCGCGAACTGAACGTCAAAACGCCCGAGTCGGAACTGGAAGCACTGCTGGCGCCGGTGGTTGCCGGCCAGGACGCGGGGCTGATGTCGGAGGCCGGTGTGCCGGCGGTGGCCGATCCCGGCGCGAATCTTGTGCGACTTGCGCACCGACGCGGCGTGCGCGTAAAGCCGCTGGTGGGGCCGAGTTCGATTCTGCTGGCGGTGATGGCGTCCGGCTTGAACGGCCAGAGCTTTGCGTTCAACGGCTATTTGCCCGTCGATGCCGCGGAGCGAAAGACCAGGCTGCGCGCGCTGGAGCAGCTTTCACGCTCCGCAGGCCAAACACAGGTGTTTATCGAAACGCCTTACCGGAATGGCGCGTTGCTCGAGGCCATTCAGGCCGGCTGCGCGCCAAGCACGCTGCTCTCGATTGCGGTGGACTTGACGCTGCCCGAGGAGCAAGTCGTCACACTGCCGGTGAGCGACTGGCGCGCCGACCGCATGAACCTGCACAAGCGGCCGGCAATCTTCTCGCTGCTCGCGCGATAGCGCGCTTATTCCTTCATCAAGAGCTTGAGCTGGCCCGTAGCGGCCAGCGCCTTCACAGCGCCCGCGCCCATCGCTGTGCCAAGCTTGCGTGCCACGCGCGAGGCGAAGTTTTCCTTGACGGTATAGTCGACCACGTCCGGCGCTTTGATGACGTTGCGAGCAACGAAATCCGAGCTGCCGATCGCATCAGCCAGGCCGAGATCCACAGCCTTGGCGCCCGTCCAGAACAGGCCGGTGAACAACGTCGGATCGTCCTTCAAACGGTTGCCACGCCCCTGCTTCACCACATCGATGAACTGCTGGTGCACCTGGTCCAGCATCTCCTGCGCATACTGTTTCTGCTGAGGCGACACGGGCGAGAACGGATCAAGCATGCCCTTGTTCGAACCGGCCGTGAGCAAGCGACGCTCCACGCCCACCTTGTCCATCAGACCGGTAAAGCCGAAGCCGTCCATCAGCACACCGATCGAGCCGACAATGCTGGCCTTATCGACATAGATTCTGTCAGCAGCGGCGGCCACGTAATAACCGCCTGACGCGCACATCTCTTCGACAACGACGTACAGCGGAATCTTCTTGTACTTGGCGCGAAGACGGCGAATTTCATCGTTGATCATGCCCGCCTGCACTGGCGAGCCGCCCGGCGAATTGATCTTCAGGATCACACCGACGGTGTTGTCGTCTGCAAACGCAGCCTGCAACGATGCATTGATGTTTTCAGCGCTGGCGTTTGTGTTGGCTGCAATTTCGCCGTCGAGCGTGACAACCGCCGTGTGGCGGCCCGTGCTGACGGTTTCGCCTTCGAGACTGGCGAATGCATAAATAAGCACCGCGATCAGACCCAGCGTCACGAAGCGGAAAAAGATGCGCCAGCGGCGCGCGGCGCGCTGCTCACGGACAGTTGCCATCAATACCTTTTCGAGCACCTCGCGCTCCCAGCCACCGGCCTGTGCAGATGCAGCTGGCCCAGATGCCGATGCGGACTTGCCTGCAGGCGAGTTGCGCAATTCGGCTTCGAGCGGATGATCAGCGTGCTGCGTGACTTCCAGCGCTTCTGGTTTGCCTGCACCCTCGTTGGGGGCGTCGTCGGGCCCTTTCGGCGGAATCGAGTCGGTCATAGACAAGGAGAAAAACGGTCGAGAAGGAGAACTGCGCTACTAGGCAGAAGGTGTTGGTTCCGGCGCGGACACGGGCGCGCGGAATAGCGCATCCGGCTGCCACCAGACTGCGCCGTCGCGCTCGGCCACCTCAAGCTTGGACAAATGCGAGCCCCGGCAAGGTCCGCCGACACACCGACCAGTATCCGGCTCGTAAATGGCGCCATGCGTCGCGCACATTAGATACAGGCCCGAGCTTTCAAAAAACTGGCCTTCCTGCCAGTCCATTTCCATCGGCACGTGCGCGCATTGGTTCAGATAACCGTGAACGCCGCCCGCATAACGGACAACAAACGCGCTGATGAGCCGTCCGCGCACCTCCACCTGAAATCGGACACCCAGGCCTCCATCTTCCAGCGCAGCGCTTTCGCACACGCGAATCTGTTCAGCCATCTCAGGCATGTTGCGTCAGCCAGTTGTGTAAATCGGGGACCGACTTGGCGCTATACAGCGGTGTAAGCGAATCCAGCACATCAGCAGGATGCGCGCCGTATGTGACGGCGACGCCAGCGGCGCCTGCATTGGCGGCCATCTGCAGGTCGTGCGTCGTGTCGCCAATCATCACGGTGCGCTCGACCTCCATGCCGAGGTCGCGCGTCAGTTCGAGCAGCATCGCGGGGTGCGGCTTGGAGAACGTCTCATCGGCGCACCGCGTGTTGTCGAACACGCCCGTCAGATTCGTCGCTTCCATCGCACGTTGCAGGCCAACGCGGGATTTGCCCGTCGCCACAGCCAGCAGATAGTTCTGGCTGCGCAGTCCCTCCAGCATTTCACGCACGCCGGGAAACAGCACAAGGTGGGCGTCGCGGCTGAGGTAATGGAAGCGATACCGGTCCGCCAGCTTGCCGTAATCGGCAGGATCGAGCGTCGGGACGGCATATTCGAGGGCATCCCGCAGGCCCAGGCCAATCACGTGGCTCGCCCGTGTATCGTCGGGCACCGGCAGATCAAGATCCCGGCATGCGAGCTGGATCGATCGGGTGATGGCCGATGTCGAGTCCATCAACGTGCCATCCCAATCGAACACGATCAGATCAAAGCGCTGCTGCGGCATCGGAATCGGGGCTCTGGAAAGCGTTGAGGAAATCGGCGCACTCGGGGGGCAACGGCGCATTGAACGTGACGGTTTCACCGCTTTGCGGATGCGTCAGCTGCAGGCGATGCGCATGCAAGAACATCCGCGCCAGTCGCGGCGAAGCATTCGCACGTGACAGCGCCTTGTTCAAGGCGAAATCGCCGTACTTGTCGTCGCCTAAAATCGGAAAACCGGCATGCGCAAGATGCACACGAATCTGGTGCGTGCGCCCCGTCTTCAGTTCAGCCTCCAGCAAGGTGTATGGGCCAAACACGCCGACCTTGTTGAAGATCGTGTGCGACGCCTGCCCATCGGCCTGCACGCGCACGCGGCGCTCGCCTTCCGGCGTGGTGTATTTGTGCAGCGGCGACTTGATATGTTGACGCTTGTGGGGCCAGACGCCTTTCACGGCCGCAAAGTACCGTTTATCCAACTGGCCTTCACGGATCTGCTCATGCAGCGCCACCAGCGCAGAGCGCTTTTTGGCGAGCAGCAAAACCCCCGACGTTTCGCGGTCGAGGCGGTGCACCAACTCCAGAAACTTCGCCTCCGGGCGCGATTGGCGCAATTGCTCGATCACCCCGAACGCCACCCCGGAGCCGCCGTGAACGGCCACCCCGGCGGGCTTATCGATCACCAACAGGTGTGTATCTTCGTGAAGAATCTTGAATTCGGCCGCCGGGACCACGCGCGGGGCTTCGGCCTGCTGGGCGATCCGAAGTGGCGGAATGCGGACCAGATCACCAAGCTTCAGACGGTATTCCGCGTCAATACGGCCTTTGTTAACGCGCACCTCGCCGGAACGCAGGATGCGGTAAATATGGCTTTTGGGCACGCCCTTGGCCACGCGCATCAAGAAATTATCGATGCGCTGCCCTTCTGCGTCCTCGCCGATTTCAACATAGGCGACCGACTTGCCGTCGAGTGCATCGCCGAGTGAGCCACGTCCGGCCTGTTGAATGCGGCCATCAAATGGATGGCGTAACTCATTCATTTTCAATATAATTTTCTCGCTGGACAGTCGTTAAGGCGCCAGCAACAGCCGGTCGGAACGAAACAACAGGTATTGTACACAGCCACCGTTTCGATCCGGAACGCGCCGATCTCTCGCCCACTTGTGTTACAAAGCTAATTACGTGGCCGACTAATCGGCACGAAAGCAGCACGCACCGCTGTCCCACCGCGCAGGACGTGAACCAAAGATCACGTCGGCAACGTCGGCCAGCGTAGAACGAGCAGCTGGTAGAACAGAATTCAAAGGCGGGCGCCACATGGTCATCCATACGGCGCCCGCTTGGTGAAAGAAGCCCTTGCCGCACCAGATTGGTGCCGGCCGGCTGAACATCCGGTTACCGCGTTGCCATGGCGGTCCGGCGGCAAAACTCCAAAAAGCAGCACGCCGCCCGATTTGCCCCGCCGCGGGTTTCGTCCGGACAGGCCGTCCGTCAATTCGCTCTTTGTGGTCGCTTCACGCGACTCGCCGCCGCGGGNCATGCATCGGGCCCGCGGCACGAGTGACAGGACGCGCAACTGGACGCCAACCGCGTCCGCGGACTCCGCCCTGCCATCCATGATGACGCGTGGAATGCCCTCATTTCTTTCGCCCGTGCCCCGTCGCGCCTTTTTTGTTGGCCGACACCTCGGCAATTCGTTGACCACCCGCTCCGCCTTTGCGTGCTCCATGAAGCGCCGTGCTTGCACGGCATTGGAGTGAGGTTGCAATGAAACGCATGTTGTTCAATGCGACGCAGCAAGAAGAACTGCGCGTCGCCATTGTCGATGGTCAGAAACTGATCGACATCGACATCGAGACCGCCGGCCGCGAGCAGCGCAAGGGCAATATCTACAAGGGTGTCATCACCCGCATCGAGCCGTCGCTGGAAGCGTGCTTCGTCAATTACGGCGAAGAGCGGCACGGTTTCCTCCCCTTCAAGGAAGTCGCCCGCGCCTATTTCAAGGATGGGGTGGACGTGCGCGGTGCGCGCATCCAGGACGCCCTGTCCGAAGGCCAGGAACTGATCGTCCAGGTTGAAAAGGAAGAACGCGGCAACAAGGGCGCAGCCCTGACCACGTTCATCTCGCTGGCCGGCCGCTACCTGGTGCTGATGCCGAACAACCCGCGCGGCGGCGGTGTGTCGCGCCGCATCGAGGGCGAAGACCGCCAGGAACTGCGCGAGACGATGGCGCAACTGCAAGTGCCGGACGGCATGAGCATCATCGCCCGCACCGCCGGCATCGGCCGCTCGGCTGAAGAGCTGCAGTGGGACTTGAACTACCTGATGCAGCTGTGGAAGGCCGTTGATGGCGCTGCCGTCGACAACAAGGCCCCGCTGCTGATCTATCTCGAATCCAGCCTGGTGATCCGCGCGATTCGCGATTACTTCCAGCCGGATATCGGTGAAATCCTGATCGATACGGACGACATCTACGATCAGGCCCGCGCTTTCATGAGCGTGGTGATGCCCGACAACATGAATC
This sequence comes from Ralstonia sp. 22111, assembly GCF_052045895.1. Classification (NCBI taxonomy): domain Bacteria; kingdom Pseudomonadati; phylum Pseudomonadota; class Betaproteobacteria; order Burkholderiales; family Burkholderiaceae; genus Ralstonia; species Ralstonia sp. 22111. Next base: position 1,278,863 of record NZ_JBQEPR010000001.1, on the reverse strand, counting down.
GGGTGAAGAAGTACCGCGACGACGTTCCCCTGTTCTCGCGCTTCCAGATCGAACACCAGATTGAATCGGCGTATTCGCGCATGGTGATGTTGCCGTCGGGCGGCGCCATCGTGATCGACCACACCGAGGCGCTCGTCGCCATTGACGTGAACTCGGCGCGCGCCACCAAGGGCGCAGATATCGAGGAAACCGCTGCCCGCACCAACCTCGAAGCCGCCGACGAAATCGCCCGCCAGCTCCGCCTGCGCGACCTGGGCGGCCTGATCGTGATCGACTTCATCGACATGGAGTCGAGCAAGGCCCAGAAGGACGTCGAAACCCGCCTGAAAGACGCGCTGCGCCACGACCGCGCCCGCGTGCAGATGGGCAAGATCAGCCGCTTCGGCCTGATGGAGCTGTCGCGCCAGCGCCTGCGTCCGTCGCTGTCGGAAGGCTCGCACGTCACTTGCCCGCGCTGTAACGGCACGGGCCACATTCGCGATACCGAATCGTCTGCCCTGCAGGTGCTGCGCATCATCCAGGAAGAGGCGATGAAGGAAAACACCGCCGCGATCCACTGCCAAGTGCCGGTGGAAGTGGCTGCGTTCCTGCTCAACGAGAAGCGCCCGGACATCAACCTGATCGAGACGCGCTTCAAGGTCAACGTGCTGCTGATCCCGAACAAGCATCTGGAGACGCCGCACTACAAGCTGGAGCGCCTGCGCCACGACGATCCGCGCCTGGACGACGACAAGGCCAGCTACAAGATGGCCGAAGAGGCCGCCAAGGAACTGGAAGCCGACACCGCGTACAGCACCCGCAAGGAAGCTGCCAAGCCGCGCCAGGAAGCCGCCGTCAAGGGCATCACGCCGGACCAACCGGCGCCGGTGTCGGTGCCGCGTGCTGAGCGTCCGGCTCGTACTGAAGCTGCTCCGGCACCGCAGGCTCCGGCTCCGGTACCTGCCCAGGGTGGTTTTGTTTCGTGGCTGAAATCGCTGTTTGGCGCCAAACCGGCCGAGCCGGTGGTGGCCGCGCCCGTCGAAACGCCGAAGCAACGTGCGGAAGAAGGCAACCGCCAAGGCCGTGGCAATCGTCAGGACCGCGGCGGCCGTGGCCAGCGCGGCGAACGTGGTGAACGCCAAGGTCAGGGCCAGAACGGCCGTGATGGCAACCGCCAGGGCCGTGAGCGCAACGAAGCCCGCGAAGGTCAGCAACAAGTCCAGCGCGAAGGCCAACGTGACGGTCAGCGCGGCAACCGCGATCGCAACCGTCAACCGGCCCAGGTCGAGGGCGGTGTTCGCGAGACGGCAGAAGCCCGTCAGCCGCAGCAAGGCCAGGAAGTGCGTGGCGAGGGCCAGAATCAGGGCCAAGGCCGCCGCGAACGCAATCAGGAACGTCGCGAGCGCCAGCCGCGTGAGGGCCGGGAAGCCCGCGAAGGTCGTGAACCGCGCGAGGCACGTGAAAACCGCGAGCCGCGCGAAAGCCGTGGCGAGCGCGACCAACAAGCCAAGGAAGCCGCAGCCGTGGCCACCGAAGCTCTGGTCGACCAGACTTCCGCATCGCAAGTGCCGCAACCGCTGCTGGACACCGCGGCTCCGGCAGAAGGCTTCGTGGGCGAAGGCGTGACTCCGGGCGTGGAAGGCAACGGTGAAGGTGAAGAGCGCCGCCGCCGTGGCCGCCGTGGCCGCAACCGCTATCGCCGCGACCGCGAGGGCGCGGAAGGCGTCCGTGCGGAAGGTGAAGGCGAAAACGAAGGCGCTGAAAGCGCAGACGAAGCCGTCGCCGAAATGCATGCCGAGCCGGTACTGCCCGCGACCGTGACGGAACCGGTGCAGACGACGTCGTTCGCTCCGGTTGAGAACCCGGCTCCGGTGGTGCAAGAGCCGGTGCATGCTGCGGAAGCCGTGGCGCCTGTGTCGGCCCTGCCGCAAGTGCAGCCGACGGAGCCCGCGCTGGCAACGGCTACCGCAGCACCCGCCCCGGAAGCCACGGTGGCAGCACCTCAAGAAGCCATCGTGACGGCGTTTGCCGAAGTGCCGGCTCCGGTCAGCACGATTGCCCAGGCTTCGCCGTTGCCGATCGAGACCCTGCAGAGCGTGCTGGACAACGCCGGCATGACATGGGTCCACACTGACGGTCAGAAGCTGCGTGCTTCGCAGGAAGAAGCTGCGCGCACCGTTACGGCACCGCGTGTGCCGCGCGAGCGCAAACCGCTGCCGCCAGTTCAGCACGGCCCGATGGTGCTGGTCGAGACCAATCGCCCGGCGGGTGGTGCAGACCAGCAGTAAGCAGCACACCGGCGGGTAACCGCCGGGGCAAATACTTGAGGGCGGCTTCGGCCGCCCTTTTTCCTGTGTGCGATATGTCGAGTATGAAACCCCACCGCCCGCGCGGAACAGGGGCTGCGCTACACTCGAAGCTGTATCGGATGGAACCGTCCCCGCTTCGTGGATTGACGCACCGCACCACGCCATGACCGAAACCGTCATCCCCCTCTACGATCTGCGTGATGGTCAGCACCATCGCGCCACGGTACCCAGCGTGCCCAATGTGCTCATCCCGGCAGAGGGCAGACTGACGGACACGCGCGGCCGCCGGCTGCACGATCTGCGCATCTCGGTGACGGACCGCTGCAACTTCCGCTGCGTCTATTGCATGCCGAAAGACGTGTTCGACAAGGACTACCGCTTCCTGAGGCATTCCGAGCTGCTCTCGTTCGAGGAGATCGAACGCATGGCGCGGCTGTTCATCGAGCACGGCGTGGAGAAGATCCGGCTAACCGGCGGCGAGCCCCTGCTGCGCAAGGACATCGAACGCCTGGTCGAAATGCTCGCGCGCCTGACCACAGCCGAAGGCAAGCCGCTGGACCTGACGCTCACGACCAATGGCGCCCTGCTCGCACGCAAGGCGCAGTCGCTCAAGGATGCTGGTCTCAGCCGCGTGACGGTCAGCCTTGACGGCATCGACGATGCGACTTTCCGCCGCATGAACGACGTCGATTTTGCGGTGGGCGAGGTGCTGCATGGCATTGAAGTAGCGCACAAGGTCGGCCTGGCACCGATCAAGGTCAACATGGTCGTCAAGAAAGGCGACAACGATGACCAGATCGTGCCGATGGCGCGCCACTTCCGTGGCAGCGGGATCATCGTCCGCTTTATCGAATACATGGACGTGGGTACGACCAACCACTGGGAAATGCGCTCTGTCGTGCCCTCGGCGGAGGTCGTGAAGCGTTTGTCTTCGGAGTTTGCGATTGAGCCCGTGTCGGCCAACTACAGCGGCGAGACGGCCGAGCGCTGGCGCTACGTTGATGGCACAGGCGAGATCGGCGTGATTTCCAGCGTGACACAGGCGTTCTGCCACGATTGCACGCGTGCCCGGTTATCGACCGAAGGCAAGCTGTATCTGTGCCTGTTCGCCACAGAAGGCTTCGACCTGCGCGCGCTATTGCGCGGCGGCGCGACCGATCTTGAACTCTCCAATGCGATCCGCACGGTCTGGCAGGGCCGCACCGACCGCTACTCCGAACTGCGTGCCAGCGGCAAGGCCCAGCCGGTCGGCCGGCGCATCGAAATGTCCTACATCGGCGGCTGAATCCGCCAGCGTTCAACGACATGATTCCAACATCCGACATCACCGGCCTGATCCTGGCCGGCGGCCGGGGCAGCCGCATGGGCGGCGTCGACAAGGGCCTGCAGACGTTTCGCGGCGCACCGATGGCGATGCACACGTTGATGCGCCTGTCGCCGCAGGTAGGTCACATGCTGGTCAACGCCAATCGCAACCTCGCCGCGTACGAATCGTTTGGCGTGCCGGTGGTGGCGGATTCGGTGCCCGACTTTGCCGGCCCCTTGGCAGGCATCCTGGCCGGGCTGGAACAATGCCAGACGCGCTACCTGCTGACTGCGCCTTGCGATTCGCCGTTCGTGCCGACCGACCTCGCCGCCAAGCTCTCGCAGGCAATGGACGAGGCCAACGCGCGCATCGCCATGCCGGTGACGATGGAGCCGGATGCGCAAGGTCAACCGCGCCGGCAAGTGCAGCCGGTATTCTGTCTGATCGATACGTTGCTGGCCGACGACCTGATCGTCTATCTGCAAGGCGGCGGCCGCAAGATCGAAACCTGGACCGCGCGCCACGCGACGGTGGACGTGTTGTTTGACGACAGCACCGCCTTCGCCAACATCAACACGCTGGAAGAGCTGCACCATTTGGCCGAGCGCCGCTAGAGCGCCAACGCCATCCGATCCCTCATCGACGTCATGACCACCCTCGCCTCTGTCGTTTCGTGCCTGTCCGATTACGATCCGAACGCCCTGCCCGTCGCGCAAGCGCAAGCCATCATGCGCGACTTCGTCCAGCCGGTGACGGGCGTTGCCCGCGTGCCCATTCGCAGCGCGCTGGATCGCGTGCTGGCCGAAGACGTGCTGTCGTCCATCGACGTGCCGGCGCACGACAACTCGGCGATGGACGGTTTCGCCTTTGCCAGCGCGGAACTGGCCGGCGACGCAGGCGAAGTCTCATTGCGCGTGATCGGCACGGCGTACGCGGGCGTCGCCTTTGACGGCGTGCCCAGCGCAGGCGAGGCCGTGCGCGTGATGACAGGCGCCGTCATGCCGACGGGCTGCGATACGGTCATCCCGCAGGAATTCACGCAAGGCGATGCCAATACCGTCCGCTTTGCCCGCGATGCCGTGCGCGCCGGCGACAACCGTCGTCTGCGTGGTGAAGATCTCGCGCGTGGCAGCGCCGCGCTGTCCGCCGGCCGTACGCTGCGCCCTGCCGATATCGGCCTGCTCGCCTCGCTCGGCATCGCCGAAGTCTCTGTGCGCCGCAAGCTGCGCGTGGCGTTCTTCTCGACCGGCGACGAGCTGCGCTCCATTGGTGAACCGCTCGACGCCGGCTGCGTGTACGACTCCAACCGCTACACGCTGCACGGCATGCTCTCGCGCCTGGGGGTGGAACTGCTCGACATGGGCGTCGTGCGCGATGACCCGGCGGCGCTCGAAGCCGCCTTCCGCACCGCCGCCGAAAATGCCGATGCGATCATCACGTCGGGCGGCGTCTCCGTCGGCGAAGCAGACTTCACCAAACAGATGATGGCCAAGCTCGGTGACGTGACGTTCTGGAAGATCGCCATGCGCCCGGGCCGGCCGATGGCGTTCGGGCGCATCGCGTCAAATGGCCGCAGCGCGTTCCTCTTTGGATTACCCGGAAACCCGGTGGCAGTGATGGTGACGTTCTATCACTTCGTGCGCGGCGCGCTGCTGCGCATGATGGGCGCCACCGACGCGGGCGCGCCGTTGGTGCCGGCCGTGAGCGCCGCCCCGATCCGCAAGCGCCCGGGCCGCACGGAATATCAGCGCGCGATCGCCGCCCTGAATGACAGGGGCCAGCTCGAAGTCCGCCTCACCGGCCAGCAAGGCTCGGGCGTGCTGCGTTCCATGAGCGAAGCAAACTGCTTCGTCGTGCTCGCCCACGAACAAGGCCAGGTCAACGCCGGCGACGCCGTGCAGGTCCTGCTGTTCGACGGCCTCGTCTGAGCGGCGTGGCGGCAGCGGCTCTTGCGCTGGCTGCAACACGCCATGCTGTCGGTTTTTTGCGTCACCTGCGGGCTGCGGGTATCGGCGCATCGGTCGATTCGCTACACTCTGCGCCAGTTTGATTGTTTCGGATTTGAGCTTGAGCACTGCCATGATGACCAAGGAGATTGCGTATCTTCACCCGGCCCACACCGCACGCGCGCTGGTGCTGGTGTATCTCTGTTTCTCGCTGCCGGTCGTAGGGCTGTTCTTCTTCGTCGGCTTCGTCCGCTACGGTGAACTGCCGACGATTGTTGTGCTCAGCGGCCTGATCCTCAATGCCTTGGTTGGTTTTGGTGCGCTGTGGCTGGCCTGCCATGCCTACAACTGGGTCGCCGAGCGCTTTGGCGGTATCGAGATCCTGTTGCGCGACGTGCCGGAAGAAGCCTGATTGCTTCTGCGCGGTTCAAGAAGAAGGGGCGGAAATATCCGCCCCTTTTCTTTTGCTGATGCCAACGTTCTGCCGGGCGCTGCCTTATTCGGCCTCGGTTTCGTCGTCCTGGGGCACGGTGGTTTCCAACCCCAGCACGCTCTGCGCGGAATCGCTCGGCAGCGCCTCCACCGCCTTGAGCTTGCGGTTCATCTGGCGCGTCCGCACCTCGGCCTGCTCGATGTTGCTGACGGCCCGCTCCAGCGTTTTCTTCGTCGCGGCCAGCACGTCGCCAAATTTTCCGAACTCGCTCTTCACTGCACCGAGCACTTGCCAGACTTCGCTGGAGCGCTTTTCCAGCGCCAGCGTTCGGAAGCCCATCTGCAGGCTGTTGAGGATGGCCGTAAGCGTGGTCGGACCGGCCACCGTTACGCGGAACTTGCGCTGCAATTCGTCCGTCAGGCCCGGACGGCGCAGCACTTCAGCGTAGAGGCCCTCGGTCGGCAGGAAAAGGATGGCGAAGTCGGTCGTGGCCGGCGGCGCGATGTACTTCTCGTGGATGGTCTGCGCTTCTTTGCGCACCGCCACCTCCAGTTCGCGGCTGGCGCTGGCAGCAGCTTCGGCATCGGCGCGTTCCTGTGCGTCGAGCAGGCGTTCGTACTGCTCCTTCGGGAACTTGGCATCGATCGGCAGCCAGACCGTTGCATCGTGATCGGCATCGGTTTTGCCGGGAAGGCGTATGGCAAACTCCACGCGCGCGCCGGTGCCGTGCACGGTTTCGACGTTCTTGTCGTACTGCTCGGGCGTGAGCATCTGCTCCAGCAGCATCTCAAGCTGAACTTCGCCCCAGGTGCCGCGCGTCTTCACATTGGTCAGCACCTTCTTCAGGTCGCCCACACCCTGGGCCAGCGCCTGCATTTCGCCCAGACCGCGATGCACCTGTTCCAGCCGATCCGACACCAGCTTGAACGATTCGCCCAGCCGCTGCTCCAGCGTGGCGTGCAGCTTTTCGTCGACCGTGCGGCGCATCTCGTCGAGCTTGGTCGCGTTGTTCGCCTCGATGTCCTTGAGCTTCTGTTCCAGCGTGGCGCGCACCTCGGCCAGACGGCGCTCGTTGCCCTCACCCAATTGTGCGAGCTGCTGCTGCATCGTCTCGCCAAAGCGGCGCAGCGCGTTGCCCTGCTCGTCGCGTGCCTGCTGGGCTTGCTGCTGCAGGTTCTGGCGCACGGCCTCCAGTTGCTGCGTGTTCGTCTCGGTCAGCTTGGTGAGCTGCTGCGCGAACGTGTCGATCTGGTTGTTCTGCAGCGTGGCGACACTGGTGAGCTGCGTGGCCAGCACCTGCTGGAATTGCCCCAGTTGTTGGGTGACGTCGCTGCGGCCGATGCGGGCCGTCTCGGCAATTTCGCCGCGCAGTTCGCGCTCGATGCGTTCATTACCGCGCGTGAGTTCCCGCATGAACCCATCTTGCAGTGCCGCGAGCATCGGCGACATATCGTTTTCCGCCGGCCGAGACACGCCGCGCCAGATCAACACACACAGCACAGCCACCACGGCCACGCCCAGCAACGTCAGTAAAGCCAGCCAGTCCATATCTGCGTTCGGTCAGGAGGACGCGCGCTGCGCCAGCGCATCCGGGTTCAACAAGTTGGGCGGTTGCCCTGCGTGCGGGCCGAAGCCGAGCGCAGCGATCAGGTTGTCGGCCGCCAGATTGGCCATGCCCAGGCGCGTGCCCAAGGTGGCACTGGCAATGTGCGGCGTGAGCGCAACGTGCTCGGCGTCCAGCAACGCCGGATGCACCTTCGGCTCGCCCTCGTACACATCTAGGCCGGCCGCGAAGATGCGCTTGTCCGCCAGCGCCTGCGCCAACGCGGCGTCATCCACGATGCCGCCGCGCGCGAGGTTGACCAGCGTAGCGGTCGGCTTCATCTGTGCCAGCTCAGCGGCGCCGATAGCATGGTGGCTTTCCTTGGAATACGGCAGCACCAGCACGAGGTGATCCGCCTGTTTCAGCAGCGCGTCCTTGCTGACGTACGTGGCGCGCGTCTCCTGTTCGACTTCGGGCGAAAGGCGGCTGCGGTTGTGATAGATCACGCGCATCGAGAAGCCGCTTGCCCGCCGCGCCAGCGCCTGGCCAATGCGGCCCATGCCAAGAATGCCCAGCGTGCTGCCATACACCTCGGCCCCGAGGAAGGCATCGTAAGTCCAGCGCTTCCAATGCCCCTCACGTAGCCAGCGTTCGGATTCGGACACGCGGCGTGCGGCGGCCATCAGCAAGGCCCAGCCGAAATCGGCGGTGGTCTCGGTCAGGATGTCGGGCGTGTTGGTCGCCAGGATGCCTGCACGCGTCATCGCCGCGAGGTCAAAATTGTTGTAGCCGACGGCCATGTTGCAGACCGCACGCAGCGTCGGCACGCGGCTGATCAGATCAGCGTTGATCGTGTCGGCGGCATTGGACAGCAGGCCAACGCGGCCTTGCAGACGCTCGGCCAGCGCTTCGGGCGGATACGCGACGTCCGCCTGGTTGTCGATCACGTCGAAGGTCTCGCGCAAGCGCTCAAGCACTTCGGGAAACATCGCGCGGGTGACAAGGATTCCGGGTTTCATACGTTCAACACACGTTCGGTTAGCGGAAGAAGACGAAGGTCATCAGAACGAAAATCGGCACGAGAATGCAAATGGACCACAGCATGTACCCAAAGAAGCTCGGCATCCGCAGGCCGCGACTTTCGGCGATGGCCTTGACCATCAGGTTGGGCGCGTTGCCGATGTAAGTGTTGGCGCCCATGAACACGGCCGCGGCGGAAATGGCGGCCAGCGTGGAGGCGCCCTCGCTCATCAGCATGCGCGCGTCGCCGCCGGCGGTATTGAAGAACACAAGATACGTCGGCGCATTGTCGAGGAACGAAGACAGCAACCCCGTCGCCCAGAAATACATCGCGTTGTTCGGCTGGCCCGCGCTGTCGTTGACGAGATGGACGATGCCCGCGAACGGGCCGTCCACGCCGGCCTTGAGCATGGCGATCACCGGCCCGATCGTGATGAAGATGCCGGCGAACAGCTTGGCGACTTCCAAGATGGGCTCCCAGTTGAACTCATTGCCGGCGCGTGCGCTTGTCGGGGTTAGCCACAACGAAAGCAGCGCGATGGCCACCAACCCGATGTCACGCACCACGTTCTGCAACAGCACCTCGGTGCCCATCACGTAGAAGACGATGCCGGGCTTCCACAGCCCGCTCATCAGCACGAGTCCAAGAATGCCCGCCAGCAGCACAAAGTTGACGTTGCCCTCGAAGCGCAACGGGCCCGCATCATCCGGCGTGGCATCAGTGATGTTGGGCAGTTCTTCCTCGCCCGTGTGATAGAAGTAGCTGTCGATGACGAAGAAGATCGCCAGCAGAAGCACCCACATCGTCAACGTCTGGCGCCACAGATGTTGCGCGGTCCAGAAAAAATCGACGCCCTGCAAGAAGCCCAGGAACAGAGGCGGATCGCCCAGCGGCGTAAGCGCCCCACCGGCATTGGCCACCAGAAAGATGAAGAACACGACGACGTGTGCGCGATGCCGGCGTGCCTCGTTGGCGCGCAGCAAAGGCCGGATCAAAAGCATGGCTGCACCGGTGGTCCCCATGATGCTGGCCAGGGCCGTGCCAAGCGCGATCAAGCCCGTATTGAGCTTTGGCGTAGCGTGCAGGTTGCCGCGAATGCAGATACCGCCTGCAACAACGTACAAAGCGGCGATCAGCGCGATGAAGGGAATGTATTCAGCCAGGGCGGCATGATTGACGGAAGCGATGGCCGCGTCAGAGCCGAACACGATACCGAACGGCACCAGAAGCGCCAAGGCCCACGCCGCCGCGATCTTGCCGTAATGGTCATGCCATAGCTTGGGCACGACGAGCGGTGCAATGGCAATCGAGAGCAGGATGCCCGCAAACGGCACACCCCATAACAGATGCAACTCAGCACCGCTCACATCAGCGGCGCGCGCCAGGCCACAGACAAACAGGAAGACAAGGGGCCAGAGGCGTTTCACGTAGGCGTTCTCCTAATCGCGGGCGCACACCGCAAATGCGGCCGCGCCACACAAACAAAGACGCCAGTGTAAACGCCAGAGGTCTGTCGGCCCCCAAACATCCACAGAGGTTTGATGCAGCAAGGAGCCCCGAACGCTGTCTCAGGCAGCCGTCACCACGATCACGTGCACGCGATACGGGCCATGTGCGCCGAGCACGATGGTCTGCTCAATATCGCCCGTGCGCGATGGGCCGCTGATGACGTTGGTGGCGCGCGGCAGCTCACCCCGCTCCGCACGCATCAGCGTATAGGCGTCTTCCAGATTGGCGACGATGCGCGACTGCGGCACTACGGCGATATGCGTCTCGGGCAGCAGCGCCGTGGAGGCGACGTTCTCCGGCCCCGACAGCAGCATTAGCGAGCCCGTCTCGGCAATCGCGCAGAAGCAACCCGTAATGCCAACGAGATCGCCGTGTTCCAGATCGGCTTGGGCCTCACGCACGGGCGGTCGGAATTCGATGTCGATGCCCGCAGCCGCCCAGTCCAGCGATTGCAAGGTGGTCCAGGCCACCGCCTGAGGCTTGAGGCTAAGGCCGGCCAGATAGCAAGCCACAGCGCCCGGCACGTCGGATAGCGCGTCCACCGTATCCAGCGTCGAGGCCATCTTCAGTGCCTGCTCGGCGAAATGCGCGGCGAGATCCTCAGGCATTGGCGGGCGCGGGCCGGCAGGATGGCGCGCGAGGTAGTCCGCCACGGCGTCGCGCTCACCCTGTGTCGGTTTCGCTGGACGATGCTGCGCATTGCGGATGCGCGCAAAGATGGCATCGCGTGCGCGGCTGGTGTCGAGCGGATCGACGGGGGTGTCCGGTTGTGATTCCATGGCGGCTCCGAAAGATCGATCGATTATACGAGCCACTTTCAGCACGATCCGCCTACGCCGTTGAAACTTATTCGGCGCGGGCGTGAGCCTTATTGCACACCAAACACTTGCTTCAGATACGTGAGGTAGGCCGGATCGTCGCACATGGTCTTCTCAGGCGCATCCGACAGTTTGGCCACCGGCTGGCCGTTGCAGCGGACCATCTTGATGACGATCTGCAGCGGCGTGTAGCCCAGGTCGTTTGTCAGATTGGTCCCCACGCCAAACGCCAGCTTGCAGCGGCCGTGGAAGCGCTCATACAGGCCGATGACCTTGGGCATGTCGAGACTGTCGGAGAAGATCAGCGCCTTGGACTTCGGCTCGGCGCGCATGTCCTCGTAATGTTTGAGCATGCGCTCGCCCCACTCGAACGGATCGCCGGAATCGTGCCGAACGCCGTCGAAGAGCTTGCAGAAGAACATGTCGAAATCGCGCAGAAAGGCGTCAAAGCCGTAGGTATCCGACAGCGCGATACCGAGGTCGCCGCGATATTCCTTGGCCCAGGTTTCCAGCGCAAAGGTCTGGGAATCGCGCAGGCGCGGGCCGAGTGCCTGACAGGCCTGCAGATACTCATGCGCCATGGTGCCAAGCGGCGTCATGCCGTGCTTCATGGCGAAGTAGACGTTGCTGGTGCCCGCGTATTGGGCGCCGAGCTGCGCACGCGTCTCCAGCAGCACATGCTCGTGCCAGGTGTGCGAAAAGCGGCGGCGCGTGCCGTAGTCGGCAATGCGGCAGTCTTCCAGGCCGGGGCGCTTGAGCGACGCCAGCTTGTCGGTCAGGCGGCGTTTGCCCTCCTCCCACTGCGGGTGCGTCTGCGTGCGGCTGAAGAACACCTCGTTGACGATGGCCAGGACCGGCACTTCAAACATGATCGTGTGCAGCCACGGCCCCGCGATGACGATCTCGATTTGCCCGTCGTTGCTGGCAGCCGGGCGCACGGCGATGTACTTCTCGTTGAGATGGAACAGGCCGAGAAAATCGACGAAATCGCTCTTGATGAAGCGCATGCCGCGCAGGTAATCGAGCTCGGCATCGGTAAAGCGCAGGGTGCACAGGTGGCGGATTTCCGTGCGAATCTCGTCAATGAACGGCACCAGATCGACGCCCGCGTTACGGCACTTGAAGCGGTATTCAACGTGCGCACCGGGAAAGTGATGCAGCACCACCTGCATCATCGTGAATTTGTACAGATCGGTATCGAGCAGCGAGCGGATGATCATCGGACGGCGCCAAAAGCCATATGAACTGGCCGTCATGCTAACCGAAGCCACGCGGTACGCCTGCGGCACTCACACAAATCCCGGTCCACGGCCCGGAAAATGGCCGTTTTGAGGTTCCAACCGGACGGAAAACCCCTTGATTCCGCTATAATTTCCGGTTTCCGACCGGATTTTTGCACCATGGAAGCAGAACGCCTCAATGCCGTCCAGAACACGTTGGCCGACCTGAAGTCGCGCGCCGACGACCTTCGGAGGTATCTTTGACTACGACGTCAAATCTGAACGTCTAGTTGAAGTCGACAAGGAACTCGAGAACCCCGAGGTCTGGAACGATCCCAAACGCGCCCAGGAGCTGGGTCGCGAAAAGAAGTCGCTTGAAACCGTCGTTCTGGCCCTGACCAAGCTCGACGAAGACCTCACCGGCGGCGCCGAGCTGTTCGAGCTGGCCCGCGAGGAGGGTGACGACGACACCATCGAAGCCATCGAGGCTGACACCGCGGGCATGCGCGCCATTGTCGAAGACATGGAATTCCGCCGCATGTTCTCCGGCCCGATGGACGCTGCCAACTGCTTCATCGACATCCAGGCCGGCGCCGGCGGCACCGAAGCGTGCGACTGGGCGTCGATGCTGCTGCGCCAGTACCTGAAGTACTGCGAGCGCAAGGGCTTCAAGACCGAAGTGCTGGAAGAGTCCGAAGGCGACGTGGCCGGCATCAAGAGCGCATCGATCAAGGTCGAGGGCGAATACGCGTTTGGCTTCCTGCGCACCGAGACCGGCGTGCACCGCCTGGTGCGCAAGTCGCCGTTCGACTCGGCGGGCGGGCGCCACACGTCGTTCTCGTCGATCTTCGTCTATCCGGAAGTCGATGATTCGATCGAGATCGAGGTCAACCCGGCCGATCTGCGTGTCGACACGTATCGCGCTTCGGGCGCGGGCGGTCAGCACATCAACAAGACCGACTCGGCCGTGCGGATTACGCACATCCCGACCGGCATCGTCGTGCAGTGCCAGAACGACCGCTCGCAGCACCGCAACCGTGCCGAAGCGATGACGATGCTGAAGTCGCGCCTGTACGAGCACGAACTGCGCAAGCGTCAGGCCGCCGCCGACGCACAGGAAGCCGCCAAGACGGACGTGGGCTGGGGCCATCAAATCCGCTCTTACGTGCTGGACCAAAGCCGCATCAAGGATCTGCGCACGAACGTGGAAATCTCCAACACGCAGAAGGTGCTGGACGGCGACCTCGACCCGTTTATTCAGGCCAGCCTGAAGCAAGGCGTCTGATCCGAGCCACACCCGAGCGACTGCCATGTCCGACACGTCCCTGTTCATCCTGACCGGTGCCTCGCGCGGCCTGGGCGCCGCGCTGGCCCAGGCGCTGATGCAGCCCGGTCGCCGCCTGATCTGCGTGGCACGCGGCGATAACGCCGAATTGCGTGCACAGGCAGCCGCCGCCGGCGTGACACTCGACTGGCACCAGGTCGACCTGTCCGACGCGCATGCCGCCGAGGCGTGGATGACCAAGACGCTTGCCGCCCTGCCCGCCTTTGCCAACGTGACGCTGGTGCTCAACGCCGGCGCGGTCGAGCCGATCGGCACCATCGACACGCTGCGTGCCGATACGCTGCTGCCGCACCTGCAGCTGAACCTGGCCGGCCCGATGGCGCTGACCGCTGCCCTGCTGCGCGGCACCGCCGACTGGAACGCCCAGCGCCGCGTGCTGGCGATCTCGTCGGGCGCAGCACGCCGGCCGATCGCCGGTTGGGCCGCGTATTGCACCGGCAAGGCGGGGCTGGACATGTTCGTGCGCGCCATCAACGCCGATGGCGACGCCAGTGTGCGCGCAGTGGCGCTTGCCCCGGGCGTGATCGACACCGACATGCAACGCACCATCCGTGGCGCCGACTTTGCCGGCGTGCAGCGCTTCCGCGATCTGCACGCGCATGGCGAGCTGGTCTCGCCGCAAGACGCCGCTGCGCGCATCGCCGCCTACCTCGTCCGCCCCGACTTTGGCGCGACCGAGCTGGACGACCTGCGCAACATCGCCTGAACCGACATTCCTCTCATCACCATCATGACCGAACAGAACAACCCGGCCGAATCGAATACCGCGGCCGCCGTGCCGGCGCAGGACGACAACAAGATCATCGCCGAGCGCCGCGAGAAGCTTGCCGAGATCCGCCAGCAAGGCGTCGCGTTTCCCAATGATTTCCGCCCGACGCACCACGCCGGTGATCTGCAAGCGAAATACCGCGAGTTGGAACAGGCTGCGTTCGAAGCCGAACCGGTGCAGGTGGCCATCGCTGGCCGCATGATGCTCAAGCGCGTGATGGGCAAGGCCAGCTTTGCCACTGTGCAGGACGCCACCGACCGCATCCAGTTCTACATCAGCCGCGACGCCGTGGGCGAAGACGTCTACGCCAGCTTCAAGAAGTGGGACCTGGGCGACATCGTGGCTGCGCGCGGCACGCTGATGAAGACGAAAACCGGCGAACTGTCGGTAGCTGTGACGGAACTGCGCCTGCTCTCGAAGAGCCTGCGTCCGCTGCCGGGCGACTACTACGGCCTGGCCGATCAGGAACAGAAGTATCGCCAGCGCTACGTCGATCTGATCGTCTCGAAGGAAACGCGCGACACGTTCCGCGCCCGCACCAAGGCCATGGCCTCGCTGCGCAACTTCATGGCCGGCAACGGTTTCATGGAAGTCGAGACGCCGATGCTGCATCCGATCCCGGGCGGCGCGGCAGCCAAGCCATTCATCACGCACCACAATGCGCTGGACATGCAGATGTTCCTGCGCATCGCACCGGAGCTGTACCTCAAGCGCCTGATCGTGGGCGGTTTCGAGCGTGTGTACGAGATCAACCGCAACTTCCGTAACGAGGGCGTGTCTCCGCGACACAACCCCGAGTTCACGATGATGGAGTTCTACGCGGCCTACACGGACTACCGCTGGCTGATGGACTTCACCGAGCAACTGATCCGCCAGGCCGCCATCGACGCCTCGGGCACCGCCACGCTCACCTATCAAGGCCGCGAGCTGGATCTTGCCAAGCCGTTCCATCGCCTGACCATCTGCCAAGCGATCCAGAAGTACGCGCCGCAATACACCGACGCGCAACTTGCCGATGTCGACTTCCTGCGCGCCGAGCTGAAGAAGTTCAAGATCGACACGAACGCGCCGCAATTCCTGAACGCCGGCGTTGGCACGCTGCAGCTCGTGCTGTTTGAAGAAACCGCCGAATCGCAACTGTGGGAGCCGACGTTCATCATCGACTACCCGGTCGAAGTGTCGCCGCTGGCACGGGGCTCCGACACGCTGCCCGGCATCACCGAGCGCTTCGAGCTGTTCATCACCGGCCGCGAAATCGCCAACGGCTTCTCCGAACTGAATGACCCGGAAGACCAAGCCGAGCGCTTCCGCAAGCAGGTCGAACAGAAGGACGCCGGCGACGAGGAAGCCATGTTCTATGACGCCGACTACATCCGCGCATTGGAATACGGCATGCCTCCGACCGGCGGCTGCGGCATCGGCATCGACCGCCTGGTGATGCTGCTCACCGACAGCCCGAACATCCGCGACGTGATCCTTTTCCCGCACCTGCGCCGCGAAGACTGATCGGCTCGGACGATCGCCTTGGAAAAACGCCCTTTCAGGGCGTTTTTTATTGCCCGCGCCTGCGCAAAACGCGCGCCCACCCCGCTATTTGTAACATCGTTGCGCTTCAACACTGTGTATCAAATTCCGCCAAGCACCTGATTTTTAAGGGAAAAGCCTGAGTACAGATGCTTACAAATTAAAACGGCATCCGTTTGGGCGATGGACCACACTGTGATCATCGAAGGGCCGAACAACGAACCAATCACGGGCCGCAGGAGAACGAAGATGACGAACAAGATCCAACCGAACCAAGGTCAACAATACGGTGGCACCTCGCCGGGTCAGGTGCCGTCGTCGTCACGACGGATGCATCCGCTGATGACCACGGCGGCCGTGGCCGTGATCATCGCAAGCCTGACCGCTGTGGCCGCCATCACCGGCGTGCTGCCCACATCGAAGGCTACGCAGGGCAGCACCGACCCGAATGTGGCTGCGCAATCTGCAGCCGCCATGCCGGGCGCTTCGGCCCCGATGGCGTTGGCCGCACCGGGCCAGACGACGCAGCCGAATCAGGCCGCTCCGTATCCGGCACAGAACGTTGCGCCTGCTCCGGCGCGAGCCCGTGAACCGTCGTACGCTGAACGCGCGCCGTCCACCAGCCCCAGCTACGCGCAAACACAGCCGCGCCAGTCGGCCAGCCCCTATGCCGGCCATGTGACGTCGGTCACGCCGATCACAACGCAAGGCAAGGAAACAGGCCTCGGCATGATTGGTGGCGCGGTGGTGGGCGGGCTGCTGGGTAACCAGATTGGCCGCGGCAATGGCCGTACGCTTGCGACGGTCGGCGGCGCGGTGGCAGGCGGTTACGGTGGCCATGTGGCGGAGAACTACTACAGCCGCGACACCCAATACCGTGTGAACGTGCGCATGGACAACGGTACGAACCGCAGCTTCACGTACAAGGCTGCACCGGGCTTCCAGGCAGGCGAACGCGTCCATATCGAGAACGGTACGCTGGTGCCTGGCTAATCCGCCGTCGCCTTCGACCCAAAAGAAAAACCGGCCCTCGGGCCGGTTTTTTCATGCGTACGCGTTGGAGGCTACGCGTTTATTCCGCTTCGTCGATCCACGCCTGCTGGATGGCTTCGAGAAACTTCTCGCCGCCACGCTTGTGGTCGTCGTCAAAGCCTTCCAGCGTGACAACCTTGTTATGCAGGTCAACAAAGTTCAGCCGCGTCGGATCGACGTCGGGGTACTTGTCGTACAGCGCTTCCGCGATCTGCTGGATGTCGTTCCATTTCATGATGGGCTCCCTCCTCCGCTGGCCGCTTGGCTCAGTGGTTTTCCTTGGCGTGGTTGATCGTGTACTTCGGGATCTCGACGGTCAGGTCCGTATCCGCCACCTTGGCTTGGCAGGACAGGCGCGAGTTCGGCTCCAGGCCCCAGGCCTTGTCTAGCAGATCCTCTTCCTTCTCGGTCGCCTCTTCCAGCGAATTGAAACCCTCTCGCACGATCACGTGACAGGTCGTGCAGGCGCACGACTTCTCGCATGCGTGCTCGATCTCGATGTCGGCGCCCAACAGCGCGTCGCAGATGGTCGTGCCGGGCTTGGCTTCGATCACGGCCCCTTCCGGGCAGTATTCGACGTGAGGAAGAACGACGATGTGTGGCATGAAAAAACTCGATCGATAAGGGTGTTTTAGGGGATGCGATCGGCGATCAGCCGAGCTCCTCGATACGTTTGCCGGCGAGCGCCTTGCGAATGCCGCGGTCCATGCGGCGCGCAGCGAATTCGTCAGTGCCATGCGACAGGGCATCCACGGCGTCCTTGATGGCGCGGTGGTCTTCGCCCTGCATGGTGGTGCGCAGCGTGGCAATTTCGGTGTCGATGGCGGCGCGCTCTTCGGGCGACAGCAGATCGCCATCGGCCGCCAGCGCCTGCGACAGCGCCTCGAGCAAGCGCTCGCCCTCAACGCGCTCTTCCGCCAGCGCACGACGGCGCATGTCGTCTTCGGCAGATTGGAAACCTTCCTGCAGCATGCGGGCGACGTCGTCATCGGCCAGACCGTACGACGGCTTCACCGCTATCGACGCTTCCACGCCCGACACCGTCTCGCGTGCCGACACCGACAGCAAACCGTCAGCATCCACCTGATACGTCACGCGAATACGCGCGGCACCGGCCACCATTGCCGGGATGCCGCGCAACTCGAAACGCGCCAGCGAACGGCAATCGCTCGCCAGTTCGCGCTCGCCTTGCAGCACATGGATGGCCATGGCCGTCTGACCGTCCTTGAACGTGGTGAATTCCTGTGCGCGCGCGACGGGAATCGTGCTGTTGCGCGGGATGATCTTCTCGACAAGGCCGCCCATCGTCTCAACGCCCAGAGACAGCGGAATCACGTCGAGCAGCAGCCAGTCTTCGCCCGGCGCACGGTTACCGGCCAGCAGGTTGGCCTGCATGGCCGCACCAATGGCGACCACCTGGTCGGGATCGAGGTTCGTGAGCGGCGTCTGGCCAAACAATTGGCCGACGGCACGGCGGATGATCGGCATGCGTGTCGCACCCCCGACCAGCACCACGCCCCTGACCTCTTCGACCGTCACGCCCGCATCGCGCAGCGCACGGCGCACCGGCGACAGCGTCTTCTGCACGAGGTTGGCGGTCAGGTCGGCAAAGGCCTCTGCAGTCAGCACGAGGTGCACGGTCTCGCCGGTGGAGAGCATCGCGTCAATCTCGGTGCTGTCGGCGGTGGAGAGCCACTCCTTGGCAGCGCGTGCCTTGTTCAGCAGCAGGCGCGTGTCTTCGGCAGACAGCGGTTGCAGACCGGCTTGCTCGACGATCCAGCAGACGATGCGCTGGTCGAAATCGTCCCCGCCGAGCGCGGAGTCGCCACCCGTCGACATCACCTCGAACACGCCCTTGGTGAGCTTGAGCACGGAGATGTCGAACGTGCCGCCACCCAGATCGTAGACCGCGTAGATGCCTTCGGAGCCATTGTCCAGGCCATAGGCGATGGCCGCGGCGGTGGGCTCGTTCAGCAGGCGCAGCACGTTCAGGCCGGCCAGCTTGGCGGCGTCCTTGGTAGCTTGGCGCTGCGCATCGTCAAAGTACGCGGGTACGGTGATGACGGCGCCGACGAGCTCGTCGCCGAGCGTGTCTTCGGCGCGCTGGCGCAGCGTGGCGAGAATCTCCGCCGACACTTCCACCGGGCTCTTCACGCCGGCCACGGTCTTCAACTGCACCATGCCGGGCGCGTCGACAAAGTCGTACGGCGTATTCTCGATGTGGGCGACATCCTTCAGGCCTCGCCCCATGAAACGCTTGACCGAGATGATGGTGTTCTTCGGGTCACGCACGGCTTCGGCCTGAGCCTTATAGCCAATATGCGCACCGCCCGTGGCCAGATAGCGCACCACGGAGGGCAGCAGCGGGCGGCCCTGATCATCGGGCAGCACTTCCGGCACGCTGCTGCGCACCGAAGCCACCAGCGAGTTGGTCGTGCCCAGGTCGATGCCCACCGCCAGACGGCGCTGGTGAGGTGCGGGCGATTCGCCAGGTTCGGAAATCTGCAGTAAAGCCATGGGGATGTCTCGATTGCGCGAATGGGCTGCCTGCCGAGGCAAACCCAACATTGTCGCAAATTCTGGGTTCTAGTCTTCCAGCCGGTCGATGGCCTCGGCGGTATCGCGTTCGATCTTTTCGATGAACATCAATTGGCGCACGGCATCCGCCGCGGCTGCGGTGTTGCCCTCGCCATTGAGCAGGCCGGACAGCGCCTGATAACGCGCGCGTTTTTCCTTGCGCAGCATGCCAAGCAGATCGTCCAGCGCATCGACGTTGCGCTCCGCCTTGGCGTCGCCCAGCGCTTCGCGCCATTCCATTTGCTGCATCAGGAACGCGGGCGGCATAGCCGTGTTGTTTTCGGCCTGCACATCGACACCACGCAGGTGCAGCAGATACGTCGCCCGTTTGAGCGGGTCACGCAGCGTCTGATATGCCTCATTGGCGCGCGTGGCCCATTGCATGGCGACGCGGCGTTCGGCGTCACCCGCGTGGGCATAGCGATCGGGATGCGCCTGCGACTGCACGGTGCGATACGCGGCGTTCAGCGCATCGTCGTCGACCTCGAAGTGCTCGGGCAGACCGAAGAGGGAAAAATGCGTCGTGTTCGCTGACAAGCCGGAATTCATGAATAAAAAAAGCGGCAGCGCCGCCTCGTGATCCTCATTCGACCGGTTCACCCCGATCGCACTTCAGGCACTCCACAACCACGCCGATCTTGCTGGCGCGCCCGGCTTCGGTTTCTGTCCAGGGCCGCAACTGCCAAGGCGGATCGTGGCGCATGTGCTGCCCGTGTCCGCAAGCGAGACGGGCGACCCAGTGGCCCTCCTCGTCCCGCTCGAAACCGACAATCGCCTGCTTCAATGTGCCCCGCTCAAACGCGGAACGACTCGCCGCAGCCGCACTCGTCCTTCACGTTTGGGTTGTTGAAGCGGAACCCTTCGTTCAGGCCCTCGCGTGCATAGTCCAGCTCGGTGCCGTCGATGTACGGAAGGCTCTTCGGATCGACGATCACCTTGACGCCGTTGGATTCGAAGACCTGGTCTTCGGCGGCGATGTCATCCGCATATTCGAGCTTGTATGCCAAGCCCGAACAGCCCGTGGTCTTCACGCCCACGCGCAGGCCCACGCCCTTGCCGCGGCGGGTAAGGTAGCGGGAAACGTGCTGCGCGGCCTTGTCGGTCAGGGTGATCATGCTGCGTCCTTTCTATCCAAACCGGCTCAAGCAGCCTTCTGCTCGGCCGAACCGTGCTTTTCCTTGTAGTCGGCCACAGCCGCCTTGATGGCGTCTTCAGCCAGGATCGAGCAGTGGATCTTCACCGGCGGCAAGGCCAGCTCTTCAGCGATGGCCGTGTTGCGGATCTCCAGCGCTTGGTCCAGCGTCTTGCCCTTCACCCACTCTGTCACCAGCGACGACGAAGCGATGGCCGAACCACAGCCATAGGTCTTGAACTTTGCGTCTTCAATCACGCCCTGCTCGTTGACCTTGATCTGCAGCTTCATCACGTCGCCGCAAGCCGGTGCACCGACCATGCCGGTGCCGACCGTGTCGTCGCCCTTCTCGAACGAACCGACGTTGCGGGGGTTTTCGTAATGGTCCAGAACTTGGTTGCTGTAAGACATTTCACACCTCTTTCAATCGTTGGCTGGCGCGGGGGCGCCCATTTTTCGTCAAACGCCGCGCTCAGTGCGCCGCCCATTGAATGCTGTTCAGATCCACGCCGTCCTTGTACATCTCCCACAGCGGAGACAGGTCGCGCAGCTTGCCGATCTTGTTCTTGAGCAGTTCGACCACGTAGTCCACTTCTTCTTCCGTGGTGAAGCGGCCAACCGTGAAACGGATCGAGCTGTGCGCCAGTTCGTCGTTGCGGCCCAGGGCGCGCAGCACATACGACGGCTCCAGCGATGCCGACGTACAGGCCGAGCCCGACGACACGGCGACGTCCTTGATGGCCATGATCAGCGACTCGCCTTCCACGAAATTGAAGCTGATATTGAGGTTGTGCGGTACACGGGCTTCCATGTCGCCGTTCACGTACACCTCTTCCATCGTGTTCAGGCCGCGATACAGGCGATCGCGCAGCATGCGGATGCGCTCGTTCTCGGTCGCCATCTCTTCCTTGGCGATGCGGAAGGCCTCGCCCATGCCGACGATCTGGTGCGTGGCCAGCGTGCCCGAACGCATGCCGCGCTCGTGGCCACCACCGTGCATCTGCGCTTCGATGCGGATACGCGGCTTGCGGCGCACGTACAGGGCACCGATGCCCTTCGGCCCATACGTCTTGTGCGCCGAGAACGACATCAGGTCGACCTTCAGTTTCTGCAGGTCGATGCCCACCTTGCCCGTCGCCTGCGCGGCATCGACGTGGAAGATCACGCCTTTCTCGCGGCAGATCTCGCCAAGCTGCTCGATGTCCTGAATGACGCCGATTTCGTTGTTCACCATCATCACCGACGCAAGAATGGTGTCGGGGCGTATGGCTTGCTTGAAGACTTCGATATCGATGAGGCCGTTGTCCTTCACGTCCAGATACGTCACTTCGAAACCCTGGCGCTCCAGCTCACGCGTCGTGTCCAGCACAGCCTTGTGCTCGGTCTTCACGGTGATGATGTGCTTGCCCTTGCTGCTGTAGAAGTTGGCAGCGCCCTTGATGGCAAGGTTGTCAGACTCGGTAGCACCAGACGTCCAGACGATTTCGCGCGGGTCGGCGTTCACCAGCGCTGCAACCTGCTCGCGCGCGGTCTCGACGGCCTTCTCTGCTTCCCACCCAAACGGGTGGCTGCGCGAAGCAGGATTGCCGAAGCTCTCGCGCAGGTACGGGATCATCTTGTCGACCACGCGCGGATCCACCGGCGTCGTCGCGGAATAGTCCATGTAGATGGGAAGTTGCGGGGTGCTCATATCTTGTCTGCCTTGTGTGGGGGGCGATGTTCTTGTGTGGGCTGGCGTCGTGGCCAGCCTCACGCCGACGCAATCACGACTGCGCCAGGCTGAAAACGGAGTTGACCAGCGGCGCTCGCTTGACCGGCTCTGCGGCCACCGACGTGGCGGCGGGCGTGTCGACCGCGCGTGCGCGTGTCGGCGCACGTTCGCGGCGCGCCGGACGCGCTTCACGCATGTCCTGGATCACTTCCGGCTGACGTTCACGTTGCTGATCGACCAGGTTCTGCAGCGACACCGAATCGAGATACTCGACCATCTTCTGATTGAGCGTGGCCCACAGGTCGTGTGTCATGCAGCGGCCCGTGTGACCGCCGACATGCTCTTCGCCGCCGCAGTTGCCCTTTCCGCCACACTGGGTGGCGTCCAGCGGCTCGTCCACGGCGATGATGATGTCGGCAACGGTCACGTCGCCGGCACGGCGCGCGAGGCTGTAGCCGCCGCCCGGCCCGCGCACACTTTCCACGATTTCGTGGCGGCGCAGTTTGCCGAACAGCTGCTCCAGATACGACAGCGAAATCTTCTGACGCTGGCTGATGCCAGCCAGCGTGACCGGACCCTGCTCTTGGCGCAGCGCCAAGTCAATCATGGCGGTGACCGCGAAGCGGCCTTTGGTGGTCAATCTCATGGCGTCGGGGAAATACCTGATCGTTTTGCTCAAGTATAAAGGAACCCGACAAAATCGGTCAACTAAGGCGTCGGGGGATTCCGCGTCGCAGCAAGGGGATTTGCGGCGCCCAAAAAACGGGGTGACCACGCGGCAGGCCGTATTGTGGACTAAAACAATCAACCACGTTCGATAGGGCTATCACGCCACTCCCGCAACGCAACTGGCGCGCAGAGCGCGCAGGCGGCGTCACTACGGGTTTTTCCTTATGCGGTGTAAAGCGCAATTTCATTGACTTCTGTTACGCGGTAGCCGAGACTGTCAGATACGCAAACGTTTGCGAAGAGCGAGGCGCGATTGCCCTTAGTAATGCCTTACGGCATGAAGCGGCAACGACGCCCGCATCCACCCGCCCCAGACAGGCCTCTTCCTGGAGGAGACACCATGGATATCCGCCGTCGCCGCGCCCTGAAAATTGGCGTGGGCTCTGCCGTAGCTGCTGCTCTGCCGTTCCCGTTTTCGCTGGCGTACGCCGCCAACCAGCCGCCCAAAGTGGCACTGGTGATGAAGTCGCTCGCCAATGAGTTCTTCCTGACCATGGAGAACGGCGCCCGTAAGCATCAGAAGGACCATGCGTCGGAGTACTCGCTGCTGACCAACGGCATTCGCGACGAAACCGACACGGCCGGGCAGATCCGCCTGGTCGAGCAGATGATCGTCGCGCGTGTGGATGCGCTGGTGCTGGCGCCGGCCGACTCCAAGGCATTGGTGCCGGTGGTCAAGAAGGCCGTGGACGCGGGCATTCTCGTCATCAACATCGACAACCGGCTGGACCCGGCGGCGCTCAAGGAGAAAGGGCTGAACGTACCTTTCGTGGGGCCGGACAACCGCAAAGGTGCGCGACTCGTGGGCGACTTCGTTGCCAAGTCGCTCAAGCCCGGCGATGCCGTGGGCATCATCGAAGGCATTCCGACCACCACGAACGCGCAGCAGCGCACCGCCGGCTTCAAGGACGCGGCGGAAGCCGCCAAGCTAAAGATCGCGGGGGTGCAATCGGGCGAATGGGAAATCGACAAGGGCAACAAGGTGGCGGCCGCCATGCTGCGCTCCGAGCCTGACCTGAAGGCGCTACTGTGCGGCAACGACAACATGGCCATCGGCGCCGTATCGGCGGTGCGCGCAGCGGGCAAGCTGGGCAAGGTGATGATTGGCGGCTATGACAACATCGAAGCCATCAAGGCCATGCTGGCTGACGGACGCGTCGCTGCCACTGCGGATCAGCACGCCGATCAGCAAGCCGTCTACGGCATCGAGACGGCCCTGAAGGCGCTGGCCGCCAAGACGCCGCAGGCGAAGCTGTCGGGTGTCGTCGAGACACCAGTCAACCTCGTCACGCGCACGTAACGCCACAGACCGGCAAGCCGCCGCCAGCCATGTCTGCCGCTTACGAACCGCGCCCGCCGCTGCTGCGCGTCTCCGCCGTCAGCAAGCACTACGCCGCCCCCGTGCTCAGAGATATCGATCTCGACGTGCACGCGGGCGAGGTGCTTGCACTCACGGGGGAGAACGGCGCCGGCAAGAGCACGCTCTCCAAGATCCTCTGCGGGCTGGAGACGGCGACCTCGGGTTCCATGACGCTGGGCGGCACACTGTACGCACCCGATTCGCGCAGCGCTGCCGAAGCGCTGGGCGTGCGCATGGTGCTGCAGGAGCTGAGCATGGTGCCGACGCTGACGGTGGCCGAGAACCTGTTCCTCGGCGAACTGCCCCGGCGGCTGGGTTTTGTGGATCGTTCTGCGCTGCGCCGTCGGGCCGAACAGGCGCTTGCGCGCGTGGGGCTGGACCTCGATCCCTGGACGCCCGTACACACGCTCGGCATCGGCCACCGGCAGATGATCGAAATTGCCCGCGCGCTGGCCAGCGCATGCCGGGTGCTGATCCTCGACGAGCCGACGGCAATGCTGAGCGCGCACGAGAGCGCCACGCTGTTCGAGCGCATCGATGCGTTGCGCCGCGAAGGCGTGGCAATCATCTACATCTCCCACCGCCTGGACGAACTCGCGCGCATTGCAGATCGCATCGTCGTGCTGCGTGACGGCAAGCTGGTCACCGACGCGCCGGCTGCCACGGTCACGCAGGATGCACTGATCCAGGCGATGGTCGGCCGCGACGTGGCCGCCTCATCCGAATCGCAACGGGCCGCCCGCGAGCCGTGGGTCGGCGACGGCTCACCTGCGCTGCGGGTGACCGGCCTGACGCGTGCGCCGGCCGTGCGCGATGTGAGCTTCGACGTGGCGCCAGGAGAGATCTTCGGCATCGCCGGCCTGGTCGGTGCGGGCCGCACGGAATTGCTGCGGCTGATCTTCGGGGCGGACCGCGCGGATGCAGGCACCGTCGAAGTCGGTACGCCGCTGGCGCCTGCGCGCATCCGCTCGCCTGGCGACGCGGTGCGTCACGGCATCAGCCTGCTCACTGAAGACCGCAAGGACGAAGGCCTGATGCTGAGCCTGCCCATCGCGACCAACATCGCGCTGGGCAACATGCCAAGCGTCACGAGCCGCGGCTGGCTGCAACCGGCGCGCGAGCGTGCGCTGGCGCAGCGGCACATCGGCGCATTGCGCGTCCGTTGCGCTGGGCCTGAGCAACCGGTGGGTGAACTTTCGGGCGGCAATCAGCAGAAGGTGGCGATTGCGCGCTGGCTGGAGCGCGACACCCCCGTGCTGCTATTCGATGAGCCCACGCGAGGCGTGGATGTCGGCGCCAAGTTCGACATCTATACGCTGCTCGACGCGCTGGCCGCGCGAGGCAAGGCGCTGGTCGTGGTGTCGAGCGACCTGCGCGAACTCATGCAACTGTGCGACCGCATTGGCGTCATGCGCGCCGGGCGGCTGACACACATCTTCCAACGCGACGGCTGGAGCCAGGATGCCCTGCTCGCCGCCGCTTTCGGTGAATCGGGAGACTCCGACTCACGTGCACCTCAATCGCCCTCGGAGACCGCAGATGCGCTCTGATTCCACCCTGCCCCCCACGCCGCCCGCAGCGGCTGCCGGCACGCGCGCAGCGCTGGGCATGTCGCTTGGGACCATCGGCGGGTTGCTCGCTGCGCTGATCGCCATGCTGGTGTTGTTCGGCACGCTGTCACCGACGTTCTTCTCGCTGCCCACGTTCACAACCATTGCCAACGAGATCCCCGACCTGCTGGTGATGGCGGTGGGCATGACGTTCATCCTGATGATCGGAGGGATCGATCTGTCGGTGGGCTCGGTGCTGGCGCTGGCGGCTTCGGTACTGTCTGTTGCCATGACCCAGTTCGGCTGGGGCTTGTTGCCGGCCGCGTTGGCGGGCGTAGTGCTGGCCACGGCGGCCGGCATGTTGACCGGGGCGGTCACCGTGCATTGGGGTATCCCGTCGTTCATCGTGTCACTGGGCGTGTTGGAGATGGCGCGCGGCCTCGCCTACAGCCTCACAGATTCGCGCACGGTGTACATCGGCAGCGCGGTCGACTGGCTGGCCAATCCCATCGCACTGGGCATTGCGCCATCTTTCCTGATTGCGATTGTCATCACGATCGTTGGCCAGATCGTGCTGGTGCGCACGGTGTTCGGCCGCTACCTGGTGGCTATCGGCACGAATGAAGAAGCCGTACGGCTGGCGGGCGTGAATCCGCGCCCCTACAAGATTGCGGTGTTCGCGTTGATGGGGCTGCTCTCGGGCCTGGCCGCGCTGTTCCAGGTGTCGCGCCTGGAAGCGGCTGATCCGAACGCCGGGGTGGGCATGGAACTGCAAGTGATCGCGGCCGTGGTGATCGGCGGCACGAGCCTGATGGGCGGGCGCGGTTCGGTCGTGCGCACGCTGTTTGGCGTGCTGATCATCTCGGTGCTCGAATCGGGCCTTGCGCAGATCGGCGCATCGGAGCCCACCAAACGAATCATCACGGGCGCGGTCATCGTCGCGGCCGTGGTCATGGATACCTATCGCAGCAAGCGCAACCGCAGCAAGCAACATTAAGAGACAGAGGAGATCGTCATGGCAACCATCAAGGACGTGGCCGCACTGGCCGGAGTTTCGTTCACCACCGTCTCGCACGTCATCAACAACACAAGACCGGTCAACGCCGAGACACGCAAGCGCGTGGAAGAAGCCATTCGCGCCACGCGCTATGTGCCCAGCGCCGTGGCGCGCTCGCTCAAACATCGCACTACACGCACCATCGGTGTACTCGTACCCACCGCCACCAACCCGTACTTTGCGGAGTTGGCACGCGGCATTGAAGACGTGTGCGCTGCCGCCGGCTACAGCGTCATCCTCTGCAACTCCGACGACGACCCCCGCAAGCAGCGCGACTACCTGCGCGTGCTGATGGAAAAACGCGTCGACGGCATCATCGTCAGCAGCGCAGGGCCGGACACGGCATTGGTGGAAGCGCTTGGTGAATCCGCCCTGCCCATCGTGATGGTCGACCGCCCGACCGAAGGCATCCAGGCCGATCAGGTGCAGGTCGATCACGAAGAAGGCGCGTACATGGCGACCAAGCATCTGCTGGACCTCGGCCACCGCCGCATCGCCTGCATCAGTGGGCCGTCGTCACTGAGCGTGACGGCAGAGCGCCTGGCCGGTTTCCACCGCGCTCTGCGCGAAGCCGGCGTGCCGGAAGCGTCCGCCCGCATTGCCGAAGGCGATTTCACCAGCCCCGGCGGCTATCGCGCCGCGCGCCAGTTGCTGACCGAAGGAGAGATGCCCACGGCCATCTTCGCCGGCAATGACCTGATGGGCATCGGCGCGCTGCGCGCTGCGGCCGAGCTGGGCATTCCCGTCCCGAAGGCGCTGTCTGTGATGGGCTTTGACGACATCGAACTGAGCCGCTACGTCTATCCGGCCCTGTCCACCGTTGGCCAATCGATCCGCCAGTTGGGCGAGACCACCGCGCAGACGCTGCTTGAACACCTCGGCGACAACGCCTTGCGCCACCCCGTGGAAGAGCCGCGTGCGCGCCGCATCGTGCTGCCGCCGCGCCTGTCTTTGCGCGAATCGACCGCCGAACCCGAGCGCCCGGCCCGCGCCGCCTGAGCCCGCATTCCTTTCACGCTTTCAACGTAGTCCCGCCATGGTGGCCAAGCGCCCTTCCGCCTCTTCTGCGCACCCCGCTGCCGACGTGCTGATCGTCGGCAGCTTGAATATGGATCTCGTGATCCGCACGCCACGCTTGCCGCGTCCCGGGCAAACGGTTGCTGCCCCTGCGCTGGAAACCATCCCGGGCGGCAAGGGCGCCAACCAGGCCGTAGCAGCCGCGCGTCTGGGCGCCCGTGTCGCCATGCTCGGCTGCGTGGGCGACGACGCTTACGGGACGGCGTTACGCGACGGCCTGCGCCGCGAAGGCGTGGACACGTCGATGGTGTCAGTGCACGCCGGGGCGGCCACCGGCATCGCCTGCGTGACCGTGGCCAACAGCGGCCAGAACACCATCGTCATCGTGGCCGGCGCCAACGAATTGCTGACGCCAACGATGATCGAAGCGCAGCGTGCCGCGTTCGAACGCGCGCGCGTGATCGTCTGTCAGTTGGAATCTCCGCCCGAGGCGGTGGAATGCGCGCTCAAACTGGGCCAGCGGCTTGGCAAGACGGTCATCCTGAACCCGGCACCCGCCCTCGGCCCACTGCCCACGCCATGGATCGCCGCGTGCGATTACCTGATCCCGAACGAGACCGAAGCCGCGCTGCTGACAGCGCGGACTGTCGATTCGCCCGAAGCTGCGCTGGATGCGGCTGCTGATCTCCATGCGCAAGGTGCGCGGCAAGTGATTGTCACGCTGGGCGCGCGCGGCGTTGCCTACGTGGATGCCCATTCGCGCGTGCTGATGGCGGCCCCCACCGCGCACGCCATCGACACCACCGCTGCCGGCGATACGTTTGTCGGCGCGCTGGCCGCGGCGCTGGCAGAGGGTGCGATGCCCGATGCAGCCATCGAATTTGGGCAGGCCGCTGCGGCAGTGTCAGTCACGCGGCTCGGCGCGCAGCCGTCCATCCCGTTCCGCAGCGAGTTGGGCGCGCCTGCCGCGCCCGCAACCCACTAGACCACTAGACCTAGGCTGGCGTACTAGTGCTGGGCGGCGTGCTCGCAGTCGGGGCGCGCGGCACCAGCAGGCACAGCGGGTCTCGTAAGATGCGCCGCCACACGGCACCCGTCACGCGTTTGCGATCGACCCCGCGCAGGTTGCGCGAGCGCATCGCCATATTGAAGGCCAGTGCGAACGACACCAGCACGTTCAGCACCCCCATCAGCGCAATACCTGCCACGGCCAGCCAGAACGGCGCCGTATGCATCACGTCGGGGCCAAGCACGCCCACGGCAGTTGCCACCGCACCGGTCGACAGCGTGACGTGGCGCACTTCCATATGCGGGCCGAAAAACGACAGGATCTCGGGCCCCAGCCCGAGCATGAAGCCCAGCGATACGTTGGCGACAATGCCCGAAAGATTGCGTTTCCAGAAGCTGGCAATGCGCTGCGCCCCCTGCGTGCCCACCATGAACCGCAGGCGCCGGTGGTAGGCAATCACGTCATGCACTCGGTGCAGCGCAAACCAGTTGTCGGCCCACCCCGCCGCCAGGCTTGAGGCCCACAGCAGCACACCCGTGAAGATCGCGTACAGCGGCGTCGGCCCGAGAATCGAAAACGAATCGATGGTCGCCATCGCCTTCGCGGCCGAAATCAGATCCGCATGGAAGAACCGCCCGGCCAGCCATTGCACGAGGAAAGCCACCGGCGCCACGGCCACCAGGTTGCCGGCGATCGCCGCCGCGTTGGAGCGGATCATGGCAACTGTGTCGTCGACAAAGCGGTCCAGCCCTTCCTGGCGACCCACCTGATCGAGCCGGTGCGCCAGTGCGGGCGCCGTCATGGCGGGTTGCTTGGTGGCCAGCGTGAAATGTGCGAAATGGATGCCGAGAAAGCTGACCGCATAGTTGATCGACGCGAACAACCCTTCGGTAAAGCGCGACAAATGCGCCCCGGTGATGAAGAACTTGATGTACACCGTGGCCGCCGTAATGACGCCGCCGCCGGCTGCGGCCTTGACCATCGCCCCGTATTCCTTGCCGTCGCGGGTGATGTAGTGCTCGCCGCTTTCCGCGGAGCGCTCGACCACCTTGCGCGCCAGATCGGCAAACGTGGAACGGACGAGATACCCCACGCTGCGGCGATGCTGGCTGGCCGATACCAGCTCGGCCGTCATATGCACGAAGCGACGCGAGCCCTGCGTGTCCGCCCACGCCGTCAGCAGCAAATCGATGCGGCCCAGCCACGCCTTCATGCGCTCGACCTGGAAGACGACCTCCACCGAGACGCCGTTCTCATCCAGATGCTGATACACGCTGGCCGTCGCCGTTCGGCAGCGGTCAAGCACGGCGCGGAAATAGTTCAGCTCCTGCAGGAACCGCTCGGGGCTCGCCAGCTCCGTATTGGGGCGTTCCAGGAAGATCGCGTTGGCAGCGTCGGCCAGCAGATAGAACGGAGAATCGGTGAGTTCCGCGTGGTCCATGCGGCTGCGGATGCCGCGCGACAAACCCGCCGCACGGACTTGGCTGATCAGGATCTGGATGCCGATGCCAAGGCTGCGCTCAAGTCTTGTCTGGCCGGCTGCGTGATCGGCATCCGTCATCCCCGCGCGGAACAGCGCGTAAAGGCGCGTGACCAGTTCGTCGTCCAGGCCGTCGACCCATTGCGCATCGGTCGGCCCCACAAACAGCAGTGCAAACAATGTTGCCAGTTGCGCCTGATTCGGTGCGGGCGGTAGCCAGCGCGCCTGCCAGCGGTCGATCAACTCGCTCCAGAAACCCGACCGTGAAGACAACCCCGTATCGCACAGCAGTGACACCGGGTCGTTGTCCTGCACGATGCTGCGCAATGTCTGCCCGACGCGTTCGGCCAGGGCCGGATTGTTCTCCAGCACCTGCAGCAGATAGCGCAGGCGCGCATAGCGCCAGGACTCCGACGCGGCACCGGCAGGCCGCTCCGCGCGGCGCAGCCAGTAGCCCAGCTCGATCAGCCATTCATTGCGTTCAGCCAGGCTGCGCGTCGGCTCGAACTGGGCCAGGATGGCGTCGAGCTGATGGCTGGCGTGCCGGGAAGCGCGCCACTTGCGCCACGGGTTGAGCAAAAAATCGAACATCGAACTCCCTTGATGGCGAACGCGCGCAGTCGAGCGCTGCAGCACGTGCCGGTTCCCCAGTCAGGCGACGCGCAGCGCCTGAGCTTGATTTGAAATGGTGTCGCCAATCACCCGCCGCCTGCCCTGTGCAAGACAGCGGGCCTCTCACAATGCACGTGGCCGCGCAGTTCAGGCAGCCGGAACGATATGGTCTTCGCCGCTTGCCCCAAAGAGCTGCGACTTGAGCTTGGCAAGCTGATCGCGCACCGCTGCCGCCTTTTCGAATTCGAGGTTCTTGGCGTGGTCGAGCATCTGTTTTTCCAGGCGCTTGATTTCCTTGGACGCCTGCTTCTCGCTCATGTCCTCGTACTTGGCAGCCTCTTGCGCGGCCTTCAGTTCGGCGCGCGCGTCGTCGACGTTGTACACACCGTCGATGATGTCCTTGATGCGTTTGACGACGCCGCGCGGCGTAATGCCATGCGCCTCGTTGTGGGCGATCTGCTTGGCGCGGCGGCGTTCAGTTTCGCCAATCGCCTTCTTCATCGAGTCGGTCATGCGATCCGCATACAGGATGGCGGTACCGTTCACGTTCCGCGCGGCGCGGCCGATGGTCTGGATGAGCGAGCGCTCGGCACGCAGGAAGCCTTCCTTATCGGCATCCAGGATCGCCACGAGCGACACCTCGGGAATATCCAGCCCTTCGCGCAGCAGGTTGATACCGACCAGCACGTCGAACGTGCCGAGCCGCAAGTCGCGGATGATCTCCACGCGCTCCACGGTGTCGATGTCGGAATGCAGGTAGCGGACCTTGACGCCGTTCTCCGACAGGAACTCGGTCAACTGCTCGGCCATGCGCTTGGTGAGCGTCGTCACCAGCACGCGCTCGCCAGCCTCGACGCGCACATGGATCTCGGACAGCAGATCGTCGACCTGCGTCGTGGCCGGCCGCACCTCGATGATCGGGTCGACGAGGCCGGTCGGGCGCACAACCTGCTCGACGACTTCCGTGCCGGCGGTCTTCTTTTCGTAATCCCCCGGCGTGGCCGACACGAACGTCACCTGCCGCATCTTGGTCTCGAACTCGGCAAATTTGAGCGGCCGGTTGTCGAGCGCCGAAGGCAGGCGGAAGCCGTATTCGGCCAGCGTTTCCTTGCGTGCACGGTCTCCGTTGTACATGCCGTTGAGCTGGCCGATCAGCACGTGCGATTCATCGAGGAACATGAGCGCATCGGGCGGCAGGTAGTCGACCAGCGTCGGCGGCGCCTCGCCCGGTGCCGCGCCCGACAGATGCCGCGAGTAGTTCTCGATGCCCTTGCAGAAGCCGAGCTCCTGCAACATCTCCAGATCAAAGCGCGTGCGCTGTTCCAGCCGCTGCGCTTCCACCAGCTTGTTTTCCTTGTAGAAGAAATCGAGCCGCTCACGCAGTTCCACCTTGATGGTCTCGATGGCCTTCAACACGGTCTCGCGCGGCGTTACATAGTGGCTCGACGGGTAGACGGTGAAGCGCGGGATCTTCTGCCGCACGCGGCCGGTCAGCGGATCGAACAACTGCAGCGACTCAACCTCGTCGTCGAACAACTCCAGGCGCACGGCCATTTCTGCGTGCTCGGCGGGGAAGATGTCGACCGTGTCGCCGCGCACGCGGAAGGTGCCGCGCTGGAAATCCGTCTCGTTGCGCGTGTACTGCATGGCGATCAGGCGCGCGATCACGTCACGCTGGCTGACCTTGTCGCCCGCGCGCAGCGTCAGGATCATCTGGTGGTATTCGCTCGGGTTGCCGATACCGTAGATGGCCGAAACGGTGGCCACGATCACCACATCGCGGCGCTCCAGCAGGCTCTTGGTGGCCGACAGCCGCATCTGCTCGATGTGCTCGTTGATCGACGAATCCTTCTCGATGAACAGGTCGCGCTGCGGCACATAGGCCTCAGGCTGGTAATAGTCGTAGTACGAGACGAAGTATTCGACCGCATTGCGCGGGAAGAACTCGCGGAATTCCGAATACAGCTGCGCTGCCAGCGTCTTGTTGGGCGCAAACACAATGGCCGGTCGCCCCACCTGCGCGATCACATTGGCCATGGTGAACGTCTTGCCCGAGCCCGTAACACCCAGCAGCGTCTGGTACGACAGGCCGTCGCCAATGTTCTCCACGAGCTGGCGAATCGCCTCCGGCTGGTCGCCGGCCGGCGGATACGGCTGGTACAACTGGAATGGCGAGCCCTCGAAAGTCACGAACTTCGACTCATCGTGCGGGCTGGGGACTTGGCTCAGATCGGTCATGGCGGCGGGTAGGATGGCAGCGCGGGAAGTCGACAAAGTGACTCGCACGCCATCGGAAAGTGAGGGCGGCAGCGGCAATTGCAACCAATCGTCTAGTGTAGCGCGCAGCCCGAGCAATCGTTTGGACGGCGGGGCCCGCACATCTGTACTGGCCGTTCAAACGCTTTAGGCGCCTGTTCTGCAAGGATTTTTCAGGCGATTAGAGCCTGTATTCGGTACAATCTATCCTCGTGCGCGCCTCGTTGTACATCTGGCGCCGGGCGACCCGCCCCGGAGTCCGCGCCGCACCGCCTGCAAGATCCCACCGAATTCCGAACCAACCGATCGAGACATCTCATGTCGCTTTTCTCTGCCGTCGAACTGGCTCCGCGCGATCCCATCCTGGGCCTGAATGAAGCTTTCAACGCCGATACCCGCAGCACCAAAGTGAATCTGGGCGTGGGCGTGTACTTCACCGACGAAGGGAAAATTCCGGTGCTGCGCGCCGTGCAGGAAGCCGAGAAGGCCCGCCTGGCCGCCGCTGCCCCGCGTGGCTACCTGCCGATCGAAGGCATCGCTGCCTACGACCAGGCCGTGCAGAAGCTGCTGTTTGGCGCTGAATCGCCCCTGATCACCGAAGGCCGCGTGGTCACCGCACAAGCCCTGGGCGGCACCGGCGCACTGAAGATCGGTGCCGACTTCCTCAAGCGCCTGTACCCGGACGCCAAGGTCGCCATTTCCGACCCGAGCTGGGAAAACCACCGCGCCCTGTTCGAGTCGGCCGGCTTCGAAGTCGTCAACTACGCGTACTACGATGCCCCGTCGCACGGCCTGAACTTCGCCGGCATGATGGATTCGCTCAACAGCTACGCGCCGAACACGATCGTCGTGCTGCACGCCTGCTGCCACAACCCGACCGGCGTGGACATGACCACCGAGCAGTGGAAGCAGGTCGTGGAAGTCATCAAGGCCAAGAACCTGATTCCGTTCCTGGACATGGCCTACCAAGGCTTTGCCGACGGCATCCAGCAAGATGGCCTGGCCGTGCGCCTGTTTGCCGAATCCGGCCTGCCGTTCTTCGTCTCCAGCTCGTTCTCGAAGTCGTTCTCGCTGTACGGCGAGCGCGTCGGGGCGCTGTCGATCGTGACGACCAGCAAGGACGAAGCCACCCGCGTGCTGTCGCAAGTCAAGCGCGTGATCCGCACGAACTACTCGAACCCGCCGACGCACGGCGGCACGATCGTCGCCAGCGTGCTGACGAGCCCCGAGCTGCGCGCGATGTGGGAACAGGAACTGGGCGAAATGCGCGACCGCATCAAGTCGATGCGCAACGCACTCGTCGACAAGCTGGCCGCCAAGGGCGTGAAAACCGACTTCTCGTTCGTGAAAGCCCAGCGCGGCATGTTCTCGTATTCGGGTCTGACCTCCGCTCAAGTGGATCGCCTGCGCAACGAGCACGGCATCTACGCCGTGTCGACCGGCCGCATCTGCGTGGCCGCGCTGAACACGCACAACATCGACGCCGTGGTGAATGCCATCGCCGACGTTCTGTAAGGTGCCGTAGGCGTCACGCCTTAGGTGCAATTGCAAAAAGAAAAGCGGCTTCGGCCGCTTTTTTGCTGCATGGGGCTAGACTGACACGGGCGCATCATAGAAGCCGTGCAACACTCTGTTATCAGGGTTTATGCTGCATCGCAGTAATCTGCACCTAGGTGCATAATCATTTGCGTCGCCCTCGCCACCACGGACCGGTCCAGCCATGCTTTACCAGCTTCACGAATTCCAGCGCGCCCTGCTCAGCCCCATGACGGCTTGGGCCCAAGCGACCGCCAAGACCTTTACCAACCCACTGAGTCCGCTCTCCCTGATGCCCGGCGCGCAACGCTACGCTGCAGGCTACGAGCTGCTGTACCGCCTGGGCAAGGAGTATGAGAAGCCGGAATTCGGCATCCGCTCCGTCAAGTCCAACGGCCGCGACATTCCCATCGTCGAACAGACGATCATCGAGAAGCCGTTCTGCCGTCTGATCCGCTTCAAGCGCTACGCCGACGACGCCGAGACCATCAAGCTGCTCAAGGATGAGCCGATCGTGCTGGTGTGTGCGCCGCTGTCGGGCCACCACTCCACGCTGCTGCGTGACACCGTGCGCACGCTGCTGCAGGACCACAAGGTGTATGTGACCGACTGGATCGACGCCCGCATGGTGCCGACCGAAGAAGGTGCCTTCCACCTGTCGGACTACATCAACTACATTCGCGAGTTCATCAATCACATCGGTGCCGACAAGCTGCACGTGATCTCAGTGTGTCAGCCGACCGTGCCCGTGCTGGCCGCCATCTCGCTGATGGCTTCGGACGGCGAGAAGACACCGCGCACCATGACCATGATGGGCGGCCCGATCGACGCCCGTAAGAGCCCGACCGCCGTCAATTCGCTGGCCACCAACAAGTCGCACAGTTGGTTCGAGAACAACGTGATCTACACGGTGCCTGCGAACTATCCGGGCCACGGTCGCAGAGTGTATCCAGGCTTCCTGCAGCACGCCGGCTTCGTGGCGATGAACCCGGACCGTCACCTGTCATCCCACTACGACTATTACCTGAACCTGATCGAGGGCGACACGGAAGACGCTGAAGCCCACGTGCGCTTCTACGACGAGTACAACGCCGTGCTGGATATGGCCGCCGAGTATTACCTGGAAACCATCCGCGACGTGTTCCAGGAATTCCATCTGGCCAACGGCACGTGGGTGGTGGAAGGCAAGCCGGTGCGTCCGCAGGACATCAAGAGCACTGCGCTTTTCACCATCGAAGGCGAACTGGACGATATCTCAGGCAGCGGTCAGACCGAAGCCGCGCATGGCCTGTGCACCGGCATCCCGAACGCGCGCAGGCAGCACCTGACGGCGCCCAAATGCGGCCACTACGGCATCTTCTCGGGCCGCCGCTGGCGCGAGCAGGTGTATCCGCAGTTGCGTGATTTCATTCGCCGCTACGACGAGAACACTCCGCGCATCAAGGCTGTCGCCTAAGCCCGACGCACCAAGAAAAAAAAGCCTCGCAACCGCGAGGCTTTTTTGTTGCGCGACGACGTTTCAGCCGATCAGTCCTTGGGCCGATCCAGATACGCCAGCAGCATCTTGATATGCAGTTGTGCGAACGCCTCATGTTCATCAGCCGAGGCAATGTCGCGGCCCACCACTGCGCTGATCGTGTAGCGATTGGACAGGACGTAATAACCTAGCGCCGAGATCGTCAGATACAGGCGCGAGACATCAACGTCGTCACGAAAGATGCCGCTGCGCTGGCCACGCTCCACCACGCCGCGCAGCACCTCGATGACCGGATTGACCAGCTCAACCAGATGCGGCGACGTCTTCAGATGCCGCGCCTCGTGCAGGTTTTCGCTATTGAGCAGACGAATGAACTCGGGGTTCTCGTAATAGAAGTCCCAGACGAAACGGGCAAGCTGGACGACCGCCTCGCGCGGGTCCGACGACTCGATCTGCACTTGCTCTTCCGCCTCCTTGAAGCGGAAATACATATGTTCGAGCACGGTCAGGAAGAGCTTTTCCTTGCTGCCGTAGTAGTAATACAGCATGCGCTCGTTGGTCTCGGCACGACGGGCGATGGCGTCGACGCGGGCACCGGCAAAACCGCCCCGCGAGAACTCCTCGATGGCAGCAGCAAGGATGCGTCGGCGCGTGCCGGCGGGGTCGCGACGCGTGCGGGGTGCGGCGGATTCGCCATGAGCATCAGCTTCGATGTCGGCGATTGGTGCGGCTTGGTGAGACGGCATGGCACCTCGGTCCGTTTAGAACGCAGGAATTATGTCATAGGGTTGATACATGCCCGCCGTATGCCACGTCAGGGCATGCACGCCTTGCGCGGGGGCCAAATCGGCGATAATGGCAAGCTATTCAAACAACAAGTCCCATCGTGGTTTCCTTGGTCTCCGCAGTGGCCGCATCCTTGGCCGACCGGCTCGAAAACCTCCTGCCGCAAACGCAATGCACCAAGTGCGGCTACAACGGCTGCCGCCCTTACGCTGAAGCCATGGCCAACGGCGAGGCCCTGCCCAATCGCTGCCCGCCCGGCGGCGCGGAAGGTATTCGCCGGCTATCCGACGCACTCGGCCGCACGGGTGAGCTGCTGCCGCTTGAGCCGTCCAACGGCATCGAACAGCCTCGCGCCATCGCCGTCATCGACCCGGAACGCTGCATCGGCTGCACGCTGTGCATTCAGGCGTGCCCCGTCGATGCCATCGTCGGTGCACCCAAGGCGATGCACACGGTGCTTGAAGACTGGTGCACCGGTTGCGACCTCTGCGTGCCGCCCTGCCCTGTCGATTGCATCGACATGGTCCCCGTCACCGGCGAACGCACGGGCTGGGATGCCTGGAGCCAGCAGCAAGCCGATGTCGCGCGGGACCGCTACGTCTTCCGCAACGCACGCCTCAAGCGTGAACAAGCCGAGAACGAGGCGCGGCTCGCCGCCAAGGCCGCGGCCAAGCTCGCTGCAGTCAGCGCCGAACAACCAGCCGACGATGCCGAACTCGCCGCGCAGGCGCGCAAGAAGGCGATCATCCAGGCTGCGATTGAACGGGCGCGTCAGAAGCAGGCCGAGATGGCCGCGCGAGGGCAAGGTCCGCGCAATGTGACCAACGTGTCGGCGGATGTGCAAGCCCAGATTGACGAAGCCGAAGCCCGCCGCAAGCGCATCGCCAGCCAGATCGAACACAGCACCAAACCCGACGCAGACACCCACTGAATCCTGCCCCGACGATGAATTCCGCCAAGCGCCACGCCATCTTCGAGACCCTGCGCGAGAACAACCCAACGCCGACCACCGAACTGGAATACACCACACCGTTCGAGTTGCTGATTGCGGTGCTGCTCTCGGCGCAGGCGACCGACGTGGGCGTGAACAAGGCGACGCGCAAGCTGTTTCCAGTGGCCAATACGCCCGCCAAGCTGCTGGCGCTGGGCGAAGAAGGCATCACGGAATACATCAAGACCATCGGGCTGTATCGCACCAAGTGCAAGCACATTCTGCAGACGTGTCGCATCCTGCTCGACCAGTACGGCGGAGAAGTGCCTCGTGACCGCGCTGCGCTGGAAGCACTACCAGGGGTGGGCCGCAAGACGGCCAACGTGGTGATGAACACGGCTTTTGGTGAGCCGACGATTGCGGTCGACACGCACATATTTCGCGTGGCCAATCGGACTGGGCTGGCACCGGGTAAGAACGTGCTGGAAGTCGAGTTGAAGCTGCTGAAGGTGGTGCCGGAAGAGTTTCGGCAGGATGCGCACCACTGGCTGATCCTGCATGGGCGCTACGTGTGCAAGGCGCGCAAGCCCGAGTGCTGGCATTGCACCATCGAGCCACTGTGCGAATTCAGGCCGAAGACACCGGCACCGAAGGAATAAAAAACGGGGACCGCAGCTTCTGATGCGAGTCCCCGTTTTCTTTGCGCGACCAGTTGTCGATCAAACGATCTTGCACGCCTCTTCGAACGACAGGCGCGGGTTTCGCGGATGCAGCTTTTCCGCGTCGCCGTAGCCGATGTTCATGATGAAGTTGACCTTCCACTGGCCGTCGGGGAAGAACGTCTCGTTCACCTTGTCGGCATCGAAGCCGGCCATCGGGCCACAGTCCAGGCCCAGGGCACGCGCGGCGAGCACCAGGTAGCCGCCCTGCAGCGAGCCGTTCATGAGCGCGGCTGCGTTGATCTTCGCCTGGTCACCCGCGTACCACGAACGCGCATCGGTGTGCGGGAACAGCTTGGGCAGTTGTTCATGGAATTGCGTGTCATAGGCGACGATCACGGCCACGGGCGCCTGGCGGGTCTTTTCCTGATTGCCCGGCGACATGCACGGAATCAGGCGCTCCTTGGCGGCCGCGCTCTTGACGAACACGAAGCGGGCCGGCGTGCTGTTCGCGGCGGTCGGGCCGTACTTCACGGTGTCGTACAGCGTGTGCAGCAGTTCGTCGTCGACCGGCTTGTCCAGCCACACGTTGTGGGTACGGGCTGCGTGGAACAGTTGGTCCAGCGCGGACGGTTCAAGCATCGGCATTGCGGGGTGCTCCGGAAAGAGTTGAGGAGCGCATTGTAATGCGCCGGTTCCGTGCGCGCGGGACACCTGCACACACCGAATGGACATCCGGCACCCGTCAGCCGCACACAGACTTTATAAAAATCGGCATGCCTTGTTTGTATTTAATCGCACCTATTGCGATGCGCCATGGTATTGGCATGGTCATTTTTACACCGCATCGCGCGCAATGAAAAAAGAGCCCTTTACAACGGTTTGCTTACGAACTACTTTTTTGTTCGTCATTGTATTGCCCGCAGGGTTGGACGTATCGGATTCGCGCCTTGTTTTAAACCAGGCGCGCGGCTGCAATCATCCCCACGTTTTCGCACAGCCCTTGCCAGACTTTGCGCAAACACCCTACGGACCTGAACCCAACATCGTTTCTTTTTTGAAATCCAATCGGATTTCAGGGGTTTCTTTTACCAAAAAAAACCAGTTGAATTAGCTTCCGCCGACAAGGCGGGAAATCATAATATTTGGTTCGCGTCGCACAGAAATTACAAAACGCAAATCGAATATGGAGCCCACTTAAAACCATTCGTTTTAAGTGATGGCGTTCGTCACCCTGAAGAAGGCCATTATCGCCATGAATAAATCCAGGTTATCGACCAGAGATTTTGCAGGATTGTCCCGGACCCTTGGTGTATCGTTTGCGGCCGCAGCGCTGTCAGCCGTGCTGCTGGCGGGTTGCGGCGGCGGCGACTCGTCCGCCGCGGCCAACCCCAGCGGCGTTGCCACCAACGCCGGCAACGCAACCACGCAACCGGTGACGGCCGCCGTGCCGCCCGACCAACCTTACGTCGATCCGAACGTCTACGGCACCGGGCCGAACGACGCTCTGGCCGCCGACCCCGGCGAAAGTGCAGCCATCACGCACCACACGGTGACGATCGGCGGCAAGAGCATCGCCTACACGGCCACCGCCGGGCACCTGACGACCATCGACCCGGTCACGTCGCAATCGAACGCGACGATGTTCTACGTGGCGTACACGCAGGACAATCCCGATCCGACAAAGCCGCGTCCGGTGACGTTCTTCTATAACGGCGGGCCGGGCTCGTCGTCGGTGTTCCTGCTGCTGGGCTCGTTCGGGCCGAAGCGGCTTCAGTCATCGTTCCCGAACTTCACGCCGCCGGCGCCGTACAAGCTGCCCGATAACCCGGACAGCCTGCTCGACCGGTCCGATCTCGTGTTCATCAACCCCGTGGGCACCGGATACTCTGCCGCCATTGCACCGGCCAAGAACAAGGACTTCTGGGGCACCGATCAGGACGCGCACTCCATCGATCGTTTCATTCAGCGTTATCTGACCAAGAACTCGCGCTGGAACTCGCCCAAGTTCCTGTACGGCGAGTCGTATGGCACGGCGCGCAGTGCGGTGCTGTCGTGGGTGCTGCATGAAGACGGCATCGAGCTGAACGGGATCACGCTGCAATCGTCGATCCTCGACTACGCGAACGCGCTCTCGGCCGTGGGCACTTTCCCGACGCTGGCCGCCGATGCGTTTTACTGGAAGAAGACGACGCTCAATCCGGCACCGACCGACCTCGACAGCTACATGGTCCAGGCCCGCAACTACGCCGACAACACGCTGGCACCGCTGGCACAAGCGCCAAGCGCCGCGGACGGCGGCTTCGTCAACGTGCGCCTGAACCTGAATCTGGCGACGGCACAGACGATGGGCTCGTACATCGGCACCGACCCGGTCTCGCTGATCCAGACGTTCGGCAATCCGGCGGCCCTGGGCAACGTGCCGTCGCAGAACAACAATCCGCCGTACACGTTCTTCCTGACGCTGAATCCGGGCATCCAGATCGGCCAGTATGACGGCCGCGCCAACTACACGGGCCAGGGCATCGCGCCGTTCATCCTGCCGAACTCGGGCAGCAACGATCCGTCGATCTCGAACATCGGCGGCGCGTATACGGTGCTGTGGAACAGCTACCTGAACACCCAGCTCAAGTACACGTCGACCTCGTCGTTCGTGGACCTGAACGACGCCGTGTTCAACAACTGGGACTTCAGCCACATCGACCCGACGGGCGCCAACAAGGGCGGCGGCAACACGCTGTACACCGCCGGCGACCTTGCCTCGACGATGAGCCTGAACCCCGACCTGAAAGTGCTGCAGGCCAGCGGTTACTTCGACGCGGTCACGCCGTTCCACCAGACCGAGCTGACGCTGGCGCAAATGCCGCTCGACCCGACGCTCAAGGCGAAGAACCTGACGATCAAGAATTACCCGTCGGGCCACATGATCTATCTGAACGATGCGTCGCGCACCGCGCTCAAAGGTGACCTGGCTTCGTTCTACGATGGCGTGATGGCTGATCGTCCGGCCCTGATGCGGGTGCAGAGCCTGCAACGCCTGCCGGCGGGGCAGAAGAAGTAATCGCCTCAAGGCAGAAAGCAAAACCGCCCAGTTCACGCTGGGCGGTTTTTTGTTGGAGCGAGGATTCGGCTTCAGGCCATGTCATCCACGCCGTGACCCCCAGGCTTCGCGTCCGCACGCGTGAGCCACAGCACGCCCGCCAGGATCAGCGCGCCGCCTGTCATCTGCATGGGCGCGATCGACTCGCCGAGCAGCAATGCCGCCAGGAGCACCGTCACCACCGGCTCCAGCGTCGACAGCATCGACGCCTGCGCGGCCCCCAACTTCTGCAAGCCGGCGAAGAACGTCAGGATTGCCACCACCGTCGACAAGCCGGCGATTGCCAGTGCCGCTACCCAGCCACCAAACGTGCCGGGCAGATGCGCCGGCGCGCCGAGCAACGCCATCCCCGTATACACGACGGCCGCCGCGGTACAGATGACGGTCGTGCACGCCAGTGGATCCAGCCCGCGCGTGACCCGTGCACCGACCGTGATGTAGATCGAGTAAATGACCGCGGAGGCCACACCCAGCCCAATGCCGAGGAGGCTGCCACCCGACAGGCCTGCTCCACCCACCGTCAGCCCCGCCCCGACCGAGCACAGCACCAGCGCGATGATCGCCGTGGTGGTCAACTGCTCGCGCAGGAAAATCGCCGCCAGCACCGTCACGAACATCGGATACAGATACAGCAGCAGCGCCACCAGGCTGGCCGGCGCGTAGTTCAACGCCGTAAAAAACGCGAACGACTGCCCGGCATAGCCGATGCCGCCCATGGCCGCCAACCCCGCCACGCGCGACCAAGGCGGTATGCCGATGCGGCGAACGCGCATCACGACCATCAGCGCCGCCGCCGCGATCACGAAGCGCACGATCAGCAGCCCGACCACATTGGCGCCGCTCGCATAGGCGTAGTGCGTGAAGATCGCCATCGCGCCGAAGGATGCGGCAGACACGGCGATCAGCATCACGCCGAGGAGCTTGTCGGCGGCGCGTGCTGCGAGGGAGGAATCGGTGGCTTGTCTCATGAGGTGCGGCGTTTTTGTTTGGGTTCGCCGTCTGCAGGTGCGGGGCGCCATTGTAGCGTTGCGGTCTCCTGAAGCGACCCGGCAGGTATCGAGGCGCGCCGGTACAATACCGGGATCATGTTCAATCCCTCCCGCGACGAAGTCCGTCAATTCTTCTGCGGCGCGTGGCGCAAGCACCGCCAGGCAGAAATCCTCACGCCGCTCGAAGCCATGGCGCTCGACTGGATGCTGCAGCATCCCGAATACCAGGACACCCTGGAAGCCGGCGAAGAAGCCCTCGCTCGCGACTACACGCCGGAAAGCGGCCAGAGCAACCCGTTCCTCCACCTGTCGATGCACCTGTCGATCAGCGAGCAGGTGTCAGTGGACCAGCCGCGCGGCATTCGGGCTGCGTATGAAGCCCTGGCCCAGCGGCTCGACTCGCCGCACGAGGCGCAGCATCAGGTGATGGAATGCCTGGGCCAGATGCTGTGGACGGCGCAGCGCACTGGCCTGCCTCCCGACGGCGAGGCCTATATCGAGTGCGTGCGCAAGCGCGCCACCGCCCGCTGAATCTGACGCCAACAAAAAACCGCTCCGAAGAGCGGTTTTTCTTGACCGGCGATGCCGCGTTACTTCTTGAGTACCAGCGAGCCCGGCAGCGATTCGATGTACGCGGCAATATCCTTCAGCTCCGCCTGCGTGAACGGACGCGGCTTGCCGTCGGCACCGATCGTGGCGGGGTTGCTGTTGACCTGACCCGCCATGATGGCGTTGCTGCGGCCCACCAGCGGGTTGTTGCTGGTCTGATAGGCCAGCAGCGCGTGGTAGATGTAGTCGCCGTGCTGGCCAGCGAGCTTCGGATAGTCCGGTGAGATCGGTGCGTTCAGGCCGGCACCGTGGCAGGCCACGCAGGCGCCCTTCTCCACCAGCTGCTTGCCCTTTTCAATATCGGCGGCCTGTGCCGACACGGCCGCAGCCAGCATCAGCGCGCCCAGATTGAACGAGATTGCGAGCGAGATCTTCTTCATGTTCTTCCTCGTCACTTCTGGGGGTTGTTCTGGGTGGCGGCCGTCTGCTGCGAGTAATACGCGGCGAGGTTGGCGATGTCCTGGTCGGTCAGGGAGCCAGCGATGGCGCGCATGGTCGGGTGCTTGCGGTCACCCTTCTGGTACGCATGCAGCGCGCTTTCGATGTACTTGGCGTTCTGGCCGCCAAGATAGGGCACGCGATACACCTCGGGGAACGACGTCTTGTAGTCGGGGATGGCATGGCAGCCGATACACATGGCGACCTTGTTTTCGGCGGCGGCAGCGTTGCCCTGAACGTCGGCTGCGGCAGCGCTGTTGGCTGCGGCGGACAGTGCGCCTAATGTGCCCAAGGCGGCCACCATGGTGAGGATCTTTTTCATCTCGTTCTTAAGCGTGGAGTTTCAGAATCCTGCTCGCCCCGCCGGCTTGGCTCGTCTCAGCCGGCTGTCTCGCTGGGCGCATTCACCCGCCGTTGGCAACAAGCCAGAAGACGGTCATTTGAGGTGCGTCAAACCGGCGCATTGTACCGCACCGCTTTTTTGCCAGTCCAGTTAGGGCTCCCGTGACTTGACAGCAAGGAATGGCACGGCGCGCCCGCCCCGCTGTCGCCCGGCGTCAAACACGCAAATGCTCTTATACTGGCCGTTTCCAAATCTTTTACCGCTCAGTAGGCTTGCACGATGAACACCACCACCACCTCGCCTGCCCCATCCGACCAGCGCTCGCGCTTTGAAGGTTCCGACCAGTACGTCGCCACCGACGATCTCAAGCTCGCCGTCAATGCGTCCATGACGCTCCAGCGCCCGCTGCTCATCAAGGGCGAGCCGGGCACCGGCAAGACGATGCTGGCCGAGGAAGTGGCCGCTGCGCTGGGCATGCCGCTGCTGCAGTGGCACGTGAAATCGACCACCAAGGCGCAGCAGGGCCTGTAC
Organism: Ralstonia sp. 22111; assembly: GCF_052045895.1. Lineage (NCBI taxonomy): Bacteria > Pseudomonadati > Pseudomonadota > Betaproteobacteria > Burkholderiales > Burkholderiaceae > Ralstonia > Ralstonia sp. 22111. The sequence goes on along the minus strand of NZ_JBQEPR010000001.1, from coordinate 1,234,220 downwards.
GAATACGACGCCGTCTCCCGCCTGCGCGACTCGCAGCTGGGCGACAAGGAAAGTAGCAACCGGGTCCACGACATCCGCAACTACATCGTCAAGGGCGTGCTGTGGCAGGCCTTCGAGGCGGATAAGCCTGTCGTGCTGCTGATCGACGAGATCGACAAGGCCGACATCGAATTCCCGAACGACCTGCTGCGCGAGCTGGATCGCATGGAGTTCTACGTGTACGAAACGCGCGAAACCATCCGCGCCAAGCACCGCCCGCTGGTGATCATCACCTCGAACAACGAGAAGGAATTGCCCGACGCCTTTCTTCGCCGCTGCTTCTTCCACTACATCAAGTTTCCAGATGCCGAGACGATGCAGGCCATCGTCGACGTGCACTACCCGGGCATCAAGCCAGCGCTCGTGAAGGCCGCACTGGATGCGTTCTACGAGATGCGCAACCTGCCGGGGCTGAAAAAAAAGCCGTCGACATCTGAGCTGATCGACTGGCTCAAGCTGCTGCTGGCCGAAGACATTCCGCCGGAATCGCTGCGCAGTCAGGACAAGAACGCCGCGATTCCGCCGCTGCACGGCGCGTTGCTCAAGAACGAACAGGACGTGCACCTGTTCGAGCGCCTGGTGTTCATGAACCGCGCCAACCGCTGAGCGAATCCGACCATGCCGCGCCTGATCGAGCCCGTCACGCTGTCCGGCCAGCACGCCTGGCTGGAACCGCTCGGGCCAGAACATGTAGATGACGTGCGCGCCGCGGCCGCCGATGGCGAGCTGTGGAAGCTCTGGTACACGTCCGTGCCCTCGCCCGACAAGACTGGTGACTGGTTGGCCGTCGCACTGGACATGCGGGAGCGGCTGGGCGCCATGCCCTTCGTCGTTCGCGAGATGCACGATGGGCAGCCCGGCAATGTGGTTGGAGCAACGCGCTTTTTCAACGTGGACGAGGCCAACCGCCGGCTGGAAATTGGCCATACGTGGTACGCAAAATCCGTCCAGCGCACGGCCGTCAACACGGAAAGCAAGCTGTTGCTGCTCACGCACGCGTTCGAAACACTGCGCTGCATTGCGGTCGAATTCCGCACGCACTGGATGAACCATCAGAGCCGCGCGGCCATCGCTCGGCTCGGCGCCAAGCAGGACGGCGTGTTGCGCAATCACCAACGCATGCCGGATGGCAGCTTCCGCGACACGGTCGTGTTTTCGATCATCGAATCGGAATGGCTGACCGTGAAACGCCATCTGCAATACAAGCTCGAGCAACCGCGCGCCTGAGCGCCGGAGGACCACCATGCTCATCGATTTCTTCTTTACGCTGCGGCACGCCAAGCTGCCGGTCTCGGTCAAGGAATACCTGACGCTGCTCGAAGGGCTCAAGCAGCAGGTCATCGCGCCGTCGCTCGACGAGTTCTACTTCCTGGCGCGCATGACGCTGGTGAAGGACGAGAAACACTTCGACAAGTTTGACCAGGCGTTCGGCGCCTACTTCAAGGGCGTGGAAGGCGCGGTGGATTGGCGCGCGGACATTCCGCTGGATTGGCTCACCAAGAAGCTGGAGCGCGAGCTGTCGCCGGAGGAAAAGGCCAAGATCGAAGCCATGGGCGGTCTCGACAAGCTCATGGAGCGCCTGAAGGAATTGCTGAACGAGCAGCACGAGCGGCATGAGGGTGGCAGCAAGTGGATCGGCACAGGCGGTACATCGCCTTTCGGGCACGGCGGCTACAACCCGGAGGGCATTCGCATCGGCGGGCCATCGAAGGGCAACCGCACAGCAGTCAAGGTGTGGGAAGCACGTGCCTACAAGGACTACGACGACACCGTCGAACTCGGCACGCGCAACATCAAGGTGGCGCTGCGCCGCCTGCGCAAGTTCGCGCGTGACGGAGCCGATATCGAGCTGGACCTGGACGACACGATCCACTCCACCGCCGCCAACGCCGGACTGCTCGACATCAAGATGCGCCCCGAGCGGCACAACAACGTCAAGGTGCTGATGCTGATGGACGTGGGCGGCTCGATGGACGACCACATCAAACGCGTGGAAGAACTCTTCTCCGCCGCCAAGACCGAGTTCAAGCACCTCGAGTATTACTACTTCCACAACTGCGTGTACGAATGGCTGTGGAAGAACAACCGGCGCCGCCACGCGGAGCGCTTCTCCACCTGGGATGTCATCCGCAAATACCCGCCCGACTACAAGCTGATCTTCGTGGGTGACGCGACCATGAGCCCGTACGAGATCCTGCAGGCAGGCGGCTCGGTGGAATACAACAACGCCGAAGCCGGCGCCACGTGGCTCAAGCGGCTGATCGACCAGTTTCCAAAGTTCGTCTGGCTGAACCCCGAGCCGGAGGGCTTGTGGGAATACCGGCAGTCCATCTCGGTCATCAATCAGATCGTGAAGACGCGGATGTATCCGGTGACGATTGCCGGGTTGGAATCGGCGATGCGGTTGTTGTCCAAGTAACGATCCCGCCTAGCGTTTCTCCGGGCATGGATGTGGTGATTACCTGCCGCGTAATCGACACCATCCACGCCGACATCGAAGATGAAGCCATGCAGCACGGAAGCGCATCACCGTGCCGCAGAGCTTCCCGATTTCGCCACCCCTCTTCGAACGGAGAAACGCCATGACTGCCACCCAACTCGCCGCCAACGACACGCTCGCCGATACGCTGGTCGACCGTTATATTGCCGCGTGGAACGCGACGGAAACTGCTCAACGCCGCGCGCTCGTCGCGCAGACCTGGACAGAAGGCGCCACGTATGTCGATCCTCTCATGCAAGGCACCGGACATGAGGGCATCGATGCCCTCATTGCCGGCGTGCAGGCCAAGTTCCCCGGTTTCCGCTTTGCCCGCGACGGCGGCGTGGATGTTGTGCAGGACACGATCCGCTTCCGCTGGACGCTCGGCCCCGAGGGCCAGGCGCTGGTCAAGGGCACCGACTTTGTGCGCATTGAAGATGCCCGCATGCACGCGGTGATCGGCTTCATCGACCAGATGCCCGGCATGGGCGACGCCGCCTGAGCGCGCCACTGCACAAAAAGCAAACGCCCCGAAATGCCGGGGCGTTTTGCATTGAGGCATGCAAAGTTCAGATGGACAGCGCGTCTTCCTGGCCGGCATTGGCACTGCGCAGTCCTTCTGACCAGCCTTTGGTTGGCAGCTTGAGCGAGGCCTGCAGCGCGGCGGCACGCGCCTGTACGGCTTCCCAACTCACGTGCAGCGGCGGGCCGTTGAACGCCAGCGCGATCACATTGCCGTCGTGCACTTCGGGAAAGACCAGCACGCGATTGTCGAACGCGTCGCAGATGCGCTCGATGTTGCGCGGGAAGCTGGTGTGGTCGCCAAACAGGTTGATCGTCATCACACCCGGCGCGCGCAGCACCTGGCGGCAAGCCTTGTAGAACGCCGGCGTATCGAGCACGGGGCCGCGCGCGGTGGCGTCGTACAGATCGATCTGCAATGCATCGACGGTGCCGTGGTGGCTGGCGTCCATCACCCAGTCGTAGGCGTCCTGTTCGAGCACGCTCAGACGTGCGTCGTCGAACGGCAGGCCGAACATGCTGCGCGCCGCGACGATTACCGACGGATTCAACTCCACTGCGGTCACCTTCGCGGGCGCGAGTTGACGATGGCAGAACTTGGTCAGCGCGGCCGCGCCGAGACCGAGCTGCACGACGTGGAAGTCCGCGCCTCGCGCAGCCGGATCGAGAAACAGCAGCCACGCCATCATCTGCTGCGCGTATTCCAGTTCGATGGCGTCGGGCTTGGACAAGCGCATGGCGCCCTGCACCCATTCGGTACCGAAGTGCAGATAGCGGACCCCCGCCAGTTCAGAGAACGTGACGGGCGCGAAGCGCGGGGCCATGCGCTTCGGTTCGTCATCGTGGTCCAGGCGGTCTTCGCGCTTGGCGCGTGCCGGGCGGCGCGAGGCGACGGCCTCGATGGATTTACGTTTCAACAGCGTCATAAAGCGGATCAACGGGAAGAAGACAGAGCGGCAGCAGCGCGCTGCAGCCACTCGCGATTGTGGTCTTTGGCATAGCGCGTCCAATGCTTGGCGTCGCGCAGGATCTCTTCAAACAGGGCCTGGGCGCGCTGCTTGTCGGCATCGTTGTTCTGCGCGAGCAGCCATTCGCCGAAGAGGCAACGGGCCGCTGCGTCGTTCGCACAGGTCAGGGCTTGCTCGAATGCCTGGCGCGTGCTCGGTGCGTTCGTCGCGGCCAATGCGCGTGCGTACAGCAATGTCGGATCAGGCTGCTGGCGCATCACCCGATGCGCTTCGAACAGTGTGTCGAGCGTGCCCTTGGCAAGTGCCGCATCGCCCGTGGCGAACTGCGCACGGGCCAAGCCCAGCAGCACGGCCGGGTCGCCGGCAAACGGCCCCTTAGCCGCCTGCTCGAAATGCTCGCGCGCCTCTTTGGCATTGCCAGCTTCCAGCAGGGCTTCGCCTAAGCGCAGGCGGTGTTGCACGGTCGGGGCGCGATCGAAATCATTGCGCGCCTCGCGCACGGCGCGGTTCGGGTCGATCAGTTGCGTCACCGCGCGGCCGGCGACGCGCGCACCGCGTGAGTGGCGCATCTCGGGCAGATAGATGGCGAAGAAGTACACCACGCTGCCCAGCAATGGAAACGCAAAGAGGATGAACAACCAGTACATGTTCTGGTTGTTGCGCACCACGTGCACTGCAAAAAACAGCGCAACGATGACGTGAAACCCGATTCCGAAAAACGGCATGTGAAGGCCCGATAGTGAAATGCACCGACACCCCCCGCGTCGGCCACGGGCGCGATTGTGACAGATGCGCTGCGGCACCGGTGTGACGCACACTTAACGTTTGCGCATTGCCCCCCCCCCGAACGCGCATGGAGCCGACCCATCAACAAACGCCGGCGCCTGTCGTCAGGCAGCCGGCGTTGTCTTTCAAACAAGGCGCTTCTTAGGGGCGACCGAGGAAATCCAGCTTGCCGATCTCCACGCCGTTATGGCGTAGCAGCGCATAAGCGGTGGTGATGTGGAAATACAGGTTCGGCAGCACGAAGCCGCGCAGGTAATCGATGCCCGTGAACTGCAGCTCGCGCGTCGGGCTCTTGAGCGTGATCTGGCGATCTTCGCTGCCGGCAAATGCCGCAGGGTCGATGCTGTTGACGAATTCCAGCGTCTTGGCAATGCGCGCCTTCAGCTCTGGAATGGTCGTCTCCACATCCGGGTACGACGGCACCTCATTGCCCGACAGTCGGGCCGCACCGCCCTTGGCCTGGTCACAGGCAATCTGCACCTGCCGCGTGAACGGATGCATGTCCGGCGCCAGACGCGCGCTCATCAGGTTGGCCGGGTCGAACTTCTTCGCTTCTGCGTGGGCAGCCGCCTTGTCGAGCAGGGCCGACAGGTTACCCAGCATGCGGTTCACGGTCGGGACCAGAAACTCGTACATCGAAGGTGTGGTCATGGAAGTGATTTCCTCGGTATCCATCGTTGTGCCCCCGACGATCTTTTGCACGATCCGTCGGCGCCGCGCTTTCTTGCGCAGGGCACAGTGTAGGCCAGCGATTCGGCCGCTGCATAACGCACCCGCACGCTTCGTCATGAGGCATTTGGCACGAGATTAGTGCGGCGGATCTTCCTGACGTGTGCTGATCGACGGTGCCGCCTGCGTCTCTCGCGTGGCATGGCTATTGCATTGGCAAGGACAGGGCCAACGGCGGCCTCGAACCAACTTGGCACATCGCGATGGCACGCTCCGCAGGGAGCGTTCGGGGCAACGGCGCTCCGAGGCGACACGGCACGACCCGGGCAACCGGTGCGTCGCCAGCTCGCTTCGGAGCGCTTTTTTTTGCCTTCGCGGCTGGGTCAACCTCAACACCACGAGCAAGGCACGACATGAACGCTTCCACCACCCCGGCCCCCGCGGCCGATGTGTCCGTCGAGACCATTGGCGAGCTGATCAACCTGTCCGGAAGGCAACGCATGCTGTCGCAGCGGATCGTGCTGCAAATGGTGTTGGCCGCGCAGGGGCACGCCGCTGCGCTCGACATCGCGCGCTCATGCCTGGCGACATTCGCGTCGGCACACACCGATCTTGTCGAGGGCAATGCGCGCCTGCCCGGGGCATTCTCGGAAGCGCTGCGTCAGCTGTACTTCGGCAAGCTGCGTGGTGACGCGCGCGTCCGCGAGTTCATCGTTCTGGTCAAAAGCGCTATCGACACCTTGTCGACCAGCACAGCCCAACGCAACCCGTCTCTTGATGCGCTTGTGGCGCAAGCCACGCCCATGCTGGAACTGCTGCAGACTATCACGCAGGCCTATCAAGAAGAGATGCACCTGTGCGAAGTCGCACTGCGCAAACGCCAGGCAGAAATCGCCGCGCACCTCGGACGCATCTCGATGCAGGCCAACATCGTCGCCATGAACGCGCGCGTCTCGGCGGCGCGTGCGGGGCCGTACGGGCGTGAATTCTCCGTCATTACGACGGTGCTCGCAGACATCATCCAGGAGATGGACCAGTTGATCCGCAATGTCGTCGGAACCGACGATGCCTCGCAGCCCGGTGCGGGCGCACGCCGGCCATCGACCCCGGCATCGCGCACGTTCGGGCACATGTCGCTGCGTTGATCATGAGACGGAGAACCGCTTGAAACCCTACCTGCAATTCATCCGCTTGCTTGTGTGCTCCGCCCTGCTGTCAGGCCTGGTCGGGAACGCGTGCGCGCAACCGCTGACGATCAACGCAGCCATCAACAAGGCGGGCCGCCAGCGCATGCTGTCGCAGCGCATGGCCAAGGCGTATTGCCAGATCGGCCTGGGCGTGGAGGTCGAACGATCGAAGAAGATTCTCGAGCAGTCCGTCGCGCTCTTTGATCGGCAGCTTACGGAGTTGAAGGCATTCGCACCCACGCCCGAGATCAAGGACACCTACGCCAAACTTGAACAGACGTGGCTCGTCTACAGGCAGTTGCTGACAGGCAGCGAGCCCAACATCAATAATGCGAAGAAGATCGCCCAAGCCAGCGACGACGTGCTGAAGCTCGCGCAACAGGGCACAGCGCTGCTGGAGAAACAATCGGGCACGCCAACGGGCAAGCTGATCAACGTGGCCGGCCGTCAGCGGATGCTCTCGCAGCGCATTGCCAAGCTGAGCATGTTCCGCGCGTGGGACATTACCTCTGCGCAGATGACACAGGATCTCGATTCAGCAATGAAGGAATTTACGGCGGCTCAAGCATTCCTGACGTCTGCGCCGCAGAACTCCGCAGCGATCAGCAGTGAGTTGCAGCTGGCCAGCACGCAATGGCTGTTCTTTGCCGAGGCGCTCAAGCAGACAGAAGGCACGCGCGCAGAGCAGTTGCGCAACGTTGCTACAACCAGCGAGCGCATTCTTGAGGTGATGGATGACGTAACGGGCCTGTACGAGGGGCTGCCCAGATAGCAGAGCGCTACGACAGCCACTCACGCAGCGCATGCCAAGCGGCCAACTTTTGGGCGTACGGCACAGCCGCATAAGCCGGGCTGCTGGAAGGGAGCTTGAGGATGGTGTGCCGGTCGCCGATCTCGCCCAACGCCTTCATGCCGATGCGCGCGGCGGTACCGCCGTTGAAGGCGATCACTTTCAGCTCGGGTAATGATGCAATCAGACCGGCAAGGTCGTTGCCGGCATGGTCGCGGATCTTGCTGTCGAGGCTGCCCTCACGCTTGGCTTCGGCCACCACATCCCAGAGGCCGATGCGATGCGCGAGCAGCGCTTGCAGGCGCGCGGTGTATTCCATGCCTGGCAAGTCCTCGCCGATCACCTCACCGGCGAGGCGCCAGAACTGGTTGTGCTTGTAAGCGTAGTACTGTGATTGCGCAAGCGATGCTTCGCCGGGGAGGCTGCCGAGGATCAGCACGCGCGTGTGCGCGTCGACCACGGGTGGGAAGCACCGCTTGAGCGTCACGCTCGTCGTCAGGCCAGCAGACGGTTCACGCGTTGCACGTAAGCCGCCGGGTCGGTCAGCGCGCCACCTTCAGCCAGCAGTGCCTGATCGAACAACACGTGAATGCGATCCTCGAACGCCGCGCGGTCGGCTTCGTTGCCGGTCACGGTTTCCAGCAGCGCGAGCTTGCGCACGAGCGGGTGCGTCGGGTTCAGCTCCAGCACGGGCTTGCTGTCGGGCGCCTGTTGGCCGGCCTGCTTGAGCAGACGCGCCAGCGTACCGCTGATGTCGCCTTCATCGGCTACCAGGCACGACGGCGAATCGGTCAGGCGATGCGTGATCCGCACGTCCTTGGCCTTGTCGCCCAGCACCGCCTTGGCGCGCTCGACCAGCGCCTTGAATTCGCCTTCCACCTTGGCGTGCTCGGCCTTCTCGGCCTCGTCTTCCAACGCGCCCAGGTCGAGATCGCCGCGCGCCACCGACACCAGTTCCTTCTCTTCGAACTCGTGCAGGAACGACAGCATCCACTCGTCCACGCGGTCGGTCAGCAGCAGCACTTCCACGCCCTTCTTGCGGAAGATTTCCAGATGCGGGCTCGACTTGGCGGCCGTCCAGTTTTCCGCGGTCACGTAGTAGATCTTGTCCTGGCCTTCCTTCATGCGGCCGATGTAATCCGCCAGCGAGACGGTCTGGGCGCTGTCTTCGTTGTGTGTGGAAGCAAAGCGCAGCAGCTTGGCAATGCGATCCTTGTTGGCGTGGTCTTCGCCGATGCCTTCCTTGAGCACCTGGCCGAAGTTCTGCCAGAACGTGGCGTACTTTTCCTTCTCGGCCGCATCATCCGACTCGGCCATCGATTCGAGCATGCCCAGCACGCGCTTGGTCGAGCCCTCGCGAATTGCTTTTACGTCGCGGCTTTCCTGCAGGATTTCGCGCGAGACGTTCAGCGGCAAGTCAGCCGAATCGATCACGCCCTTCACGAAGCGCTGGTAGCCGGGCAGCAGTTGCTCGGCGTCGTCCATGATGAAGACGCGCTTGACGTAAAGCTTCAGGCCGCTGCGGCGCTCGCGGTCCCACAGGTCGAACGGCGCGTTGGTCGGAATGTACAGCAGCTGCGTGTATTCGCTTCGGCCCTCCACGCGGTTGTGCGTCCAGGCGAGCGGCTTGCCATTTTCGTGGGCGATGTGCTGGTAGAACGCGATGTACTGATCGTCCGTCACGTCTGCGCGCGGGCGGGCCCACAGCGCGCTGCCCTGATTGATGGTTTCCCACTCGTCCTGGGCGACCATCGCTTTCTTCTCTTCGTCCCACGCTTCCTTGCGCATCTGGATCGGCAGGGAGATATGGTCCGAGTACTTCTGCACGACCGACTTGACGCGCCAGGCAGAGAGGAAATCGTCCTCACCCTCGCGCAGGTGCAGCGTGATGGTGGTGCCGCGCTCGCCGCGTTCGATGGTGTCGACGGTGAATTCGCCGTCGCCCGTGCTTTCCCAGCGCACGCCTTCATCGGCGCCCACGCCGGCGCGGCGCGATTCCACCGTCACGCGGTCGGCCACGATAAACGCCGAGTAGAAGCCCACGCCAAACTGGCCGATCAGCGCGGCATCCTTCTGCTGGTCGCCTGACAGTTGGCTGAAGAACTCGCGCGTGCCCGAGCGGGCGATGGTGCCCAGGTTGCGGATGGCTTCATCGCGGCTCATGCCGATACCGTTGTCGGCAATGGTGATGGTGCGCGCGGCGGCATCGAAGCCGATGCGGATGCCAAGCTCGCCGCCGCCCTCCAGCAGCGACGGATTGGCGATGCCCTCAAAGCGCAGCTTGTCCACCGCATCCGACGCATTGGAAACCAGCTCCCGCAGGAAGATTTCCTTGTTGCTGTACAGCGAGTGGATCATCAGATGCAGAAGCTGCTTCACTTCTGCCTGGAAAGCCATCTTCTCGTGCGGTGCGCTCATGGTGTGCATAAAAAGTCTGGAAAGTGGAAAGAGAAGCGGGCTACACCTAGCGCGTGCGCCCGCATGAATTTGTGAGGCTAGATAGGGCGTGGCGCGTAGTTTTCAAGACCCGCGATCGAGCTGCTCCGCCAGGAACCGCAGCATGTCCGGATCCGCGCTGGTCGCGATATTGAAGCGCATCCACGTCGACGGCATCTGCGACGGCGAGAACAAGCTCCCCGGCGCAAACACATAGCCCTGCTCGTGCCCCGCCCGGGCAATGGCGTTGGTGTCCTGCCCGGTATCGGCCCAGAGGAACATGCCCGCGCCCTGCTGAGCAAACAGCTTCAGGCCCATGCGCTCTAGGTTGCGCTGAACGGCATCGCGCGCACGGTCCAGGCGGCCGCGCACGCGTTCAACGTGCTTGCGATATTGGCCTTCGGTGAGGATCTTGTAGAGCACGCGTTCGTTGATCTCGGGCGTAGCAAACCCTGTCAGCAGCTTGGCATCGGTCAGGTTCTTGGCCAGTTCCGGATGGCAGGCAATGAAACCCACGCGCAAGTTCACCGCCAGCGTTTTCGAAAAGCTGTTCAGGTAAATCACCCGGCGCAACTGATCCAGGCTTGCCAGCCGCGTCGCCTGATAGCCGGGCGGCGCAAGATCGCCGTAAATGTCGTCTTCAACGATCAGAAAACCGTACTGCTCAGCCAACCGCAACAACTGGAATGCCTTGGCAGCCGAGAGCGACGTACCGGTCGGGTTGTGCAGGATCGAGTTGATGACCAGCAGCTTGGGGCGACGCGCCTGCACCAACCCTTCCAGCGCGACCAGGTCCGGCCCCTCGGTGGTATAGGGCACACCAATCACCTGCGCACCCTGGGCGGCAAAGCGGCCGAACATCAGAAACCACGCCGGATCGCCCACGAGGACCGTGTCGCCCGGCTGCACATACTGACGCGCAATCAGGTCGAGTGAGGCTGTGATCCCCGAGGTCACCACGATCTGCTCGGGTCGCGCACCAATTTCCAGCTCGGCCAGCCGTGTTTGCAATTGCTGGCGCAGCGGCAAGAAGCCCTGCGGCGTGCCCAGCGACAGAAATTGGTTGCCGTTCAGTCGCCCCAGCGAGCGCAGCGCGTTGGCGATCAGCTCGCCGTCCAGCCACCCGTTGGGCAAGAAGCCCACACCCGGCGCCTTGCGTGGCTCGGCCGAATGGAACATGTTCCGCAGCAGCCAGGTCACGTCGATCTTGCGTGCGGCGGTCGGCGGCGGCGCGACCGGCTCCTCGGGCAGCAGCGCTTGACGCTCCTTCACGTAGAAGCCCGAACCGCGGCGCGACTCCAGATACCCCTGCGCCACCAGCCGCTCGTACGCCTCCACCACGGTGAACCGCGAAATGCTCTTCTCCTGGGCCAGCTGCCGGATCGACGGCATGCGCATGCCCGCCCGAAACACGCGCTCATCAATGCGCATCCGCGCCCATTCGGTGAGCTGATCCACCAGCGTCATCTGCGCCGAAGGAATCGGGTCGGGCAATTGCTCCGCCGCCGGGCGGGCGGCCGCGCGGCGGGCATCCAGGCTGATGATGTGGGAGGTGGGATTCATGACGGGGTAGGCTCAGCGCGCCGAAAACTGTACAGAAAGCGCCACGACAAAGTGTACAGGTACTGTACAGAGGCAGTTCGGTAGGATCAAGGTCAGAATTCCGCCCCCAGCGAATCGGAGACTGCCGCCATGCCAACGTTGAAACGCTTTGACGAAGACGCCTACCGTACTGCTTGCGACGCCACCGTCGTCGCCGTGCATCCGGAAGGGATTGAACTGGACGCCACGGTGTTTTATGCCCGCAGCGGCGGCCAGGCCGGCGACACCGGCACGTTGGTCCTGGCCGATGGGCAAACCATTGCGATTGCCGACACCGTCTACAGCGCCGATCGCCAAACCGTTCTGCACGTGCCTGCCGACAACGCAGACCTCTCGCTGCTCACGCCCGGCACACCGGTCACGGCCACCATCGATTGGGACCGCCGCCATCGCCTAATGCGGCTGCATACGTGCCTGCACCTGCTGGGCTCGCTGATTCCCGTGCCCGTCACGGGCTGCGGCATCTCGCCAGACGCCGGCCGCATCGATTTCGACCTGCCGGAATCGACGCTCGACCGCGACACGCTCACCACGCAGCTGAATGAACTCATCGGCCGCAACACGCCGGTGCGCATCGACCTGATCACGCCAGAAGAACTGGCCGCCCAGCCCGAACTCGTGCGCACCATCGGCGCGGCGCCGCCGGCAGGCGCCTCGGCCATCCGCATCATCCACATCGATGGCATCGACCGCCAACCGTGCGGCGGCACCCATGTACGGGCCACCGGTGAAATCGGCCGCGTGGTCGTCACCAAGATCGAAAAGAAAAGCCGCCAGAACCGACGCGTCGCCGTGGCGTTCGCAGATTGAGCCCCCCATGAACAAGTCCGTCGCCCTGCCCGTGGCACCCCTTGACCACGCCGAACACCGCGGCCTGCTGCTCGGTTTCATCGGCGTGGCCATCTTCAGCCAGACGCTGCCGTTCACGCGCATGGCCGTGGCCGAGCTGGATGCCACCTTCGTGGCGCTGGCGCGGGCGGTGCTGGCGAGCGTGCTGGCGTTGGTGCTCCTCGCCGCCACGGGCGCGTTCTCGGCCGGCAAGCGCCCGCGCGGCAATCAATGGTGGCAACTGGCAGTGACGGCGATGGGTGTAGTGGTGGGCTTTCCGCTGTTCTCGTCGCTGGCGATGCGCGATGTGCCGGCCGCCCATGGCGCCATCATCACCGGCTTGCTGCCGCTTGCGACGGCCATCTTTGCCGCGTGGTTCGGGCGCGAGCGGCCGTCCAGGGGGTTCTGGCTGTGCGCGGTCATTGGTAGCGTGCTCGTCGTTTCATTTGCGCTGCTGCAAGGTGCGGGCGCCCTGCACCGCGCCGATTGGCTTCTCTTCGCCGCCATGGTGACGGGCGCCCTCGGCTATGCGACCGGCGGCAGGCTCGCACGCGATCTGGGCGGCACGCAGACGATTGCCTGGGCGCTGGTCGTCTCCCTGCCCGTGCTGCTGCCGCTGGTCGGGGCGCTGGCATGGCTGCCGTCCACACATCAGGCCGAGGCGCTGGCGCATGCGTCGTCCCGGGCCTGGATGGGGCTGGCTTATGTATCGGCCTTTTCCATGTTCATCGGCTTCCTGTTCTGGTATTCCGGCCTGGCAGCGGGCGGTGTTGCGCGGGTCGGCCAGATACAATTGCTGCAACCTTTCATGACGTTGATCGGCGGCTGGCTGCTGCTGGGCGAATCGCTCGATGCGCCGACCGTGCTGTTTGCGCTGGCCGTCATTGCCGTGGTCGGCATCGGCCGGCGCACGTCGGTCCGCCGATAGCAACGTCTTCCCTCTTTTGTTGAACACACTTACCAAGGAGTCTTCATGACCGCCTCGCACGACGCCCAGGCCAAGCTCAAGCAACTCGGCATCGAACTGCCCGCCGCCGGCGCCCCCGCTGCCGCCTACGTCATGGCCGCGCAAACCGGCAACCAGGTCTTCCTGTCCGGCCACATCGCCAAGAAAGACGGCAAGCCGTGGGTCGGCAAGCTGGGCGCCGACATGGCCACCGAGCAAGGCAAGGCCGCCGCACGCGCCATCGCCATTGACCTGATGGCCACGCTGAACACGCACCTGGGCGGTGACCTCAGCCGCGTCAAGCGCATCGTCAAGGTCATGAGCCTGGTCAACTCCACGCAGGAGTTCACCGAGCAGCACCTGGTCACCAACGGTGCATCGGAACTGTTCGCCGACGTGTTTGGCGACGCCGGCAAGCACGCCCGCAGCGCCTTCGGTGTCGCGCAGATTCCGTTCGGCGCATGCGTCGAGATCGAGCTGATTGCCGAAGTCGCCTGAGCGATCTGAGCGGCGCTTTTTCCCGCAGTCTCTAAGGTGACGGCCCAATGTTGGATGGGCTGGTTGCCTGCTATTCTTTTCGCTTTGCCCACCCACGGCGCCCGCTCACGAGGTGGGCGCCGCAACACTAGGACCACACCATGGACCACACCGCCTGCACCTTCTCCAGCCGCGCTCAGAAACTGACCAGCTCGGCGATCCGGGAAATCCTCAAGATCACCGAACGTCCTGAGGTCATTTCATTCGCCGGCGGCCTGCCCGCCCCGGTCACCTTCCCGGTCGAAGCGATTCAGGCGGCGTGCGCCCGCATGTTTGCCGACAACCCGCAGGCCTCGCTGCAGTACACGCCCACCGAAGGCCTGTCGGTGCTGCGCGAATGGATTGCCCAGCGTCATGGCACCACCGCCTCGCGCGTGCTGATCACCACGGGCTCACAGCAGGGGCTGGACCTGCTCGGCAAGATCTTCATCGACCCGCAAAGCAAGGTGCTGGTCGAAACGCCGACGTACCTCGGCGCGCTGCAGGCGTTCTCGCTGTTCGAGCCGAGCTATACGTCTATCGCCACCGACGACAAGGGCCTGCTGCCCGACGCGTTGACGCCGGAACTGGCAGCCGGCGCGCGCTTCTTCTACACGATCCCGAACTTCCAGAACCCGACCGGCCGCCGCCTGCCGCTGGACCGCCGCCAGGCCCTGGTGGCCCGCGCGAAGGAACTCGGCGTGCTGCTCGTCGAAGACGATCCGTACGGCGAACTCAGCTACACCGGCGACGCCTTGCCGTCGCTGCGCTCGCTCAATCCGGACGGCGTGATCTACATGGGCTCGTTCTCGAAGATCCTGGCACCGGGCATGCGCCTGGGCTACATCATCGCGCCCGAACACATCCACTTCAAACTCGTGCAAGCCAAGCAGGCATCGGATCTGCACACGCCCAGCTTCACGCAGCGCGTGGCGTACGAGGTGCTGAAGACCGGGCTGCTCGACACGCACATCCCGAGCATCCGAACCCTTTACGGCAAGCAATGCGAAGCGATGCTCGATTCGCTCACGCGTCACATGCCGGCCGGCGTGCACTGGAACCGCCCGGAAGGCGGCATGTTCATCTGGGTGGAAGTGCCGGAAGGCATCGACACGATGGCGCTGCTGGAAAAGGCCGTCGCGCGCAATGTGGCGTTCGTGCCGGGCGCGCCGTTCTATGCCAATGCGCCGCGTCGCAATACCTTGCGGCTGGCGTTCGTGACGGTGGCGCCGGAGCGCATCGAGCAAGGCATTGCCGTGCTGGGCGAGTTGATCCGCGCAGAAATCGCTGCGCTCACGCCCAAGGCCGCCTAAATTACCTAACGATCCATTCCATCCATTCATTCAAGAAAGGAGCCGTCGTCGATGCTGCGGATCTGGGGAAGACTCTCTTCGGTCAACGTTCAGAAGGTCGTCTGGTGCGCGCATGAGCTATCGCTCGACCATGAGCGCATCGACGTCGGTGGCGCCTTCGGCGGCGTCGACACGCCGGAATTCAAGGCGATGAACCCGAACGGCATGATTCCCGTCATCGAAGACGGCCTGAACGATGCCGGTGACACGCGCTTCGTGCTGTGGGAGTCCAACGCCATCGTGCGTTATCTCTCGGCGCGCTACGGCCCGGGCAATCTCTACCCGCTCGAACTTCACGAGCGCGCCGATGCCGACCGCTGGATGGATTGGCAGACCACGTCATACAGCCCGTCGATGGTGGATGCGTTCCTGCAGCTCGTGCGCACGCCGGAAGACCAGCGCGACGCCGCGCGAATTGAACGCTCGCGCCAGGCCGCGGAGCGCAGCACCGCCATTCTCGAAGCCGTGCTCGCCAAACAACCGTACGTGGCGGGGCAGCGTTTCACCATGGCCGACATTGCCTGCGGCTGTGCCACGCACCGCTGGCTCGGCCTGCCGATGGACCGCCCTGCGCGTCCGAACCTCGAGCGCTGGATGGCCGAACTGCGCGACCGGCGCGCCGCGCGCGAAGTCCTGGCGCTGCCCGTGGTCTAAGCCCGCCCGAAACCGATTGCGGTAGCATCACCAACCGCGCACGGCACCCAAGCCGGCGCGGTTTTTTGTTTTCACCGAGGGAAACCCGGATGCCATTGAACCGACCTTCCACAACCGTCGCCACGATCCTCTGGGGCGCGCTTTACCTGGTTGCCGCCATCGTGTCGCACCGGCTGAATGGGCCGGTCGACATGACGGGCTACATCTGGCTGCCGGCGGGCGTGACCATGGCCGCCTTCATGCTGCGGCCTTACCGCGAATGGCCGGGGCTGGGGGCAGCGTTTGCCGTGGCGCAACTGGCGCTGGCCGCCATTGAACACACCAACCCGGCCCACGCGATGCTCTTCGTGCTCGACGAGGCGGGCAGCGCGGCGCTGGCCGTGGCGCTGGTGCGGCTGGCGCGCGTGCCGCTTGAGGGGCTCTATTTCGTGCGCGCGATGCTGGTGGCCGGCGCGGTCAGTGCACTGCTCGGAGCGCTGTTCGGGGCGGCATGGTTTGCGTGGTCGCAAGGCGGCGCGTTCGGGCACGTCCTCCGCATCTGGGCGGCATCGGATTTCCTGGGCGTGCTGATCGTCACGCCGGTGCTGGCGGCATGGTCGCGCTTTCGCGCGTTCCGCTCGGGCGGCACGGACCGCACGGATTTCCTGCTCGGTCTGGCGGCCGCGATTGCGCTCGCGCTGTCGGCGTACGTCATCTTCGACGGCAACAGCGATGCCAAGTTTGGTGACGGCATCGGCTTTGCACTGACGTACGTCCCGCTGTTCTTTGCCGTCGTGGTGGCCCTGCTGTGGGGCGGACGCGGCGGCTCGATGGCCGTGCTGCTGCTCACGCTGGTGGCGCTCACGCAAACCGCCGAGGGCGACGGCCCGTTCGCCGTGCTCGACCACCACTATGGACAGTCGCTGCTGGAAGCGCAGCTGTACCTGGGCATTGCCGCGCTGCTGGTGCTCCTGGTGAGCGCGCTCAAAACCACGCGCGAACAACTGCACGAGCAAAGCGCGCAGTGGCAGAACCGCGTGGAGCTGGCGTTGGCGGCGTCGGGCCAGCTCGTCTACACCATCGACCCGGCGAGCGGCCGCATCGACTGGGGCGGCGACATTGTGCTCGTGTTCGGACACGAACCCGCAAGCATGGCGTCGATCTCCACCGTACTGCAACTGGTGCACCCGGATGACCGCGACGCGCTGCGTGCACGTTGGCTGGGAGAAGCCGCGCAGGGTGACGAGGCCGCAACGCCCGCACGGCGCCAGACGCTGCGCATCACCGCACGCGACGGCACGCTGCACACCGTGGTGGACACCGGCGGCCCGCTGATGGACGCCGTCGGCAACATGGCGCTCGTCACCGGTACCTGGTCGGTCGAGACCGCACTGTGACGACATCGGCGTCCGGCAGCACGGCCGTGCTGCTGATCCATGGTCTGGGCGGTACGGCCTACGACGTGGGCGTGCTACAGAAAGCGCTGCGCAGCGCCGGCGCCGTCACGCACGTGCCGACCTTGCCAGGCCACGGTACCCGCCCCGAAGACCTGACCCACATGCCCGCCGAGGCGTGGCTTGAAACACTCACGCAAACGTATGAGCAGCTCATCGCCGAGCACGACACCGTGCATATCGCCGGAATGTGCATGGGCGCATTGCTGGCGCTCGTGCTGGCGCACCGGGTTCGGCATGGCATTGCGCGCCCGCAGGACAGGCTGGCGCTGCTCGCCACGCCGATCCATATCGATGGCTGGTCGACGCCGTGGTATCGCGATCTGCGCTACGTGGTCTATCGCATCCCGGGCATGGCCGCACGCATGCGCGTGGAAGAGGACGAGCCGTTCGGCATCAAGAACCCGCTGTTGCGGCGGATCATTAAAGCCAAGCTCGCGCGCGGCGACAGCTTCCACTATCCGTGGGTGCCGCTCGCATGCATTCGGCAGGTGGACCGGCTGCGACGCTGGGCAGTGGCGGGGGCGCCCGACACGCAATGCCAGACGCTGGTGATCCATTCGCGCGAAGACGAGCTCACCAGCCTGCGCTCCGCCGAAACGCTGCAGGCCACCCTGCCCCATGCGCGCAGCGTGGTGCTGGAGAACAGCTACCACATGATCTGCGTAGACAACGACCGCGATCAGGTCGCCGCAGAGGTTCTCGGCTTCTTCGGTTTCGACCCTGCAGCGGCCAGGCGCAAGAGCCCAGCCGCCGCAGATTGATCACGACGCCGATCAGGCGGCCGGCCCTGCGGTCTCGTGCTCGTGCGCCGCGTCCAGCCGGCGCTGCCGCTCGCTGCCCTTGAACACGCGCCGCACCACCACAAAGAACACCGGCACCAGGAACACCGCCAGCACCGTCGCCGTGATGATCCCGCCCAGCACGCCCGTGCCAATGGCACGCTGGCTGGCCGATGCCGCGCCGGTCGCAATTGCCAGCGGCACGACGCCAAACGCAAACGCCAGCGACGTCATCACGATCGGCCGGAAGCGCAGACGCGCGGCCTCCAGCGTGGCTTCTATCAGCCCCATGCCTTGCGCCACCAGATCCTTTGCCACTTCGATGATCAGGATCGCGTTCTTGGCCGACAGGCCGATGGTGGCAATGAGCCCGACCTTGAAATAGATGTCGTTGGGCAGGAACCGCAGCGTGGCACCCAGCAGCGCGCCCAGCACACCGAGCGGCACCACCAGCATGACCGCCAGCGGAATCGACCAGCTTTCGTACAACGCCGCGAGGCACAGAAACACGACGAGGATCGACAACGCAAACAGCGCCGGCGCCTGCGCACCCGACAGGCGTTCTTCGAACGACTGCCCTGTCCACTCGTAGCCGAAGCCTTCGGGCAGGCCGCGCGCAATCGATGCCATCGCCGCCATCGCATCGCCGGAGCTATGACCGGGCGCGGGCGAGCCAGTGATCGTCATGGCCGGAAAGCCGTTGTAGCGGTCGAGCTTGAGCGGCCCGACGATCCACTTCGTGGTGGTGAACGCGGAGAGCGGCACCATCGCCCCCGCCGCATTGCGCACATGCATGCGGCCAAGCTGCTCGACCGAGACGCGCTGCTTGCCGTCGGCCTGCACGATCACACGACGCACCTGGTTGCGGTAGACGAAATCACCCGCGTAGTCGGAGCCGAACATCACGGCCAGCGTGCGGTTGATGTCCTCAATCGACACGCCCATCGACAGCGCCTTCTTGCGGTCCACATCGATCAGCACCTGCGGCGCATCGCCCTGCCCCGCAAAGGTGACTTCTGACAGCGCCGGATGCTTGGCGGCTTCGGCCAGCATGCGGTCGCGTGCCTGCGCAAGGCGCTCGTAGCCGGCGCCGCCGCGGTCCTGCAGACGCAGGTCGAAGCCGGGCTTGCTGCCCAGCTCCGGCAGCGCGGGCGAGTTCATCGCCATGACCATCGCGCCCTTGATCTTGCCGAACGCCGCGTTGGCGCGTTCGACCACGGCATCGACGTGCTGGTCAGCGCCCTTGCGTTGCTTCCAGTCCTTGAGCGTCAGGAACAGCATGGCCGCGTTCTGGCCGTTGCCGTACAGGCTGAAGCCCGTGATGGCCAGCGTGGACGCCACCGCCGGCTCCTGCGTCATGAAGTGCTGCTCCGCCTGCCGCACGACGTCGAGTGTCTGTGCCTGCGTGGCGCCGGTCGGCAGCATGACGACGGTCATGAATTCGCCGGTGTCTTCTTCGGGCAGGAAGGCCGTCGGCAGTTGCGTGAACAGCAGCACCACCACGCCGATGACGGCGCCGTACGCAATCAGCGCGCGGCCCGTGCGGTTGAGCAGCTTGGCAACACCGTTCTGATATCGCGACGTCAACCGCGCAAAACGCCGGTTGAATGCGCCGAAGAAGCCCTTGCGCTCGGCACCGTGGCCGGCCTGCACCGGCTTGAGCAGCGTCGCGCAAAGCGCGGGCGTGAGCGTCAATGCCAGGAATGCCGAGAACACCATCGACACCGCCAGCGACAGCGAAAACTGCCGGTAGATATTGCCGACCGCGCCGCCAAAGAACGCCATCGGCACGAACACCGCCGTCAGCACCAGCGAGATGCCGACGATGGCCCCGCTGATCTGCCGCATCGCCTTGGCCGTCGCCTCGCGCGGCGAGAGCCCGTCTTCATGCATCACGCGTTCGACGTTTTCCACCACCACGATGGCATCGTCGACCAGGATGCCGATGGCGAGCACCAGGCCGAACAGCGTCAGCACGTTGATGGAAAAACCCATCGGCAGCATCACCGCAAAGGTGCCCAGCAGCGCGATCGGTACGACCAGCGTCGGGATCAGCGTCGCGCGGAGGTTCTGCATGAACAGCATCATCACCAGGAACACCAGCACCACGGCTTCGAGCAGCGTCTTGACCACCTGCTCGATGGCGATGCCGACAAAGCGCGAGCTGTCGTACGCCACCTCGTAGCGCACGCCGGCCGGGAAATGCGCCTGCGCCTCGTCCAGTACCGCACGCACGCGCTTGGCCACACCCACGGCATTGGCGCCGGGGGCAAGCTTGATGCCAATGGTCGTGGCCGGCTTGCCGTTCATGCGCGAGAGGTAGAGGTAATCGCTGCCGCCCAGCTCCACGCGGGCCACATCGCGCAGCAGCACCATGCGGCCCTGTGCGTCTGCTCGCAGGGGGATCTGGCCGAATGCATCCGGCGTGGTCAGCCCATCGTCGCCGGTCACGCTCGCGTTGATGGGCGCGCTGCCCGGCACCGCTCCGCTGCCGATCTCACCCACGGTGATGCGCGCGTTGTAGCGGCGCACGGCGTCGCTCAGGTCGCCGGCGGTGAGGACCAGTGCGGTCAGCTTGTCGGCATCGGGCCAGATGCGCATGGCGTATTCCGCGTCGAACAACTGCGCGGTGCCCACGCCCGGCACGCGGCGCAACTGCGGAATCAAATCAGACGACGCGAGGTCGCCCAGGTCGATGCCGTCAAAGCGCCCGCGCTCGGCCGTCAGCGACAGATACATCATGTAGTTCTCAGCCGCCTTCTCGATGCGGATGCCGTTGCGGCGCACGACCTCGGGCAGGCGTTCTTCGACGATCTTCAGCCGGTTCTGCACCTCCACCGCCGCAAGATCGGGACTCGTGCCCTGCGTGAACGACAGATTGATCGACACATTGCCCGCCGCATCGGACGACGACGACATGTACAGCAGCCCCGGCGCACCGTTCATCTCGCGCTCGATGATCGCGGTGACGGCGCTCTCCACCGTGCGCGCGGACGCGCCCGGGTAGGTGGCAGAGATGCTCACGTTGGGCGGCGCGATGTTCGGATACTGCGCCACCGGCAGCTTGGGCAACGCGAGCACGCCGGCCAGGATGATGGCCAGCGCAATCACCCAGGCAAAGACCGGGCGGTCGATAAAGAAGCGCGCCATGGTCAGCCCTTCTTCGGCTTCGTGTCGGCGCGCGGTGCAGCAGGCACAGGCTTGACCGCCATGCCGGCTTCCAGCGTCTGCATGCCTGGAATGGCGAGGCGCTCCCCTCCGGACAGGCCGCTCGTCACCAGCCATTGATCGCCAGCCAACGTTTGCGCAGACACGGATTGAGCTGCCAGCGTGTTGTCTGCCTGCACCACAAACACCGTCGCTCCATGGCGGTCGCGCTGCAACGCACCCTTCGGAATCGTCACTGCACCTTGCTGCACGGCGTGCGAGAGCTTCACGCGCACGTACATGCCGGGCAGCAGCAGGCCGTCCGGGTTGGGCAGCACGGCGCGCATCGAGACGTTGTCGGTCGCACGGTCCACCGCCAGATCCGAGAACAGCAGCTTGCCCGGGCGCTCGTACGCCACGCCGTCGCTCAGGATGACTTGAACGCCGATGTCCTGACCGCTCAATGCAGCGGCTTGGCCCTTCTTCAGCGCGCGCTGCAAGGCCAGCACTTCGGCAGCGGGCTGAGCAAAGTCGACATAGATCGGGTCGATCTGCTCGACCGTGGTGAGCGGCGTGGCAGCGTCTTCCTTGACCAGCGCGCCTTCGGTCACCTGTGCGCGGCGCGAGCGGCCACCAATCGGGGCGGTAACGGTGGCATAACCCAGGCGCAGTTGCGCGGTTTCCAGCGCAGCGCGGCCGGACACCACGTCCGCTGCGGCCTGACGTTCGGCGGCTTGCGCTTCAGCGTATTCCAGCTCGCTCACGGCGCGCGTGGCGGCCAGGCCCTTGTAGCGCGCAGCCTTGTCGCGGGCGATGGCGAGTTGCGCCTGCGCACGGGCGAGCGCACCTTGCGCGGCGTCCACCTGCGCCTTGAGCGGTGCCGGGTCGATGCGGAACAGCACCTGTCCGGCCTTGACCACCTGCCCTTCTTCGTAGGCGCGCTTGAGGACGATGCCGTCGACGCGCGCACGCACTTGCGCCGTGCGATACGGCTCCAGGCGGCCCGGCAGTTCGGTCACCAGCGGCGCATCGGTGCGCTGTGCAACGGCAAACTCGACCTCCGGTGGGGCGGCAGGCTTGGCAGCCTCATCTGCATGCTTGCCGCACGCCTGCAACACAGCCAACGCGCACGCGCACAGCAACCACCGGGACGAACGGGAACGACGGAACAACACAGAGAACATCATGGGAGGGGGCTGGGCGCGACCGCGCCCGAGGTCTTGAAAAAGCGAAGCGGAAGGCTAGCACGCACATCCGCTGCAAGCTGATCGATTGATTTCTCAATCTGATCAAGACCTTACGAAGCAAGCACTGCCCGCGCGTGCAGGCACGCAGTTCCCCTTTGATGCTGTTTCAGAAGACGCGGCCGAGCTGCAGGTACACGTTCCACACGCCCTGCGGCGCCACCGCAAAACCGAAATACAGCGGCCCGATCGGGCTGTTGCCGCCAACGAATACGCTGCCGCTCTTCAGGTAAGGACCCCGCCCGAAGTTGTTGCGCAACTGCCAGACGTTGCCGGCTTCCGCGCTGGCGCCGAACACCGGCGCGCGCAGGCCGAGCAGATCGTCGATACGAAGGTCGTACAGATAGGTCAGGCGCCCGTACAGCATGTACTGGCCGTTGAACTGATCCTGCGCATAGGCCGAGAGATGCTGGAAGCCACCCAGGAAGAAGCCCTCGTTGGCGCCGTTGCCCGTGTTGCCGCCGTTCTCGCGCGTCGGGCTGTTGACGCCAAACAGGCCCGCCCCTTCCAACGCCACATTGAACGTGTGGCGGCCGTGGCTCGTCGCCCATAGGCTCTTGGCCTGGGCGGTGTTGAACTTCTTGTCGAGCGAACCGAAGCCCGCCTCCACGCTGCTGTAAAAGTAATAGCCGCTGCGCGGAAACAGCGGATCGTCGAGCTGGTCCAGCGTGAGCTGGGCGCGAAAGGCCGGCTGCTGGGCGCGCAAGGTGTCTAAGGCCGTCGCATCCACGATATTCCCGGACTCGTCCGCGATCAGCTCCAGGTAATTGAACGTCGCTGCCTTCCTGACGTAGTTCACGCCCAGTCGCAGTTCACCCTTGCGGCCCAACGGGATGCCCAGGTCAACGCCGGCGCGCGCCGTCTCGATGGTCAGGTTGTTGAACGGCTTGGCGTCCCGGGTAGGCGGCTGATCGTCAAAGTAGAGATCCGATCTGCGGCGCGAGTACTCGGCATACGGCGCCACGTAGAACCCGCGCGCCTGCCACAGCGGCTGTCGCAACTCGGTATGGATGCTCGCCCGGTTGCTGCCGAGCACGATGTCATTGCGCCACTCCAGCCCGCTCTGCGTGAGCCACGGATACCGATGGCCGAGGTTGACGTTGAACGCGCCACGCCCGTCGAAGTTGGTCGACATGCCCAGCCCGAACAGGAAGAACTGGTTGCCCCACGACTTTTCATGCGCGTCGATTTTCAGCGTATGCACGCCGTTCTCCTCCACCAACTGCTGCGTGACGGTTTCGAAGTCGCCCGTGGTGGCCAGCGCTGACAGCTCGCGGTTGAGCGCCTCGGCGTCGTACGCATCGCCTTCGCGCACCTTGATCAACTGGCGCACACGTGCCGGCGGCACCCGGCCGCTGGTGGTCACATCAATAGCGTCAATGCGTGCGCCTGCCACCAGCGTGCCTTGCGGCTCATGGGCAGCGCGGTACGCGGCATACGCCTGCGGCGACAGCGACAACGCCGCGAGCTTGGTCTCAACGGCCTGCGCCGCGCGCTCGCCCTGCCGCACGCCCTGCGGGCCCTTGGCGAAATCAGTAAACGAAAGCTCCGAGAGCTGCGGCTCGATCAACACATCCTTGCCGCGCAGCAGCGCCTTTTGCGCCCGCACGTTCTGGCCGACGAGGATGGTGATCATCTGCTGCGTCACCGCCGCTGGCGAGGCGAGGTCTTCCGGCCGCTGCAAGTCCGACCCGATGTTGACGGCGATGATGATGTCAGCGCCCATGTCGCGCGCGAGCTGCACGGGCAGGTTGCTCACCAGGCCGCCATCCACCAGCGTGCGGCCGCCCACTTCGATGGGTGCGAACAGACCCGGCACCGCCATGCTGGCCCGCATGGCCAGCGGCAGCGAGCCGTGGTCAAGAATCACCCCGTCGCCCGTGGCCAGATCCGTCGCCATGGCCTTGAACGGAATCGGCAGGCGCGAGAACGCGATGTTGTCTGGCCACTCCGCTGTCCAGTTCTTGAGCAGCGCGAGCAGGCGGTTGCCCTGCACCAGCCCGGCGGGCAGCTTGAGCTTGCCGTCGCCATAGCCGGCGGACAAGCCGATCGGATACTGGAAATCATCCTCGCGCAGCGATTGCGGCAGCTTGGCGCGATCGTTGCGGTCGAAGGCGATGTCGCTCAGGTCGACCTGCGAGAGCTTCTGCTCCAGCGCATCCGCACGCATGCCGCTGGCGTACAGCCCGCCCACCACGGCGCCCATGCTCGTCGCGGCAATCACATCCACGGGAATGCGCATGCGCTCCAGCATCTTGAGCACGCCAATATGCGCATAGCCGCGCGCCCCGCCGCCCGAGAGCACCAGGCCGATACGCGGCCGCGTCGATTCGGTGTTCGCCTGCGCGGGCGCTGCCGCGGTCTGGCCATGCACGGCGGGCGACAGCGTCGCCAGTGCCACACCTGCAGCGAGCACGGCGGCAGCCCATCGGGAGCCGCGTCGGCGAATCGGAAAGGCCGTCAGAGAAGCCATGGATAGGGGGCGAAATGGGGTGGTGGTCTGCGTTGCAGGCGCAATGATTCCACAACCCGGATTTACCCGGTGCGATTGCGTGCGCCGCGTCAACCCTCGCCCCGCAGCCGATGAATACTTTTCAGGGCGAAAGTGACAGAATATTGCGGTGACCCGGACACGCTTGTTCCTACAATCCGCGTTCGCCCCTGCGAAAAAGGGGCAGCAGAAGACGTTCGGTATCGAGAAGAACCGAAACGCCCAAACAGGAGGAGATCAAGATGTGGAATCAAGTCTATGACCCGCTCGGCAGCGCCGTGTGGTCAACCTTAGCGGCCGGGATACCGGTTGCCGTGCTGCTGTGCTCGCTGGCGTTCTTCCACATGCAGGCCCATCTGGCGGCCGGGTTGGCGCTGATTGTCGGGGTGGGGATCGCCTCGTTCGTGTTCGGCATGCCGACCGCAATGGCCGGCAAGGCAGCAGGCCTGGGCATCATTTCAGGCCTGTTCCCGATTGGCTGGATCGTCCTGAACATCATCTTCCTGCACCGGCTCACCACCTTGAACGGGTCGTTCAAGGTCTTACAGAGCTCGATTTCCGGCATTACCGAAGACCGCCGCCTGCAACTGCTGCTGGTGGCGTTCAGCTTTGGTGCCTTCTTTGAGGGCGCAGCGGGCTTCGGCACGCCGGTGGCTGTCACGGGTGCCATCCTGATCGGCCTGGGCTTCTCGCCGCTGGCCGCCTCTGGCCTGGCCCTGATCGCCAACACCGCCCCGGTGGCCTACGGTGCACTGGGCGCGCCGCTTATCGGGCTGGCCTCGGTCACGGGGCTGGACTTGCTGAAGCTGTCGGCCATGGTTGGCCGCCAGTTGCCGTTCTTCTCGGTGCTGGTGCCGTTCTGGCTGATCTGGGCGTTCGCGGGCTTCCGCGGCATGCTGCAAATCTGGCCGGCGATCCTGGTGGCGGGCGTGTCGTTTGCCATTCCGCAGTTCCTGGTATCGAACTTCCACGGCCCGTGGCTGGTGGACGTGATTGCGGCGCTGGTGTCGATGGGCACGCTCACGCTGTTCCTGAAGGTATGGAAGCCCAAGACGATCTGGACCTCGACCGCCCTGCGCAACCGCGAGGACAACTCCAGCGTCGATCCCGAAGCGGCCGCCGAGGCGCGTGCCGCTACCAGCGCTGAGGCCAATACCAAGATCACGCGCGTGCAGGCCTGGCTGCCGTGGGTGATCCTGACCGTGTTTGTGTTCATCTGGGGCATTCCGCAGTTCAAGGCGTTTGCCGACGGTCTGTGGCAGTTCAAGTTCCCGATCCCCGGCCTGGACAAGATGGTGCTCAAGGGCCCGCCGGTGGTCGCGAAGGAGACCGCCGAAGGCGCGGTGTTCCTCTTCAATGTGCTGTCGATGGCGGGCACGGGCATCCTGGTCTCGGCCATCGTGGGCGGCCTGCTGATGGGCTACTCGGTGCCGCGCATGGTCAAGGAATACTGGAACACCATCAAGCTCACGCGCTATTCGCTGCTGACCATCTGCGCGATGTTCGGCATCGGCTATCTCACCCGCTATTCGGGTCTGGACGCAACGCTGGGCCTGGCCTTCGCCCACACCGGCGTGCTGTACCCGCTGTTCGGCACGATGCTGGGCTGGCTGGGCGTGGCGCTCACGGGGTCGGACACGGCCTCGAACGTGCTGTTCGGCGGCCTGCAGAAGACCACGGCCACGCAACTCGGCTTGTCGCCAATCCTCATGGCGGCAGCCAACAGCTCGGGCGGCGTGATGGGCAAGATGATCGATGCGCAGTCCATCGTCGTGGCCTCCACCGCCACCAAGTGGTACGGCCACGAGGGCGACATCCTGCGCTACGTGTTCTTCCACTCGCTGGCGCTGGCCTTCCTGGTGGGCCTGATGATCACCCTGCAGGCTTACGTGGAGCCGTTCACGCGGATTGTGGTGCACTGAGCGCCCTCTCCCGGATAAACAAGAAAGCCGCTCAACCGAGCGGCTTTTTTCATGGCGCGATGCGTCTCGCGGACAGCCCGGGGCCTCCCGCCGATCACGGCTGACGCTCTGAACCCCAATCGCCGAGCAAAAACCCTCACACGCCGAGCTCTGAACTCCACCTGTCGAGCAAAAAGCCTCGCGCGCCGAGCTCTGAGCTCCAACCGCCGAGCAAAAAGCCTCACGCGCCGAGCTCTGAGCTCGACCTGTCGAGCAAAAAGCTCCACTCGCCGAGCCCTGGACTCCGTAAGCCACCCCACCAACAAGGGCGCTTTCACGCGCGTATCATGGGCGGCTCTTCCGCGCACGTCCCGCCCTGGGGCGTCGGTCACCTCTTCCCCCCCCCCCCGACCCGACATGCTGCTGCGCCGCCTGGAAAAGCTCATCGATCCGTTCCGCCCGCTGCCTGACACCCAGCCTCCGGCCAATGTCTGGCGCTTCTACGCCTACTTCCTGCGCGAAGTGCGCGGCGTGTTCGCGTTCCTGCTCGTCGTCGGGTTGCTGGGTGCGCTGATTGAAGTCGCGCTGTTCGACTTCCTGGGCCGCATCGTCGACATGATCCAGGCGACACCTGGCCCGGCGTTCTTCGGCCGCCACCGCAACGAGTTGTTGTGGATGGCCTTTGTGGCGCTGATCGCGCGGCCGGTCATCTTCGGCTTGCACGACGTGCTCGTGCATCAGGTCATCAACCCGAACCTGTCGAACCTGATCCGCTGGCAGAACCACCGCTACGTGCTCAAGCAGAGCCTGACGTTCTTCCAGAACGACTTTGCGGGCCGCATTGCCCAGCGCATCATGCAGACCGGTTTCTCACTGCGCGATTCCGCGGTGCAGTCCGTGGATGCGCTCTGGCATGTCGTGATCTACGCGATCAGTGCGATGGTGCTGTTTGCCCGGGCCGACTGGTGGCTCGTGGTGCCGCTGCTGGTGTGGATTGGCTGCTACATCGCGGCCCTGAGCTATTTCGTGCCGCGCGTGAAGGCGCGATCGGTCATCGCCACGGAGTCGCGCTCCAAGTTGATGGGCCGCATCGTTGACGGCTACACCAACATCACCACGCTCAAGCTGTTCGCGCATACGCAACATGAAGAAAGCTATGCGCGCGACGCCATGGCCGAGCAGACCGACAAAACGCGCCTGTCCGGCCGCATGATCAGCGGCATGGATTTCACCATCACGGCCATGAACGGCCTGCTGATCGTTGGCACGTCGGCGCTCGCGCTGTGGCTGTGGAGCGAGGGCCGGGTGAGCGCCGGCACCATCGCGCTGACCACGGGGCTGGTGATCCGCATCAACAACATGTCGGGCTGGATCATGTGGGTGGTCAACGGCATCTTTGAAAACGTCGGGCAGGTGCAGGACGGCATGCAGACCATCGCGCTGCCGCGCGCCGTAATCGACCAGCCCGATGCCAAGCCGCTGCACGTAACGCGGGGCGAAGTGCGCTTCGAGCACGTCGGCTTTCACTACGGCAAGGGCAGCGGCGTGATCGAAGGGCTGGACTTGGTGGTGCGCCCCGGTGAGCGGATCGGCCTGGTTGGCCCGTCGGGTGCGGGCAAATCGACGCTGGTGAATCTGCTGCTGCGCCTGTACGACGTGGAGCGCGGCCGGATTCTCGTCGACGGTCAGGACATTGCAGCCGTGACGCAAGAGAGCCTGCGCGAGCAGATCGGCATGGTCACGCAGGACACATCGCTGCTGCACCGGTCCATTCGCGACAACCTGCGTTACGGCAAACCCGACAGTACCGAGGCGGAGCTGATGCAGGCCGTGCACCGTGCGCGCGCCGACGAGTTCATCCCGCAGCTATCCGATGTGCAGGGGCGACGCGGCTTTGATGCGCTGGTCGGTGAACGTGGGGTGAAGCTGTCGGGCGGCCAGCGGCAGCGCATCGCGATTGCGCGCGTGCTGCTCAAGGACGCGCCGATCCTGATCTTGGACGAAGCCACGTCCGCGCTGGATTCGGAAGTGGAAGCCGCCATCCAGGAAAGCCTGGAAACGCTGATGCAGGGCAAGACCGTGATCGCCATTGCGCACCGGCTTTCGACCATCGCACGCATGGACCGGCTGGTGGTGCTCGACGGCGGCCGCATTGTCGAGAGCGGCACGCACGCAGAGCTGCTGGAACACGGCGGCCTGTATGCTCGGCTGTGGGCGCATCAGACCGGCGGTTTCGTGGGAGTGGACTGAGCGTTACGACAGGCGGCGGCCGAGCGTCTCGGGCACCATCGCCAGCCCGATCAGCGAGACGAGGCCGCAGCCGATCACGTAGAAGGCCGGTGCGTTGGCGTTGCCCGTGAGGTGGATCAGCTCGGTCGAGAAGAACTGCGCAAAGCCGCCGAAGATGGCAATGGCCACGCAGTAGGCAATCGACAGCCCCGTCGCGCGCAGTCGCTGCGGCAACACTTCGCTCACCAGCACCATCGAGGCCGGCGAGGTCATCGACATCGGCACCGACAAGCAGCCGACCACGATCAGCAACCGGGCGAGCGAGGGGTCTGCGTTGATGAGCGCGAAGGCCGGATAGATCATCGCCAGCAGCGCAACACGCGACCACAGCACGACCTTGCGGCGCCCGACGCGGTCGGCCAGCCGCCCTGCAAACGGCGACAGAACCACCTGCACCAGCGCGGCAATGCACGCCGCCCAGATGCCCAGCGACAGCGGCATGTGCAGCATGCTCACGGCATAGTTGCTGAGGTAGTAGACGATGATGTACGTGGACGACGCCACGCCGATCATCAGCAGGATGCTGGCGACCAGCGCACGACGGTGTTCGCGCAGCAACGGCAGCGTGGCGTCGGCCTCGCGCGTGCTGGGCGGTGCGGCGGTTTCCTCCAGACGGCGGCGGATGATCAGGCCGACCGGGATGACGAGAATGCCGATCACGAACGCCAGGCGCCAGCCCCACGACTCCAGCGCCGCAGGCGCCAGCACGTTGCTCAGCAGCAGGCCGACCAGCGCACCGAACAGCGCGGCCAGCCCCTGGCTGAACGGTTGCCAGCTCGTATAGAAGCCCCGCGAGCGGTCGTCGGCGTATTCCAGCAGCAGCGCAGTCGAAGCGCCCATCTCGCCGCCGATGGCAAAGCCCTGCACAAGCCGCGCCAGCACGACGAGCATGGGCGCGAGGATGCCGATCTGGGCGTAGGTGGGCGTGACGACGAAGACGAGCGACGACAAACCCATCAGCCACAGCGTGAGCGCCACGGCCGGCTTGCGGCCCGCGCGGTCGGCGTACATGCCGATCAGCAGACCGCCGAGCGGACGCATCAGGAAACCCACGCCAAACGTGGCGAACGACATCAGCAACTGGCCAGTCGCATTGCCGACGGGAAAGTACAGCCGGCCGATCAGCGTGGCGAAGAAGCTGTAGACCACGAAGTCATAGAACTCCAGGCCGTTGCCGATGGTGATGGCGGCAATGGCGCGCGTACGTGACAGCGGTTGCGCGTGGACAGTCGCCTGCGCGCCGGCGCGGCCGGCGTACGACGGCGCAGAGGTGTGGTTCGACATGGGTTGTCTCCGGAACTTGTCTTCTTATTTGCGGGGGCGGGCCGGGCTCACGCCCCGCTGGCCTCTTCCGCCAGAACGGCTGTGGCGTTGGGTTTTACGCGCAGATACCACGCTGCCGACATGAGCAACACCCAGCCAGCGCCCACGTACAGCGCCACGCGCGTGTCTTCCATGGTGCCCAGCACACCGATCACGAACAGCATGAACGCGATGGCGAGTGCCGGCCCGACTGGCCACAGCGGCACCTTGAACTTGAGCGCACGCACTTCTTCGGCCGACAGACGCCGGCGCATCGCCACCTGCGAGAGCAGGATCATGAGCCAGACCCACACGGTGGCGAACGTGGCGATCGACGCGATGATCACGAAGACGTTCTCCGGGATGAGGTAGTTCAGCACCACGCCGCTCAGCAACGCGCCGGCCATGAACAGCACCGTCACCCAGGGCACACCGTGACGCGACGTGGCCGCAAAGATGCGCGGCGCCTGGCCCTGCTCCGCCATGCCGTACATCATCCGGCCCGCGCCGAAGATGTTGCTGTTGATGGCCGAGATGGCTGCCGAGATGACGATGAGGTTGAGGATGGCCGCCGCAGACCGGATGCCCAGTCCGGAGAAGATCTGCACAAACGGGCTGCCCTGGCCGTCGATGCCCGTCCACGGGAAGATCGCCATCAGCACGCACATGGTCAGCACGTAGAACAGCAGGATGCGTGCGGGCACAGCGTTGATGGCCTTGGGGATGACCTTGTCGGGGTTCTGCGCCTCGCCGCCGGTGATGCCGATGATCTCGACGCCGCCATACGCGAACATCACCACGGCAAACGACGCCACGAGGCCGCCCACGCCGTGCGGCAGGAAACCGCCGTGCGACCAGAGATTGCTCAAACCCGACGCATGTTCGCCGTTCATCTTCACACCGAGAAACAGGATGACGGTGCCGCCGACGATCATGGCGCCGATCGCCACGATCTTGATGAGCGCCAGCCAGAATTCCATCTCGCCGAACACCTTGACGTTGCAGAGGTTCAGGCCGCAGATGAGCATGACGATGCCGAGCACCCAGATCCATTGCGGCACCTCGGGAAACCAGAAGCCCATGTAGATGCCGAAGGCGGTCACGTCGGCCAGGCAGACGATTACCATCTCGAGGATGTACGTCCAGCCGGTGAGAAAGCCGGCGAGCGGGCCGAGGTTGTCGCGCGCATAGCGCCCGAACGAGCCGGAAACCGGCTGGCGCACCGCCATCTCGCCGAGCGCGCGCATGACCATATAGACGGCCGCGCCGCCGATGACGTACGCGAGGATCACGGCCGGTCCGGCCAGCTGGATGGCCGAAGCGGAGCCATAGAAAAGGCCCGTGCCGATGGCCGAACCGAGCGCGAGAAAGCGGATATGCCGCGCGCGCAGGTTGCGTTGAAGGTGTTCCAAACTGTCTCCTCTTTATGTCGGCGAGGTTGCCTGCGAGGCCGGTCCAGGCTGGACGCATGGCTCGGTGGGATGCGAATACATATACAGACAACATCACGTATCCATATATGTTGTTGTATATACATTATGGATGGCATTGGGGTATTCCCGAAGAACAGTCCCGCCCATGTGCGGCAGCGCGCCCAAAGAAAAAGGCGGACATGTGTCCGCCTTGAATTTCGCTGGCCGTGCGGTACGAGCGCTATACCCAGCCCATACCGCCGACCAATGCCCCCAGCCCCACCAGCACCAGCGGGTGGACGCGGGTGAAGGAACACACCACGACCGTCGCCACAGTCAGCGCGACGGTGCTGAAGCTGCTGTCTGCGCCGCGCGCGAGCACCCAGCCGGTGGAGAACAGCAGGCCGATCGTCAGCGGTGCAAGGCCGCGGCGGACCAGTGCAATCCAGCGCGCGTCGGGCTTGCGGTCCATGACGCGCGCGATGACGGCGGCGATCACGCACGACGGCCCGCAGATGCCAACCATCGAGGCAATTGCACCGCCCAGACCCGCCGCCTGCCAGCCGAACAATTCCACGAACAACACGTTGGGCCCGGGTGCCGCCTGGGAAATGGCATACATGGCGCTCAACTGCTCACTCGTCATGTAGTGCCGCGTGTCGACCAGGAAACGATGCATGTCGGGCAGCGTCGAGCTGGCCCCGCCAATGGAGAGAAACGACAGCACGAGAAAGTGCCAGAACAGGTCGAAGACGGTGGTGAGGTAGGTCATCGCATCGCCCTCCATTCGAGCAGGAGGGCAAGCGGTATCAGCACCAGCATCACGGGAAGCAGCGGCCACTGCAGCACGCCGATGGTGAGGACGACCGCCAGACCGATGCCGACGGCACGCCAGGTGCGCGACTGGCCTTGCGCCAGCTTGACCGCCGTTGAGAGCACCAGCCCCGCCGCCACCGCTGCCATGCCCTTGAGCAGGTTCTGCACCAAAGGCAGCGCGCTGAATTGGTCGTACAGCATGACGATCAACAGCAGCAGCACGGCGGGCGTGAGCACAAGGCCGCCCATTGCTGCCGCGGCGCCACGTACGCCGTGATACCGATAGCCGAGCATCACCGACAGGTTGACGACATTCGGACCGGGCAACACCTGCCCGAGACTCAGCAGCTCGGCAAACTCGGTGTTGGAGAGCCAGCGGTTGCGATCCACAATGCCGGCGCGCGCAAAGGGCAGCACGCCGCCAAAGCCCGACAGCCCCATCCGCGCAAACTCGGTAAAGAGCGTGCGGCACGAGGGAACGTTTGCGTCTGTCGCCGAAACCGCGTCAGGCGGAGCGTGCGGATCGCTCATCGGATCAGGCGGCTGCCGGTGCCGGTTTCGGCAGGGAAAGCTTCGGATCGCGCAGCTTGGGCTCCAGCGTCTTGCCCTTGCGTGCGCGCTTGCCGGCGTACGGCTCTTGCGCGCGTGTCGTCAGGGTCTGTTCGACCGCCTTGCCGCCGCGCGGGCCGTTGCCCGAGAGCACGAAGCCTGCTGCACCGAAGGCCAGCGCCTGGAGCAGCGTTTCGTTCTTCTCCAGCTCCATCAGGATCACGCCGCGGCCACCGCTGGCGAGCGTCTTCAACTCGCTGATCTGGAACAGCAGCATGCGGCCGCCTTCGGACAGGCACGCCACGCCATAAGCGTCAGCCGGCACCGGCGCCGGTTTGTTCGGTTGATCGCCTTCGTCCAGCGTCAGGAACGCCTTGCCGGCCTTCTGGCGGCCGACCATGTCGCCCACCTTGGCCAGGAAGCCGTTGCCGCCGCGCGTGGAGATCACCAGATTCTGTTCGGCATGGCCCGCGAACGTGTGAGCGATATGCGTGCCCGGCGCGAGTTCGATCAGCGTCGTCAGCGGCACTCCATCGCCACGGCCGCCCGGCAGGTTGGCCACGGCCACGGAATATACGCGGCCCGTGCCCTTGTCGTCGCGCGTGCCGAAGATCAGCAGCGCATCAGTGGTGCGGCATTCAAACGTGTCGTACAGCGTGTCGCCTGCCTTGAAGCCGAATTGCGTGGCGTCGTGGCCATGGCCCTGGCGCGTGCGTACCCAGCCCTTCTGCGAGACGATCACCGTGACGGGTTCATCCACGACCTTCACTTCGGCAGCGGCGCGGCGCTCTTCCTGGATGAAGGTGCGGCGGTCGTCGCCGTATTGCTTCGCGTCGGTCTCGATCTCCTTGATGATGCGACGGCGCATCATGGTCTCGGACTTCAGCAGCACATCCAGCTCGCCCTGCTCTTCGCGCAGGTTCTTCAGCTCCTGCTCGATCTTGATGGCTTCGAGACGGGCCAACTGGCGCAGGCGGATTTCCAGGATGTCTTCGGCCTGGCGGTCGCTCAGGTTGAAGACCTGGATCAGCGCCGCCTTGGGTTCCTCGCTCTCGCGGATGATGCGGATCACGTCCTCGATGCGCAGCAGCACCAGTTGCCGGCCTTCGAGGATGTGGATGCGGTCTTCCACCTTGCCCAGACGATGGCGCGTGCGGCGCGTGACCGTGGCAAAGCGGTAGGTAATCCACTCGCGCAGGATCTCGGCCAGGCCCTTCTGGCGCGGCCGGCCATCGGTGCCGATCATCACCAGGTTGATGGCCGCACCCGACTCCAGCGACGTATGCGCCAGCAGCGTGTTGGCAAATTCCTGCTGGTCGATGTTCTTGCTCTTGGGCTCGAACACGAGGCGCACCGGGGCATCCTTGCCGGACTCGTCGCGCACGGCGTCGAGCAACCCCAGCATGGTCTGCTTCATGGTGAGCTGATCCGGCGACAGCGACTTCTTGCCCGTGCGCACCTTCGGGTTCGTCAGCTCTTCAATCTCTTCCAGCACCTTTTGCGACGAGGTGTTGGGCGGCAGTTCGTTCACCACGAGCTGCCACTGGCCGCGCGCGAGTTCTTCGATCTTCCAGCGCGCACGCACCTTCAGGCTGCCGCGACCGCTCTCATATACCTGCGCAATGTCGGCTGCCGACGAGATGATCTGGCCGCCGCCCGGAAAGTCCGGACCCGGCATGTACTGCATCAGGTCGGTGCTGGTGAGCTTGTCGTCGCGGATCAGCGCCACGGTGGCATTCGCCACTTCGCGCAGGTTGTGCGACGGGATCTCCGTGGCCATCCCCACCGCAATGCCCGATGCGCCGTTGAGCAGCACGAACGGCAGGCGCGCCGGCAGCAGCTTGGGCTCATCCATCGAACCGTCGTAGTTCGGGATGAAGTCAACCGTGCCCTGGTCCAGCTCTTCGAGCAGCAGACGCGAGATGGGTGTGAGGCGCGCTTCGGTGTAGCGCATCGCCGCCGCGCCGTCGCCATCGCGCGAGCCGAAGTTGCCCTGGCCGTCGATCAGCGGGTAACGCAGCGAGAAATCCTGCGCCAGGCGCACCAGCGCGTCGTAGGCGGATTGATCGCCGTGCGGGTGGTATTTACCCAGCACGTCGCCCACCACGCGCGCCGATTTGACCGGCTTGGCATCGGAGCGCAGGCCCATCTCGTGCATCGCAAACAGGATGCGGCGCTGCACCGGCTTCTGGCCATCGGCCACCTCGGGCAGCGCGCGGCCCTTGACCACGCTGATGGCGTAGTCGAGGTAAGCGCGCTCGGCATAGGCGCCAAGCGTGAGCGCTTCGGCCGGCTCGCTGGGGTCGAAGAGGATGTCTTGTTGTTCCATGGAGGCTCAAGCGAAAGCGGCGCGCTTCAACGTTGCGGCGCCGCCAGGATCAATGTTGGGGTAGGTTCGTGGCCACGCCGGTGGCCGGGTCCAATACGAGTTCGATGCGTGCAGGCCGGCCCGTACGGCCTGGCTTGCGCGTGGCGATGACGCCGTTGGCACTCACGTTCATCAGCCCAGGCACGGCGGCGACCGGGTTGTAGTAGCGATAGAACTGCAGCACCGTCTTCACGTAGTTCTGTGTCTCGGCGTAGGGCGGAATGTCGTTGCCGTGCTTCTGCACCGCGCCCTCGCCCGCGTTGTAGGCGGCCAACACGAGTTCAAGGTTGCCCGAGAACATGCGCAGCAGATCGCTCAGGTAACGCACGCCGGTGGTGATGTTGGTCTTCGGGTCGGCCAGCTTCTGTGCGGCCGTGCGGCGGGCGTCGCCCGTCACCCCGTAGCGCGCGCCGGTGTCCGGAATCACCTGCATCAGCCCGATTGCCCCCTTGGGCGACACGGCCTGCGGGTTGAAACCCGATTCAGCGGCAATCACGGCCTTCACCAGCGCGGGGTCGATACCGTGCTTGCTGGCGGCTTGGCGGATCAACGGCTCCACCGTCGGCACGTTCGGATGCTGCAGCACCGCGCGCACCAGGCGCTGGCGCATGCCGGCCGCGTTGTCGAGTGCATCGCGCTTGCTGGCGTTGAGGTACGCATCGGCATCGGGCAGTTCGGTTGCCGGCAGGGCGATGGCGCTGTCGTCCTTGGCCTTGTCGTCACCCTTGCTCGCCACCGCCGCGCCCTTCATGAACAGCACGTAGCGATCGTCCAGGCGTTCCGCCGCAAAGTGCGCGAGACCGTTTTCGTCGATGTAGCCGTAGACGTCCGCGCGCGCCGGCTGGCTGGCCACCAGGGCCAGCGCCGTCAATGCGAGTGCGAAACGTGCAAACAGCTTCATCGTTGTCGGTCAGCGATCAAATATCGGCTTCGACTTCGTTGCCGCGCGCTTCCAGCCATGTGCGGCGCGCGCCGGCTTCGCCCTTGCCCATCAGCATGTTCATCATGTTGATGGTCTGGTCTTGGCCCAACTCGCCCAGCGCCACAGGCAGCAGGCGGCGCGTGTCGGGGTTCATGGTGGTTTCCCAGAGCTGCTCGGCGCTCATTTCGCCCAGGCCCTTGAAGCGGGAAATCTGCCAGGCACCTTCCTTCACGCCGTCCTTGCGCAGCTTGTCTTCAATGGCTTCCAGCTCGCCGTCGTCCAGCGCGTAGAGCTTTTGCGCGGGCTTCTTGCCGCGCGCGGGGGCATCGACACGATACAGCGGCGGCCGGGCCACGCATACGTTCCCGCGATCGATCAGTTGCGGGAAGTGCTTGAAGAACAACGTGAGCAGCAGCACCTGGATGTGCGCGCCGTCCACGTCAGCATCGGACAGGATGCAGATCTTGCCGTAGCGCAGGCCCGACAGGTCGACCGCATCGTTCGGACCGTGCGGGTCGACGCCGATGGCGACCGCAATGTCGTGCACTTCGTTGTTGGCGAACAGGCGGTCGCGCTCGGTCTCCCAGGTGTTCAGCACCTTGCCGCGCAACGGCAGGATGGCCTGGAATTCCTTGTCGCGGCCCATCTTGGCCGAGCCACCAGCGGAGTCGCCTTCCACCAGGAAGAGTTCGTTGCGGGTGACGTCGTCGGATTCGCAGTCGGTCAGCTTGCCGGGCAGCACGGCCACGCCGGAGCCCTTCTTCTTCTCGACCTTCTGCGCGGCGCGTGTGCGCGCCTGCGCCTGCTTGATGACGAGTTCGGCGAGCTTCTTGCCGTGCTCGACGTGCTGGTTCAGCCACAGTTCCAACGCCGGGCGGCTGAAGGTCGACACCAGCCGCACCGCATCGCGGCTGTTCAGGCGCTCCTTGATCTGCCCCTGGAACTGCGGGTCGAGCACCTTGGCCGACAGCACGAACGAAGCGCGCGCAAACACGTCTTCGGACATCAGCTTGACGCCCTTGGGCAGCAACGCATGCATCTCGACAAAGCTCTTCACAGCCTGGAACAGGCCTTCGCGCAAACCGGATTCGTGCGTGCCGCCCGCGGGTGTCGGGATCAGGTTGACGTACGACTCGCGCACTGGCGAGCCCTCTTCCGTCCAGGCCACCACCCACGAAGCGCCCTCGCCGAATGCAAAACCCTCTTCGCCGAGCTTGTCGGGGTCGGCAAAGTGTTCGCCTTCAAACAAGGGAATCACCGGCTCGGCGCCGCTGCCTTGCGCAAGCGATTCGACCAGATAGCCGCGCAGGCCCTGGTCGTATTGCCATTCGAGCGTCTCGCCGGTTTTTTCCAGCGTGAGCGTGACCTTCACGCCCGGCAGCAGCACGGCCTTGCTGCGCAGCAAGCGCTGCAGCTCGGCCTGGGGGATGTTCTCGGAGTCGAAATACTTGGCGTCGGGCCATGCGCGCACGCGTGTGCCGCTCTTTTTCTCGCCGCGCTCGGCCTTGCGGGTGGCGAGCGGCTCGATCACGTCGCCGCCGGAGAACGCAAGCGTCGACACATTGCCGTCACGCCAGACCGTCACTTCCAGCCGCGTCGACAGCGCGTTCGTGACCGACACGCCCACGCCGTGCAGCCCGCCGGAGAACGCATATGCGCCACCGCGGCCCTTGTCGAACTTGCCACCGGCATGCAGGCGCGTGTAGACGATCTCGACCACCGGCACGCCCTCTTCGGGGTGGATGCCGACGGGGATGCCGCGCGCATCGTCTTCCACGCTCACGCTGCCGTCCTTGTGCAGCGTCACGGCAATCAGCTTGCCGTAACCGCCCAACGCCTCGTCAGCGGAGTTGTCGATGACTTCCTGCACGATGTGCAGGGGATTGTCGGTGCGCGTGTACATGCCCGGCCGTTGCTTGACCGGTTCCAGGCCCTTGAGGACCTTGATCGACGATTCGCTGTATTGGGAGGTTTTGCTCATGGAAGGCGGAAAAACTGACCAGGCCTGGGTCTGTCCCCAAGCACCGGGAATGCAGCGCGCATTGTAAAGGAAGCTGTCCTCAACAATGCGGAGGGATCGTCAGCGTCGGGACGCGAGCCGGAACTCACATTCGCCCGACATCCCGCTGACATATTGCGTGGTTACTGCGGCGTCACACCGTGCCGGCGCGCTTTGCCTCCAGGGCTTCCCAGCGCTCCAGCGCCTCCAGCAGCTCCAGTTCGATGGCTTCGTGGCGCTCGGCAAGCTTTTGCGCGCGCTCCGGGTCGCGGCCGTAGATCGTGCCGTCTTCCAGTTCGCCGCCGACCTGCTTCTGCTCCGCCTCCAGCGCTTCGATGGTGGCGGGCAGCGCGTCCAGTTCGCGCTGCTCCTTGTAGCTGAGCTTGACCGTGGCGCGCTCGCGCGGCTTGGCGGCTTCGGGTTTCTTCTCTTCGGCGACGGGCTTGGCGGCTTGCGACATTTGCGCCGAGCGCGCCGATTGCGT
Organism: Ralstonia sp. 22111; assembly: GCF_052045895.1. Classification (NCBI taxonomy): domain Bacteria; kingdom Pseudomonadati; phylum Pseudomonadota; class Betaproteobacteria; order Burkholderiales; family Burkholderiaceae; genus Ralstonia; species Ralstonia sp. 22111. The sequence continues at coordinate 1,195,307 of NZ_JBQEPR010000001.1, read as the reverse complement.
CTGCCAGTCCGAGAAGCCGCCCACGTATTCGCGCCAACGGCCCTCGCCCTCTGCCGCAATCACCGAGGTGACGACGTTGTCGACGAACGCGCGATCGTGTGAAACGAGGAAAACGGTACCGCTGTATTCCTGCAGCAGTTCTTCCAGCAGTTCAAGCGTGTCGATGTCCAGGTCGTTGGTCGGCTCGTCGAGCACCAGCACGTTGGCCGGACGGGCAAACAGGCGAGCCAGCAGCAAGCGGTTGCGCTCGCCGCCCGACAGCGAAGCCACCGGCGAGCGCGCACGCTCGGGCGGGAAGAGGAAATCGCCCAGGTAGCTCATCACGTGCTTGCGCTGGCCGTTCACTTCGATCCAGTCGCTGCCCGGGCTGATGGTGTCGGCGAGCGACCGGTTCAGGTCCAACTGCGCGCGCATCTGATCGAAATACGCCACCTGCAAGTTGGTGCCGTTGCGCACCGTGCCCGAATCGGGCGCTAATTCGCCGAGAATCAACTTCAGCAGCGTGGTCTTGCCGACGCCGTTGGCGCCGAGAATCCCGACCTTGTCGCCGCGCATGATGGTGGCGGTGAAATTGTCGACGACGGTTTTGTCGCCGTAGCGCTTGGTCACGTCGATCAGCTCGGCGACGATCTTGCCGGAGCGGTCGCCCTGTGAAACCTCCAGCTTGACGTTGCCTTGCACCTCCCGGCGCGCCTGGCGCTCCACACGCATTTGTTCCAGCCGCGCAACTCGGCCCACGCTGCGGGTGCGGCGCGCTTCCACGCCCTTGCGGATCCACACCTCTTCCTGCGCGAGCAGCTTGTCAAAGCGTGCATTTTCCAGCGCTTCAGCTTCCAGCTCCTGCACCTTGCGCGTCTGATACGCCGTGAAATTGCCGGGGTACGAGCGCAGCTTGCCGCGATCGAGTTCGATGATGCGCGTGGCCACGCGGTCGAGAAACGCCCGATCGTGCGTGATGAACAACACGCTGCCGCGGAACGCCAACAGCAAGTCTTCGAGCCAGCGGATGGAGTCGTAGTCGAGGTGGTTGGTCGGCTCGTCGAGCAGCAGGATGTCGGGCGCGCCCACCAGCGCCTGCGCAAGCGCCACACGCTTGGTCAGGCCGCCAGACAACGAACCGATGCGCGCGCCGGGCTGCAGGCCCAGCTGGGCGATGGTCGTCTCCACGCGCGTACGCAGTTGCCACGCATCGGCCGCTTCCAGTTGGGATTGCAACGCTTGCAGCTTGTGCAGCGCGTCTTCATCGTGGGAGTCGCCCATCGACGTGATCAGCGCTTCGTATTCGGCAAGCAGGCCGGCGGCCTGCGGCACCCCCATCGCCACGGCTTCGGCCACGGTCTGTTCCGGATCGAATTCGGGCTCTTGCGGCACATAAGCCGACGTCACGCCGCTCTGGCGCGCGATCAGGCCGTCATCCGGCGAAGTCGTACCCGCCACGATTTTGAGCAGCGACGACTTGCCGGTGCCATTGCGGCCGATCAGGCCAACGCGCTCGCCGGCCTCCAGCGAGAAATCGGTGTGGTCGAGCAGCGCCACGTGGCCGAACGCCAGTTGCGCATCGGTAATGGAAAACAGGGCCATGCTGGAGTGAAAAGGATGCAGGCCGCGTGCGGCCGGAAGGCGCGTATTGTAGTCGCCCCGCGCGTCATCCATCGGCGGCATTGCGCTTGCAGATGCGGGTGCTATAACGCTTGTGCCGCCGGACTCGCTTTTTCCGGCCGCGCCATCCATACCGTTACAAAGGGGAAATGACGATGCGCGGACTCTTCGGGCTGTTGATCATCTTGATCGTGGCAGGCATTCCGGTGCGGCAGATTTTGCTGCGGACTGGCTTTTCACCGTGGTGGACGCTGCTTGTGCTGGTGCCGCTGGTGAACCTGGTGGCGCTGTGGGTTTTCGCGTTCTCGAACTGGCCGCGGCAGTCGTCCCAGCCAGGAAACGTGCTGCCGAATCAAAACTAAGCGAGCTCGAACGCGCAAGCGCCAAAGAAAACGGCCCGCTTTCGGCGGGCCGGAAGAGTCTCTCCTCGATGCCTTGCGAACAAGACATGGCCGGAGCATAGCGCCCCTGGTCCGTCTCGGGCAGTCGGGACAAACCCGGTAGGGAAAAACGCCTAACGCTAGGCCCGGTGCGGCTTCGCACTGCCGCAACGCACGCTGCGCCAAGCATGCACCCGGAGCAAGTCTATTGCGCCGGCCAAACCCTCTGCACGGTGCATTACGCACGCCTCATGTGCGCGACGCACCACTGCAAGGCACTCGCCATACATCGACTTTTAGAAGCCGGAATCCAGTCGTGCGGCCTGCTTACAACACCCAATTGCACAGGCCTGCAGGTTGCATCGCCGCGCCGTATCATGCGGCAGGCCCTCCGGTCACGAGCCGGGCATAACGATAACGTGGGCCGCCGATTCTTTCCGGGGGATACAACCATGCCGTTCTTCTCGCGCGCGCTGCCGGCTGCAGCGCTGCTCTTCGCTTCGCTTTCCAGTTTTGTACCGGGCACTGCCCTGGCCTCTTCCACACCGGTGCTCGACCGCATCCGTGATACGGGCACCGTCCGTGTCGCCTATCGCGAAAGCTCCGTGCCCTTCTCGTTCTACGACGCCGATAAAAAGCCCGTCGGCTATGCCGTCGACCTGTGCCTGCGCGTGGTCGACAAGCTGCGCACGGACCTGAAGCGGCCTGACCTGAAAGTGCAATACGTGATGGTCACGCCTTCGACACGGATGCCGGCCATCATCGAAGGCAAAGCCGACCTCGAATGCGGCTCGACCACCAACAATCGCGAGCGCCGCGAGAAGGTGGCATTCACGATCCCGCATTACATCGCGGGCATCCGCATGATTGTCAAAACGTCGTCGGGCATCCGCAGGTGGGATGACCTGCGCGGCAAGACCGTCGTCACCACCAAGGGCACCACCAGCGTCGCGGAATTGCGCAAGATGAACGACGTGCGCGTGCTGAACATGAAGTTTCTCGAAGCCAAGGACCACGCTGAATCGTTTGCGATGGTCGAAGCCGGCAAGGCTGACGCCTTTGCGATGGACGACGTGCTGCTCTACGGCTTCCGTGCCAACACCAAGACGCCAAGCGACTACGCGGTCGTCGGCGACATGCTGACGGTCGAGCCCTACGCGATCATGCTCAGCAAGGACGACGCCGAGTTCAAACACCTTGTTGATCGCGCGATGACCAACATCATCCTCGACTACGACGCCGACAAGCTCTACAAAAAGTGGTTCCAGCAACCGATTCCGCCGCACAGCGCAAAGCTGGATATCCCGATGAGCTTCCTGCTGCGCGACTCGTTCAAGTACCCGAGCGACAAGGTCGCCGATTGAGCGCAACGGGGTAATCGCGCAACGCCGCCCAGTCAGGCGGCGTTTTGCGTTGCGCAATTAGCGCTGGGCCGGCAGCATCGGCTTGTTGAGCAGGCGCGACAGGACAGCTTCGGGCGAATGGGTGCGGTCGGCAATGGCCGCCGGGTCAAGATAGAAAGTCTGCTCCATCATCGCGCGGCCACGCATTGCGGCATGCAATGCCTGATCGCTGAAGACCACCCACGTCGAACCCGGAGCGAATTCGAACGTCTGTTGCGGTGCCTCACGCTGATAGGCCAGATCCGCTTTCGCAAGATCGTGCAGCTGCAGCATGCGGTGGTCGTATTCAGAGCGTGGGCGTTTGGTGACGTGCAGCTTGTGCATCAGCCACGATTGGCCTGGGAGCATCCCACGCGTTTTCGGTACAAACCGCTGCGCGAAATCGGCAAAGGGTTCGCCGATACGCCAGACGCGCGAGGCATCCGGATCGACATTGTGGAACACCCGCAAGAGGCGCTGGCCGTGCAGCGGGTTCGACGGAAATGCGTCGACATGCAGGCGCGTGTCGTCCTTGCGCCAACTGACCGGCCGCCCGGCAATCTCGGCCGGCCGCAACGACGTGCCGGCCCGCCTCAAGTACGGGGCGTAGTCGGGAAACAGCGTCAGCACGAGGCACTCGGCAGCATCGGCGTAACGCCGGATCAGGGTAGCGAGATCGCGCAGATCGGCAGGGTGCCCGACGGCACCGCGCACGCGGGATTCGTTCGCGCGCAGGTTGATGTTCTTCGTCTTGCCATCCGACCAGCGTGCATCGAGAAAGCGCTGCTCCCGGGCATCCAGTGGGAAGTCGAGCGCCGGGAAGTGCAGCACATTGCCGCGCTCCAGTGCAGACCGCATGGCAGCCGCCTCATCAGACGTCACGGCGGGTGCCCATTCGCGCACCGGCCACGGCACGACCATGTCGATGGCGGGCGGCGCAGCGACGGCTCGCTGTCCGGAATGATGGTTGCGCGCCGGCAGCGTGGCGGGCGCAAACCCTTGCATACTTCCCATGAACTTATCAATCGCTTACGTAAATATTTGCGAATGATAGAGCGCTTACCAACTCAGTGCATCGTCAGGAAACACAACGCATCATGTCTTACGACATGTGCCGAGGTGTTCGCCGATGGGGGAGGCGGAATTTAGAGGAAGTGTTTGACGACCTGCTCTTCCAAGCCGACGAAGCGCACCAGTTGGCGTGAGCCGTCAGGAAATTGCTTGATGACGTGGCCGTCGGGGGTATCGGTGTGACGGAAATAGATCGGTCGATCAATCGTCCCGGGCCGATGCTTGGGAAGCAGACTTTCCAGCGACGGCTCCACCGTCCACGGATCGTCCCGTTCTTCGGATGTCAGCATGTTGGTCGCCTAGGGGTTTCTGAAAGGGGTGATGAAGCATAACTTCCGTGAACAATCGTGCAAAGTTCGTAATACTTAAATCTGATTCTTTGACCGATCGTTCGTTCGCTTTAGCGTTTGCTTCATCACAAGTGCGCTTGGACTGTGGGCCGCAACCTACAAAACCCGTGGCGTCATCATCGTTTCATATGACATCAGTAGCCGCTGTCGACGCCACCCTGCGTCCCCGAGGTTGACTGGTCTTGGCTCTGCAAATTGCGTAGAATCGCGGCTCGCTCGGGCGGCCGTTGGCGTCACCCGGGGGTCGGTCACTCGCCGTAGCACAATGGATAGTGCACGCGCCTCCTAAGCGTGAGATACAGGTTCGATTCCTGTCGGCGGGACCACCAGATAAACAAACCAGGCAACACGCCTGGCTTTTGTTTTCTTGCCCGCACAAAACAACGAGGCCCGCCACACGTGGGCGGGCCTATGGCTGCGGATGGCCCCGGGCCATCTAGGTCAGCACCGGCAGCGCTTCGAGCACGAGCAGCCCGATCAGCACCCCGATAATCGTCAGCAGCACACGGATCCCTACCCGCGCACCTCGGATCACCAGTGGCGCAGAGGCCAGTCCGATCACGCCCGCAACACAGACGGCGAGCAACAGATACAGGTTGGAGAAGGCCATCGGGAATTCCATCATCCGCCCCTTTCCGGCTGTGAGTGTAGCCGGCCTTATCCAGTATAGGCCGCAGGTTCGATCCAGCAAGCGGTGACACGGGCATCTGCGCCGCACCGTTGGCATTTTTGCGCAGTGCAAAAATTCATGCTATAGTCCGTGACTTGGCTGCTTACTGCCGTATTTTTCGGTCCGCGGTTGGCCGATGTGCCGGTTCAAACCGGCGCGCATCGCCTAAATCCCCGCCCGTTGCATGCATGCGCAGCCGATTGCCATTGTGCTTGGCATCGTCTCCGATCTCCCGCGTGGATTCCGCATCACGCCGAAGGGACCGCCGCCCCACCTCGCTGACCTGTTCAGCTTGAGGCCGGCCCACTCCCCCGCCTGTCCGTTCTGCAGCCCGTCTGTCGAACCGGCCTTATCCGATTGGCGCCGACGCCCGTGATTAACCGGTCGCCGTATCCCATTTCCGTCGTCTGCATCCGTTGATGCGGCGGCGCGGCAGCCTTACTACCTATTCGACATGACGCAGCCTCAAGACGGCAGCGGCGCTATTGCGCACGCTGAAGCCAGCAACACCAATACCGAAAACCTGATCGCCGAAGCCGCGACCCGTGCCAGCGCCTTTGCTGCACTGGGCCTGGACGACCGCATCGTCCGTGCGCTGGGCGAAGTGAACTACATCACCCCGACGCCGGTTCAAGCGCAAGCCATTCCGGCTTGCCTGTCGGGCCGCGACCTGCTGGTCACGAGCCAGACCGGTTCGGGCAAGACCGCCGCGTTCATCCTGCCGGCCATCCAGCGCATCAGCGAGCAACCCGAGCCGCAGCGCCCGCGCATGGACGGCCCGCCGCAACGCATGAAGGGGCGCCGCCCCCGCCCGGCACCGGCCAAGCCGTCGCTGCTGGTGCTCACGCCCACGCGTGAACTGGCCCTGCAAGTGACCACCGCTACCGCACAGTACGGCCGCCATCTGCGCCGCATCGTCTGCGCGAGCATCCTGGGCGGCATGCCCTATCCGAAGCAGCTCGACATGCTGGCACGCATGCCGGACATCATCATCGCCACGCCGGGCCGCCTGCTCGACCACATCGATTCGGGCCGCATCGACCTGTCGGCGCTCGACATGCTCGTCTTTGACGAAGCAGACCGCATGCTGGATATGGGCTTCTCGGATGACATCGAAGCCATCGTCGGTGCCACGCCGGCGACGCGCCAGATGCTGATGTTCTCGGCCACCATGGACCGCCGCATCGAGCAACTGGCCGAGCGCATGATGCGCGAGCCGCAGCGTATCGAAATCGCCGCCGCGAAGATCGACCAAAGCAACATCGAAGAGCGCCTGCACTTCACCGACGACATGTCGCACAAGCAGCAGCTGCTGGATCACCTGCTGCGCGACGCGTCGCTCAAGCAAGCCATCGTCTTCACGGCGACCAAGCGTGATGCCGACTCGCTGGCCGAGCGTCTGACCGAGCACGGTTTCTCCGCCGGCGCCTTGCATGGCGACATGCATCAGGGCGCCCGTAACCGTACGCTGACGGCACTGCGCCGCGGTCAGTTGCGCGTGCTGGTGGCCACCGACGTGGCCGCCCGCGGCATTGACGTGCCGGACATCACGCACGTGGTCAACTTCGACCTGCCCAAGCAGGCCGAAGACTACGTGCACCGCATCGGCCGTACGGGCCGTGCCGGCCGCAGCGGGATCGCCATCAACCTGGTGAACCACAACGACACGTTCCAATGGCGCCGTATCGAGCGCTTCGTTGATCGCCGCATCGACGCATCGGTTGTCGAGGGCCTTGAGCCGAAGCGCTCGGCCAAGCCCCGCACTGGTGGCCCGCGTGCCGGCGGCGACCGGGGCGGCTACCGCGGAAACGGTGGCAATGGCGGCGGTTATCGCGGCCAGCGTGAAGGCTACGGCGCGCGCCAAGGCAGCAACGGTGGCAATGGCGGTAACAGCGAAGGCCGCTTCCAACGCAGCTTTGGCGGCGACCGCGACGGCTTTGCTCCGCGCCGCGACGATCGCAACGGCAATAGCAACGGCGGCGGCTACCAAGGCGCCCAACGCGAATGGAACCGCGACGACCGCGCTCCGCGTCAGTCGTACGGCCAAGGCCAGCAAAACCGTGGCGACTGGCAACAACGCCCGGCACGTACGCAAGGCACGCAAGACAGCAACCGTGGCTATGGCAACAGCGCCGGCAACAGCAACGGTGGCGGTTATGGCAATCGTGACGGCAATCGCGAGAGCTATGGCAACCGTGAGAGCGCCCCGCGTCGCTTTGGCGACAACAACGGCGGTAGCCGCTTTGGCGACGGTGGCAACGGCGCGCAGCGTCGCAGCTATGGCAATCGCGACGGCAACCGCGACAGCTACGGCAGCAAGGGCCGTTCGCGCGACTTCGATCGTTGATCGATGAGGGGCCATCTGTTCCGGATGGCCTTAGCAGACAGCCAACAAAAAACCCCACGTCTAACAGCGTGGGGTTTTTTGCTTCTTGGGCAACGCCGGTCAATCGCGGCTCGGCTTGCCGGTCCTGTCCCGACCGGCTTCCGTCAAAGCGCACAGGTTCGGAAGCCGACAAAGATGTCGTCGCGCTCCGGCAGCAGGAAGCCCCGGAAACGCGGGTGACGGGTGCGTTGCGGCGTATGTGCAGCGGCGCCCCTCACCGCCTGCATCGTCACGAAGTGCGGCGCCGAGAGGCTCGCCACACGGCCTCGCGGCATGCCCGGCACAAAATCCGGATACGGCTCGAACGGCGACGACGTCCACTCCCACACCTGCCCCCAATGAAAGCCGGCCCGGCCCTGCACCGCGGCCATCTCCCATTCGTCTTCGGTCGGTAGGCGACGGCCGGCCCAGCGGCACCAAGCCTGGGCTTCGTACAGGCTCACATGACGCACGGCTTCATCCCGGTTGATCGTACGCGCCTGACCGTAGCGCAGTGCCTGCCAGGTACGCGTGGCGGGATCGCGCTGCCAACCCAGCGGCGCCGAACGCTCCTGCATCATCAGCCACTCCATGCCGGCCGGCGACCACCACTGCGGATGGTCGTAGCCGCGGTCTTCGATGAACTCCAGGTATTGGCCATTCGTGACCGGCTGCGCATCGATCTCAAACGCGGGCACATAGGTGCGGTACGGCGGACACTCGTTGTCAAAGAAGAATCCGTCGGCGTCCGGCCAGCCCATCTGGAAGCGGCCGCCGGACAACGCCAATGTCTGGGCAGCCGGCACGGCCACGGCGGCCAGCGGAGGCTGTCCAGCGGGTTGCAGGCCCACTACCTGCAGCAGGCCGTGCAGATGTTCGGCGCGCAGGTCTTCGTGGAATACCGCCCAGCGAAACGGCTCCAGCGCCGCATCGTCGTCGGTGCCAAGCGTGGCGAGCTTACGGAGCACGCGGTCGAGCACGCCATGCGCGTAGTGCTTGATCGCGGCAATGCCGGGCAGCGTCAGGTCCCAGCATGCCTCTGGCGGCATGCGGTCCATGTCGAAGAACGAGTCGGCACCGTCAAGCGCGGCGGGCAGCGTGGCTTGCCAGCGCGCCAGGTCCCACTCCGTGCCGGCGCCGTCTTCGATGGTGTCGCTGCCGTTGCGACGCGGCTCGCGCAGGCACCAGAACTCGGCAAACCATGCCAACTGGCCCAGCGTCCAGAGGGGCGGCGCGTGATGCTCCACGCGTTCAATCTGCCAGCCGCGCTGCGTATCGCCAAACGCCGACAACAACGCGAGCGTGCAATTGCGTGCATCGACGAGGCTGTGCGCGATGCCCTGGCGCGGCAGGCGACGGCCGTCGGTCCAGTCGGGAAGCGATCCGATGAAGGTCGGATCGGGGAGCATGAAGAATTCAGCCATCGCGGCACACCTCGGGCGGGAATCGATCCATTATCGCACCGGCCTGCCGGGTGTTCTGCCGCCCGTCCTAGCGGCCTACGCTCGCGTGGCAGACGGCAAAGTCGCTGCTGGCGTCGGTCCAGGCATGCAGGTCTTCGAAGCCGGCATCGGCAAACATCGCTTGCAGGCTCGGCAGGTCATATTTGACGGAGTTCTCGGTGTGCATGCGTTCGCCGGCAGCAAAGGCGCGGTCGTGCTTGCCCCATCGCACTGTCACGTCGCGACGAGCTTCTAGGTGCATCTCAACGCGATGGGCTTCTGAGCGGTACAGCGCGACATGGCGCCAGTCCCGCACGTCGAAATTTGCGCCCAGGAGGCGATTCAGGTTGCGCAGTACGTTCAGGTTGAACGCTGCCGTCACGCCGAGCGGATCGTCGTAAGCGGCCTCGAGGCGTTCGGCCTCTTTGATGAGGTCGATGCCGATCAGCACGCTGTCGCCGGGGGCGGAAGCTTCGCGCAGGCGCGAGAGAAATGCGCCCGCCTCTTCCGGTGTGAAGTTGCCCAGGCTCGAACCGGGATAGAACCACACGCGGCGCCCGTCGCCCACGGCATCAGGCAACACCAGCGGCGCACATAGATCGGCGCCGATGCCGACCATCGGCAATTGGGGATGCTGACGCGCAAGCCCACGGAGCGTATCGCGTAGAAAATCCGCCGAGATATCGATCGCCACATAACGCGACGGCGCGAGCGTGCGGAACAGCCGTGCGGCCTTTTCGCAGTTGCCGGCCCCCAAGTCGATCAACGTGGCGCCGCGCCCCACGCGCATCGCGATCTCGGCCGCATGCAGGCTGAAGATGGCGGCTTCGGTGCGCGTCGGGTAGTACTCGGGCAGATCGGTAATCGCTTCGAACAGGCGCGAACCAAGGGCGTCGTAGAAGAACTTCGGGCTGATGCTGGCTGCGGGTGCGAGTAGGCCGGCTTCGGCCTCGGCACGCAGCGCAGCGTCGTCTTCCGTAAAGAGCTGGTAGAAAGTCAGGCCTGCGCCAACGGCGTCGACCGTGGGCTGGGGCTGGATCAGTCGAGCCAGCGCGCGGCGGGCATAGGCATCGGCGGACGGCTTGGTGGCCTGCATGGTGTCTCCCGTTGTGGGTGGAACGGCACGGTGCTGCATGGTCATGAGGGCTGTCGACAGCGAGAAATGTGCCATCGCGCCCATGCCATCACCGCAGGCCCATGGCGCGCGGATGAAATTGCAGCGTAGACGCCGCTTTGTGACAGCGCCACCGTTCTTTCGCCGGAGGCCGTCACAACACGGCATCGCGCCAATCGTAAAAATCACCTGCGCCGCTGAAAAAATCACGCACACCTTGCTGCAAGGCCAATGTTGCGTTTTTGCAGCGCACAATCGGCCTGCTGCGATATAATGCGGACTTCCTCAAAGGGGAGTAGCTCGGGGGTTCTTCAGCCCCAGGCACGATCGTCATGACGAAGCCCACGCTTCCGGTCGTGCCGGCACCAGCAGGTTCCCAACCTGTTCGTGTCGAGCAAGACCTTTGCAACCGGATTTCATGGTCTGCAAAGCGTCTCGCCCCTGCACTCCATGCAGTCCGGTCAACCGATTTTTATTGTTGTTTGACTTGGAGCCACCATGGAATGGTTGTCTGACATTTTCACCATGCAGTTTGCTGCCGCGCTGGCATCGATCATCGTGATCGACCTCGTGCTTGCGGGCGATAACGCCATCCTCATCGCGCTGGCTGCGCGCAACCTGCCGCCCGAGCTACAGAAGAAAGCGATCATGTGGGGCGCCGCGGGCGCCATCGTCGTACGTGCGCTAATGACGCTGGCGGTGGTGTGGCTGCTGAAGATTCCGGGCCTGATGCTGGTGGGCGGCCTGGCGCTGGTGTGGATCGCATGGAAGCTTCTGGCTGACGACGGCCAGGGCGGCGATGAACACGGCGCGGGCAGCACCACGCTGATGGGCGCCATGAAAACCATCATCATCGCCGATGCGGTGATGGGCATCGACAACGTTCTCGCCATTGCCGGCGCATCGCACGGCAGCTTCCTTCTGGTGGTGCTGGGCCTGCTGATCAGCGTGCCGGTCGTCGTGTGGGGCAGCGGCGTGGTACTGCGCCTGATCGAACGCTTCCCGATCATCATCTACGGCGGCGCCGCGGTGCTGGCTTATACGGCCGCCCACATGATCGTGGCCGAACCGGTTCTCAAGGCGTTCTTTGCCGCACAGCCGCCGCTCAAGTGGGCAGTGTATGTGGTGGTGTTCGTGGTCGTGCTGGGCGGCGGTTGGCTGGTGCAACGTCGCCGCCAGCAACTCGCCTAAGCCAGGATCGGCTGGCCGGCGAGCACGCGCGCCAGCTTGGCGCGATCGATGTTGCCGCCGGTCAGCGGCAGGCCGACGCGCTGGCCGGCAATCTGCTCGCGCTGCTGCCACGCCCCCGCCAGGGCCGCAGCGGCAGCGCCCTCGGCCACGTTGTGCGTCGTGGAGAAATACAGACGAATGGCCTCTGCCACATCGTCATCCGTCACGGCAATGATCTCGTCGACGCCGGCGCGGATCACCTCAAGTGCCTTGGCATCCGGCGTGCGACACGCAAGCCCGTCGGCCAGCAGCGTCGACACCGGCGCCGACATCACGGCACCGCTTGCGAACGACTGCTCGTAGCATCGAGCATGGGCCGACACCACGCCGACAATGCGTGTCGACAGTCCCAACGCATCGCGCGCCCGTACAGCCGCGCAAATCCCGGAACCCATACCGATGGGCACATAGACCACATCCAAAGGCGTGGCCTCCAGAAACTCCAGCCAGTAGCTCGCCACCCCGACGACCAGATCGTCGTGATACGAGGGCACAAAGTGCAAGCTACGTTCACCGGCCAGTTGATCGGCGAACTCGCGGCTTGCCTGGAAGTCATCGCCCGCTTCAATAAGCTCTGCGCCAAGTGCACGCATGGCGGCATTTTTCTCCACGCTATTGCCATGTGGCACGACGATGGTGACGGCGATACCGTTGCGGCGCGCTGCCAATGCAATCGACTGGCCATGATTGCCACGCGTGGCGGCGATCACACCGCGCACTTGGGGCTCGCGCTGGCGCAAGGAATGCATGTAAGTCAGCCCGCCCCGAAGCTTGAACGCGCCCACTTCGGTGTGGTTCTCATGCTTCACCCACACCTCGGTACCCATGGCTTGCGAGAGCAACGGCCAGCAGTATTCCGGGGTCGGCGCAATCGCCGCATGGACAACGCTGGCCGCTGCGCGCAGATGGCGCAGTTCATTGGCACGGTCCAGCGATGCGGAGGTAACAATGGTCGACATGATCTTTCTCCGTCAGACAGTTGAAACGATAGCGCCATCCTGCCAGCCCCGCCGCCCCTTACAACATCGACAATCCTGCGTTTTGCCGGTCCAGCCGTTCTGGTCATCTGAACGGGCCAGTTTCCGGACACTGCCGGTACAGTCGACGCCGGGCCGCTCACGTTACAATGCGGCTCACTCGATTTTCCGACGCCCCGCCTCTTCGCCCGCGCTCGCATGAAGCCTTATCTCGACCTGATGCGCCATGTCTACGAACATGGCACCGACAAAGCCGATCGCACCGGCACCGGCACGCGCTCGGTGTTCGGCCACCAGATGCGCTTCAACCTGCAGGACGGCTTTCCGCTGGTGACCACCAAGAAGGTCCACATCAAATCCATCGTCTATGAGCTGCTGTGGTTCCTCCAAGGCTCGACTAACGTGCGGTGGCTGCAAGACAACGGCGTGACGATCTGGGACGAATGGGCCGACGCCGACGGCGAACTGGGCCCCGTCTACGGCTCCCAATGGCGTTCGTGGCCGACGCCTAACGGCGAACACATTGACCAGATCGCCGAGCTGATCGCACAGATCAAGCGCAACCCCGATTCGCGCCGGCTGATCGTCTCGGCCTGGAACGTGGCGGACATCCCGCGCATGAAGCTGCCCCCCTGCCACGCGTTCTTCCAGTTCTATGTGGCCGACGGCAAGCTGTCATGCCAGCTCTACCAGCGCAGCGCCGATATCTTCCTCGGCGTGCCGTTCAACATTGCGAGCTACGCGCTGCTCGTGCACATGGTTGCGCAGCAGACCGGCCTCGATGTGGGCGATTTCGTCTGGACCGGCGGTGACTGCCACCTCTATAACAACCACTTTGAACAGGTGGAGACGCAACTCGCGCGTGAACCGCTGCCGTTGCCGAAACTGGTCATCAAGCGCAAGCCCGACAGCATCTTCGATTATCAGTACGAAGACTTTGAGATTGTCGGGTACCAGAGCCACCCTGCGATCAAAGCACCGGTGGCCGTGTAACCGTATGACCATCCTGACGCTCATCGTCGCCCGCGCCCGCAATGGCGTGATTGGACGCAACAACACCCTGCCCTGGCGCCTGCCGGAAGATCTCGCGCACTTCAAGCGCACGACCATGGGTGCGCCCATCGTGATGGGCCGCAAGACGTACGATTCGATCGGCCGCCCGCTGCCGGGCCGGCGCAACATTGTCGTCACGCGCAATGCCAAGCTTGAGCTGCCGGGCTGTGAGATCGCCTATTCGATGGAAGACGCCCAGCGCTTGTGCGTGGGCGCCGAGCAGATCTTCCTGATCGGCGGCGCGCAACTGTATGCGGATGCCCTCCCGAGCGCAGACCGCTTGATCGTCACGGAGATCGACGCCGATTTCGAAGGCGATGCACACTTTCCCGCGCCGGACCCAAAGCTCTGGCACGAGGTTGCACGCGAGACGCACCACGCGGCCGTGCCCAACGATTTCGACTACGCGTTCGTTACATACGAACGTCCGCCATCGAACGAGCAGTAACCACAGCAGGCAAAAAAAAACGCGCTCAGTTTCGAGCGCGTTTTTCATTTTGACTACGGCAATTTATTCGCCGGCAATCGTCATCTGTTCGATCAGAATGGAGCCGGTTTCTTTCGTACCGCGCACCAGCGCGTCGGCACCGATGGCGACGATCTGGCGGAACATCTCGCCCAGATTACCGGCGATCGTGATCTCTTCCACCGGATACTGGATCACGCCGTTCTCGACCCAGTAGCCCGATGCGCCGCGCGAGTAGTCCCCGGTTACGTAGTTCACGCCCTGGCCCATCAGTTCGGTCACCAGCAGGCCCGTACCCATGCGGCGCAGCATGCCGGCAAAGTCGTCTTCCGGCGTGGTCTTGTCTGAGAACAGCGTCAGGTTGTGCGAGCCGCCGGCATTGCCTGTGGTTTGCATGCCGAGCTTGCGCGCGGAATACGTCGACAGGAAGTAGCCCTCCACCACGCCGTTCTTTACGACATCGCGGCGCTGCGTGCGCACGCCTTCCTCGTCGAACGGCGCGCTGCCCATGCCGTTGAGTACGTGCGGGTCTTCCGTGATCTGCACGTGCGGCGCGAAGACTTCCTTGCCCAGCGTATCGAGCAGGAACGTCGACTTGCGATACAACGCGCCGCCCGATACCGCCTGCACAAACGCACCCAGCAAACCCGCAGCGAGCGGCGCTTCGAACAACACCGGGCACTTGCGCGTCGTCAGGCGGCGCGCGCCTAGACGCGCCAACGCACGTTCCGCCGCGTATTTGCCGATCGCTTCGGGCGCAGCCAGATCATCCGGCGAGCGCTTGGACGAATACCAATCGTCACGCTGCATGTGCGCACCCGAACCAGCGATGGGCGCGGCAGAAATGAAATGACGCGAATACGGGTAGCCCGCCATGAAACCGCGCGAGGTGGCCAGGACGAAGTGCGAATGCTGTGCCGAGATGCTGGAGCCATCGCTGTTGCGGATCTTCGGGCTTACGGCAAAGGCAGCGGCTTCCGCGGCGCGCGCGATCTCCACGGCCGCTTCGGCGTCGATCATCCAGGGGTGATAGAGCTGCAGGTCTTGCGGGTGCTTTTCCAGCAGTTCTTCTTCTGCCAAGCCGGCGCAATCATCGTCGGCCGTGAAGCGCGCAATGTTGTAGGCGGCCTCGACGGTGGACCGCAGTGCCGCCGGCGAAAAGTCCGACGTGCTGGCGTTGCCGCGCTTCTTGCCGAGCATGACTGTCACGCCAACAATCTTGTCGCGGTTCTGCTCGATGGTCTCGATCTCGCCCTTGCGCACCGTGACCGACAGGCCCTGGCCTTCGGAGATTTCCGTTGCGGCATCGGAAGCACCGAGTTCGCGTGCAATGCGCAGCACATCGGTGGCCATCTCCTCGAGCTGTTCGCGGCGGTAGGCAAACACAGGGGCGGTCTTGGAATCGAGCGTTTGAGACATAGGCAATGGAGGGGAGAAACGGGTGCCGCGATTTTGCCAAAAGCGGGCAAGAACTGGCGAAAGTGCCCATCATAGCAAGATACAATGCGCGCCATGAGCCGAGCATCCCGACACAACCCCACGTATCTCCAACCCGTCGTGCGCACCGACATCGGTGACGAGGACGATCCGGATACGCCCAAGAGCAAATCGCAGCGCAAACGCGAGGTGAACGCCTTGCAAGACCTGGGCACCGCCCTGGAAGCGCTGCCCAAGGACAAACTTGCCAAGGTGCCGCTGCCCGAAAAGCTGGTCGATGCCCTGCGCGAGGCCAAACGCACCACCGCCCACGAAGGCAAGCGCCGCCAGATGCAGTACATCGGCAAGCTGATGCGCGCCCTGACCGACGAGGAAGTGGAGGCCATCCGCCGCGTCCTGGCCACCTTCGTAGGCGCCTCCAAGGCGGAAACTGCCCGCCTGCATGCCATCGAGCGCTGGCGCGACCGCCTGATCGCCAGCGACGACGCCATCACCGAGTTCATTGCAGCGCACCCGGATTCCGACGTGCAGGCGCTGCGTACGCTGGTACGCAATGCACGCAAGGAGGCGCAGTTGGCCAAGCCGCCCAAGTCGTCACGCGAGCTGTTCCAGATGGTCAAGCAGGCCCTGTCGGGCAACGACCGTGACGAAGACGACGCCGATCAACCCGAAGCCGAAGACGACGAAGCATGACAGCCCCCGCCCCCTCCGCACCGATCACCCGTCGCCACGCCGACGAACTGGTCGTCGGTTTTGTGTCGATTTCGGATCGCGCATCGGCCGGCACGTATCAGGATGAAGGGATTCCCGCGCTGCGGGACTGGTTTGGCACCGCGCTCTCATCGCCGTGGCAAGGGGTGGAGCGGCTGATTCCGGACGATCAAGCGACGATTGCCGACACGCTGATCGACCTCGTCGACCATGCCGGGTGCGATTTGGTGCTCACCACGGGCGGCACCGGCCCCACGCGCCGCGATGTCACACCCGAGGCCACGCTGGCCGTCGCCACCAAGGAAATGCTAGGTTTCGGCGAGCAGATGCGCCAGATCAGCCTGCATTTCGTGCCGACGGCCATTCTGTCGCGTCAGGTGGCGGTGATCCGCGAGACGCCGTCGCGCGCGACGCTGATCATCAACCTGCCCGGTCAACCGCGTGCCATCAGGGAAACGCTGGAGGGCTTGAAGGATGTGGAGGGCCGCGCCACGGTCCCGGGCATCTTTGCGGCCGTGCCCTACTGCATCGATTTGATCGGCGGCCCGTATATCGAGACGCACGACAGCGTGGTCAAGGCCTGGCGACCCAAGCACGCTGTGCGCGCAAAACCGCTGCAGGCTTAACGCTTACGGGGCGACCGAAGACGCCAGCGCTTCAGCATCCGGCGTTTGCGGTACATCGCGGATGAAGTGCTCGCGGTAATAGCGCAGCTCTTCGATCGACTCGATGATGTCTGCGAATGCCGTGTGCCGCTGGTGCTTCGTAAAGCCCTTGGCAATGGCCGGCTGCCAGCGCTTGCAAAGCTCCTTGAGTGTCGAGACGTCCAGGTTGCGGTAATGGAAGTACTCCTCGAGCTTGGGCATGTAGCGCGCCATGAAACGGCGGTCCTGGCAGATGGAGTTGCCGCACATCGGCGACTTGCTCTTCGGCACCCACTTCTTGAGGAAGGCCAGCAGTTCAGCTTCCGCTTCCGCTTCGGTCGTGGTTGAGGCCTTGACCTTGTCGATCAGACCCGACCGGCCGTGCGTGCCCTTGTTCCAGGCGTCCATGCCGTCGAGCAGCTCGTCGGACTGATGAATCACCAGCACAGGGCCTTCAGCGAGGATGTTCAACTCCGAATCCGTCACCACCACGGCCACTTCGATGATGCGGTCGTTTTCGGGGCTCAGGCCGGTCATCTCCATGTCTAGCCAAACGAGGTTGTTATCGCTCTTAGCGGCAACGCGGTTGGAGGTCGAGGTGGATGTGGCGGACGGGGAAACGGGGGGACTCACTGGGGTGCTCACTCAAGGGCCTTGAGAAAATGACTGAAGGCTATAATTTTCGCATATCTGATAGGTGTTTCCCCACATGCCCGCCTTTACTGCTGTCTTCCTGGTCGCCCTTGCATTGATGTCCGCCACGCGCCTGTGGCTGGCCGCGCGGCAAGTCCGTCACGTGGCGCGTCACCGCGATGCCGTGCCGGCGCAGTTTGCCGAGTCCATCACGCTGGACATGCACCGCAAGGCCGCCGACTACACCATCGCCCGAACCCGTCTGGCGATGCTCGAAGTACCGGTTCAGGCCACCCTTCTGATTGCGTTGACGCTGCTGGGCGGACTGAACTGGATCAACCAGGCATGGCTGGGCGTGTTCGGCCCCGGTTACGCGTATGGCGTGGCGCTGATCGCGTCGGTCATCGCGATCAGCAGCGTGATCGAGTTGCCGTTCTCGCTGTATGGGCAGTTTGTCGTGGAAGAGCGATTCGGCTTCAACCGCATGACGTTCAAGCTATGGTTGGCTGACAACCTCAAGGGCTTGGCCATCGGCACCGTGCTGGGTCTGCCGCTCCTACTGGCGGTGCTTTGGCTGATGGACAAGATGGGCACGTACTGGTGGCTCTACACCTGGATCGTCTGGATGGCGTTCATGCTGTTTGTTCAGGCGATCTACCCGAACGTCATCGCACCGCTCTACAACAAGTTCACCCCGCTGCAGGACGAGGAAATGCGCTCGCGCATCGAAAGCTTGCTCAAGCGCTGCGGCTTTGCCAGCAAGGGCCTGTTCGTGATGGACGGTAGCCGACGCAGCGCCCACGGCAACGCCTACTTCAGCGGCTTTGGCGCAACCAAGCGCATCGTCTTCTTCGACACGCTGCTCGCCCGGCTTAATCCGTCCGAGATGGAAGCCGTGCTCGCCCATGAACTTGGGCATTTCAAGCGCCATCACATCACCAAGCGCATTGCCGTGACGTTCGTGCTGAGCCTGGGTGCACTGGCGCTGCTCGGCTGGCTTATGACGCGCACATGGTTCTACCTGGGCCTTGGCGTCGCGCCCAACCTGTTCTCCGACAACCACGCGCTGGCGCTGATGCTGTTTTTCCTGGTGTTGCCGGTGTTCACGTTCTTCGTCTCGCCGCTGGCAAGTCTGTCGTCGCGCAAGGACGAGTACGAAGCGGATGCTTTTGCCGCCGAGCACGCCGACGCAAATCAACTCGTCTCGGCGCTGGTCAAGCTGTTCCAGGACAACGCATCGACGCTCACCCCGGACCCGGTCTACTCAACGTTCTATTATTCGCACCCGACTGCATCGCAGCGCGTGGAGCGCCTTGTGCAGGCTCGCACGGCATGACGCGCGGCAAACCGAGCCGCGCCCATAGGCAGGCAGCCACCTGCGAACACGGGCTTGTCATCGCCGCGCACGGGCGACATTACCTGGTAGAACGCGAGGGCGGCGGCTTCCTGCAATGTTTCCCGCGCGGCAAGCGCAGCGAATGCGCTGTCGGCGATCGCGTGGTCTATGAAGCCACTGCCGTCGACCAAGGCGTCGTCGTACGCGTTGACGAGCGCCGAAACCTGCTCCACCGCTCCGATCAGTTCAAATCGAAGGTGCTGGCCGCGAACCTGGATCAGGTCATCATCATGCTCGGCACCGAGCCGAGCTTTTCGGAAGACCTGCTTGGCCGCGCGCTTGTCGCGGCAGAATCCCTCGGCATCACCCCGCTGATCCTGCTCAACAAGATCGACTTGACCGCCCGGTTGGAGACGGCTCGCTCACGCCTGGCGCTCTACCGGGAGCTGGGTTACGCCATCGTCGAACTGACCGTGCATGGTGCGCCGGACGCCGCGCACGCAGCGCTTGAACCTCACGTGGCTGGGCGCGCCTCGATCCTGATCGGGCAGTCGGGCATGGGCAAGTCGTCACTGCTGAATCTGCTGATTCCGGGCGTGGATGCGCAAACGCGCGAGATCTCCGAAAAGCTCGATTCCGGCAAGCACACAACCACGTTCACACGGCTCTATCACTTACCCGCGGAATGGGGCAAGGGCGGCGTGCTGATTGACTCGCCGGGCTTCCAGGAATTCGGCCTGCATCACCTGAGCGAGGGCATGCTGGAACGCGCCTTCCCCGAATTCCGCCCGCGCCTGACCGAGTGCCGCTTTTATAACTGCCGGCACCTGCAGGAACCTGGCTGTGGCATCCTGGGTGCGATGGCCGAAGGCAAGATCGATCCACGGCGGCACCAGCTTTACGCGCAACTGTTGCACGAATCGGAGCAACAGAAGCCTTGGTAACGGCTTCGTAACACGTTCGGGGAGGCTGAGATGAAGTTGCTGATCAGCAGTTCATCGCTCGGCATGGCGGCACACTGGCAGAACGTGCTGTCTGCCGCCGGCATCCGCACCGAGCTGCGCAACATCTACCTGAGCAGCGTGGCGGGTGATATTCCGCCGCAGGATTGCGCGGCGCAAGTCTGGCTGGTGGACCCGGCGCAGGAAGCGCAGGCGCAAGCGCTGCTCGATCAGGCACGGCATCCGCCCACCGGCCCGGCCTGGCGCTGCGCGCATTGCGCAGAAAGTCACGAGCCGCAGTTTGCCCAGTGCTGGCGCTGCGGCAAAGACCGCGAGGATGCGGCCTGATTGATCGTTCAGCGGCTAGGCATCGTGGTGCCGCATCAGCCCAGCCAGACGGCAATCGACAGCATCGCCAGCAGCAGCATCCACAGCACCACCGCGCGCCACACCAGTCCCACAGCTGACTGCAGCGTGCGGACATTCGGCTCCTGCCCCACTTCCATCGGATAGGCGCCGTCTTCGTCGGCAATGCTGTCGACCGAATCACGTTGCGGAATGGGCGTGCCAAGACGCACGCCGAGTGCGCCGCCCCCGGCCGCCAGCAGGATGCCATTCACTTCGTCGTTCCACTTGGCAGCGCGGTTGCGCCATGCGTACACGGCATCTTCAAAGTTGCCGACGATGGAGAAGCCAATCGCAGTCAGGCGCGCAGGGATGTAATCGATAACAAAGAATGCCTGACGGGCAAAGAGACCGAGCGCTGGGCTACGCTCCATCGACGTATCGCTCCAGTGGCGAGCGAGGTATTCAGCGCCGCGGTACAACACAACGCCGGCGGGACCGATCGGCACCAGGAACCAGAAGAACACGCCAAACACGTGGCGATGCGCTGCCACGATCGCGCATTCGAGCGTATGGCGGACGATCTCGTTGACCGGCATGTCGGTCGTGTCCTGCCCCGACCATTCGTTGAGCAGCAGGCGCGCAGTGACAACGTCATCGCTGCGCAGCGCCTCGTGGATATCGGTGAAGTAGTGGCTGAACTGGCGGAAGCCAAGCGTCAGGTACACCATCAGGACATTCCACAGGAACGCCAGCCCAAGGCTGATCGACGACAGGAGGTAGTGCACCAGCGCCACGACCACCACGGCCGGCAGCGTAACCACGCACCAGGCGAGCACGGCATCGCGACGATGGCCCGTGTCGAACCATTCTTCTGCCCGCGCGGCCAGTGCGCGCACGACGTCGTAGATCGGGTTGTCCCGGCTGAGCGCACGGAACTGTTCAAGAATCAGCGCGCAGAGTACGGAGAAAAAAGTCATTGGAAGGGCGTTGCGAGGGCGTGGATCACGCCGTGAATGCGATGTGCAAGACGATAGCACACAGCGTGCGCGCAACAGCGCACCTTGGGGCCCATATTCGCGCCGACGCTACGCTGCTAACAGGTGATACAGGTTGCGCAGCATGCCGGCCGTCGCACCCCAGATGAAGTGATAACCAGCGTCTGGCGCTTGGTCAGATCGCCCAGATCGTCGATAAGGCATCGCATAGAAACGACGCACACGGTCTTCCCAACGCAGCTCGCGCACTTCGTGGTTGGCCGGGTCCATCAAGAAGGCCAGCGGCACTTCAAACACCTCGGCCACTTCGCTGGGGTCGGGTTGAAGCGTGAAATCGGGCGCCAGCAATCCGACAATCGGGCTCACGTGGAAACCCGTCCCGGTGATGTAGTCAGGCAGGCGACCGATCACCTCAATGTGATTCGCACTGATGCCGACCTCTTCCATCGTCTCGCGCAGCGCCGTGTCGACCATGTCGAGGTCAAAGTCTTCCCGCCCGCCGCCCGGAAAGCTGACCTGGCCGGCATGTTGGCTAAGCGACGCATTGCGTTGCGTCAGCAGCACCGTCAGACCTGCCTCGCGCTGCACCAGCGGCACCAACACCGCCGCCTCGCGCAATTTGAGCGAAGCATCGATCAGGCGGGATTCATCCGTCTGCTCCGGTTGCCAGTCGGGCGGCATCTGCAGCCGCGCGCGTACGAACTCGGCGGTCAATCGCGCGACCCCGAGCGCCGGCAACGATGCCTCGGTCGGCACCACCGGCAACTGCTCAGGATCGAACACGGGACGGCGCATCGGATGGGACTGAATGGTGATGGGCTGACGACATATATGCGGTCAATCTTCCACCGCAAAAGAGAAAAAAGGCACCCGAAGGTGCCTTTTCGCAACGCGTGCAGATTACTCCGCTGCGGCTTCCTTGCGCTTGAAGGTCAGCTTCTCCTTGATGCGTGCCGACTTGCCCGAGCGTTGGCGCAGGTAGTACAGCTTCGCACGGCGCACATCACCGCGACGCTTCACTTCGATGCTGGCAAGCAGCGGCGAGTACAGCTGGAACGTACGCTCCACACCTTCGCCAGAAGAGATCTTGCGAACGATGAACGACGAATTCAGGCCACGATTGCGCTTGGCAATCACCACGCCTTCATACGCCTGCACACGCTTGCGGGTGCCTTCAACGACGTTCACGTTGACGATCACGGTGTCGCCAGGGGCGAACGGGGGGATCGTCTTGTTGGCCGTCAGGCGCTTGATTTCTTCCTGCTCGATTTGCTCGATGAGATTCATCTTTTTCTCCTTGACCATCGTGCCGGCGTTTTGCCCAGTCGGTAGACCGCGGCCCCGGTAGAGGATGGGAACTTCACTTGGCCGAGCCTTCCGGTATGGAAGCCTCTGACCCCTTTGCCGTTATCGCCGCGGCAGCGAGGAAAACCTCATCGCTGCGGGACAACAAACCCTGCTTGCGCGCCGCCTCGATCAGATCGGGCCGCTTGCGCATCGTATTCAACAGCGCCTGCTGGCGGCGCCACTTCTCGATCTCGGCATGGTGGCCACCCAGCAGCACATCGGGCACACGCACACCTTCGTACTCTTCCGGCCGCGTGTAGTGCGGGCAATCCAGCAAACCGTTGACGAAACTATCTTGCACCGCCGACTGCGCATCGCCCAGCACGCCGGGCAACTGCCGGACCACGGCGTCGATGATCGCCATCGCTGCAAGCTCTCCGCCGGAAAGGACGAAATCGCCAAGGCTGATTTCTTCATCTACGCGACGGTCGACCAGACGTTGATCGATCGCTTCGTATCGGCCACACAGCAACGTGAGGGCAGGCAGTTGCGCCAGCTCCATCACCCGCTTGTGTGTAAGCGGCTTGCCTTGCGGCGACAGCAACACCACATGCGAAGGCGAAGGCGCTTGCGCCTCATGAATCGCATCCAGCGCGGCTTCCAGCGGTTTGGCCAACATCACCATGCCTGGACCACCGCCGTAAGGGCGATCGTCCACGGTGCGGTAGTTGTCCGTCGTGAAATCGCGCGGGTTCCAGGTGCGCAACGTGTACACCTGCTGCTTGGCTGCACGGCTGGTGATCCCCCAGTCCGTCAGCGCCCGGAACATGTCCGGAAACAGCGAGACGACGTCGAACTGCATCGCCGAATTCTCCGGCCGCATGTTCAGTAATCCAGACCCCAGTCGACGATGATGCGCTTGCCTGCGACATCCACCGACTTCACGTAAACCTCGACAAATGGTACGAGCCGCTCGACGCCGCCTTCACCGACGATACGCAGGATTTGATGCGCACCGTTGTCGATCAGGCCGCCCACCGTGCCAAGCGTTTCCTGTTGCTCGTTGACGACCGTCGCGCCGATCAAATCGACCCAGTAGAACTCGTCATCGTCCGGCTCGGGAAAATCGGCCCGGCTGACCCACACAGCATAGCCGCGCAGTGCCTCGGCGACGTTTCGATCGGGCGCGGCAGGCGAACCCGCCACCACCGTGCCGCTATGCTCACGCGATGTACCGACGGGAAACACCCGCCAGTCTGCCGACGTTGCCAGTGCGCCAGCAGCCGGCTTGAGCCACCAGGTGCGAGCATTCAGCAACGCGTCAGCATCGCCGTGCAACTGGACCTTGATCCAACCGCGAATACCGTAGGCCCCACCGACATAACCCACCTCGACTAGATCGTCGGGGAGCGTCGGGTTGGTGCCCGCGCCCGGGCGCATGGCTTGCAGCCGTTCAGCAACCTTTTGCGAGGTTGCCTGCGTTGCAGCAGCCACAGGACCGGGCCGTGTCGATGCGGCGCGCGTCACAGCAGGAAGTGCTCGGACGGCACCGTCGATCGACGCATGCTAAAACTTAGGCAGCAGCTTTCTTGCCGTTTTGCTTCACCAGACGGGCAACCGTCGGCGACAGTTGTGCGCCCACGCCTTCCCAGTAGGTCAGGCGGTCTTGCACGATGCGCAGACCTTCTTCGCCTTCACCGGCGAGCGGGTTGTAGAAACCGACGCGCTCGATGAAACGGCCATCACGGCGGTTACGCGAGTCGGTCGCAACGATATTGAAGAACGGGCGCTTCTTGGAGCCACCGCGGGCCAGACGGATCACGACCATGGATCTATTCCTTGAAAAACTGGGTATGCGTACAGAGAAACACGCAAGTATAGCGCAATTTCTCCGACCAAACAAACACTTAGGCGTAGCGAATAAAGATGCCGGGCGGCACGCGCGGCAAGGACGGTACGTAAAGCCCGCCATTGTGGTCGCAGCTTGGCTTGGTGCAGTGACTGCGGCGCTCGCCAAGCTCCCCATCGAGACACTCCACGTACCGCCCGGCTTCCGTGTCGAGGTGCTGACGGACGCGATGCCGGCCGCACGCGAAATGGCGCTTTCTCCAGCCGGCATTCTCTATGTCGGGAGCCGCGCCGGCAAAGTCTATGCGATGTCGTTGCAGACGCCGAATGCGCCCATCCATGTGGTGGCGTCAGGGCTGCAACTCCCTGTTGGCGTGGCATGGCGTGACGGCAACCTTTATGTTTCTGCGGTTTCGCGTGTGTTGCGGCTCGATGGCATCGACAAGCGACTCAGCAATCCACCCGAGCCGATGGCCATCAACGACAAGTTGCCCACGGAAACGCATCACGGTTGGAAATTCATCGCATTTGGGCCGGACGGAAAACTGTATGTGCCTGTTGGCGCACCCTGCAATATCTGCCGCCCCGATGAAAACCGGTACGCCAACATCATGCGCATGAACGCCGACGGCAGCGGACTGGAACTGGTGGCGCGCGGCATTCGCAACACGGTCGGCTTCGACTGGCATCCGACTACGCACGAATTGTGGTTCACCGACAACGGCCGTGATCTGATGGGTGACGACGTGCCCGACGACGAGTTGAACCGCATCACTCAACCCAATCCTCACTTCGGCTACCCGTTCTGCCACGCGGGCAACATTCCAGACCCGGAATTCGGCGCCGGGCACCCGTGCAGCAACTACGTCCCGCCTGTCGCCAAGCTCGGGGCGCACGTGGCGGCGTTGGGCATGCGGTTCTATGCAGGGGGCAGCTTTCCGGCGGAGTACCGAAACAATATCTTCATTGCCGAGCACGGCTCGTGGAACCGATCGTCAAAGGTGGGCTACCGCGTCATGCGCGTCGTGTTGGACGCCGCCGCCGGCACTGTGACGAAGCAGGAACCATTCGCTCACGGCTGGCTGCAGGGCGAACACGCATGGGGACGTCCAGCCGATGTGCTGGTGGCACCTGACGGCAGCTTGCTCGTGTCGGACGACCTAGCCGGCGCTGTGTATCGCATCCGCTACACAGGGAAATGACCTAGGCGTCGCCCCTCGCCATGGCAAAGCGTGCACGAAACATCTCGTTACACGGGTAACGTTCGGACAGTGGATGCCTACTGAGTGAAGCCTTACATTGACAAGCATGAACACGCGCAGTCGATCTCTGTTGCACACACCAGAAACACGCGGCGCGTGGCCCTCTCGAATCCTTGCCCGACAGGAGATAGCCATGCCGATTCGCGCATTGCTTCGCCCCTTGGCGGCAGGCGTTCTGATCGTCGCCTCTGCGGGCGCTGTGGCTGGCAACGCATCGGCGCGTCAAGCCGCCGTCGCCTTTGCAGAATCCGCCATGCCCGTCTGGACGCAAACGGCACAGACGATGCCGCAGGAACGTCCGTTGGTGGCGCAATTCTTTGCCGACACGCGTAGCGAGCAGGCCGCCCGCATCCGCGCGCAAATGGAGCGCATGGAAGCGCGCGCCCGCGCCGATGATCGCCTCAATGGTCGGGTTCAACCTCGGGACGGCGGCGGCCGCGGCGACTGGCAGCAACAGCAAGAACGCATGCGCCAGGAACGCGGCAACGGCGACCAAGGTAACTGGCGCGGCTCGCGCCGGGGCTGACACACACCGCCGTATTTCGCATCCCGGAACTTGGCGGGAGCACCTGAGTCGGATTGGAGGCCACGTGCACACGTTTGGCGTGCCCGTGACATCACACCAAACACAACGACAACAGGTGCTCCAATGTCATTTCCCCTCCACCGCCATGCGCGGCTTATCCTCGGCCTGGTCTGGACCACGGCCTTTATGCTGGTGCTCGCTCACCTGCTCTACGGTGAAGTCGGCTCGCGCCATCAGACACCCCAACTGCAGCAGGACTCGACGGTGTCGATGAGCGTGCTGTCGCTGCGTCCGGTTCCGATTTAGTGATTCTGCCCTTCCTGCCGCAAGCGCCCCGCAGCGCTGCGCGCGTCCGGCCGAACTGACGGCCTCTTCTTCCAGTTGCTGATGCGTCTTTAGGACGCGCTCCCGGCGCCGCCATTTTTGGCTGCGCCGCGGCTGATGTTGGGCGTAGAATGCGCGGCGCAGCTCTTGCCGTGTGTTCACCGCCCGCTATGCCTACGACCGCTCTTCAGAAAAAATCCAAGCTGCTGACCGTACTGCTCGCCTTCCTGTTCGGAAGCGTGGGCGCGCACCGCTTCTATCTCAAGGGCAAACGCGATTTCTGGGCGTGGTCGCAAGTGCTTGCCATGGTGCTCGGTGCGATTGGCGTGGCGCTGCTGTGGTCGACACAGCGTGCGAGCGTCCCGGGTTGGGTCTGCGCAATAATCGGTGGATCTTCAGTGCTCGCGGGCTATCTGTCTGCGCTGGTCTACGGCCTGCGCCCCGACGAAAAATGGGATGCGCAATTCAATGCCGACGGCGCGCCCACACATTCGGGCTGGCCTGTCGTGCTGCTCAGCATCTTCACGCTGATGATCGGCACGGGCCTGCTGATGGCCGGCCTCGCCATCACCTTCCAGACGTATTTCGAAACGCAGGTGCAGGCGGCGAAAGAGCTGTCGCAGTAGTCAAAACAGACTGCCTTGGCGTTCGTCAACGGGCTTGCTTGACTTGACGGTGCGCGCGGGCGGTTTGAACTGCGACGTGTCGAGCACCAGTTCGTTGTACCGGTGGTAACTGAAGCCGAGCCTGTCGGCGGTCTTGTAGAAACGCTGCCGCAATAAGTCCGCCCAGATGCCGGTGCCGCGCATGCGCGTGGCGAAATCCGCCTTGTAATCGTGCCCGCCGTGCAGGTCGCGGATACGGTTCATCACGCGTTGCGCCCGGTCGGAAAAATGCGCCATCAGCCAATCCTGAAATACCGCGTTCAGCTCGTTCGGCAAGCGCAACACGATGTAGCTCGCGTATGAGGCGCCCGCTTCGCGCGCGGCTTCCAGAATCTGCTCCATGCGATCGTCGGTGATGAAGGGGATCATCGGCGCGACGCTGACACCCACCGGAATACCCGCCTCGGCCAGCGTGCGAATGGTGCGCAGGCGGCGCGATGGCGTGGCGGCGCGAGGCTCCAGCTTGCGCGCCAGATCGGCGTCGAGCGTGGTGATGGTCACGGCGGCTACGACGAGGTTCTTTGCGGCCATCGGGGCGAGCAGATCGATGTCACGCTCAATCAATGTCGACTTGGTGATGAGCCCGACCGGGTGATCACAATCGTGCAGCACCTGCAGCACGTCGCGCGTGATGCGCAGCTCGCGCTCGATCGGTTGATACGCATCGGTGTTCACGCCCAGCGCAATTGCCTCGCAGCGGTAGCTGGGCTTGGCCAGCGTTTCGCGCAGCACCTCGGCGGCATTGGTCTTGGCGAACAGTTTGGTCTCGAAATCGAGACCCGGCGACAACTCCAGGTACGCGTGCGTCGGCCGCGCAAAGCAATACACGCAACCGTGTTCACAGCCACGATACGGGTTGAGCGACACCCCAAACGGAATATCCGGCGACTGGTTATGGCTCAGGATCGAGCGGGCGCGTTCGATGGAGACAGAGGTCTGGATGCGCGCCGGCGCGTCGTCCGGATCGAGATGCCCGACGAGCGGTTGCCAGCCATCGTCGACGCGCGTGCGTTCGTCGCGTTCGAAGCGGCCTTGCAGATTGGAAGTGGCGCCGCGTCCCTTGCGGGGGACGTGGCGATCGGACATATCGGACACAGCGGAACAGAATGGATGCGGGGGCCTACTGATCGTATCGCATCCGATCCCGCTGCGCTGCGGGTGACGGTGGCTACGCCTCGGGATCGAGCTTCACTTCCCAGAGCGATTTGCCGTCGAGATCGTGGAGCGACACGTGCATCGTGCGCGTGGCCGGGTCGATCTTGGCGCGGCCGTAATACTGCTGCAGGGCTGCAGGCGACTGGTTCTGCGGATTGTCCTTGGGAATGCTGATGTAACGCAGGTCCGGCCCAAAGGTTGGGTCCACTACGTTCGGCCCGAACGTGCCTGCATTGATCGGCCCGCCGACGAATTCCCAGAACGGTTTGAACTCCGTGAACTTTGCGCGCGACGGGTGGTAGTACGTGGCCTGTGCGTAGTGCACGTCAGCCGTTACCCACACCACGTTCTGGATGTTCTCCTGCTTGATGAAGCGCAGGATCTCGGCCAACTCAAGTTCGCGGCCCGACGGCGCACCGTCATCCGCATTCGCCCACGCTTCGTAGGTGCCTTTGGGCACATCGGGGTTCAGATCGGGCACCACCAGCGAGATCGGCATGTCGCTGGCAATCACCTTCCACGTCGCCTTCGACTGCTTGAGCGATTGCTTCAGCCACGCCGTCTGCGCCGGACCAAGGAAGGCCGAATCGGCATCCAGCCGGGTCTGGCGGTTCGGCGAGTTGCGCCCGCGGTAGCTGCGCTCATCCAGCATGAACACGTCGAGCAGCGGCCCGTATTGGAACGCGCGATAGATTTGCTCGGGGTCGATCGGGTTGAAGCGGAACGGGTTGTACTCGAACATCGCCTGCTTCGCACGCGCGGCCAATAGCGACGCACTGCGCTCCTGGTAGCGCTTCTCTTCCGGGCCGATCTGCTGGCCCGGGTACCAGTTATTGCGCACTTCGTGATCGTCCCACTGCACGAGGAACGGCACTTCAGCCGAGAACGCGCGCTTGTTCTTGTCGAGCTGGTTGTAGGCGAATGCGCCGCGGTAGTCGTCGAGCGTCTGTGCAACGTGCGACTTCGCCTCGGTGACGAGGTTCGTCCACAGCGAGCCGTCGGGCAGTTTCACCTCGGCCTGGATCGGGCCGTCGGCATAGATCTGGTCGCCGGAGTGAATGAAGAAGTCGGGCGATTCGCGACGCATCGCTTCGTACAGACGATAGCCGCCGAAACGCTCGTTGATGCCCCAGCCCTGGCCGGCCTCGTCGCCAGAGAAGACAAAGCAGACCGGGCGATTGGCCGACACGGGCGCCGTGCGAAAACGGCCGGTGACTGGCTCGCTAAACGCCTTGTCGTGCACGAGATCCTGGAAGCGGGCGCGGTAGAACAGGTCAGCGCCGGCAGGCAGGCCCGTCAGGTCAACGCGGGCTGTGAGGCCGCCGCTTTCGAGCGCTACTGGGCCAACGCGGCGCGCGAGATTCTTGAAGGCGGCGTCTGTCGAATATTCGACGATCATGCGCGCAGGGCGGTCGGTGCGGCTCCAGACGATGGCGCTGTCAGCCGTGATATCGCCGCTCATCACACCGCCAGGCAGTTGGGGGCGCAGGCGCTCGGACGTCACTGCAGCTGGCGCGACGCCCTGCGCCAGCACATCGCTAATACGCGAGCCCAGCAACGCGGTACCGCTGGCGGAAACGAGACCCTTGATCAGCGTGCGGCGGGTCGGCTTGACGATCGGCTGGTCGGACATGCGGGCTCCGGTGTCTTTAATGAGATACCGGCCAGCCTAAGGCGTTTGCGTGACAACGCTACGTCACCCGCTCGCTTCTGTCACATCGATGGCGAGCGTCTCCTTGATCTCCTCCATCACGATGTAACTCTTGGACTGCACGGCGCCCGGCAACTGCAGCAGGATGTCGCCCAGCAAGCGGCGGTATTCGCTCATCTCGCGAATGCGCGCCTTGATGAGGTAGTCGAAATCGCCGGAGACGAGGTGGCACTCCAGCACTTCGGGAATGCGCAGCACCTCGCGCCGGAACTGCTCGAACATATTGCCGGATTTGCTGCCCAGGCTGATCTCCACAAACACCAGCAGCGATGCACCCAGCATGGCTGGATTGAGCCGCGCGTAGTAACCCAGGATGAAATGCTCGCGCTCCAGCCGTTTGACGCGCTCGATGCACGGCGTGATGGTCAGGCCGACCGCCTCGGACAGCTCCTTCATCGACAGCCTTCCGTCTTTTTGCAGCAGATCGAGGATGCGCCGATCGAGCTTATCGAGGGCCCGGACAGGCTTGCGCTGGGTTCGCATGGTTGAAAACGCCTCAAAATCGAAGTTGTTTCTGTTTCCCTGAAATATACAGAAACAATTACTAGTGTTGTGCGAATACGATAGCGACATCTATCGCAAATGCATCTCCGGGGAGTATCACCATGCGCGTGCTCGTTCTTGGCAGCGGCGTGATTGGCGTCAGCAGCGCCTATTACCTGGCCCGCGCGGGCCATGAAGTCACCGTCGTCGACCGCGAAGCCGGTCCGGCGCTGGAGACGAGTTTCGCCAATGCTGGCCAGATCTCGCCGGGCTACGCGTCGCCGTGGGCCGCCCCGGGCGTACCGCTCAAGGCCATCAAGTGGATGTTTCAGCAGCACGCGCCGCTCTCCATCCGCCCCGACGGCACCCTCTTCCAGCTCAAGTGGATGTGGCAGATGCTGCGCAACTGCGACGCCGCCAGCTATGCGCAAAACAAGGAGCGCATGGTTCGCCTGGCTGAGTACAGCCGCGACTGCATCCGCGACCTGCGCGCCGACACCGGCATCGCCTACGAAGGCCGCCAGCAAGGCACGCTGCAAATCTTCCGCACCCAGCAACAGCTCGACGGCGCCGCGAACGACATCGCCGTGCTCGAGCGCGCCGGGGTGCCCTACGAACTGCTTTCGCGCGACGACCTCGTGCGCAGTGAACCAGGCCTGGCCTCGACCCGCCACAAGCTGGCCGGTGGCTTGCGCCTACCCAATGACGAAACGGGCGATTGCCAACTTTTCACCACGCGCCTGGCCGCAATGGCGGAAAAGCTCGGCGTGCGCTTCCGTTTCAACAGCACGATCAACAGCCTCATCTTCAAGAACGACGCCGTACGTGGCGCGCTGGTTGACGGCCAGCCGATCGACGCCGACTTGGTCGTCGTGGCGCTGGGCAGCTACAGCACGCCGTTCCTGAAGAACCTAGTGAACGTGCCGGTCTACCCGCTCAAGGGTTTCTCAATCACCGTACCGATGACGGATGCGGAGAAGAGCCCCGTGTCCACCATCCTGGACGAGACCTACAAAGTAGCCGTGACGCGCTTTGACGACCGCATCCGTGTGGGTGGCATGGCGCAGATTGTCGGCTACGACAAGCGCCTCGACCCGGGCAAGCGCAAGACGCTGGAGTTCGTGGTCAACGATCTGTTCCCGGGTGCAGGTGATGTGTCGCGCGCGTCGTTCTGGACCGGCCTGCGCCCGATGACGCCGGACGGCACGCCCATCGTCGGTCAGACGCCCGTGCGCGGCCTGTGGCTCAACACGGGCCACGGCACGCTGGGTTGGACCATGGCATGCGGCTCGGGCAAGCTGCTGTCGGATCTGGTGTCCGGCCGCTCGCCTGCAATCCGCTCGGATGACCTGTCGGTGTATCGCTACCTGGGCGGCACGCCGATGCCAGCAACCAAGCCCGCGCTGGCCTGATCGCCTACGCTGCAGACAATCAAAAAGGGAGGCCGAAGCCTCCCTTTTATTTGTGCCGCTGACGCCGCTTAGAACTGCACTTCCGGCACCGCACCGATCGTCTCGCCGCCCGTCAGCACACTCTGCGCAATACCCGGCGCCTGCGTGAGCAACACGTCAGCGAACACGCGCGCCGTGGCGATCTTCGCGCCGTAGAAGTTCGGGTCTTCGCTCTCTCGGTCGATGGCCACCAGCAGCGCACGCGCCATCTGCCAACCCGACAGCACGATGCCGCACAGGCGCAGATACGGCACGCTGCCCGCGAACACGGCGTTCGGCTGCGCCTTGGTCTGCGCGACCACAAAGCGTACCACCGATTCAAGCGCCTCACGGCCGGCTGCCAAACGCACACGCATCGCGTCGCAATGCGCACCGCCCTTCGCCGCCAGCGCCGCTTCCACCTTGGCGATTTCCGCGCAGATGCCCAACGCCACCGCGCCGCCGTCACGCACCGTCTTACGGCCGATCAGGTCGTTGGCCTGGATGGCCGTGGTGCCTTCGTAGATCGGCAGGATGCGCGCATCACGATAGAACTGCGCGGCGCCCGTCTCTTCGATAAAGCCCATGCCGCCGTGCACCTGCACGCCCATGCTGGTGACGTCAATCGACATCTCCGTGCTCCAGCCCTTCACGATCGGCACCAGGAATTCGTAC
Organism: Ralstonia sp. 22111; assembly: GCF_052045895.1. Classification (NCBI taxonomy): domain Bacteria; kingdom Pseudomonadati; phylum Pseudomonadota; class Betaproteobacteria; order Burkholderiales; family Burkholderiaceae; genus Ralstonia; species Ralstonia sp. 22111. The sequence continues at coordinate 1,162,797 of NZ_JBQEPR010000001.1, read as the reverse complement.
AGCGCTGCGTTCTGCTTGCGTGCAGCTTCGTCGGCAGCATGATGGCCAGCATCGCACGCCGCGGCGGCCACGTAAGCCAGCGCGCGAGCGCCTTCGGTCATGGCACGCATCGTCAGCAGCATGCGCTTGACGTCGGGGTGGTGAATGATGGGCACGGCCTTGGCAGCAGAGCCATCTACCGGGCGGCTCTGCACGCGGTCGCGTGCATAGGCGACAGCCTTCTGATACGCGCGCTCCGACACGCCGATGCCCTGCATGCCCACCGCATAACGCGCCGCGTTCATCATGATGAACATGTATTCCAGGCCGCGGTTTTCTTCGCCGACCAGCGTGCCGATCGCGCCGCCGTTGTCGCCAAATTGCAGCACGGCCGTCGGGCTCGCCTTGATGCCGAGCTTGTGTTCGATCGACACGCAGTGGGCATCGTTGCGCGCACCCAGCGAGCCGTCTTCATTGACCATGAACTTCGGCACCACGAACAGCGAGATGCCCTTCACGCCCTCCGGTGCGCCCGGCGTGCGCGCCAGCACAAGGTGGACGATGTTCTCGGCCATGTCGTGCTCGCCCCAGGTGATGAAGATCTTCGTGCCGAAGATCTTGAAGGTGCCGTCGCCCACGGGCTCGGCGCGCGTGCGCACGAGTGCCAGGTCGGAGCCGGCCTGGGGCTCGGTCAGGTTCATCGTGCCCGTCCATTCGCCCGAGATGAGCTTGGGGACAAAAAGCTGTTTCTGCTCTTCGGTGCCAGCCGTCAGCAATGCCTCGATGGCGCCATCCGTCAACAACGGGCACAGTGCGAACGACAGGTTGGCCGCGTTCAGCATTTCGATACACGCCGTGGCGATCAGCTTCGGCAGGCCCTGGCCGCCGTATTCCAGCGGATGCTGCACGCCCTGCCAGCCGCCTTGGCCGAACTGGGCGAACGCTTCCTTGAAGCCCGCCGTGGCCGTGACGACGCCGTCCTTCCAGCTGCTCGGGTTACGGTCGCCATCCACATTCAGCGGCGCAACCACTTCACCGGTAAAGCGCGCGCTTTCTTCCAGCACGGCCTGCGCCGTATCGGCGGTAGCGTCTTCAAAGCCGGGCAGCTTGGCGACGTTGTCCAGGCCGGCCAACTCGTTCATCACGAACAGCATGTCCTTGACTGGGGCTTGATAGGTCATGTCTCTCTCCAACTCTTGTTAAGCGCGATCAGGACAGTGCCTCATCGAGTGCGTGACGCACTCTCCTGATGGCGCTCACGTACAAAAAAGCCGTTTCCAAACAGGTCGGAAACGGCTTTGCGTCGGGCGTTGCAGCGCGCATCAAGTGAAGCGCTGCGCGGTGCAATCAGCCCAGTGCGGTCACCAGCTCCGGCACGACAGCGTTCAGATCGCCCACGAGGCCGTAGTCAGCCACCTGGAAGATCGGCGCTTCCGGATCCTTGTTGATCGCCACGATCACCTTCGAATCCTTCATGCCGGCCAAGTGCTGGATCGCGCCCGAGATACCGACGGCGATGTACAACTGCGGCGCCACGATCTTGCCGGTCTGGCCGACCTGGTAGTCGTTCGGCACGAAGCCGGCGTCCACGGCAGCGCGCGAGGCACCGAGTGCAGCGCCCAGCTTGTCGGCCAGCGGCGTCAGCACCTTGGTGTAGTTCTCGCCCGAACCCACGCCGCGGCCGCCCGACACGATGATCTTCGCGGCTGTCAGTTCCGGGCGGTCGCTCTTCGTCACTTCGCGCGAGACGAATTGCGAGATGCCGGCGTCTGCCACGGCGGTCAGGCTTTCGGTTGCAGCGGAGCCACCGGTGGCGGCAGCCGGGTCGAAGGCCGTGCCACGCACGGTGATCACCTTCACCTTGTCGGCCGATTGCACGGTGGCAATCGCGTTACCGGCGTAGATCGGGCGCTCGAAGGTATCCGGACCGTCGACCTTGGTGATGTCGGACAGTTGGGCCACGTCGAGCTTGGCGGCCACGCGCGGCAGGATGTTTTTGCCGTAGGCGGTGGCGGGCGCCAGGATATGGCTGTAGTTGCCGGCGATGGCCAGGGCCTGCTCGGCGACGTTCTCGGCCAGGCCATCGGCAAACTGGGGCGCGTCGGCCACCAGCACCTTGGTCACGCCAGCGATCTGCGCTGCGGCCTGTGCAGCGGCGCCGCAGCCAGCGCCGGCCACCAGCACGTGGACGTCGCCGCCGCATTGGACGGCTGCAGCCACGGTGTTCAGCGTCGCGGCCTTGATGGATTGATTGTCGTGTTCAGCAATAACGAGTGCGGTCATCTTGATCTGCCTATTCGGTGTGCTTGAAGTTGCGTGCAAGTAGCGTGACCGCTTACAGCACCTTGGCTTCCGTCTTGAGCTTGGACACCAGCGTGGCCACATCGGGCACCATCACGCCGGCGCTGCGCTTGGCGGGCTCAACCACCTTCAGCGTCTTCAGGCGCGGGGCAACGTCCACGCCCAAGTCTTCGGGCTTGACCGTGTCGAGCGGCTTCTTCTTCGCCTTCATGATGTTCGGCAGCGTCACGTAGCGCGGCTCGTTCAGGCGCAGGTCGGTGGTGACCACGGCCGGCAGCTTGACCGACAGGGTTTCCAGGCCGCCGTCCACTTCACGCGTGACCGAAGCCTTGCCGTCGGCAATCTGCACCTTCGAGGCAAACGTCGCTTGCGGCAGGCCGGCCAGCGCAGCCAGCATCTGGCCGGTCTGGTTTGCGTCGTCGTCAATCGCCTGCTTGCCGAGAATGATCAACTGCGGCTGCTCTTTGTCGACCAGCGCCTTGAGCAGCTTGGCGACGGCCAGCGGCTGCAGCTCTTCGGCCGTCTCGACCAGAATGCCGCGATCGGCGCCGATGGCCATGGCGGTGCGCAGCGTTTCCTGGCACTGCGTCACGCCGCACGACACGGCGATCACTTCGGTGGCGACGCCAGCTTCTTTCAGGCGAACCGCCTCTTCCACGGCGATCTCGTCGAACGGGTTCATGCTCATCTTGACGTTGGCAAGATCGACACCGCTGCCGTCCGTCTTCACGCGAACCTTCACGTTGTAATCGATCACGCGCTTGACTGCGACCAGGACTTTCATGCGCTCACTCCACTAATTGATAAGACGATTTTGCAAAACGCCGGCCATTATAAGGGGGGCCGGTCGCTCGCGTAATTTTTCCGAACGGTCGTGCTATTTTAACCGCGAAAATTTGCCGGACGCCAGTCAAACGTCCGGCAACGAGTTGGGGGAAACCCTCTAACCGTGTGTAAAAGTGCTTACCAAGCCACGATCACGGCGTCTTTGTACTTGGCTTTCACAAACGCCTTCACCGCATCCGAGTGGTAGGCCTTGACCAGCTTGGCTACCCACGGCTGATCCTTGTCAGCGGCACGCACGGCAATCACATTGGCGTACGGGCCCTTGGGGCTTTCGATGGCGATGCCATCCTTAGTCGGGTCCAGGTTGGCTTTCTCGGCGTAGTTACCGTTGACGGCGGCGGCATCCAGATCATCCAGCGAGCGCGGCAGTTGCGCCGCATCCAACTCGACAAACTTCAGCTTCTTCGGGTTCTCGGCCACATCGCGCGGCGAGGCCTTGAAACCCGCGTTCGGCTTGAGCTTGATCACGCCCTGCGATTGCAGCAGCAGCAGCGCGCGGCCGCCGTTGGTGGGGTCGTTCGGCAGGCCGAAGCGCGCACCGTCCTTCAGTTCCTTCAGCGACTTGATCTTCTTCGAGTAGATACCCATCGGGAACGTGATGGTCTGACCGACACTCACGAACTTATAGCCGCGCGTGGCAATCTGGTCGTCCAGATACGGCTGGTGCTGATAGCTGTTGGCATCCAGGTCACCGGCTGCCAAGGCCGCGTTCGGTTGGATGTAATCGTTGAACTCGACGATCTGAAGCTTCAGGCCGTCTTTCTCGGCGACCTTCTTCACTTCTTCCATGATCTCGGCGTGCGGGCCGGCGGTCACGCCGATCTTGATCGGCTTGCTCTGCGCGAGCGCGCTACCTGCGACCAGTGCCAATGCGGCGCCAAGGCTCGCGGACCATTGCAGCAGTTGACGGCGATTCATCGTGTTTCCTCTTTTATCTGTCGATTGCATGATTAACGGTGACTCAGGCGGCGCACGAGCCAATCGCCCGTGGATTGCACCGCCTGCACAAAGACGATCAGGATGACGACAACCGCCAGCATGATGTCCGATTCATAGCGCTGATAGCCGTAGCGGATACCCAGATCACCCAGGCCGCCCCCACCGATGGTGCCGGCCATGGCCGAGTAGCCGACGAGGCTGACGAAGGTGATCGTCAGGCCGGCGAGGATGCCCGGCATCGCCTCGGGCAACAACACCTTGTAGACGAGCTGGCCGGTCGTCGCGCCCATCGACTGCGCGGCTTCGATCAGGCCACGGTCCACTTCGCGCAGCGCAGTCTCGACCAAGCGCGCAACAAACGGAATCGCAGCAATCGTGAGCGGCACGATGGCCGCAGCGGTGCCGATGGACGAGCCCGCCAGCAGGCGGGTGAACGGAATCACCGCGACCAGCAGGATGATGAACGGCACCGAGCGCACGGCATTGACGACGAGGCCTGCCACGCGGTTGAACACCGGCGCCGACAGCACGCCGCCCGAAGTCGTCAGATACAGCAGTACGCCCAACGGCACGCCAAACAGCGCACCAATGCCACCGGACACGCCGACCATGGCGAGCGTTTCCCAGAAGGCCGGCAGAAACAGGTCGGTCAGGTCAGACCACATGATTGATCTCCTCGACCACCACGCCTTGCTCGCGCAGGAAACTCATTGCGTTGTTGATGTCAGCGGTTTCGCCCGACGCCAGGATCGCCAGCGAGCCGAAGGCCTGGCCCTGGATCTCGTCGATATGGCCGTGCAGGATGTTGAAGTCGAGCCCGTAGTTGCGGATCGCCTGCGCCAGCACCGGCTGGTCTACGCCTGCGCCCGTAAAGGCGAGACGGAACAGATGATCACGGCCACCTCGCTCGCGTGCTGTGAGGCGGCTTTCTACGCGCGCCAGAACGGAGGGCGGCAACTCTTGCGAGATCACCTCGCCGATGAGCGCGCGCGTCACGTCATGCTCAGGCTTCAGGAACACGTCGATCACGCGGCCCAGTTCCACTACCCGGCCGGCGTCGAGTACCGCCACGCGGTCGCACACCTGCTTGATGACTTCCATCTGGTGCGTGATCAGCACGATGGTCAACCCCAATTCGCGGTTGATCTTGCGCAGCAGGTCAAGAATCGAGCGCGTCGTCTCCGGGTCCAGCGCGGAGGTCGCCTCGTCGGAAAGCAGAACATCCGGCTGGCTCGCCAGCGCGCGGGCGATGCCAACGCGCTGCTTCTGACCACCGGAAATCTGCGCGGGGTAGCGGTCCTTATGCGCGGACAGGCCCACCAGTTCCAGCAGTGGCAAGACGATCTCGCGGATGCGTTCGCGCGATGTGCCGGCCAACTCCAGCGGCAACGCCACGTTGTCGTACACGGTGCGCGACGACAGCAAATTGAAGTGCTGGAAGATCATGCCGATCTTGCGGCGCGCCTGGCGCAGGCCGTCGGCATTGAGTGCGGTGAGCTCCTGCCCCGCCACGGTGACGGTGCCGGAGGTCGGCCGGTTCAGCAGATTGATCACGCGAACCAGCGTGCTCTTACCCGCGCCGCTGCGGCCGATGATGCCGAAAATCTCGCCCCGATTGATGGTCAGGTCGACGTCGCGCAGCGCTTGGACGTCATGGCCGCCCGCTCCCCGAAAGTGCTGCGATATCCCCTTGAGTTTGATCATGCGTACAGACAAAAACGGCAACCGCCCTGTGCCTAGGCCGTTGCCGTCTCTTTTTTGTTTGAATGAGGCGCTAGTGTAAGGCAGACCCTACATGCGAGGAACGATTCTTTAACGATGTCTTTATTACTTTTTCGAATGTCATCAACGATTCGTCATCGTCGCTGGCCTAAAGCTCCGCCAGCGCCTTGATGTGCGCCACCACGCTGCGGCCCAGCGCACTGAGGTTGTAGCCACCCTCCAGGCAACTGACAATGCGGCCCTTGGCGTGCGTGCGCGCCACTTGCATGAGTTGCTTCGTAATCCACGCGTAGTCCGCCTCGACCAGGCCCATCTGGCCCAGATCATCTTCGCGGTGCGCATCGAAGCCGGCGGAAATGAACAGCATCTCCGGCTGGAACGCCTCCAGACGCGGCAACCAGATCGTTTCCACCACCTCACGCACGGTCAGGCCATTGGTGTATGCCGGCAGCGGGATGTTCACCATATTGGCCGCCACCGTCTCGGAGCCGGAATACGGATAGAACGGGTGCTGGAAGATGCTGCACATCAGCACGCGCGGCTCATCGATGAACGCCGCTTCGGTGCCGTTGCCGTGGTGCACGTCAAAGTCGACGATCGCCACGCGCTGCAAGCCGTGATGGTCCAGCGCATGACGCGCGGCGACCGCCACATTGTTGAAGAAGCAGAAGCCCATTGCGCGCCCCGGCTCGGCATGGTGGCCGGGTGGGCGCACGCTGCAGAAGGCGTTTTCCAGCTCGCCGGCGATGACCTTATCGGTGGCATCCACCGCGGCACCTGCAGCGAGCACCGCGGCCATATAGGTGTGCGGGTTCATCGAGGTGTCGGGATCGATCGGCATATAGCCGGCAATCGGCACGCTGGCCACCAGTTCGCGCACGTATTCGCTGCGATGGACGCGGCACAGCTGCGCTTCGGTGGCGGGCGGCGCCTCGCAAGGAACGAGCAGGTCGTCGATGCGGCTGGCGATGAGTTGATCTTCGATCGCGCGCAGGCGGTCCGGGCATTCGGGATGGTGCGGCCCCATCTCGTGCCGGAGGAATTCAGGATGCGTGTAAAGGCCGGTCGCCATGTTGTTGTGATCCGGTGTGTTTCAGTGTCTCCAGCCGCTACGTTAGCACGGCGGTGCGACAACGCCGCACGCCCCGGGGCGATCCAACAGACGCATCCGCTACAATGCCCCGATCCCGTATGAAGCCTGCCCATGAGCCAATCGCCTTCTTCCCGTCGTCCCGTATTGCGCGCCCTGGTGGCTGGCGCCGCGCTCTCCGCGCTCTCTTTCCCGGCGCTCTCGCTGGCTGCCAAGAAAGTCTCCAAGTCGCCCAAGCGCCGCGTCGCGGTGCATGAAGAAGAGATCGACCCCGATCGTTATCGCAACAACCCGCAAACGCAGGCCTTCATCGGCATGCTGGTCGCGCAGTACAACTTTGACCGGACATCGCTCGATACGCTGTTTGCGGGCACGGCCTATTCCGCCACCGTGGCACGCCTGATCCTGCCGCCGGCCACGCCCGCGCGTCGCAGCTGGACGGCCTATCGCGGCCGCTTCATCGAGCCGATCCGCATTGGCGCCGGCGTACGGTTCTGGCAGCAATACGGCGACACGCTGCGCCGCGCGGAGAACGAATTCGGCGTACCGGCCGACGTGATCGTGGGCATCCTGGGCGTCGAGACCATTTACGGCCGAGACATGGGCAACTTCCGCGTGATGGACGCGCTGTCCACGCTGGCCTTCGACTACCCCGACACGCCCAACCGCGAAGACCGCAGCACGATGTTCCGCAACCAGCTGAAGGACTTCCTGCTCTGGTGCCGAGACACGGGCGCGGATGCGTTTTCGATCCTTGGCTCATATGCGGGCGCGGTCGGCATTCCGCAATTCATGCCGACCAGCATCCGCGAATACGCCATCGATTACGACCGCGACGGCCACATCGATCTGCGCAACAGCGCGGTAGACGCCATCGGCAGCGTCGCGCGCTTCCTGCAGATGCACGGCTGGGAACCGAGCCGCCCCGTGATGTGGAACATTGCAGGCGATGCCGACAGCCAAGGCATCGCGGCGGCGGCGGCAGACGGCCAACCGTATCCCGGCATGACGCTGTCCAGGCTCACACGCGCCGGTCTGGCGCTGGCTCCGGGCGTCGATGCCGCACGCGAGCAGGAAACCGAAGTGCTGATGATCGATCTACCCACGCCGGGTCAGCCGACCGAGTACCGCGTCGGCCTGCGCAACTTCTACGTGCTCACACGCTACAACCGCAGCTTCTTCTACGCGGCTGCGGTGTACGAGTTGGGCCAGGCCGTACGGCAGGCGATGCAGGGTTGATCCGCCGTCAGTGCAAATAAAAAGCGCAGCTTCGGCTGCGCTTTTTATTTGGCGATGCGGCGTACCGTCAGGCAGGGAAGACGCCCGTCGACAGGTAACGATCTCCCCGGTCGCACACCACGAAAACGATCGTGGCGTTTTCAACTTCCTCTGCCACACGCAGCGCCACGCACAACGCACCCGCCGCAGAGATCCCACAAAAAATGCCTTCTTCGCGAGCCATGCGACGTGCCATGTGTTCGGCGTCGGACTGGCTCACCGACTCGGTACGATCGATGTACTTCGGATCGTAAATCTTTGGCATGTACGCCTCGGGCCACTTGCGGATGCCCGGAATGCGCGAACCTTCTTCCGGCTGTGCGCCCACGATCTGAATGTCGGCGTTCTTCTCTTTCAGGAAGCGCGAGACACCAGTAATCGTGCCCGTCGTCCCCATCGCCGAGACGAAATGCGTGATGCGGCCTTCGGTGTCGCGCCACAGTTCGGGCCCGGTGGTCTCGTAATGCGCAAGCGGGTTGTCCGGGTTGGCAAACTGATCGAGGATGACGCCCTTGCCTTCCTTTTCCATCGCGTCGGCCAGGTCGCGTGCGTATTCCATGCCGCCCTTGACGGGGGTGAGAATGATCTCCGCGCCGTAAGCAGCCATGCTCTGGCGGCGTTCCACCGACAGATCTTCCGGCATGATCAGCACCATCTTGTAACCACGCACGGCGGCGGCCATGGCCAGGGCAATGCCCGTGTTGCCGGACGTGGACTCGATCAGCGTGTCACCCGGCTTGATGCGGCCACGCGCTTCGGCGTGCTTGATCATGGACAGCGCGGGGCGATCCTTGACCGAGCCGGCCGGGTTATTGCCCTCGAGTTTGCCGAGGATGACATTGCCGCGGCGCGCGTTGCCTTCGCCGGGAATGCGTTGGAGCTGAACCAGCGGCGTGTTGCCGATGGTGTCTTCGATGGTGAGATAGGCCATGATGCGTGGGGGACGGGAATCCAGCCATTGTAATGCAGCCAAAATCCCTGCCCCGCACATGGCAAAACGCCCCGCTCGAGGTGGGGCGTTGTCGGCAGCATGACTGCCTCGCTTACTTCTTCTTCGCGTCCTTACCGTCCTTCTTGACGGCGGTCGGTACCGGTGCCGGTGCCGGTGCCGGTGCACCGAAAGTCAGCCCTTCGTTTTCCAGCTTGGCGAGCGTCTTGTCGCCAATGCCGGCCACGCGAGCCTTGAAGTCGGTGGCGTCTTTGTACGGGCCGTTCTTGGTGCGCTCTTCAATGATCGATTTGGAACGCTTGGGGCCGATGCCGGACAACGTTTCCAGCGCAGCGTGATCTGCGGTATTCACGTCTACCGCAGCCCACGAGGCGGACAGCATCGACAGCGACATCAAGGCGGTGGCCAACAGCTTCTTCAACATGTGCTTCTCCTTGGTATAGGAAATAAAAAACCGCCACGTGAGCGGCGGTTTCGGCACATCTTAAAGAGCATCCTGGCGATGCCGCTGCGCGCGGACAAAAAGTCACACGCTGTCTGATTCTTGAAACGGCTGAGCGGTCAGGCCGGCTGCTTCAACAGCCACTGGCAGTAACGCTCCACGCCTTCCTGGACCGTCAGGAACGGTGCCGTGTAACCTGCCGCGCGCAGGCGCGACTGGTCAGCCTGCGTGAAGCACTGGTACTTGCCACGCAACGCATCGGGAAATTTTACGTATTCGATCAGGCCTTCCTGTGCCAGCTCTTCGGTGGAAAGCGCAGGCTTGCCTTCCGCTGCGCGCAATGTGTTCACGACCGTCGTGGCGATGTCGTTGAACGGCTGCGCACGGCCCGTGCCGAGATTGAAGATGCCAGACTTGTCCGGATTGTCGAAGAAGAACAGGTTGACCTTCACCACATCTTCCACCGACACGAAATCGCGCATTTGGCCGCCTTGCGGGTAGCCGTTGTACTCGCCGAACAGCTTGACCGTACCTTCTGCGCGGAACTGGTTGAAGTTGTGGAATGCCACCGACGCCATGCGACCCTTGTGCTGCTCGCGCGGGCCGTAGACGTTGAAGTAGCGGAAGCCGACGATCTGAGACAGCGCCGTCGGCATGACACGGCGCACGATCTGGTCGAACAGCAACTTGGAGTACCCATATACGTTGAGCGGCCGCTCGAACTCGGGCTCTTCGCGGAACGTTTCCGACGCGCCGTACGTGGCAGCCGACGAGGCATAGAGGAACTGCACGCCTTGGTCCAGACACGCGCGCATCACCGCCAGCGAGTAACGGTAATTGTTATCCATCATGTAGCGGCCATCGGTCTCCATGGTGTCGGAGCAGGCGCCCTCATGGAAGATCGCGCGGACCTTGCCGAACTCGCCGCGCGCAAAGCGTTCGACAAAATCGGTCTTGTCCAGGTAGTCGCTGATCTGGCAGTCGACGATGTTCTTGAACTTGTCGGCCCGCGTGAGGTTGTCGACGGCGATGATGTCGGTCTCGCCGCGCTCATTCAGGCCTTTAACGATGTTGGCGCCGATAAAGCCGGCGGCTCCGGTGACGATGATGGTCATGATCTGTTGATCGGATGATCAGTTAAAGAGTTCTGCGTGGGTGACGACAGCCGTGCCCAGCTTGCCGACGACGATGCCGCCTGCGCGGTTCGCATACTGCACGGCTTCCTTGATGTTGGCGCCCGCGCCAAGCAACGCGGCCAGCGTGGCGATCACGGTATCGCCTGCGCCCGAGACGTCGAACACTTCCCGTGCCTGCGCTGACACGTGCAACACCTCGTGCTCGGTATAAAGCGTCATGCCTTCTTCCGAGCGTGTAAGCAGCAGTGCCTCTAGCTGCAGTTCGCGGCGCAGGTTTTGTGCACGGATGGTGAGGTCCTGCTCGGATTTCCACGAGCCCACCACCTGGCGCATTTCAGCGCGGTTGGGCGTAATCATGGTTGCGCCCTTGTAGCGCGAATAATCGTCGCCCTTCGGGTCGACCAGCACGCGGCGGCCGGCGTGGCGCGACATCTCGATCATCTTGCCAACGTGCGTGAGACCGCCCTTACCGTAGTCCGACAGCACCACCACGTCGTGCTGCGGCACCAGCATGGCGAAACGATCGAGCACCGACATCAGCACTTCGTGCGTGGGCGCATTTTCAAAGTCGACGCGTATCAATTGCTGCTGACGTGCCAGCACGCGCAGCTTGATCGTCGTGTTGACCGCCGGATCGCGATGCAGGTGACCCGTAACGTGGCTCTCGCCAAGCAGCGTTTCGATGGTGCGGCCCGGTTCGTCGTCGCCAATCACCCCGAGCATGGTGGCCTGTGCGCCCAGTGCCGCCACGTTGCGCGCCACGTTGGCGGCACCACCAAGGCGTTCTTCCTGGCGCTTGATCTGCACGACCGGTACCGGTGCTTCCGGCGAAATCCGATCGACGTCTCCAAACCAGTAGCGGTCGAGCATCATGTCGCCGACCACGAGAATGCGGGCGGCGTGGATCTGTTCGGAAGCGAGCGTGGTCATGGGTCTGGGCGTCGGCAGTGGCCGGTGGGTCTCGGTGATTACGATTGGGTGGAGCGCCCGATGGCCTGGTATTCAAAGCCCGCATCGCGCATGGCTTGCGGCTCGAACAGGTTGCGGCCGTCGAACACCATCGGCGTCTTCAACAGGGCCTTTACGGCGTTGAAATCCGGGCTGCGGAATGCCTTCCACTCGGTCACGATGACCAGCGCATCGGCATTCTTGAGCGCGTCCATCTGACCAGCGCAGAACGTCACGCGTTCCAGTTGCTCGGCAGAAAGATCGAGTGCCAGCGCATGGCGGGCTTCTTCCATCGCAACCGGGTCATACACTTGCACGCTCGCACCGCGCGCCAGCAGCGCGCCAATCAGGATGCGGCTCGGTGCTTCGCGCATGTCGTCAGTATTCGGCTTGAAAGCCAGGCCCCAGATGGCGAACGTGCGGCCGGTCAGGTCGGCGCCCATGCGGTCTTCGATCTTGCCGACCAGCACTTCCTTCTGCTTGTCATTGACAGCTTCAACAGCTTCGAGCACGTGCAGCGTCTGGCCGTACTCCTGCGCCGTGCGCACCAGCGCCTGCACGTCCTTGGGGAAGCACGAACCGCCGTAGCCGGTGCCAGCGTAGAGGAAGCTGTAGCCGATACGCGGGTCGGAGCCGATGCCCAGGCGAACGAGTTCGATATCCGCCCCCACCTTGTCAGCCAGATTGGCCATCTCGTTCATGAACGAGATGCGCGTGGCGAGCATCGAATTGGCGGCGTACTTGGTGAACTCTGCGGAGCGCACGTCCATGTAGAACGTGCGCTCATGGTTGCGGTTGAACGGCGCGTATAGCGTGCGCATGATGGCCTTTGCGCGCAGGCCATCGTTATCGCCATACGTGCCGAGCACGATGCGGTCCGGGCGCATGAAGTCGTCCACCGCAGCACCTTCTTTCAGGAATTCGGGGTTCGACACGACCGAGAAGCCGATGTCCGACTTGCCGCGCGTTGCCAGCACTTCGCCAACCGCGGCGCGCACCTTGTCGCCCGTTCCCACCGGCACCGTCGATTTGTCGACGATCACCTTGAAGCCCGCCATGTGCTGGGCGATGTTGCGCGCGGCCGCCAGCACGTACTTCAGGTCGGCGGAGCCGTCTTCATCGGGCGGCGTGCCCACGGCGATGAATTGCACGTCGCCGTGCGCCACGCTGGCTGCCACGTCGGTCGAAAACTGGATGCGGCCGGCCGCGCGGTTACGCTCGATGAGTTCCTTCAGGCCCGGTTCGTAGATGGGCACGCCGCCGGCGTTGAGCAGGTCGATCTTCTTCTGGTCGACGTCGAGGCAGAACACATCGTTGCCCAGCTCCGCCAAACATGCGCCGGTGACCAGACCGACATAACCGCTACCGATGATGGTGATTTTCATACGAACACTTGAAGATTAAAAAAGCGCCAGCGCGGCCGCTACAAGCAGGCCGCGCCGGACTGAATTACATGCTGGCACCGCCGCTGCCGCCGAGCGTCTCGGTACGGCGCGGTGCATACGTTTCCCAACGGTTGCAGCCAGGGCACTGCCAATAGAACAGACGCGCGCGGAAACCGCACTCCTGGCAGGTATAGCGCGCCAGATTGCGCGTACGGCTTTGCAGCAAATCGCGAATGGCGCCGAGATCCTGCGCGCGCTGGATATCGGCATTGCTGCCCGCTTCAACGGGGTCTGCCAGCGCACTTTCGGCGACGCCTGCCGTCGCGGGTGCTTCATTGCCAACCGCCTCGGATGCGCGGGTTGCTTCGGCTTCCACGAGCCGCGTCAACGCCATCAACGACGGCTGACGACGGATCTGATCGCGCATCAGCGCCACGGCATCGTCAATACCGTGCACATCCAATTCGTACTTGTAGACCGTATCGAGCAGTTCGGGGCCCAGGCGCGCGTCCATCTTGGAGCGCAGCCATGCGAGTCCCTCGGCCGCGCGGCCAAGCTGCGTGTACGCCTTCATCAGGCGTTCAGCCACCAACGGCAAGAAGGCCGTGTTTTGCTGTTCGATGCTGCGCCAACGCTTGATGGCGCCTTCAACATCGCCCTGCCCTTGCGCCACGTCGCCCAGCTGAATGGTGGCGCGCACGTTCTTCGGATTCTCCTGCAGCGCACGCTCCAGCCATTCGACGGCGGTCGGTACGTCCTTGCGCTGCAGCGCTTCCTGGGCGACTTCGCAGCAGAACTGCGCGATCTGCACGGCGTAATCCTTGCCTTGCAGCTTCTGCAATTCACGCGCGGCTTCAATCGCCTTGCGCCACTCCTTTTCGACCTCGTACAACTCGAGCAGCACGCGCTTGGCTGGCTCAGCGAATGTGCCCTCCATCAGCATGCGCAGGGATTCCTCTGCGCGATCCAGCAGGCCGGCGCGCAGGAAATCCTGCCCCAGTTCAAACAGCGCGTGATCGCGCTCATTGGGGGGAAGATCCGGGCGGTTGACAAGATTTTGGTGAACGCGGATGGCGCGTTCGGTTTCACCGCGGCGGCGGAACAGGCTACCGAGCGCAAAGTGCAGCTCCGTGGTCTCCGGGTCCAGACGCGCAACTTCAATGAAAGCGTCGATAGCCTTGTCCGGCTGCTCGTTGAGCAGGAAATTGAGCCCCTTGAAGTACGAGCGCGGCAGCGACGATTGTTCGGTGCGCAACTGGCGGGCATCGAGCCGCGCAGCCACCCAGCCCAAGCCAAACACCAGGGGGATGGCCAACAGCCACCAGAGATCAAAATCCATGCGTCAGACCTTGGGGCCGGGAACGTGATACGGAGAATCGGCGACAACGGGCGTGGGCACCTCGGTCACCTCATCCGCCTTCTTCATGCGACCGATCTGGCGGCGCAAGCGGCTTGCCGTAAAGCGATGCCGCATCACACGCGGAGCCATCGCCAGCATGGCCAACAAGATGCCGGCGACAAAGAACGCGAAGGCGATCAGGATCAGCGGTGCATGCCAGACCACGCCAAACGGCAGCACGAGCGAGACTTCCGCCGTGTTGTGCAGTGCCAGCACGAAGAGCAGCACGAACAACAGAATGCGGATGACCCAGACGAGAAATTTCATGCGGATTCGGAAACGGGCGGCGGTGCAACAGCCGGAAACGGCGCGATTGCCGGGTTGTGCCGCATTGTAGCGGATTCATATGGCGGCCAGCCACGCCAGGCTTGGCGGCAGACAAGCATCGCCGGAATAAAAAACGCCCCGGCAAGCGGGGCGATCCTGAAGCTACCAAATGCTACCTAGGCTTAGCGCGACATTGCCAGCGGCACCGCCGTGTCTACCGGAAAACCGGCAGCCTGACGGGTGCTGTCAGCCTGTCTCGAAGCCTTCACCGTCGCGAGCGACACGGCAGGCTCGCCCTCCAAAGAAGGCTCGCCTTGCCGCTCCAGGCTGCGGTCAACCCGTTCGCGCAACTCCTTGCCCGCCTTGAAGTGCGGCACCCGCTTTTCGGGTACCAGCACCTTCTCGCCAGACTTGGGATTGCGACCGACACGCGGCGGACGACGATTCAGACCGAAGCTTCCGAATCCGCGGATCTCGATGCGGTGGCCGTCCGCCAGGGCGTCGGACATCGCATCCAGGATCGTCTTGACCGCGATATCGGCATCCCGCAGCAGCAGCTGCGGAAAGCGAGCGGCCAGCTTTTCCACGAGTTCGGACTTGGTCATGGGCATCTTGCGCGCGTCCTCGTCGTTCTTTAGGGTCGACCCGGTTGATGCTTACTGATTGGTTTCGTTCAGCTTGGCCTTCAGCAGCGCGCCGAGGTTCGTGGTACCAGCTGCGCCGGTATCCGCCGAGAACTTCTGCATCGCTTCCTGTTGGTCGGCGCTGTCCTTCGCCTTGATGGAGACGTTGATGTTGCGCGACTTGCGATCGATGTTGACGATCATCGCGGTCATCGTTTCGCCTTCCTTCAGCACGTTGCGGGCATCTTCCACGCGGTCGCTCGAGATTTCCGAGGCACGCAGGTAGCCTTCCACGTCGTCAGCCAGCTGCACCACGGCACCCTTCGGATCAACGGCCTTGATCGTGACCTGCACGATCGAACCCTTGTCGTTGGTCGAGATGAAGTTGTTGAACGGGTCGCCCGACAGTTGCTTGATACCCAGCGAGATGCGTTCCTTGTCGACGTCGATGGCCAGCACAACGGCTTCCACTTCGTCGCCCTTCTTGTACTTGCGAACGGCTTCTTCGCCCGTCTCTTGCCACGACAGGTCCGACAGGTGCACCAGGCCGTCGATGCCGCCCGGCAGACCGATGAACACGCCGAAGTCGGTGATCGACTTGATCTGGCCAGCCAGCTTGTCGCCCTTCTTCTGGTTACGCGCGAAATCGTCCCACGGATTGGCCTTGCACTGCTTCATGCCCAGGCTGATACGACGCTTGTCTTCGTCGATATCCAGAACCATGACTTCCACTTCGTCGCCCAGCTGGACAACCTTCGACGGGGCCACGTTCTTGTTGGTCCAGTCCATTTCCGAAACGTGGACCAGGCCTTCGATACCGGCCTCGATCTCGACGAATGCGCCGTAGTCGGTCAGGTTCGTCACCTTGCCGAACAGACGGGTGCCTTGCGGGTAGCGGCGCGAGATGCCGACCCACGGATCTTCACCCAGTTGCTTGACGCCCAGCGAAACGCGATTCTTCTCTTGGTCGAACTTGAGGATCTTGGCGGTGATTTCTTGGCCAACCGACAGCACTTCGCTCGGGTGACGCACACGACGCCATGCCAGGTCGGTGATGTGCAGCAGACCGTCGATGCCACCCAGATCCACGAACGCGCCGTAGTCGGTGATGTTCTTGACGATACCGTTGACGATCGCGCCTTCCTTGAGCGTTTCCATCAGCTTCTGACGCTCTTCGCCCAGCGTGGCTTCAACCACGGCACGGCGCGACAGCACAACGTTGTTGCGCTTGCGGTCCAGCTTGATGACCTTGAATTCGAGGGTCTTGCCTTCGTACGGCGTGGTGTCCTTGATCGGACGCACGTCGACGAGCGAACCCGGCAGGAATGCACGAATACCGTTGACCATGACGGTCAGGCCGCCCTTGACCTTGCCAGTCACGGTACCGGAGATGATCTCGCCGGATTCCAGTGCCTTTTCAAGGTTCAGCCACGAAGCCAGACGCTTGGCCTTGTCGCGCGACAGGATGGTGTCGCCATAGCCGTTTTCCAGCGCGTCGATTGCGACCGAAACGTAGTCGCCGACTTGCACTTCGAGTTCGCCCTGATCGTTCAGGAATTCTTCGACCGGAACAAAAGCTTCAGACTTCAGGCCCGCGTTCACAACGACGAAGTTGTGGTCGATACGCACAACTTCCGCAGAGATCACTTCGCCAGCCTTCATATTGGACTTGGCGATCGACTCTTCGAACAGGGCGGCAAAAGATTCGTTAGTTTGGGACATAAAAAATAGACATCCGCAGAACATGCCTCGCATTGCTTTCGCACGGAATGGCGAAGACACGCATGCGGGGTTATAAGTTGAACAACCGCCGGCAGCGACATGCCACCGGCACCGATCGAACCAGTTCAGCCGAGTCAGTTCGCCTTGTTGGCGCCCTGCACCTGGCGGTACCAGTCCAGTACCTGCGCGACCACTTCATCGACCGTCATGTCGGACGAATCCAGTTGCCGCGCATCTTGCGCCGGACGCAGCGGCGCGACACTGCGGGTGCGATCCCGCAAATCACGCGCCTCCAAGTCCTGCGAAAGGCTTTCCACTGTAGCAGAAAAACCCTTTGCAATCAATTGTTTATAGCGCCGCTCGGCGCGTGCTTGCACGCTTGCCGTCAGGAACACCTTAAGCACCGCTTCGGGGAAAACCACTGTGCCCATATCACGGCCGTCGGCCACGAGGCCAGGCGCTTCCAGGAACGCACGCTGACGTGCATGCAACGCCTCCCGCACCGCACCATGCACGGCGATGGCCGAAGCCTGGTTGCCAACGGACTCATGCCGCAGTGCCAAGCTCACATCCTCGCCTTTGAGCCAGATGTGATCTGCCTTGAAGCGCACATCGAGTTCGCGGGCGATACGTACGAGGCTCTCGACGTCATGGTCGTCGATGTTCTCGCGCATGCTGGCAAGCGCCACCAACCGGTACAGCGACCCACTATCCAGCAGATGAAAGCCGAGCAGATCCGCGACCTGGTGAGCGACCGTGCCCTTGCCGGATGCGGTCGGACCGTCGATGGTGATGACCGGGTACGGCGTGGAAGCAGCGGTGTCGGACATGATGATGACTGGCAGTTAATTGCGGTTCAAGCGGTAATGCCGCTGAACGCTGTGAAATATTCCGGGAACGTCTTGGCGACGCAGCGGGGGTCGTTGATGCGCACCGGCACCGGGCCAAACGCGGCCAGCGAGAAAGCCATCGCCATGCGATGGTCATCGTAGGTGTCGATGCCGCCGGCGGGCAGAGTCCATTGCGACGGGGGCGTCACACGAATGTAGTCTGCCCCCTCTTCTACCTCGGCACCCAACTTGCGCAGTTCGGTGGCCATGGCGCTCAGCCGGTCGGTCTCCTTGACGCGCCAGCTCGCAATGTTGGTCAGCGTGGTTGTGCCGTCGGCAAACAGCGCTGCCACCGCCAGCGTCATTGCCGCATCGGGAATGTGATTGCAATCCAACTCGACGGCGTGCAGCTTGCCGTCGTCGCGCTCGACGCCGCGCACTTCGATCCAGTTGCCGCCGGCCATGACGTTGGCGCCCATGCGGTTCAGTGCGTCGGCAAAGCGGACGTCGCCCTGGATGCTGGACATGCCGACACCTTCCACACGCACCGGCCCGCCGCCAAGCGCGCCCGCGGCCAGGAAGTACGACGCAGACGAAGCATCGCCTTCCACAAAAATCTCGCCCGGCGCCTTGTAGGCCACGCCGGTCGGCACGGTGAACGACGCCCAGCCATCGCGCGCGACCTGCACGCCGAAGCGCGCCATCAGGTTCAGCGTGATCTCGATGTAAGGCTTGGAAATCAGCTCGCCAACCACTTCGATGGCGACATTGCCGACAGACTCGACCAGCGGCAGCGCCATCAGCAATGCCGTCAGGAACTGACTCGATACATCGCCCCGCACGCGAATCGGTGCATCGATCTTGACCTGCGCTGCGTGGATCGCCAGCGGCGGATAGCCCTCATTGCCCGTGTAGTCGATGCGTGCGCCCACTTGGCGCAGGCCGTCGACCAAGTCCCCGATCGGCCGCTCGTGCATGCGCGGCACGCCGTGCAGCGTGTACTCGCCGCCTTGCAGTGCCAGCGCGGCTGTCAGCGGGCGGATAGCGGTGCCGGCATTGCCCATAAACAGATCCGCCGACTTGTTCGGAAAGCGACCGCCGGTGCCGGCGACACGATACGCGTTGTCACCCAGGCCTTCGACCGAGACGCCCAGCTTGCCAAGCGCATCAAGCATGACGCGCGTGTCGTCGGAGTCGAGCAGGTCGCGCACCACCGTCTCGCCCTGCGCGAGAGCGGCCAGCAGCAGCACACGGTTGGAGATGCTCTTCGAGCCCGGCAGCTTGATGGTGCCGCGCGCCGTCTTAAGGGGGCCGACGTCGAGATGTTCCATGAATCCACTCAGTTCAAAACAAACGTTATTCGGATTGCGCATCCGCAGCATTGCCGGGTGCGACCCGTTGCGGCCACGCGAGGCGCGCTTCGCTGGCCCGGCGGAACACGCGCTCAAGCGCTGCGCCGTCGCGCTCTGCAATCATTGCTTTCATGCGGCCGATCACCGCCTCGTAGGTCGTGAGTTCACGCAACAGCGCTTCGCGATTCGACAGGCAGATGTCACGCCACATTTCGGGTGACGATGCAGCGATGCGCGTGAAGTCGCGGAAACCACCGCCGGCAAAATCGAGTTTGAGTGCACCGTCTTCGGCATTGATAATCTGCGCGACCAGTGCGTACGACAGCACGTGCGGCAGGTGGCTAACGGCGGCGAACACGGCATCGTGCTGCACGGCCGACATGATGTGGCAATGCGCGCCCGCGGCTTCCCACATCGCCTGCACACGGGCAACATCGCTGCGGCGGTTTTCCTGCAGGGGGCACAGCACGGTCTTTTTGCCGACATAGAGATCGGCCAGCGCAGCCTCCACGCCGTTCAACTCACGGCCGGCAATCGGATGGGCCGGCACGAACTGGCTGACCTGGTCGCCCAGCGCAGTCTTGGCGGCCATGATGACGTCGGACTTGGTGCTACCGGCATCCGTGACGATGGTGTCGGGGCCCAGGTGCGGTTGCATGGCGAGCAGCAACGGCAGCGTCTGCGCGACGGGTGCACACAGCACAACCATGTCGGCACCGCGCACGGCCTCTTCCATCGGCAGGGCTTCGTCGATCACGCCCAGGCGGACCGCCGTCTCAAGCGACGCGGCCGATCGCCCCACGCCGATGACATGCCCAACCACACCCGCACGACGCAACCCCAGCGCCAGCGAACCGCCAATCAGGCCTACGCCGACAATCACCAACCGGGAACTGGAAAAAGAAGAGGCCACAACACCGCCCTGCCAGAAAAAAGCAAAGCGGCATTGTAGCCCGATGTGCGCAGGGCCCGATGCCGGAAACAGGGCGCTACGGCGGTTGCTACGGAAGTTACGCGGCAGCTTTTTCCTGCGCCAGCACCGTCTCCAGTGCGTCGATGAATGTGGCGTTCTCTTCCGGCAAGCCGATGCTGATGCGCAGCCACTGCGGCAAGCCGTAGTTGCCGACCGGACGCACGATCACGCCCTGCTTGAGCAACGCAACGTTCACGCGCGCACCGGCGCCCGTGTCATCGCCCACGCGCACCAGCACAAAATTGCCCGAGGACGGCACGTACTGAAGACCCAACCGATCGAATGCGTCTGTCAACTGCACGTAGCCGGCGGCGTTCAGTTCAGCCGATTGCTGCAGGAATTGCGCGTCATTGAGCGCCGCCACAGCTGCGGCCTGCGCCAGACTGTTGACGTTGAACGGCTGGCGGATGCGGTTGAGCAGATCAGTCAACTGCGGCTGCGCAATGCCATAGCCGACACGCAAGCCTGCCAGTCCGTAAGCCTTGGAGAACGTCCGCGACACGAGCAGGTTCGGATACTGGCGCACCCATGCAGTGGAGTCGTACTGCTGCTCCGACTTGAGGAACTCGTTGTACGCCTCGTCCAGCACGACAACGACCGTCGGCGGCACCTTGGCGAGGAACGCCGCAATGTCATCGGCGGACAGGAATGTGCCAGTCGGGTTGTTCGGGTTGGCGATGTAGATCAGGCGCGTGTCCGGCGTGATTGCAGCGGCCATCGCGTCGAGATCGTGGCCGTAATCGCGGGCCGGCACCTCGATGGCGCGCGCACCCACCTCCTGCGCCGCAAGCGCATACACGGCAAAAGAGTGCTGCGCATACATCACAGCCTGCCCCGGCGGTACCAGCGCGCGAGCTGCCAGCTCGAGGATGTCATTGCTGCCGTTGCCGAGCGTGATCCATGCTTCCGGCACGCCAAACTTGGCATGCAGCGCCGCCTTCAGGCTGAAGCCGTTGGCGTCCGGATAGCGTGCCAGTTCCTCAATGGCCGAGGCCATCGCGTTCTTGGCCGACTGCGGCATGCCCAGCGGGTTTTCGTTGGACGCCAGCTTGACGATGCGCGCCGCATCGAGGCCGAACTCGCGTGCCACTTCCGAAATCGGCTTGCCTGCCACATAAGGGGCGATGGCACGGACATACTCGGGGCCGAACTGCAAAGACATGGGGTGCTCCTCTGTTATCGACGCCCTGCCCGTGCAGAGCGTCTTGAATCCCTCAATGTGCCGAGGGATAGGACCCCAACACTTTGAAATACGCCGCGTCGTGACGCAGCTTTTCCAGCGCGCGCGCTACCTGCGGGTCACGCTGATGGCCTTCCACATCGACGTAGAAGTAGTACTCCCACGCGCCACTGCGCGCCGGGCGCGACTCGAAGCGACACATCGACACGCCGTTCTCCGCCAACGGCGCCAGCAGCTTGTAGACAGCGCCGGCCTCGTTCGGCACCGACAGGATCAACGATGTCTGATCGCGTCCACTCGGCTCCGTCTCGTAGTTGCCGATCACGACAAAGCGCGTGCGGTTATGCGGATCGTCTTCCACATTGGCACGCACCACGTGCAAGCCGTAGCGGTTTGCCGCCTGCACGCTTGCCAGCGCGGCGACGGTTTCGTCCTCCCCCGCCATGCGCGCTGCCTCGGCGTTGCTCGACACGGCCTCACGCGGCAGATTCGGATAGTTGGTGTTCAACCACCGTTGGCACTGCGCCAGCGCCTGCGCGTGCGCGCGCACCACCTTCACCTGCGACATGTCGCCCGTCTTGTGCAACAAGTTATGGTGCACTCGCAGCGCAATCTCGCCGCTGATCTTCAACGACGTCTGCAAGAACAGATCGAGCGTGCGCGACACCACGCCTTCCGTCGAATTTTCGACCGGCACCACACCGCAATCGACCGTGCCGGACTCTGCCGCACGAAACACTTCGTCGATGCTCGGGCACGGCATCGGCTGGATCTCGTGGCCGAAATGCGCGATTACCGCCTGCTCCGAGAACGTGCCCGCCGGGCCGAGGTAGCCGATGCGCAGGGCCTGTTCCAGACCACGGCAAGCGGACATCACCTCGCGCCAGATGGCAGCGATGCTCTCGTCGTGCAGAGGCCCTTGATTGCCCGACTGCATCTTGCGGATGACCTGCAATTCGCGGTCCGGCCGGAACGCCGGCGACGAATAGCGCTTCTTCACCTCGCCCACTTCCTGCGCCACCCTGGCGCGGTCCGAGAGCAGCGTAAGCAGCTGATTGTCGATGGCGTCGATCTGCGTGCGCAACGGCGCAAGCTCCGCCGCCAATGCGGCGTCCTTGTTTTGCTTCGTATCGTCTGACTGACTGGTCATTGTAGGAATCGGGTTCGGCAACGGATTGCAAATTGCCGCGCGAAGCGGGCGCTTCGCGCAATGTTCTGCCGTGATCGAGGATCAGCCTTACGCGGACACTCTCTCAAACTCACGCATGAAGTCGACCAGCGCCTCTACGCCTTCCAGCGGCATCGCGTTGTAGATGCTCGCCCGCATGCCGCCCACGGACTTGTGGCCCTTGAGCTGCACCAACCCGCGCTCGCGCGCCTGCGTGAGGAAGGCCTCGTTGCGGGATTCGTCGTTAAGGAAGAACGGCACGTTCATGCGCGACCGGCACGTCGGATGGATCTCGTTGCGGTAGAAGCTGCTGGCGTCAATAAAGTCGTACAGCATCTTCGACTTGATGATGTTGCGCGTCTCCAGCGCCTCGACCCCGCCCTGGCGCTTGATCCACTGAAACACGAGCCCCGCGATGTAGATGGCGTAGGTGGGCGGCGTGTTGTACATCGAGCCGTTCTCGGCCACGAGACGCCAGTTGAATGCCGACGGGCACAGCGGGTGCGCGTGACCGAGAAGGTCTTTGCGAACGATGGCAATCGTCAAGCCAGCGGGGCCGATGTTTTTCTGCGCGCCACCGTACAGGACCTGATAGCCGTTCCAGTCGATCGGCCGCGAGAGGATGTGGCTCGACACGTCAGACACCACCACACGCCCGTGCGCTTGGCCGACGTCCGGCGTCTCCTGATACTCGACACCAACAATGGTTTCGTTCGTGCACAGGTGCACGTAGGCCGCGTCTGACGACAGCTTCCAGCTCGATACGTCCGGGATCTTGTGGAAGCGCTCAGCCTCGCTGGTTGCAGCGATGTTCACCTCGCCGTACTTGCGCGCTTCCTGCTGCGACTTGACCGACCACGTGCCGGTGACGACGTAGTCAGCCTTCGGTGCATCCGCCGACAGCCGACGCATCAGGTTCAGCGGCACAATGGCGTTCTCGGCGATGGCGCCGCCTTGCAGGAAGAGGATTTCGTAGTTGTCCGGCACCGCCAGCAACTGCCGCAAATCGCCGAACGCCGCTGCCAGGATGCTTTCAAACTCGCGGCCACGATGGCTCATTTCCATCACGCTCATGCCGCTGCCGTGCCAGGAGACCATCTCCTCTTTCGCCTGTTCCAGCACCTCGAGCGGCAACACCGCCGGACCTGCCGAAAAGTTGTACACACGCGCCTGGCTGGCTTGAAGGGCTCGATCCGCTTGGTTCATAGGGCGAAGGGCAAAAGAAAAATGGCTGTCTGGGCGCAAACCCAAACAGCCATTATCTACCAACTGACAGCCCGAGGGGGATTGCGCCCCCATCGTCTGCCTATGCGGCTCAATTACTTCGCAGCAGCGGCAACTTCCTTGTCAGCCATGTCGCGCATCTTCTTGCCGACTTGCGGACCGTACTTCTGCATCACGTTGCCCCACACTTCCTGCATGGCCTTGCCCTGGTTGGCCATGAACTTCTGGCCGCTCGGCGTCTTCAGGAACGTGGTCAAGTCCTTGATTTCCTGGGTCGAGTAGTACTTGCCCAGCGAATCATAGTGAGCTTGCAGAGCATCCTTGCGGAAGGCTTCCGTGTCGAAGTCCTTGCCAGCACCGTCCGTCATGCGCTGCACGGCGCCATTCTTCTTCAGCTTGTCGACAGCGGCTTGCTTCTGCTTGTCGTTCAGAGTCTTGTTCTCGACCAGTGCCTGCTCCAGCACCAGCGGGGCTTCCTGCTTGGCACCGTTGGCCAGCACTTCACCCTGACCCTTGATGGCTGCATCGACGTTCATCGTCGTCAGCAAGTCCTTGATGGCCGCCGTCTTGTCGGCGTCGCCAGCCTGCGCGAACGCAAACAGCGGAGCGAAACCAGCCACCACGATCAGATGTTTGAGTTTGAGACTCTTGTGCATTGTTGCTCCCTTGAGATAAGCGTTGCGTTTAGGCCGGGCGTGTGACGCAAAAGTTCCAAGCCCCTGCCGCGCACAGGTCCGGCATCATGACAGAACTGTGCCTAACGGCAAGCAAAAGATGTTTCCAATTATGTCTCGGTGCTGTCATCCGCCTGTGCATCGGCACCCGGGGCGGCATCCGCCACATCGGCGCCTTCGACACCATCGGCGCCTTCAGCATCGGATTCCATCACACGTTGCAGCCCGGACAGCTTGTTGCCCTCACCCACTGAGATGAGCGTGACGCCCTGCGTGGCGCGACCCATTTCCCGGATCTCGTCCACGCGCGTGCGGATCAGCACACCGCCCGTCGTGATCAGCATGATTTCGTCTTCCGGTGCCACCAGGGCAGCCGCCACCACCTTGCCGTTACGCTCGGAGGTCTGGATGGCGATCATGCCCTTCGTGCCACGACCATGTCGGGTGTATTCCGAGATCGGCGTGCGCTTGCCGTAGCCGTTTTCGGTGGCGGTCAGCACACTACCGACCACCGACTGGGCACCTTCGCCCTCGGTTTCTGCCGGCGCGACCAGCATGGCAATCACCTGCTGGCCCTCTTCCAGGTTCATACCGCGAACGCCGCGCGCTTGGCGACCCATCGGGCGCACATCGTTTTCATCGAAGCGCACCGCCTTGCCGGCGTCTGAGAACAGCATCACGTCGTGCTGACCATCGGTAATGTCCGCGCCGATCAGGAAATCGCCCTCGTCAAGATCCACCGCGATGATGCCGGCCTTGCGCGGGTTCGAGAAATCCGTCAGCGCCGTCTTCTTGACTGTCCCCTTGGAAGTCGCCATGAACACGAAATGCTGCTCATCGAACTGCTTCACCGGAAGGATCACGTTGATCTTCTCGCCCGGCGACAGCGGGAACATATTGACGATCGGACGACCGCGCGAGTTACGGCTGCCTTGCGGCACCTCCCAGACCTTCAGCCAATACAGACGGCCGCGATTCGAGAAGCAAAGGATGTAGTCGTGCGTGTTGGCGACAAATAGCGTGTCGATCCAGTCGTCTTCCTTCGTCGCGGCAGCTTGCTTGCCACGACCGCCACGCTTCTGCGCACGGTATTCGGAAATCGGCTGGCTCTTCATATAGCCGCTGTGTGACAACGTCACCACGAGATCTTGCGGCGTAATGAGGTCTTCTGTGTCCAACTCGGTCGCATTGTGCTCGATCTGCGAGCGACGCTCATCGCCAAACTCGGCGCGGATCGCGGTGAGTTCCTCGACGATGATGGCGGTAATGCGCTCTGGCCGCGCCAGGATGTCCAGCAGATCGGCGATCTGTGCCATCACTTCGCGGTATTCCTGGACGATCTTGTCCTGTTCCAGCCCGGTGAGGCGTTGCAGGCGCATCTGCAGGATTTCCTGCGCTTGCGTGTCCGACAGCTTGTACAGGCCATCGGCCTGCATACCAAAGACGGGCAACAGTCCTTCCGGGCGATACGCAGCACCGCCGCCGGAGGTTTCGCTCTCCGCGCGAACGAGCATGTCGCGCACAAGACCCGAATCCCAGCTACGGTTCATCAACTCAGCCTTGGCGACCGGCGGGGTCGGGGCAGCCTTGATGATTGCGATGAACTCATCGATGTTGGCCAGCGCAACCGCCAGACCTTCCAGGATGTGACCACGCTCGCGCGCCTTGCGCAGATCAAATACGGTGCGGCGCGTCACCACCTCGCGGCGGTGCAGCAGGAAGCACTCCAGCATCTGACGCAGGTTCAGCAGACGCGGCTGGCCGTCGACCAGCGCCACCATGTTCATGCCGAACGTATCCTGCAGCTGCGTATTCTTATAGAGGTTGTTGAGCACAACCTCCGGCACTTCGCCGCGCTTGAGTTCGATCACCACGCGCATGCCGGACTTGTCAGACTCGTCGCGAATGTCGGAAATGCCTTCGATGCGCTTTTCGGTGACCAGCTCGGCAATACGCTCGAGCAGCGTGCGCTTGTTAACTTGATACGGCAGCTCGTCGACGATGATCGCTTGACGCTGGCCGCGATCGATATCCTCGAAGTGCGTCTTGGCGCGCATCACGACGCGGCCGCGGCCGGTGCGATAGCCCTCACGGACGCCCGAAATGCCGTAGATGATGCCCGCCGTCGGGAAATCCGGCGCCGGAATCAGCTCGATCAGCTCGTCGACGGTCGCTTCCGGGTTGCGCAACAAGTGCAGGCAACCATCGACGACTTCATTCAGATTGTGCGGCGGAATGTTCGTCGCCATACCCACCGCGATCCCGGACGACCCGTTGATCAGCAGGTTGGGAATGCGAGCCGGCAGAACCGATGGTTCAGTTTCGGAGCCGTCGTAGTTCGGCTCGAAATTGACCGTTTCCTTGTCGAGGTCGGCCAGCAGTTCGTGGGCGATCTTCGACAGGCGGATTTCGGTGTAACGCATCGCCGCGGCGTTGTCGCCGTCGACCGAGCCGAAGTTGCCTTGGCCGTCGACCAGCATGTAGCGCAGAGAGAAGTTCTGCGCCATCCGCACGATGGTGTCGTATACAGCAGTGTCGCCGTGGGGGTGATACTTACCGATCACATCCCCGACGATACGGGCGGACTTCTTATAGGGGCGATTCCAGTCGTTGTTCAGCTCGTGCATCGAGTACAACGCACGACGATGCACCGGCTTGAGACCATCCCGCACATCTGGAAGGGCGCGACCTACGATCACGCTCATGGCGTAAGCGAGGTACGAGCTGCGCATTTCTTCTTCGAGCGATACCGGGAGTGTCTCTTTGGCGAATTGATCCATTGGGCGAACGGTGGGAGGTCCCCTAGTGAGCACAGTGGTGCCCACAGCGGGACGCTGCGGTTGCGCGAATAACAGAACATTTTACCATGCCGCAAGCCCCCTCCCCTCATACGCGCGAGCGACGCATCGTCAACCCCAGGCACGTTCCCTGCGAGCGCGGACAAAACCGGCGAGCCAGTCCCCATAAGGGTTTGCGAGCCATTTCCTGCCTTGTTGCGTACACACCACAAGGCCGTGGTGCCCCGTTCGAATCGCTTATATTTGCTTTTTAGGAGTGCGTGCTTGTGGCACAATCCCCCAGCGAAGAGGCAGACATTGTTCGAAGTGGAGCCTTCACCACACCGAGAATGTTATACTCCGAAGAATGTATGACTTGTTTTCGTCCCATCTGCTCGCAGTCTTCTGCGGTGATCTCATCCTGAGAGGAGAAATATGAAAAAATTTGCCAAGCTCGCGTTCGCTGCAGCTGCGGTAGCCATGGCTGCGTCCGCTTACGCTCAGTCGGTGCCCTACGAAAAGAAGGCCGTCAACGACAACTGGGGTAACGGCACGAGCGAGTGGGTCTGGAAGAACGGCACGAACGAACTGTGCTGGCGCAATGGCTTCTGGACGCCGGCAACCGCCAACGCTCAGTGCGACGGCGCTCTGGCTCCGGCTGCTGCTCCGACGGCTGCTCCGGCTGCTCCGGCTGCCCCGGTTGTGTCGAGCGAAAAGGTTACGTTCGCTGCTGACACCCTGTTCGATTTCGACAAGGCTGTGCTGAAGCCGGAAGGCAAGGCCAAGCTGGACGACCTGGTCTCGAAGCTGAAGGGCATCAACCTGGAAGTCGTGATCGCCGTTGGCCACACCGACTCGTTCGGCTCGGACAAGTACAACGACCGCCTGTCGGTCCGTCGTGCTGAAGCCGTCAAGGGCTATCTGGTCAGCAAGGGCATCGAAGCCAACCGTGTCTACACGGAAGGCAAGGGCAAGCGCCAGCTGAAGGTTGATCCGAAGTCGTGCAAGGGTTCGCGCAAGGCACAAATCGCCTGCCAGCAACCGAACCGCCGCGTGGACGTCGAAGTGGTCGGCACCCGCAAGGCTCAGTAATTCGGTTCACACCGGGAAAAAGCCCAGCGAAAGCTGGGCTTTTTTTTCGCCTGTACACCGGCAAACGCCCTCCTCTGGGCTGCTGCGGAAAGGGCACTAAAAAAGCGATGACGCCAGATGCGCCATCGCTTTTTTGTTTGGGGCACCCGATGCCCCTCTTCTCATGGCCGCCCTTCTTATTGATAGGAAGGTGTCGCCTGGTCGTTAGCAACCATGGCGCGATCGCCAACGCGCAGATTGTTCGGGTTTCGCTGGGTCACGGTGGCGACGCGACCATCGTCCAGGCGCACGGTGATCCGGTACACCGTTTGCCCACCCGCTCCGGCGCGCTGTTCGACCTGGTTGCCCGCATAGGCACCGAGTGCTGCGCCACCAATAGTCGCGACTGTGTTGCCCGTACCGCCGCCAACCTGATGACCCAGAATGCCGCCGGCCACACCGCCGATGATCGTGCCCAAAATGCCCGGGCTATTTGCCGGGGCCTGCATCGGCTGGATCGATTCGACCCGGCCGTAAAGGGCGCCCGTTTGCTGCGGCTGCCCGCTATAAGCCGGTTGTTGGCCATAGGCGGGCTGCTGAGCATACCCACCGTTATAGCCACCGCCGTAACCGGGCGCGGCGCAGCCCGCCAGCACTGTCAGGCCCGCAACACCCAGTCCCATCAGAATATGTTTGGATTTCATTGATCTCTCCTTGAGCGAAGGTGACAGTTGGAGGAAGTGCATGCGCATTTGTTCACCTCTGTTTCAATGTGAAACCTTTTTGCGAACCCCATAATTTGGTCGGGGCGATGCTTTTTGGTACATTTCCTCACCTAGCCGATATGCCCTGGCGCAGCGCAACATGACGACCAATCACGCGAACGCCGATCCCGGCGAACTCGAAAAATTCAGCGAACTCGCCCACCGCTGGTGGGATCCGAACAGCGAGTTCAAACCCCTCCACGAAATCAATCCGCTGCGCCTTGACTGGATTCAGTCGATTGCGCCGCTGGTTGGCAAGCGCGTCGTAGACGTCGGTTGCGGCGGCGGCATCCTCTCAGAGAGCATGGCGCGTGCCGGCGCTAACGTCAAAGGCATCGATCTGTCCCGCAAAGCATTGCGTGTTGCAGACCTGCACAGCCTCGAGGCGGGCGTTACCGTCGATTACGAGGAGATCGCCGCGGAAGCGCTGGCCGCACGCGAGCCGGGTAGCTTCGATGTCGTTACTTGCATGGAGATGCTCGAACATGTGCCGGATCCGGCATCCGTTGTTCGCGCGTGCGCGACATTGGTGAAGCCGGGCGGTTACGTATTTTTTTCGACCATCCACCGGAACGCCAAGGCGTATCTGCTGGCGGTCATTGGCGCGGAGTATGTCCTCAACATGCTGCCGCGCGGCACGCATGATTACGCCAAGTTCATTCGCCCCTCAGAGCTGAGCGCGTTCGTACGCGGGGCCGGCCTGCAGGCTCAAGAGATGCGCGGGCTGGAATACAACCCGCTCACCGGCCGCTACGCCCTTACGCAGGACACCAGCGTCAACTACCTGATGGCGACGCGCCGTCCGGCCGAGGCATGACGGTGCGCCAGTTCCCCGATCCGCTGGGCGCGGTGCTGTTCGACCTGGACGGCACGCTTGCTGACACGGCCCCTGATCTGGCCGCGGCGGCCAACAAGGTGCGCACCGACCGCGGCCTCGAACCGGTGGACTACGAAGCGCTCCGCCCGGTTGCCTCGCATGGTGCCCGCGGGCTGATTGGCGTGGCGTTCGGCGTTGGGCCCGAGGATGCGGAATTCGAATCCCTACGGCTGGCGTTTCTCGCCAACTACGAGGCGGAGATCTGCGTGCGCACGCGGTTGTTTCCAGGCATGGCCGACGTGCTGCTGGAACTGGGCCGCGCAGGCATTCCCTGGGGCATCGTCACCAACAAGTCGGAGCGCTTGACGGTTCCGCTGGTTGCGCAGTTGCCGTTGCCGGTGCCGCCAGCCTGTGTCGTCGCGGGCGACACCACGCCGCATGCCAAGCCCCACCCCGCCCCGCTGCTCCATGCGGCCGAATCCATCGGCGTCAATGCACGGCAGATCGTCTACGTGGGCGATGACCTTCGCGATATCGAAGCCGGCCGTGCTGCCGGCATGCCTACCATTGCGGCCAGTTACGGCTATTGTGG
Organism: Ralstonia sp. 22111; assembly: GCF_052045895.1. Taxonomy (NCBI): domain Bacteria; kingdom Pseudomonadati; phylum Pseudomonadota; class Betaproteobacteria; order Burkholderiales; family Burkholderiaceae; genus Ralstonia; species Ralstonia sp. 22111. Next base: position 1,132,349 of record NZ_JBQEPR010000001.1, on the reverse strand, counting down.
TAATGGACCATCGCCCGTGGAATGGCGCGCCGATGCGCTGATTGCCAGCGCGGCCGAGCTGATTCCGCTGTTGCTCGAATCGCAACGCGCTTGACCACGATGCCCAGGTGAATGCCTGGGCGTCGCACCTTTCAGGACCGCCGCCTCCCATCGGGGACGTGGCGGTCGACCGACTGACGAAGTAGGCCACGCCATGGCCGGACCGACACCAGCATGAGCACCTCCCCCGATTCGCGCCCTGATCTGCAATCGAATACCAATGGCTGGCGCGCGCGGCTTGATCGCGTGCGCGGTACGGCAGGCTGGCAACGCGCGGCTCAGGTTGGTACATCGCGACGCACCAAGCGCACCGCGATCGGCGTGCTGATCTTCTTGGTGGCATTCGGGCTGCTGGGCGCATTCGGTGGCCCGCCGCTGCTGCGACACCTGGCGCAAACGCAACTCAGTACGCTGCTGGAACGGCCGGTTTCGGTCGGCAAGATCAGTATCAACCCATACACGCTGCGGCTTGATGTTGACCAGCTCCACATTGCCGAGCGCGACGGCAAGACGCCGTTCGTCGACGTCGGCCATCTGCATGTGAACGCGTCGTGGAGTTCGATCTTCCGCCGCGCGCCCGTCATTGAAGAGCTCAGCATCGAGGCGCCGCAGGTGCGTATCGTGCGCACCGCCGAACAGCGCTTCAACTTCTCCGACATCGTCGACAGGCTAAGCCAGCCGGCGAACCCACCCAAGCCCAAGTCGAACGAGCCGGCGCGCTTCGTCTTTGCCAATCTGCAGTTGGCCAACGGCGCGATCGATTTTGTCGACCAGCCGCTCGGTACGGAACACAAGGTGGATGGCCTGCAAATCGGCGTGCCTTTCCTGGCGAGCCTGCCAGCCGATGTGGACATCTTCGTGCAACCGCTGCTGGCAGCGCGCATCGATGGCGCACCGCTGCATTTTGCGGGCAAGACAAAGCCATTTGCCGATTCGCTCGAATCCAACCTCAACGTCAAGATCGATGGTCTCGATCTGCCCCGCTACCTCGGCTACGTGCCCGGCCCACTGCCGGTGGCGGTGCCGCAAGGCAAGCTGACGACCGACCTGACGATCGAGTTCCAGAAGCCGAAGACCGGTGCTCCGGTACTGCGCGTGCACGGCACAGCCGGCCTCGACAACCTGGAGGTGGTGGATGCCAAGAAAGCGCCACTGGTGGCTGCCAAACAGGTGCGCGCAACACTTGCCGACGTGCGCCCGCTCGACAACGTATTCCACCTCGATACGCTGACGCTGGATGGCGTACGCGTCGATGCCACGCGTGGTACAGATGGAGCGATCAATTTCGCGCAACTCGGCGGCAAACCCGTACCTGCCGAAGCGAATGCTGCCAAGGCAGAGCCTGCGCCGGCCGCCAAGCCGAAGCCCTTGGATGTGGTGGTCAGCAAGCTGCAACTGGCGAACAGCACGGTCCATTGGCGAGATTCGACCACGCAGCCGGCTGCCGACCTGACACTGGAAGACCTCCACGGTGACTTTGGCGTGCGCACGTTGGGCGGCCCGACCACGCTTGATGTGGGCGCCAAGCTGGCGCAAGGCGGCGCGCTCAATGTTAAGGGCAGCATATTGCTGGAGAAAAGCACCGGCGAGCTGGAGCTGAAACTGGATGGCGTGAAGCTGGCCGGCATCGGCCCGTATCTGCGCCAGGCGGGCGCACCGCAATTGCAGAACGGCGCGCTGTCGGCCGACGGCAAGGTGGCGCTCGACTTCGGGCCTGACAAATTCAACGTGCGTGCGGAACCGCTGACCGCCAGCCTGGCCGATCTGTCGCTGGCGCCATCCACGGGCAAAGACACTGCGCTGCGCGCCAAGCTGCTGCGCGCGGATGTAAAGAGCTTTGACCTGAGCGCCCGCACCATCGCACTGAACGAAGTACGCGCCGACGGGCTGCAGATCGACGCACTGCGCAAGAAGGACGGTACGACCACGTTGACGCTGCTCGACGGTCCTCAAACGGCAGCGGGCAAATCGGCGGCGCCGGCCAAGTCCAGCGCAAAATCGAACGCCCCGGCCGAAAAACCCTGGGCTGTGACGGTGCAAACGCTGAAGCTGGACAACAGTGCCGTCGGCTTTGAAGACCAATCCAATTCGCGCCCGGTCAAGGTACGTGTCGAGCCGCTGAACGTGGTCGTGCAGAACGCGTCCTCCGACCTGGGCAAACCCGTCAACGTGCAGATCGGTGCGGGGCTGGGTACCAAGGGCAAGCTCGATGTACGCGGCGAGGTGGTACCGCAGCCGCTGAAGGCCGACCTGCGCGTTAACTCGCAGAACCTGTCACTCGCGGGTTTTGACCCGTATCTGGACAAGTCGTTGAACGCGGCGATTACCAGCGCGTTGCTATCGATGGACGGGCGCCTCGTCCTCAACCAGGGCAAAGCGCTGACCGTGAACTACCAGGGCAACGCGACGCTGGGCAACGTGCGCCTGCAAGATCGCGTGAGTTCCGACGACTTCCTGCGCTGGCGCTCGCTCGCGCTCAACCGCATCCAGGCCAACTATGACGGCGCCACGCCGCATGTGCGTGTGGGCGCGGTGGCACTATCGACGTTTTACGCGCGGATCATCATCAACCCGAATGGGCGCCTGAACCTGCAAGATATCCGCGTGCAGCCGACCGAGGAGCGACGCTCGCTGACCCAGAGCGAACCTGCATCGGCATCGGGCGCTGCAGCTTCCGCCCCGGCAGCCGCACCCGTGGTGGCTTCGGCGCCTGCATCGGCTGTCACCGTAACAGCCACCGCGCCCGCACCCAAGGCCGGCGGCGCAGACCTGCGCGTTGACGCCATCACGCTGCAGGACGGGAACATCCGCTTCACTGACAACTTCGTCAAACCGAACTACACCGCCAACCTTACGGCCATCGGCGGCTCCATTGGCACGATCAGCACCGCCGCCAACCAGACACCCGCGGAAGTGACGCTGCGCGGCAGTGTCGACGGCACGGCACCGGTAGATATCCACGGCAAGGTCAACCCGCTCGCCCCCACGGCCTTTGTGGATCTCACAGCCAAGGCCGACGGCGTCGAGCTGACCAACCTCACGCCCTACTCCGCCAAATACGCCGGCTACCCGATCACCAAGGGCAAGCTGACGATGGATCTGCACTACTTGCTCGACCAGGGCAAGCTGACCGCCGACAACCATATCTTCATCGACCAGCTGACCTTCGGCGACCGTGTAGAAAGCAAGGACGCCACCAATTTGCCCGTGCGACTGGCGGTGGCCCTGCTGAAGAATTCGCGCGGCGAGATCGACGTGCGCGTGCCGGTGTCAGGCTCGCTCGATGATCCGCAGTTCAGCATCGGCGGCGTCATCCTGCGCGCGTTCGTGAACCTCATCGCACGTGCCGTGACGGCGCCGTTCTCGTTGCTGGCGAGTGCGTTCGGCGGCAGCGGCGGCGAAGAACTCGGCTACATCGAATTCGATCCGGGCACGTCGGACATCAGCCAGGCATCGGCGGCCAAGCTCGACAAGCTCGCCACTGCGCTGAAGGACCGCCCGGCACTGAAGGTCGACATCATCGGCCGCGTCGATCCGGAGTTCGACCGCGACGGCCTGCGCCGGGAGGCGGTGAATCGTCAGATTCGCGAGCAGAAGCTCAAGGACGCCGGCGACGCTGCTGAGGCAGACACAACGGTCAAGCCGGAAGAGGAAAACAAGTATCTTGAACGCGCCTACAAGGCCGCCAAGTTCCCCAAACCGCGCAACGTGATCGGGCTTGCGAAATCGTTGCCGCCCGACGAGATGCGCAAGCTGATGGAAACCAACGTGCAAGTGACGGATGCTGACCTGCGGGAACTCGCCCAGCGCCGTGCCAACGCCGTCCATGTGGCGCTGGCAGAACGTGTGGAGCCTGGACGTCTCTTCGTGGTAGCGCCCAAGCTCAGTGCCGATGGCATCAAGGACAAAGGTAAGACGACACGGGTTGATTTCGCGCTGAAGTAACCCATCTGTGGGATAATTCTCTTCTTCTCTGGGGCCGACCTGGTTTCGACGTGGGTTGCGAAGCAGTGAGGGCATACCGAGGACCCGTCACCTCGTTAATCAATGGGAATGCAATAACTGCTAACGACGAACGTTACGCACTGGCAGCCTAAGGGCCGCCGTCCTCGCACTGGCTCGCTGACGGGCTAGGGTCGAAAGACTAGCGAGGTCATTTACGTCAGATAAGCTCTAGGTGAGTCACGGGCCTAGAGACGAAAACTTAGTGAATCGCCGTCGTAGAGCGTGTTCGTCCGCGATGCGGCGGTTAAATCAAATGACAGAACTAAGTATGTAGAACTCTCTGTGGAGGGCTTGCGGACGCGGGTTCGATTCCCGCCGGCTCCACCAAATGCAAAACCCCAACCGTTCTCGGTTGGGGTTTTTTCTTTTCGGCACACGCGCCTGCGGGACCTGCCCCGCGGAAGGATCGACCTAGCCGCTTCGGCTCACTGCAAGACATGCATGGCAGACGAGCCAGTCGAGCCGCCTCACGCCGCGCCAGTCATAGCTCATCGCAAAAACGACAGACGTATTCGCGGTGCCCATCCTTGCCTTGCCTTAATTGCGGCACTTAGTGTCGAGGCCGGCAGCGGTGGCACCTGAAGATCGTCAAGACCGATGACGTTACGCCTGCCCGACCTCATCGGCAGCGCAGCGTCTGCCTCTGGTAGTTCCGTCCGGGTTCAGCCTGGCGCAACGCATATGGCGCCTGACACTGGTTGTCTTTCCACTTCACCGACAAGGTACCCTGTTCCTGATTGAGCAACACAAATGCATTCCCGTTCGGATCTGCGATGCCGAGGTGCCTGCCGGTTTGTGCGTCTTCCACGCTCGCGCCAAAAGGCACCGGCGTCCCATTCGCCTGCTGGAGTGCGAACTGGGCGCGCTGGCCACTGTAACCCTTGAAGGTCGCCTGCACGATCGCGCCGCGGCGCGGCACCACCTGCTTGACGGTGTCCTCCAGTTCCACATCCGCACCCAGGTTATGCGTCTCGGGGCTCAGTGCGTTCAGGCGATACGGCTGCGCATAGGTGATCACTGCGTACCCGTTGCGGCCGACCGAGGTGCCAGCATCGGTCTTCACGTCCACGCCCTTGAGCCCTTCCACCTTCATCAGCGCGAAGGTATCTCCCACGGTGCGGCTCAAGTTGACGCCGCCGCGATGGACCACCACAGAGCCTGTGGCGCCAACGCTAGTCGATTGGTAGTCGCGTGCAACGTTCACGTTGGCGTTGAGCTGCCCCATGTCGGTGTCTCGGGTGATGCTTGCCCCGCCGGTGGCGCCGCGTCCACTGCCGGTGTAACCGGCCTGCATGGCATACGAGGTTTTCTCGTTGACAAAGCCGCTCAGACCGCTCTGGACATTGGTGCCGCCGTTATTGCTATTACTGATATTGGTATACGCACGCCCCGACCGCAGCTTGCCACCCAGCGGAATCGACATCGTCAGCATGATTTGCGTGCTGTTGCCGTTTCCGCTAAACCGGGTGTCCTTCGTCTGGCTCAGGCTGAGGTTGTAGCTCAACTGTTTCCAGTTGTTGCCATAACCCACACTAAGACTGCGGCTCGACCCGGGCTGGTTCCAGTAGGTCTGCTGGCTGACGTTCAAGTAAACGCTGCCGTATCGGCGGTCCACGCCACCCAGGTCCTGGCTGGTCGTCAGGTCAATACGTGAGCGACTGCGCCCGGACTGAAAGCCGAGGCCGTTGACCCAACCATTGCTTGCGGTGCTACTGAGATCGTTGACGTGATCGTTGAAGGTGCGGTAACCGGACGTCGAATATCGATAGGCAGCAAGCGTGAAGTTAGTGTTAGTGCTGGTAAATGTCTTGGCGTACAGAACCCGCACACTCTGCCCGGTGTCCCGCTTACCGCGCACCCGGCTGGTGGATTGGGTCACATCGACGGAAAGCGCGCCAATGGGTGTGTTGGTGCCGACACCCACGTTCACTGCCTGGAAGTCCTTTGATACCTGCAGGCCCCCAGCTACCGTGCTGTTATCAGTCAGTCCATAGACGAGCGAGCCGCTGACAAGATTGGGCGACGGGCCCTGCTCGCCATCGTATTTACCGGCGGCAAAGTTGTACTTGAGCCGCCCTTTGCGCAGCATCAACGGCAGGCTTGAAAACGCCTGGTGCGTGACGCGCCTGCTGCCGTCGGCTTCGATCACGGTGATCTCAAGATCGCCGTTGGAGCCGGACGGGAAAATATCGGTGAGTTGGAATGGGCCAGGCGGGACATTGGCCCGATAGAGGACATAGCCACTCTGACGTACCTCGACCACCGCATTGGTAGCGGCTTGTCCGCGCACCACCGGCGCGTAACCACGCTCGCTGTCGGGCAGCATGGCATCGTCGGAGCCGACTTGCACCCCGCGAAACCGCACGCTGTCGAACAACGTTGAATCGGAGTACTGCTCGCCGAGACTCAATTGGCCCTTGATAGCATCGACGTCGCGCTGCACCAGCGTGCGGTTGCTCTTGAAGCGGGTCTGGCCGCTGTTGCTTCCACTGACCGTGGACTCGTTTCTCAGTCGCCAACGGCCAATATTCACGCCGTTCTGCAGGCCAATGAAATAGCTGCTGCTGTCGCTACCAATGCGAGTGTGGCCGTAGTTGCCGCTGAACTGGTAATTGACGTAGCCAGCTGTTACGCCTTCGTCCCACAGAGCCGGGTCCACGTAGCCACGTGCTGCACGCGAGAGAAATGCCTGCGGAATGCTCAGATTCAGCTGCAGTCGGCCGGCGTCGAAATCGACTGAGGCCTGATCCATCACGTGTGGCAGATCAAGGCACGCCTGGCTATTGATGTCCAGCGGCGGGGTCACGCTGCTCAGATTGACGCCGAAGTCGTGCAGCATCTTGGCTGTCAGGCATGGGCGGAGCTGGGTTTTGTCACTGTCCTGATAAAAGTCGATATCACGGCGGCCCACCAGATTGCCGTTGACTTCCACCTCGACCCGATAGGTGCCAGGCGGCACGCTGCTGCCGGAACTGAGCACGGCGCTCAGGTCCGCCGGGCGCCCTTGGCCATGCAAAAAGCTCGTGTTGTACGCGAGCAGCATTGGATCAGCCTGCGCAACGAGCGCCTCCCCTTCGGCGGCCCGCGCGCTGTTCATCATCGCAAGACACACGGCCAGGTAGAGCGGCGTTGCGCTGGGGCGTGCAGCAGCCGTATTTCCATTGGTCCTTCTGGAGACCGCTTTGGTCGTCTGGCGGGTAGACATCGCAATGCTCGCTTCTGGCTTGGTGAATCGGGGGGCTGTCACATAGGCAAGCTCCGCTACGGTTAGCGCGGGCTTATCCAGCCCGGGCGGGCTGGCGCAATCGAACCGGCTGGCAGCCGGCTCGATCAGTTGCCGGTGGAAACCGGCGTGCTCGGCTGACTGCCGTGCAAGGTGACGCGGTAGCTTTGGCGGCCGCCATAGTCATTGATGACGTCGTAGCGCAGCTCCGGCACGGCGGTACTGGCCGGCAACTTCACGGGCAACGCCACCGTGGCGCCGGGGGCAACCATCTTCGCGTCGATGACGGGTTCTTCTGCGCTGCCGCTGTGTACCTTTGCATCCACCACGGTCACGTTGTAGAGACTCGGGTTGCTCAAACGCAGCATCGCCTTGCTGCCATCCTGGTTGAGCTGCCATTGCAGGCTGGCCGGAGCCTTCTGGGGGTCCGCGTTCAAACCAGCCGGCCGATAGAACACCTTGATGCGCTGGCGGACAGCCAGTTGCAATACGTTGTCGTTGTGGGCTGTCTGCGGAACCTCTTGTACATTCAACCAGAAGGCCGACTCACGATCTGCCGGCATACCCACCCCTTCGTACAGCACCCGCAGCATTTGCTGCTGCTTTGCAGCCAACTTGGCCAGCGGCGGGGTGATGGCAAACGGCAGTTGACCGTGTGCGCCTTCATCAAGCGGATCAAGCCACGCCTGGATCAATGCATCGCCACCGTCGTTGTTGACGACCACGGAGGTTTCCTTGTTCTTGCCGTCAAAGATCAGCCGCGTGGTGCTGAGGGAAATGCTGGCGTGACTCGCGGACGCAGCCAACGCGCACGCCAACGCCGCGCCAACGGCGCATCGTTTTGCTTTCATATCCGGAATAGCCTGTGAAATAGACGGCAGCGGCGTAATGACCGCTGCCGATTGAAGCCAGCCGTGTTGGCTGGCGCTTGTCTTACGCTTACTCGTAGGTGAGCGTGAACGGCAGGCTGGCGTTGGCGATACCCGGTTTGATCTTCGTCGGGTCTGCAGCCACATAGGCTGCGGCGAAGCGCACGTTGACTGCGCCACCGGTCGACGGCACCGTGGTTTGTGCCAGCAGGTTGCCGGCGCTGAGGTCGAACGCGTTTGCGCCAGCGCCCGTACCTTCGTACACGGCAATGCTCACGCCTTGTGCGAAGCCTGCGGCGGTGTTGCCGTTGTTCACGCGCAGCGTCTTCTTGTCTGCGCTCAGCTCAGCCGTCTTGCCGGCGAACTTCATGCTGACCTTGGCGCCCGTCTTGCAGACCACGTCAATGTTGGCCGAGCCAGCGCCGTTGGCGAGGTTCTTCGGTGCAGTCAGCGTACCGATGTCATCGGCAGCAATGGTGCCCATGTCGACGTTGATGGTGCCCGCGTCGCCGGCGAGCGAGGACACCTTGCAGGTGTCGCTCAGGATCGTGCCTTGGAAATTGATGACGCCATCCACCGACGTAGGCGTCGTTTGGGCCATTGCGGCGGCCGACAGCGTAGACATGGCGACGCCAGCCAGGAACAGTTTTGCTTTCATTGACTTACCCTTAGATTGAATCCGCGGCACGAACGTGCTGGATTTGGTCGAGAACAAATGCCTATCGAAGAAGGCAGGCGCAAGTATTCCAAGCGTGGCGGCTGCGCCATATCAGACTGTTCTGAAAAAGCGGTCGGGATTCGTGCTCTTGCGGGCACGTCGCCTTACGCCAATCGGGCGTGAAGGCTTTCTCGTTGCGAACGCGGCGGCTCGCTAGGTGCGCTGTAGAACCAAGAATCGGAGCCGCAAGAGGCTCCATGTCGCCTCAGGCGAGGCGTACAACGCATTTTTGGGGATGTAGGATCGGAGCGAGGTTCGCTCTGGGGTGCAGGCTCAGGTGTCGGCGCCGTCCGTCGGGTGTAGCGATTGGAGCAGCGCCAGAAGCGCCTGCGCGTCTGCGGTGATGTCACTGGACGCCTGTGAAAGATGCCGCTCCAACTCGCTTGCCGCCTGACGCGTTTGCAGGTCGTCCACAACGGCGGCGGCGCCGGATATTCGATGCGCCGCCCGACGTGCCTGGTAGATGTTCCGAAGGGCGACGCCTTGGGCAAGCATCTCAAGGTCGGTTCTCATGGTCTGTCGATAGATTGCCAGTATGTCCGCCGTCGGCGCCACCTCGTGCTCTGCCGGCACCGTGTGGGAGTCGGAATCGCCATGGCCACACCAAAGTTCGATCAGCTCACGCAATGCGGCCAGACGCAGCGGCTTGCCGAGGACACCGTCCATGCCGCTGTCGAAACAGCGCATGCGATGCGCATCGTCAGCTGCGGCAGAAATGGCCACGATCGGGGTCCGCTCGGCGCCGCGCTGGTGTTCGATCTCGCGCATGCGCTGCGCAACGGTATAGCCGTCGATGCCTGGCAGATTGCAGTCGAGCAGCACCATGTCAAACGCTGTCGACACAAACTGTTCGAGCGCCGCTTCGCCCGTACCAGCAATGGCCGAGCGACAAGCCAGCGCATCAAGCTGATGCTGGATCGCGTGCTGCACCGCCTCGTGATCGTCGACGACCAGGATTAGCGGTCCATCCTTCGATTCCGGCATCAACGGCTTGTGGGGCCGACGCAGAGATGTCGCTTGCGCGCCGGCCGACGAGTCTGCCGGTGCACCCTGCGATGCGGACTCCGGGTGCGACTCGCGCACCGGCAACATGACAGTGAATACCGTGCCGACCTCGGGGCTGCTGCTGACGGTGATCACGCCGCTCATCAGATCGACCAGTTCGCGGCAGATCGACAAGCCGAGCCCACTGCCGCTCGCGCCGCGATTACCCGGGCTTTCCACACGTGCGTAAGGCTCGAAGATGTTCCGCTGGCGCTCCGCGGGAATGCCCATGCCCGTATCTCTGACCTCGAGTACGAGCGTGCCATTGCCACGACGCTTGCGCGGCAGGTAATCGACGCGCAGAACCACCTTGCCGACCGCGGTGAACTTGATCGCATTTACCAACAGGTTCAGGACGATCTGCCGCACGCGCATGGGGTCGATCTCTACGCTGAAATCGCGGGCGCATGCAAGATCGAGGGACAACGCCAGTTTTTTCTCTTCCGAACGCCAACGCACCATGTCGAGCGTCTGCTCGGCCCACGGCCCGATCTCGGTTGACCGAGGCGCGAGTGTCACACTGCGCGATTCGAGGCGCGAGTATTCGAGAACATCGTCGAGCAACGCCAGGAGGGTTTCCGATGCCGAGACCGCTGCATTCGCACGGTTTGCCTGCTCGCCAGTCAGCCGTGATCGCTGCAACAACTCCAGCGACGCAAGAATGGTGTGCATGGGTGTGCGGATTTCGTGGCTGATGAACGCGAGGAACATGGCCTTGTCGCGCTCACTGCGTACGGCGGCGACGCGCGCGCGCCACAGCACGTACGCCAGCACCGCGAACGCCAGCACAACACCGCCGACAAGGGCGACCTGCCGCCAGCGGTAATGCAGGATCGATGCTAGCGACGGCGCGCCGTAATCCGTTGTTTCTTGCCAGCGGTGCCGGATGGCATCGGCATCGGATGCCGGAATTGCGGTCAGCGACTTATCGAGAATCGACGCCAGCACGGCGTTGTTTTCGCGCGTGACCATCGTCAGCGCATATGGACGGTCCCAGATGCTTCCCGAGAGAAAAAGTCGACCCTTGAACTGGCGATTCAACTGCGGAAGGATTGACGCGTCAGTCCCGAGGGCAGCGTCCGCCTCGTCATTTGCGACGGCATCCAGCGCATCGGACTCGTCCTGAAACGTCAGCAACGTTACGGGTACATCGCTGTGGCGAATTGCAAGTTCGAGCCCGCCGCCGCCTTTGATTGCGATGCGCTTGCCGGCCAACTGCGGGAAGCCGGCAAACAGGTTTTCACGCTCGGCCGTGACGATTGTGATTGTGCCGACGTAGTACGGCGTACTCGCAATGAAGCCATCTCGGTATGGCACCGTGTCATAGTTCTTGCTCCAGTCGGGCAACATGTCGATGCTGCCGGACTTCAACGCTGCGATGGAGCCTTTCCAGCACGCTCCATCGACATATTCAAAGCGCAGCCCGCTCAGCTCCGAAACCGCATCGAGGAACGACGGAACGATGCCGACCACCTTGCCGCCTTCGACAAACTCGAATGGCCGCCAATGTGCATTCACGCAGGTACGCACCACCGGATGCGCGGCGATCCAGGCATGCTCTTCCGGCGTGAACAGCGACGTTGCGGCCGCGTGGGCGCCCCCGGACATCAGCGCCAGCCATGCACCCAGGATCAGCGTGCGCACTATCGCCGCTACATTCTTCACAGCATCCCCAGTCGCCATATCGGAATCGATTGCATCGGCACGTCGCGTTCGTGATATTGCCGACCTGCCAGTCCACAAGCTTAATTCAGTCCCGAACCGGATGGTCGGAAACTGCCTTAAGGCCGTGTCGAACGGTCAGCAAACACACGGATGCGATTCGAATGGTGATGGAGCTGCAGCACGTCGCCCGAGGAAGAACGCGGACGCTCAAGCCAGACACGGGCGGCGCCGCGCCAGGGCTACGGCAGCGGCCGCCAGTGCGAGCCCAAGGATGGGATCCACCGCACCGGCACCCCCCACCCCTGGACTGCCCGTGGCCCCACCCGCCGCCGCATCGCCTTCCGGACTTGTGCCGCCACCTGTGGTCTGTGTATCCAGCGCGAAGTCGACCAGCACCGGGTCATGGTCGGAAGACCGGTACGCATCCGGCGCGTAGAGCGTCAGTTGCTGCTCGGCGCTCTTGTATGCGAACGCATATTCCAGCGCGACTGGTTCATCGGCATTGATGTGCCACTCGTGCACGGCGCGCACGCGCTCGGCAAGGCCTGAAGTGACAAGCGCATGGTCGATGTAGCCGGATTCGCCGCCATACACATAGCTGTAAGCGTCCTTGCCGATGAACTTGGCCACCATGTCGGCATAGCCCTTGTCGGCAAGGAGCGCAACGGGATCTTCCTTGGCATAGCTGTTGAGATCACCGATGAGGAGCTTGCCGACATCGGCCACGCCGGTCGGCGAGGTCGTCAGCCAGTCGGCGATCAGGCCGGCAGCGCGCACGCGGGTGGGGTTCCAGCAACTCTGACCATCGCCCTGGTCGGCGTCCTTACCAGTTGCGCCGGAGCAGCCCTTCGACTTCAGGTGATTGACGACCACGGTGAAGTTCTGCGCGCCGCCGATGGTTCGAAAGCTGCGCGCCAGCGGCTGGCGGTTCTTGTTGTCGATGGCCAACGTGGCCGGCACCCCCACAGGCTCCACGGTGCGGCTGTTGTAAAGGATGGCCACCGTAATTGCGTCACTGCCGAGCTTCGGCACACCCGGATCGACGTAGCGCCAGTCGGCGCCCAGCTGGGTAGTCAAGCGGCGGATGGCGCTGAGGTCACCGTAGCCGTCGTTCTCGATTTCCATCAGGCCGACCACATCGGCATTGATGGCGCGGATGGCGGCGACGATCTTGGCTTCCTGGCGCTCGAACTCGGCCTGTGTCTCGGCGCCGCGGTTGGTTGGATCATCAAAACCAGCGCCTTTGCCGTTACCGTTGAAGTAGTTCAGTACGTTGAACGAGGCCACGCGCACATCCGTCTGCGCGTGGCGTGCAGGTGCTCCGGCGCGCGGGTTCGTGGCCGCGTTGAAAGCCGGTGCAGCCGCACCCGGCACGGGCTGCAGGCGCCAGGCGTTGTAGCGCATTTCCAGCACGCCCTGCACACCGCTCACTGTATAGCCGGCGCGCACGGGGTTCGCCGCAGACAGGTCCGGCGCCGGGTAGCGCACGTTGGCGGGATTCTGCTGGTTGGAACCATCGTCAAGCACGATGCGGTTCAGCGCGTTGCTTGCAGCCTGCGCCGCGGCGGCGTTTCCGGGCGGTGCCACGTTGGTAGGCAACGGTAGGCGTCCGTTGCTGAGCAGCAGACTGCCGTAGCGTCCGAGTTCGTAGGTTTCGCTCACTGTCAGCGTCTGCGGCAGGCGCACGAGCATCCCTTCATATGCCGAGAGCGCTCTGGCATCACCCACGGGCAGTGTCACGTCGACTGGCGTCACGCTGTTGCCGCTGGCACAACCGGCGATGCCATTGGTGGCCAGCGTCAACTGCGTCTGGCCGTACTTTTCCTCGACCTTGCCGACGAGATGAACGAGATCACCGGCGCGGGCGGTGACGCCCGGCGCGTAGACAAACAACCCTTCCGACACGCCCGGCAGTCTGCGGCGCTGTGCATCGGGTTGCTGCACGAAGAAGCCGTTAAAGCCTGTGGCGCCACTGTAGTCGGCGGTCACGACGGCTTCGATCTCGACGTTCCCGCCGGCCAGCGGCGAAGTGGCCCCGGCGCCCTGCACATCCGCAAGGTGCGTTACCGGTGCGCCGCACATTGCAACGGCAGGCGGTAGCGTGACAGCGCCCTGCCCGTTGTACAGACCAAGGTCGGAGAAGTCATCGACGTTGAACGCATCCCATTGCGCGGACGGATCGAAAGCAGCCGTCGCTGCCGTATCACCCTGTTTCACCGCGCCTTTGCGGCGCAGCGTGTGGTCCTTCGTGCCGGCGCTGGCCGTACCCCAGAAGCCTGACGACGGTTGATAGCCGACCTGGCCGATGCGGTCCACAACGACGCCGGAACGCGTGAGCGTCAGCGCGTCGTCGCCGTTGAAGGAGAACGCCGCCGTCTGGTTGACGCGGGAGCCGAGCACGCTGGCGAGCGTGCTGTGCGCCATCACATGCACGGCGCCCGGCGCCAGCTTGCCGGAGAGCGCAAACGATGCGGTGGGCGTACTGCCGCCATTGTTGTACTGCTCGATCTTGTAGACCGACAGATCGGCCTCCGCGCCGTCCGGGTTGTAGATTTCGATGGCCTTGTTGTTCGAGCTGCCTTCGACGTACTCGCTGATGAGCAACTCGGCATGGGCCGGCAACGCCATGAAAAACATGGCGGAAAGGATGGAATGCAGGTGCATGGGGACGGGGATGGAGGGATCAAAAAAAATGGGGGGCGGCATACCTTCAACAACGCCGATGACGCACGCATGGCATGTGGCCACCGATCGTTCAGCATTCTCTAAGCCGTCCCTGCCCTGTCGGCTGCCCTCATCAAAAAATGAAACACGCGTCGCCGTCATCTGTGCGTTACAACCCGGGACCGATACAGAATTGCCGAAAATTGTGTTTTTCTGTACCTGTCGGGCGATTGACGACGGGTGCTAGCCTGCAAGCTCTTCATCCTTGCCGCTGACATCGAGCCCGCCATGCCTACCCTCACCAACCTGCTCACCTTTGCCCTGGTTGCGCTCGGCATGGTGCTGACGCCGGGCCCGAACATGATCTACCTGATCTCGCGCTCGATCTGCCAAGGGCGCAACGCGGGGCTCGTGTCGCTGGCGGGTATCGCCACGGGCTTCGTCTTCTACATGCTGTGTGCGGCATTCGGCATCACAGCGTTGCTGATGGCCGTGCCGTTTGCCTACGATGCACTGCGCTTTGGTGGCGCGATCTATCTGCTGTATCTCGCCTGGCAGGCGGTGCGACCGGGCGGCCGTGCGCCCTTCCAGGTGCGCGAACTGCCGGTGGACAGCCCGCGCAAGCTCTACACGATGGGCTTGCTGACCAGCCTGCTCAATCCGAAGGTGGCAGTGCTGTATCTGTCATTGCTGCCGCAGTTCATCGAGCCGGCGCACGGCAGCGTGCTGGTGCAGTCGGTCTGCCTGGGGGTCACGCAAATCTGCGTGAGCGTGACCGTCAATTCGATGATCGCCGCCACAGCGGGCAGCATCGCTGCGTTCCTCTCGCGCAAGCCGAGCTGGTTGTCGGTCCAGCGCTACCTGATGGGTACCGTGCTGACCAGCCTGGCGCTGCGCATGGCGATGGAAGCACGCAAGTAAGCCACACGAATTCGCGAAGCGATTCGCCGCCAAATGACAACGGGGCGATCCGGCAAAACCGGATCGCCCCGTTGTCATTGAACGCGCGGCCAGATCAGCGGCGGCGCATGTAGAACGTGAACACCTTGTCCTGCTCGCTGTGCTCCAGCAGCTCGTTGCCGGTCTGCTTGGCGAATGCCTGGAAGTCCCGCGTGGCGCCGGGGTCGGTAGCAAGAATCTTGAGCACATCGCCGCTTTGCATGTCGGCAAGCGCCTTCTTCGTGCGCAGGATGGGCAGCGGGCAATTCAGGCCGCGCGCGTCGATTTCCTTCTGAAACTCCATGTCTTCCTCAGTGGTACGGGCAAGCGGCGCGGTGCCGCTCGCATCAGTTATTCCGTGATTGTAACGAGCCGCGTCGGCTGCCACTGGCGCGGCGGCGGCTCGGCGGGCTCGCCGGTGCGGATGTCGATATAGCTGACAGGCAGGCCGCGTGCCATCAGAAAATCTGCAACGGCATAGCCGGTGCCGGCCGTCCAGGGGCGGACTTTCTCAAACGGCTTCAGGCGGTATTCGACCAACTCTTCCGACAGCGCGATCTCACCATCGGCCAACACGTGGTACGCGATGATCAGTTCGTTCTTGCGGATGAACTCATACACGCCGATCAGCGAGATCGATTGTGCATTGAGGTTCGTCTCTTCCTTCAGCTCGCGGGCAATGCCCTCTTCCGGCGTCTCGTCGCGTTCGAGAAAGCCAGTCACGAGCGCGAACATGCCTTCCGGCCACAACGCGTTGCGCGCCAGGAACATCTGCCCGCGATATTCGACAACCGCCGCCAAGACAGGCAGCGGATTGTTCCAGTGCACGAAGCCGCAGTCCTGCGCTGGGCACGCAATGCGCAGGCGGCCGGCATTGTGCTGCTCGACAAGCGGCGTGGCGCATTGCGGACAAAAGCGGTAGTCGAAGCTCATGGCAGTCAGATCGATTAAGTGGCCTGCGCGCAGGCTGCGCGAATATCGGCGGCGAAGGCTTCCACCGTCTCGGGTTGCACATCCCACGAGCACATCAGGCGGCAGCCGCCGGCGCCAATGAACGTATAGAAGCGCCAGCCGCGTGCGCGCAGCGCCTCGATGGCAGGCACCGGCAACTCGGCAAACACCGCGTTCGATTCGGTCGGGAACATGATGCGCACGCCCGGCACATCGGCAATGCGCGCATGCAGAAGCTTCGCCATCGCATTGCCGTGACGCGCGTTGCGCAGCCAGACATCGTTTTCAAGCAGACCCAGCCACGGCGCCGAGATGAAGCGCATCTTCGACGCCAGCTGCCCCGCCTGCTTGACGCGATAGGCGAAGTCTTCCGCCAGGCGGCGATCGAAGAAGACAACCGCCTCGCCGACCGGCAGACCGTTCTTCGTGCCGCCAAAGCAGAGCACATCCACGCCGGCGCGCCACGTGATCTCGGACGGATGCACGCCGAGCGACGCCACCGCATTCGCAAAACGCGCGCCGTCCATGTGCACGCGCAATTGGCGACGCTTGGCAATCGCGGCAATGGCGCGCACCTCGTCCACGGTGTAGACGGTGCCGACTTCCGTCGACTGCGTCAGCGAAACGACCTTCGGCTTTGGATAGTGAATATCGGAGCGCCGCGTGACGAGCGCCTCGACCGCGTCCGGCGTGAGCTTGCCGTTCTCGCCCTGGGCGGTCAGCAGCTTGGATCCGTTGGAGAAGAACTCCGGACCGCCGCATTCATCCGTCTCGATGTGTGCTAGCTCGTGGCAGATCACCGAGTGATACGACTGGCACAGCGACGACAGCGCCAGCGAATTGGCGGCCGTGCCGTTGAAGACGAAGAAGACTTCGCAATCGGTCTCGAACAGATCGCGGATGCGATCGCACACGCGCTGCGTCCACGAATCATCGCCATAGGCCGGCTCGTGGCCGCTGCCGTTGGCCTCCAGGAAATACTTCAGAGACTCCGGGCAGAAGCCCGCGTAGTTGTCTGAGGCGAAATGCTGCTTGGGCTGCATGGCGGGCCGGCAAATGGAAGTGGAAGAAAGTTACTTCTGTTCGGACCACAGCACGCCGCCGGTGGCCCAGTTTTCGCGCTTGATGTCGGTGATGATGATGTCGACGGCGCCCGGCGCGCAGCCCAGCGATTCGCACGTGACACGCGTCACTTCTTCGACGAGCTTCCTCTTCTGCTCAACGCTGCGGCCCTCGAACATCTCGATGTGGAAAGTCGGCATGGTGTCTCCTGTTAAGTGAGTCGCTTTGACGGTCGCGTCGGTTGGGTCAGTCGCGTCAGTCACGATATGAGGCATCGATTTTATCCAGTTTGCGCAAGAGCGCCGGCCACTCGATCACGCCTTCGATGGCGCCGCCATCTTCGAGCTGTTCGGCCGCGCGATCTGCCACTTCCGGTGCGGGCGAGACGACCTCGCCGCCGGCCAGCGCCTGGATCTGAATCTCGCATGCCTTGATGAGCGTGGCCATCAGCACGTGCGCCTCGGCCACGGTCCGGCCGATGGTCAGCGTGCCGTGGTTGCGCAGCAGCATGGCGAAATGGTTGCCCAGCGATGCGGTCAGGCGCGCGCCCTCTTCCGGCGTGAACGCAAGGCCTTCGTAATCGTGATACGCGATGCGCCGGTGAAACCGTAGCGCATGCTGAGACAGCGGCAGCAGCCCCCGCCTCTGCGCCGACACAGCAATGCCCGCCGTGTTATGCAGATGGATCACGCACTGCGCGTCGGACCGGGCGGCGTGCACGGCTGCGTGCAACGCAAAGCCCGTTACGTTGACGGACGGACGCGTCACTCCATCGGGCCAATCGCCGACAAGCTGGCCGCGGCCATTGATCTTGACGAGGTTGGACGCGGTGATCTCGTCGAACGCCAGGCCGAACGCGTTGATCAGGAAGTGATCCGGCTCGCCAGGCACGGTGGCCGACAGATGGGTGTAGACGAGGTCGTCCCAACCGTTGAGCGCGGCCAGACGATACGCGGCGGCAAGATCGACGCGCACCGCCCGCTCGGCCTGGCTGATCTCGCCGCCGGGCACGACGGCATCGGGGCGCAAGGCAAAAGACATGGGGCTCCTCCAATGGAGGAGGCATTCTAGAACGGGTGCGCGGACCGCGTTGTACGCGCCTTCACATGCCGCGCATCACGCACGCACCGGGGCCGCCCGCTTGACCGCGAGAAAGGTCGCCACACCCGCCACCAGCGACACCGCTGCCACCGCCAGCGATGCATTGAAGCCGCCCGTGGCCGCAAACAGGCGGTTCGCCAGCGGCGGCCCCGCGATCTGGCCGATGCCGTACGCGGCCGTCATGAGCCCCATCAGACGCGGCACGGCATGCGGCCAGAGCCGGCGCGCCTCGCGCATGGCAAACAGCGTGATCGCCGTGAACGGCAGGCCGAGCAGCGTGCTGGAAAGCGCCAGCCCCGTCACCGTGGGCCACATAATGCTGATAGTCACGGCAACCGCCTGCATGGCGTAGGCCGTGGCCAGCAGCGAGCGGTTATCGCGCGCCAGGCTGATCCGTGTGGAAAGGAACGCCCCGAGCGCCACCCCCGCACCGAACATCGGCCAGAACAGATCGGGCCAGACCGAACCCGCCGGCAGCACCTTGCGCGCGATCACGGGCAGGAACGTGGCGGTGATGATGTAGCCGAAGCCCGCCAGGCCGTAGGCAATCGTCAGCGCGCTGGTAGGCGCATCCAGCCCGGGTGCCGTGCCGGATGGAGCCGGCGCCGGAGCGGCATGCGCATGCGCCTCAGGCCGGATGGTCGACCACACCGCCGCCGAGAGCAGCGCCGACAGCACGCCAAACGCCATCCATGCCGACGTTGCGTGCCAACCCAGCGCCACCATGCCGCTGGCCGCCAAGCCCGGAATGGCGATGCCAAGGCCCGGCCCGCAGAAAATGATGCCGCCGAGCGCCGCATGGCCCAGCTCGGTCAGCCGATGAAGGCACCAGCCCGCCGTAAAGACAAACACCAGCGCGCTGGCCATGCCGGCCGCAAAGCGCAGCAGAAGCCACGCAGGCTGCCCTTGCAGGACGCCCATTCCGGCGGTCAGCAGCACCGTCGCAACCAGACCGGTGCGGATGAGCCGCGCCGCGTCGCCGCGCACGGCCATGCAGGCCAGCGCGCCAACGAAATAGCCCAGGTAGTTGCCGGTTGCCAGCCAGCTGCCCTGCGCCAGCGTCAGGCTGCCGTCGTGAAGCATCATCGGCAGGATCGGCGTGAAGGCGAAGCGGCCGATGCCCATCGCCACGGACAGCGCCACCATGCCCGCAATCGCCACGCGCCATGCGGTGGCCCGCTGAGAACGCGCGGCGGACAAGGCTGAGGGAGACGACAGGATGTGCTCCATGAGAAGGCCTGGATGAGGAAATCGGCACTTCATCGTACGCAAGGCCGTTCATCCTGAAAAATGAATTATATTGAACAAACCCATTAGCATTTGAGATACATCATGGATCTGTCCTCGCTCGAGATCTTCCGGACGGTGGTGCGGGAAGGTGGTGTCACCCGAGCGGCCCAGCAGCTCAATCGCGTGCAGTCGAATGTGACGACACGCATCCGCCAGCTGGAGGCTTCGCTCGGCGTGCAGCTATTTGTGCGCGAAAGCAAGCGCATGGTGCTGACGCCCGCCGGGCAGACCCTGCTGACCTACGCCGACGACATCCTCCGCCTGGCCGCCGAAGCGCGCCAGGCCGTGCAGCCGCGGGAGCCGCACGGGCGCCTGCGCATCGCGTCCATGGAAAGCACGGCGGCCAGCCGCCTTCCTGCCCTGCTGGCAACGCTGCATCAACGCTGGCCGCGCGTGCAGCTTGAACTCGTGACAATGACCACGCGCCAGTCCCTCCAGGCGCTGTCGAACTTTGAAGTCGACTGCGCGTTCGTTGCCGAAACGGCATGCCTGAACAACACGCGTGCCGCCATGACCACGCTGCCGGCGTTTGCGGAAGAGCTGGTGCTGATTGCTCACCGCGCCCATCCGCCAATCCGCCGCGCCGCCGACGTGCAGACCACCGGCATGCTCGCGTTCGAACCCGGCTGCGCCTATCGGCAATTGATCGAAGACTGGTTTGCAGCAGATGGCGTAGTGCCGTCGCGGGTACTGGAGCTTGGCTCGTACCACGCCATCATCGCGTGCGCGGCGGCCGGGATTGGCGTGGCGCTGGTGCCGCGCTCGGTGCTCGAGCTGTACACGAATGCGCCGGAAATCAGCATCCACACGCTGGACAAGCCAGGCCGTGTCGACACACTGCTAGCCTGGCATCGCGACATGGCTGGCCCCGCCCTGCAGGCGCTCTTGCAGGTGCTGAGCGAGCCGCAACCAACGGCAAGTGCAACCGCACGCGAAGCCATTGCCGCCTAAACTGAAAGCGGATATCGGGATTGCGCCGCCGGCCTGATCGGGCAGAGCGCAGCAATCACGGAGGGAGGCGCAGATGCGACCGTCGTTGCGGATGCGGCATTGGATGGGATGGTTGCCGGCGGTCATCGCCGCGGTGTGGACCAGCCTTGCCGCGGCAGCCGCGCCGGTCGTGGTGTTGCCTGTAACGGGTGCCATCGGGCCGGCAAGCGCAGCCTACGTGATCCGCGGCCTGCAGCGGGCGCGTGATCAAGGAGCGCAGCTCGTTGTGCTGCAAATGGATACGCCCGGCGGCCTCGATGCGTCGATGCGCCAGATCATTCAAGCCATCCTTGCGTCGCCCGTGCCGGTTGCAGGCTACGTGGCCCCCGGCGGCGCGCGGGCAGCGAGCGCGGGCACCTACATCCTCTACGCCTGCCACGTTGCCGCGATGGCGCCGGCCACGAATCTGGGTGCGGCTTCTCCCGTGGCGATCGGCATGGGCGGCCACGCCCCCAGCCCCGGCGAAGGCGCCAAGCCGGCCAGCGCGCCAGCCGCCACGTCCAGTAATGAAGACACCCTGGCCCGCAAGCAGATGCACGACGCCGCGGCGTACATTCGCGGCCTGGCCCAGCTGCGCGGTCGCAATGCCGAGTGGGCCGAGCGCGCCGTTCGCGAAGCGGTCAGCCTCGACGCACCCGAGGCCGCCAGCCAGCACGTGATTGACCTTGTTGCGGCAAGCCTTCCGGATCTGCTCAAGCAAGTCGACGGCCGTGCGGTGCGCACGTCCGCCGGCGTGGTCACGCTGCGTACAGCCGAGGCCACGACCGTCACGCTGGAGCCCGACTGGCGCAACCACTTCCTCGGCGTCATTACCGACCCAAGCCTGGCGCTGTTGCTGCTGACGGTGGGCGTGTATGCACTGATCTTCGAGTTCTCGACGCCGGGCATGGTCGTGCCAGGCATCCTCGGCGCGGTGTGCATCGTGGTGGCGCTTTACGGGCTGCAGATGCTGCCGATCAACTACGCGGGGCTTGCCCTCATCGCACTTGGCCTGGCTTGTATGGTGGCTGAAGCATTCCTGCCGACGTTCGGCGCGCTCGGCGTGGGCGGCATCGTTGCGTTCGTGCTGGGCGCGGTGATGCTGATCGATACGCAAACGCCTGGCTTTGGCGTGCCGCTTCCGCTCATCATCGGACTGGCCTTCGTGAGCCTGACTGTTGTTCTAGCGCTCTCCAGCCTGGCGGTGCGTGCGCGACGGCGGCCGATCGTGACCGGCGGCGATACGCTCATCGGCATGACAGGCGAAGTGGTGGACGTCGATACACCGGACGCCGATGCCGATAGCGATGGCTGGGCGCGCATCCATGGCGAGCGCTGGCGCGTGCGCTGTGACGGCGGCATCGCGCGTGGCGATCAGGTGCGTGTAATCGCCCGGCATGGGCTGACACTGATGGTCGAACCCGTCGCCCCCGTCGCCGCGTCTTCATAAGGAGAAGAAAAATGCTTTATGGCTTCTTCAGCGCGGGCGGCCTGATCTTCCTGGCCGTGCTGCTGGTCATCTCGTCGTTCCGGGTGCTGCGCGAATACGAGCGCGGCGTGGTGTTCCTGCTCGGCCGCTTCTGGCGCGTGAAGGGGCCGGGGCTGGTGCTCATCGTGCCGGCGATCCAGCAGATGGTGCGCGTGGACTTGCGCACGGTGGTGATGGACGTGCCGCCGCAAGATGTGATCTCGCACGACAACGTGTCGGTCAAGGTCAACGCGGTGGTGTATTTCCGTGTGGTCGACCCCGAGCGCGCCATCATCCAGGTGGCCAACTATCTGGAAGCGACAAGCCAGCTCGCGCAGACGACACTGCGCGCCATCCTGGGCAAGCACGAGCTGGACGAGATGCTGGCCGAGCGGGAAAAGCTCAATCTCGATATCCAGAAGGTCCTCGACATCCAGACCGACCCGTGGGGCATCAAGATCGCGAACGTGGAGATCAAGCACGTCGACCTGAACGAATCGATGATCCGCGCCATCGCCCGCCAGGCCGAGGCCGAACGCGAACGCCGCGCCAAGGTCATCCACGCGGAAGGCGAGCTGCAGGCATCGGAAAAGCTGCTCGAAGCCGCACGCATGCTGGCCCAGCAGCCCGAGGCAATCCAGTTGCGCTACCTGCAGACGCTCACGCAGATCGCCGGCGACAAAAGCTCGACGATTGTCTTTCCGCTGCCGATGGAAGTGCTGGGCGCAGCGAAGAAAGCGGCGGGCGGCTGACACGCATCACAGATCAATCTTCATGCCGAGCTTGAAGAGGCGCGGTACGCCCATCGACAGACGGTTGTTGCCGGCGCCCGCCCAGTAGCGCTTGTCGGTCAGGTTGTCGACATTGAATTGCAGCGTTGCCCGTTTGCCCGAGATGCGTGTCACATAGCGCACGCCTGCACTGAAGAGCGTGGTGCCACCCAGTTCGGCTTGATTGGCATCGTTCACCGGGCGCGGGCCGAGGTAGTACGCGCCCGCGTTGAATGAGACAGAACGCAGCATCGGCAACGTGTATTCGGCAAAGAGGCTGCCGGTGCTGCGCGGCGTGTTCTCCGGGGTTTTCCCGTCGAGGCCATTACCGACACCACGGAACTTCGCGTCCGTCCAGCCGGCGGAAGCCAGCAGCGACAGGTCCTTGGTGACGCGGCCCTGCGCGGTCAGCTCGATACCGCGAATCCGCTCGCGGCCGTCTTGCACGAAGACGTTTGCGTCGTTGGTGTAGCTCGCTGCGCGGTCGATGTCGTACGCGGCGGCAGCGAGCTGCGTGCCGGCCGGCGTTTCGTAGCGCACGCCCACTTCCTTCTGTTCGGACAGCGCCGGCGGCATGGCCACATTGGCGTTGGCGGCCGTGTTCGGTGCCCGCGCGCCGGCTTCCAGCCCTTGCGCGTACGACGCATACGCCGACAGCGCCGGCGTGAACTTATAGATGACCGCCCCCAGCGGCGTGGTCTTGCTGGCCTCGTAGCGGTTGGGCGCCTGCTCGCTGGTGTAGCGCGTGTAGCGCAGGCCGGCGATCACCTGCCAGTGCTGCGACAGCGTCATGCGATCCAGCGCGTAGACGCCCGTATCCACCGCGCGCTGCTCGGCCGTAAAACCAGTGCCCGTGGTGGGGAGCCAGCCAAGGTCGACGGGGTTGTACAGATTCTGCGCACCTGAGAAGCGGTCCGAATACACGGCCGCTTGGCGCATGTCGGACCGCGCAATGCCGAAGGTCAGGTCATGCGTGATCCAACCCGTCTTTTCCGTTCCGGAAACGTCTGCCCGCACGTGACTGGTGTTCCAGCGGCCGCTCTGTCGCTGGCCGGACAGCGTGCCAGCGCCTGTCAGCGCATTGGTCAGCTTGAATTCCGAAAACGCCCGCGTGCGCGCCGTCTCCGACATGCCGCCTTCCACCGTCAGCAGCCACGCATCGGCGAGCGCATAGTCCGCACGCAGCAGCGCGTTGGTGTTGTTGCCATCAAAGTCGGCCCAGCCCGGCGCAATGCGTTTGCTCGGGTCGGGCATGGCCGGCAACGTGATGACGCCGTTTTTGGCGGCGGGCAGCGTCACCACCGACTGTTCGGTGATGACCTTGCGCGAATATTCCACGTCGGCTTTCAAGCTCAGCCGGCTGTTGACCTTCCAGTCGAAGGCCACGGCGGCAAGCTGGCGCGTACCGTCAATGCCGCTTGTCGGCGACTGCAAAGCGCCACCCGCCGCGTTGAAGCGAATGCCGTACTGATTGTCTTCACCAAAGCGGCGCCCGACGTCGAGCGTGCCGACGGCGGTGCCGTTGCTGTCGAACTGCATGCCCAGCGTGGTGACGGGCGTGTTGCCCGCGCGCTTCGTAACAAGGTTCACCACGCCGCCCGGCGTCGTGTAGCCGTAATACAGCGCCGACACGCCCTTGAGCACCTCCACGCGCTCCTTATCTTCAAGCGGCATTGCCGTGAGCGCGGGAATCGGCATCGAGCCGTTGAAGCGGAAATTGGTGCGGTTCTCCAGCGTCACGCCGCGGATGGCAAGGTTGTCGAACGTTTCGCCTGAGAGCTGCTGGCGCGTCACGCCGGCTGTATTGCGCAGCGCGTCGTACAGCGACGTGTCTTGCTGCGCGTCCAGCGCCTCGCGCGTGACCACGTTCACGGTCGCGGGAATATCGCGCAACGCCATGCCGCGGAATGCTCCGACCTCCGCCGTGCTGGCTGCAAAACCCCGCTGGCTGCCTGCCGTGACGGTGGTCTCATTCAGATCGACCGTGGCGGCATCTGCGCGGGGCTGGCTTTCTTCGGCATGGGCCAACGTGGAAACAGCAAGAGGAATGGCGGCGAGCGCGCAGGAGAATGCGCGGGCCGCGAGAAGACGGTTCATCGCAGACAATGGGACGATCAGAAGTGGCAAAACCAGACGCGCGACAACGCAGTCATGCGTTGGGGATGAAAAAACGCGCCGCAAAACTTCACGCGGCGCGTCGATCCGTTGGCTGGCAGGTGGAAACCCGCTGGCTCGCCCGGCAGAAGCGATGGCCAGCGGTCAGGCAAGTTGCCCGTCGCCACCCATCAAATGAGAATGATTCGCATTATATAGATTGAAATGTGATGTCAGCAACTGTTAATTCGCCGGCACCCCCTGTTTCCACTGGGGCCAGTGCTGCACGATCTCGTCCAGCAACGGCTTGGCCGCGTTGACGAGGTTGTGCGTGGCCGGCACGAAACCGCCCTGCTGCGCGTAGTTGATGAGCCCATCGGAGGCGCTTTGGCCGTCGTACGGACGGTCGAAGTCGGACCCGGCGCGCAGCAGTGCCACGCGACTGAAGTCGACCTTGCCGGCACGGGCGCCGCGCGTGAGCACTTCCAGCGTGGCGTTGTCTTCCTGCGCGGTCGTGCAATACGTGCCCTTGTTGTCCGTCATCGTTTTCACCCAGTCGCGCGCCCGCTGGCCCAGGTTGCGGCCGGCCCACCATGTGTCTGCGGAAGCCACGTCGCACTGGATGACGGCGGGTGGCTGGTTAGCCGGCGCATACGCATAGTTCTTGCGGAAGGCGATGGCCTCGGGGCTGTCTTCGAGCGTCGCCGATTTCGACAGCGTGTACGCCTTCTGCAGCAGCGTCTCGTTGAGCTGGAACACCTCGGTGCGGTAGTCCATCGGTGGCTTCTCGCCGGGGCCCTTGGTGCCGATGCCGAAGTAGCCGTACGGCCAGCCAGCCGGCATCTCGCGCGCATCGATCTCATGCGAGAGGCCGTAATCGACCGCATACCGCGCCCACGCCGCCGAGCCCACCGTCCCCTGCCCCGGATCGATGCCCGCAATGCCGGCAATCACAAAGTAGGTGTGCGAAAGGTCCAGCTTGCTGCGATAGAGCAGCGCGGAAATTGTCGATGCGGCATTCGCATAGCCCATGCCCGTGGTGACCTGGCAGATGCCGTCGTAATTGCACAGCATGTTGGGCGCGTCGGGCGACAGGCCGGAGATGTAGACCTTCTCCTTCAGGTCGTAGCGGTCGATAAAGGGTTGGGCCTCGCCCTGGAACATGTTGATGACGATGACTTTCACCCCGTCATACGCGCAACTGTTCAAGGTCAACGCTGCCAAGCCCACGGCGCACAGCTTGGCGACGGATCGCATGGGTGTCTTGAGTCGGGAATCGATCATGGCGAGGGCACTCCGTGTTTCCACACGCTCCAGCGCGTGACGATCTCGTTGACCAGCGGACCGCCCGCCAGATAGAGGTTGTTGAGCGACGGCACGAACCCGCCCGAGTTGCTGTTGACCAGCGAGTCATACGGCGTCTGCCCCGGATACGGCCGATCGAAGTTGGACGCGGTACGCAGCACGGCCACGCGTTGCAGATCGAGCATGCCCGCCTTCGCACCGCGCGTGAGCGCCTCGAAGGTGGCGTTGTCTTCCTGCTGCGTGGTGCAGTAGGTGCCCCGCCCGTCCGTCAGCAGCTTGACCCACGCGGCTTCACGCTCGCCCAGCTTGGCGCCGTGCCAGTACGTGTTGCCGGCAGCGGTGTCGCATTGCACGACGGCGGGCGGCTGGTTAGCGGGTGCGCTCGGGTAGTTGGCGCGGTAGGCCCGCGCGGTGGCGTTGTCGTCCAGCACCGCGCCCTTAGAAAGCGCCAGCGCCTTCTGCAGCAGCGCCTCGTTCACGCGAAACACTTCGGTCTTGTAATCCAGCGGCGGCTTCTGCCCCGGGCCCTGTGTGTTGATGCCGATGAAGCCGTTGGGCCAGCTGGCAGGCACCTCGCGCGCATCAATCTCCCACGCGATGTCGCTATCCACCAGGAAGCGCGCCCACGCAGCGCTGCCGAGCGTGCCCTGCGACGGATCAATCCCCGCAATGCCCGCCACGAGGAAATATGTGCGCTGCAGATCGAACTTGCCGCTGTAGATCAGCGCCGACACAGACGATGCGGCATTCGCCTTGCCCATGCCCGTGGTGAGCTGGCATACGTCGCTGGCGTTGCAATGCACGTTCGGATAATCGATGGAGAGGCCCGGCACCGGCACGTCTTGCGTGAGGCCGAGCTTGTCGATCCACGGCTGCGCCTCGGGCGCGAACATGCTGATGATCAGCACCTTGACCTTGCGCGCGTGCGACTCGGGCGCAAGTTGCGCAACCGGTTGTGTCGATGCACCGACGGCGGCCGCCAGCAAGGCGCCAACCGCGACGGCGCGCGCCAATCGTTTGCCTTTGCGCCCGAGCAGCCGATGCGGCGGCTGCGGTGGCGGGGCGTCGACCTTGTCAGATAGGACGCTCATGGTTCTCCTCGGATTTGGGGATGGGAATGGGATCAACCCGCGCTGTGGGGAACAGCGCGCGCAACCGATGCAAGTTGCCTGCCAAGCGGCACACAATCCCTACACAATCGGCAACGTTTTCCCGGTATAGGCCATGGCGGGGCCTGTCTCCAGCGGCAGGCGTTTGCCAGCCGACTTGTCAAACAGGCCTATACAAGTCTGCGAAGCGTGCGCGGCGCACGGAATGGGGCCCAAAAAACGAACGGCGCGCGCCCCGTTGCCGGGAACGCGCGCCGTTCAGCGCATCCGATACGAAGGGGTTACATCACACCTTCTGCTGCACCCACGCTGCCACACCGGCCAGCGCCTGCGGCAGGTTGTCCGGCTCGGTGCCGCCAGCCTGGGCCATGTCCGGGCGGCCGCCGCCCTTGCCGCCGACCTGCTGGGCGACAAAGTTGACCAGCTCGCCCGCCTTGACCTTGGCCGTGGCATCAGCCGTCACGCCGGCAATCAGCGCGACCTTGCCGTCGCTCACGCTGCCCAGCACGATGGCTGCGGTCTGCAGCTTATCCTTGAGCTTGTCCATGGTCTCGCGCAGCGTCTTGGCATCGGCGCCGTCCAACTTGGCAGCCAGCACCTTGATGCCGGCCACGTCCACGGCCTGGCTCACCAGTTCGTCTCCCTGGCTTGCGGCCAGCTTCGACTTCAGGCGCTCCAGCTCCTTCTCGAGCGACTTGACCTGATCCTGCACCTGGCCGATACGCTGCGTCAGTTCCGACGGCTGGGCACGCAGTGCGGCGGCCGCTTCGTTGATGCGCGTGTCGAGCGTCTGCAGGTAGTGCAGCACGTTGTCGCCGGTGATGGCTTCCACGCGGCGGATGCCCGCTGCCACGCCCGATTCGCTCACGATCTTGAACAGGCCGATGTCGCCCGTGCGCGCCACGTGCGTGCCACCACACAGTTCCTTCGACGAACCGATCGACAGCACGCGTACTTCGTCGCCGTACTTCTCGCCGAAGAGCGCCATCGCGCCATTCTTGACCGCGTCGTCAAAGCCCATGAGCTGCGCGCTCGTGGCCGCGTTGGCAAAAATTTCTGCGTTGACGCGCGCTTCCACTTCGCGAATCTGCAGCGGCGTCATCGGTGCGTTGTGCGAGAAGTCGAAGCGGGTCTTTTCCGCATCGACCAGCGAGCCCTTCTGCTGCACGTGGCTGCCCAGCACTTCACGCAGCGCCTTGTGCATCAGGTGGGTGGCCGAGTGGTTGCGCATGGTGCGCGCGCGGCGCACCGCGTCCACTTCCGCCGCCACGGCGTCGCCAACCTTGAGCACGCCGGTGCGCAGCTCGCCGTGATGGCCGAACACTTCCGGCTGCACCTTGAGCGTGTCGGCCACGTCAAACCAGACGGTCGCGGCCTTGAGCGTGCCCTGGTCGCCAACCTGGCCGCCCGATTCCGCATAGAACGGGGTGTGGTCCAGCACCACGACGCCGGTCTGGCCCGGGTGCATTTCCTGCACTGATGCGCCATCCACAAACAGCGCCGTCACACGCGCGGTATCGCGCACGAGTTGGTCGTAGCCGTGGAAGGTGGTCTTGTCGCCGGTGTAGTCGAGCGTGCCGGCAGCCATCTTGAACTTGCCTGCCGCGCGTGCCTGCTCGCGCTGGCGGTTCATGGCGGCGTCAAAGGCGGCTTCGTCGACGATCACGTCGTTCTCGCGGCAGACGTCTTGCGTCAGGTCCAGCGGGAAACCGAAGGTGTCGTGCAGCTTGAAGGCGAGTTCGCCGTCGAGCATCTTGCCGCCGTTCGCCTTGAGCTCGCCCAGCGCGCCGTCGAGGATCGACATGCCGTGCTCGATGGTCTCGAAGAAGCGGGCTTCTTCGGTGCGTAGCACCTCGACCACGCGGTCGCGCGCCTCGCGCAATTCCGGATAGGCTTCGCCCATCTGCGCGACGAGGTCGTCCACGAGCTTGTGGAAGAACGCTGCGCGGCAGCCGAGCTTGTAACCGTGGCGGATGGCGCGGCGGATGATCCGGCGCAGCACATACCCGCGGCCTTCATTGCCCGGAATCACGCCGTCGACAATCAGGAACGAGCACGCGCGGATGTGGTCGGCAATCACGCGCAGCGAGTTGTTGGCCAGATCCTTGGTGTGGGTCTCGCGCGCAGCCGCAGCGATGAGCGCCTGGAACAGGTCGATCTCGTAGTTGCTGTGCACGTGCTGCAGGATCGCAGCCAGACGCTCCATGCCCATACCGGTGTCGACGCACGGCGCGGGCAACGGGGTCAGCGTGTATTCGCCGGTCGCCGGATCGAGCTGGCGATCGAACTGCATGAACACGTTGTTCCAGATTTCGATGTAGCGGTCGCCGTCGGCTTCCGGGCTTCCCGGGGGGCCGCCCCATACGTCCGGGCCGTGGTCGTAGAAGATTTCCGAGCACGGGCCGCACGGGCCGGTTTCGGCCATCTGCCAGAAGTTGTCGGAGGCGTACGGCGCGCCCTTGTTGTCGCCGATGCGCACGACGCGCTCGGGCGGCAGGCCGATGACCTTGGTCCAGATGTCGTAGGCCTCATCGTCGGTCTGGTAGACGGTGGCCCACAGCTTGTCGGCCGGCAGCTTGTATTCCTGCGTCAGCAGCTCCCATGCCCACACGAGTGCGTCGCGCTTGAAGTAGTCGCCGAACGACCAGTTGCCGAGCATCTCGAAGAACGTGTGGTGGCGCGCGGTGTAGCCGACGTTTTCCAGGTCGTTGTGCTTGCCGCCGGCGCGCAGGCAGCGCTGCACGGAAGCCGCACGCACGTACGGGCGCTTGTCGGTACCAAGGAAGACATCCTTGAACTGCACCATGCCGGAGTTGGTGAACAGCAGCGTCGGGTCGTTGCCCGGCACCAGCGGCGAGGAGCGCACCACGGTGTGGCCCTTGCCCTCAAAGAAGGTCAGGAATTTTTGGCGAATATCGGAGGCTTTCATGTCGCGGGGTGCCGGAGTCAGCATTGCGCCTCGGAGCATCCCGCTCCTGAGCGCCTTGGATTAGTGCAAACCGTTGATTATACGGGGTTCGCGCCCGGGTCGCGTCCATTCTGCACCGCATTTTCCCCGGTTGGTCGCATGGGGCTGCGCCCCTTCCGGGGCGTGGTGTAGAGTGCACCCGTTCCAATTGTGTCGATTCGTCAATCCATGGGCGCTCTGAGCCATCTTCGTGTTCTCGACCTGACCCGCGTGCTTGCCGGCCCCTGGTGCGCGCAGAATCTTGCCGATTTCGGCGCCGACGTCATCAAGGTAGAACGCCCCGGCGCCGGCGACGACACGCGCACATGGGGGCCGCCGTGGCTCCAGGACGAGTCGGGCAACAACACCGCCGAAGCCGCCTATTACCTCGCCGCCAATCGAAACAAACGCTCCATCACCGTCGACATCAGCACGCCCGAGGGTCAGGACATCGTGCGCCAACTCGCCGCGCATGCGGATGTGGTGCTCGAGAACTACAAGGTCGGCCAGCTCAAGAAATACGGGCTCGACTACGCATCGCTCAAGGCGGTGAAGCCCGACCTCATCTACTGCTCCATCACGGGCTTCGGCCAGACCGGCCCCTACGCCGCGCGCGCCGGCTATGACTTCATCGTGCAAGGCATGGGCGGCTTCATGAGCCTGACCGGCGAGCGCGACGACCTGCCCGGCGGCGGCCCGCAGAAGGCCGGCGTGGCCATTTCGGATTTGATGACCGGCATGTACGCCACCGTGGCCGTGCTGGCCGCTCTTGCCCATCGGGACCGCACCGGCGAGGGCCAGTACATCGACATGGCGCTGCTCGACGTGCAGGTCGCCATGCTGGCCAACATGAACACCAACTACCTCGCCAGCGGCCAAGCGCCCAAGCGCTGGGGCAATGCGCATCCGAATATCGTGCCGTATCAGACGTTCCAGGCCGCCAATGGCTGGATCATCGTGGCGGTCGGCAATGACGGGCAGTTCCGCCGCTTTGTGGATGCCGGCGGCATGCCCGAGCTGGCTGACGACCCGCGCTTTGCCATCAACCCGCAGCGCGTGGCCAACCGCGACGTGCTGGTGCCGATTCTGGCCGAGATGGTCAAGCGCTTCAGCAAAGGCGAATGGATCGACAAGCTCGAAGCCGCCGGCGTGCCGTGCGGCCCGATCAACTCGCTCGACGAGGTGTTCGAAAACGAGCAGGTACAGGCGCGCGGCCTGCGCGTCGACCTGCCTCACCCGAGCGCCGGTACCGTCAAGCTGGTCGGCAGCCCGGTCAAGATGAGCGCGACGCCGCCCAAGGCCGCAAGCCACCCGCCGCTGCTGGGCGAGCACACCGACGCCGTGCTGCGCGACGTGCTCGACTTCTCGCCCGAGCAGATCGAAGCCCTGCGCGCGCAAGGCGTCATCTAATCGCAACTTCTTCCACCCAAGACGAGGTCCTCATGTGGCTTGATGCGTTGCTGGCCTACCTGCATTACATATCGATCTTCACGCTGATCGTCTTTCTCACCGCCGAGGCCGTGGTGCTGCGCCCGGACATGACGCCCGAGACGTGCAAGCGCCTGGCGCGTTATGACGCCGTATTCGGCTTTGCCGCCCTCGCGGTGTTGATCACGGGGTTGCTGCGCGTGTTCTACGGCGCCAAAGGCTACGCGTTCTACGTCCACAACCCGGTATTCCACGTCAAGGTTGGCCTGTTCATCCTGATCGGGCTGATGTCGATCATTCCGACTGTCACGATCCTGCGATGGAAGAAGCAGGGCAAGACGCTGCCCAACTTCGTACCCACGCCCGCGGAAATTGCCAAGACGCGGCGTTGGGTCATGATCGAGTCGCACCTGATCATCTTCATTCCGCTGGCGGCTGTGTTGATGGCACGCGGCATCGGCATGTAAATGCACAGGGCCGCGCAACCGCGTTGTGCGGCCCCAAGTTTCCCCAGGGCAACGCTAGGGACAAACCCTGAATCGTCTGTCCAGGCGCCGCGCCGGGCCATGAGAAGGCCCGCCTTCCCCTCCGCAAGGTGCTTGAAAGCCGGTCTGCTTAGCGTGCAAACTTGGCCGCCTTACAAGGTACAAGGCGGCCAGCCACACCCGGCGCAGCACGCTACTCCGAGGAGACCCGACTTGCAGAACGATCAACGAGGTGGTCCGGTGATCCGCAGTCACCAGGACTTTGCATCCGGCATCATGTTCATCGTCGCTGGTGCGGCGTTTGCCATTCTGGCGCGCAGCTACCGCATGGGTACGGCAGGCAGCATGGGCCCGGGCTACTTCCCGTTCTGGCTGGGCGTGGTGCTCGTGCTGCTGGGCGTGGTCGTGGTCGTGCAATCGTTGTCGCGCAAGGGTGTGGCCGATCGCATTCCGCGCTGGGACGTCAAGACGCTGCTGTGGGTGCTCGGCTCCGTGGTGCTGTTCGGGCTGCTGCTGCAACCGCTTGGGCTGGTCCTATCCATTGTGGTGCTCGTGCTGGTCTCCAGCATGGCGAGCCACGAGTTCACGCTCAAGGGCGCCGCCGGCACCGCCATCGTGATGGTGGTGATGAGCCTCGGGGCCTTCGTCTACGGGCTCAAGCTGCAGTTTCCGGTGTGGCCTGCCTTCATCGGCAATTGAGCGGGACGCGGACGACACCATGGATCTCTTTGCCAATCTCGCGCTCGGTTTCTCCACCGCGCTTTCCATACAGAACCTGATCTACGCGTTCATCGGCTGCGTGCTCGGTACGCTGATCGGCGTGTTGCCGGGCCTTGGCCCCATCGCCACGATTGCGATGCTGCTGCCCGCCACATACGCGCTGCCGCCCGTGGCCGCGCTGATCATGTTGGCCGGCATTTACTACGGCGCGCAGTACGGCGGCTCCACCACGGCCATCCTCGTCAATCTGCCGGGCGAATCCTCGTCTGTCGTCACAACCATTGACGGCTATCAGATGGCCCGGCGGGGGCGGGCCGGCGTGGCGCTGGCGACCGCCGGCCTCGGCTCGTTCTTCGCTGGCTGCGTGGCCACACTGGTGCTGGCGGCGTTTGCCACGCCGCTGTCCGAATTCGCGTTCAACTTCGGTCCGGCCGAGTATTTCGCGCTGATGGTGCTGGGCCTGATCGGCGCGGTGGTGCTGGCTTCCGGCTCGCTCGTCAAGGCAATAGCGATGATCGTGTTGGGCTTGCTGCTCGGCCTGGTCGGCACCGATGTGAACTCGGGCACCGCGCGGTATTCGTTCGACGTGCCGGAGCTGGCCGACGGTCTGAACTTCGTTTCGGTGGCGATGGGCGTGTTTGGCTTTGCCGAGATCATCGCCAACCTCGAACAGAAGGAGCACCGCGAAACCTTTGTCGAGCACGTGCGCAACCTCTGGCCCAGCCGCGAAGACTTCAAGCGCATGATCCCGGCCGTGCTGCGCGGCACGGCGCTCGGGTCGGTGCTGGGCATCCTGCCAGGCGGCGGCGCGACGCTGGCCTCGTTCGCATCGTATTCGCTGGAAAAGAAGACGTCGAAGTATTCACACGAGTTCGGCAAGGGCGCCATCGAGGGCGTGGCCGGCCCGGAATCGGCCAACAACGCGGCCGCGCAGACATCGTTCATCCCGCTGCTCACGCTGGGCATTCCGCCCAATGCGGTGATGGCACTGATGGTGGGCGCGATGACCATCCACAACATCCAGCCCGGCCCGCAGGTGATGACCAGCAACCCCGCGCTGTTCTGGGGCCTGATCGCCTCGATGTGGATCGGCAACCTGATGCTGATCGTGCTGAACCTGCCGATGATCGGCGTGTGGGTGCGCCTGTTGAAGGTGCCGTATCGCTTCCTGTATCCGGCCATTCTGGTGTTCTGCTGCATTGGCGTGTATTCGGTGTCGAACACGACATTCGATATCTTCCAGACGGCGCTCTTCGGCTTGATCGGCTACATGTTCGTCAAGCTGCGCTGTGAACCGGCACCCATGCTGCTCGGTTTTGTGCTGGGGCCGATGATGGAAGAAAACTTCCGCCGCGCGCTGCTGCTCTCGCGTGGGGATTTCTCCACGTTCGTCACGCGGCCGCTGTCGCTTGGGCTGCTGATTGCGGCGGGCATCCTGGTCTTGCTGGTGGCGCTGCCGGCCATCAACAGAAAACGCGAGGAGGCGTTTCAAGAGGAATAAGCCCAGCGATGTTGTTGCATCGCACCCTACCAAACCGGAGGCTCGCCCTCCGGTTTTTATTTGCGCACGCGGCAGCGCAGCATTAGAGCCAAACCTCCACTTCAGTTGACGTCGGACACGGCGCTTCGGATAACGGAGGGCGATCGGCCCAAAGAGGTCGACCACCTATCCAATGTCCAGGAGACAACCGAATGTCACAGACTTCCCTGCTCCATGCTCTGTATGGATCAGCGCGCAGCTTCCTGCGCACGCACGCTGCAGCCGCCGTCTTGGCCACATCCGCCCTCACCCTGGGTGCCGCTGTGCCGGCCCAGGCCGCCAGCACCTATGCCGCAACCAAGTACCCGATCGTGCTGGTGCATGGCCTGTCGGGCACCAGCAAGTTCCTCGGCGTGGTCGACTACTGGTACCAGATCCCTGAAGACCTGCGCGCCAATGGCGCCAATGTCTACGTGGCCGACGTATCCGCCTTCAACGATGAAACCGTGCGCGGCGAACAGCTCGTCAGCCAGATCCGCAGCGTGCTCGCCACCACGGGCGCGGCCAAGGTCAACCTCATTGGACACAGCCAGGGCGGGCTGACCTCGCGCTATGCGGCAGCCGTCGTGCCGGACCTCGTGGCCTCCGTCACCACCATCGGCACGCCCCACAAGGGATCGGAGTTTGCGGACTTCGTGGAGTCGACACCGGCCCCGTTCCAGGCGCTCGTGAACCTCGGCGCCGATGTATTCGGCTCGGTGCTCGGCTGGTTCAACGGCAACAGCAATCCGCAGAATGGATTTGCGGCGCTGCACATTCTGTCGACGTCGGGCGCGGCTGATTTCAACAAGGCGTTCCCCAGCGCCGGGCTGGCGAGCGGATGCAACACCGGCAGCGCCACCGACGTGCGCAACGGCAACGTGCAGAAACTGTATTCGTGGACGGGCCGCTCCACCGCCACCAACCTTCTCGACGTGTTTGATCCGGTGCTGGTGTTCAGCGGCGGCGTCATGCAGGCACGGGGCTCGGGAACCAACGACGGGCTCGTCTCCGTGTGCAGCGCGAAGTTCGGGCAGGTCTTGTCGACGGATTACGCGTGGAACCACCTGGATGAGGTCAACCAGTTGCTCGGCCTGATCGGCTGGGGCGCCGCTGACCCGGTTGCAGTGATCCGCACGCAAGCCAATCGACTGAAGACGGCCGGTCTCTAACCATCCAATCGCTGAACGCCACGATGAAACCCCAATCGCCATCGATACAACCCATGACGTTTGTTGTGGCCGTGCTGGTGGCGGTGTCGGTCGCGGGCGGGGTCTACTGGTGGCACACGTCGGACGTAACTGACACGCCTGCGGCATCGCCGCCGCAGGCGCCCAAGGGCGCATTCATCGGCAGTGTCAGCGCCGAACCGTCGACAACCGTTGCGCCCGCGCCCGAGTTGGCCGATACGCAGGCGCCGGACGGACTGCGTGTGGATACGCGCGGCCACCTCATCGTCGAAGCCGCCAACCGCGCGGTTTTTGACTACTTCCTCGACGTGCCCGCCTCGCTGCCCGAAGCGCGGCGTGTGTCGATGGCCGAGGCGCATCTGCGCGCCAAGCTGAGCACGCCGGCGCTGGCGGAAGCGCAATCTCTGCTGCAGCACTACCTGGCCTATCGCAAGGCAGCGGCTGCGAACGGAACAGCCGGCCGCAACAAGCCGCGCCTCGAACAAGTGCAGCAACGCCCGGAGTTGATCGCCACACTCCGCCAGCAGTTGAGCGAGCGCACCGCGCTGCGCCGCCAATACCTGGGCGCGGACGTCGCGCAGGCGTGGTACGGCGATGACGACGCGATGGACACCGCCGCGCTCGACCGCCTCGCCGTGATGGCCGACCCGTCGCTCACGCCGGAGCAGCGCGCTGCCAGGATCGCCGCCATCGATGCCAATCTCCCGCCATCGGTACAGCAGGCGCGGCGGGACGCCTCCGCCCCGCTCAAGCTGGCCAGCGACATGGAAACATGGACAAAGCAGGGCATGAGCGAAGCCGAGATGCGCCAGCGCCTGTCAGCCCGCGGCGTGGACAGCCTCGTGGCCGACCGCCTGATCCAGGGCAACCGGCAAGAAGCTGACTGGCGCAGCCGCTACGACGCCTACGCCCGCGAACGCGACCGCATCAACGCCTTTACCGGCCTGTCGGAAGCCGACCGCGCAGCGCAAATCGCGCAACTCCGGCAGCAGACCTTCACCGCCTCGAATGAGCTGTTGCGCGCACAGGCGCTCGACGGTCTGGCCCAGCGCAAATAGCGTCCGGGGGCGTAAACCGCCCGGCACTGTAAAATCGCGGGATTGCCGAATCACGCACTCCCATGAGCCAAGACAACGCCAACGCCAACGGGTCGACCGCCGCCGCCCCCACGTCCAATTTCCTGCGCCAGATCATTGATGGCGATCTCGCGCAAGGCACCTATGCCGATCGCAAGGACGCCACCGGCCAGCCGATCCCGCCGGTGGTCACCCGCTTCCCGCCGGAGCCCAATGGCTACCTGCACATTGGTCACGCCAAGAGCATCTGGGTGAACTTCGGCATGGCCCGCGATTACAACGGCCGCTGCCACCTGCGTTTTGACGACACCAACCCCGTCAAGGAAGACACCGAATACGTCGATTCCATCATCGACGCCGTGCACTGGCTCGGCTATTCGTGGAACGACGCCGGCGGCGAGCACCTCTACTACGCCAGCGACTACTTCGAGCAGCTTTACGGTTTTGCTGAAGTGCTGATCCAGCGCGGCGCAGCCTACGTCGACAGCCAAAGCGCCGAGCAGATTGCCGCCAGCCGGGGCGATTTCACCAAGCCGGGCACGCCGTCGCCGTTCCGTGACCGCTCGGTCGACGAGAACCTCACGCTGTTCCGCGACATGCGCGCCGGCAAGTACAAGGACGGCGAACACGTCCTGCGCGCCAAGATCGACATGGCCGCACCGAACATCGTGATGCGCGACCCGGTGCTGTACCGTATCCGCCATGCGCATCACCACCGCACCGGCGACGCATGGTGCATCTACCCGATGTACGACTTCACGCATTGCATTTCCGATGCGCTGGAGAACATCACGCATTCGCTGTGCACGCTGGAATTCGAAAACAACCGCCCGCTGTACGACTGGGTGCTCGACCACCTGCGCGACGCCGGCGTGCTGCCCGCACCGTTGCCGCATCAATACGAATTCGCGCGACTGCACCTGACGTACGCCATCACCAGCAAGCGCAAGCTGCTGCAACTGGTGACGGAAAAGCGCGTCGATGGCTGGGACGATCCGCGCATGCCGACGCTCGTTGGCATCCGCCGCCGCGGCTATACGCCCGAATCGATCCAGCTCTTCTGCGAACGCGTGGGCGTGTCGAAAGCCGATAGCTGGATCGACATGAGCATCCTGGAAGGCGCCGTGCGCGACGACCTCGATGCGCGTGCGCCGCGCTCGGTGGCCGTGCTGGACCCAGTCAAGCTGGTGCTCGACAACGTGCCGGCCGATTTCAACGAGCCGTGCTCCGCACCCGTGCACCCCAAGCAGCCTGAACTCGGCCGCCGCGAATTTCCCCTCACACGTGAACTGTGGATCGAGCGTGAGGACTTTACCGAGACGCCGCCCAAGGGCTACTTCCGCCTGTTCCCGGGCAACAAGGTGCGCCTGCGCTACGGCTATGTGATCGAATGCACCGGCTGCGACAAGGATGCCGACGGCAACATCACCGCCGTGCACGCCAACATCATTCCGGATACGAAGAGTGGCACGCCGGGTGCTGACAGCGTCAAGGTGAAGGGCAACATCCACTGGGTGAGCGCCGCACATGCGCTGGAAGCTGAAGTGCGCCTGTACGACCGCCTGTTCAGCGACCCGCAGCCGGATTCGGGCGACAAGAACTTCCTGGATGCGCTCAACCCCGACTCCAAGAAGACTGTCACGGCCTATCTGGAGCCCACGCTGGCAACGGCGAAGGCGGAAGACCGCTTCCAGTTCGAGCGCCACGGCTACTTCGTGGCAGACCGCGTCGATTCGCAACCGGGCAAGCCCGTGTTCAACCGCGTGGTCGGCCTGAAAGACAGCTGGGGCAAGTAAGCACAGGCCCATGCACGCCATGGGCCTCTGATAACGGAGGCATCATGCGTGCATGGATCCTATTGCTGGCGGGGTTGTTCACCACTCCCGCCTTTGCCACATCATTTGCGCCGGATCTGGCGCACACATCGGTCTACTTCGGCGCATCGCATTTCGATCGGAGCACGATGCGCGGCCGCTTCGACAAGATCGACGGCGCCATCAATTTCGATGAAGCCACCAACCAGGGCGGCATCGATTTCACCGTCGACGCTGCATCCGTCAACACGCGCCTGCGGGTACTGGACGGTGTGCTGAAATCGGAGCAGTTTCTCGACGCCGCGCAATTTCCGATCATCCGCCTGCGCAGCGACCGCTTTGTCGTGGAAGGCGGCAAGCTGGTCGCCATCGAGGCCAAGCTGACACTGCACGGCGTGACGCAGCCTGTGCGGCTGGAAGTGCGCCGCTTCAGTTGTGGCGACGAGAAGATGCCCGGCAGCACGCGCCACGTTTGCGGCGGCGATTTCCATCTTGCCATCACCCGCAGCGCGTTCGGCATGACACGTTTCCTGCCCGATGTCGGTGACCGCGTGGACCTCGACATCAGCGTGGAAGCCACGCCTCAATAAACCTCGCAACAACCGCTGTAATCCATTCATGCCCAATATCGATTTCGCCCTGACCACCGAATACATCGAGCTGCACAAGCTGCTCAAACTGACTGGCGTGGTGGACAGCGGCGGTGCCGGCAAGGCGGTTGTCGCCGACGGAGCGGTCACGGTCGACGGCCAGCCGGAACTGCGCAAGACTGCCAAGATTCGCGCAGGCCAGGTGGTCATGCTCGGGGATGTGCGCATTGCCGTGCAGGGTGGCGACTAGCGCCTCAGGTGTTTGAAAACGCACCTTGTGCTAGGGTGCGTCACCTTCACACCCATCCACATCCAGGAGACTGACCATGCCGATCGCCCTCTGGTGCGTTCTGGTGGCAGCGGTGCTGCCGATCGTGTCTGTCGGCATCGCCAAGGCCAAAGGCCCGCGGTACGACAACCGCAACCCACGCGGGTGGCTCGCACAGCAGACCGGCGTAGCGGCCCGTGCCGCGGCCGCACAGCAGAATCACTTTGAAGCGTTTCCGTTCTTTGCGGTGGCTGTGCTGGTGGCCATCCTGGGCGGCGGCGTGATCGACCGCATCAACCTGCTGGCCATCGCATTCATCGTGGCGCGCGTGCTGTACACGGTGTGCTATCTCGCCGACTGGGCACCACTGCGTTCGCTGACGTGGTTTGCAGGCTTTGCCCTGTGCGTTGCGCTGTTCGTCCAACCGGCCTTCGCGCACTGAGCTTCCGCTCTGCCAACAAAAACGGCGCCCAGGTGGCGCCGTTTTTGTTGGGCAATAAGGATTACGTCGATGCATCCGGCGGCACGGACGGCGCGCGGAACAACCGCCAGGCCATGCCGCCCAGCACGGCCACCGCTGCCAACAGCGCGCCCCACAGAATCCACTGGCGCTTGCGGCCGCCAGGCGGCTCTGCTGTGAGCGCATCGGCAGGCGAATCGCTCATCGTGCCAAGTTGTGCCTGCGCAATGGCGGGCGATGCACCCGCGAGCAAATCCGCGCGTGCGACCGGATTGCCGCGCGCCACTTCCGCCACCGCCAGCATGAACGGCACATTGCCGCGCGCCGCATACGTGACCGTGGCCGGACGCCAACCGATCGCCAACTGCGGCGCGCCGGCACCCAGGCCACCGCTGCGCGTGTCGACCTGCAGACGCCAGTACCGCTCGCCCGTGGCGGGCACGGTGATGGCCGCGTTTTCCTGCTCGCCTTTCCCCTCAGCCCCAGCCAGCCGGAACAGGCGCGCGGACGTCACCGGTCGCCACGGCGCCTGCGCGTCGGCACGCGCATACAGCGTCGCCTGCGCGACGGTGTTGGCCTGCGGCAGATGAATCTTCACGCGTTCGACCGGGAACACGCCGCCGGTATCGAAGTAGTAATCGCCGGCGGCGGGCGTTTGCACCGGCGCCAGACCCGAGCGCCACTGGGTGGCGTTATCCGCAAGCGCTACCGGAGCCCCGGCGGCCAACTCTGCACGCACGGCATCCGGCACAGGCGGTTTGCCCTGCCACGTCAGGCGCAAATATTTCGCCCGCAGCCCCGTGAACTCGATGCGATCCTGCACCAGCGTGCTGCCCTGGTTGGACAGGCGGAACAGCGTGGCCTGGGCGACTGGGCTCCAATGCTGCAAGTCATCGCTTGCCTGCACGCTCACACCGCTCTGGAATTCGGCGGCCGGTAGCGCAACAATCAGCGCCGTCACCGTGTCACGAAGCTGGCTGAGGTCGACCACCCACGCGCGGACAGACGCCTGCGATAGCTGCACGCCCGTTGCACGCAGCACGCCATCGGTACCGAGCACGACACCCGCGGCGCCCGGCTTCTGCGCATCGTCGATGGGCGTGGCGAACCAGTGCACGTCGTGCAGCGTGCGTGCCTGCGGCGGCGGATCGCGCGGGATGTCGATGGTGAACGGCACGGGCTCGCCGTCGCCATTGAGGATGCGCAGATCGGCCAGGCTGGCCTCGTGCGCATGGGCGTAGACGTCTTCGGTGAGCGTGACGGCGTAGTAAGGCGCGCCGGGCGTGCCGGTCAGCGCAAAGCGTTCGGCCCACGCCGGCGCAGACAACAGCGATGCCGCAGCCATCGCAAGAACAACCTTCTTCACAGAACCTCCCCGGTTTCAGCATCGGCACTGGTTTTGGGCTTCGGCGGCAACGGTGACCAATAGCCGATCAGCAACAGCAGCACGCCAATACCGATGAATGACACGATGCGCTCCACACCCGTGACACGTGACAGGTCGAACAGGAACAGCTTGACCACCGTCACGCCCAGCAGCGCCCCGCCGGTGAACCACAGCGCGCGGCTGGCGCGCCGCGTGGCAAACACCATCACCGCCAACGCCAGCACCGTCCAGAACATCGACAGCGACGCCTGCACCAGCATCGAGTGACCCAGATCGTCCAGCGTGTACGGCACATCGGCCCAATGATGCAGCGTGCGCAGCAGCACCGCGTTGGCCCAGATGAACAGCGTCGCACCGATGGCGTAGCCGATCACCATCGGCTCGGGCACCAGCTTCTGCAGCGCCACACGGCGCATCCACAGCGCGATAGCGAGGAATACCAGCAGTTGCGCCACGTCCAGCGGATTGAGAATCGGCAGGTAGAACAGCGGCGCGGCATTGCCGTCGCTGGCGGCGCTCGCCAGGCTCCACAACCACAGCAGGGCAGCCAGCGGTGCAGCCCCCCACAGCAGATAGGCGCGCTCAAAGCGGGCGACGGGCCAGCGGATGCGCCAGCCTGCGCCAGCCAGCAGGGCAAGCAACGCGCCGTAGGCATAGGCCCAGGCGGCGAAGCTCCAGGTGCCCTCGGGCACGTAGGCATCCAGGCGCCAGTAGCCTTCCGTCGCCAGTACGCCGCAGATCATCCAGAACAGCACGGTATGCAGCGGCGCGAGGATGGTGTCCTTCACGTCGCGTTCCTGGCGGCGCAGCAGCACGAAGGTCAGCACCACGGCCGCAATCCACACCAGCCCGCCCCAGCCGGCCAGCGGTGACGGTGCCCAGTGCTCGATCGCAGCCAGAGAAGTCAACGCAAGCACCGGCGACAACGCCAGCGCAGGCCATTCGGCCAGTGCCCAATCGAGCTTGCGGCGCAGGCCGTGCGCAGCCCACGCCGTCAGCAGGGCGAAGGCGGCGTACAGCGGAATATCCGGGCGGCCGACGGTCTTGCTGGCGATGCGCCAAGCCCAGCGGTCGATCTCGTTGCTGCCGCTGCCAAGCCACCACAGCAAGCCCCACACCGACGCAACAATGCCGAGCACCGGCGCTGCCTTCAGCCACGACCGCGCCTCCGCCTTGCCATGCAGGCGCCAGCCGCTGAACACGCCCGCCAGCGCAATCAATACGCCGCCGATATAGCGGCTATTGAGCACGGCCCAGCCGTGCTGCGGCGCCCAATCGAACACAGCATCCACGGCGAATGCGGCGCCCGCTGCCAACTGCAGGAGCAAGCCGGCCGCCAGCGCCAACCGACGCTGCTGGCGCACGCCCAGCCACACCACGGCGGCGCCTTCCAGTGCCCACACCGCACTGGTGGTGCGCCCATCGAACGCAAGCGGAATCGCCAGCGTGATGAAGATCACGCCCAGCGCGAACATCGCCTCGTACAGCAGACCAAGGCTGGCACGCCGGGGCGCCAGCCAGCCCGCAATCGCCAGATAGAACGCGGCCAGCGCGGTGGCGCTCCACGCCATCGCAAACGGAATGTGGTGCACCAGCCCCGCCTGCAGCCCCATTGCCACCAGCGGCGTGCCGAACACCAGCGTGCCGTCAACGTAGTTGGTGAGACTGATATGGCGACGCAGCGCGGTCAGCAGCGCAATGCCCACATACATCAGGAAGAAGAGGAT
The DNA here is from genome assembly GCF_052045895.1 of Ralstonia sp. 22111. Taxonomy (NCBI): domain Bacteria; kingdom Pseudomonadati; phylum Pseudomonadota; class Betaproteobacteria; order Burkholderiales; family Burkholderiaceae; genus Ralstonia; species Ralstonia sp. 22111. The sequence continues at coordinate 1,089,453 of NZ_JBQEPR010000001.1, read as the reverse complement.
CAGGAACGGCTCGGTGCTCGCCAGCAACGACGGCTGATAGCGCAGCACGCCCCACGCCGTGGCAATGCCAAACGTAAAGACGAAGCCCAGCAGATTCAGCGCCCGCCACGCCCGGAACCACGCAATGGCGAAGATGCCCGCATTGAGCAGCGCGTAATAGCTGAACAGCGCCACGTGGCTGCCTTGGCCCGTCGAGATCAGAATCGGCGCCAGGAAGCCGCCTGCGCTGCCTGTAAAGGCCAGCGCCGGCGCGTTCTGCTTGACGGCCAGTCCGGCGGCCAACGCGCAGATCAGCACCAGCAGCGGAAACGCCATCCCCGGGCTGAGCAGCGGCACCACACGCGTCGCGGCAAAGACCGTGAGGTACAGCACCCCGACCCCGCCGCCCTGAAGCACCAGCGCATAGCCCGGACGCTTCTCACGCAGGCGCCAGCCGATGCCCAGCAGCACAATCGCCCCGACCGCCACACCCGCCAGTCGGAACTCAACCGGCAGCAGGCTGTTGTCCGCCGCGTACTTGAGCAGGAATGCCACCCCGAAGAACAGGATCAGGATGCCGACCCGCACCACGCTGTTGCCGCCCAGCAGCCAGTCGCGGGCAGCGCCGACGGCGCGCTCAACCCAATCGGGCTCGTGCGGCGCCAGGACCGGCACGGCCTGGGGAACAGGCTCAGGGACTGGCTGTGGAACCGCCACCTGCGGCGCAGGCGCAGGCGCGGCAGGCGCCTCCGCTGACGGCAACGCTTCGGCCACGGTCGGCGGCAGCACAACGGCAGGAGGCTCAGCCGCGGTAGGCACTGCAAACGTTCCACCTTTGATTTCAGCCATTTGCCGGCGCAGCAGCGTTACCTCGTGCTCAAGCTGCGCCACCCGCTCCTGCAGCGTGGCTGGCTGTGGCGACATGGCAGCCGGCGCGGGCGCATGGCCCTGCGCAGCGCTGGTTGCGTCCGGCGCGTCGGGCGGATTTGCCCACTGCGCGCTGGCCCGCTTGTCCATGTACAAAATCAGCGATGCCAGTCCCAGACCGATCAACGCTCCAAAGAACGCCCCGACGACGCCCCCCGACAGGCCTCCGAGCAACAGACCCACGATTCCGAATATCCAACGCATCGTTCTGATTGTCCTGGTTTGGATAGGAAAAACATGCGCCGACTAGCGCACGCACCGCTCATATACCGCAAACAGCCGCCGTTGGGAATGCGCCAGGCCAATGCCGTCAGCTTCACCGGCCCGTGCGACAATGCGCGCTTTGCCCAAAACGGCCCATCCGCCGACCACCCGCATGGCCCTGAAATCCACGATCTACAAGGTCGATCTGCAGATCGCCGACATGGATCGCCACTACTACGCCAATCACGCGCTGACCGTTGCTCGCCACCCCAGCGAGAACGACGAGCGCATGATGGTGCGCGTGCTCGCCTTCGCCCGCCACGCCAGCGAAACGCTTGCCTTCACGCGTGGCCTGTCCGAGCCTGACGAACCCGAACTCTGGCAGCGTGACCTGACCGACGCCATCGAGCTGTGGATCGACCTCGGCAACCCCGACGACACTCGCATTCGCAAGGCCAGCAACCGCGCCGAACAAGTCGCCGTCTATACATATAGCGGCAACGCGAGCCGCGTGTGGTGGCAACAAATCGAGACCAAGATCACGCGCTTTGCCAACGTGTCGGTGTACGAAGTTGCTGCGGACACCGTGGCCGCGCTGGCCGCCATGGTGGAACGCACCATGCGTCTGCAAGTCACCATCCAGGACGGCGACATCTGGATCGCCAACGACGCGGACAACGTCCACGTCCAGCTTGAAACGCTCAAGGCCGCAGACGCTGCCTGAGCTTTTTCCGCTTATCACCCACGCCACTCCACGAGGCTCATCATGACCATCGAAACCACCGCAAGCGGCCTGCAATACGAAGATGTCGTCGTCGGCGACGGCGCTGAAGCCACGGCCGGCAAATACGTCACCGTGCACTACACCGGCTGGCTCTACGAAAACGGCCAGGCCGGCAAGAAGTTCGACTCCAGCAAAGACCGTAACGACCCCTTCGCCTTCCATCTGGGCGGCGGCATGGTCATCAAGGGCTGGGACGAAGGCGTGCAAGGCATGAAGGTTGGCGGCACGCGCAAGCTGATCATCCCGGCGGCCCTGGGCTACGGCGCACGCGGCGCAGGCGGCGTGATCCCCCCGAACGCAACGTTGCTTTTCGAGGTCGATCTGCTGGAAGTCTGATCCTGCGCTAGAATCCGCCCCGGCTTGCGATGCGCCACACGGTGCATCGCAGCCGCCTCCCCCGGCGGGGTGGCAGAGTGGTCAATGCTGCGGCTTGCAAAGCCGTATAAGACGGTTCAATTCCGATCCCCCGCCTCCAGTTTTCCGGCTGCGCATGCCTCACCGTTGCGGCCGCGCCATAGTCAAACGTCCCCCGAGCCTCGCAACGCCCTGTTTCCGGGCCGTCGTCCGTCCACCTGCGTGACCACTCGTAACGATTGCTCTATGCTTGCGACATGGCCGTCACCCGAGAGGATCTCGAACAGAACCGGTTGCGCGCCGCCCTGGGTGATTCGCCCGTCGCGTCGTCGTTGCTGACCGAGGCTGCGCTGGAAGCGTCGCTTGCATCGACGCTCGCGCGGTTGTCGGCTGCGCACGGCGAATGCCAGGACGCTTGGGTGTTCGGCTACGGCTCGCTCATCTGGAACCCGATGATCTTCCACACCGAGGCCGCCCGCGCCACGGTGCACGGCTATCACCGCGGCTTCTATCTTTATTCCCGCATCAACCGCGGTACCTGGGACAACCCCGGGCTCGTACTCGGCCTGGACCGTGGCGGCAGCTGCCGTGGCGTGGCCTTCCGCGTTCCGCGCGAGCATGCCGAGCATGAATTCCGGGTGCTCTGGCGCCGCGAAATGCTGACCGGCGCGTACCTCCCCCGCTGGCTGCCCACCGAAATCAATGGCCAACGCGTCCTGGCGCTGGCGTTTGTCATGAACCGCGCGCACGAGGCCTATGCCGGCCGCCTGCCCGACGAGCGCGTGGTCGGCTGCCTGCGCGAGGCGGTCGGGCTGTACGGCCCGGCACGCGAATACCTGCAGCGCACGCTGATCGGCCTGGCCAGCAATGGGCTGCACGATCCGTATCTGGACCGCCTGTGGTCGCGCCTGCAGGAGACCGACGCAGCAAACGCCCCCTCCGCAACAACCGACGCAACCGACGCAATGGACGTAACCGACACCGCGCCGCTGCCCGATCCCTACCTCAGCGCCTGAACCCGTCCGCCATGCTCATCGCTCCGCACCCCGCGATCAACCAGCTCATCGGCGTCATGCTGGGGATGGCACTGGCCGTGGGCGACATGGCGAACGCGTGGCAGGAGCAGCATCTGCCGATCGTGCATGTTGCAGCCAACGCCAGCGCCAAAGTGGCACCCGGCGCGGCACATGCGCCCGACGCCCGGCCCGTCCGCCGCAGCGACCCGGCCACGCGTGACCGCGACCTGATCCTGGCCGCGCAGGCCGGAAACACGATGGCCATCCAGTCGTTGCTGGCCGAGGGCGCCAGCCTCAAGGCGCGTGATGCCGACGGTCGCACCGCGCTCATCGCCGCCGTCATGGCGCACATGGGTGCGGCGGCACGCTTGCTCATCCAGGCCGGCGCCGACGTCAATCTGCAAGACAACACGCAGAACAGCGCCTTCCTGCTCGCTGCAATCCAGGGCGATGCGGAAACGGTGCGCCTGGCCCTGTCGCACGGTGCCAACCTGCGCGCCACCAACGCTGACGGCGACACTGCGCTCATCCCGGCTGCACGCCGTGGCTACGTGGAAGTGGTCAGCGAACTCGTGAAGGCGGGCGTACCGCCCGATGCCACCAACAACCTGGGCCTGACCGCGCTGATCGAAGCCGTGGCCCTGGGCGATGGCAGCGACAAATACGAGAAGACCGTGCAACTCCTGCTCGACGGGGGCGCCGACCCGAACCTGGCCGACCGCGGGGGCGTTACGCCGATGCGGCATGCGCGTCAGCGGGGCTTCCACGGCATCGGCGCGCTCCTGTTCAAGGCGCGCGGACATTGAAAAAGGGGCCTCTGAGGCCCCTTTCTGTTTATGCCGCCGCCGGTTTCTCGGCCGCCTCATTCCTTGCGTTTTCCTGCTCCTGCAGCGTGCGCCACATCACCTTGCCCGTGCCGGACTTGGGCAGCGCATCCACAAACTCCACCACGCGCGGGTACTTGTAGGCGGCCATGTTGTCGCGCGCCCAGTTGATGATGTCGTCTTCAGTGGTCTTGCCCTTGGCGTGGGCCTTGAGCACCACCACCGCCTTGACCGACTCGCCGCGATACGCGTCGCGCGTGCCGATGATGCAGGCCTCCTGCACGTCGGGGTGCTTGTACAGCAGGCTCTCCACCTCGGCCGGCCAGACCTTGAAGCCCGACGCGTTGATCATGCGTTTCAGACGGTCGGTCAGGAAGAAGTAGCCGTCTTCGTCCATCCTGCCCAGGTCGCCCGTGCGGAAGAAGCGCTTGCCTTCGAACTCGATGAAGACTTCGGCACTGGCCTGCGGCTTGCCCCAGTAACCCAGGAAGACCTGCGGGCCGCTGACGATGATTTCACCCACCTCGCCGATCGGTAGTTCTTGCAGCGTCTGCGGATCGACGATGCGAGCGTCGGTGTTGAACACGGGAATGCCCAGGCATTGCTGCTTGGCGCGATCGGCCGGGTTGCTGTGCGTGGGCGCGATCGTTTCCGACAGGCCGTAGCCTTCCTGGTACGCGAGGTTGAAATCCTTCAGCAGGCGCTCGGCCACGGCTTGCGGCATCGCCGCGCCGCCGCCGCCGATGTAGGCCAGGCTCGACAGGTCGAACTCCGCCAGCTGCGGGCTCGCCAGGAAGTCGATCACCATGGTCGGGATGTTCGTCCAATGCGTGATCTTGTAGCGCGAGATCAGCCGCCCCGCCACCTCGCGGTCCCAGCGCGGCAGCATCACGACCGTGGAGCCCATGTAGATCGGCGCGTTCATGCCGTACTGCATGCCGGTCACATGGAACAACGGGATGATCGACAGGCTCACGCCCTCCTTCGTCCCGTTCGACCACATCGAGCCACCGACGATGTTGTGCATCACCGTGCGGTGCGGGTGCATGCAACCCTTCGGGAAACCCGTGGTGCCCGACGTGTACGGCATCACCGCCAGGTCGTCCGGCCCGGCGGTGTGCGGGCCCGGCACGAGGCGCTGCGCGAGTGCGTCGTTCCATGCAACGGCGCCAGGCTGCGCCGGATGCTGCGCGGTGATCCACGCAGGCGGCGCGTCCTCGGGAAACTCGTATTGGGCCGGCAGTGCATCGGCGTACGACGTGACCAGCAGGTGCCTGGTGCGTTGCGCTTCCGGCAGATCGGCGTTGGCGGTGGTCACGTTGACGGCCAGATCTGCACTGCAGATGACCGTGGCGGCGCCCGCATCGGTGATGTAATGCTTGAATTCTTCCGGCCGGTTCATCGGGTTGACCGGCACGACCACCGCGTCGGCGCGCAGGATGCCGTAATACGCGGCCATGAATTGCGGACAGTTCTGCATGTACAGCAACACGCGGTCGCCCTTCTGCACCCCCGCCACCTGCTGCAACCACCCCGCCACGGCGACTGCATCGTCATGCAGCTCACGGAAGGTGGTGTGGCGACCGTAGAAGATGATCGCGTCTTTGTCCGGATAGCGTCGGGCAGACACTTCCAGGTTGTACCAAAGGCTCGTTTGCGGCGAGCTGATGTTGTGCGGCAAACGTCGGGGCCAGAACTGGAAGTGCGGTCGTGTCATGCCATGTCTCCGTAAATCTGTGTGTTGTTTTTACCGGATGGTATCCGAACGATCGTTCTATTTTCAACCGTTGTCCTGACATACGTTATTGCGGCGAACAAACGGCGGGCAGACTTCCTGGAAACGGTCCGCTCCACCCCCAAGTAAAATGCACGATACCTCTCGCCGGCGCGTGTGCCGGCGCCACCGCCCCTCAGGAGAATCCCGACGATGAGCGACATCACCTCGCAGAATTTCGCGCAAGAAGTGATCGAAACCTCTCGCCAGGTCCCGGTGCTGGTTGATTTCTGGGCGCCATGGTGCGGTCCGTGCCGCACATTGGGTCCGATGCTGGAAAAGCTGGAAGCCGAGTACGCCGGCAAATGGAAGCTCGCCAAGATCAACTCGGACGAAAACCCGGAGCTTTCCGCCCAGTTCCACGTGCGCAGCATCCCGTACGTGGTGGCGTTCGTGAATGGCAAGCCAGTCGACCAGTTCGTTGGCGTCTTGCCTGAAACGCAATTGCGCGCCTTCCTGGACCGGGTGATTCCGCAGCCTGCAGAAATCGCGTATCGCGAAGGGCTGGCCGCAAGCCAAGCCGGCGAAACCGCGCATGCGCGCGAAGCGTTCCAGAATGCGCTGGCATTCGACCCGGGCTTCGATGCTGCCCGCTTTGAACTGGTGAACCTCTTACTGGATAGCGGCGACGCGCATGCCGCGCAGGGCGAATTCGCATTGCTCTCCCCCAAGGCGCCGCAGGACGAGCGCTATGCCCCGCTGGAAACACGGCTGAAGGCCACTGAACGGGCCGATACACTGCCCGATGCCGGCGCCTTGCGCACGGTCGTGGATGCGGAGCCCGGCAATCTGCAGGCGCGGCTTGATCTGGCGCAGCAGTACATCGCCGGCCAGGATTACGAGGCGGCCCTGGAGCAATTGCTCTCCATCGTCGAGCGGGATCGCACATTCCGTGACGACGTCGCTCGCAAGACGATGGTCTCGGTATTTGACATGATGCGCGACGCGCCGCAGGCGGTTTCGCACTGGCGCCGGCAGCTTGCGTCCAAACTGAACTGAGGAGCCGCCATGCGACTGATCTACGTAGCCGATCCAATGTGTTCTTGGTGCTACGGCTTCGGCCCGCAGTTGGCTGACCTGCGCAAGCGGCTGGCCGACACCCTTGGCGCGCCGGTTCCAGTTACGCTCATCACCGGCGGCCTGCGCCCCGGCCAGCGGGAGCCGTTGGCCGCAGACAAGCGCGACGAAATCCTCCACCACTGGCATGCCGTGGCCGAACGCAGCGGCATGCCGTTCGACCAGTCGCCCGAAGTGGCCATGCGCCGCGACGACTTCGTCTACGACACCGAACCCGCCTGCCGCGCCGTCGTCATGGCGCGCGAGCACTGGGCCGAGGACGACGAACGCGTGCTTACCGTCTTCCATGCCATCCAGCACGCCTTCTACGCCCAAGGCCGCGACACCACACAAGCCGATGTGCTGCGCGACGTTGCGCTCACCAATGGCGTGGAGGCGGAACACTTCGATGCCGTATTCGACACGGACGCGCTACGCGACGAAACGCGCGAAGACTTCCGCCTGTCGCGCCGCTGGGGCATCACCGGGTTTCCCAGCCTGCTGGCCGAGCAAGGCGGCACGCTGTACCAGATCGGGCGTGGCTATGCGCCATCGGCGGCGCTGTACACACGGGCGGTAGAAGTGCTGCAGCAGCATCCCGCGCCGGACGCCGGCTAACACGTTTGCCCGACGTCAAACTGTGGCGAGGTGGCCGTCGCTTAAGCTGACCGCCTCGCCCATCCAATTCTTCAGCCTGCCATGCCCGTGATCGAATGGTCGGAGGCGCTCCAACTCGGAGACGCCGCCACCGACGCCAACCACGCCGAATTCTGCGCCCTGCTCAATGCCATTGCCGATGCTTCGGACGCCGAGTTCATTCCCGCGCTCGACGCCTTCATCGACCATACCGAGCACCATTTCGGTGAAGAAAACGCGTGGATGGACGCCGCGGACTTCCCCCCGCGCCACTGCCACCGCGGTGAACACGACAACGTGTTGGCGCTGTGCCGCGAAGTGCGCAAGCGCGCCGCTGCGGGCGAGATGGACTTGGGCCGACGCCTTGTGGCGGAATTGCCCGCCTGGTTTGCCCAGCATGTCGACGTGATGGACCGCATGATGACGACGTACCTGGCGCAAGTGGGCAACGCCGTGCGCAACATCGAGCACGTCGACTGAACGCGGGTTGTCGACCGGCGGTCTGCTGCCTAGAGTCAAAGTGGCCCTGCCCGCTGGCCTTCGTTGCGCGGGCGTCCACTCCACCCTGGGAGCGCCCATGAAGATCGTCAACGATGCTTCGTTTCAATCCGATGTGATCGATGCCTCGCAACGCAACCCGGTGGTGGTGTGCTTTGCCGCGGAGTGGAGCCACCCGAGCCAGTGCGCCGTGGCCAGCCTCGAACAGATGGAATCAAGCTACGCCGGACGCGCCACATTCGTCACCATGGATTTCGACGAAAACCAGCACACCGCCGATCGATACGGCGTGTCGGTCATGCCTGGTTTTGTGGTCTTTGCCAACAGCCAGCCGCGAGACGGATGGTCGGGCGTGTATGCCGACATCATCCGCGAGAAGCTCGATCAGGTCATCCCGCGATAAGGCAGCAGGCCGTCATACGCCGGCGATCGCGCGCAGCGCCGTTGACGCGGCCACCATCCCGAACACCGCTGTCACGCATACGGACGAGCCAAAGCCCGCGCACGCAAGGCCCTGCGGCCCCTGCTGCGCAGGCTGCGGAGCGGGCGGCGCATTGACCACGGCAATATCCCCAGCCGCTGCAAGATCGTCGATGCCGGCGTGGCTCGACTCGACCGGCAACTCCACCGCGCACGCCTGCTGTTCAGGTTCTGGGTAGCGCAGCGGCTCATCCGAGAAGACTGCGTCGATACCAAAGCGCGACTTCGGGTTCTTCGAAAAGCCGTGCTGGCGACGCAGATTGCCGCGCACCTTGGCCAGCAGCGGGTCTTGAATCGTGCGAGAGAGGTCCGTCACGCGAATGCGTGTCGGGTCCAGTTGCCCACCCGCGGCGCCGCACGTCACGACGCGTTTGCCGGTACGTTTGCAGAACGCGATGATGGCCGTCTTCACCTTCACCGCATCGATGGCGTCGATCACGTAATCGAACGGATGGCCGAGCAATGCCTCGACGTTCTCGACCGTCACGAAATCATCAATGCGGCTGATCTCGGCGCGCGGATTGATCTGCAGGATGCGCTCGGCCATGGCGTCGACCTTGGCCATGCCATACGCATCGCCCAGCGCGTGAATCTGCCGGTTGGTGTTCGACACAGCGATGTGATCGAGGTCGATCAGGGTGAACTTGCCAACACCGCAGCGCGCCACCGCCTCGGCCACCCACGAACCCACGCCGCCGATGCCGATCACGCACACGTGCGCCGCCGCAAAACGCTCAAGCGCCTGTGGCCCGTACAGCCGGGCAACACCGCCAAACCGGCGCGCGTATTCATCATCGAGGATAGGCGGGTGCGCTGGCGCGCTGATTGCTACTTGGCTCATGACACAATGGAATCGTGGTTGCGCCGAACTATATATCAACGTGCGCGGTCGCATTTTGGTGCCAATACCAACAAGAAGACGATGCGTACATCCGGCAAACTCGCCCTCGGACTGGTCATCACACCCGTCGTCATCGTGGCAGCGGCGGTCATCTTTGTGCTGACGTTCGACTGGAACCGCGCCAAGCCGTATCTGAATGATCGCGTCTCGCAAGCCATCGGGCGCCCCTTCGCCATCAACGGCGACCTGATGCTCACGTGGAAGAAGCCCCAAGGCGAATCCGGCTGGCGCGCGTACGTACCCTGGCCGCGATTGATTGCCAACGACATCACCGTCGGCAATCCGGACTGGGCGAAGCAGCCGCACGTGGCCACCATCCATCAGCTCACGTTTGTGCTGGAGGCCCTGCCGCTGCTGGCACACCGCATCGTCATCCCGAGCGTGACGCTGGACACGCCCGCCATTGCGCTGGAGCGCGACAAGCAGAACCGCAACAACTGGACCTTCGATCTGGCGGGCAGCGAGGGCGACAACAAGAAGCCGTCGGACTGGAAACTGGACCTGCGCGAGATCGCCTTCAGCAAAGGCTCGCTGGCCCTTGACGATGACATCAAGCGCATTCACCTGACAGCGACGATCGACACCGTCGACAACCAGACGCTATACACCGCCGCCAACGGCACAGCCATCCAGAATGCGGACCAGCCCGCCACGGTGCCGACGGCGTCCGGCGCGGCAGCATCCGATAGCGCCGCACAGACGCCGACGGTGCCGGATCCGCAGCAGCCTTACGGCATCGCGTGGACGGTCAAGGGCACCTACAACAACGCCACCATCAAGGGCAGCGGCAAGGCCGGCGGCGTGCTGCGCCTGCAGGATGCACAACGGCCCTACCCGCTGCAGGCCGACGTTACGGTAGGCAAGACACGCATTGACCTGGCAGGCACGCTGACCAACCCCGCGAGCCTGACGGCCATCGACTTACGCCTGCACCTATCGGGCGCAAGCATGGCGCAGTTGTATCCGCTGACCGGCGTGGTGCTGCCGGATACGCCGCCGTTCGACACCCGCGGCCGGCTGATCGGCGAACTTCGCAGGCAAGGCTCGACGTGGCGCTACGAAAAATTCACGGGACGCGTGGGTGGTTCAGATTTGGGCGGCACGCTCACCTTTGCGATGCGCCAACCGCGTCCGCAATTGACGGGCGAACTGGTCTCACATCAATTGCTGTTTGCCGACCTCGCGCCAATCATCGGCGCCGACTCCAACGCCAGCAAGGCCAAGCGGGCCGACCCGAGCGCCGACCCCGGTGATAGCAAAACCGTACGCCAGCCCCCCGACAAGGTACTGCCGGTCGAGCCCTTCCGTACCGATCGCTGGAACGCCATTGATGCCGACGTGAAGTTCACCGGTGAGCGCATCGTCCACACCGCAGATCTGCCGATCAATCACCTCGTCACGCACGTCAAGCTGCAGGACGCGGTGCTGACGCTCGACCCGCTCAACTTCGGCATTGCGGGCGGCACGCTTTCCTCCAACATCCAGCTCGACGGACACGCTACGCCCATGCAGGCGCGCGCGGCGCTGGCGGCACGGCACTTCAAGATCAAGCAGCTGTTCCCGAAGATCGAATCGGTGCGCGCCAGCGTGGGCGAGATCAACGGCGATGCGCGTCTCTCGGCCACGGGCAATTCGGTGGCGGCTCTGCTCGGTTCATCGAACGGCGAGGTGAAGCTCTTGGTCGAGCAAGGCACGATCAGCAAGTTCATCCTGGAAGCCATGGGGCTGAACGTCGGCAACGTGATCCTCACCAAGCTTTTCGGCGACAAGCAGGTCACCATCAACTGCGCGGCCGGCGACTTTGCCGTGAGCAATGGCCTGGCGCAGGCGCGCACGTTCGTGGTGGACACGCAGGATGCTGTCATCGACGTGACCGGCGCGACGAGCTTCAAGCAGGAGGCCCTGGACTTCACCATTCACCCGGATTCGAAGGGGTTGCGCGTGTTTTCGCTGCGCACACCGCTGTATGTGAAGGGCACATACAAGCATCCGGATGTGTCGATCAACCCGGCCGTCGTAGCACTGCGGGCAGGCGGTGCAGTGGCCCTGGCGTTGACGGCGCCGGTGGCGGCGGTACTGCCGGTGCTCGAGCTCAAGCCCGCCCCCGAAAGCGCCTGCGGCAAGCTGCTCGCCGATGTGCGCCAGCGCCCGACCGCGCCACCGCCGGGCAAGACGTATCACAGCAAGAACCCTGGCCGCACGCCGGAGGGCGACTTGAAATCGACGCAGCCGGACTCGGGCAAGACTGCTACACCGAAGCGTCCCGCAGCACCCGCGTCGCGCGACCCGCTCACGACCGGCGGCTGACCTGCCGCCGGCATCATCCCCGCTACTTTGCTGAGCGCCGCTTTGCGATGGCCTCGGCCGTCACCGCCGGTGTGGCCGGATCGCCAAACTGGCGCGTGACGTAGTTCGTCAGTGCGGCGAGCTGTTCGTTGGACAGGTCACGCCCAAACGCCGGCATGCCGATATGCCTGTCGCCCGCCTTGCGCTCAATGCCGAACAACATGACTTGCACGAGGTTGGTCGTGTCCCGCGTGCCGACCGTGGAGTTGTGCAGCAGCGGCGGGTAATAGCCATCGGGCGTGCCACGTCCATCGGCCTGGTGACACGTGGCGCAATTGCCCAGGTACAAGCGCGCGGCGTCGATCGTGGTTTCGATGGGCTTCCCGCGCAGCGCGGTCACATCGGTGGCAGGCTTGCCCCAATCCTGCCGTGCGCGCTCAAGGTTGTTGCTCACGGCAGGGACGGTGCGCAGATATTCGGCGATGGACTCGACGTCCTGCATCGTCATCCGCGAAAAACTGTGCTGCACCGCTTCGCCCATCGGCCCTGCGGCCTGCGCCACGCCAGGCACGCTGCCGGTGCGCAGGTATTGCACGAGCTGTTCAGGCTTCCACGCACCGATGCCGCTCGTCGGGTCCGACGTGATGTTGAACGCCGTCCAGCCCGCGAGCGTCGAGCCCGCCAGATAGCCGCTGCCGCGCTCGTCCAGCGCTTTCTCCTGCATGGCGAAACCGCGCGGTGTATGGCACGTCCCGCAGTGCGCCAGGCCTTGCGTGAGGTACGCACCGCGATTCCACGTCGGCGACTTGTCGGCCTTCGGAACGTACGGTTCGCTCTTGAGGAAGATGAGGTTCCACAGCTTGAGCGGCCAGCGCATGTTCAACGGCCAGCGAATGGTGCTTTGTGGCGGATCGTTCTGCACCGCTGTCACGCCGTTGCGGAAGTACGCATAGAGATCGCGCATGTCCGCATCGTTGATCTTCGCGAACGACGGATACGGCATGGCCGGATACAGGTTGTTGCCGTCGTCGTCCACGCCCTTGCGTACGGCACGCTCGAATTCTTCGTACGTCCATTTGCCGATGCCGGTCTTTTCATCGGGCGTGATGTTGCTGCTGTAAATGGTGCCCAGCATCGGGATCTGCATCGGCAAGCCGCCGGCAAAGGGCTTGCCGCCGGGCGCCGTATGGCAGGCCGCGCAGTCCGCCGCAATGGCGAGGTATTCGCCGCGCTTGATCTGCGCAGTGTCAGCGGGCGTGTCCTTGGCCCAGGCATTGGCCACGAGGCCGGTCAGCAACAGCAGCGAGAAAGAAGCGATCGTCTTCATCTCACGCCTCCTTCTTCAGTTGGTCAGCAATGCGCAGTGCCAGTGCCGCGATGGTCAGCGTCACGTTGACGGTGCCCACGGTCGGCATGGTGGAGCTGCTGCTGATGAACAGGTTCGGGTGGTCGAACGTCCGGCAATCCTTGTCGACCACGGAGTCTTTCGGATCGGCGCCCATGATGGTTGCGCCGGTGATGTGGTTGTTGGGCGCGAAGTCGTCGTGGAACTCGACATTGGTGCCGCCCATCACCTGCGCCGCCGTGGCGTAAACCTCGCGCGTATGCACGGCGCTGCGTTTGACGTAGTCGTCAATGTGGTACGTGATCTCCGGACGCGGAATACCGATGGCATCGACCTCGGTCGCGCTGGGCACGATGCGGTTCTCCGGCAGCGGCAGGATCTCGTGGAAACTGTCGAACTGCACGTAGCGCGCGGCCTGGTCGCGGATGCGCGCATCCAGTTCAGCGGGCTTGATGAGCTTGCCTTCCTTGAAGATGCGCTGCGTCTCCTGCTCAATGCGGGAGATATTCGACAAGTGCAGCTTCTTGCCAGCCTGCGTGGCACGGAACGGCCCATCGCGAAAGCCGATCAGCGAGGTCATTTCCTGTGGCCCGCGCCCCGGCCATAGCTTGCGGTCGGCATAGAAACTCACGCCGGTGCCAGGGTGGTCCATCAGGTTGCGCCCCACCATGTCGGAGCTGTTGCCCACGCCCTTCGGAAAATCCTGGCTGGTGGACATCAGCATCAGCTTGGGCGTTTCGATGCCGTTGGCGGCCAGCACGAACCACTTGCCTTCCACGCGGTGCTCGGCGCCTTTCGAGTCCTTGTAACGCGCGGCCACGATGCGCTTGTTGGGGCCGACTTCGAGCTTGAAGACCACGGCGTTCTCGATCAGCCGGGCGCCGGCCTGCTCGGCTTTCTCCACGTGCACGATGCCGTTGTACATCGCGCCGATCGGGCAGATCGGCATGCAGTTGTTGTTGCCGCAGCAGGTCGGGCGGCCGTCGTACGGGCGGCTGTTGCGCGCCACCGGCTCGGTCACCACGTGGAAGCTTGCGTCGTGCGCATTGAGCGCGTCCTTGATCGTGCGCTCATTGAACGAGAGCGGCAGCGGCGCCATGGGATACGGCTGGCTGCGCGGCGAGCCCAGATCTTCGTCGTTCGGGCCCCACACGCCCAGGGCCTCTTCGGCCAGGCCGTAATAGCGTTCAAGATCCTGATACTGGATCGGCCAGTCGCGCGCGATGCCGTACACACTGCGCAGCTTGAAGTCGTTCGGCAAGAAGCGCCACGTCGATGCGGCCCAGTGCCAAGTCGTGCCGCCTACCGCGCGGATGTACTGCGAGTTGAACTGGTGCTCGCCCTTGAGCACGAGGTAGTTGTTGGGCGGGCCATATTCCGGATGCGGTGCCCATGGCGTCGACGGATACGGCGCCATGAAATCCATCTTGTCGGCCTGGTTGCGGAAGCGCTCGACGATCTCCCAGCGCGGCAGGCGCGGGCCGGCTTCGAGCATCAGCACCGACTTGCCCGCACGCGCCAGCTTGTACGCCACCAGCGCCCCGGCCACGCCGGAGCCCACCACCACGATATCGGCTTGTTGGGTATCGGCCATCAGGCTTGCCTCTCGACAGGGGGTTCGGCCCAGAAGCCGGGCTGGTTGGGGCAGTATGTGCGGATGACCAGCGTGTCGGAGACCACGCTGTACATCAGTGCCTGCTCGTACGTGACGACATTGCCGTCGACCACACCCAGGTACCACGCTTCCAGAATCTGCAGCGCGGTCTTCTGCTGCACATCGGAAAGCGAGCCCGCCGCCAATGCCTGCGCCAGCGGCCGCAATTGCGCGGCAAAATCGGCACTGGATTTGCCCAGCGCCGCCAGCAATCGCGTGCCAACGGCGCGGTCCAGTGCAGGCCGCGCCGTCAGCGCCTGTGACAACGCCATGAAGGCATCGAGCGATTCAGTCGGGGCCTGGGCGACCGCACGCAATACCTGCGAGCCCGCCAGCCCGGCTGCAGCCAGCGCCAATGTGCCCTGCAGCCACTGACGTCGCGTCAGGCCGGCAGCGGTGTCAGGAAAATGGGAACGGGGGGCCATTTCGACATCCTGTTGAAATTTTTGTGGGGAAGATGGCAGGCGCCGCCAGCCTGACGCCCTTGACTAGCCAATATAGGCGGCGCATGACAGATCGCCAGCACCCCGCCCCAAGCGCAAACCGTGCCAGCCCTTGCGCGCAAGCAAAGGACATTGGGCGGCGTTTGTCTATACTCGGGCCGTTCGCATGCCGCATCCGCCACGCTCATGACCTCCATTGCCGATATCCGCACCGATTACGCCCGCGCTTCGCTCGACATCGCCGACGTCGACGCCAACCCCTTGCGCCAGTTCCGCCGCTGGTTCGACGAGGCCCTGAAGGCGGAGGTGGCTGAAGTCAACGCCATGACGCTCGCCACCGTAGATCCGCACGGCCAGCCCTCGGCCCGCATCGTGCTGCTCAAGAACCTGGACGAACGCGGCTTCACCTTCTTCACCAATTACGCCAGCCACAAGGGCGAGGAACTGGCCGAAAACCCGCGCGCTGCGCTGCTGTTCCACTGGATTGGGTTGGAGCGGCAGGTGCGCGTCCAGGGCATTGTCGAAAAAGTGAGCGACGCCGAGAGCGACGCCTATTACCATTCGCGCCCGCTGGGCTCGCGGTTGGGGGCGTGGGCGTCGGAGCAGAGCAGCGAAGTGCCCGACCGCACCACGCTGGAGGCTCGCGAAGCCGAATATCGCGCACGCTTTGGCGATGCTCCGCCGCGCCCGCCGCACTGGGGCGGCTACCGTCTGGTGCCGGAGCGGCTGGAATTCTGGCAAGGCCGCCCATCGCGCTTGCACGACCGGCTGGAGTACCGGAAACAGGCTGACGGCAGCTGGAAGATCGTCCGCCTCGCCCCGTAGCGGGGCGAGTGGAGACGCAACACGTTATTGCGCATCGCGTCATGCCGGCACGGCGCTTGCTGCGGAGGATTGGCTCGGCACGCGCCCCCTAAGACCCGCACAGCACAATGGGAAAGTTTGTCGTAAGCTAATGTGATCCGTTCGGGCTGCAATCCGATGGCCGCCTCGAACACCTGCACATCAGGGAGGCGTCGACATGTTTTTCCAACAGGCGATTGACCGCAAACTCGAGCAGTGGATCCAGGACATCCGCGAGTCTGCCAACCTTCCCGTACGGCTGCGATTATGGAACGGCGACCAATACGAACTGGGCCGCTTCGAGCAGCCCCGCGTCACGCTCACCGTGCGCGAAGCGAGCGCTCTGCCGCTGCTGCTGTCCCCGACGCTCAACAACCTCGGTGAGGCGTACGTTCAGGAGAAGATCGACCTGGACGGCAAGCTGGCCGACATCATCAACGTTGGCTACAGCCTCGCTTCAGCGGCGGCGGTCAGCAGCGGCAATGCGTTGGCCCGCGTGGTGCGCCACTTCGCCCATACGAAGGAGGGCGACAAGGAATCGATCCAGTACCACTACGACGTTTCCAACGATTTCTACAAGCTGTGGCTGGACCAGAACATGGTCTACTCCTGCGCCTACTTCGAAAACGGCGATGAAACGCTCGACGAGGCACAGCTCAAGAAAATCGACCATATCCTTACCAAGATCCGCTTACAGCCGGGGCAAACGCTGCTCGATATCGGCTGCGGTTGGGGTGCGCTGGTGCTGCGCGCCGCGCAGAAGTACGGCGCGCGCTGCCTGGGCGTGACGCTGTCGCAAAACCAATACGAGCTCGCCACCGAACGCGTGCGCGCGGCCGGCCTGCAGGACCAGATCGAGATCCGCATCCAGGACTACCGCGATCTCACTGGCCAGTTCGATCGCATCACGAGCGTCGGCATGTTCGAGCACGTCGGTCGCAAGAACCTGCCTGTGTATTTCCGCCGCATACACGATCTGCTGGCCGACGACGGCATCGCCATGAACCACGGCATCACGTCTTCTGACACGGCCGGCGGAGAAAGCTCCATGGGCGGCG
The DNA here is from genome assembly GCF_052045895.1 of Ralstonia sp. 22111. Taxonomy (NCBI): domain Bacteria; kingdom Pseudomonadati; phylum Pseudomonadota; class Betaproteobacteria; order Burkholderiales; family Burkholderiaceae; genus Ralstonia; species Ralstonia sp. 22111. Next base: position 1,072,391 of record NZ_JBQEPR010000001.1, on the reverse strand, counting down.
GCGATTTCATCGATCGCTACGTCTTTCCGCAAGGCGAGCTGCCGCACATCTCGCTGGCACTGAGCGCCGCGCAGGATGGCGGCCTGGAAGCGCTTGACGTTGAAAGCCTGCGCCGCCACTATGCGCGCACGCTCGAGCACTGGGCCGAGGGGTTCGAGACCAACGGCGAGACCATCCGCGCGATGGTGGGCGAAAAGAAATACCGCATCTGGCGCGTCTACCTGGCCGGCTGCGCACACGCCTTCGACGCCGACGAAATCTCGATCTTCCAAACCGTGCTGCAGAAGGCCGGCAAGTCGGCGACGACGATCCCGTGGTCGCGCCGCTATATCTACGCGTAACCATTTGACCGCCAGCTCCCCCATCGACGATTTGTTCGGCGCGCCACCCGCAACCACCGATGGCGAAGCCGCCGGACCAGGCAAGTCCGCTCCGAAACTCAAACGCTCGCCCGCGCGACAGGGCGTGCAGCCGGCCGTGATTGCGCCCGACGTGGCGGCACTCGCGCAGTGCTTGCCGCGCGCCCTGCGCATCGGCACTTCGTCGTGGTCGTATCCGGGGTGGGACGGGCTGGTGTATGGGGGCGAATATTCCGAATCCATGCTCGCGCGCAAAGGCCTGGCTGCTTATGCCCGCCACCCGCTGCTGCGCACGGTCAGCATCGATCGCGGTTTCTATTCACCGATTCCGCTCGCGGACTACGTCGCCTATGCGGCCAGCGTGCCGGAAGATTTCCGCTTTGCAGTCAAGGCAACTTCCGCCGTATGCGATGCGTGGATTCGGGAATCGGACGGGCGCGGCCGCATGGCCAATCCCGCCTTCCTGAATGCTGAATTTGCCATCCGCGATTTTGTCGAGCCTGCCACCCGCGGGCTTGGCATGCGGTGCGGGCCGCTGGTGTTTCAGCTCTCGCCGCTGGGCGCGCTGGCCGAAGATGCCGCCGGCTTTGTGGAACGGCTTGAGGCGTTCCTGACCGCCCTGCCGCCGCTCGATCCACAACTCAATCCCGATGCCGTCTACGCGGTGGAATTGCGCGACGCCACGCTGCTCACGCCACGCTTGATCAAGATGCTGCGCGCAGCAGGCGTGCGTTATTGCGTCGGCCTGCATGAGCGGATGCCGGCGGCGGACCGGCAAGCCGCCGCCGTTGCATTGCTGGATGAGGGCGCGGGCGGCCCGCTGGTGGTGCGCTGGAACCTGAACAGCCGCTACCGCTATGCACAAGCCGAAGCGGCGTACAAACCGTTCAACAAGCTCGTCGATGAAGACCCGTTCTCGCGCGAGACGCTGGCCGACATGACAGTCGCCGCGCTGGCGGCCGGGCGCAAGGTGACGATCCTGGTCAGCAACAAGGCGGAAGGATCGTCCCCGTTGTCGTGCATCAAGCTGGCCGAGGCCATTGCCGCGCGCCTGCCCGCGAACGCAACGTAGCCTCGGCGCCCTCTCCTAGCCCTGCAGGCGGTGCGCGAACTGCTTGCGGAACTTCGCCACCTTGGGCGAGATCACGAACGCGCAGTAGCCTTGCGCCGGGTGATCGCGGAAGTAATTCTGGTGCTCATCTTCCGCGCGCCAGAAGGTCACCTTGCCGTCAGCGGCATCCACCAGTTCCGTCACGATGGGCGCTTCAAAGATGTCGCTGGCGCCGAGTTCGGCAACGGCCGCACGCGCCGTCGCCAGTTGTCCGGCCGTCTGGGCAAAGATGGCTGAACGGTATTGCGGGCCGACATCGTTGCCCTGGCGGTCCACGGTGGTCGGGTCGTGAATGGCGAAGAAGATGTCCAGAATCTCGCGATATGGGATCACGGCCGGGTCGAATTTCACCGCTACGACTTCAGCGTGACCAGTGTTGCCGTTGCATACGGCACGGTAACTTGGGTGATCGACATGGCCGCCGGCGTAGCCGGACACCACGCTGTGCACGCCTTGCACCTGCTGGAACACAGCCTCCAGACACCAGAAGCAGCCTCCGCCCAGGACGGCGGTTTCAAGGGCGCGTTGTTCAGTCATTCGAGTTCTCCTGCAATTGATTGAGCTGCCATTGGTCGGCCGAAGACTCTCATCCTGACACAGGCACCATCATGTGATCGCAGAACCACGCAAAGCCCTACCCCGACGCGGCCTATCGGACGTCCGTTACAATTGACTATTACTTTCGGTAGTTTTCATGGACCAACACGGAGCCATTCCCATGGATGCGCGCGCCCCGGAATCTTCGGCGCGCGAGGCGTCGTCACATCGACGCCCACATGGCCGCGCCACCCCGCCCGATTTTGACGCCGCGCACTTCCGGCGTGCGCTCTCCCAGTTTGCTACTGGGGTGACGGTGGTCACCACGCGCTCGGAAGGTCGGCCAGGTACGCCGGCGTTCGTCGGCGTGACGGCCAGCTCGTTCAATTCGGTGTCGCTGGACCCACCGCTGGTGCTGTGGAGCCTGGGCACGCAGGCCAACTCATTTCCGCTGTTCCACGCCGGCTCGCACTACGTCATCAATATCCTGGCGGCCGAGCAGTTGGACCTGTGCAAGCGCTTTGCCACGCTCAAGGGCGACCGCTTTGCCAATATCGACTACCGCCTGAGCCCGACCGGTCTGCCGATTCTCGCGCAATCGCTGGCGTGGTTCGAGTGCCATAACCGCAGCCGATATGACGAAGGCGACCACGTCATCTTCGTGGGTGAAGTCGAGCGCTGCGGCGTGATCGACGCGGATGGCGCGCCGCTGGTGTTCCATCGCGGCGCGTTTTCGTCGCTCACGCACATCGGCGACTGACGCCCCGCCCGCATCACGTGGAAGTCGCTGCCTTCTGCGGCGCCTCCGCTTCGATGCCCCAATCCCCGAATTCGTACCAGTCGTCGCCCAGCAGTTCAGCGGGGTGCTGCGTACGGCCCGAGCCGTTGCCGCAGCCAAGGGCGTCGGTGGAGCAATACTTGTCGCAGCCCCAGCAGATGCGCTCGGGGTGCACAGGATGCAGCGGAAACTTCTTGGCCATGGCCCGCTCCGGTCGGCAACACAGGGCCACTATCCGCGCATGCTTGCAGTAGGGGATTGATTCTCGTCAGAAACTCCGGCGCTAGCGTCTACTTTGCCTTCCCGCGCTTGCCCGCCGCCCCGCCCTCCAGCGGGCGCACGCCACGCGCTTCCATTAGCAGCGCCAAGCCGCCATCGCGGTCCTTGATGGTACGCAGGACGATATTCGAGCGGATGTCCATCACGCCGGGCGTCTTGTACAGCCGCTCGATGATGAACTCCGAGTAGTGCTGCAGGTTTGGCGCCTGCACGCGCAGGATGTAGTTGCAATCCCCGGTGATGATGTAGGCGGCCACGATCTCGGGCCAGCTCTGCACGGCAGCCATGAAGGTCTCGTGCCAGCCCGTCACGTCCTGGCGCATCGACACCTGCACGATGGCTTCCAGTTCCAGCCCGAGTGCCGCGCGCCCCAGTTGCGCCCGATAGCCGGTGATGGCGCCGCCCTCTTCCAGCATCCGCACGCGTCGCAGGCAGGCCGACGGCGACAGCGCCACGCGCTCGGCCAGGTCCTGGTTACTGATGCGGCCGTCTTCCTGCAATACCTGCAGAATGCGCAGATCGGTGGTATCGAGTTGCATCTGTCGTCGTTATTTGCGTGCTTTCTTTAATAAGTTGCATTTTATGCGAATACAGCGGAACCACACGCACGATTATGCAAACCCATTGCGCGTGGATTTCCCTATCATTCCGGCACGGATTCACCGATCTTCTTGCCCTGGAGCCGCCTTGGAACGCACTTTGTGGGACATCAGCCCCGCGCTTTCGCCCGCCACGCCCACCTGGCCCGGCGACACGCCGTTTTCGCAGGAAATTGCGTGGAAGTTGGAAGGCGACTGCCCGGTCAACGTCGGACGCATCACGCTCTCGCCGCACACGGGGGCGCATGCCGATGCGCCGCTGCACTACCGCGCCGACGGCGCTGCCATCGGGCACGTGTCGCTGGACGCTTACCTCGGCACATGCCGCGTCATCCACTGCGTTGGCGTAGCGCGCGTCGAGCCGGAACACGTGCGTGAAGCGCTGACCGATACTCCGCCGCGCGTGCTGTTGCGCACGTACGCACACATGCCGCAGACCGCGTGGGACGACCACTTTGCCGCCGTCGCGCCCGAAACCATCGCGCTGCTGGCTGCCCACGGCGTCAAGCTCATCGGCGTCGACACCGCCTCGCTCGACCCGCAAACCTCCAAGACCATGGACGCGCACCACGCCGTCGGCAAGCACGGCCTCGCCATCCTGGAAGGACTGGTGCTCGACGACGTCCCTGCCGGCGATTACGAGCTGATCGCCCTGCCCCTCAAGTTCGCCACCCTCGATGCAAGCCCGGTGCGCGCCGTGCTGCGCAGCCTGCCCTGATCGATACATCGACAGAACACCAACCGCCTTTTTTCGCCCCGCACTCACATGACCATCACCCGCAACTCCTGCCTCGAACGCGACGCGGCCGATCCGATCGGCTCGCTGCGCGACGCCTTTGCGCTGCCCGACGGCGTGATCTATCTGGACGGCAACTCGCTCGGTGCACGCCCGAAAGCTGCACTTGCCCGTGCGCAGGAAGTCGTCGCCAGCGAATGGGGCGATGGCCTCATCCGCAGCTGGAACCAGGCCGGCTGGTTTGAACTGCCGCGCCGCCTGGGCAACAAACTGGCCCCGCTGATCGGTGCGCGCGAAGACGAAGTCGTCGTCACAGACACCACGTCGATCAACCTGTTCAAGGTGCTGGCTGCGGCGATTCGCGTGCAGCGCGAAGACGCGCCCGACCGCAAGATCATCGTGTCTGAAACGCACAATTTCCCGACCGACCTGTACATCGCTGAAGGACTGGCCGACCTGCTGCGCGACGGCTACAAGCTGCGCCTGATCGACTCGCCGGAAGAACTGGAAGGGGCGCTCGGCGACGACGTCGCGGTCACCATGCTCACACACGTGAACTACAAGAGCGGGCACATGTACGACATGGCCGCCGTCTCGGCACTGGCGCACCAGCACGGCGCGCTGGCCATCTGGGATCTGGCGCATTCGGCTGGTGCCGTGCCCGTCGACCTGCACGCAGGCGGCGCGGATTACGCCATCGGCTGCACCTACAAATACCTGAACGGCGGCCCCGGTTCGCCCGCCTTCGTGTGGGTGGCACCGGCACTGCGCGAGCGCTTCTGGCAGCCGCTGTCGGGCTGGTGGGGCCATGCGCGGCCGTTCGCGATGGAATCGCGCTACGACGCCGACGCCGGCATCGGCCGCTTCCTGTGCGGCACGCAGCCCATCACGTCGATGGCGATGGTGGAATGCGGGCTCGACATCTTCGCGCAGACGTCGATGGCCGCTCTGCGCGCCAAATCGCTTGCGCTGACCGACCTCTTCATCACGCTGGTGGAAACGCGCTGTGCAGGCTTTCCGCTCACGCTCGTCACGCCGCGCGACCACGCCATCCGCGGCAGCCACGTCAGCTACGAACACCCCAACGGCTATGCCGTGGTGCAGGCACTGATCGCGCGCGGCGTGATCGGTGACTACCGCGAGCCGCGCATCATGCGCTTCGGTTTCACGCCGCTGTACACAAGCTTTGCCGATGTGTGGGATGCGGTGGAAATTCTGCGCGATGTGCTGGAAACCAGCGCATGGCAATCGACCCAATTCAACGAACGTACGCTGGTGACCTGAGATGTCGAACCCGAACCAACCCGCAGCATCGGGCTGCCCCATGCATGCCGCCCAGGGCGAAGGCTGGCACGACGCCCAGCTCGATTTCTCGAAATCGATGAGCTACGGCGACTACCTCGCGCTCGATCAGATCCTGAACGCGCAGCACCCGCGCTCGCCCGATCACAACGAGATGCTGTTCATCGTCCAGCATCAGACGACCGAGCTGTGGATGAAGCTGATGCTGCACGAGCTGCGTGCCGCGCGGGATTGCGTGCGCAATGACAACCTGCCGCCCGCATTCAAGATGCTGGCGCGCGTGTCGCGCATCATGGATCAGCTGGTGCAGGCGTGGAACGTGCTCGCCACGATGACGCCGCCGGAGTACTCCGCCATGCGTCCGCACCTGGGGCAATCATCGGGCTTCCAGTCGTATCAGTACCGCGAGATCGAGTTCATTCTCGGCAACAAGAACGCGGCGATGCTCAAGCCGCACGCGCATCGCACCGAGCATTACGAGCAGGTCAAGACTGCGTTGGAAACGCCGTCGCTGTACGACGAGGCGGTGCGTTACATGGCGCGTCACGGCTTTGCGTTCGATGCGGATTGCATCGAGCGTGACTGGTCGCGCCCGGTCACCTACAACGCTTCGGTGGAAGCAGCGTGGCTGGAGGTCTACCGAGACCCGACGCACCACTGGGAGCTGTACGAACTGGCCGAGAAGTTCGTCGATCTGGAAGACGCGTTCCGGCAATGGCGCTTCCGGCACGTGACCACGGTTGAGCGCGTGATTGGCTTCAAGCGTGGCACGGGTGGCACCGAGGGCGTCGGTTACCTGCGGAAGATGCTGGATGTGGTGTTGTTTCCGGAGCTTTGGAAGCTGCGCACGGACCTTTGACCTGCGCAGCTCAGGCTGGCTCGACCACTTGGCCGAGCCTTGCCGCAAACTCTCTCAGCGCAGGGGCCAGCTCGTCGCGAATGCGCTCTGCGTCGGCGGCCGTGTACGGCGCGCTGCAACTCACCACGTAAGGCTCGCGCTGGCTCGGCGCGAAAAACGCCACCGCACACGCGTGGATGGCTGGATGCCAGTCGCGCAGGGATACGGCGTAACCATTGCGTATGGCGGCTTTCACTGCGTCATCTGCAGCGGCACCTTCGGCCGCCCACTGCGCTGGCTGTTGTGTGCGCAATGCTTCGTACAGGCGCTCACGCCGCGCTGCGGGCAACGAAGCCAGATAGGCTCGTCCCATCGAACTCGACAGAAGCGACAGCCGCGACCCCACGCCCAGCCCCGACGACCCGCTCATCGAGGGGCTGTCGTGACGGATCGTCTCCAGGTACACCATGTCCAGCCGATCTCGCTTGCCCAGCGAAATCGATACACCAAAGCGCTGTGCAAACGCGCTCATGTGCGGGCGCGCGAGCTGGATCACGTCGCTCGATGCCAGATACGCAAATCCGAGCGCCAGGACACCGGCGTCCAGCCCGTACTTGCCGAGCGCATCGTCGTAACGCAGGTAGCCGAGCGACACCAGCGTGCCGGCCAACCGGCTGACGGTGGCTTTGGGAAAGCCCGTGCGCCGGACGAATTCCTGGTTGCCGAGCAGCGTGTCGCCAGGGCGGAATGCGCGCAGCAGTTCCAGTCCGCGCGCGAGCGCCGTGACGAAATTCGGATCGCTCGACTCGGCGGGCGCGGTGTCGAATTCGGGATCGGGGAGACGGGTTGTGCTCATGGCAAAAAAGCCCTGGAAATCGTCGGTGGTTGCGCTATGATAGCTCTAAATTTCGAAACTGTGTTCCGTATGTCGGAACAACAAAGACTCGGAGACTACCGCTGTGACTGCTCGCAATGCCTTCAACTGGGCCGACCCCCTGCTGCTCGACCAACAACTGACCGACGACGAGCGCATGGTGCGCGACGCCGCCGCGTCGTACTGCCAGGACAAGCTGATGCCGCGCGTACTGGAGTCGTTCCGGCATGAGAAGACCGACGCATCGATCTTTCGTGAGATGGGCGAGCTGGGCCTGCTGGGCCCGACGATTCCCGAGCAGTACGGCGGGCCGGGCTTGAACTACGTCAGCTACGGCTTGATCGCACGTGAAGTCGAACGGGTGGATTCGGGCTATCGCTCGATGATGAGCGTGCAGTCGTCGCTGGTGATGGTGCCGATCTATGAGTTCGGTAGCGAAGCGCAAAAACAGAAGTACCTGCCCAAGCTGGCAACCGGCGAGTGGATTGGCTGCTTTGGCCTGACCGAGCCGAACCACGGCTCCGACCCGGCTTCGATGATCACGCGCGCCAAGAAGGTCGACGGCGGCTACTCGCTGTCGGGCGCCAAGATGTGGATCACCAATTCGCCCATCGCCGATGTGTTTGTCGTCTGGGGCAAGCTGCCGAACGACAACGGCGAGGACGAAATCCGCGGCTTCATCCTGGAGAAAGGCTGGAAGGGTCTGACGGCACCTGCCATCCACGGCAAGGTCGGCCTGCGTACGTCGATCACCGGTGAAATCGTGCTGGACGAAGTGTTCGTACCGGAAGAGAACCTGATGCCGGGCGTGCGCGGCCTCAAAGGCCCGTTCACGTGCCTGAACTCGGCGCGCTATGGCATTGCGTGGGGCGCGCTGGGCGCTGCAGAAGCTTGCTGGCACATCGCGCGCCAGTACGTACTCGATCGCAAGCAGTTCGGCCGCCCGCTGGCCGCCAACCAGCTCGTGCAGAAGAAGCTGGCCGACATGCAGACCGAAATCACGCTCGGCCTGCAAGGCTGCCTGCGTCTGGGCCGCATGAAGGACGAAGGCACGGCTGCGGTGGAAATCACGTCGATCATGAAGCGCAACTCGTGCGGGAAGTCGCTCGATATCGCCCGCGTGGCGCGCGACATGCTGGGCGGCAACGGCATCTCCGACGAGTTTGGCGTGATCCGCCACGTGGTGAATCTGGAAGTGGTGAACACGTACGAAGGCACGCACGACATCCACGCGCTGATCCTGGGCCGCGCACAAACCGGCATTCAGGCTTTCTTCTGATTGCGCTTTGTTTTTCCGGCGAGTTGGGGCACACTCGTGCACCACTCGCCACACCCGCTGCCGCACCTCTCGCCCGTCCTGGGCACCGTTGTTCTCCTCCCCTCGCGATATACCAATTTGCAAATGACCGGGATACGCCACGCCGCATGAATCGGCGGTAGCGCGCGTCTATGCTTCGGTTCAAGTGTCGGCGGATTGTTGGGCCGCACGCCCCTCACACCGATAGAACGAGCGCGCGGTCCACACGCAGATTGCAGCGCCACGCGACAAAACCAATCGCGAGACAACGGTCTGGAGAATGCCGGCGCGCGTACGCAGGCACCCGTACCGATATCAAAACCAGAACAGGGCACCCTACGCGGACGACCAAGATCGGCCGGCGCGGAGTCCTGCCAGGAGACAAACCCACCATGGCTGAACAGACCATTCCGTCGTCGACGGAACTTGGCGCCGCTGGCATCGCCGACGCGCGTGCCATTGATCGCTACTTCCAGATTTCTGCACGCGGCAGCACGCAAAAGCGCGAGGTCGTGGCCGGCATCACCACATTCATGGCAATGGTCTACGCCGTGTTTGTCGTGCCCGGCATGCTGGGCAAGGCCGGCTTTGATACCAGCGCAGTCTTTGTCGCGGTGTGCCTGACCACCGCCTTTGGTTCGCTGCTGATGGGCCTGTGGGCCAAGCTGCCGATCGCCATCGGCTGTGCAATTTCGCTGACCGCGTTCATGGCCTTCGGCCTGGTGCTTGGGCAAAAGCTGACGCCGGAAATCGCGCTGGGCGCGGTGTTTCTGATGGGTGTGGCCTTCACGGCCATCTCGGCCACGGGCGTGCGCTCCTGGATCCTGCGCAATCTGCCGTCGGGCGTGGCGCATGGCACGGGCATCGGCATCGGGCTGTTCCTGCTGCTGATCGCGTCCAACGACGTCGGCCTGGTAGTGAAGAACGCCGGCGAGGGCCTGCCCGTTGCACTGGGCCACGTCACCGCCTTCCCGGTCATGATGTCGGTGCTGGGTCTGGCCGCCATCTTCGGCATGGAGCGCCGCCGCGTGCCGGGTGGCATCCTGATCGTGATCATCGCCATCTCGATCCTGGGCCTGATCTTTGACCCGGCCGTGAAGTTCACTGGCGTGTTTGCCGTGCCTTCGCTCGCCGCCGCAGGTCATGCGTCGCTGATCGGTGCAATGGATATCCGCGGTGCACTCACGGCCGCCGTGCTGCCAAGCGTGCTGGCGCTCGTGATGACCGCTGTGTTCGATGCCACCGGCACGATCCGCGCCGTGGCCGGCCAAGCCGGTCTGCTCAACGACAAGGGCCACATCATCAACGGCGGCCGCGCCCTCACGGCCGATTCGATCAGCTCGATCTTCTCGGCGTTCTTCGGCGGTGCGCCGGCCGCGGCTTACATCGAGTCGACGGTTGGTGTGGCAGCAGGCGGCAAGACGGGCCTGACGGCTGTCGTGGTCGGCGTGATGTTCCTGGCGGTGATGTTCTTCTCGCCGCTGGCCGGCCTGGTGCCGTCGTACGCAACGGCTCCGGCGCTGATGTATGTCGGCCTGCTGATGCTCTCCAGCGTGAGCAAGCTGCACATGGACGACATGGTTGACGCGCTGTCTGGCCTGGTCTGTGCCGTGTTCATCGTGCTGACCTGCAACATCGTCACCGGCATCATGCTCGGCTTCAGCACGCTGGTGATAGGCCGCCTGGTGGCCGGCGAATGGCGCAAGCTGAACATCGGCACCGTGGCGATTGCCGGTGCGCTGGTGGCCTTCTACGCAGGCGGCTGGGCGATCTGATCGCACACTGACCCGTCTTCACAAAAGACAAACCGGCCAGACCCGAAAGGGCTGGCCGGTTTTGTTTTGCCTGAGAACCGGATCAGGATCCGTAGCGAGCGGGCCGAGGTTGGTCCGAGAAGCGCAGCCCTACATGGGTACGGCGAGCATCACAGGGCCAAGATCGGCCCGCCCAGTAGGATCCCGAGCCGGTTCCCACGCAAAAAACGCCCGGCACGAGGCCGGGCGGCAATCACACTACCAAGGAGACGGTCACTTGTTGGGCTGCGGCGTCAGGCGCAGATACGGCCGCACCGCCTTGTAGCCCTTCGGGAATTTCTGCTTGAGGACTTCCTCGTCCTTCAACGACGGCACGATGACCACGTCGTCGCCGTCTTGCCAGTTACCCGGCGTGGCCACGCTATGGCTGTCGGTCAACTGCAGCGAGTCGATCACGCGCAGCACTTCATTGAAATTGCGCCCCGTCGAAGCCGGATACGTAATCGTCAGGCGAATCTTCTTGTTCGGATCGATCACGAACAGCGAACGCACGGTAAATGTCTCGCTCGCATTCGGATGAATCATGTCGTACAGCTGTGAAACCTTCCGATCGGGGTCGGCAATGATCGGGAAGTTGACGCTGGTGTTCTGCGTCTCGTTGATGTCGTTGATCCAGCCCTTATGCGACTCGACCGAATCGACCGACAACGCAATCGCCTTGACATTGCGCTTGGCAAATTCGTCCTTCAGCTTGGCGGTCAGGCCCAGTTCGGTGGTGCAGACCGGCGTGTAATCGGCCGGGTGCGAGAAAAGCACGCCCCAACTATTGCCCAGCCACTCATGGAACTTGATGCGGCCTTCACTGGAATCCTGCTCGAAATCAGGGGCGATATCGCCCAAACGTAGAGACATCGTGTCCTCCATACACAGATTGGGAACCACTATAGCCAGATTGCCATCCAACCAAAACGACTATAAATTCACAACAACATCACTTTTCGTCATTAGGCGCGGCATTTGCTGACAACAGGGTGGAAGGCGTGCGCACATTGCCGGACAATGACCGAAGCCTTGATCCATCGCAGTGCGCGCGACGCGAGCGCTTGAAGTTTCGCAGTGCTCACACATATGCTAGCGAATAAGCGCATCGACAGATTGACGATTGAACTACCCCCCGACACCGAGGACCCGACCATGACGAACACTTCCCCCAACCTGGCCGATTCCGTCAATAAGGAGAAACTGATGACCGACGTGAAGACTGTACTGTCCGACGCTGAAACCCTGCTCAAACAAGCTGCCTCCAGCAGCGGCGAAAAGGCCGCCGAACTGCGCGAGCGTGGCATGGGCATGCTCCGCCAAGCCAAGGAGAAGGCGCAGGATCTGCAAGACGCGGTCGTCCACAAGAGCAAGGCTGCCGCACGCGCCACCGATGACTACGTCCACGATCATCCGTGGCAAGCCGTGGGCGTGGCGGCCGGCGTGGGCCTGCTGATCGGCCTGCTGCTCAACCGCAAGTAACCCGCAGCACCCTTTCTGGCCGATGGCGCGCGCCCTGTGGATCGCGCCATCGGCCAGTTGCATTTTGGGGGCTCCATTCCGGGCATGGCGCGTGCTGGGTCCGCAGTGGCGCCATTGGCCTCGCACCTTTTCCACACCTCATGACCGACGACACCAGCCCAAAGCTGTTCGCTTCCTTGAAGAAACTGGCCGGCACGGTCGTCTCGATGCTGCAGACGCGGCTCGAGCTGGCCAGCGTCGAACTGGCTGAAGAAAAAGAACGGCTACTCGGGACCGCCTTCCTGGGCATGTTGGCCGTGAGCCTCATCGGCCTGTCCATCATGACACTGACGGCGCTGGTGGTCATCCTTTGCTGGGATACGTATCGCTGGCAGTCCCTTGCCGTAATGGCAGCGCTGTATGCGCTGGGCGCGGCGGCGTGCCTGTGGAAGGTACGCTCGCTGCTGCGTAACGCCCCGCCGCTGTTCGAGGCCACGCTGGCCGAGCTCGACAAAGACCGGGAGATCCTGCGCCGATGACCGATCCCACCGAACAAACGCCGTCGCCCGGCCCGTCTATGAACGAACCCGCATCGAGTGCGCGACATCATGTGCGGCCATCACGCCGCGGCGCCGAAACGCGCCTGCCACTGAGCGTCCGCAAGGAACTGCTTCTGACACGCGCCGCGCTGGAGCGCTACGACTACGCTCAAGCCCGCAACGATGTACATCGCGCCGCCAGCCGTACCTTCAGCCTGGGCGGCCTCGGCGCGTTGCTGCCCAGCGTCATTCGCCCGCTCGCGCGCCCCAATGGCCTGATGCGAGCGCTCGGCATTGCGCGTGAATATCCGCTGGTGGGCACCGCGCTGTCGCTCGCGTATGCAGGATTGCGCCGCACCGTCATCGGCCGGATCACGCGCAAGCTCGGCAAGGTCGGAATCTTGGCCGGAGCGGCTTGGTGGGGCTACAAGAAATGGCAAGATGCACAAGGCGAGCCGGTCAGTACGGCAACGTCTGCGTCTAATGCCGATGCGAACGAGATCATTCCGGGCAGCACCTCCTGAAAGGGCTTCCCGCGCGTCAAAAAGGCCGGAGCAATCCGGCCTTTCTTGTTTGCGGCAGCGCAATATCAGTGCAGCGGAATCGGATGGCGCATGCGCTCCCAGCGCCGGGCCATGTTCTGGCGCAAACCAGCGAGCCCGTGCGGCTGCTCCGTCGCCTCCACCGCCGCGGAAGCCGGTTGCTCTGTCACGTCCGCGTCATGCCCGATGCGCCGCCGGCCATGCCACATGAGCGCGCCGCTGGCGGTCCAGCCGATCACGAACAGCGTGTCACCCACGTGCCGAAGCGAGTCGGGCGACGTACCCGCGTGGAAGATGGCGCCGAGCATATCGGGAGGCAACTCCGCGCAGATCCAGAGAAAAATGGCTGGCGCAGATGCAAAAACTCCCGGCTGCCACCACGGGTGGGCAACCTGCACTTTGTCGGTCTCCATGGCGCCCTCCATCTCTTCTTATAGTGATGTTTCGATCGTATGCCCGGTATGCGCAAATGGCGACCCGCCCGCGGCTGAATGGCATGTCGGATTCGTCCGACATCGGCCACCGGCCAGCTCATTCAGGCTGCTCCGTTTGGGCTAGGGGGCATTCCGCATGGCACGGGGATGGCGTCACGACGCGGCGACGGCACAGCGCCTGCGCACGCGAGTTCAGGATTACGGCGGAGGAGCCCAGCCTCCGCTCATATGCATAATGCATAAGAGCCGCGCATTGATGCCGTACTGTACGCAACACACTCGCCCCACCATGCTGGCCGCCTCCCATCTCCAACGCCGCGATGCACGCACCGGCGTCACGCTGCTGCAACCTGCCACGCTTGCCGTGCAGGCCGGCGATCGCATTGCGCTGGCCGGGCCCTCAGGCGCGGGCAAAAGCGAGCTGCTGCAGGAGGCTGTGCGCTACCAGCTCATCATCATGTTCCTGCTGGCGGCGTCTTCGGGGCTGGGCACGGTCGCGGTTGTGCTGCTGGCCTATCGCCGGTTATTCAGCCGCGAGCACCAATCGCTGACCGCACGCATCACGCAACGCTCCGGAGCGAAATAACATGCCGATCGCCCTGTCCTGCGGCCTCGTCCTGCTCAACGAAGATGGCGATGTGCTCCTCGCCCACGCCACCGAGACGCGCCACTGGGACATCCCCAAAGGCGCCCCCGACCCGGGCGAAAACGATCGCGACGCCGCCCTGCGCGAGACGCGCGAGGAAACCGGCCTCGTGCTCGACAGCCACGCACTGATCGAGCTCGGCCGTTTCCCCTATCGCCGCGACAAGGAACTGCACCTGTTCGCCACGCGCCTGCGCCGCGCAGAAGTTGCACTCGACACGCTCACGTGCACATCGATGTTCAACAGTTATCACACCGGCAGACTCATCCCCGAGATGGATGCGTACCGTTGGACCACAGCGGACGAGGTGCCGCAGTATGCAAGCCAATCGCTCACGCGGCTGTTTGCACAGACGTTGACGCTGGCGAGTATTGATGCCCGCCTGGCCGAGGCCGGGCTGTAGACGAACGGGCCCTAAACCGGCACGTCACCTTCAAAGTTCGCGCGATGCAACGTGCGCCGATCTTTGTCGGGGCAGCCTGGCGCGAAGTGGATGGCCTCGCCTGCCCGGAAGGAAGCAATCCGCAACCGCATATCCAGCTCGCAACTAGGCGTAGTGCGCACGCATGCGCTCCAGGCACACGCGCACATCGCCCACGACGAGGCGGCAGCTGCAAGCGATCATGAGGTTGCGCGGCAGGCCGAAATCCTCCACGGCCCAGCCGTCTGCATCGTTGCCATTGGTGTTCGGCACCTGACCGACCAGCGGCACGTCAGGCACGTTGTAGCACCACACGTCTTTGCCGCGGGCGATGGCGTAGCCGATTTCAAAACACGTACCGGAGTCGGGCTCGTGGCCGCGAAAATCCGCCACGTTGGCGAGCACCGCGTCGGCCGAGTCGATTAGTGTGATGTTCTGGCGGTAGATCTCCGCGGCGGTCGCAAAGCCATCAGCCTGCGGGGCGATCGCGTTGTCGAGCGGATACAGGCCGATGAAGCCGAACTCCGCGCACAGCGCCTTAAGCGCTTCGCCATGCACGATGGGTTCGGGGCGGAAAACGTCCGGCCCGGCGAGGTAGAGACGCAACGTCATGACGCGGCCTGCAGCGAACGCAACGTGGAAGCACGTTCGACGAGCGTGCCCGGTAGCAACACGACACGGGCGTCGCCGCTCACACCTTCGATGCGCTCATGCACGAATTCGACGGCCTTGTAGCCGATGTCGTACGTCGGTTGCCGGATCGTGGTGATGCCGATCAACTCCGCCCATTCCGGATCATCGATCGACAGCAGCGCCGTCCGCTCCTGCCAAGCTGGGCCAAATTGCGTGCGCAGATGCCGCACAACGACAAGCGCAACCGGCGCGTTGGCGATAAACAGCGCCAGTCGCTTTCCCCCCTGCTGGTGCGTTGCATCGATGCGTGCATCGATCTCTGCCAGCGCACGCTCGACTGAGGCCGGATCGGTTGGGTCCAGCACCACGGTCGGCTCCGCTGGACGCCCTGTCGCTGCCATCGTTTCTCGGAAGGCGAGTTCGCGCTCACGCCGCGAACTGACCTGCTCAAACGGCTGCACGATGAACTGGATGAAATCGAAACCGTGATCCAGCAAATGCTGCACACCCAACCTGATGGCGTCGTGGTTATCGAGGCCCACCAGGTCGGCGTCAAACCCTTCGACCGTGCGATCCACCAGCACGGCAGGAATGCCGCCGCCCCGCAGCGGACGCAGCACGGCTTCTTCCGCACCGAGCGCGTTGACGATCAATCCCTCGACTCGGTACGTCGTCAGCAACTGCACGAACCGGCGCTCCATCTCGATCTCATTTGCGGCGTGGCAGATGAGCGGCATGTAGCCCAGCGCGTGGCAGGCTGCCTCCACGCCTTGCAGCACTTCGATCGTATAAGGATTGGTCAGGTCAGCCACCAGCATGCCGAGCAGACGGTTGCGGCCGCGCTTGAGACCGCGCGCCATCTGGTTGGGCCGGTAGTTCAACCGCTGGATGGCGGCTTCGATGCGCTGTCGCAGATCTTCGGAAAGGACTTGTGTCTCTCCATTCAGATAGCGGGACACGCTGGTCTTGCCGGTTCCCGCTTCGCGGGCCACATCGGTAATGGTCGCAGGGCGCGAGGAAGAGGATGGGGAATCAGTCACGATGCGCTTCAGAACGGTCCGTCGGCGCGAGGGGCCGGAGCCAGGGTGCGAGGATCATAGCGCAATCCCGGTACTCGACTCATGAAGCGTGAGAGGGTTCCAGTACCTGCGGATTGACCAAGTTCTCACGCAACGTGCCAGCCAGCGCCTTGACCAGGTTGTCGGCGGCGCAGCGGGCCATTGCGTGTCGCGTCTCGTGCGTTGCAGAGCCGATATGGGGCAATGCAACTACGTTCTTCATGGCCAGCAGTGGCGAATCGGCGGCCAGCGGCTCGTGCTCGAACACGTCCAACCCCGCGCCGCGGATCGTGCCGTTGTGCAATGCATGGATGAGCGCTGCCTCGTCAACGACGGGCCCACGCGACGCATTGATCAGGACCGCGCTGCGCTTCATCTTCGCCAGTTCTGCCGAGCCGATCAGGTGCTGCGTTTCAGGCGTCAGCGGCACCTGCAGGCAAACAAAATCGGCTTCGGCCAGCAACGTGTCGAGCGTCACGCGGCGCGCGCCGTACTGCGCTTCGGCCTCGGGATGCGAGTGCCGGTTCGTGTACAGCACTCGCATACGGAAACCTAGCGCAGCACGGCGAGCCACTGCCGCACCGATGCGACCCAGCCCGACGATGCCGATCGTCTTGCCCTGAACATCCGTGCCGTAAAGCTCGGGCCCGATGCTGCGCTGCCAGTTGCCTGCCCGGACCCACTCGGCCAGCTCAACGACGCGACGCGCCGACGCGAGAATCAGCGAAAACACGGTATCGGCGGTCGACTCGGTCAACACATCCGGTGTGTGCGCCAGCGCAATGCCACGGTGCGTGAGATCGGGCACGTCGAAATTGTCATAGCCGACGGAGATCGTGGACCATGCCTTGAGCCGGGGCGCGCGGTCGAGCATCTGCGGCGTGATCTTCAGGCTCGCACCGATCGCGCCCTCGGCGTTGGCAAGCGCTTCGGTCAACGCCGCAGCGCCGTCGACCTGCACGAGTTCGACATGCTCGTGCAATTGGGCGACGACATCGTCGGGCAATGGCTTATAGGCAACGACGAGAGGTTTCATCAATTCATTTTCCAGGTAGGGGGTGCGCGAGCGCGTAAGCATCACGCGGTTGCGGCTTGACGCAGAGCGTGAGGATCACGGCCGCAAAAAGCGCGGCGCTCATGAATGCGTACGACGCCAGCGGCGAGCCGGTGGCACCGTTCAGGTAGCCGACGAAGTACGAGCCGACAAACGAACCGAGGGCGCCCATGCTGTTGATCAGCGCCATCGCACCTCCCGCGACGTTCTTCGGCAGCAGCTCCGGCACGATGGCGAAGAACGGGCCATACGGCGCATACATCGCCGCGCCGGCAATGACGAGCAGCGCGTACGACAACCAGAAGTGCGTTGACCCGAGTGCAAACGATGCAGCAAACGCCGCAGCGCCCACCAGCAGGAACGGCCAAACGAAACCGCGCCGCGAACCGATCTTGTCCGACGCCCACGACGCCGCAAGCATCGCGATGGTGGCGGCAAGATACGGCAACGCCGACAGCCAGCCCGTCTCGACCATGCCGAGCGACGAGCCATTCTTAACGATGGACGGCAGCCACAGCACGAAGCCATAGACGCCGATGCTCCAGCAGAAGTACTGCGCGCACAGCTTGACGACGACTGGCGAGCGGAAAGCCTCGCCGTAGTTACGCATCGGTTTGATGGCCGCCTGCTCCGCCGCCAATGCCTGTTCCAGGTCGCGCTTTTCCTGTGTGCTCAGCCACGATGCCTGCGCCGGCTTGTCCTGCACCAGGCACCACCAGCACACGGCCCAGATGATGGCGGGCACGCCCTCTGCGATAAACATATGGCGCCAGCCGAACTCGCGCACGAGGTAGCCGGACACCACCGACATCCAGAGTACCGTCACGGGATTACCGAGAATCAGAAACGTATTCGCGCGCGAACGCTCGTGCTTGGTAAACCAGTTGCTGATGTAGATGAGCATCGCAGGCATGACGGCCGCCTCGACCACACCCAGCACAAACCGGATCGCCAGCAGCGAGGGAATGTCACTCACGACGCCCGTCAGCGCCGCGCACAAGCCCCATAACACCAGGCTGATGAACACGAGTTTCTTCACGCTCCGGCGTTCTGCGTAAATTGCGCCCGGAATCTGGAAGAAGAAATAGCCGAGGAAGAACAGCGCGCCGATCAACGACGACAGCCCCTGGCTGATCCCCAGATCGTGATTGATGCCGGCCGCTGCCGCGAAGCCGTAGTTCGCGCGATCGAGGTAGGCCAGGCTGTACGTGATAAAGACGATCGGCATGATCATCCACCAGCGCCGCGCCGCGAGTTGCGTTGCCATGTTCGTGTCTCCTTTGATGGTTTGCGTTGCCCGCGAAGGGCGGCAGTCGAAGCGCTGCGTTACACGCTGGGAATGGGTTCCGGCTCGCATACAATGCGCGCCGCTTGCTCAAGCACATCAAGCTCAGCGCGAGTCGGCAGGCCTTCGGAATCCCCGATCACTTGGATCGCCAGCGCGCCGATACGGTTGCCGCGCGCAACGGCCAACTCGGGTGACTGCCCTTCGAGCAGAGCGCTGACAACGCCCACGGCAAAGCCGTCACCCGCGCCCACCGTGTCGACAACGCGCTCCACACGCACACCCTCGGCGATGCCTTCTGCTCCGTCGGCGGTCCGGTAGTACGCGCCTGCAGCACCCAGCTTGATGGCAACGCCACGTGCACCTTGATCGAGATAAAAGCGCGCGATATCGGCCGGGTTGTCATAGCCGGTCAGCTGCTGTCCCTCGGCCAAGCCAGGCAGCACCCAATCGGAAAGGGCCGCCAGCGCGTTCAGCGTGCTCACCATCTCCGCAGCGGAAGGCCACAGCGTTGGGCGCAGATTCGGATCGAACGAGATTGATCTACCGGCCGCGCGCATCTCTTGTGCAAGGTGAAACGCAAGTTCGCACGACGATGCGGAAATCGCGGGGGCCACACCCGTGAGATGCAGATGGCGAGCACCGAGCACATAGTCGGCCACATAGTCGGCGCAGGAGAGGCGGCTGGCGGCCGATCCCTTGCGGAAGTACTCCACACCCGGGTCGCTGCCATCGTCAGCACGCGACTTCAACTGGAAGCCGGTCGGATATTGCGGGTCCACCACCACGCACGAGGCATCGATCCGTTCGCGCGCCAGCGTTTCCAGCACATATTCGCCGAAGGAATCCTGCCCCACTCGGCTCACATAGCCGACGCGAAAGTCGAGGCGGCTCAAGCCGATGGCCACGTTCAGATCGGCACCCGCGATGCGCTTGGTGAATTGCGTGGCCTGGGCCAGCGGCCCGGGCGCAGTCGCTACGAACATCGCCATGGCTTCGCCGTAGGTGATGACATCCAACATCTGTGACATGCGTAAGCTCCTTTGATGTCGAGTCACAGTCAGGCGGCCTTGAGCCACCTGACATGCTGATGGGCATCGGCGGCGAGATCGACCGCGTCGAACGGAAATTCGATGCCGCGCGGAACATCGCCCGGCAATGCTGCCAACACAGCGGCGAACCCCGCATCGTTGCCCGCTGGCGCCACCGCAAAGCGGCGTGCCCCCTCACCTGCGACGCTCTTGCAATGGATGTATTCCACATAGGGGGCCAGGGCTCGCGCACACGCCAGCGGCGCTTCACCCGACCACTCCCAGTTGCCAACATCGAATGTCATGCCCAGCATGTCGGCCAGACCCGCGCTTCCCAATGCGTCGAACAAACCTCGGAACTGCGCGAGGGAGCCGCCCACCGTCTGCTGACCGTTCTCAACCAGCACCCGGGGGCGCCAGCCTTGCAGCAGTTGGGCCAGCACTTCTGCCGACGCATCGCCGGCAAACCCGCCAAGCTGGAACTTCACGATGCGCGCGCCCAAGGTTTGCGCTTCCGCCAGCGCGCCGCGAATAGCGGCAGCATCCAGAGCGCCGTCGTCCGTGTACAGCGTGGCCGGCGTCGAATAGACCGCCCAGAGGCCATGCGCGGCAATCAGCCGGCCCAAGGCAGCGAGGAGCTGCGCCGAAACCGTGCCATCGAGCCCAGCGGGCAAGAGTTCGCGCCGCACCTCGAAGCCGGCCGCGCCGACCGATGCGGCCACGGGAACATAGGCGTGATGCCCCTGCTCGAGCACGTGGGCGGCGCCAAACGCGCTCGCCACGATCACGATATCTGCCATTTGTGCGCTTTTCTCCGTATGGAACCGGTTCCAATGGAAGATATGGTCGTTGCTGCAGGTGAGGAGCGCTATAGAGGAAATCCCTAGCGGCGCAGGCGGAAAGCGACGCGGCGGTCAGGTGATGACGCTATCGGGAAGGCACACCGTGCTATCGATGTGGATGCTCGACCACGCAGAGAGCGCCCGAGGAGACGAAGTTGGGCGGAAGGACAGCCAAACAAAAAGGGCCGACAGTCGCCTGTCAGCCCTTCGAATTTTTGGTGGGTCCTGCGGGATTCGAACCCGCGACCAATAGATTAAAAGTCTACTGCTCTACCGACTGAGCTAAAGACCCCAAAGACCGCGATTATAGGAAGATATCCGCGCCTCTGTCAACGCCCCTCCGGTCAGACAAGCCGCTCCATCCGCCACATCTGGTAGCGGAACGCCAGCACCGCACCGATTACGATACCGGCCAGCGCGATGAACGAGCCGATCGCCAACGTCGACACGCCCGACAGGCCCTGCCCGATCGTGCATCCCAGCGCCGTGACGCCCCCAATGCCCATCAGGATGCCGCCAATGATGTGATTGCCCGTGTCCTCGGCACTGGCAAAGCCTTCCCAGCGGAACGTGCGCGTGGCCAGTGCCACCACCGCCGAGCCAGCAATCACCCCCAGCACGCTCACGATGCCGACCGTCAGCACCTTCGACGTATCGCTGAAGAACATCAGCCACTCCAGCGTGTACGACACCGGCGCAACGAAGCTCAGCGCTTCCATGCGGCCGCTATTGGTCGCCACAAACGCTTCCTGCAGCGTGTTCGGGTCTTCCGGCACGTAGCCGAGATGCCCCGACACATACCACATGCCGACGATGACGAGCCCGACGCCGATGCCGCCGAGCAGGTTGTCGCCCGTGCGGAAATCACGCGCGAGCAGCGCCCACAGCGACAGCGCCCCGCCGATCATCAGCGCCAGCACCAGGCGCAGCATGCGCACATCGGTGGAGAACGCGTGGCTCAGCACGCTGGGCAGATCCTGCGACGTCGGCAGCGCAATGGCAACGCTATCCACCGTGGCCACACGCACCACGCCAAATACGCCCTTGAGCGTCATGTATGCCGCCAGCCCCAGGAACACGAACACCACGACCGACTTGAGATTGCCGCCGCCGATGCGCACCAGCGTCTTGCTGCCGCAGCCCGAGCCCAGCACCATGCCGAAGCCGAACAGCAGCCCGCCCACGAGCGACGACAGCCCCAGCAGCTTGCTTGCCGTGTAGATCGTCTTGCTTGTATCGATCAGGCCAAGCCAGCTCAGGCACCCCGTGCCGATCATGGCCACGCCGATGGCCAGCGCCCACATGCGCAACCGGTTCCAGTCGCCGATGTTGACGACGTCGGACACCGCGCCCATCGTGCAGAAGTGCGTGCGCTGCAGGATCGCGCCAAACACGAACGTAAGCGCGAACGTGGCCCACAGCACCGTGTGGGACAACGCGTTGAGGTCGATATCGGGCATGGTGCGTTAGACGTAGCGGGTGGGGTCGGGCACGCCGGCGGCTTCAAACCCCGCCTTGCGGATACGGCACGAATCGCACACGCCGCACGCGCGGCCGTCGTCGTCGGCCTTGTAGCACGACACGGTCAGGCCGTAGTCCACGCCCAGCCGCACGCCGGCCTGGATGATCTCCGCCTTGGTCATGTTGATGATGGGTGCGTTCACGCGGATGCGCTCGCCTTCCACGCCAGCCTTCGTCGCCAGGTTGGCGAGCGTTTCGTAAGCGGCAACGTATTCGGGGCGGCAATCCGGATAGCCGGAGTAGTCCACGGCATTCGCGCCAAAGAACAGGTCACGCGCGCCAACCGCCTCGGCCCAGCCAAGCGCCAGCGACAGCATGATCGTGTTGCGCGCCGGCACATACGTGATCGGGATGCCCGACTGCGCACCGTCGGTCGGCACATCGAGCGCATCGTCCGTCAACGCGGAGCCCCCGAACTTGCGCAGGTCCAGATCGACAATTTCATGGCGCACTGCGCCCAGCGTCGCCGCCACTTTCTTGGCCGCTTCCAACTCGGAGGAGTGGCGTTGGCCATAGCGCATCGACAGCGCGTAAGTCTCAAAGCCATCGGCATTGGCCATGGCGAGCACGGTGGCAGAGTCCAGCCCGCCGGAGAGCAGGACGATGGCGCGTTTTTTCATGGGCGAAGCCTTGCGAAGCAAATCGGGAAGGTCCGCATTTTAGCGTGCCGCCGCCCTGCCCGCGCCGGATGCGGCATATGCCCGCCATTCGGCGCCCCATGAAAAACGCCCGCCGGTGCAGCCACGGGCGGGCGTTTGTTCATATGCCGTGCAGCTTGCCGTTCAGCGCATCGTCTTCAGACGGCTTTGCGCGGTCTTGGCCTGCTCGGTACCGGGATACTGCGAGACCACCGATTCCAGCGTCTTGCGTGCGGCCGCCTTCTGGCCCGACTCACCCTGGTTGGTCGCCACCTGCAGCAACGCATCGGGCGCCTTCGGATGCTGCGGGTTGCTGCGTGCCATGTTCTCCAGCACGTAGCTCGAGCCCTTGTAGTCGCGCTGCGCATAGAGCGCATTGCCCAGCCAGAACTGCGCCAGCGGCAGATACGGGCTTTGCGGATACTTCTTCACGAACGCCGAGAACTGGTTGCCCGCGCCTTTGAAGTCGCCACTCTGGAACGCCTTGAGCGCGGCGTCGTATTCCGGCTTCTCGTTCGGCTGGACCATGCCTTCGCGGCCGTCCACCGTCGCTTGCTGCGGCTCGAACTTCTTCAGGCGCGCATCGAGGTCGGCGTAGTAATCCTTCTGCTGCTTGGTCAGCGTATCGACGCTGTTCTGCAGGACTTCGTTCTGCCCCCGCAGGCGAGCCACTTCGGATTTGAGCGTTTCAATCTGGTTTTGCGCATCGATCAGGTTCTTACTGTTCTGATCGATGCGCTGGGCCGCCGTCGACTGGAAGTTGTTGAACTTGTCGCGCATGTCGATGATGGCGCGGCGCGCCTCATCGTCGTCAAACACCCCCGCTGCCGCCGGGCCGGCCATGGTGAGGGCGCCACCCGCGACGAGCGTCGCCATCAGGATGGCCCGACGCGTGGCCCCATAAGCGCGCTGTTTCATCATCGTATTCATGTGATTGCCAACGTAAGAACGCCGGCCGCAACCTCGCAGCCGGCGCGTTCCACTTCAAACCGTACCGATCAATAGACGATGTCGGCGCGGCGGTTCTGTGCCCACGAGTCTTCGTCGTGGCCGGTCGCTTGCGGCTTTTCCTTACCCAGGCTCACGGCTTCCATCTGGCTATCAGGCACCCCCATAGACGACAGGGCGCGACGCACAGCCTCGGCACGCTTCTGGCCCAGTGCGAGGTTGTATTCGCTCGTGCCGCGCTCGTCGGTGTTGCCCTGGATCAGGATCTTGCGCTGGTTATGCGATTGCAGGTAACGCGAGTGCTGACCCAGCAGGCCCTGGTACTCCGGCTTGACCGAGTAGCTGTCGAAATCGAAGTAGATGCTGCGCTTGGCCAGCGGGCTGTTCGGGTCGGTCAGCTCGTCACGGCCCACGTCCACCGGGGTCACCGTGCGGGCATCAGCGCCCGTGCCGGCGGCGCCGCCCGTACCGTTCTTGGCGGTGTCATCGAGCTTCACGCCCGAGCTGCAAGCGCCCAGGGCCAGCAGCGCGGCAATGGCTGCGAGTTTGATCATGGTTTGGGACTTCGACATGTCCGATTTCTCCTAGTGGAACAGCTTCGTTATTGCATGAAAGGACCCCACGCCGGCTCACGAACTTCGCCGGCCTGGAGGGAAAGAACCTGACGCGTACGGCCATCTGTCGACACGGCGGCCAACACCGATTTGCCGCCAACGCGCGTGGAATACAGGATGAACTTGCCGTTGGCAGCGAAGCTCGGCGATTCATCGTGCGATGTATCCGTCAGCGCGTTCACGTCGCCGTTGGACAAGTCCTGCGTGTACAGGCGGAACGCGCCGCCCACACGCGAGATGTACGCCAGCAGCTTGCCGTCCGGCGACACACGCGGGCTCGTGTTGTAGTTGCCCTTGAACGTCACGCGCTGCGCACCGCCCGCCTCTTCGCCGTCAACCGACATGCGATAGATCTGCGGGGCGCCGCCACGATCGCTCGTGAAGTAGATGTAACGGCCATCCGGCGAGAACGACGGCTCCGTATCGATGGCGCTGCTGCGGCTCAAGCGGCGCAGGCCAGAGCCATCGGCGTTGACCAGGTAGACCTGCGTATTGCCATCGCGCGAGAGCGACACCGCCACGTGGCGGCCGTCCGGCGACCAGGCCGGCGCCGAGTTGTTGCCCTTCTGGTTCGAGATGACCGTGCGGCGGCCTGCCACCAGGTCATGCACGTACACCACCGGCTTTTTGCTCTCGAACGAGACATACGCGACCTTGGTGCCGTCCGGCGACCACGACGGCGAGATGATCGGCTCATTGCTCGTCAATGCAATCTGCGGGTTGGCGCCGTCCGAGTCGGAAATCTGCAGCTGGAAGCGGCGGCCGACCTTGGACACATACGACAGGCGCGTCGCAAAAATACCGCGCTCGCCAATCAGCTTCTGATAGATGTAATCGGCAATTTCGTGCGCGGCCAAGCGCAGTTGACCAGGGCCGCGCGTAAGCGACAGACCGCCCAGGCTTTCGCCCTTGGCCGTGTCGTACAGGCGGAAGCGGATTTCGTAGCGATCGCCGTTGCGGGTCACGGTGCCGCCCACGAAGGCTGCGGCGCCCTTGGCTTTCCATGCACCCAGGTCAGGTGCCGGGCTTTCCGGCACCACGGCGCCGGCCACATCGACGTTTGAGAAGCGGCCGCTGCGCACCAAGTCTGCCCGGACAATCGCCGAAAGGTTTTGCGGAGCCTGCGCCTCACCCTGGAAGTTGGCGATCGCGATCGGGTACTGGCTGGCGCCGACGCCCGAGATCTCCACGTTGAGCTGGGCATGGGCCACGCCGGCGCTTGCCGCAGTCAGCAGCAGTGCCTGCGCTGCGCGTCGGAACATCGGGATCCACATCGTTCGCATCATGTTCATCTTCCCTACTATCAAATCCGGAATCTGAGTACCGTTGGCCGACGCCGCATAGGCGAGCACCGACCCGTTATTCCTTCGGCCGGAACGTCAGGATGACGCTCGACGGCGCTTTGCCATTGGTGTCGCGAGGCAACGGATCAGAGCGCTCGACCGCGCGCATGACAGCCTCGTCATAGGCACCGTTGCCGCTCGATTTCGTCAGCCGCTTGGACAGGATCGAACCGTCAGGCGCCATCTGCACCGACACGACCGCCGATGGGTTGCCATTGACGGCCGAAGGATCGAACAGGATGTTCGGCTTGACCTTGGCTCGCACACGCTCGGCATACCCTGCCGATGCTGTACCACCCGTGCCCTGAGCATTGCCGACACCACCGCCAGAGCCCGCCACCGTGCCAGTCGCACCCGCACCCGCCATTGCGCGCAGCCGATCCAGCTGCGCCTGGCGTTGCGCATTGGCGCGCGATTCATTCGCCTTGCGCTCGGCATCGGCCTTGGCCTTGGCTTCTGCAGCGGCCTTCGCTTTCAACTCCTTCTGCTTCGCTTCGGCTTCCGCCTTGGCTTTGGCTTCGGCCTGGGCTTGCAGTTGCGCATTCTTGCGAGCCTGCGCCGCGTCCGCCGCGGCCTTTTCAGCTGCCTTTTCCTTGGCCTGCTGTTCGGCCAGGGCCTTACGTTGGAGTTCCGCCTGGCGGGCCTGTTGCTCTTCCTTCAGACGGGCCTGACGCTGTGCTTCGGCGCGGTCTTCCGCGGCTCGGCGGGCAAGCTCGGCCTCACGGGCGGCGGCAGCCTCCTGCTCACGCTTGCGCTTCTGCTGCTCCAGCGCGATATCGGCTTCCTCTTCCACCTTGGCCGGCGGCGCCTTGATCACCGGTTCCGGCTTGACCTCAGGCACCGGCGCGGCCTGCTGCACGGCCTGCTGAACCGCCGCCTCGTCCCACAACTCGGCCTCTTCGCCGCGCGGGGTGCTGCTCTGCCACTGCACGCCAAAGTACAGAAAGATGATCAGCAGAACGTGTGTCAGGACCGCCAGCCCGAACGCGCGCAGCGTGCCACGCTCGCGCACAGGCTCATAACGATGCAACGACGTCGTAGTCATGACGTTCAGGTTGCCCCGCCTTGGTTCGTCAACGCTCGGTTCATCAACGTGCTCATGACGATTTCACCATCAGGCCGACGCGCTTGACGCCATCGCCCTTGAGCACGCTCATCACGGTCAGCACGCGGTCGTATTGGACCGACTTGTCGGCGGCAATCACGACGGGCTGATCGGGATTTTCGTCAGTGCGCTGCTTCACAAATGCGCGCAGCTCGTTGTTGTTGGCGAGCTTCTGCTCGATTGCTCCCGAACCTGTTTTGACGCGAGCAAGGATCGTGCCGTCACCCTTGATGGTCACGACGATGGGCGGCTGGGTCTGTTGCGGCGTGGCGTTGGCCACCGAGGGCAGATTGACCACCCCTGGGTTCACCACGGGCGCCGCCACCATGAAGATGACAAGCAGCACCAGCATCACGTCGATGTACGGAACGACGTTAATGTCGGCCTTGGCCCGTCGGGCGCGGCGCGTTCGCTGGATGGTAGCCATGAGCGCGGCTCCTTAGCGCGTCTGGCGCTGGAGGATGTTCGAGAACTCTTCCATGAAGCTCTCGAAGCGGTTGGCCAGGCGGTCCATCTCGGTGGCGTAGCGGTTGTAGGCAATCACCGCCGGAATGGCCGCAAACAGGCCGATGGCCGTAGCTACCAGCGCTTCGGCAATACCGGGCGCCACGGCCGACAACGTCGCCTGCTGCACGTTGGACAGGCCGCGGAAGGCGTTCATGATCCCCCACACGGTCCCGAACAGGCCGATGTACGGGCTAACCGAGCCGACGGACGCCAGGAACGGCAGATGCGATTCCAGTGAATCCATCTCGCGCTGGTAGGCCGCACGCATGGCACGGCGGGAAGCATCCAGAATGGCGCTCGGATCGCCGCCACCGCGCTGCAGCTCGCGCGCCTTGAGGTATTCGCGCATGCCGGCTTCAAAGATGCGCTCGAGCGCCCCCGTCGTGTGGCGGTTGTTGGCAGCGCTCTGATACAGCGCCTGCAGGTCGCCGCCGGCCCAGAAATCGCGCTCGAACGATTCGGTCTGGCTGCGCGCGGCGCGCAGCGCAAACGCTTTGCGGAAGATGTACGTCCAGGAGAACAGCGACATCACCAGCAGCAGGCCCATGACGAATTGGACCAGGAGGCTGGCGTGCAGCACCAGCGAGACGATCGACAGATCTTGTGTGACCTCGACGGGATTCATGCGGCGGCTTTGATGGTTGCGAGTACGGGAGCGGGAATCGGGGTCGGCCGGAAAGTGAGCCGGTCGACACATCCAACACGAATCGTGCCTGATGCGAGCAAAATGTCGCCGCGCCAGCCTTCCTGGGCGAATTGGACCGACGCGGGGCCGACCCGTTCCATACGCGAACGGATCTGCAGCAGGTCGTCCAGGCGCGCCGGCGCGCGGTAATCCACAGCGGTGCTGCGCACCACAAAAATGGCCCCGGTCGTATCGGCCAGCGCCCGCTGGTCGACCCCAAGCGCGCGCAGCCACTCGGTGCGGGCGCGCTCAAAAAATTTCAAATAGTTGGCGTAAAACACCACGCCACCCGCGTCGGTATCTTCCCAATACACGCGCAGGTTCCAGTCAAAAGAAGCCATCGGGTAATTTTACCAAGACGCAAGTGACGGCCAGCCATCCACCGACCGGCCGAGGGCTTGCGCTGGGATTCAGGCCATGCCTCGCGTCACGCTGGTGGCCGAGAATGACTGGCAAACGGGCATCAGCTCCATCGCGTTGACATTGAAGTGCGCGGGAAGCGCCGCCATCCAGTAGACGGCCTCGGCGATGTCGTCGGCGGTCAGGGCTTCCGTGCCTTCGTAGACCTTCTCCACGCGGGCATCGTCGCCCTTGAAACGCACGTTGGAAAACTCGGTGCCGGAGCAAAGACCTGGCTCGACGTTCGAGACGCGCACGCGCGTGCCGGTCAGGTCTGCGCGCAAGTTCAACGAGAACTGGCGCACGAACGCCTTGGTCGCGCCATACACGTTGCCGCCCGGATACGGGTACGTCCCGGCGATGGAGCCGATATTGATAATGTGACCGCGGTTGCGCTCAACCATGGCCGGAAGCAACGCACGCGTCATATGAACCAGTCCGGAGCAGTTGGTACCGATCATGCGGTCCCAGTCGGACAGATCAGCGCGCTGGGCGGGTTCGAGGCCCAAGGCCAGACCGGCGTTGTTGACCAGCACGTCGACTTCGCGCCAGCCCTCGGGCAGCGTACCGGGCAACGCGGCAACGACATCGGCATCCAGCACGTCCAGCACCAACGGCAGCACGGCGTCGCCCAATTCAGCCTTGAGCGCGTCGAGACGGTCCTGGCGGCGGCCTGCCGCGATCACACGATGGCCTTCTCGCACGAAACGCCGCGCGATGGCCGCGCCGAACCCGGCGGTTGCGCCGGTCACGAATACGATCATGGAAGTGTCTCCGGACCTTAAGAAAGCGAAAGATCAGAGTTTACCTGAAGCCTTGAACCGCATTGCACAGCAATGTGCGTGTCTGCACGCTCGCTTCTTGCGGCGACCATGGGGCTGTCGTACACTCGCGGGCAACCATTCCACCTTGCGCGACTGGCGAATCCTGAAGCTGCTTTGAGCGGCTTCGACATGTGGGCAGCGACCACGAGGAAGCGCAAGGTTTCTGGCGTCATGCACAACGGCGCCTGCCGCTCGCCTGGGCAGCGAATGGGAAGCACAGGGTGACTTGGACACCCGCTGCAGTCGGCCAACACCGAGCGCAGTCGTTCAAGCCGCGCGCATGTTTCCCCACGCCTCGCCCGATCTCCGCCTTTTCCGTTTCGTTTCAGACCAGACACTCGCCATGTTCGAACGCAGCCGCTATACGATCGACCAGATCGATCCCGAAATCTTTGCCGCCATCCAGAAGGAAAATCAGCGTCAGGAAGACCACATCGAGCTGATTGCCTCCGAGAACTACACTTCGCCGGCCGTGATGGCCGCGCAGGGCTCGCAACTGACCAACAAGTACGCCGAGGGCTACCCCGGCAAGCGTTACTACGGCGGTTGCGAATATGTAGACGTGGTGGAACAGCTCGCCATCGACCGCGTGAAGCAGCTCTTTGGCGCGGAAGCCGCCAACGTGCAGCCGAACTCGGGCTCGCAGGCCAACCAGGGCGTGTTCTTCGCCGTGCTCAAGCCGGGCGACACGATCATGGGCATGAGCCTGGCCGAAGGCGGCCACCTGACGCATGGCATGGCGCTCAACATGAGCGGCAAGTGGTTCAACGTTGTGAGCTACGGCCTGAACGCGCAGGAAGATATCGACTACGACGCGCTCGAAGCCCTGGCGCAAGAGAAGAAGCCGAAGCTGATCATTGCCGGCGCATCGGCATTTGCGCTGCGCATCGATTTCGAGCGCATCGGCAAAATCGCCAAGTCGATCGGCGCGTACTTCATGGTGGACATGGCGCACTACGCTGGCTTGATCGCCGCAGGTGTGTACCCGAACCCGGT
This sequence comes from Ralstonia sp. 22111, assembly GCF_052045895.1. NCBI lineage: Bacteria > Pseudomonadati > Pseudomonadota > Betaproteobacteria > Burkholderiales > Burkholderiaceae > Ralstonia > Ralstonia sp. 22111. The sequence continues at coordinate 1,042,362 of NZ_JBQEPR010000001.1, read as the reverse complement.
GCCGCACGCTGACTTTGTGACGACAACTACGCACAAGAGCCTGCGCGGCCCGCGCGGCGGCGTGATCCTGATGAAGGCTGAGCACGAGAAGGCCATCAACTCGGCGATCTTCCCGGGTATCCAGGGCGGCCCGCTGATGCACGTGATCGCCGGCAAGGCAGTGGCCTTCAAGGAAGCCCTGTCGCCAGAGTTCAAGGCTTACCAGCAACAAGTCGTGAAGAACGCGGCAGCCATGGCCGAAACGCTGATGGCCCGTGGCCTGCGCATCGTGTCGGGCCGCACGGAAAGCCACGTGATGCTGGTCGACCTGCGCGCCAAGAAGATCACCGGCAAGGAAGCCGAGAAGGTGCTGGGTGACGCACACATCACCGTCAACAAGAATGCGATTCCGAATGACCCGGAAAAGCCGTTCGTGACGTCGGGCGTGCGCCTGGGTTCACCGGCCATGACAACGCGCGGCTTCAAGGAAGCCGAGGCCGTGACGGTCGCCCACCTGATTGCCGATGTGCTGGACAACCCGCACGACGAAGCGAACATCGCCGCCGTGCGCGCCAAGGTGGCCGAGCTGACCAAGCGGTTCCCGGTCTACGCCTAAGGCATCCGCTGATGGCCGGATCTCCCGGCCACGTAGTACCCTGCCGCGATGTGCCTGCCCAGGCCATCGCGGCGTTGTTCTTTTAGCGCAGTGCGTTCTTTGAGGTTGCCGAGGAGACCACCGGCATGAAATGCCCCTTTTGCGGCCACGCGGCCACCCAGGTGATTGATACCCGCATGTCGGAAGAAGGCGACACCGTGCGCCGCCGCCGCCGCTGCGAATCCTGCGACCGCCGCTTTACGACCTACGAACGCATCGAGCTGTTCTTTCCCGCCGTCGTCAAAAAGAACGGCAGCCGCGTCGATTACGACCGCAACAAGGTCAAGGACTCCATGCGCCTTGCGCTGCGCAAGCGCCCCGTTTCCGCCGAGGCCATCGACGAGGCCATCGCCCGCATCGAAGAAAAACTGCTCAGCCACGGCGAGAAGGAAATCGGCAGCGACCGCGTGGGCGAGCTTGTGATGCGCGAACTCAAGCGGCTGGACAAGATCGGTTACATCCGGTTTGCATCGGTGTACCGGAGTTTTGAGGATCTGGCTGAGTTTCGAGACGTGCTGGACGAGGTTGCGGCGACGAACGTGCGGAAATGAGTTTCTCGCAAGACGTCCTCTCTCGGGTCACCGTCATCGAAGCTGCTATTCCATCAAACTCTCGACCCAGAGCATTAGGAGGACGCCGGTAGGCCGCTTTCGTTGGATGGTTCAATCTGGAACTCCAGTTCCCTTACCGCGGCCACATCCGCTCCCAAGCGCTTAGCAGGAACAAAGCGCGTCTCCATGAGAATCAAAGCCAACCTGGCTGCGGCGGCACGATTGTCATCGCTCGCGCGGACGATTTCAGCGCGCACAACCGCACCATCAACGGCGATATAGACGCGCAATGTTATCGGCGATGAGTTTGCGACTAACGCCATCACGTCCAGAAGTTCAAGTGTGCTAGCCGGCAAGGCTTGGCGATCCACTTCCGTCGACGCATAAAATCGCATCTCGTCGGCCTCCTCTGACGACGCCGTCGTCGACGGAGATTCTTCCGACCGGTCGCCTGCAGCCTTAAGCGGCGTACCACCCCGCTGCCGCGAAAAGGGGGCTGATTGCTTACCTACGCCCCTCCGGCTGTTCGCACTGGCTTCATCACCCGAAGCCTCCGCCGGCGGACCGACGAATAGCACCCGGAGACCTGCTTCGCCCTTGTCTTCTGCTGCCCGAGGTTGCCATACGCTGGCAGCATGCAGGAAAGCCAAATGGCCCGTCACTGCAACAGCGCAGGCGATCCAGCTGCGCCTCATATCACCTATCTCGTCTTGGCGCTGAGCGCTCGGTCGCGGTACCGCATCGTCATCGTCGGTTCACCGTTAGTCGGCCGTAGGCACTTCACGCCAGTTGATCTGACGAATAGCCTGCACCACCGTAGGAACCAACGGCACAGAATTGATCGCGCTATTGTCTGTACCGGCCTCCAGCCGGACCGAACCATTGACGTTGAGGTAGGACAGATCGACCACCAGCCCACCACCGGTGTAGTACGGCTGCAGCACGCCAAAACTATTAACCACGCGGCTGATGCCAGTGCCGATGTCCAGAGAGAACACGCGATTGGTACCGGATGGATTACACGCGTCGCCGTTTGGCAAATTGGCGGCAAACGACACCGTGCCGAAGTTGGAGACCGGCGCCACGTTAACGCGTTCCGCCACGCCATTGGACGACTGGCCGAGGTCGACGTAATAGCCCATGACCGATGTCGGAGCGCTACCAATCCCCTTCAACAGGTTGGGGTCCGCATTGAGATCCTTGCGTTGAATCGGAAACGTGACGCCGCTCGGAAGATCGGTGCTGCTGTTGAAACGCTGGACCACGCCGTCATAGATCACGTAGAAGCTCTGCGTCTGGCTGCTGGCGATATCGGTACTGCCGAGTAGCCGGCCGGTACCCACCATGACGTAGCGCTTAAGCGAGTTCGGCTGAATCTCGATCAGCGGCGGCGTCGTGACAGGCTGTGCATTGCCGCTCGGGTCGGTGAGCTTCGCAATCTGGGTGGGTGCCGGATAGGCGCCGCTTGTTGCCGTGAGGTCGAAACGCCAGACGTTGCCCAGCAGATCGCCCGCATAGATGGAGTCTGCCGTGTTGTCGGTGTAGTCGGCAACATACGCGGAAGCATATGCAAGGCCCGCGGGACTGCTTGCAGAGCCGACACCCGTCGAAATCGACTCCAGCAAGGCGCCCGTCGTCGGGTTGAGGATAAATAGCCAGCCCATGCCATCAGCGTTGTTGTAGCCCGACGGCACGGCAACGATCCAGCCGTACTTCTTGGTCTTCACGACGATCGGGTCGCCATAGGTGAAGCCCAAGGTACCCTGCCGCGCGTTAGAGGGACCACCGAACTCCCACATCACTTTGCCGGCGAGTGCGGTCTCGGTGGTGATCGTCGTGGGGTCTGTAATGTCGAGCGCGTAGTAGCCCTTGCCACCCTTGCCCAGACCGCCGATCAGCATCGTGTGCCAGTCTGAGGTACTCGACGAAGACGGCTTGGCACCACCCGCGCGCGCGAGGTCGATATCAAACGCCTGCGGCGTGGCATCCACCATCGCATGGTGGACGAAATTCGTACCGGCCAAACCCAGCGATGCCAGGCCATTGACAGTGGGCGTGCATGTGCCTGAAGAGCACGGTCCTTGGTAGAGGAAGCTCGGCACGTAGGCAAACAGTTCGTTGCCACTGGTTGTACGGCCGACGGTGCCGTCGAATGCGTGCATCATGCCGTCGTTTGCGCCGACGTAGACCACCGGATTGCGACTGGCATAGGAGCTCTTGAATGATGCATAGCCCGGGTTGGTTGCACTCGACAAGACAGCGACGGGAGGACCCACCGCGTCGACTTTCGAGCCCACGATATCCCCCAACAAAAAGGCACGCTGGCGATAGACCGCCTTGCCGTTCGTGCCTTCGTTGCTCTGGTCTCCGCGCAGGTAATTCAGGAAGTCCTGGTTGTTCCAATTCTTCACGGCCGCATTGCTGAGTGCGCTCTGGTTGGTCGTGGTCAGCTTCGCGAATTGGAATGGCACACCTTGCGCAGCCCCGGTTGTATTGCTCGTGGCGATCAGGCGTGATGAGCTTGATTGGCCAGCGAGTTGGGCTTGTGCAGACCATGCCTTCGTCTGCGTGGGCAGCCCAGTCTTGGCATCAAAACTAAGCGAACTGCCGACGACGTCCCCGGTCCAGGTTGAAGAATTGTAGGAAGCTGAATACCCAATGTTGCCGGTCAGACTCACATTGGCGGAAGAGACTGCCAGCGCCGTCGTGGCCGCTTGAATGTCGTTGGAGATGTTCTGGAAGGCAGAATTCAGGCCATTCACCATCAGGTCTGCCTGACCCGCCAGATAGTAGTTGTCCGGCATTGGCTTGCCGTTGGGGTCCGTGTTGCCACTCGCGTTCCATAGCGACTGCGCCAGCGCCCTAGTGTTGCTCGTGTTGTAGTTGCTCGGGACACTGAAGCCGCCGTACTTTGCCGCCAGCCAGAATTGGTTCTGGTAGCGGTATGTTTGGTACTCCTGCACATCCAGCCAATAGGTAGAGATGGTCTGGATCTTGGACTTGTTACCCAGGCTGTCCTTAAAGTCGTTCGGGCGAATGTCCCGCACGTGCGAATCGTAGGCAAGCCCGGCCATCAGGTAGGTATTGCCGTTACAGCACGGCGGCGAAATCTTGTTGAGATTGCCGATGCCTTCCATTTGCCCCACGAGGTTGGTCGCGGAATCCACATTGACCGTGGTATCGCTCGAAACCTCGGAGGGCAGCGCCGGTTCGTTGCTACTTCTGATCGTACTGCCTGGCAAATTGGCATCCGCATGGGTATTGATGTCACCGATGCCCAGGATGTAGTTCTTCTGGCAGGAATACTGGATGGGGTCATCCCATGTCTGGATGACCGGGAATCCGTCTATCTGGGCAGTCGTGGCGTTGGACGAATAGCTGGCCACGTTGCCGAGGTTCTTGTAGTAGCGGATGCCCGCGTAGTACAGCTCGCCAACGGGGTCATACGTCTTATAGTTTTGCGAGGTCGAGCCGAACTTGTTGAGGTAGTTCATGACCCCGCTGTTCGTCACCCCGGTTGCCGTGGCGTCGGAAGTGTCGGGGTTGCTAACCATCGTGCCGTCCGTAGCGCTCCATTCCGCCAGCGTATTGGTCGTGGGGTTCTTGCCTGGAACCGGCTGCGTGGGGCCAATGAACTTCATCCTGGCACGCAGCACCCCGCCATCGCGCTTGATGCTCGAATCGTTGAGGTAACCGAACGCGCCAAAGCGGATGCGCTGCGAGTACTGCTGCATCAGGCCTTCCGGCTTGTAGTTGCTGCCGTACTTCGTGCAGTTCGCCTCGGGCCGCGATGGGTCGCACACCTTCACACGCACATAGACCGACCACACCTTGGATGCATTGGGCGACGGGTCAGAACTGTAGGTATTGACGGTATCCGAATCCAAGTTACCCTTATTGGTGAAATACAGTTTGTTCCCGGCACCGTAGATGCGCACGCCGATACTGTTCCAACTGAACGGCGTAATTGCAGCCACGGTTGTGCTGCCGCTGATGGTGCGGTTTGGGGTTTCACCCGAGCCGCCCTGCCCAGAGGCCCAGGCCTTCTCAAGCACGGTCAAAGATGCCGTATCGGTGACGCGGTAGCCGCCCGTCAGCGCCCATCGAAATGGATCGATGGTCTGCATCGCCGCCCAGTTCAGGAATGCGCCGCTCCAGTAGTTGTTGCCACTGGCACACTGATAGCTGCTGTTTGCAGCCGTTGCCGGAACGAAATAGTTGTTGGCGTCAACGTTGGCGTCGTACTGATACGTATAGCACTTGAGCGGATCGAAGTAGCCCAGGTACTTGACCCCCGCCGAATAGCTGCTGACGTACGCAATGCTATTGGCGGTCGGATACTCAACCGACAGCGAGAGCAGCAGATTGCCCGGCACCGACACTGAGCTGAAGAGCGGCTGGTCGGCCAGGTCGGTTTGTGCCGCTGACACCAGAAGCGCAGGCAGCAACAAGGCGCTTGCAACCAAGCCGCGCAGGAACGTCATAACGGAAGGGCTCCGCGAAGCGCTGGCCTTCCAACCTCGGTCACGAGTAGGGTGCATGGCAGTTCAGCAACTCAGAGAGAAACAGTGGTCTGGAGGAAGGTCTGGCTATTGCGCGGCCCATCGACCCGCACGCTGATACGGTAGACAGGCACCGAAGGCGGCTGGGCCTGACCCCGATACGGCAGAACAGTCCCCCCCTTGGCGGAACCGATCGAACTGACCACGCAAGCATTGGAGGGGTCGGTCGAGCCTGTGGCGTTACAGAGGCGATCGATCATGTAGTAAATAGTGATGCCGTCGCCGCCATTGATCTTGGTGTTGGCGACCGGGGTATCCAAGGCGACCAGACTGTTTGGCAGGCCATGCTTGTCCGTCGGCTGCATGGTGGCGTAATAGCCGCTTGCAGCCTGGTTGCTCTGGCGCGTCAATTCCTGGTTGAGTGCGCCGCTGGTCAGGGCCGCCTTTGCGGCGACGATGCCCAACTCACCACGGTTGGTCATATCCCGCTTGAACGCGAGGTTGCCCGCGTTGAACAGGGCGGCATCGGACGACCGGAACAGCGCAACGGTGCCGATGGCCAGGATGACCACGGCAATCAGCGCAATCAGCAGAACAATGCCGGACTGACGCCGCCGCAAGGCGCGATTCGAACGAAACTTGAGCGTGGTTGGCATCGTCAGCGCTGCAACAACGTGTTGCGCAAAGGAATCGTGGCTTCCAACACGCGGTAACGATAGTTTTGCTCCGCGCCTGCGAGCTTCCGTGTGTAGGCCAGCCCAGGTACATCGGCAAACAAGACCAGCGGCCCCGGGCTGACGACGCCCGTTGCGGTGGTTGCGCTGGCACTCGTCACGTATTGCTGCGCGCGTTCGGGCAACGACGTCCGCAGGATCAAACCAATACGTACCGCCTTGATCGCATAGAGATTGGCCGCGGCGGTCTGCGTGCCGTTGGACAACGTTGCCGCATCGAATGCGCCCGTCGGCGCTTGCCAGCTGACGTTACCGGTGTTGTTCGGATCGATGCCGTACAGGGCATGCATTTCCACTACGCCATCGGTAAGTGGGATTGCGGTATAACCGTTGCCCCCCGACTGCAACAGGTCGTAGAACATCAACGTGTTGTTGGCGCCTACGCCATACACCCCAAAGGCCGGCAAGTTGCCACCGCCGACATTGCCGAGGTTCATGGCAACACCCGTTGCCGAAACGCTGGCCGCATTGCCATCCTTGCCAACCGACGCGTCATAGGCTCCGGCCAGCGGCAGCTGCACGGCGACGTTGCCGGTAAAGCCGGTCTGCACCTGTCCGACATAGCAAGGCTGCACGTTGCCCTGGGCATTGTTGCGGTCTGCCATGAGCACAAGGTTGCCAGCATTGAAGGTCATGGTGTTGATCAGACTAAGGTTCACCACGCTTCCGGAAATCGTCGGTGCGGTATTGGAGAACTCGGTTGGAATCTCTCCATAGCCGGCATTGCCTGCCATCGTGATCAGCACATCAGAACTGCCGGTTGTCAGCGGTGATCCGTTTTGCACGATCAGCAGCGGCGCCAATCGGAACCCGCCCAACTGGCCCGACAGCTTGTCAAACGGCGGTGGAACCTTGGTCGGTGACGGGAGAATCTGATCACCCTTCAAATTGACATTGAGGTGGCAGCCATAGGTCAGCGGCCAGTTCTGCGAATAGCCCGACCCGGCGCTGCGGATCGCCTTGTCCAACTGGTACAAGGCAAACACACCGCTTTGGTTGATGTCGCTGACCGACATCGTGGTGCGCTTGCGCCCTTCCGACACACTCATCAGACCAAACACCGCGCCCACGATGACCATGCTGACGACCAACGCCACCATCAGCTCAATCAGGCTGAGGCCTGTCTGGCGGGCGGCGCGCAGTGGCCGCTTGGTTAAGGTTCGGGCGTTCATGGGAGCACCACCTGCGTCACGTACTGGCTCGTGCTGCTCATACCGGCGGTCGCGTTCACACCATGGGACGGCGCTTGCCAAGTGATGGTGATCGTCGCGATATTGGTCGTGTTATCAACAGACACCGAACCCGTACCGTTGGGCAGGCCGCCGAGTCCACTACCGACGGGGCTCGATGCGCTGGCCGTCCTGTAGCTCACGTTGGTGCCAACCATCGCTTGCCAAGCAGCGACAGACGACGCCGGCAGATTGACCGTGTGGTTCTGCCACATCGTGCTTGCCAGCTCATTGGCCAGCAAAGCGGCCCGATTGCGGTCCTCGGCGTCAACCGATACCTGCGAAGCACGAATCTGTGCCATCACCATGGCCGTCAATGCCACGGTCAGCAGCAGCATGGCAACGAGCACCTCGACGAGCGTCATTCCGCTCTGAGAATGACGGCTACGCTCAGCGCGATGTTGGGCGAGGTTAGCTGCACGCATCTGGACTATTCTGCGACAAAGACTTGCTTGGATCGCACACACGGACCGAACCGCCGAGGCTCACGGTCACGTTCAGTGCCCGCGCGGTGGTAGACCGGCTGTTCGTCACGTTGTAAGTCACCGTACCCGAGGAGGGGATGGTGCAGTTGTATGTGCCATCGTTGAGCGTGGTCAGCCGGCCCAACGAATTGAAGCAGACCGCCGCCTGCCCGGTCAGTTGAGCGTTCGGCGCGACCGCGCCAAGCGTGCCGCTTTGCACCATCAATGATGGCGACGTCTGGGTGTACGACTCGCCTGCTGTCGTGTTCGGGATCACGGTCACGAACCAGTTCTTACCGTTCGCCTGTGCCGTCACGCCCTGGTTCGGCACGCCGTTGGTCAGCACCATCGCAACCTGACGATGGCGGCGCGCAGCTTCGGCTTGTGCAACTCGCAGACCATTCTGCAGCGATTCGGCCGCAGTGCGCACCTGCGCATCCTGAATCCAGCTCGTAAAACTCGGTGCAGCCAGGAGCATCAAAAAGGCAAACACCGAAATCGTGACGAGCAGTTCAATCAGCGTGAATCCGCGGCGCCGGGCGCCCGGGCCCATCAGCACGACTGACCTCGTTTGGTCACCCAACATGTCGTGGAAGTGTTCCAGCCGGCGGGTGCCGCCGTCGTCTGCTGAACGTTTGCTTCATTTACCTTGTACGTGAAGCCCGCTGTGGTTCCGGAGCCCGTCGCGGTCATCGTGTAGGTATTGCCGGTGTTCCCGATCGTGCAAGCCAACGAAAACTCGGCCACAGCTGAAATCGCCTGACAGGGCGGGGTGAACGTCCCGACCGCCGCGTAGGTGCGATTGTCTTGGTAATACTGTTCCATCTGCGCGCGAATACCCGCGAGCATGTTGGTCACGTTGGCCAGCTTGCCACGCGTGATGTAGTCCGTATAACTGGGATACGCAATCGTAGCCAGGATAGCCACGATTGCCAGTGTGATCATGAGTTCGACGAGCGTGAACCCATATGCGCGTGCAATCGCCGGACGCAGTCGCCCCCTTCTGCCTGAAGAGGAACCCACTACATCGGAATAACGCGACACGCTTGCGTTGGCGCAGAGCGGCGCGGACATGTCAGTGCCGCCGCAAAATGAACGACGGCGAAAGAGTGACTTTGACCCTGTACATATAGCCCCCCGGCTGCTTGAAACAACAGGCGCAACTTGGTGAAAGACGCGCCCTTCCCGATTACCCGATTACGTTCTTTTGAAATTCTGCTGCCTATGGAATTCGGCAGGTACGGCGTCAATCTTAACGCTCGCAATCATGGAGGATGTGGTCAATCAGTGTCAATAGCCCGCGCCGGATGGGTAGGCGTCGCCTGTTGGGGCAATGCAACCGGGGACGGATTTCGTGGGTTTTATCGCTTACCAAGTACGGTTGCGAAAGATTCTCCCCGGCCGGGATCAATGACCACTGAGAAATCAGCGGCACCAACCAGATGCCTTCAGGAACCAGCATCAATTAAGTCGGCTTAAACGGCCAGGAGCGAGGCCAACACCCTACGACGCAAAAGGCCCGCGCCCATGATCGAGAGCGTATTGACCAGATATGACAGTTATACGGCCAAATTCAAACTAACTTGAGCGACTTCCCAAGTGTCCGTCAACTCATGCCTGTCCGCCATCACGTCCAGCGCCAACACGGCGCCATCCTGCTCGAATCCCTCGTCGCACTGGCAGTACTGTCCTTGTGTGCAGCGGGCACCCTAACCGCACTTGAGCGGATGGAGACAACCAGCCGAAGCCTGCGCCAGCTATCGGCCGACGTCCGAACGCAAAACACCCGCGTCGAATCCGCGAACGTGCGCTGACATGTGCCGCCTCTCTCATGCTCAGCGGGGCGCGACGTTGGTGGAGTTGCTGATTGGCATGCTGGTCGGGTTGATCGTGCTCGGCATCACGCTGCAAATGACACTCCTTGCACGTGCAAGCTATCAGCGCATTGCGGACGAAGCCCTGATCGAAAGTCGCGGCACGCAAGCGCTGGAATTGCTGACAACGGCACTGCAGCAAGCGGGATGGGTCACCGATTCGCCAGCAGCATCGCCAGAACGCCGATGGCCAGACGCGAACGCAACTCCGTCGATTCAAGGTTCGGACAGTTGCACCCCTCGCGAAGCGGAAGCCCTCGACTGCAACAGCGGTGACGTGCACGGAAGCGACGCCGTACTGGTGCGCTTTGCTGGTCGCAGCATGCAGGCCAACCCGCAGCGAGCTGACGACAGCATCATCGACTGCTCCGGCTACGGGGTCGCTGAGCGCGTCCAAAACGGCAGCGACGACCGGAGCGCTGGATACATGCTGCTCTACCTCACCCGAGCGACGGATCGAGAACCTCAGTTGATGTGCCGCTCGCGAAGGCACCAAGACGGTCAGACCGTTGCAGGCGGCTGGACATCTAATGGCATGGTCCGCGGCGTCGAAACAATGCAGCTTCTGTATGTGGTCCGCACCGCTGGCGGCACCTCGACCACCGCGATGTCTGCGCGCTCGCTAACCACCGAGCAATGGCGGCAAGTTCAAGCGGTGCACATTGCACTCGTCGTCCGCGGCGACTACAACGCGCCCAGGTCAGCCAACCAGACCATGCCCACACTTGCGCTATTTCCCAAGGTCCAGCAAGTCGAAGGCATCAACGCACAGGACCTGCGATTCACGCCCACCCAACCCCAACGCCGCCGTGCGGTCTTCACCGCGACGGTACGCTTACGCAATCCGCTCGCCTGTGACGTGGACGTATGTTGAGCGATAGCGCTAGGGTGCGTGGTTTTTCGATGATCATCGTGATGGCTGCGGCAGCGTTGCTCGGCCTGCTGACCATGGCGACCTTCCATCTGGTGATCGATCAGCGGCACCACACGTCTCTCACCGCCGATCGCGCTTTGGCCAAGTACGCCGCTGAAGTAGCGCTGAATGCGGCCGAGTGCGAACTGTCCGTCGCCACCGAGACGCCCACGAATCTCGAATGTGTTGCTGCCTTGCCGCAGGAACGTATCGCCGCTCTCGATCCGGTTTCGCGACGCGGCTTCTCGCCCGGGGCATGCGGCAGCGGCGCCACGCTCGGGCTATGCCAGCCGCAACCCGGCGAATCGCTCTGGTCGTTGGCGCAACTGCTGGAAACCCCCACCTTGGCGATAGAGATCGATGCTCACCTGCCGGGCAGCGAGCGCATTGCTGGCCGCGCTGCCCGGTACGTCATTGAGCCGATTCCGGACCGTTGGCCCGGCGAGGCTACGCAAACCGATGGCACCTCACCGCCTTCGTTGTATCGGATCACGGCCGCAGGCTTTGGCGCCGACCGTGCCGTCAGCGTCGTGCTGCAGACGGTCTTCCGCCCACGAATGCCGCGCAGCACATCCACGCCTCAGTCCACCACCGAATCTGCACCGCCAGTCATTCACTCCAATGGCACGGTGACCCAACTCGTCTACACCATCAGCAACCGGGAGGACACGATCGACACCCACGCGCAAACCTTCTTGCTAGGCCGCCTGAGCTGGCGTGAACTGATTGAGGAAGGCCTGCAATGAAGCATCGCCTTGCTGCATTCACGCTTATCGAACTCACGATTGCATTGGCTATCGTCGCTTTGTTAGCAGGCGCCGCGGTACAAACCTGGTCAGAACATCATGCGCGCGCGCGGCGGGCTGCGGTGCATGCGGCGCTAATGTCAACCATGGTGGCATTGGAAGGCGAATACGCGCAAACAGGCAATGGCTCCATACCTGCAGGCGTTCCGCAACACGTCCCCGGCTATAACCTGCTCGCTAGCCCGTGCAACGGCCGCGCTCCGGCGCATTGCATTGAAGTCAGCGCCCGACCAGTGCACCCGGATACCGACTGCGGCGCGCTTATCCTGCGCAACACCGGCGAACGATTCACGCAGATCGGCAACGACCGGCTGCCGGCATCGTCTGCATGCTGGCCATGAAGGTGTCTCGCCTGCGGACCGGGTTCACACTGGTTGAGCTCGTTGTCGTCCTGAGTGTCATGGCGATCCTCGCGGTGTTCGCGGCGCCCGCCGGCTTGAATTGGTGGCAACGCGAGACCGTCGTCGTTCTGGCCGACCGCTTTGTCAGCGCGATCGCACTGGCGCAGACCATGTCGCGCAGTCAGCGTGCATGGATTCACCTCGGCCCACTCAACGCACAGCAGGGCTGGTCATCGGGATGGGCGTTGTACATGACGCCCTCGCCGCGAACCCAGGCGACGCCGCTGGAACCGGGCACCGAGGCTATTTTGGTGCATGTTTCGCCTCCAGTGATGCCGCCGGTCCAATTTACGTTCACACCGTCGCAGCGGGATGTCGACACCCTGTCTTATGCACCTGTGGGATACTCGCGACAGCGCAACGGCAGCCAGCTCTACGGCACGCTGACCATCCGGTCTGGAGCCCATGTGCGGAGCGTCCGCATCAACTCCGCGGGCCGTGCCCGCATCTGCGATCCGGCCAAGGACGCTAAAACGTGCGGCACCGGCGCCTCAGCTAACGACGATTAACCCAAATTCCCGCTTTTTCCCATGTTCTCCGACTTCGACCACGCCATGATGCAGCGCGCCCTGGCGCTGGCCGAGAAAGGCTTGTTCACCACTACACCCAACCCGCGCGTCGGATGCGTGATCGTGCGTGACGACACCGTCATCGGCGAAGGCCATACGCAACCTGCCGGCCAGGACCACGCCGAAATCCAAGCCATCAAGGATGCCCAGTCGCGCGGCCAGGACGTGCGCGGCGCCACCGCATATGTGACGCTGGAGCCCTGCAGCCACTTTGGCCGCACCCCACCCTGCGCAGATCGACTGGTCGAAGCCGGTATTGCGCGCGTGGTCGCAGCCATGGAGGACCCCAACCCCGCCGTCTCCGGACGGGGCTTGCAGAGGCTGCGCGATGCCGGCGTGGACGTACGTTGCGGACTGTTGGAGCGGGAGGCGCGTGAGCTGAACATCGGTTTCGTTTCACGCATGACGCGCGGTACACCGTGGGTCCGCGTGAAGGTCGGCGCATCGTTGGACGGCCGCACCGCGCTGGACAATGGCATCAGCCAGTGGATTACCGAAACTGAAGCGCGCAACGACGGCCACCGCTGGCGCGCACGCGCCTGTGCCATCCTCACCGGCATCGGCACGGTGCGCGAAGACAATCCGCGGCTGACCGTGCGCGCCGTTAATACGCCACGCCAGCCGCGCCGCGTGCTGATCGACTCGGCGCTGGACGTACCGCTCGACGCCCATATCCTCACCGCAGATGGGCACCACGAGCCGACGCTGATTTTCGCCGCCCAACCCGAAGCCGGCCGCATGCGTGCGTTGAGCGAGCGCGGCGCGGAGGTCATCCTCCTGCCAAACGCTGATGGAAAGGTCGACCTGGCCGCAGTCCTGCGCGAACTGGGCCGCCGCGAGATCAACGAGCTGCATGTTGAGGCCGGCTTCAAGCTCAACGGCTCGCTGCTGCGCGAAGGGCTGGTTGACGAGATCCTTGTCTATCTGGCGCCCAAGGTGCTCGGCTCGGGCCAAGGCATGTTCAATATGGGGCCGCTGCAAACGCTGGAAGGCGCGGCCGAATTCTTCTTTCACGACATTTCGCGCATCGGGGGCGACCTCCGCATCCTGGCGCGCCGCAACCCGACGGATTGATTGCTTATGTTTACCGGAATCGTCGCCGCAGTTGGCCGTATTGAAACCGTCTCGCCGCTTGGTGACAGCGCCGATGCAGGCGTGCGCCTGTCCATCGACTCGGGCGGTCTGCCGCTCGCGGACGTGGCGTTGGGCGATTCGATCGCTATTCAGGGGGCGTGCATGACGGTTGTCGCCAAAACTGACAGCCGCTTCGACGTGGATGTGTCGCGCGAATCGCTCTCCAAGACAGTCGGGCTGGAACGCCCGGGCGAGGTGAACCTGGAGAAGGCGCTGCGCCTGGCCGACCACATCGGCGGGCACCTCGTGTCGGGCCACGTGGACGGTCTCGGCACGGTCACGCATTTCGCCCCGGTCAACGAATCGCACGAACTGCGTGTGCGGGCCCCGGCAGAGCTGGGCAAGTATCTCGCCTACAAGGGCTCCGTGGTGGTCAACGGCGTGTCGCTGACGGTCAATACCGTCCGCGACGACGCAGACGGCTGCGAGTTCTCGATCAATCTGATCCCACACACGGTGGCAGTCACCACGCTCAAGCATCTGAAGGCCGGCAGCCAGGTCAACCTGGAGATCGACCTGATCGCCCGCTACGTAGAACGCATGCTCACCCATGCCGCCATCGGCCTGCCCGTGGGCGCCAAGCCTCTGGCAGCCGTTTGAACCGCTGGCCCCACTGGCTTGGGGCCACCTTGGCGTACAATAGCGGGCTTCCCATTTACGCAGTCGCACGGCCCCCGAAATTAGCGATTTTCGGGCGTTGGCCAGCGGCGCGCACCCCTGCTACGCCATGTCGATCGCCACAGTCGAAGAAATCATTGCCGAAATCCGCGCCGGCCGGATGGTCATCCTGGTCGACGAGGAAGACCGTGAGAACGAAGGCGACCTGATCCTGGCGAGCGATTTCGTCACGCCGGAAGCCATCAATTTCATGGTCACGCACGCGCGCGGCCTGGTGTGCCTGACGCTCACCGAAGAACACTGCGACCAGCTCGACTTGCCCATGATGGCGAGCCGCAACGGGACGCAGTTCGGCACCAATTTCACCGTGTCGATCGAAGCGGCTGAAGGCGTGACCACCGGCATTTCCGCCGCCGACCGCGCACGCACCATTCAGGTGGCCGCTGCCAAGAACGCGAAACCGTCGGACCTGGTGAACCCGGGCCACATCTTCCCGCTGCGTGCCCAGAAGGGCGGCGTGCTGATGCGCGCCGGACACACCGAAGCTGGCTGCGACCTGACCGCAATGGCTGGCCTGACCCCAGCCGCCGTGATCTGCGAGATCCTGAAAGACGACGGCACCATGGCGCGCTTGCCGGACCTTGTGGAATTCGCCAAGAAGCACGGCCTGAAGATCGGCACGATTGCCGACATGATCCAATACCGCAGCCGCACCGAGAGCATCGTCGAGCGGGTCGGCGAACGCACGATGGAGACGCAGTTCGGCACGTTCCACGCCGTCGCTTTCCGCGATCGCGCGGCCGGCCGCGCCCATCTGGCGCTGGTGAAGGGCACGCCGACGCCGGACACCGAAACGCTGGTGCGCGTGCATGAGCCTCTGTCTGTACTCGACCTGCTGGAGTGCCAGCGCACGACGCACTCGTGGAGCGTGCCCGCCGCCCTGCGCGCCGTGCAGGCTGCCCCGACCGGCGTGGTCGTACTGCTCAATTGCGGCGATTCGGCAGACCGGTTGTTCACCCAGTTCTCCGCGCTGGATGCGCCGCAAGAGCGCCCGCGTACCAAACCCGATCCGCGCATTTACGGTATCGGCGCGCAAATCCTGAAGGAAGTGGGCGTCGGCAAGATGCGCGTGCTGGCCTCGCCGCTGAAGCTGCCGAGCATGGTCGGCTACGACTTGGAAGTGACGGCATATCAGTCAATGGCAGATGCCCCTGACATCACTTCCGCGTCATCCACTGCCACGCATTGAATCTCCCGCGGCAGCGGAGTCTGCCGCATCGGCTTTCTTTTTCTGACGTTGCCCGACTGGCAACCCCAACCGGAATACACCATGGACCACGGCTTCTACCCGACCAATCTCAACGGCGAAGGCCTGCGCATCGGCATCGTCCAGGCGCGTTTCAACGAGCCCGTGTGCGAAGCGCTGCGCGAAGCTTGCGTCGCTGAACTCGAGCAACTCGGCGTGGCCGGCGAAGACGTGCTGCTGGTGACCGTGCCGGGCGCGCTGGAAGTCCCGCTGGCCCTGCAGAAGATGGCCGAATCGGGCCAGTTCGACGCGCTGATCGCCCTGGGCGCCGTCATCCGCGGCGAGACTTACCACTTCGAACTGGTGTCCAATGAATCGGGTGCCGGCATCACGCGCGTCGGTCTGGACTTCAACATCGCCATCGCCAACGGCATCCTGACCACCGACACCGATGCACAGGCCCACGCCCGCACCCGCGAAAAGGGTCGCGACTGCGCCCGTACCGCCGTCGAAATGGCCAACCTGACCAACGACCTCGACGGTCTGCAGGATCACGGCCAGGACGACGACGGCGAGAACGAATAAGCGCTTCCTCGCGCAAAGGCTTTTCCCATGACGCAAGACAATTCCCAAGCCAAGACCAAGGCGCCCGCCAAGAGCGCGCGCCGCCGTGCGCGCGAACTGGCGCTGCAAGGTCTGTATCAATGGCTGCTCAATCGCAACGACCCCGGCGTGGTCGAGGCGCATCTGCAGGACGCGCAAGGCTTCAACAAGGCCGACCGCGCGCACTTCGATGCGCTGCTGCACGGTGCCATCCGCGAAGAGACCACGCTGACCGAGGCATTCACGCCGTACCTGGATCGCCCGGTTGCCGAGCTGTCACCGGTCGAACGTGCCGCCCTGCTGGTCGGAGCGTACGAGCTGGTGCACTGCGTTGACATCCCGTACAAGGTCGTGATCAACGAGGCGGTTGAACTGACCAAGACCTTCGGCGGTGTGGAAGGCTACAAGTACGTCAACGGCGTGCTGGACAAGCTGGCCGCCCAGGTGCGCGCGGTCGAGGTCGCTGCCCGCCGGTAATCCGGCGTCTGCTCTTCGCTTTACCTTTTCGCTTCGCTTCAAGATGGACGCCCACCGCCTGCAGACAGCCGCCCGGCTGGCCAATATCCGCGCCTTTCACGTGATGGAGCTGGCCAAGCAGGCCCGCGAACTGGAACTGGCGGGACGCAGCATCATCCACATGGGCATCGGCGAGCCGGACTTCACCGCCGCCGAGCCCGTCGTGCAAGCCGCGACCGACGCCATGCGACGCGGCGTCACGCAGTACACCGGGGCCTTGGGTATTCGCCCGCTGCGCCAGGCAATCGCCCGCTACTACCACACCGTTTACGGCCTCGACATCGCCCCCGAGCGCATCATCGTCACGGCGGGCGCGTCGGCGGCGTTGCTGCTGGCGTGTGCGGTGCTGGTGGAGGTTGGCGGCGAAGTCCTGATGCCCGATCCGAGTTATCCGTGCAACCGTCACTTTGTGGCTGCCTTCAATGGCGAGGCGAAGCTAGTACCGTCGGGGCCGGAAGAGCGTTTCCAGTTGACGGCCGCACAGGTCGAAACACATTGGGGGGAACGCACGCAGGGCGTGTTGCTGGCCTCTCCATCCAACCCGACCGGCACGTCGATCCTGCCGGACGAGCTGCAGCGCATCGTGCAGACGGTACGCGCGCGAGGCGGATTTTCCATCGTCGACGAGATCTACCAAGGCCTCTCGTACGACCAGGCACCGGTCTCAGCACTGTCGTTCGGCGACGATGTCGTCACGATCAACAGCTTTTCCAAGTATTTCAACATGACCGGCTGGCGACTTGGCTGGCTGGTGGCGCCCGCCGAACTGGTGCCCGAGTTCGAGAAGGTCGCGCAGAACCTGTTCATTTGCGCGTCGGCGGTGGCGCAGTACGCGGCGCTCGCATGCTTTGAGCCGGAAGCGTTGGCCATCTACGAAGCGCGCAAGGCCGAATTCCGTCGCCGCCGCGATTTCATCGTGCCGGCGCTGGAATCAATTGGCTTCAAGGTACCGGTCAAGCCGGACGGGGCGTTTTATGTTTACGCCGATTGCCGCGGCGTGAATCATCCGCATGCAGGCGATGCCGATGCCCTCACCCAGTCGATGCTGCATGACGCAGGCGTGGTGCTGGTGCCAGGGTTGGATTTTGGCCCGCACACGGCGCAGCACTATATCCGACTGTCTTACGCTACGTCGATGGGGCATCTGGAAGAAGCGGTCGAAAGGTTGGCCAAGCTGTTCGGCCGGTAAAACGATCTTCGCGCCTCGTCCAAGCAAAAAGGCCGTCCCGAAGGACGGCCTTTCTTATATAGGGCAGCCAAGCAAGTGATCAGGCCTGGCCTTGGGACTTGTCGTCCAGACGCGCCTCTTCCTGCTGACCTGTAGCCGGTTGCTTGTCGGCCGCCTTGGCGGCTTGCGTCTTCGCATCGGCTTGCGTCACGGGCGTTGCCGTCGCGACCGGTTTCACCGGTTCCCGCTCCGACGCCGCCGTCATCGGCGAACGGTGGCCGGTAGCCACCATGCGCAGGCGCGAACGCTCTTGCAACACCTTGCCGCCGTAGCCGCCGTCGCCTTGCGTGACCGCACCGACATACAGCTTCAGGCCGCCTTCAATCGATCCTGCACGCGCGATGCAATCCTTCAGCACCAGCGCACCGACCTTGATGTTGGCGTACGGATTGAGCGCGGCACCGACGCCGCCCATCACCTCGTACTTGTCCTGGTGGACCTTGGTCATGACCTGCATCAGGCCCTGCGCACCCATACCGCTTTCGGCGAACGGGTTAAAGCTGGACTCGATCGCCATCACGCCCAGGATGAGCAGCGGATCCAGGCCGACTTCCTTGCCGGTCTGATAGGCCGCCTTCACCAACTGGCCAGTGGCCGTGGCTGCCACGCGGTACTTGCGGGCAATGTATTCCGCCACCGCAGCCTGCTCTCGCGGGGTACCGGCGGTTGCCGACTCACGCGCGTCGCGGACGACTTGCGTGTTCGGGATCTGCGCAGCCAACTCGGCCACGGACGGCACCTTCGAGAGCGCGTCCCAACCGGCAGCCGCGACCGTGCCGCCCTGGGCCGTAGCAGGAGCCACAGCCTGAACAGCCCCGGTACCGGCGGACGGTGCAGTGGGCGCAAAGGCGACCGGCTGCACGCCAGCCGCAACCGCGGGTGACGGATTGGCCGAGGCAACACTTGTGTCGACACCCGGTGTGAAATGCAGCACGCGTTGAGCGACCGCGGCACGCCACTCGCTATTGAGCGAGAGTGCGACTGCAGCAACCACAGCCAGCAAGCCGATGCTATTGAGCACGACATGCCCGCTGCGGAACACCAGCAGCACGCCAGGATGCAACTCATTGCGGGACGCGGCAGCGCCCCCTGCGTTCAACTCCATGCGCAGCTTACGAGGCAGCGCAACTTGACCTGCACGCGCGAGGCGGCGGCCAACCGGGGCGACGAGCCGGCGTTGCAGCGCCGATCCGATCCCGGAAGAATGAAGGGTTTTCCAACCGTTCATACTTACCTCCGTCCGCTGCGCAGATCCGGTAGACGCCTTTCTTTTGCATGGCGCCGTGCGTTTCGATCGCAACGGTTTTTAGTAAGGATGCCGCGCTGTTGCAGTCAGCCGGCATCTGTTGGGGGCACTCCCCTAGTGCCCAGAGAAATGCGGGCCGTGTCCTTGGGGAGGTCACGTCCCGCAGCGATGCTGATGTGTTCTGGTGTCGCCCCTCATACGTTGGAGAGTTGGGCGATGGCATTAGCCGAAAACATGTTGCGTTGCAACAATTACCAGATCGGATTGGATTGTAGGAAGCGCGTTATTCCAAGTCAATCATAAAGAAGTAAGTTTTTATATCCAAAAGTTATGACTTGGCCCGCATTGTTGGGACTAGCTGACCTGCGATGCGTTCTGTCATCAGGGGGTCGCGCGGTTTTGGCCGTACAATCGCGGCCACCCCGCCTACACCAAAAAAAATGTCGCCCCGACGACCATTTGGGGGGCCAGCCCCTCCGCGTGATAGGCGATCCACCTTACCTTTGGTTACAAAATCTCCATGCAATACAGGGACTTACGTGACTTTCTCGCCCAGCTCGAGCGCACGGGCGAACTGCGCCGCGTGCGCCAGCCGGTGTCACCGCGCCTGGAAATGACCGAAGTCTGTGACCGCCTGCTGCGCTCCGAAGGCCCGGCGGTAGTCTTTGAGCAACCGGTGGACGGCGCACAGAAGTACGACATACCGGTGCTGGCTAACTTGTTTGGCACCACGCGCCGCGTGGCGCTGGGCATGGGCGCGGAGTCGCTTGATGAACTGCGTGACGTGGGCCGGCTCCTCTCTGCGTTGAAAGAGCCCGAACCGCCGCGCGGTCTGCGTGAAGCCGGCAAGCTGTGGACAATGGCCAAGGCCGTGTGGGACATGGCGCCGCGCAAGGTGTCGTCGCCAGCGTGCCAAGAGGTCGTGTGGGAAGGGAATGACGTCGACCTCTCGCGCATTCCCGTACAGACGTGCTGGCCCGGCGATGCTGCGCCGCTTGTCACATGGGGGCTGGTCATCACGCGCGGGCCGCACAAGAAGCGGCAGAACCTCGGCATCTACCGACAGCAGGTCATCAGTCGCAACCAGCTCATCATGCGTTGGCTGGCGCACCGGGGCGGCGCGCTGGATTTCCGCGAGCACGCCATCGCGAATCCGGGCCAGCCGTTTCCGATTGCGGTGGCGCTGGGTGCCGACCCGGCCACGATTCTCGGCGCAGTGACGCCGGTGCCGGATACGTTATCTGAGTATCAGTTTGCGGGGCTGCTGCGCGGCAGCCGGACTGAGCTTGGGACATGCCTGACGCCTTCGCTCGCGCAGGCACAGTTGCAAGTGCCGGCCAGCGCAGAAATCATCCTTGAAGGCCACATCCAGCCGGATCCGACGCACCCGAGCGGCTATCAGCATGCGCTCGAAGGCCCCTTCGGCGATCACACCGGCTATTACAACGAGCAGGACTGGTTCCCGGTGTTCACGGTCGAGCGCATCACGATGCGCCGCGACCCGATCTATCACTCTACGTATACAGGCAAGCCGCCCGATGAACCCGCCGTGCTCGGCGTGGCGCTCAACGAAGTGTTCGTGCCGCTGCTGCAGAAGCAGTTTCCGGAGATCGCCGATTTCTATCTGCCGCCCGAGGGCTGCAGCTACCGCATGGCGCTGGTCAGCATGAAGAAGCAATACGCCGGCCACGCCAAACGCGTGATGTTCGGCGTGTGGAGCTTCCTGCGGCAGTTCATGTATACGAAGTTCATCGTGGTGGTGGACGACGATGTGAATCTGCGCGACTGGAAGGAAGTGATCTGGGCGATCACGACCCGCGTGGACCCGGCGCGCGACACGGTCATGGTGGAAAACACGCCGATCGACTATCTGGACTTTGCGTCGCCCGTGTCTGGCCTGGGCTCCAAGATGGGGATCGATGCCACCAACAAATGGCCGGGCGAAACCACCCGCGAATGGGGCCAACCCATCGTCATGGATGCCGCCGTCAAGGCCCGTGTCGACACCATGTGGGACACGCTCTTCCAATAACCACAAGGCCTGGCGGCCCAGTCTGCGAGCGAACGATCGTTCGGTTATTCTTAGCGAGTTAAGCGACTGCTGCATCTAAAAGGCAGGCCTTCCGGTCTGCCTGCTTCCTTTTCGGAGACCGCCATGGCCGAAGCACTCGACTCTTCCCGCACCGCCGCCAACGCGCTGGAGCGCATCAAAGACCGCACGCTCGTCAAAACGCAGTCCTACGTGGACGGCGCATGGACCGACGCAGCAGACGGCACGACTTTCCCCGTCTACGACCCTGCCACCAACGCACACCTGACCGACGTCGCCAATCTCGGCCACGCAGAAACACTGCGCGCCATCGACGCAGCCAATGCGGCGTGGCCCGCGTGGCGCGAGCTGACAGGCAAGGAGCGCGCCGGCCTGATGCGCCGCTGGTTCGATCTGCTGATCGCCAATGCCGACGACCTCGCCGCGCTGATGACCGCCGAACAAGGCAAGCCGCTGGCCGAAGCCAAGGGCGAAATCGTCTATGGCGCGTCGTTCATCGAATGGTTTGCCGAAGAGGCCAAGCGCGTCTCCGGCGACGTGATGGCCAGCACTTGGCGCGACAAGCGCATGGTCGTGCTCAAGCAGCCGGTGGGCGTGTGCGCGTCCATCACGCCGTGGAACTTCCCGTTGGCGATGATCACCCGCAAGGTGGCGCCGGCCATGGCGGCAGGCTGCACCATCGTCATCAAGCCGGCCGAACAGACACCGCTGTCCGCTCTGGCAATGGCTGAACTGGCGCACCGCGCGGGCATTCCGAAGGGCGTGGTCAACGTCGTGACGGGTGACGCGGATCGCTCGATCGCCATCGGCAAGGCCCTGTGCGAATCGCCGATCGTGCGGCATCTGTCGTTCACGGGCTCGACGCCGGTGGGCCGCATCCTGATGCAGCAGTGCTCGCCGACGGTGAAGAAGGTGGCGCTTGAGCTGGGCGGCCATGCGCCGTTTATCGTGTTCGACGACGCCGACATCGATGCCGCCGTGGAAGGCGCAGTGCAGTCGAAATACCGCAACGCGGGCCAGACCTGCGTGTGTACGAACCGCTTCTACGTGCATGCCTCGGTGTACGACGCGTTTGTCGAGAAGCTCTCGGCCAAGGTGCGCGGCATCAAGGTTGGAAACGGTTTCGAATCTGGCGTGGTGCAAGGCCCGCTGATCGACGACCAGGCCGTGGAGAAAGTGCAGCGCCACATTGACGACGCGACGCAGAAAGGCGCGCGCCTGACGGCCGGCGGTAAGCTGATGCAGGGCTTCGGCTCGCAGCGTTTCGTCGAGCCCACGGTGCTGGCCGATGCCACGCCCGACATGCTGATCGCGCGCGAAGAAACCTTCGGCCCCGTCTCCGCCATCTTCAAGTTCCAGGACGAGGCGGAAGTCGTGCGCCTGGCCAACGACACCGAATTTGGCCTGGCCTCGTACTTCTTCAGCCGCGACATCGGCCGCATCTGGCGCGTGGCCGAGCAGCTCGAGTACGGCATGGTCGGCATCAACACGGGGCTCATTTCGAACGAGGTGGCGCCGTTTGGCGGCATCAAGCAATCGGGGCTGGGCCGCGAAGGTTCGGTCTACGGCATCGACGAGTACCTCGAACTCAAGTATCTGTGCATGGGCGGCATCTGAACCGTCATCCCCTACTGGCCGACCTGCCACATCGATAGAGCGGGCGGCCTTCCCCCTTGCCTGACCGGCGGAGGAGACACATGAGCACCATCCAGGAAGGCGCCCTGCTGTGGACGCCATCGGCGGACTTCATCGCGCGCTCGCGCCTGACCCATTACCTCGACTGGCTCGCGCGCGAACGCGGCCTGCGCTTCTCGGCCACCACGCCCGAGGGCTACGCGCAACTGTGGGAGTGGTCCACCACCGAGCTGGACGCGTTCTGGACGTCCGTCTGGGATTATCTCGACCTGCGCGCCTCGACGCCCTTCACGCAAATGCTGGGCGACCGCACCATGCCGGGCGCGCAATGGCTCGTCGGCGCAAGGCTGAACTACGTCGATCAGGTCATGCGTCATGTGGAGGAAGGCGGCAGCCCCGACCGCACCGCCATCCGCTACGCCAGCGAGACCAAGCCGCTGGCCGACCTATCGTGGCGCGAACTGCGCCGCCGGGTCGCATCGCTAGCCGATGCACTGCGCAAGATGGGTGTGGTGCCGGGCGACCGCGTTGCCGCCTATCTGTCGAACACGCCGGATGCCATCGTCGCGTTTCTCGCCACGGCCAGCGTCGGTGCCATCTGGTCCGTCTGCGCACCCGACATGGGCCAGGTGGCCGTCACCGACCGCTTCCGACAGATCGAGCCCAAGGTGCTGATCGCGGTGGACGGCTATCACTACGGCGGGCGCGCTTTCGACCGCGCCGACGTGGTCGCCGAGATGGTTGCCGCGCTGCCCTCGGTCGAACACCTTGTCCTCGTGCCGCAGCTGCTGGGCGAGATCAACCGCACACGCTTCCCGGAGGCCCGTGACTGGCGCGACCTCACGGCCAACGATGTGCCGCTCGTCGTCACGCCAGTTGCTGCAGACCACCCGCTGTGGATTCTCTATTCGTCCGGCACCACCGGCATGCCCAAGCCCATCGTGCACGGCCACGGCGGCCTGCTGCTGGTGCAGACGATGATGGGCGCGCTGCATCTCGACCTGGGTCCCGACGACGTTTACCACTGGTACAGCAGCACCGGCTGGGTCATGTGGAATTCGCAGGCCAGCGGCCTGCTTGGCGGCGTCACGCTCGCCATCTACGACGGCAATCCCGGCACGCCCGATCTCAATACGCTGTGGCGCTTTGCGCAGGATGCGGGCGTGACGTTCTTTGGCGCCGGGGCGGCGTTCTTCGCCAATTGCCTGAAGGCCGGCATCGAGCCCGGTCGCGATTTCGACCTGTCGAAACTGCGCGCGGTCGGCTCGACCGGTTCGCCGCTCTCAGCCGAGGCGTATGACTGGATCTACCGCCACGTGAAGGCCGACGTCTGGCTCAACCCGATTTCCGGCGGCACCGACTTTGCCGGCTGCTTCGTGGGCGGCGTCGCCACGCTGCCCGTCTATGCGGGCGAGATGCAATGCCGCAACCTCGGTTCGCGCGTGGAAGCGCTCGACGAGGCCGGCCAGCCCCTCATCGACGCAGTGGGCGAACTGGTCTGCACGGCACCCATCCCATCGATGCCGCTCTACTTCTGGGGCGACACCGATGGCAGCCGCTACCGCGACAGCTACTTCGACATGTACCCGGGCCAGTGGCGTCATGGCGACTGGATCAAGATCACCCCGCGCGGCGGCGCCATCATCTACGGCCGGTCGGACGCCACGATCAACCGCCATGGCATCCGCATGGGCACGGCGGAGCTGTACCGCGTGGTGGAAGACCTGCCCGAAGTGCTCGACAGCCTCGTCGTCGATCTTGAATTTCTCGGCCGGGAATCGTTCATGCCGCTGTTTGTCGTGCTGCGCGAGGGTGTGACGCTCGACGACGCGCTGCGCAGCGCGATCAACGCGCGCATCAAGGCAGGGCTATCGGCCCGGCATGTGCCCAACGTGGTTGTGCAGGCGCCCGGTGTGCCGCGCACGCTCTCGGGCAAGAAAATGGAGGTGCCGATCAAAAAGCTGCTGCTTGGCGCACTGGTCGAGCGCATCGCCAACCCGGACGCGATGGCCAATCCGGACGTGCTGGCGTGGTATGCGAGCTACGCCGGGTCGCTGGTTCGGCAAAGTAGCGCGCAGGGCGAAGCCGCGCCGGCACTGGAGTCGTGGCGGAGCTAGACCAATCGTTGGCCCCTCGTTTCACAATCTCCGCCAATCGAACGATGGCAAGGCCAGGATGTGATGACTAACGTACAGCTTGCACCGGCACATCAAGATGCCGGGCGAGCTGCTTAACGGGGAGTCACCATGCTTGCAACGTCGAACGTCCTGGTCAAAACGGAGGACGGCCGTGAAGCCTTGGCCGAGCGCCGCCACGATATGCAGATGCGCCAGCGCCATCTGCTCATCCTCATCGACGGTGCCCGTACCGTCGGGCAACTGCATCAGCTGCTGAGCGACTGGCCCGATCTGGACGAACTGCTCGTGGGGCTGCAACAGGCCGGCATGGTCGACGTGCTGCCCGGTATCCCGCGTGAAAGCGCATCGGCCGCTGAACCGTTCGATCCCATCGCCCACTTCAACCGGCCGCTGCTTGACGATCAAGCCGAGGGCGCACCTGCCGCCCTGTCGCTCATCTACGACGAACTGCCACCGTTGACCGGCATGACGCTGGGCCTGCAAGCGGTGGCAGCACCCATCGACGAGCCCGCCGCCAATGACACCGGCAAGCCGCGTGCGGCGCCAGTCTCGGCTTCTTCTGCGCCACAGGCTGCCGTGCCGCCGGAGTTGGCCGACGTGCTGCCCAACGTGGTCAAGGTCGAGTTGATGCGTCTGGCTGTGCAGCACTTCGGTTCAGCCGCAGGTGCTGCCATGCCGCTGCTACGCGCCTGCAAGGAAGATCCGCAATCGCTCTGCGACGTGGTGGCCGCGTGCGCCAAGGCCGCAGCCCCGACGGCCGGCGAGCACGCCGCGGCGAAGTTTGTGGATGCGGCAATGCAGGCGATGGCGCGGCGGCGTTAGGCCACGGCCTAATGTGAGCATGGACTACGCCGAGACAGTGCAGAGCACACTGCCTGCGTTCAAGCGAAGTCATCCGCGTCGATCAGGCCAACGCACACGCCATATCCAAGGCCACGGCCACGAGCGCGCCCGCAACCCGGTCAATCTGCTCCGGTGCGAGTCCTGCAATATTGATCCGGCCGCCCTGAGTGCCATAGATGGCGTGATCTGCGCGCAAACGCTCCATGGCATCGGCATCCAACGGCAGCATGGAAAACATGCCCTTGTGCCGCGACAGATTCTGTAGCGCAACGGGAGCGCCCAGACTGGCCAATGCGCCATCAAGGCGGCACCGGTTGCCAACGATCCGCTGACGCATGTGTTCCAACTCGTTACGCCAGGACACCGTCAATGCGGCATCGCCCAGGATGGCAGCCACGATGGCCGCACCGTGGTCCGGCGGCATCGAATAGTTGCTACGTGTAATGCGCCCCAGCACGCCGCCAACGGGCTGCAGGGCTGCCCTGCTCTTGCCGATTACCATCGCCGCGCCGGTGCGTTCGCAGTACAGGCCCATGCTCTTCGAGCAGCTTGCCGCCACCAGCACCGTATCGAGCGCATCGACGAGCAACCGCAGTCCCGCGGCGTCCTGCTCCAGACCATCGGCGAGACCCAGATACGCCATGTCGACCAGCGGGATCAGGCCCTGCTTCGCGCAGCGCTCCGCCACGGTTTGCCAGACCTCCATGCTCATGTCGATGCCCGTCGGGTTGTGGCAGCAACCATGCAGCAGCACGACATCGCCTGCACGCGCGGCCCACAGGTCCGCGAACATGGCATCCGCGTCCAGCACCCCGCCTTCGGCGTGCCAGCGGTAGCGGTCCACTGCAAGCCCCGCCGCTCGCATGATGGGCACGTGGTTGACGTAGCCAGGGTCAGACACCCAGACGCGAGCACCGGGCGAAGCGACGGCGATGAAGTCGGCGAGCAACCTGAGCGCGCCGGTCCCGCCCACGGTCTGCATCGTGTGCTGGCGCGCCAGGCGACCTACGTCGTTGCCGAGCAGCAGCGTCGCCAACGCGGCATTGAAATCGGCGTTGCCGGCCAACCCGCGGTAAGCCTTGGAGGCACCCGCGGCGGCGAGGCGCTCCTCGCCGGCCTTCACTGCGGCCATGACCGGCGTCTGCCCGCTGTCATCGCGGTAGACACCCACCACAAGATCCACCTTGTCGGGCCGAGGGTCGGCACGGAAAGCCGCAGTCAGCCCCCACAGCGGGTCCGGGGCAACGGTGGCGAGGGTTGCGAGCATGACGTGGTCTCCGGAAGGACGATGCGATGGTCTACGCGCGGTTTGCGAGGATCACGCCAGCGGTGATCACAGCAATGCCGCAGGCAACGGTCAGGGTCAGCGATTCACCGAGCAAAGGAACCGCCCCGAGGCAAGCCAGCGCTGGCGCCAGCGAGCCGATGGCGGAACAGCGCGGCGTATCCAGATGACGAATCGCCAGCGCATAAGACAGACTTGAAATCACGCCAACCCCCAGGCCCTGGGCCAGCAGGAAAGGCATGGCGCTGCCCACGGTGAAGTGCCCGGCATGGCTGTCGACCACGCCCAGGCCCACCAGCAGCGCCGTCAGCAAGAAGGACGGCACGCTCAACAGCAATGCGCAACCGATGGCATCGAGCCCCGCCCGGCGCAGCCCCAGCGTGTAGCTGCCCCAGAGCAGACTCGCCAGCAACAGCAATGCGGCGCCGCCGACAAACGCGCCATGCGACACATGCGATTGCGATACCAGCAGGAGCAGCACGCCAGCGAGGATGATCGCGATGGCGCGCCCGCGTGCCGCCGCGATGCGCTGGCGGTCCACCACATACGCGATCAGCGCCACCGACAGCGGCGTCGTACCCGCAATCAACGCAGCCACGTGGGCGGCCGATGTCACCTTGCCGCCGGCCGAAGCCATGAAGAAGAACGGCACGCCACCGCCCGCCAACACCATCAGCGCGCTGAGCGGTTTCACCCGCCGCAGCATCGGCCAGCGGGAGGGCAGGAACGGCAACAGCAACACGGTCGGCAGGCCGAATCGGATGAGCGCCACGTCGGCAGGCGCCAGCGGCGAAGCGCCAATCGCCCGGATCGACAGCGCGAACCCGGCCCAGATGAGCACCGTCAGCACCATCGCCGCATACCCGATCAGCGGGTTGGCCTGGAAGGCGTTTCGCCCCGCCTGCGCTCCCACGCCCACCGTCAATGTCGAACCACGCATGCCGCCACCCTCGATTTCAGAATGGAGACAGAATGCCCCAGCATGAAAAGTAGTATCTTGCTATTTCCACTAATGCTGAGCGTTGCTTTGGCAGAACCTGCCACTCCGGAAAAATCACATGGATAAGAAAGACAGGCAGATCATCGCCGCCCTTCAAAAAGAAGGCCGACTGACCAACCAGGAGTTGTCGGAGCGGGTGAACCTGTCGCCCTCACCCTGCCTGCGCCGGCTGCGGTTGCTGGAGGACGCGGGCATCATTCGCGGTTACACCGCCATCGTCGATGAAGAGGCGTATGGGCTACCGGTCACGGCATTCGTGCATATTCGTCTGCAGCAGCACTCGCGGGAGGTGGTCTCGACGTTCGAGAACCGCATCCGCGCCATCGACGCGATCCTCGATTGCTATGTGCTGACCGGCGAGGCGGATTACCTGCTGCGCGTGCTGGTGGAAAGCCTGCAGGACTACGAGCAGTTCGTGCGCGGGCAATTGCATGCCATCCCGGGCATCGCCGCCATCGACACGAGCTTCGCGTATGGCGTGGTCAAGCGATCGACGGTGTTTCCTGCGTGGGATGAGAATCGGAGCAGCAACAGCCGCCGTCAGGAAAAGTCGCGGAGCCAATAGCTTGAGAAAGGTATGCAGCGATACGGGCGGTAACACCGAGCGTCATAAAGACAATCTGCTCCCGCATGGACCATAGTGACCGCCCCACTCCGGTGGGGAAACACTCAAGATTGACATGGCCACGCCGAAAGCATCTTTAGATATTCACAAGAAGACATGTCACTCACTATGCTAAGAACACTCCTGACCGCCATCGGAACCGCAGCGCTTTTTTCAGGATGTGCAGCGCCCACCTCCTCCGTCGTGGGCCCGGCAAACGCCGACAAACTGCGTGCAGTGAAAACCATTGCCATTGCCACACCGCTTAACGTCTCGTACTACACGACGACCGGTGCGGCGCCGACGGTCTTATTCCCTGGCGCTGGTGTGATCGCGAATATTGCTAGCGGCGCCGTTTCAGGCACGCTGAACGCCGGCGCCAAAAGTAGTACTGACGAATTCAACAAGCTTGCCGTCGAAAGCCGCGGAGGAAAACCGCCATCACAAGATGCGTTGGATACCGTGAAGGCCGAATTGAGCAAGAGCAGCTTTTCAGTCTCTGAAGTGGACCTTGCGCAGGATGGGGCGCCAAAGCTGAAGATTGATGGCTACCTGCCGACCATGACGGGCGATTCTTACCGGGGCGCCGACGCAATCATGGTGATCTCGCTCCAGCCCGGCTATAAAGCGCCTGGCCCTCTGAACTCGTACCGAAGAGAAGTCATCGGTTCGATCACCGTCTTCGACAGCGCCTCGCTAAAACCGATCTTCCGAAAAGGCATCCGATACTGGAAGACCTTTGACGAATCCAGCTACCTCACCTACGCCAGCTTGAAGGAAGACCTGCCGAAAGCCATTGGTGCCCTGGACAAGATCACGACGGAGGAGCTACTGGGAGCAACCAAGGCATTCGTCGCAGCAACCCACCAAGCGAGGTCAGCACAGTAGCAGCGGAATGGGGCAAGCAAAGCGGCGGTAATTGCACTTTTCACACCAGCCCTTGCCGCCCTTGCTTGCCCAATCCCCACAACCGCGCATAGAATGTTCGGCTACGCGGGCGTCGTATAATGGTAATACCCTAGCTTCCCAAGCTAGAGCCGTGGGTTCGATTCCCATCGCCCGCTCCACCGAACAGTCTGAAGCCGCCCTCGGCGGCTTTTTTGTTGCCTGCTCGCCCGCCATTCCATCGACGGGCAACCGGCACGGGATCTTCATGCAGCCCATCGAACAGCCGGGCACCGGCCCCGACGACATTACGCCGGAATCGCAAGACACCAATACCGCGGAAGACGCTGAAACTGGCGAGCAAACCGGCCACCCGCGCCGCATCCGCTCCTTCGTGCGCCGCGCCGGCCGCACGTCGACCGGTCAGCAACGCGCCATCGATGAGCTTGGCCCACGCTTCCAGTTGCCCTACACCACCGAGCCGCTCGACTGGGACGCCGCCTTCGGCCGCACCGGCGCCAAGCGCATCTTCGAGATCGGCTTCGGCATGGGCGAAACCACCGCGCACATCGCGCAATTGCGTCCGGACGACGATTTTCTAGGCGTGGAAGTGCATGAGCCGGGCGTCGGTGCGCTGCTCAAGATGATCGGCGAACGCGAGATCGGCAACATCCGCATCGTTTCGCACGATGCGGTGGAAGTGCTGGCGCACATGATTCCGGAAGGCACGCTCGATGGGATTCACGTGTTCTTTCCAGACCCATGGCACAAGAAGCGCCACAACAAGCGACGCCTGATCCAAAGCCCCTTCGTGGCGCGTCTGGCGGCCCACCTGAAGCCCGGCGGCTATCTGCATTGCGCGACGGACTGGGAGGAATACGCCCACCAGATGCTGGAAGTGCTTTCCGCAGAACCGACGCTGGAGAACACCGCCGAGGGCTTCGCGCCGCGCCCCGACTATCGCCCCGTCACCAAGTTCGAGAAACGCGGCCTGCGCCTCGGGCACGGCGTGTGGGACGTGGTCTTCCGCAAGCGGGCCTGACCACGTCCGCGCACGCTGGCGCGCGTCAGCGTGCGCCGAAATGCGTATCGCCGAAGAGGTTCTTGGCGTGGCGCGGGAAAGCGCGCCAGTATTGCGGCGGCGCCTTGACCGTCGCGCCCAATTCAGCGGCCGCCGCCCAAGCCCAGTGCGGGTTGTAGAGGAACGCCCGGCCGACAGCGACCAAGTCCGCACGCCCTTGCGCAACGATGGCTTCCGCCTCATGCGCCTCGTTGATGAGGCCGACGGCGATGGTGGGGATATCCGCTTCATGGCGGATCTTCTCGGCAAACGGCACCTGATAGCCGGTCGACAGCGGAATTTGCTGCAGCGGCGACACCCCGCCTGACGACGCATCGATCCAATCGCAGCCGCGGGCACGCAGTGCCTGCGCAAAAGCCACCGAATCCTCCGGCGTCCAACCGCCCTCCACCCAATCGGTGGCAGACACGCGTACGCCAACCGGAATGTTGTCCGGCACCACGGCGCGCACCGCGTCAAAGATCTCCAGCGGATAGCGCATGCGGTTCTCACGCGAACCGCCATAGGCATCGGTACGCTGATTGGCGATCGGCGACAGGAATTCGTGCAGCAGATAGCCATGGGCGGCGTGCAGCTCGATGGCCGATAGGCCAAGCCGCACAGCGCGGCGTGCGGTGTCGACAAACTGGTCGCGCACGCGGGCGAGGTCCGCATCGGACATCTCACGCGGAGCGCGCTCTTCAGGGCGCTGCGGCAACGCGGACGGACCCATCGTTTCCCAGCCGCCGGCATCGAGCGCCAACAATGCGCCGCCTTCCCAAGGCCGTGCGCTCGAAGCCTTGCGGCCCGCGTGCGCGATCTGCATGCCGATCGGCACCAGCGCGTTCTGGCGAATGGCAGCCAGCGTGCGCTCAAGCGCGGCTTCGGTCGTGTCGTCCCACAAACCCAGGCAGCCGTTGGTGATGCGGCCTTCCGGCGACACGGCCGTCGCCTCGATCATCAACAGCCCCGCGCCCGAAAGCGACAGGCTGCCCAGATGCGTGTGATGCCACGCCGTGGCTTGGCCGTTGTCGGCCGAGTACTGGCACATCGGCGAGATGACGATGCGGTTCTCAAGCGTGAGACCGCGCAGGGAGAAAGGCTGGAAGAGAGCACTCATGATCGGGAGATTCGGCAGTCAGCGGCTGACGGAAGAAACCGCCAGTGTGTCCGAATCCGCCCGATCGTGCAGACGGTGCGAAAGCCTCGCACCGAGAAAGGGAAATGCTCGCCGGTGGCTTAGGCTTGCCAGGCGATGAGGTGCGTATAGGCCGTCACCAGGACGATGATGCCGAAGATGATCCGGTACCACGCAAAGCCGCGGAAATCATGCGTGGCAATGAACTTCAGCAGCCAGCGCACGCAGAAGAACGCCGAGATGAATGCGGCTACAAAACCGACCGCGAAGATCGACAGATCGTCAGCCGACAGCAGCGCGCGCGACTTGTACAGCTCGTACACCGTCGCGCCAAAAATCACGGGAATCGCCAGGAAGAACGAGAACTCCGTCGCCACCTTGCGCGACAGCCCGAACAGCAGGCCGCCGATGATGGTCGAGCCCGAACGCGACGTGCCCGGAATCAGCGCGAAGCACTGCGCGAAGCCCACCTTGATGGCATCGGAAATGCGCAGGTCATCCAGGGTTTCAATGCGCGGCGCGCCAGCCTTGGCGGCTTCGAGCAGCGCATTGGCGCGCGGGTCGTGCGTCTCGCCGCGATGACGTTCGCGCCATTCGGCCCACAAAATCACGAAGCCCCCGAGGATGAACGCCGATGCCACCACGATCGGGTTGAACAGATGCGCCTTGATGGCCTTGCCGAAGATCAGCGCAAGCGTGATCGCGGGAATCGTCGCCACGATCACGTTGATCGCAAAACGCTGCTGGCGCGGGTCATTCGGCAGACCCTTGATGACGTCGATGATCTTGTGACGGAACTCCCAGCACACCGCCAGGATGGCGCCGAACTGGATCACGATCTCGAAGATCTTGCCCTTTTCGTCATTGAAGTCGAGCAGCTGGCCAGCGAGGATCAGATGGCCGGTGCTGGAAATGGGGAGGAACTCGGTCAGGCCTTCGACGATGCCGAGAATCAGCGCTTTGATGGCGAGTGCGATATCCATGCAATAAGCAAAGAGGAAGAAGAAAACGAAGCGCTGGGCGCGCAGCAGAAATTCAGGGCCGCTTGGCCTGAACGTGCACGCCCTCGGGCAAAACCGTGATTGTACCGGGCTCCACAGCAATGCCAGCCACTTTCAGCTGTTCGGGCTTGAACGTGTAGACGGCGTAGTCGCTGAGCAGTTGGCCGGCAATCAACGAACCGATCGAGCTGATCTGCGGGCCAATGCCGCCGGGCACGTTCTGCAAATCGAAGCGATCGACGCTGGGCTGATCCAGGCGAATCGAATGCGTGGGCGAGTCGTAATGCAAGCCACTGGAGACGGCCAGCGGCCCCGTCAGCGGCTGGCGGAACAGGCCGCTCTGCACCACAGCGTCTGCCTGGATGGCGATGCGGTTACGCGCGGGGTCAAGCGACACCTGCGGATTGGACAGCGTCACGTCAAAGAAGCCGAGAAAGCGCCGTTGGAACGGAAACTTGCGCGCAAGCGCGTCTTGCATCTGGCCGCGGGAAAAGGTGTAGCCGTCACCGGTCCAGCCGGTCGGCATGCAAGCCACGAGCGCGACGGCAATGGCCACGGCAACGGCGGCAGCCCCCGACCACCAGCGGATGGGGTTGGAGCGGGCAGCAGGTTTCGTGGAGTCGGTCATAACGAATCAATGCGCTGCGGTAGCGATTTCAAGTCGGGTCAAAAACTGCATGGCGTGCACAGCCGTGCCCCCGCACATGTCGGGCTCGGGCTGAAGGCTGCTGCACACCGCCGGACGTTCCGGCTGGCCGAAGATACGACAACCGTTGGCCTCATCCAGTTGCGCGCAGCGCACGCCGGCCGGCTTGCCGTTCGGCATGCCAGGAATGGGGCTGGAGATGGAAGGCGCGATGCAGCACGCGCCGCAGTGAGGTCGACAGTCCACGCTGTCCTAGGCAACGAAATCGGGCGGAAACCGCTATTGTGCACCAGCACATTCGAGGCCCAGTCTGATTGACATTGCCGATGCCGCTTGACCCACCCTTGCGGCATGCGTACATTAATGACCGGAAAGTAAGTTATCTGTGAGTCAGTGACCGTGCGCACTGACCGCGCCCTACCGCCGTGACCGATCAAGATTCCGAGTCTTCCTCCAAACGCTGGACCCGCCGCAAAGAGGCCCGCCCCCAGGAACTGGTCGCCGCCGCGCTGAACCTGTTCGTGGCGCGTGGCTATGCGGCCACGCGCCTGGAAGACGTGGCATCGGCCGCCGGCGTGTCCAAGGGCACGGTCTACCTGTATTTCGCCAACAAGGAAGAGCTGTTCAAGGCCGTCGTGCAGGAAAACCTGGTGCCTGCGCTGGCCGAGGGCGAAGCCCTGATTGATAGCTTTGACGGCACCAGCGAAGCGCTGCTGCACGAGATCCTGATGGGCTGGTGGGAACTGATCGGCGAATCGCCAGCTTCGGGCCTCACCAAACTGCTGATGGCCGAATCGGGCAACTTTCCTGACTTGGCGCAGTACTACCACAAGGAAGTTATTGAGCGCTGCGACCGCCTGTTCGCGCGCATCCTCGAACGCGGCATGGCCCGCGGCGAATTCCGCGACGTCGACATCGACCTCACCACGCTGACCATGGTCGCGCCGATGATCTTCCTGATGATGTGGAAGCACTCGTTCGGCCCGTGCTCGCACCGGGCTCTGGAACCCAAAGCGTTCATCGCTCACGTCGTGTCGCTGTTGCTGCACGGTGTGCTGCGCAATCCGGTGACGGGCGCCGTGATTCCGCCGCCCCCCGCGCTCACTGCGCAACCGTGGCGCACGCTACCCGAAGCTGGCGGCAACCCCGATAAAGGGGCCTCGTCATGACAACGTCTGCCGGAATGTCCTCCGGACTTGCTAAAATGCTGGGTTTGTCGTCAAACCCTCATTTGCATCACTCGCTCCGCGTGGAAGGCATGCCCATGGACATCGAAAAATCCCGGTTCAACATGATCGAGCAGCAAATCCGTCCTTGGGACGTGCTCGATACCGACGTTCTCGACCTGCTCAGCGTCGTCAAGCGCGAACACTACGTGCCCGAGGCCTACCGCGCGCTGGCCTTCGTCGACATGGAAATCCCGCTGGCCGGCGGCCAGAACATGCTGGCCCCGCGCGTGGAAGCCCGCGTGCTGCAAGAGCTGGCCGTGCGCAAGCACGAAGACGTGCTGGAAGTCGGCGCGGGCTCCGGCTATATGGCTGCCCTGCTCGCCCATCGCGGCCGCCAGGTCACCACGCTCGACATCGTGCCGGAGCTTGTCGCCTTCGCTCGCGACAACCTTTCGCGCAACGGCGTCACCAACGTCGACGTGGTCGAAGCCAGCGGCGCACAAGGCTGGGGCGATGGCCTCTATGACGTCATCTGCGTCTCGGGCTCGGTGCCCGCCGTGCCTGAAGCGCTGCTCAAGCAGCTCAAAGTTGGGGGTCGCCTGTCGATCTTCGTGGGTGGCGCACCGGTCATGGAAGCACAACTGATCACGCGCATCTCGAACACCGAATATCAGACGCGCAACCTGTTCGAGACGTACGTGGCGCCGCTGGTGGGCGTTCCCGCACCGTCGCTTTTCCGCTTCTGATCCATCTCGGCTCCCCAATCATCATGCAACAGCTCGCTCCCACCGCCCTCGCCCAATGGCTCGCCGACGCATCGCGCGCGAAGCCCGTCCTGCTCGACGTGCGCTGGACGGAGGAGTTGGAGATCTGTGCCATTCCCGGCATTACGCACATTCCGATGGACCAGATTCCGGCGCGTGCCGGCGAGCTGAATGCTGACCAAGACATCGTCTGCATCTGCCATCACGGCGGACGCAGCGCGCAGGTTGCGCAGTATCTGATCACGCAAGGTGGCTTTGATGCCGCGCGTGTCTACAACCTGCAAGGCGGCGTCCATGCCTGGGCTCACCAGGTGGATCCGCAGATGGCGACGTACTGATTGGGGAAGCCGCCGCCGGGCAAAACCTTGTTCATGCTCCACAGACACTGAACAGGGTCTGACGCGCCCGCGCTGCCTTCCGAACGCGAACGTTTCCTCCTCGCTCGGGGGCTTTATGCCTGTTGCTCGCAGTAGCCGTACGCGGATGGCCGCGCGCGGTTCGCTTGTTGTGCTGTGCTGTTCGATGATGCCGATGTTCGCGTGGGCGCAGTCCCAATCGAACACGCCGGCTGCGACCGACCTCCTCTCTGCCTATCGCGCCGCGCTGGTCAACGATCCGCAATTCGCATCGGCCCGCGCGCAGTCGCTCGCGCAACGCGAAAAGCTCACGCAAGGCCGCGCCGGCTTACTGCCGCAGATTGGCGGCGCCTGGAGTTCCACGCGCGTCATCTTCGATCAAACCGCCCCGGCCGAATTCAACAAGACGTTCTCATCGACGGGCTGGACGCTGTCGCTGTCGCAGCCGCTCTTCCGCTGGGACCGCTGGGAAACCTACAAGCAAGGCGAAATTGCCGCTCAGGCCGCCGAGGCTTCGCTCGCGCAAGCGCAGCTCGATCTCATCGCGCGTACGGCGCAGGCGTACTTTGACGTGCTTAACGCGCAGGACACGCTGCAGCTCGCCACCGCACAGCGCGATGCGATCCAGCAACAATACGAGCAGGCGCGCCGCAACTTCGACGTTGGCAATGCCAACATCACCGACGCAAACGACGCACAGGCCCGCCGCGATGCCATCGACGCCAGCGTCATCGCCGCACGCAGCGACTTCGAGATCAAGCAATCGGCGCTCAAGCAGATCATCGGAGAGCCCGTTGGCACGCTGGCCGGCGTGCGCCCAGGCGTCACGATCCCCCAACCTGAACCGGCTTCAGCAGAGCCTTGGGTGGACCAAGCGCGCAGCAGCAACCTGCAAGTGGCGCTGGCGCAATACAACCTGCAAAGCGCAGAGCGCGATGTGAAGAAGGCGACCGCAGGCCATCTGCCTTCGGTCGATCTGGTGGCGCAGACCGGTCACACCAATGCCAGCGGTAACCAATATCTGCCATCGCTGCCGGGCGGCGCGCGCTTTGACAGCTCCCAGATTGGCGTGCAGGTGTCGATTCCGATCTTTGCAGGCGGTGCGATCCAGTCGCGCGTGCGTGAAAACATCGCGCTGGAAACCAAGGCCGCAAACGACCTCGAATTCGCCCGCCGCTCTGCCGAGCAGGGCGCACGGCAAGCGTACATCGGCGTAATCGCAGGGCTGGCGCAGGTCAAAGCGTTGGAAGCGGCCGAGCTGTCGGCGCGCACAGCGTACGACTCCAACCAGCTCGCCTACGGTGTGGGCGTGCGCATCGGCACCGACGTGCTGAATTCGCAGGCGCAGCTCTTTCAAGCGCGGCGCGATCTGGCACGCGCGCGTTACGACACCATCGTCAACGGGCTACGGCTGAAGTCCGCCGCCGGCTCGTTAAGCGAGGCTGACGTGATCCAGGTGAACACGCTGCTCACGGCCAATGGCTCAAGCGATATCACCGCGTTGCCGCCGGCAAGCGCCAAACCCGAACTGGCGAAACGTGCCGGCAAATCGGCCAAACACTGACTAGTGGGTCTGACCGCGCGGCGGCAGCGGCCGCTCGGCAAACTGCAGCAACGCGCCGCCGCTGGTTTTCCAGATGACCTGGCGGCCCTGCTTGCCGTTGGCCGAAGGCTGCATACCGACGGTCGCCAGTGGCGATTTGAGCGCCTCCAGGAACGCCGTCTCCAGCTCCATGCGCGTCGGGTCGCACGCCATGCGCGTCGACACCAGGTTGCCAAAACGCATG
This sequence comes from Ralstonia sp. 22111, assembly GCF_052045895.1. Taxonomy (NCBI): domain Bacteria; kingdom Pseudomonadati; phylum Pseudomonadota; class Betaproteobacteria; order Burkholderiales; family Burkholderiaceae; genus Ralstonia; species Ralstonia sp. 22111. The sequence goes on along the minus strand of NZ_JBQEPR010000001.1, from coordinate 1,004,733 downwards.
CCCGAGGCGAGCTTCTCATACGGCCCCGAGAAGCGATTGCAGCCCGAGTAGCCGGACGCCACGCCGTTGGCCGCCTCCAGGCCAGCACTGAATTCGAGTGAGATCGGCTGCGTAGCCGGGTCGGCGTCGTCGCCCTCGGCGGAAGGCAATTCCTTGGGCGCGGCGCCCGGCTCTTGCCAACGCACGAGCACGAAGCGCGAGCGGCCCTCTCCCTGCGCTTGGGCGAGCGTCGCCTGGCCCGGGTTGGGCGCCGCGTTGGCGGGTGTCTGTTTGGTTTCAGCGGCCGGCGCTGAGGCCACCGCGGGGGCGGCCGCCGCTGGCGCGGATGAAGGCGTTGGCGTCATGCAGCCGGCACCGATGATGGTGGCGGCAGTGACTGAGGCCAGTGCCACGGCGGTCAGCACCACGCGGCGCGGCGTTTGCAGCAGGCTCGGCTTGGGACGATTCGGTTGGGACATGGGCGGTTCGTAATTGATGACGGAAGGCAAATCACATGAAGAGCCGTTAGTCTGCCCGGCTCGCCATGAGTTCGCACTTTTCGTGCCGAACGTGCACTGCGTTACAGCGTTGGCAATACCAAAGACGCCACCGCCTCCACCGTCCGGGCCGTTGCACCGCCGTGCGTGGCAGCAAAGGCCAGCGCGGCGCGTGATGCGGTTTCGCGCGCATCGGCATCCGACAGCCAAGCGTCGATCACACGTATCACTGCAGCAGCGTCTTCCACCTGCTCGCAGGCACCCGCAGCCACTGCATCGCGTGTCGCCTGCGCAAAGTTGAACGTGTGCGGACCGATGACCACGGGCGTGCCGACCGCGCAGGCTTCGATCAAATTCTGCCCACCAAGCGGAAGCAAACTGCCGCCGATGAACGCCGCCTCCCCGGCCGCGTAGTACAACGCCATCTCGCCCATCGAGTCCCCGAGCAGGACGTCGGCATCGGCAAGCGCATCGGCGTCCGCCAAGCCTGCCGCAGACACCGACAATGCGCTGCGACGCACGACGCGCAAACCCGCGCGTTCGGCCGCCTGGGCCACTTCATCAAAACGCTGCGGATGACGCGGCACGAGAATCAGCAAGGCATGCCGGCGCCCGACATGCTGCGCGCGATGCGCCTGCCAAGCGTCGAGCAGCAAGGCCTCTTCGCCCTCACGCGTGCTGGCCGCCACCCATGCCGATCGGCCACGTAGCGCATCGTGCAGCACGCGGCCGGCCATGATCTGGTCCACATGCGGCGTGATGTCGAACTTCAGGTTGCCGGTCACGCGCACGCGCGGCACGCCGAGCGAGCGGTAGCGATCGGCATCGTCGGGCGTCTGGGCCAGCACGGCGGCGAGTTGTGCGTACGTCTGGCGCGCTGCGTCACCGAGGCGTGCAGTACGCCGGTGGCTGCGCGCAGACAGGCGTCCATTGACGAGCACCATCGGCACACCAGCGGCATAGGCACGTTCGATCAGTACCGGCCAGATCTCGGTCTCCATCAGCAAGCCAAGGCGTGGCTGGAAGTGGCGCAGGAACCGGTCGACCGCACTCGGCAAGTCGTACGGCAGATACGCCTGGATGACGCGGCCGTTGCGTTGCGCCGCAAATTCAGCACCGGTGCGGCGGCCCGTCGGCGTCATGTGCGTGAGCAGCACGGCGTGGTGAGGAAAGCGCGCAAGCAGCGCATCGATGAGCGGCTGCGCGGCGCGCGTCTCGCCAACGGACACGGCATGCACCCACAGCAAAGGGCGATCCGGATTCGGGCGGGGCGGATAAAAGCCAAGCCGCTCACCAACGTGCTGGCGATAACCGGGCTCCTTACGGCCGCGCCACCACAGACGCAGCAATGCAAAGGGCAACGCAATGCGCCACAACCAGCGATACAGAACGCGCAGCATCAGAGCACACCCAGCGCACGCAGCGCATCAAGCGCCTGCGCGCTGGTGGGATGGGCCTCTGCACTGCCAAGGTCGTGCACGTTGGGCGTCCAATAACCGCCCGTGCGCCATGACGTCGTGAAGTTGTAAAGCGCCACGGTCGGCTTGCACAGCGCGGCGGCAATGTGCACAAGGCCGGTGTCCACACCTACCACCGCAGTCGCCTGATCGAGAAACGCCGTCACATCGGGCAGCGACATGCGCGGCGGAATCACCACGCGCCCCACTGTGCCGGGCACCGCAGCGACGATGGCTTCGCGGATCGATTCACTCGTGCGCCGCTCGGTCTCGCTGCCCCACGGCAGAGCAACGGCGTAGTCGCGCGCAAGCAGCTCGCGTGCGACCTCAACCCACGCAGCCTGCGGCCAACCTTTGTCGGCGCGCGAAGTCGCATGCACCAGCGCCACGTATGGACGCGGCAGCTTGAACGGCAACTCGGCAGGCGGCTGCAAACCGAAATCGATGGTATCGGGCAGCGCGTAACCAAGCGCCTCCGCCACCATGCGGCGTGAGCGCTCGACTACGTGCACACGCGGCTCCATCTCGATCTTGCGCTGATAGAACAGCTTAGCGGCGGGCTCATAGCCGGCGCCTTCCGAACGATTGCCGAGGCCCGCCACAAAACCGTTCGGCGTCAGCTTCGCCTGCGCGGCAATGAGTGCAGTCTTGATGAGCCCCTGCGTGTCCAGCACAGCATCGTACGTATTGGCGCGCAACGCACGGCGGAACGCTGCCATCTCGCCCCAGGTTCTGCCGGAACCAAGCGACTTGCGCCAACGTCGCAATGCAAACGGAATCACACCCCGTACGCCGCGCACGATGCGGACGATGCCCGCGAAGCCCTCTTCAACCACCCAGTCGATCTCGGCATCCGGATGGGCACGCAGAATATCGGCAACGACCGGCGTGCAATGCACCACATCGCCAAGCGACGATACCTTGACGATCAGCACACGCATGCCGTCACCCTTTCCCCCAACTTCATGAGTGCGGACCGTGCGATCAGAACGGCAGTTGCGCGTCCGGCTTCTCGGCCAGGATCACGCGGCGGAATTCGCCCTGGATGCGCGCCATCGCGGCATCGTTGTCGGCCTCGAAACGCATGACCACCACCGGCGTGGTGTTGGACGGACGTGCCAAGCCGAAGCCATCTTCGTATTCCACGCGCACGCCATCGATGCGGTTAACTTCCTTCGCACCGGCAAACGTGGCGTTGGCCTTGATCTTGTCGAGCAGTTCGAAGGATTCCCCCTCGGCACACTTCAGTTGCAACTCAGGCGTGCAGTGCGAGTTCGGCAGCGCGTTGAGCGTGGCGCTCGGATCGGCCAAGCGGGAGACGATCTCCAGCAGGCGCGCGCCCGTGTACAGACCGTCATCGAAACCGTACCAGCGGTCCTTGAAGAAGATATGGCCGCTCATCTCACCGGCCAGCGGAGCGCCCGTTTCCTTGAGCTTGGCCTTGACGAGCGAATGGCCCGTCTTCCACATCGTGGCCTTGCCGCCGTGCTCGCGAATGAATGGCGCCAACTTGCCCGTGCACTTCACGTCGAAGATGATTTCGCCGCCCGGGTTGCGCGACAGGACTTCTTGCGCGAACAACATCAACTGGCGGTCGGGGAAGATGACCTGGCCGTCCTTGGTCACCACGCCCAGGCGGTCGCCGTCGCCGTCGAAGGCGAGGCCCAGTTCGCAGTCGGTCGTTTGCAGCGTGCGCACGAGGTCCTGCAGGTTCTCGACGTGGGCCGGATCCGGATGGTGGTTCGGGAAATGGCCATCCACCTCGCAAAACAGCTCCGTCACCTCGCAGCCCATCGCGCGGAACAGCTCCGGCGCAAATGCACCGGCCACGCCGTTGCCGCAGTCCACGGCAATCTTCATCGGGCGGCTCAGCTTGACGTCCGAGACGATTCGGTCGATGTACTGCTGGCGGATATCCACTTGGACGTAGGCGCCGGCGCCTTCAGTGAAATCGCCCTGCTCGATGCGCGTGCGCAAAGCCTGGATTTGGTCGCCGTAGATGGCTTGGCCCGCCAGCACCATCTTGAAGCCGTTGTAGTCGGGCGGATTGTGGCTGCCCGTAACCATCACGCCCGACGTGGCGCGACGGCCAGCCAGCTCGATGTTCGTACCGAAGTAGACCATGGGCGTGGCTACGAGGCCCAGATCGATCACATCGACGCCGCTTGCGCGCAGTCCGTCAGCCAGTGCTGCCAGGAGATCAGGGCCCGACAGGCGACCGTCGCGGCCGATGACGACGGCGGATTCGCCCTTGGCGCGCGCTGCAGAGCCGAAGGCTCGGCCGATGAGGCGTGCTGTGTCGGCGTGCAGCGTTTTGCCGACGATGCCGCGGATGTCGTAGGCTTTGAAGATGGTGGGGTTGATGCTAGGCATGGCGTGATCCATGAGGAAATCGAATAGGCGTGATTGTAAACGGTCGGTACGCCACACCGAGGTGGTCTGCACAATGACCAAGGTCAGTCGGCCCTATACGCGCCCAGAGTCATATAATTACGAGTTACCCTTGCTGACTAAGCCAGAAACCCCTTGTCTTTATATGCAGGTCTGGAAAGCCCCATTTGCCCTGTGCCCCCCCCTTTGTCGCCTCCTCCTCGCATAGCCTATCTGATCACTAATGCAGAAATCGGAGGGGCACAAACACATGTTGCCGACCTGCTGAATGGATTGCGTGATCGCATCGATGCAGTAGTGCTCGCCGGAGGCGAGGGCCCGCTATTCACGAGCGCGCAAGCAAGCGGTGCAAGAACCGTACAACTATCGCTCCTCGATAACACGCTATCGCCATGGCGAGCGCTGGCAGCATTCAAGCAACTTATTGGCGCTCTACGCGCCACCCGCCCCGACCTGATTCACGCGCATAGCGCCAAGGCTAGTGCACTAGGTCGAGTGGCGGGCTGGCTACTTGGCATTCCAGTCGTCTACACAGTTCACGGGTTTGCCTTCAAGGCGGCAGCACCAGCTCGCCAGCGGGTCGTTGCACGCCTGATTGAGTGGTTGCTGGCGCCGTTGACTGCACGCATGATTTGTGTAGCACAGGCCGAGCGCGCAATGGCGGATACTCTGCCCATTTCGCCTGCCCGTGTTCAGGTGATTCATAACGGCATTGCAGACAGCACCCATCTTGCCACGCCCGGCGCCCCGGTACGCCGAGTCGTCATGGTGGCACGCTTGCGAGCGCCCAAACGCGCCGATACGCTCATCCGAGCCTTTGCACGAGCGGCACTACCAGATTGCGAGCTGATCCTAGCAGGAGATGGACCACAATTAGCCTCGCTGCAAGCGCTTGCTGACACGCTGGCGCCAGGACGAGTCCGGCTCTATGGCGGAGTGACCGATATCCCCGCCCTGCTTGCGTCCGCGCAGATTTTTGCGCTGGCGTCAGACCATGAAGGTTTCCCGATATCCGTGCTAGAAGCCATGCGCGCACGTCTACCCGTTATCGCCAGTGACCTCCCTGGCATTCGCGAGCAACTCGCAGATGGCGGCTGCGGATGTCTCATACCAGGCAGCGACGAGCAACTTTGGGCCTCTGTGTTGGCTGGGCTAGCAGGCAACCGCGAACAGCGGGAAACCCTGGGGAACAGCGCCCGGGAGCACTGGGAACGCCACTTTGGTGTTGCACCGATGGCCAACGCCACATGGCAGGTTTATCAGCGGGTCTTGGCGAACAAGAAGCAAGCACATCCTCGGCAACATCCCTCAAAACAGGCGAGCAATGAATAGGAGCACCGGTGCCGGACATTCTACCCGGCCATTCCGCGCGCAAGGCTCCGAAACCATTCGTCGAGCCACCCGGATGCTGGCTTGGGCTTTGTTTGGGCTCGTGTTCTTTGGGCTCAATATCGTGCTCGCGGAGCTTGCACGCCAGGCCGGCCTGGTCACGCACGTTTTCACCGGCACGCTGATATGGGCAGTTCTTCCGTACCTCGCCGCGTTCGTGCTGCTGCATCGTTCGCTTCATCTGCCCGCCCTTGAGGGCAACAGTCTCGTCGGCGTGGCAACGACCCTGCCTTTCATCGCGCTACTCTTCGCGATTGCCGTCTTTCACCTCGAATATTCGCGGGGCGCGTTGCTGCTCGCGTATATCACCACGCTCATATGGATCTGGTGCGGCTATCAACATTTCGTTCGAAATTACACCCCGGTATTCGGGTACACAGATGCGACAGCATTGGAGCAGTTGGAACGGATGCTTACCATGCCCGGCGCAGCGCCGGCCGGACCAACGCGCCTGCGCGCCATTAGCTCGCTGGCCGACGCCGTACATTGCGACGGCCTGATGCTGGACCGCAACGCCACCGCCGACCCGGACCGCACGCGTGCTTTAGCCCAGTTCAAGCTCAGCCACGTACGCATGTACTCGGTGGAACGCGTTGGTGAAATGCTGACCGGTCGCGTTGCGCTGGCCCATATTGACGAGAACTTCTTCGACGATCACGCTGCCCACTACTTCTATCGATTCTCGAAACGCCTGATCGACATTGCGGCGGTGCTGTGCTTGGCCCCCGTGGCTTTACCGTTGGGCCTCGTCGTGGCCTTGACTATCCGGATTGAAACGCCGGGACCCGCATTGTTCCGCCAGGAGCGCATCGGCCTGTACGGCAAGCCGTTCACCATGCTGAAGTTCCGGAGTATGGGGTTCGACACCAGTGCGCCCGCCCAGTTCGCCGCGCGGCAGGATCCGCGTGTAACCCGTGTGGGCCGTGTTATCCGCAAATACCGACTCGACGAGATTCCGCAGTTGTGGAACGTGTTGATGGGCCATATGAGCCTGATTGGCCCACGCCCGGAGCAAGCGCCAATGGTGGAGGAATTTGAGCAAACCATCCCCTACTACCCGTACCGTCATCTGCTGCGGCCCGGCCTATCGGGTTGGGCTCAGGTCCAGCAAGGCTATGTGGGCACACACGAGGAAACCGTCACCAAGCTCAGCTATGACCTCTACTACGTCAAACACTGCTCCCTTGCCCTCGACCTGCTGATCGCGGTCAAAACGTTGCGGACCCTACTGACGGGATACGGGGCACGGTAAGCATGCCGAGTGATCCTGCATCCTCCGCACCCATGCGCATTCTGCTGCTGACGACGGGCCTCAAGCTGGGTGGCGCTGAACAGCAAGTCGCCGCGCTGGCGCGGCAATTTTCGGCGCTAGGACACGCAGTGGCAGTCGCCAGCCTTGCACAAGGACAGGATGTGGCGCTCCACGAATCGGTCACTGTCTTGCCGCTGGAGATGCGCAAGACACCCCAGTCGATGGCACGGGCTCTTTGGCGGCTACGAGCCTTCATCCATCAGTGGCAACCGGACATCATTCACGCCCACATGATTCACGCCAACCTGTTTGGCCGCATGCTTGGCGCAATCAGCAGCGCAGCGCCACCGGTCATCTGCACCGCACACAGTGCGCGCGAAGGCGGCCGTCTGCGCATGCTCGCCTATCGACTCACCGACCGCTGGAGCCAGCTCACGACACACGTTAGCCCTCAAGGCCGGCAAGCCATGATCGCGGCGGGGGCAGTCCCGGCATCACGGATAAGGGTCATGCCTAATGGCATCGACACCGCGCAGTTTCGTCCGGATGCTGATCAGAGGCTGCGCACTAGGGCAGCGCTCGGCTTGCAAGAGAGCACGCGCCTCTTGATCAATGTCGGGCGCTTAGTCAAGGAAAAAGCGCAAGGCACTCTAATTGACGCATTTGCTCGGTTGACGCCCGATCTGGACGCACGCCTGCTTATCGTCGGCGAGGGCCCGCTGCGAGGCTCGCTCGACCAACGCATCCGAGACCATCAACTGACGAAGCGAGTTCATCTGATTGGGTCTCGTCAAGATATTCCAGCCCTGCTGAACGCAGCCGACCTATTCGTGTTGTCTTCTGACATTGAGGGCATGCCGCTCGCACTTGGCGAGGCGCTCGCCTGCGAATTGCCAGTGGTCGCCACCGATGCCGCCGGAGTGGCTGAGCTAATGGGCGAGTGCGGTGAAATCGTGCCACGAGGCGATTCCGCAGCGCTTGCAGCTGCCATGCGCCGTGCACTTGACGCCGGCCATGGCAACGCAAACAAACAAGCTGCACGACGCGCGCGCATTGTCTCCAACTTCAGTTTGGAGGCCGTCGCCCTCCAATGGCTGGACTGCTACGCCCGCCTCATCACAGCGGAACACGCGGGCTCCACAGAGGCCGGGAGATGAAGCAGTTCAAGATCGCCGGCAATCTGGCGTGGATGCTTGCTGAACGCGGTCTGCAGATCGGTGCCGGTATCGGCATCGTCGCCATGCTGGCGCGCGGCCTCGGGCCAGAAGGGTTCGCACATTTCCAGTATGCGCAAGCGGTTGTCTATGTGGCGGCGTCTGTTGCGTTGCTCTGCGGCGCCGAGGTCGTCATCCCCCGGTTGGTGGCGAACCCTGAGCCCCTCGCGCAACATCGACTGCTGATCCATGCATTCGGGCTGCGGTTCGCTGCTGGCGTGTTTGGTTATCTGCTGATGTGCGTGTTCCTGGTTGTTACCCAACAGTCGATCGACTTTTGGCCGCCTGCGCTCATCCTAGGCATTGCGATCCTGCTGCGCGAACCGTTTGGCATTGTCACGGCCTGGATGCAGTCACACACCAGGACCCGGCCGAACACGCTGTTCAACGTGGCGTCTCTGACAGTCAAGGTAGGCGGGGTTTCTATCCTGTTTGCGCTTGGCATACGTAATGTGCCTGCGTACGCGGTAGTGTTCGCGGTGGAGGCGGTCACGCTGGCTGCACTGCTTGCTGCCTTCTATCTGGCCCGCGCACCACGCGAGCGTACCGCGCACGACCCACAACTCACACGCGATCTGCTTTGGAGCGGTGCGCTCTTCTGGGTCAGCTTCATGTGCATGATGGCCTCGCGCCGCATCGACCAGTTGCTGCTCAAGCCGTATGTACCCTTGACCGACCTTGGCGCCTATGCTGCTTCTATGCAGATTCTCGACAACTTCGTGATGCTGGCCACCATCCTTTCGGCCGGGCTGGCGCCGGTCTATGTCTACGCCCAGCCCACTATGAAGCAGGCCCGCCAGAACGTACTTCGGATCGCAGGTGGCATGGCGGGGATCGGTGTCGTCGGCGGCGTGCTGATCGCACTCAGTGCGCGCTGGGTTGTCCACCTTCTCTACGGCGCGGCGTTCGTGCGTGCCGTCAACCTGCTGCAACTTGCTGCCCTCGCATCAGCGCTTGTGTTTGTCGATGTCGCGCTCACACTGCTGCCTATCCATCTGCGGCAACCGCGTCTGGTAGCCATTAAATGGGGGCTGGCGCTCGTTGCTACCCTGATCGTTGATGCCGTGGCCATTCCGCGCATGGGCACCAACGGGGCCATTCTGGGCTACGCGACGGCCAACCTGCTTTCCGTCCTGTTCGGGCTGGCTGTCTGGATGCGCTATCGCAACGATGAACCAGCAGCCCTGAGAGTCGGCGCATGACGCAAGCGAAGCCCACGCTGTGCTTCCTCACCGGCACACTCAATGCACTGGCGGGTGCCGAACGGATGACCGCCACGATCGCTAACGCGCTGGCGGAGCAAGGCTATGCGATCACCATCCTCAGTTTGTGGGACCCAGCCAGCTGCTTTGCGCTGCACCCCACCATCCGGCACGAGACACTCTTTGCGGAGCGCCCTTCGTTCAAGCGCGCCTACATGGCAACCGTCGCGGGCATCCGGCGGCATCTCAAAGCGCATCGGATTGACGTACTGGTGCAAGTCGACACGATGCTCTCGCTCTTTGCGCTACCAGCAGCGCTAGGCCTCGGTGTGCGGCACATTGCTTGGGAACATTGCCACTTTGACGAAGATCTGGGCCGGCGTGCGCGTCAGTGGGCTCGCCGTCTTGCCGCGCGCTACTGCACGCATGTCGTCGTCCTGACCGAGAGCGACCGTAAGCGATGGCAGGAGGCTTTGCCCCCCCGCAATCAGGTTGTTGTCTGTATTCCAAATCCATTGCCCTTCGCCGTGCCCGCGCAGCTCGCCCCGAGAACAAGCAAGACCGTGCTGGCGGTCGGCCGGTTAGTGCATACCAAAGGATTCGATGTCCTGTTGAATGCCTGGGCTGAGGTCGCACAGCGTACGCCCGAGTGGAATTTAATGATCGTAGGTGAAGGCGAGGAGCGCCACGCATTGGAGGCACAGCGTGAGCAGCTCGGTCTAAACAACAGTGTCAGCCTGCCCGGTGCGTTCTTGGACATCACAAAAGCCTACGCGCAAGCATCGATTTTCTGCCTGCCCTCGCGCTATGAAGGGTTCGGGTTGGTACTGATCGAAGCAATGGCTTTTGGCTTGCCGATTGTCTGCACGGCTTGCGAGACCGGCCCACGTGAACTGCTGCGGGATGCATGCGATGCCATCATGGTGCCCGTTGATGACTGTCCGGCACTTGCCAATGCTCTGCTCCGCCTGATTTCAAATCGCATTGAGGCAGACACGTTGGCACTTGCAGCCAGCAAAAAGGCCAAGCAATTTTCCACAGAGCAAATTGTCCAAGCGTGGAACGCACTGTTGCGCTGACATAAATCGAGAGTACTTGACAGCCCCCGGGTAGGGATTGAGAAACGCTACAATTTGTTGGTTTCCACGCTAACACGACATATGTCCATCACACGCACAGATGTGCAGACCGCCCCCCTCGACCCGACACGCCTTCTGACGAAGTCATTCAAAGTCATATTTTTGGTGGGTTTCATTGGCGCAATGCTAGGATTGCTTGCCTCCCAGGTTATCCATCCTCGCTGGGTTGCCAAAATGGCGATTCAGCTTGGCCAGGTGTCCACCCCAGATGCCAAGGGTTCGTTGGTATCGCAGCCGCTTGAAAACCAATTGACGGCCATCGAGCGGTACAATCTGCCAAGCTTCCGGCTCCAAGTACTCCACGACCTTGGTCTGCCGAACCCCGACACTGGCAACAGGGATTCCGATTTGCTCTTCAAATCATTGAAAGCAATGGCCGGTAGAAGCCCAAATTTGATCAATGTCGAAGTTTCTGGCTATTCCCGAGAAGCAGCGACGGCTACGCTGGAAGCAGCCCTGAAGACCTTTTCGGTGCAGCATCAACAGCTGTTTGACCGAGCTATGAGCGACATGCGAAGGAATGAAGCAGTCGCCCAAGACAAGCTCGCCACTGCGCAACGCGACTACGCCCGCATCGGCGAGACGCTGAAGTCATCGGTCACCTCGGGAGCCGTAGCAAGCGCGACCGCGCGCGACGTTCTAGCATCCAATACGGCCTCGCTGATCAATGCGCAGGTCCTCGAATTGCAGCAGCAGGTTGCCTCCAATCATGAGGCGTTGGGACCGCTGCGTAGCTATCCAACGAAAGCGATTGGTCCGACCTATGTTCCCATGCACTCAAACACGCCAAGCGCTGCGGCATTCATTGCCGCAGGATTCGTGTTGGGCTTGATGTTGGGGGCAGGCCTTGTACTATTCAAGGCCTCAATCCGCGCTCAATGAAATCAAGACTGCTGGTTAGGCAAGTCAGCAGCACCCCTTCGAAATACAGTCAGAGCCTTTGGCGACCCAGTAGCACACTGGAACTGTTGGCCACGTAAAACTCAGCTATGGGAGCAAGGCCATCAATTCCAGTGCAAAGCAATATCAGAAAGAGGAGCGCTCTTCAATTACGGCGCACAACCATCGACCCACTTGATGACGTCACTCGATCACATTTGCGCAAGCAGCCCGCGCACATACCGCCTCCTTGCCCACCGAAAGAAAGGCCTTATAGTGCCCAGCATTACGCAAACGATCAATGTTTATTCGCGTAAAACTTTGATACTTGCCTCTTGGCACCTTGGGGAATGGAACGTATTCGATCAAGCCCTCACTTACCATCTCCTCAAAGCACAGAGGCACGTCACCCGCCTTTTCTCGCAGGGTATTGACACCGCCGCGGCGAAGTCATTGAACGGCTGCGCATGCCGGTACCCAGGTTAAAGATGCCGCTGTGGCCAGCCCCCAGTATCAGGGCCAGAGGGCTTCTAGCAAAGCCGGTTCAAGTTTGCTCCTGGACGGCAGGAGCCACCGCTGTTGCTCGATATTGCGCTGCAAACTCTGCATGCGGCTGAGAATTCAATGCGCTGTGTGGCCGCGCCTCGTTGCAATCCTGGCACCAGGCTGCGATGACAGCGCGCGCATGTGCAAGGTTCGTGAACCAGTGCTCGTTCAGGCACTCGTCACGGAACTTACCGTTGAACGATTCGATGTAGTCATTCTGCGTCGGCTTGCCGGCCTAAATCAATTTCAAGGTTACGCCGTTGGCGTAGGCCTATTGGTCTGGCTCTCGGCTCGTGAACTTCGGCCCCTGGTCCGTGCGCAGCGCTTTGGGGTAGCCCCTGAAGCGCGCCGCGCGGTCCAGTGCTCGCGCCACATACAAGCCCGAGATGCCGTGGTCCACGACGATGTCGACCGACTCCTTTGTGAAGTCGTCGACAACGGTCAGGCACTTCAGACGCCGTCCGTTGGACAGCGCGTCCATCACAAAATCAATCGACCATACCTCGTTCGACGCGGCCGGCAGAGCTAGCGACTCCCGCTCGACCATCACGCCGCGGCGTCGCCGCCGACGCCGCACATCCAAGCCTGCCTCGCGGTACAGCCAGTGTACGCGTTTGTGATTCGCATGCAGCCCCTCGCGCTCCAGCAAAACATGCATTCGCCGGTAGCCAAAACACCGACGCTCATGCGCCAGCTCCACCAGCCTCGCTTTGAGCATCTCGTTTCCTGGCGCAATTTGCTCTTCGTAATGCAGCACGGCGCGGGACAGCCCGACAAGCCGGCAGGCACGGCGCTCGGAGATGTTGACCTTCTGCCGAATCGCCACGACCGCCTCGCGCTTGGCTTGTAGGCTCAGGGCTTCCCCTTGACCACTACCTCCAGCGCTTCCATGTGCAACATCGCCTCGGCCAGCAGCTTCTTCAACTTGGCGTTCTCGGCTTCCAACTCCTTGAGCCGGCGGGCCTCTGATACCCCCATCCCGCCGAACTTGCCCCGACAGGTGTAGAACGATGCGTCACTGAAACCGCGCTTCCTGCACAGCTCCTTGACCGCCACGCCGGCCTCGGCCTCCTTCAGGAACCCGATGATTTGCTCTTCTGTAAATCGCTTCTTCATGTCCGTCTTTCTCTCCGAAAACGGACTCTACGAGCTTCCCGCTGGACCGGTTTGTTGGGGGCAGGTCAGTTCAATGCCTTGACGATATTGGCACCGACGAAGCCCTCCGCACCGCGGTAACGATGACGGTCATGTCAGTTCGCTATGGCTTACGGTGGCAGTCCCCAGCTTACCTACCACAATGCCGCCAGCCCGATTCGCCAGCACGACGGCGTCGGGCAACGAGAGCCCCGCTCCCAAGGACGCGGCCAGCGTCGCAATAACGGTGTCACCAGCGCCTGATACGTCAAACACTTCACGCGCCTGCGCAGGCACATGTAGCGCACCGGTATCCGTAAACAGGCTCATCCCCTCCTCCGAACGGGTGAGCAATAGGGCCTCAAGCTGGAGATCCGCCCGAAGCTTCTCGGCACGCCCCGCCAGATCACTCTCCGAATGCCATTGGCCCACAACCTGCTGTAGCTCGGCTCTATTAGGAGTGAGAATACTGGCGCCGCGATATCGCATGTAATCGCTGCCCTTGGGGTCGACCAGCACACGCTTGCCCGCCTTGCGTGCGGCACTAATCATGGGCTGCACATGGGTCAGCCCTCCCTTTGCGTAGTCCGACAACACCACCACATCGTATTGCTCGATTAGCTGTTTGTATTGGTCCAACACGGTCAGCAGAACCTCATGCGCGGGCAGGTTCTCGAAATCGACGCGCAGCAGTTGCTGTTGCCTGGACAAGATACGCAATTTGATCGTTGTCGATAGTGCACCATCTCGCGTAACGAATGCCCTCACACCATTCGACTCGAGCAGTTCAGCAACGCGATTGCCCGGCTCGTCTTGGCCCAGCACGCATAGCAGTCCCGTCTGCGCCCCGAGAGAGGTGGAGTTCAATGCCACATTGGCTGCCCCACCCAGGCGCTCCTCGTTTCGCTTGACGTGAACTACCGGCACTGGCGCCTCTGGCGAAATGCGATTGACGTCCCCAAACCAATAGCGATCAAGCATCACATCACCCACGACCAGCACCCGCGAGATCGCGAGTGCCTCACGGCTGAATCCACTTGGCACGCGTATCGGCTGATGCACCGGGTTGGTCACACTCATCCAGCTTCTCCTTCGCACAACCCCCGTGAAAGTCGCAGGACCAGCCCACTACTATTTGGACACATTGGGTTGCAGTTCCAAAAACAGCGTCAGTTAGATACCTTCGGCCAATCCACCGCTCGCACTCATGCCGCAAGCGAGCGAAAAGAGCAAGAATGCTCTTATCAAGTCACCGCTTGTGCTGAGCAACGAAAACCTGGGCGATATGTGTTCGAACCATCAAGGCCAACATTCGATGGCGAACAGGAAAGCCGCACGCTACGGGCTTTCTCGGCTGGCATGGATCAGCTTGCCACCCTCCATTTGCACCGGGAGCCCAAATGTCGGGGCCGGTCATTAACCATCCTATATTATAGTGTGGGTTTGAGTCGCTCCCGACACAAATGAACTGGTCCGTTCGCGGCGTCCACCTCGCTCACGGAGCAACATCCGAAGAGTTGTCACGAGAACGAATCTCTCGGATACTCAGCGCCCGCGCCATTCTCTCCTGCCCTCTGAAGTCCGCATCGTGACGTTCGACGCAAACAATCTAGACACACAAGACATCACCCCCGTCGTGCTCTGCGGCGGTGCTGGCACACGGCTTTGGCCGCTGTCGCGTCAGCATTTCCCAAAGCAGTTCGCGCCGATTATAGGTGACAAGAGCCTGCTTCAACTTACTCTTGAACGAGTCGCCAAGCTCAACATCTCGGGCCAGGGCAGCGTCATTTGCGTGGCATCGGAGACGCACCGCTTTTTGGTTGCCGAAGCGCTTGACCAAAGCGGCGTGGAGGGTACGGTGCTTCTCGAGCCCGTAGCGCGCAATACTGCCGCAGCTATGACGCTTGCTGCACTGCACGCGAAACCGGACACCGCACTTTTGTTCTGCCCTGCTGATCATTACATCCCGGATACAGCAGCTTTCGCCACTATGGTGCGCGATGCCAGAGTCGAACTCGACGACAGCGTTATCATTACATTCGGTGTGGTGCCGACCGCCCCAAGCACCGCGTACGGCTATATCGAAATGGGGCTCTCAGTAGAAACGTCCACCGCTTGCTTTGTTGCTCGCTTCATCGAGAAGCCCGACGTATCGCGCGCCCATCAACTCATCGCTCAGGGCAACGTACTCTGGAACGCAGGGATTTTTCTGTGTCGGGCCAACGCCTTGCTGAACGCAATGCAGCAGCACGCTCCCGACATTCTCGAACAATGTCGCAACTCGATGCAGGATGCGGCGGTGGACAAGTGCTTCGTACGCCCAGATGAGGACGCCTTTTCCGCCTGCCGTTCCGAGAGCATTGACTACGCGGTCATGGAGCACCACTCGAACATGCGCGTCGTACCGTTCAACGGTATTTGGAGCGACGTCGGCAGCTGGAATGCAGTCGCCGATCTCACCACTGCCGACGCTGACGGCAATCGGGTCGAGGGTGACGGCCATTTCGTCAATACAAGCAACACCTACATTCACGCCCCCTGCCGACCGGTCGTGGCCCTGGGCACCCAGAACCTAATTATCATCGACACCCCCGATGCAGTGCTCGTCACCACGCGCGAGCATGTCGAACAGGTGAAGCATGTAGTGGCAGAACTCGATCGCCAGGGTCGACCGCACGTTGCCTTGCATCGCAAGGTCGCACGCCCGTGGGGTTGGTATGACTCGATCGATGCAGGAGACCGCTTCCAAGTCAAACGAATCTGCGTCAAGCCGGGAGCTAGCCTCAGCCTGCAGAAGCATCATCATCGGGCTGAGCACTGGATTGTTGTCAAGGGTACGGCAGAGGTGACCCGCGGCGAGGAAACCTTCCTGTTAACCGAGAACCAATCGACGTACATCCCTATCGGCGAGATTCATCGCTTGCATAACCCAGGTAAAACCACGCTCGAGATGATCGAGGTGCAGTCAGGCTCCTATCTGGGTGAGGACGATATCGTCCGCTTGGAAGACTCTTATGGCCGCACCTCGGAGAAGAACTGAATGATCGAACAACCGAAGATTTTCGTAGCGGGCCATCGCGGGATGGTCGGTTCAGCCATCGTGCGTACCCTGCGCGCACTAGGTCAGGACAATATCGTCACACGCACGCACGCCGAACTGGATCTCACCGACCAAGCAGCCGTGCGGGCGTTTATGCAAACTGAGCGGCCCAACCAGGTTTACCTCGCGGCAGCGAAGGTGGGGGGCATCCATGCCAATAACACCTACCCCGCCGAATTCATCTACGCGAATCTGATGATGGAGGCCAACGTTATTCACGAGGCCTTCACCGCCGGAGTCAAGCAGCTCCTGCTACTGGGTTCCAGCTGCATCTACCCTAAGCTCGCCCCGCAGCCGATGACGGAATCCGCTCTTCTCACGGGAATGCTTGAACCAACCAACGAGCCCTACGCTATAGCCAAGATTGCGGGCATCAAGCTTTGCGAGAGCTATAACCGCCAGTATGGCGCGTCCCACGGCATTGACTACCGCAGCGTGATGCCGACTAACCTTTATGGCCCGGGAGACAACTATCACCCCGAAAACAGCCATGTTATACCCGCGATGTTGCGACGATTCCATGTGGCCAAACTGGAGGGGGCACCATCGGTAGCGATATGGGGCACCGGAACACCGCGGCGCGAGTTTCTCTATGTGGACGATATGGCAGCAGCCTCAATACACGTAATGAACCTGGAAAAGTCGACATACGACAGTCACACGTCACCGATGCAAAGCCACCTCAACGTCGGCTATGGCGAAGATCTGACGATTGCAGCGCTCGCAGAACTTATCCGACGCGTGGTGGGTTACCAGGGCGATATCGTTTTCGATACGAGCAAACCGGACGGCACGCCTCGCAAGCTATTGGATAGCACCCGGCTCGCGTCGCTCGGCTGGCGCGCTCAGGTCCCACTTGAAGATGGGCTACGTCACGCATATGCGGATTTCGTGCGGAATACGCCAACAGCCAGCAACTGAATCTGGCATCCCGCAACGAACTCAGACAGATAGCGATCAATCCCTCAATCATGCAAGCAACCCTACGCAAAGTCGCGCTTATTACGGGCATCACGGGCCAGGACGGTTCGTACCTTGCCGAGTTCCTGCTCGAGAAAGGCTACGTCGTGCACGGCATCAAACGCCGCGCCTCGCTTTTCAATACCGATCGCATCGATCATCTATACCAAGATCCGCACATCGATCATCGTAATTTTGTCCTGCACTATGGCGATCTATCGGACACCAGCAATCTGATCCGGATCATTCAGGAAACCCAGCCTGACGAGATCTACAACTTGGGGGCACAGAGCCACGTTGCCGTGAGTTTCGAAAGCCCAGAGTACACCGCAGATGTCGATGCCGTCGGCACACTGCGCGTTCTGGAGGCTATCCGCATTCTCAAGCTAGAGAAGAAAACTCGCTTCTACCAGGCCAGCACCAGTGAACTCTATGGCCTGGTGCAAGAAACTCCCCAGCGTGAAACAACGCCGTTCTATCCGCGCAGCCCTTACGCCGTGGCAAAGATGTACGCCTACTGGATCACGGTCAACTACCGTGAGGCCTACGGCATCTACGCCTGCAACGGCATCCTATTCAACCACGAAAGCCCGCGTCGGGGCGAGACCTTCGTCACGCGCAAAATTACGCGAGGCCTCGCAAATATCGCGCAAGGTCTGGAGGACTGCCTGTACATGGGCAACCTCAGCGCATTGCGTGACTGGGGCCACGCAAAGGACTACGTCCGCATGCAGTGGATGATGTTGCAGCAGGAGCAACCCGAAGATTTCGTGATCGCCACCGGCGTACAGTACAGCGTACGTGAATTCATCACGTGGTCGGCAAATGAACTCGGCGTGACCTTGGAATTCTTCGGCGAGGGCGTCGACGAAACTGCAGTGGTAACCGCCATCACCGGCGACTCCGCACCCGGCATAAAGATCGGTGACGTGGTTGTGCGTATCGACCCGCGCTACTTCCGCCCCACCGAGGTTGAGACCCTGCTGGGCGACCCGACCAAGGCCAAGGAGAAGCTGGGCTGGGTACCGGAAATCACGGTTCAGGAAATGTGCCGCGAGATGGTGGCCGCCGACCTCTCGAAAGCCCGGCAGCATGCCGTGCTGCGTTCGCACGGGTTCACGGTTGCAGTGAGCCAGGAGAACTGACGGTGACGCAACCGTATACGATCCTGGTCAACACGTCTGATGGTTTCGATGACTGCTGGGGGCCATTCTTCACGCTATTCAAGCGGTATTGGCCCGCATGTGATGCCCCCATTCTGCTAAACACCGAACGCAAGTCTGCACAGTTTCCAGATCTGTCGGTACATTGCACGAAGGTGCAGGGCGAAAACGAAGAGCGGCTCACTTGGAGCGAATGCCTGCTGCGCGCGCTTGATCAAGTGCAAACGCCGCTGGTGATGTATTTCCAAGAAGACTATTTCTTGGACAAACCCGCTGACGATGAGCGCATTCGCAAAGCCATCGCTTACATGCTAGAGCACCCTGAAGTCAAACATATAGGCCTAACTCGGCATGGCAGCTTGGGCCCTTATGAACCGTATGCGCCAGTACCCTGGCTGCAAAGGATTCGCAAAAACGCACGGTATCGGATTTCGACTCAGGCCGGGATCTGGCGCGTGGAAACGCTGCGCTCATACTTACGTTCGGAAGAAAGTGGTTGGATGTTCGAGATATACGGAACCTGGCGCGCACATCGACGCGATGAGACGTTCCTGTGCTTAAAAATCGATCAGGCAAATAACGGCCCCGCCCTCGACTACCTGCATACCGGCATCATCAAAGGCAAGTGGCTGCGGGGCATCAAGCCGGTATTCGAAGCGAACGGCATCGAAGTCGACTATTCGAAGCGCGGTTTTTACGAGCCGAAGCCCTATCTGCTGCACAAGTTAGAACTGGCACGCAAACTTCTGGAGCGCCCTGGGTATATGCTCAAGCAACTCATCTGAGCCATGCTGCGCTCGTCGATTGTTGTTACTGCCATCACGCTGCTCGGCAGCGCGATGGGCTTTGTTGTCCAGTTGATTCTGGCTCACCACTTCGGGGCCGGCACAGACGTTGACGTCTATCTGTTTGCATTGTCATGGCCGACATTTTTTGCGGGCATGGTTAGCGCGTTCCTGAGCTACGTAGCCATCCCTCAACTGGTGGCTCGGGAGAGCGATCCGGCTGGCCAACGTGACTATTTCACGACCAGTACAATCGCCATCTCCGCCTTCGCAGTGGTAGTCATCTTGATTGGCCTCGGCCTCGGCGAACTGCAGACGGCGAGCCTGCCGGCCGATTCACCGATCCGCGCCCACGCCCAGCGGGCGAGGCTTGTCTCCATCGGGTGGTTTATCTGCGCCGCACAGATTGGCCAAGCCTACCTTCTCTCAGCCCTACATGCGAAGCGCCACCATGTCACATCAGCAGGACTTGGGTTGCTGCCTTACGTCGGCATGATTGTGACCACCGTGCTGTTTGCCGAGAAGATTGGCGTCAGCAGCGTTGCGGCTGGCATGCTGGCGGGCACGATCGCATCAACCGCCACCTCCGCATGGTTTCTGCGCGGTCGCTTCTTCAGCGACGAACCACGTCGCTGGCCGTGGGCGGAAACGCGAGCGCTCTTCGCAGCAGCCCCCTATGCCGTGGTCGCATTGTCGTGCTTCTCGATCTATGCCGTGGTGGATGCTTTCTGGGCACCACGCGCGGGCGAAGGGACACTTGCATCGTTGGGCTACGCCCAACGACTGGTCATCGCGATTGGCAATCTTGCCGTTGCGGGTCCATCCGCAATCCTAGTGCCCCGCATCACGGAGCTAGTACGGCAAGCGGCTCCAGGCACGCTGCGCCAGTTCCTGCGCAAGACGCTGGTTACCGTAGGCGTTGGAGCGGCCATCTTCGCACTACCGCTGGCGCTGGCGCCCGAGTTGCTGGTTCGCCTACTGTTTGCTCGGGGCAACTTCAGCGAAACCAATGTCGGCACCATCGCCGCTACACTCGCCCATATGGCACCAGGCATGGTTTGCATGCTGGTGTCCGTGATTTCTCTACGGGCCATGTTCTGCATACCAGGTGCCGAAAGGGCCGCGGCCGTGCTTGGTGGTGCCTGGGGGTTTCTATACTTCGCAACTTCAGCCTTAATGGTCGGCCGCGGGGCTCCCGGCTTGGCGTCGGCATACTCGATGACGTGGGTGACAATCGGCGTCTGTATCATCACGGTGCTATTCAAAAAAGCAGGAGGCGATGCTCATGGACGAGCTCCTGCTGGTTGCTGAGACCACGCTTTTCGTTGTTGGGTTGCTCTATATCTACCCACGTGACAAGCTGTTCGGCCTCTATTTTGTATTCCTGTTTATTTACGCCATCTTCGCGCAAATCGGTTACCGCTTCTATCCTGAAGCGTCAGACTCGATTCTCGCCTACTTCGGTGAAGAGATCTGGCTACCCTGCACGCTCTTCATCATGGCCTCGCTTGCCATGTTCGTGCTTAGCTTCATTGTGGTACGCCCGATAACGTATGCGCTGATACCAATCAGGCTGGAGGTCAGCCAAGCGGCTCAACGCATGCTGTGGAAGACCGCTGGTCTACTGTCGTTGCTCGCAAGCTCTGGCTACCTCCTCGGCTACCTCGCTTTCAACGCCAATGAGCTAAGTTGGTATGCCGCGCAACAGGATGATCTCGTATCCAGTGCGCCGGCATTGGCGCTGCTGATCTTTCTGGTCAAGCTTGAAGTCGGCACGCTCATTGTTTTATATCAGATGGCCCGCGAGAAGACTCGCATCCTCTCGTGGGTCAACCCGTGGGTATTTTTCGCGCTGCGCGGCACGCTTTTCCTGGTAGTGACGTTCATGCTGGGCAATCGCACTGACATACTCGCGTGCTTTCTTGGCATCGTGCTCATGACGTTGAGTCAGACCAAGCTTTCGCCACGCTTCCTGCTGCGAGCAACGATTGCCGCAACCTCAGTGGCAGCGTTGATGCTGGTCATTGAGTCCACGCGATACAACGACGCAGAAGTACAGAGCGAAGTGCCACTGTCCCAACGACTGCTGGTCAAGGACTACTACCCACCTGCGCACATGCTGTTTGCAGCTGCTGCCTATGGCGAAATCGATCCGTACGAAGTCATTGCGTCGAACTCAGCCAATGCGGCCGTCATGTTTGGTTATCCCTATCTACAGGAGACCATAACCAATCTGTTTCGCCCAGGCTTGGCAACGCGCAGCGTAGGCTACGCGTTTTATATTCTCACTGAAGGTTTCCTGTTCATGGGCTACTGGGGGTTCATCTACAACGGGCTGGTCCTAACCGCAGCGTTGGCACTCTGGCGTCGACTCGCTTCCAGTGACTCACGAGAATTCAACCTGTTGCTGCTAGGCCTGTTCGGGTGCATGCTCGTCAACCTCGTGCGAGGCCAGTCGTCCTACTTTGTTAAGTACCTATATACATTTGTACTTCCTAACGCCCTGCTGTACCTCAGTCTTGTCGGTGCTCGGGTGCGTCTTCGCTTCGGCCGCTCCCCCAGCGCTGGCACCTGAGCACGGTGCAGCTTGCCGCAAGCCTTGTGACTCGTCTCCAAATGAAAGACCCCGCAATTCTCGTATTCCGCTCAGCAGCGCTGGGTGACTTCATTCTCGCTGCCCCAGCTTTACGGCAGGTACGGACGGCGTTCCCGAATGCGAAGATCGTGCTGCTAACCATCCAGTCAGCCAACCGCGAGCAACGCGGCAAGGTTGCTAAGTATGCCGGCAACTCAGCAGCGATTCCGTGGGTAGCGCTCGTGCAACCACACCTGGTCGATGATGTACGAGTGCTTAGCGACGTTGATCTGCACAGCATTGCCGCTGTGAGGCACTCGCTGCGCAACTATCGCTTCGAGCGCGCCATTTTGATGCTCGATCCATGTGCACCGTGGCTTGGTCGCATCAAGAAGATGCTCATGCTGTTTGCCCTGCTCGGACCTGTGCCGCAGTATGGCTGGCGGGGCAAGGGCTCGCTCAACGGGGATCGAGCTAAGCTCAAGCAAGCTGGCTTACTACGCCACCATGTGCATGGGCCGTTGCAATTCCTAGCCGAACTGCCGCAGCCGCGATCGTATCGTGATGAAACGCTGCAGTTCGATCTACGCCCCGGCGTAGATGCTGAAACCTGGGCCCAGTCGTGGCTGGCTACGCACTTACCTGAAGGCGCCGAGCGCCTTGTGATCTCGCCAGGATCGGTCCAGCCCCACAAGCGCTGGCCAATGGAAAAATATATAGCGCTGTGCAAAGCGTTGCTGGCAGCTAGACCGAATGCACATCTTCTTATCATCGGCACGCGAGTTGATGCTGAATACGGCACGTCCTTGCATGCGATTGATCCGCTACGCGTGCACAATCTGATGGGCGAAACATCGATTGCGCAGTCGGCTGCACTGCTCGCCCTCTGCCAATTGCTAGTGGGTAACGACGGTGGTTCCGCTCATCTGAGCGATGCCATGGGATGCCCAACAGTATCGATCGTGCCAGGTATTGAGTATCCGGACTCCATCGAACCCTGGCACAGCAAAGCGCTAGCAATCCGACACGCCGTGCCTTGCGCGCCCTGCTATAACTTCACCTATTGCCCGCAAGGGCACAATCGCTGCATGCTCGACATTCCCGTCGACCAAGTCTTGGAAAACTGTCTACGCGCTCTGGCGCATGCTCATCCATCTCAACCCTTGCTTCCATGAGTACCGCCCTTCCGAAGGCCATCGACGCCCACCTTGCTGTAATTCAATCGCTTGTCGCACTCACGCCCACCGTCGAACAGGCCAGCCATCTGTGTGCCGATGCACTCGCTGCTGGATACCGCATCCTCTTGTGCGGCAACGGCGGATCTGCTTCCGACTGCCAACACCTTGCCGGCGAACTCGTGGGGCGGCTCAAAGGCAACCGACGCCCGCTCCCGGCCCATGCTCTAGGTGCCGACTCGGCAGTCATGACTTGTATCGCCAACGACTTTGGGTACGAAGAGGTCTTCGCACGCCAGGTGGAAGGCATTGGCAAAGCCGGTGATGTATTGCTGGCGCTGTCCACAAGCGGCAACTCGGCCAACGTAGTTCGCGCCGTCGAACAAGCCAACGCACTAGGAATCACGACGATTGGACTCTTGGGAGGCAACGGCGGCAAGTTGGCTCAACTGTGCACTCATGTCGTGTGCGTGTCCGCCAGCACAGACACGGCTCGCATTCAGGAGGCCCACATCCTGATCGGCCATGTCATCTGCGCGGATATTGAAGCTCGGCTTGGTCTAGCATGAGCGCATTGGCGCCTGAAGCCGTTCTACAGACTGACATAAACTCTGTTGCACCATAACGCATGAAAAGGCAATTCATATGGGAATTGTCTAAGGCACAGAGTGCACACATCGCCACGAAATGCCGATCACAGCGATACGTCGTGTAGGGCACAAATCACACAAGGGATTTTCGGGCGCCATTCGCGAGCGCTTCGCTTTGGCAGATTCAAATATGCAACTTGCCAGTTGAACCATGCATCCATCTTGCCCCGGTAACCTCGTGCGGCAACTACGTCTCTTTTTTTCCGAACCATAGAGAAGCGATGCTGGCGATGACAGGGGCAAACAGTCGACCTGGGGCAAGACTCCATAGCGGCAGGATTGGGAGCTTCACTTGAAACAGCAGAGGTACTGGGACCGTAGGCATGCAACATATGGACGCGACCACCGGGTAATTAAAACGATGGCTGGATGAAGCCAAGACGCCAACAATTGAGTGAACTTTATTTCAATGCCAGTTGCACGGACTAACCAACTCGAAGCGCCCGCCGGCCCAGCCGATTTGATCGCCTCAGTATAGCAATAAGTGAGCCCCTCCATGCACTCGAATATAAACAATAACATGCCTCAGAAATCAGAAAATAGCCGACGCTTGATTTCTCTAATTATGCCCTGCAAAAACGGGGCATTGACATTATCAAAATCCATAGAGTCAGTTCTCGAACAAGATTTCGAAAATTTCGAACTCCTCATCATAGATGATGGATCAACCGATGATTCGCGCGAAATAATAGAAGAACATGCGAAAAAAGATAACCGCGTCAAGCTACTGACGAACAAAGGCCCAAGCAAAGGCGTTTGGTATGCTCGCAATATTGGATTAAAAAACGTCAATGGACGATACATTGCATTTTTAGACTGTGACGATTATTTGCTGCCAAAATCACTTTCAAACCGATTAAGAAAACTCGATGAATCTGGCGCCGCCGTAGTTCACGGTGCTTACCTGCGACTACATCCGGATGGCAAGGCGTTTTATCGTCCTGCACGGACCAAGGTAACCTATTCGAACATGCTCAGGAAGAACCATATTGGTAATTTGACAGGTATGTACGACTCTGAGCGCCTAGGTGTTCTTCTTCAAGAAAATTACGGGCACGAAGATTATTTGATGTGGTGTAAGCTGGTTAAATTGTCTGGAATATCCTATTCCTCTGGAACTGAGCCCTTAGCCGTTTACCGCGTATCGAACACATCCCTCTCCGGAAACAAGTTCAAAGTCTTCTCCTGGCGCTGGAAAGTATTGCGCTCCGGATTAAATATTAGACTCATTCCCGCTTGCCTCTGTCAAATCCTATCCCAGATTTACGCGATATCAGATCGCTTACTTGAAAAACCGGCTAAAACAGAATAAATCGCATCACCTTGCATTTTTATGATAACCTCATCAAAAATACATCGACACACCTTTTAAGCATGTACGCTTGTGAAGTCGACTTCAACAGTCACTCAGTCCGCACCTGCTCACAAGCGACATTGGATCTGGCAATGAAATCAGATTTGGTTTTGATCACCGGCGCAAGCGGCTTTGTAGGCAAAGCAGTCCTCGCAGCAGCTCATGCACGAGGTATCTCTGTGCGGCCTGTTTTTCGAACCGCGGAGTCAGCCAGTGATTTTGGCTATTCCGTTGATTTTAAAGCCATCGACTCGAGCACCTCAAGCTCACTGCCACATGATACTGTTCGTAATCTCCCTACGAGCGGAGACCGAGCAACCTTGGTTCCAACGCTTGAATCCGATACAGACTGGCGTTCGGCACTTTCAGGAGTCAATGTCGTCATTCACTGTGCGGCGCGCGCGCATGTAACGGGAGCGCTGATCGATTTTCGTCAGACCAATGTCGACGGTACGCTTAGACTGGCTCAACAGGCAGCAGAGGTTGGCGTTCGGCGCTTTATTTTTGTGAGCTCGATTGGAGTACACGGAAACACAACATCAAGTACTCCTTTTAGATTTGATGACCAAATTTCTCCACACTCTCCCTATGCGAAATCCAAGGCAGAGGCTGAGATTGGGTTAAAGAAACTAGCCAAAAAAACGGGGATGGAAGTAACTATCATTCGACCACCTTTGGTGTACGGCCCAGGAGCACCTGGAAATATACACCGCCTGGTATGGGCACTAAACAGAAACATCCCTCTTCCGTTGGGCTGCGTGACCGGAAATCGGCGCAGTCTGGTTATGCTGGATAATCTTGTCGATTTGCTGCTCATCTGCGTTGATCACCCAGGCGCCGCGAACCAAACGTTTTTGGTGAGTGATGGCGAGGACCTGTCAACTGCAGAACTGCTAAGACGGCTTGGAGCCGCTATAGGCTACCCTGCCAAGCTTGTGCATATACCGGTGAGCATACTGCGAGCAGCTGCCTGCCTGCTCGGGAAGCGTCACATAGCCGAACAACTATTGGGGAGTCTCCAAGTCGACATCGAGCACACTCGGCACACATTAGGTTGGACACCTCCGATATCAGTGGATGAAGGGTTTCGCAAAATGTCAGAGCAGAGGTCGTAATGTTACGTCTTGTGGATATCGTTCTATCTTTGATCGGATTGCTCGTTGGAGCTCCAATATTATTGGTGATTTACGTGGCCGGATTATTCGATACGGGCTCACCGATCTTTCGTCAGGAGCGAGTTGGACGCAACCAAAAGCCCTTTATTCTGGTTAAGTTTCGCACCATGCGGCCAGACACGGCATCAGTTGCCTCACACTTGGCGGACGCTTCTGCCATTACCACTCTGGGGACATTTTTACGACGCAGCAAACTTGATGAACTGCCGCAACTTTGGAATGTACTAAAAGGAGAGATGAGCTTGGTCGGCCCGCGACCATGCTTATTCAATCAAACAGAATTGAGAAGCGAACGTGCTTCCCGAGCCGTGTTCAATGCGAGACCTGGAATTACGGGATTGGCTCAAGTCAATAACATTGATATGTCAATGCCGAAATTACTGGCAGAGACCGATGCGCTTATGCTGCAAGAATTGACGCTTACGTCATATTTTAAATATATATTTATGACAGTAGGCGGCAAAGGGGCAGGCGATCGAGTGAGGCGGAAATAGCGAATGCGACGCGTAGAGAACATGCATTCCCGCTAAGCTCGGTGAGTTTTTCCCACACCCTAACTTGGCGTTGCTTCACTCAATCGTCATTGGTAGCGCATTGGTCCGACATTGAACCAGAATGTACATATATATTATAAATTCCGTTATATATATAGCAGCACTGACCTTGCCAACCCTGGTGGCATGAGAATTAGAGACGGCCCTGAAATGGGCCAGTTGAAATTGTCAGTATGACCATCCTCGCACCATCGCCCTTCCCGCAAACTCCGGCAAGGTTTGGAGGAACTCAAGAGCACCGGTGACCGACGCGGGCCAAGGCGCCCGAGCACGCGGCGTCGGTACATTCAATGACTTGATCGGCAGGGTAGACAACCTAACGCTACTGCGCTGCCACAATCACGGGCTCGCGCCTGGATGGGCGAGATATCACCGCACCTTGCATACGATGCTCCTGCAGCAGAGCATCGCATCGAGTCAATGCTCAGGCATACGCGAATTGGCGTGACCTCCATGCAGTGCTGCGGACCGCGCACAACCGCGTATGCGCCTTCGTATTGGCGTAGTTTAGTTGCTGGCGCGTTGGAACCAACCAACTAGGCTAGCGCAAGACTCAGCAAGAAGGGAGCGGGTTGCTTTGATCAGAATTTCGGCACTAACCGGCTGATCCATCACTCTATTGGCATATTCCGAAGAGCATCCGCCGATTGGAAGTAGCCCTTCTCTAATGGGCTGAACACCATCACACTGTGGTTTCGTCTTCTGCAGTGACAATAGGCTGAGTCCCATAGCCATGGACGAGCTCTTTCAAAATCTCCTTGACCGTTCTTTCATCACTGACCTCAGCGGCAACCCGCATCCGAACAAGGAGGGGTGCGAGTTCAGCCCAGGATATATGGTGCTCGCGCGCCTTCATGATCCGTTCGTGAGCAGTTGCCTCCGGATTGTCACCAATCAGCAATTCCTCATATAGCTTCTCGCCCGGTCGGAGCCCGGTAATCTTGATGTCAATGTCCCCGAGGAAATGATCGCCTTCCCGAATCGTCAGGCCGGAGAGCTTGGCCATACGTCGCGCCAAATCGATGATCTTGACTGGCTGCCCCATGTCAAGCACAAACACTTCCCCCCCGTTCGCCATAGCGCCTGCCTGCAGAACCAACTGTGCCGCCTCGGGAATCGTCATGAAATAACGAGTCACCTCTGGATGCGTAACCGTGAGCGGCCCGCCTTCCTGCAACTGGCGGCGGAAAAGCGGAACCACGCTGCCACTGCTGCCCAACACATTGCCAAAGCGAACCATCGCAAACACGGTGCGGTTCTCGACTGCGCCCGGCGCACTGCCACATTGCACGCTGAAGTCGACTGCGCTACTTGCCGCAAGTGCCTGCAATACTAGTTCTGCCATTCGCTTCGACGCCCCCATGACGTTTGTCGGGCGAACAGCTTTGTCTGTCGAAACGAGAACAAAGTATTCGACTGCACTCTCCATGGCTGCACGAGCCATATTGAGCGTACCAAAAACGTTGTTCAAAACACCTTCGGAAGGGTTGCACTCGACCAGCGGTACATGTTTATAGGCTGCGGCGTGATATACCGTGGCGGGTCGATGGGCGTGGCAGATTTCTCGCAGGCGCTCAAGATTCGCCACGTTAGCCAACAGTGGAACGATTTCCAGCGAAAGGTGATGCTCCGCTCGCAAACCTTCTAACTCGCGATGAATGGTATAAAGCGCGAACTCGCTATGCTCGACCAGAACCAGCTTCTGCGGCCGCTCAAGCACGATCTGACGGCACAACTCGCTACCGATGCTGCCCCCCGCACCGGTAACCAGCACGGTCTTATTGAAGAGATTGCGCGCCAGCAGAGCTTTATCGGGAGAAACCGGCGCACGCCCCAACAGATCCTCGATATCAAGCTCTTGGAAATCGCGCACCGTCACACGTCCGGAGGCGAGATCCACCATCCCGGGCAGCGTGCGGACGTGAACGGGCAGTTCGCGCAGCTTGGCGATGATCGCGTTGCGACGCGCCCGCCCCAACGACGGAACGGCAAGCAAGATATCCGTGATACCCATGCGCTCTACCGCCTCAGGTACCTCATCGGGCCCGAGAATGTCCAACCCGTTGATGGTGCGACCGACCTTGGCGCTATCGTCGTCGATAAAACCGAGCAGTACGAACTCACGCACCACCGTAAGTGCCAGCGCAGTCTGAACACCAGCCTCGCCTGCGCCATAGATTAGCAAACGACCAACGCCGTGGCCCCCCTTGGCTGACTGACCAGCGAGCCAAAAACGCGCCATTGCCCGGCTGGTGCTGACCAGAAGCAGAAACAAGATAGGTTGAATCAGCCCAATACTGCGTGGCACCCCAGCCCACTTGAACGTCAGAATTGCGACGAAGAATAGAAAGCCATATAGGCCGACCGCTTTAGCCGTGTTTGCCAAAGCCGACATTCCAGTGTATCGGAAAATGGCCCGATACAACCCGAAACGCATGAATATCGGAAAAGCAAGCAAGGGGGCCAACACATAGACGTACTTCTGCTGCAGTTGTGGCAACCCCGTTTGATCGATCCGTAAGTAGTAGGCAAACCAGACAGAAATTACCGCCAGGATCAAATCCAACGCCACGACAAAAAGACGCTTGACAGAACGGGGCAGTGCCAACAGTGGAGCTGCGGATCTATAAAATAACATCTTGGGAATTCTTCTCATATCGCGCACATCGCTCAACGCCTATCGACAACAATCACACCATTTTTTCGCCTGTTCAGAGCTGGTAGCCTACGCCATTACACTTCATCTCGACAGACAGTGCAGCCTCTGCGCTTCTAAATGGTTAATCAAAAGCGATAGCTACGATCTCTCCAGAAAAAATGATCGCCTGAACCTGCTCCTTGCAATCCGTCATCACCATGACTGCAGCAGTCACTTCATGGCGTTTCCCGGGTACCAATATCGACACAAATCGCAAAGAAAGTTTTTATAATAATTTAAATCAACATCTTAAATTGGCGACCATCTATCAAATCTTGATTTTTTCAACCGTAGGTTTCTGCCATTCTAAAAGAAACGCCACGCCGGTCTTTATCCGAAAGCAACAAAGAAGACTCAACGTTCGGCCAAAAAATACCGATATCTGGATCGTCCCATGCAATACAGCGCTCATGTTGCGGCGCATAATAATCAGTTGCCTTGTACAGTAGGTCCGCTACGTCGCTCAACACCAAAAATCCATGCGCGAATCCCGGAGGAATCCATAGTTGCCTGTGGCTCTCAGCCGTCAGCTCGACGCCGACCCAGTTGCTGAATGTGGGGCTCTCCCTGCGAAGATCGACCGCAACATCAAAGACTGCACCGCTGACCACCCTCACCAACTTCCCTTGCGGCTGCTCAATCTGATAGTGCAGGCCGCGCAGCACTCCGCGATGGCCCCGACTGTGATTGTCTTGGACGAAATCGACACCAGATCCCAAGGCTGCCGAGAAAACTTGCCGATTAAAGCTTTCGAAGAAAAAACCCCTTGCATCCCGAAATACCGTAGGTTCGATGACCAGAACGTCAGGGATACGCGTGCGCACAATCTTTAGACTCATCAGCAATTTCCGCGCATTTCAACCTGCCATGCCAACGCCTCACACAGTGCAACCCCATTTGGATCCACCACCGGCACGCCCTATCTCCTCTGCATTGCTGCGTCGCATCCGCAGTCTTGCCGCGTGGTGCATCAGCGTCGCATCGAAATCCCGATCGGCAAAAATCTACTCCGAATCGTTCGGTTGCGATGACATCCAACGAAACACTCCAAAATTCCTTCAAGTTCCTGCTTACCATTGAAACGAATCTATGCAAAAAACCATCGGCGAGAATGATACCCGTTCATGGGAACGGTTCAGAAAATTTGATCAAGCAGCCGGCGTATGCCCAACCTCCAATCTGGCAAGTCGACACCAAATACTCGCTGCAACTTGCCGGTATCTAAACGGGAGTTGGTCGGACGAGAGGCCGCCTGCGGATACTCGGCGGCCGGAATGGCCCGGACCTGCTCTGGCAACGTGCGCAGAGCAACGCCGTGTGCCTGCGCATAGGTCAGCACTTCAACAGCGTACCCGTGCCAGCTAGCATCACCAGCTGCGGCAAGGTGGTAAAGACCATAAGGAAACGCGTGGCGATCCTCCAATTGCCAGTACCGCTCAACCAGCTCGGCGGTCACGGTGGCCACCAGCTCAGCAGTGGTAGGCGTGCCGAATCGGTCAGCGACGACATCCAGGCCATCCCGCGTGCGACCCAACGCCAGTATGGCCTTGGCAAAATTGGCGCCATGCACCCCAG
Source organism: Ralstonia sp. 22111 (assembly GCF_052045895.1). NCBI lineage: Bacteria > Pseudomonadati > Pseudomonadota > Betaproteobacteria > Burkholderiales > Burkholderiaceae > Ralstonia > Ralstonia sp. 22111. The sequence continues at coordinate 973,890 of NZ_JBQEPR010000001.1, read as the reverse complement.
CCACCCATCCGGTACGCAAAACCAGCGCCCGCGCGCCAACTGTGGCGATCGCTGACTCGCCCGCCAGCTTACTCTTACCGTAGACAGACAGTGGCGAAGTTGGGTCAGTCTCGAGGTAGGGCTGTGGCTTACGGCCATCGAAGACATAGTCGGTCGAGTAGTGCACCAACAAACTGCCCAGCGCCAGGCTCTCTTCGGCCAGTACTCCGACTGCTGCGCCATTCACAGCAAAAGCCAATTCGGCTTCGACCTCGGCTCTGTCGACATTAGTGTAGCCGGCTGCATTCACGATCACATCTGGACGCAGCGCGCGCAAAACCGCGCGCACTTGATCTGGGCGCGTCAGATCGCAGCCCGCATGGTCCAGGGCTACGACGCGGCCCACAGTGGCCAGCTCCCCCTGCAACTCGAAACCCACCTGACCGGTACACCCGGTAACAAGCAGCGTCGGGATAGCTCCAGTGCTATGCGCCATGTTGCGACGCAATCCCGGAAGATTTGCCGAGTACACCCTGCACCCAAGCCGGATTTTCCAGAAACCACTGAACGGTCTTGCGCAGCCCCGACTCGAACCGCTCTTCCGGCTGCCAACCGAGTTCACTCCGAATCTTGCCTGCCGCCACCGCATAGCGGCGATCGTGCCCAGGACGGTCTTCAACAAAGCAAATCTGCTCCCGATACGAACCTTCCGGCCGGGGTCTCAGTTCGTCAAGCAAATCGCACAGAGCATGCATGATCTGCAGATTTGTGCGCTCATTGCCACCACCAATGTTGTAGGTCTCTCCGATGCGTCCCCTCGCCAACACAGCTCGCAAGGCAGAGCACAAATCACCGACGTACAGCCAATCCCGAACGTTGAGACCGTCGCCGTAGAGGGTCAGCGGCTTGCTCTCCAAGGCGTTGGTGATTGCCTTGGGAATCAGCTTTTCGGGAAAATGGTAGGGGCCATAGCCGTTCGAACAATTGGTTGTCAGGACCGGCAAGCCATAGGTGTGGTGGTAGGCATGCACAAGGTGGTCTGACCCCGCTTTGGAGGCTGAGTACGGGCTATTGGGTCGGTACGGCGTGGTTTCCGTGAAGGGCGGATCCCGCAGGTCGAGCGAGCCGAATACTTCGTCAGTCGATACATGAAGCAGACGGAACGCTGCACGTGAATCGGGACGCAAGCCCGACCAGTACGCACGCGTCGCCTCCAGCAGCGTGAACGTTCCGACCAAGTTGGTCTGAATGAAGGCTGCGGGTCCGTGAATCGACCGGTCAACGTGGCTTTCGGCGGCAAAATGCACTACCGCCCGCGGCTGGAACTTGGTAAACACTTGATCCAACGCCGCGCGGTCGCAGATGTCGGCCTGCACAAATACGTGGCGGGAATCGCCGTCAACCGATGCCAACGTCTGTCTGTGACCGGCATAGGTCAACTTGTCGACATTGATCACGCCATCAGCGGCCGGGTCAGACAACCAGTCCAGTACGAAATTGCCGCCAATGAACCCGGCACCACCAGTTACGAGGATATGGGACAAACTCTGCACTCCTGTCTATCATCAGCCCATGGGCCATAGCGTGCTGATACCCAGGTTGTCCCCACAACAAGGGCAGCAAGAAACGAACTGCCGCGCATCACAATAAAATACGTATTCTATCCGGCGCCTCCATCTTCCCCACCGCGGGCTCCGAGAATTTTGTAGCACGTTGTAAGAACTGAGACGTCTACATCTCTGTGGTGGACAACAACATCTGTTTACGTAGCCATCGTGCATTCCCACGGGTCCGAGATCACGCCCCCCCACGCCATCGGCGACCTCCAAGGCTGCTGCGCCCCCCTAACAGCTTTGCTGGCCGACCTCCCCGCCAACGCCCCGCTCCGCTTCGTCGGCGACCTCATCAACCGCGGCCCCGACTCGCTGGCCACGCTACGTCAGGTCATCGCGCTTTGCGAATCAGGACGCGCACGCACCGTCCTCGGCAACCACGACATCCATCTGCTTGCGGTGGCGGCAGGCGTACGGAGACCCGGCAAGCGAGACACGATCGCCGACATCCTCTCCGCCCCCGATAGCGAACAACTCATCACATGGCTACGTCACCAGCCGCTGGCCATCTTCGAAAACAGCTTCCTGATGGTGCACGCCGGCGTCCTGCCTCAGTGGACAACAGGCGATGTGCTGGAGCTAGCCAGCGCGGTGGAGCGCGAGCTGCGTAGCCCACATTGGAAAACCTTCCTGGCCGATGCCTTCGGCAACCATCCGGCCAAGTGGAGCAACGATCTCGTCGGCATGGATCGGCTGCGTCTGACCATCAATGCTCTCACGCGCCTACGCTTCTGCAAGCCAGATGGCACGATGGAGTTCGAAACGACGGATGCCGATGGCGCTCCGGATGGCCACATGCCGTGGTTCGACGTGCCTGGGCGTCGCACGCGAGGCACGCCCATCGTGTTCGGGCATTGGTCCACACGCGGGCTCGTGATGCGCGACGACGTGATGGGCTTGGACACCGGATGCGTGTGGGGGGGCAAGCTGACAGCGGCGAAACTGTCGTTGGCGCCGGCCGGTCGTGACGTGGTCCAAGTGGATTGCGAGCAGGCGCAGGACCCGCTCGCGCACAAAAAGAAGTAGCCGTTTGAGCTAGCCCGCGCGAGCGATCAGGGTCGCAACGGCGTCGTGGCTATGTGCGGCCAGCGCACGGCGGTCCATCTCCGGAGCCACGGCGGGGCCTACGAATACCTCGACCACCAACGGCGGCCCGTTCAGCATGGCGTTGATCGTGTCCATCATCGACAGATCGCCGATGTACGCGGGAATGGTCGTCAACGCGCCCGTCTCGGCAATGCGATACCGCAGCGCCAGTGGGCGGATTGGTGCGCCAGCACTGACGGGCGCCTGAAACAGGTTGGCGTGGAACGGCAGCAGTTGCAGCCCGTCAGACGTCGTGCCCTCGGGAAACACGCAAATGACATCGCCCGAACGCATCGCATCGGCAATGACGTGCATGATGCGATGCGCGTCGCGCTTACGGGCGCGCTCGACGAACAGCACGCCGGTCTGCGCACACAGCCAGCCAATCACCGGCCAGTTGCGAATCTCCGATTTGGCGACGAAGCGCGGCGGATACCAGCTGTTGATCGCATAGATGTCGATCCATGAGACATGGTTGGACACCAGCATGGAGCCAGCCAGTTCCTTGCCCGCGACCGGCTCGCCATGCACAACGAGCGAGACACGGAACAACGCAAGCAGCTTGCGCGACCAGCGCTGGATCAGCCTCTGCTTGGTCTCAAGCTTGACCCACCAGAACAGCAGCGCGCACGTGATCAGACCTTCTGCCAGATGCACGAGCAATCGCAGCTTGCGCAGCACATGCTTGCGCTGCGGCGCGTTTCCCTCTGCGGGCACGCCTGCCATGTCCTGATCAATGCCCGTCATAGGCGAGATGGCCAGCAACCATCGTGGCACGTACGCGACCGGCCAGCTCAAAGCCCAGGTACGGCGAGTTCTTGCCTTGGCTGCGCAGGGTGCGCGGCTCGAGTTTCCAGGTCGCATCCGGATCGAACACGCACACATCCGCCATCGCACCCACTTCCAGCGAGCCTGCCTGCAGGCCCAATACGCGGGCGGGCTCGCTAGTGATGCGCGCCAGCGCCTTCGGCAGATCCACCTTGTGCTCGGCAGCCCAGCGCAGCGTGAGCGGCAGGAGGGTTTCGAGGCCGGTGGCGCCGGGCGTGGCCTCGGCAAACGGCAGCAGCTTTTCGTCGTCGTCCACGGGCGTGTGATCGGAGCAGATCGCGTCGATGGTGCCGTCGGCGAGCGCACGCACGATGCCATCACGATCGCGGCCCGAGCGCAGCGGCGGCACAAAGCGCATCTGCGAATTGAAGTAGCCGATGTCGACGTCGGTCAGGGAGATATGGTGGACGTTCACGTCACACGTGACCGGCAAACCTTCGGCCTTGGCGCGGCGCACGAGATCAATGCCGGCCGCCGACGACAGGCGGCAAAGATGCACACGCGCGCCCGTGCTGCGCATCAGCTCAAAAATGGTGTGCAGGCGTACGGTCTCGGCCATCACCGGCACACCCGACAGGCCCAGGCGCGAAGCCAGCGGGCCGCTTGCGGCCACACCGCCCTTGCCCAGATACGGATCTTCCGGGCGCAGCCAGACAGTAAAGCCGAAGGTCTGCGCGTACTGCATGGCACGCATCAGCACCTGCGTATCGATGATCGGCGAGTCGGCTTGCGAGAAGCCCACGCAGCCCGATTCGGTCAATTCGGCCATCTCGGTCAGCACCGCACCCTTCAGGCCGACGGTCAGCGCGCCGAGCGGATACACGTGCGCCTGGTTCAGGTTGCGCGCGCGGAACTTGAGCATCTCCACCAAGCCGGGTTCGTCCAGCACCGGATCGGTATCTGGCGGGCACACCAGCGAGGTTACGCCGCCGGCCATCGCCGCCGCCATCTCCGATTCGAGGGTGGCTTTGTATTCGAAGCCCGGCTCACGCAGGCGTGCGGACAGGTCAATCAGGCCTGGGCAAACAACCAGGCCCGTCGCGTCGATGGTCTTGTTGGCATGGAAATCTGCCGGCGCGTGGCCGACACCGACCACCTTGCTCGCCGCGATGTACAGATCCTGTTGTGCGTCGATACCGTTGGCCGGGTCGATCAGGCGGCCGCCTTTGATATGCAGTTTCATCGTTTCAATATTTTTGAGAATGATGCAAAACGAAGCGAAGCGGTTCTGGCGGTTCGGCGCCGACGCAGACAGTACAAAAAGTACGGCAAGTCGGCGCCGGGCCGCCAGAATCGTTTTTCATCGATCTCAGTCGTTGTTGCCCGCCACGATGCCCATGACCGCCATACGAACCGCAATGCCGAACGTCACCTGATTCAGGATCACCGATTGCACGCCGTCTGCCACGGCGGAGTCGATCTCCACGCCACGGTTCATCGGGCCAGGGTGCATGACGATGGCGTCCGGCTTGGCCAGCGCCAGGCGGTCCTGCGTGAGACCGTAAGCCTTGAAGTATTCCTGCGCGGAGGGCAACAGCGCACCGCTCATGCGCTCGTTCTGCAGGCGCAACATGATGACCACGTCCACGCCCTTCAGGCCTTCTTCCATGTTGTGGAAGACGCGCACACCCATGTGCTCCAGCCCGCCCGGCAGCAGCGTGCGCGGGCCGATGGCGCGCACTTCCGCGCAGCCCAGCGTCGTCAACGCATGGATGTCGGAGCGTGCGACGCGCGAATGCAGGATGTCGCCGACGATGGCCACCGTCAGATTGGCGAAATCCTTCTTGTAGTGGCGGATGGTGTACATGTCGAGCAGCCCCTGCGTGGGGTGCGCATGACGGCCATCGCCAGCATTGATGACGTGCACGTGCGGTGCGACGTGCTCGGCGATCAGGTACGGCGCACCCGAACTGGCATGCCGGACGACAAACATGTCCGCCTGCATCGCCGACAGATTGTTGATCGTGTCGAGCAGCGATTCACCCTTGCTGGTGGACGACGCATTGATGTTCAGGTTGATCACGTCTGCCGACAGCCGCTTGGCCGCGATCTCGAACGTGGTGCGCGTGCGCGTGGAGTTCTCGAAAAACAGGTTGAACACACTCTTGCCGCGCAGCAGCGGCACCTTCTTCACTTCGCGGTCCGAATCCGATACGGAGACGAACTGCTGCGCGGTGTCCAGCACGTGCGTGAGGATGTCGCGCGACAGCCCCTCGATCGACAGCAAATGCTTGAGCTCGCCGTTTTTCGTGAGCTGCGGGTTGGCAAAAGTCTTGGGCATGAGAAACGAAGGGCGACGAGGTCAGTACAGGTCCGGTCAAAGCGGTTGCGGGGCGGGGCGCGAACTCAAGCGCCCTTGGGCTCGCGCGTGAAGGTGAAGCGGGCGGAAGCGCCCTCGCCGGTTTCGCTCAGCACGAGCGATTCGTTGGGCGGCAGCGTGATGCGTTCACCGATGTAATCGGGGGCAACGGGCAGTTGGCGCTCACCGCGATCGACCAGCACGGCCAGCTCGACCGCCGCCGGACGGCCGTAGTCGAACAGCTCGTTGATGGCCGCGCGGATGGTGCGGCCGCTGGCCAGCACGTCGTCCACCAGCAGGATGCGGCGCTCGTTCACGTCGAACGGCAGCGTGGTCGGCTGCGCCTTGGCGTGCAGGCCCTTCTTGGCGTAGTCGTCGCGATGCATGGCAACGTTGACGACGCCGTATTCCGGCAGGCCAAGGTCATGCGCCAGCCGCTTGGCGATCCAGGCGCCGCCGCTGACAATGCCGGCCACCGACCAGGTATGGCCGTCCGCCAGCCGCGTGCGCAGTTGTGCAACGAGGCTCTGGTACAGCGCCTCGGCATCGATCTGTTGCGATGTCATGCGTGTTCGTCGAAAAACTGTTGGAGGATGATGCGCGCGGCTTCTGCGTCGAGCACATCGTCGGAGGCACCGGCGTCCTGCGCGGCGATCGACGAATAACGCTCGTCCACCCAGGTAACCGGCAGGCCATAGCGGCCGTGCAATTGATTGCCGAAGCGCTTGGCAAGCTTGATCATCGGCTGCTCTTCACCGTCGGGGTGAACAGGCATGCCGACCACGAAGCCAACCGGCTGCCATTCGCCCACCAGCCGGCTGATCTGTGCGAACCGGAAATCGATCGAGCGGTTCGGAATGGTTTCCAGCGCCCGTGCAGAGCGCGTGATGGAGTTACCCAGCGCCACGCCGATGCGCTTTTCGCCGTAATCGAATGCCAGCAAGGTGCCCTCTGCGGGCACGGAAGGGGTGGCCGGACGCGCCGGCTCAGGCATGCCCGGCCTCGCCCGACAGCATGGCGGGGTTGATACCGAGCAGGTTCAGCGCCGCGGCAAACCGCTCTTCGGCAGGCACGTTGAAGATAATCTCGGGATCCGCCTGGACGGTCAGCCAGCCGTTGCGGCTGATTTCGTCTTCCAGTTGGCCGGCGCTCCAGCCGGCATACCCGAGGGTGAGGATGAACCGGTGCGGGCCCGCACCTTGGGCGACGGCTTCGAGGACATCCTTGGAGGTGGTCATTTCCAGCCCGCCCGGCACCGCCAGCGACGACGAATACGCGCCCGTGGCGTCGTGCAGCACGAAGCCGCGCTCGGTCTGCACCGGGCCGCCGTAATACACGGATTGCTCTGCGAGGGGATGGATTTCGAGCTTGAGATCGATCTTGTCGAACAGCGTCGCCAGGTCGATGTCGATGGGGCGGTTGATCACGAGCCCGAGCGCACCGCGCTCGTTGTGCTCGCACATGTACACGACCGCGCCCGAAAACGTGGAATCCGCCATGCCGGGCATAGCGATCAGGAACTGATTCGTGAGATTGATAAGTGCGTCAGGCGAGGCCATGGGAGGAGTTTACCAAAAGCCCCCGGCCGCCGCCCCTCTCATTTGGAGGAATCGACCCTCGGCGCAAGGTTTTTTGCGTGTGCGCATTGTGGCGCTTTAGGCACTCGCCGCGCCTGCGTGCGGCGGCGTGGTGTTCAGCGCCTCCAGATCTGCGGCTTCCAGCCAGCGCCATTCACCTGGTGCCAGATCGCCCAGCGACAACCCGCCGATGGCGCTGCGGTGCAATCCGGCCACGTGGTTACCGGCGGCCGCCACCATGCGTTTCACTTGGTGGTATTTGCCTTGCGTGAGCGCCATGCGCAGGTGGTGCGTATCGACACGCTCCGCCCAGGCGGCGGCAACGTTTTCATTCTCGTCAGCCAGCAGCACGCCGGCGCACAACTGGGCGATCTGTGCATCGGCTACGGGCTCGGCGGTGGTGATCTCGTACACCTTGGGCACCTGGTGGCGCGGGCTCGTGATGGTGTGAACGAACTGGCCGTCGTCGGTGAGCAGCAGCAGGCCCGTGGTGTCCTGGTCAAGCCGCCCGACGCATTGCACAGCGCGCTCGCGCAGCGGCACCGGCAGCAGCGTGTACACGCTCGGATGGTGTTTCGGCTTTTGCGAGCACTCCACGCCGGCCGGCTTGTTGAGCATCAAATAGGCGCGGGCATGGTATGCCCAGCGCTCGCCGTCGACATCCAGCACCAAGCCAGCGGTATCCACGAGCGCATCAGGGCTTTCCATCTCGACGCCGTTGATGAATACCAACCCCGCGAGCACGAGGTCCTTGCAATAGCGGCGCGTGCCGAAGCCCTGGGATTGCAGGATGCGATACAGCGGAAGACGAGAAGAATCAGCCATGACAACAACGTGAACAAGACAAAAAGGGGCGATTTTTGCGATACGCTCGGCCGGTCAAAAGAGCAACCGATTCCAGCCGATGCCCTCCACCGCCCCAAGCCGCCAGCCGTACAACATCGGAGCACACTTCCAGCGCGGTCTGGTGTGGTTCCGGCGCGATCTGCGGCACTTCGACCACGCGGCGCTGCATTATGCCTTGCGCCACTGCCGCGAAGTCTATTGCGTGTTTGTATTCGACCGCGACATCCTCGACGCGCAGCTTGCGCGGGGGCTCAAGGCCGACCGCCGTATCGAGTTCATCCGCGCGTCCATCGAGGAGTTGCGCAGCGCCTTGCGCGAGGCCGGCGGCGACCTCATCGTCGTGCATGACCACCCCCGCCAGGCGATTCCCGAGATCGCGCGCGAGCTCAACATCGAAGCCGTCTTCGCTAACCACGATGAAGAGCCTTCCGCGCAGGCCCGCGATGAAGCCGTGCGCAAAGTGCTGGCCCAGCAGCCGTGCGCCTGGTTCGACTTCAAGGATCAGGTGATCTTCGAGCGCGACGAAATCCTGAACGGACAAGGCAAACCGTACGGCGTTTTCACGCCTTACAAGAACGCGTGGTTGGCCGCGCTGACGCCGTTCGACTTGCGCGCGTATCCGACAGAGCCGTACTTCGGTGCGCTGGCCAAGCCGCCACAGGCGCTTGCGCACGCCACGCCCGCGCTGGAAGCGATGGGCTTTGCGCCCACCAATTTGTCAGAGATTGCCCTGCCCACCGGCATGTCGGGCGGCCAGGCTTTGCTCGACGAGTTTGAGGAGCGCATGGACGACTACCATGCGCGCCGCGACTTTCCGGCCGTGCGCGGCCCAAGCTATCTGTCAACGCATCTGCGCTTTGGCACCGTATCGATCCGCACGCTGGCAGCGCGTGCCCACGCCGCCATGCTGCGCGGCAGCCGAGGGGCGGCGACGTGGCTGTCGGAGCTGGTCTGGCGCGACTTCTATTTCATGATCCTGCACCACCGGCCGGACTTGGCCGACGGCGCCGCATTCCACCCGGAATTCGATCGCATCCGCTGGGTAGACGGCGACACCGGCGACGCGCGCTTCGAAGCCTGGAAGGCCGCGCGCACCGGTTACCCGCTGGTGGACGCCGCCATGCTGCAAATCTTCCAGAGCGGCTACATGCACAACCGCCTGCGCATGGTGGCGGCGAGCTTTCTCATCAAGGATCTTGGCATCGATTGGCGACGCGGCGAGCAGTATTTTGCCGACGTGCTCAACGATTTCGACTTCTCCGCCAACAACGGCGGCTGGCAATGGGCGGCCTCCAGCGGGTGTGACGCACAACCGTGGTTCCGCATCTTCAACCCCGTCACGCAATCGGAGAAGTTCGACCCGCAGGGCCGCTTCATCCGCAAGTACCTGCCGCAGCTGGCAAAGCTGCCTGACAAGTACATCCACGCGCCATGGACGGCACCCGCCAATGTGCTGAAGGACGCGGGCGTTGCGTTGGGCGAGACGTATCCCTTGCCGATCGTCGATCATGCCGCCGCGCGCGCAGCGACGCTCGACCGCTATGCCGTCACCAAGGCGCATCGCACATCCGGTGCCGAGGCGGCGGCGCTGAGCAAAGACGGCGAAGGCGATTGAAGATCGCCACGCACCAACGACAACGGGCCGGTGTTCTACCGGCCCGTTATTGTTTCTGCGATGCGCGTCAGCCTGCGTTGGCCGCCGGCGCACGCTCGCCGATGAGGTTGCGCAGATGCCGGAGCAATTCCTCTTCGTTGTACGGCTTGCCGAGGTAGACGTTCACACCGATCTCCGCGGCGTAGCGGCGATGTTTGTCCGCAGTACGCGAGGTGATCATGATGATCGGCGTGGCGCCGATACGTTCGTCCGCACGCACGTTGCGCGTAAGGTCGAAGCCGTCCATGTGCGGCATTTCGATGTCGACGAGCATCGCGTCGGGCGTGACCTCCTGCAACTGGCGCAGCGCGTCCACACCGTCGCGCGCGAGCACGGCCTGGTAGCCGGAGCGCGTGAGCAGACGCTGCGTGACCTTGCGCACCGTGAGCGAATCGTCGACCACCATGACGATTGGCTGTGTGGCCAAGCCCGGCACGGCGTCGGTGCTGCCGTCGCGGTGCAGCTCGGCTACGGCGCCCGTCGCTTCCTGATCGGACAGGCCACGCACAGCGGCTTCGCGCTCGAAGCGCTGCGTGAGCACCACGGGGTTGTAGATCAGCACGATCTCGCCGTCGCCCAGCGTGGTCGCACCGGCAATACCCTCCAGACGCGCAAGGTGCGGGCCGATGTGCTTGACCACCACTTCGCGGTTGCCGATCACTTCATCGACGTGCACGGCGGCGCGCTCGGCACCGTTTCGCACCACCACGGCCGGCGAGTACTTGCGCCCGCCCGTGACGGACTTCGCTTCTTCGAGCAGCGCGCCAAAGTAGTGGAACGGCACGGGGCCGGTCGGCAATTGCAATGCAGCTGCGTTGTACGCCTCGGCCAGCGCCTGCGGACGCAGTTGCTGCACGTGGTCGATCATGCCCGACGGAATCGCATACACGCGCTCGCTCACACGCACCAGCAGCACCTGCGTAATGGCAGTGGTCAGCGGCAGGTGGATGGTGAAACGCGTGCCGACTTCCGGCGTGGTCTGCAACGAAATCCGGCCGCCCAGGGCGACGGTTTCGGCACGCACCACGTCCATGCCGACGCCACGGCCGGCCAGCTCGGACACCCGATCCGCCGTGGAGAAGCCCGGCGTGAAGATCATCTCGGTGAGGCGCGCGTCGCTGGCCTCCTCGTCGGGCGCCAGAAGCTGGCGCTCCAGTGCGCGGGCGCGAATGCGGTCGAGGTTCAGCCCAGCACCGTCGTCGACGAAATGCAGCACGACTTCGTTGCCTTCCTGCTGCACTTCAAGCGTCAGTTCGCCAGCGGGATTCTTGCCCTTGGCGCGGCGCTCGTCGGCGGATTCAATGCCGTGTGCGACGGCGTTGCGGATCATGTGTTCCAGCGGGCCGCCCATGCGATCCAGCACGCTGCGGTCCAGTTCCACCGTACCGCCCTTGATGAACAGGCGGACTTCCTTGCCGGTTTCCGACGCGGCCTGACGGGCCACGCGATACAGACGGTCGGCCACGGTATCGAACTGCACCATGCGTGCACGCATGAGGCTGCGCTGCAGGCCGCGCGTGAGGCGCGCCTGCGTTTCCAGATCGAGCGATGCCTGATCGAAACCACGGAACAAGTTCTGCTGCACCGTTGCCACGTCATTGACGGACTCGGCCATCATCCGCGTGAGTTCCTGCAAGCGCGTGAATCGGTCGAACTCCAGCGGATCGAACGATTCGTCGTGGGCAGCCGCATCGGCAATGCGCGACTCCATCTGCGTTTCGGCCTGGATCTCGATCTCACGCACCTGCGAGCGCAAACGCGCCACGTTGTCGTTCAGTTCCGACAGATAGGTCTTGAGCGCATCGACTTCCGACTCCAGACGCGCACGCGCCGCACCGACTTCACCCGCATCGTTGATGAGCGAATCAAGCGCACGCGCCTGCACGCGCACCATCGCGCGCTGGCGTTCGGCCACTTCCAGCGCTTCGGCTTCTGGGCTGCGCGTGCCGGTCAGATCCACGCTCGTCGAGACCGCAACCGCCGGCAGCATCGATGCGGAGGACGATGCCTGCGCGTCGGCGGCCGTCTGCTGCGCATCGGCTGCGTCGGCAAGGCCGGCATCGAGCGGTAGCAGGTTGCCCGCGCCCAGTGCATCGACGTGCGCCTGAATGCGGTCAAACCAGACGTAGAGCTTGCGGAACAGCGCGTCGTCCACGCGGTTCTGGCGCAGGCCGCCTTCAATGGCGCTTTCCATTTCGTGCGCGGCCTGGCCCAGCGTCATGGCGCCGGCCATGCGCGCACTGCCCTTGACGGTGTGCAGATTGCGCAGCAGCAAGCCAGCGGCATTGCGGTCCTGCGGCGCGGCTTCCCACGCACGCAGATGCTGGCCCAACTCGGGCAGCGCAACGTGCGCTTCCTCCAGGAAGATTTCCAGCAGCGCCGGATCGAGCGCGTCGGCCGGTGCCTGGCGAACCAGCTCGCCCACGGCCGGCTCGGCAACCGGCGACTCGTGCACCGGCACCAGAGACGGCACGAACGTCGGTGTGACTTCCGCTGGCTCAAACCCGGGCTCGCCGGCCAGTCCAGCGGTTTCGTTCTCGGCCTGTTCGGCTTCGGCAAAGGCGGCGGGCGCCGGCTCCAGCGGCAGGCGCGGACGCACGAGCAGGCGCTCGCACAGTTCGTCGAGGCTGCGGCGCATCGCCTCGTCAGCTTCCGGCCAGAGGCTGGCGGCGAATTGATGCAGCATGCCGCGCATGCGCTCGATGGATTGATCGAGCAGGCGGAAGTCGCCCGGATGCATCGCCACCGGGCGGCTGTTCAGGTTCAGCAGCACCTGCTCCAGCGCACCAGCCAACTGGCGCACGGGCTCCAGTTCGACCACGGCGGAGCTGCCTTGCAGCGTGTGCGCGGCGCGCAGTGCCAGCTCGCTCGGCGGCGTGCGGCCTTCATGGCGCCACTCCGAGAAATCCACGCCCAGGCGGCGGATCAGATCGTCGGCTTCCTGCAGGTAGACGTTGTACAGCGCCACGCTGATGCGGACCGGACCAATCTCCTTCACGCCATCGTCGTGCGGGGCTTCCTCCGGTTCGCCGGTCTGCGCAAACGGGAACGGGATCACCTTGGCGTCGGCATCGGCGGCAACCGGTTCAGCGGCAGCTTCCTGATGGGACTCTTCGACGTGCCCTGCGACCGGCTCGACTGCCTCATGCTCGACCGCCGTTGCGATGGCCTCGGGCATTGGCGCGTCGACTTCGGGCAGTGCGGGTTCGTCATCCCACGTGAGCGCGACGGATTCTTCGGCTTCTGCAACGGGCGCATCCGGTGCAGCCAACTCCATCGGCTGCACCGCGTGGGTGTCCTGCAATGCGGGTTCCGCAGCCGGTGCTTCAGGTGTTTGCGGCTCAACGTGCTCGGGAGCGGCCTGCGCTTCAGGCACGGCTTCCAGCCACACGAACGGGCCGCCATGGCGCACACGCTCTGCGGCCGCGACCAGCGGTTCGATGGCGTGATCGGCTTGCGGCGATTGCGCAATCGCGGCGGCCCACGTCGACAGCTCCGACTCAGCGCGCGTGAGCAGCGCGGCCAGGTCATGCGTCGGCACGCGGCTCTCGGCCAGCCAGACGTTCATCACCTGCTCGATGGCCCAGGCGGCTTCGCCATAGCGCGTGAGGCCAACCATGCGGCCTGAGCCCTTGAGCGTGTGGAACGCGCGGCGCAGTTGCGTAAGCAAGTCCAGGTCGGGGCCGGCAGCCAAACCGCCCGTGCCCATGTCGGCAGCGGCCTGCAGGCCATGCAGGTCGGCACGCACGCCGGCCAGCACTTCTTCGGCCTCAGACAGGAAGATGTCGAGCAGCTCGGCATCGATGGATTGGGTATCCCGCACGGCTGCAGGCGCGGCGGCGGCTGCGGCGGCAGGCACGGCAGCCGGTGCCGCCAATGCAGCCTGCATGCGCTCCAGCGCGCCGGCACTGCCGACCTGCCAGGCATCGAACTGGGCCAGCGCCTCTTCCAGGCGACGGCGGCGAGCCGGATCGTCGTCGATGGCGGCGGCGTCGCGCGCCTCCTGCAGCGCGGTGCGCAACTCGGCAGCCAGCGGGTCGGTCGGGTCGACCGGTTGCTTGGCCAGCAGACGATCGAGCAGCGATTGCAGCGGCGATGCGGCATCGGCATTGGCCACGTCCGCGCCGGCAAGCGTTTCGGATTGCGGCTCGCGCCGGGCCAGCATCCCGGATTCGGTATCGAAGGCGAACTCGCGCCATGCGGTTTCGCGCTCGGTCGGCGTCAGCTGGCCTTCAATGACGATCTCGTCGACCTGGCCGCCGGTCAGTTCCGTGCCGGCCGACAGCGCGTCGAGCAAGGCCTGCAGGCCGCTGACGTTGGCGGCCAGCGCCGCCAGGTAGCGTTCGCGATCAGCAGTGGCACCCTCGCCCGCAGCTTGCAGCGCGTTGATGGTCGATTGCGCGGCTTCGGTAGCATGGACGGCCTCATAGGCGTCGAGTGCGGCAAAGGCAGTCTGCATCTCGCCGAACAGGCGGGCAGCTTCTTGCAGCCCACCGCTTTCTTCACCCTCGCGCTCGAAAGCATCGAGGTGCGTTTCGGCAGAAGCCAGCAGCGTTTGCAGTGCGCGAACCTGCTCGGTGCGCGCGCGGCGTTGCACCGCTTCTTCGGCCAGCAGCGTGAGCCATGCGGGTGCCGGTACGGCGTGGCCGTCTTGCGTGGCGCGGGCGTGTTCGGCCAGCTCACTGCAGCGGGCGGCAAACCACGCGCTGCGCAAGTCGCCAGATTCGCCATGCAGCGCCCACGGGCGGGCCAGCATGCGCGAGAGGAACTGCAGCGTGGGGGCAACGTCCTGTCCAGCGGCTTCGGTCAGGCGGTTCGACAAGTCAGTCAGAGCCGGCTGACCCAGCGCGTCGGCATGCAGCGCGAGCGTCTGCAGTGCAGCATCAAATTCGTCCGCTGCAGGCTCTGATTGTTGGCTGAGCGTTTCGAGCGAGCGGCCAACGCGTTGCAGCGTGTCGCTGGCGTCCGCCGGCAGCAGCGCGTAATACTGGCGCGTGTGCAGTGCGCCAGCGGGCGCGTGCGTGGGCGGAATCGCGAAGGCCTGCACACAGGCCATGATGTCCGGGCCGAGCGTGTCGTCGCCCACCGGCGCCGCGGGCGCGTTGCTGTAGGCCATGCCGGCCAGCAGATACAGCGCGTCGGTCAGCAGGCCTTGCGGCAGGTGGACGTTGTTGTGCGAGTACTGGCGCAGCAGCAGGTTGACGCGTGCCGCCAAGCGCTTGGCGGTCATGTCGGCCGGCACCAGACCGGCACGCAAGGCGCCAAACGTCAGGGCCAGCACGAGCCACAGATCGCGCTGCAGATCGTCCCCGGCGCGGCGCGGTTCGCGCTCTAGCGCGCGAATGCCATGCAGCAGGTCTTCCAGCGGGGCGTAGGCTGCAGCTGCTGCGGACGGATCCACCTGCGCACCATCGGCGTTGGATGCCGGTGCCCGCAGCGCCGTCAGCAACGCGAGTTCGAACTTGCGGCGCAGGCGTGCCAGCCCCGGCAGATCGCGCGAGGGCAGCAGCAGGGCCGGCAGATGGCGCAGGTCATCGGCCCACAGGTCAGCCGGGTGGACGCGCTCTTCGCCCAGGCGGGCGAGCACGGCTTGATACGGTTGGAACAGGCGCAGCGGCTCTTCTGCCATACCGGCCATCAGGTCGGCCACGTATTCCTGCAGCGCCTGCACGGCGCGCGAGAACACGTCCAGCGTCTGCGCGTCGGCGGCTACGGTGCCGGCATCGACGGCTTCGAGCAGGCGCTTGGCGGCCTGGCAATACACGTCGACACCACGCAGGCCGACGATCAGCAGTGCACCGGCAGCCTGGTGCAGATACTGGCCGGCCAAGCGCAGCGACGTCGTATCGCGCGCCCCGATGACTTCCGGATTGGCGATGACATCGGCTGCGTATTCGCCGAACTCGCGCACGGCGTCGTCCAGCGCAGCGCGCATGTTGGGCGCGACCCACGCCAGCGCGGAAAGGTCACGCGCCGGCACGGCAGACTTCGAGCGCACCGCGGGGGCGCCAGCCACCTCGAGCGAGGCAGGATGGGACTGGGCGGGCTCGGCGGCAGATTGATGACGCATGTGTGCTTCCAAAAAGCAGGTGGCGGTTGCCGCAGTTGCCTGGGTGACCCCTTCGGCGCTCCCGCCCGAAATCCAGTGACGGCGTCGTTACGCAAATCAGGCGATGCGGAACCGCGCCACCGAGTCACGCAGTTCTTCAGCAAGCTGCGTGAGCTGGCGCACCGACTGCGCGGTCTGACGTGTACCCGTCGACGTCTGTTCCGTGATGTGCAGGATCTGTTCGATGTTCTGCGCAACGTCCGAAGCCAGCGTCGCTTCGTGCGACGTCGTCTGCGAAATGCTCTCAATCAGTTCGGCAAGCTGGCGCGACACGCGGCCGATCTCCACCAGTGCGGTACCGGCGTTATCGGACAGCTTCGCCCCTTCCACCACGCCCGCCGTGCTGCGCTCCATGGCGTGCACCGCGTCTTGCGTGTCGGTCTGAATCGTGCGGATCAGCGCGCCAATCTGCTTGGCTGCCTCGGCCGAACGTTCTGCCAGGCGCTGCACTTCCTCTGCCACCACCGAGAAGCCGCGGCCGGCTTCACCAGCCGATGCTGCCTGGATGGCAGCGTTCAGTGCCAGCACGTTGGTCTGCTCGGTAATGTCCGAGATCAGCTCCACGATTTCACCGATCTCCTGCGACGATTCGCCCAGGCGCTTGATCCGCTTCGAGGTTTCCTGAATCTGGTCACGGATGTCGTTCATGCCCGTGATGGCGTTCTGCACGGCCTGCTGGCCTTGCTCTGCAGCGGCCAGCGAGGCGCGTGCAACGTTGGCCGATTCAGCAGCGCCGCGCGAGACCTGCGTAATGCGGTCGGCCATCTCCACCACCGACTGACCGGTCTGGCGAATCTGGCGGGACTGTTCTTCGGATGCGGCCACCAGGCTTTCCGACGTGGTCTGCACTGCCGACGATGCCTGCGTCACCTGCTCGGCCGTCTGTTGCACCCGGCCGACCAGCTCGCGCAGTTCTTCCACGGTGTAGTTCACCGAGTCGGCAATGGCGCCGGTAATGTCTTCCGACACGGTGGCCTGCTTGGTCAAGTCACCGTCTGCAATGTCCTGCAGTTCGTTCATCAGACGCAGAATTGCGGCCTGGGTGGAATCGTTGTTGCGCTTTTCCACCATCCGGCGTTCTTCAGCTTCACGCTGACGGGCTTCTGCTTCCATCGTACGCACGCGCGAATCGCGCAGGTACAGGGCGGCCAGGCCGGCCAGGCAGACCACGGTCAGGATGGCCGACAGCACCACCGCACCGAGCGTCACCGGACGGCTGCGCACGCTGCCGGCATAGGCCGACTGCAGATCCGACAGGTCGGCACGCAGCTTTTCGTTGTCGTTGAAGATCTGCTGCTGGGCGCGCTTGGCGGCAATCAGGCCCGGCAGGTTTTCAAGAATGATCTGCGTGGTCTTCTGCACGTTGTCGAAGCGGGTCGACAGCTCTTGCAGATAGCCCTTCGTCTCGGCATCGGTGGCGGCCGACAGGCGCAGCGCTTCTGAGCCGTTGAGCAGGCCGTTCAGGGTTTCGCGGAAGGTGTTGGTGTCCTTACCGAGCAGGAACGCCGTTTCCGGGTTCACGCCTTCGCCGGCCAGGAACTCGTTCATGTTCTTACCCAGGCGCTGCGTCAACATCACCAGCTGCGACGAGGCGGCCACTTCACGAGCCGGCGCGTTGGTCTGCAGCTTCATCGACGAGATCTGTTCGGCTTCTTCCAGCAGTTCGGGGTTCGACGCGTTGAACACGTTCAGCGTCTTACCCACCGCCACCAGCGTCTTTTCCTGCGCCAGGATGGCCTGGGCACTCTTGTCGCTGCGCTTCCACTCTTCGATCGACTTGTCGAGCAGCGCTTCGGCCTCGCCACCCGAGGCGCGCACGCCGCGCTCGGAGCTGCCGTTCTTCAACGCCTCGAGGTTCTCCTGCAAGCGCGCACGGCTCTCCTTGAGCTGGGTGAATGCGTTGGCGTTACCCAGCAGCGCCACCGGCACTGCCTTGGCCAGACGCTGCGAGTGCATCAGCGTGTCACCGGCAATTTCAATCTGCACCGAACCGTTGTTGGCCTGGCGGTTATCCAGGTACACCGAGATCAGCAGCGCCAGCAGACCAACCACCAGGCCGATCGTGAAGACACGCTGCTGCGCGGCAAACGGCACGCGCTCCATCCAGCCAACCACGGCATCCATGGGCGAGCGGCCCAGTTGCGTGGGCGGCCCAGCGGGATTGTCGTCATCCGTATGGGGCGCATTGTCCAACTGCGCCAACTGCACGGAAGCCGCCGACGCGCCCTCCACTGCAACCTCCGGCGCCCCTGCCTCTGCGGCACGGCGACCTGCGTTGAACCACTTGAACCCCATAGGACCCTCTTGTCTTGTCGATGCTGCCGTCTCGTTCTATCGAGATCAGCCGCATGGATTTCCCGTCCGCGTCCGCGCCTTGTTCTAACCGGCGTGGTACGCACCTTCGGCGGTGCCTGTGAATACACTTGGCCACCTGGCGCGCCCTGTTGCGCGCGCCATGCACCGCCTCTTGCCCCTGCGCACCCCGCTCCCGTTGCGGCGTGCCCAATCTTTTCTTGTTTGCTCTACGGCTCTACGGCCTGATTCCCCAATCGCTTTATGCGCGGCTGCGGCCGACCTGCAGGAACGCCGGATCGGCCAGCAACTGCCGCACGTCCAGTTCACGCCACTGCGTGCCGTGCACGTCGCGCCAGGCACGGCCCAGCCAAGGACGCCCCTCTTCCACGGTGGCTTCCGCAGGCTGCAAGTCGCTCAGGCTGCGCAGCCCCGCCACGCGCGGCACAACGATTGCGCACGCCCGCTGCGGGTCTTTGGACAGCACCACGATCTTGGCGCCGCTGCCACTGCCCGTCGGTGCTTCACCGCAGAACAGGCCGAAATCGATCACGCCCAGCAGGTTGCCGCGCGCATTCACGAGACCGAGGTACCACGGCTGCGTGAGCGGCACGCGTGCGGGCGGCTGGTAGTCCAGCACCTCGCCGGTTTCCGTCAGGGACAGCAGCCAGTGGTGCTCGCCGATCTGCACGCCCAGAAAGCCTTCCGTCGACGACTTGGCGCGCGCCTCTTGCAGGCGGCGGGCCAGCATCGCCTGGTATTCGTGCAGGCGCTGGCGGGAGGTCAGGTTGGTGCGCTGTTCGTTCACGTCTGGCTCATGTCCGGTGCTGGTTCTTTGCTGCGCGCGGTCTCGACGTCGCGCTTCTAAACGAACTGCCGCAGGATCACTGCGCCAGCTTGGCGATCTTCTCGAGCAGCTCTTCGGCCTTGACCGGCTTGACGATGTAGTCCGATGCGCCCTGACGCATGCCCCACACGCGGTCGGTCTCCAGGCCCTTGGTCGTGCACATGATCACGGGGATGCCCTGGAAGCGCTCGTCCTTCTTGATGGCGCGGGTCGCCTGGTAGCCGTTCTGGCCCGGCATCACCACGTCCATCAGGATCAGGTCGAACGTTTCGGCTTCGAGCTTGGTCATGGCCTGCTCGCTATCGGCAGCGACCGTCACCTTGAAACCGTTCTTGCCGAGGATCTCCGACAGATGCAGCGCTTCGGTCGGAGAATCATCGACCACCAACACTTTCTTGATTGCCATACAAACAGTCCTTCGTTAAGAGAGATGCCATCACTGCGCGGCAGCTGGCGCCACCGGCAAATGCGTCTGGACCGCCTCCAGCAGCGCTTCCTTCGAGAACGGCTTGGCAAGGTGGTCCACCGCCCCGACCGACTTGCCCCGCGCACGGTCGAAAATTCCGTCGCGCGAAGACAGCATGATCACAGGCGTGGCATGAAACTTTGGGCTTTTCTTGATCAGCGAGCAGGTCTGGTAGCCGTCGAGATTCGGCATCAGGATGTCGCAGAACACGAGATCGGGCTTCAGGTCACCCACCTTGGCCAGTGCGTCGAAGCCGTCTTCGGCCAGCATGACCTGGCACCCGGCCTGGGTGAGGAAAATCTGCGCGGTACGGCGAATGGTGCTGGAATCGTCGATCACCAGCACCTTGCAGCCTGTCAGGGAATGCGCCAGCGGAGAGTTCGCCAGCGGTTGGGAGTCAGCCAGTTGTTCCACCCGCGCGGATTGCATCATGTTCTCGCAGTGCGCGACCACGGGTCGCCACGACATTCTGACCGGATGGATCGCGGCAAATCGCCACGCAGCGTGCCCTCCAAACGGAAAAGGCCCACGCTGGCGACGACTTCAAAACTACGCCCCCCGGCCCGCTTATGAAGTGTGAAGCTCAGAATTTGACGAAGTGTGACAAGTCACCTATTCGCCGTCAATGGCGCCGGCTGTCCGCCGAGCGCTTGTGGCATGGAAGCGACGAGCCCATTTCATCGAACCGTCACTTCCTGATACTTGGCTGTCAGCAAGAGGGCAAACGCTCACTTGCTGACGGGAGACAGGTCAGATCCGGATCAGATCTGCACCATTTCGAAGTCTTCCTTGCGCGCGCCGCACTCGGGGCACGTCCAGTTGATGGGCACGTCTTCCCACTTCGTGCCGGGCGCAATGCCGTCGTCCGGGGCGCCTTGTTCTTCGTCGTAGATCCAGCCGCAAATCAGGCACATCCACGTCTTGTATTCAATCTGTTGTTCCATAGGGCAAAGCTTCGGTGGGTTCCGTCTATTAAAATGGCAGGCCAGATGGTACCGAATCACGCCCGGGTGCGCCAGAACACGCGCCGGGCAGACACGGTGTTTGATTGCATCCAACCCGTATCTGCGGCAAACCACCACATAATCGCCTCAAAAGTGCCTTTCAACCTTGCCGTAGCGGCGTTCTGCGCGGCGCCTATTGCTCTCAACCGCATCCATGTCCACACCCTCCCGCAGCGCTGCCCTGTTTGAACGTGCCCAGAAGACCATCCCCGGTGGGGTGAACTCCCCGGTACGCGCCTTCCGCTCGGTGGGTGGCACGCCGCGCTTCATTGCCAAGGCAGCCGGCCCGTACCTGTGGGACGCCGACGGCACCCGCTACATCGACTACGTGGGCTCCTGGGGCCCGATGATCGTTGGCCACGCGCATCCGGATGTCGTCCGCGCCGTGCAGGAAGTGGCGGCCGACAGCTTCTCGTTCGGCGCGCCCACCGAGGCCGAAGTCGTCATGGCCGAGGAAATCTGCAAGCTCGTGCCGTCGATCGAGCAGGTGCGGCTCGTGTCGTCGGGCACCGAAGCCACCATGAGCGCCCTGCGTCTGGCGCGCGGCTTTACCGGGCGCGACCTGATCGTCAAGTTCGAAGGCTGCTACCACGGTCATGCCGACAGCCTGCTGGTCAAGGCCGGCTCGGGCCTGCTGACGTTTGCCGATACGACGCAGAACGCGCCCTCTTCCGCCGGCGTGCCGGAAGACGTGGTCAAGCACACGATGGTGCTGCCGTATAACGACGTCACCGCGCTGCGCGAGGCCTTCGCCCGCCACGGCAAGGAAATCGCCGCCGTGATCGTCGAGCCGGTGGCGGGCAACATGAACCTCGTGCGTGGCAGCACCGAATTCCATCAGGCCATGCGTTCGCTGTGCACCGAGCATGGCGCCGTACTGATCTTCGACGAGGTGATGACGGGCTTTCGCGTGGCGCTCGGTTGCGCGCAGGCGCTGTACGGCATCAAGCCGGATCTGACGTGCCTGGGCAAGGTGATTGGCGGCGGGATGCCGGCCGCTGCGTTTGGCGGCCGCCGCGACATCATGGGGTTCCTGGCACCGCTGGGCAACGTGTACCAGGCGGGCACCCTATCGGGAAATCCGCTGGCCGTGGCGGCCGGGCTCACCACGCTGCGGCTGATCGCTGCGGAGGGTTTCCATGACCGACTGGCGGCGCAGACACGCAAGCTGGTCGATGGCCTGGCGGACATCGCCCGGGAGGCTGGTGTGCCCTTTGCCGCTGACAGCGTGGGCGGCATGTTTGGCATCTACTTCCGCGAAGGCGTGCCGACGAGCTTTGCTGAAGTGACCAAGAGCGATGTTGGACGCTTCAATGCGTTCTTCCACGCAATGCTGGATCAGGGTGTGTATCTGGCCCCGTCAGCGTTCGAGGCCGGATTTGTGTCTTCCACGCACGATGATGCGATTTTGGATGCGACGTTTGAGGCAGCTCGGAAGGCGTTTAAGGCTGTTTGAGTTTTTTTGTATTTTGGGGATGGGGGTTAGTGGTGCGGCCCCTGTTTCACCCCCTGCCGGGGCTGAAACAGGGATGGACCAACAACAACAAAATCAAACCTGTCCAACCACTTCCCCCAACTCCCGCCCCAACCCCTCAGAAGCCGCCATCATCGGCGCCCGCAACACATTCCGAATCAGCCCCTCAGCAGCCAGCCAGGCCTTCAAGGGCCCCGGATTCGTCTCGGCAAACAGCAACCGGATCACCGGCGCCAGTGCATGATGCAACCGGCGCGCGTCGTTCAACCGCTGCTCTTGCACCGCCCTTTCCATCTCAACAAAGAGCTCCGTGCGGACATGCGCGGCAGCAATGATCGCCCCGACGCCGCCCGCGCACAGCGTGCCGAACACCTGCGCATCCTCCCCCGCCAGCACCTGCAACCGCCCATCGGCAATCACGCGCTGCGTCTTGTCCGCATCGCCACCGCAATCCTTGATGCCATGGATGTTCGGGTGCGCCGCCAGCGCAAGCAGGGTTTCGGTGTCGATGTTCGCGCCGGTGCGATACGGAATGTCGTACAGGAGCACCGGCACCGGCGAAGCGTCGGCCAATGCGGTGAAGTATTCGATGATCCCGCGCTGCGACGGGCGAATGTAGGAAGGCGCCGGAATCAGAAACGCCGCCGGCCGATGTTCGGCGAGGCGCAGCATTCGCTCGCGCACGGACACGAGAGCACTACCCGAGACACCCATCACCACGGGTAAGCCGTCGGCGGCGGCACGTACCGTATCGAGCACGTCGGCCTGTTCCTGATCGGTCAGCGCCGCGGCTTCGCCAGTACTGCCACACGCCACAAAGCCGGCGACGCCCAGCGCGCGGTACCGCACCACTAATGTATACAACGCGCCGTAGTCGACCGACCGCGCCGCGTCATCGGCAAACGGCGTGACGATGGGCACCCAGATACCCGCATAAGACGGACGTTGGGTGGACAGATGGGTGGATGAATTTTCAAGCACGACAACACTCCTGGACAAATCAACGACCGGTCAAGAACCGTCAGGAGCGCTTCGGGAATGCAGGCCCGCGAGATGCGGGTGTGAGGCAACCGTGTCTAACGTATCGGTCAACCGCTGTTCCGTCGCCCATCTGACGGAACAGCGCTCCGGTCAGACGAGCGGCTGTTTGGTGGCTTTTTTGGCGCGCGCGAGCGTCGACACGACCGACAGGCTGAATGCCGGTGCCGAGCAGATCGACGAGGAACGGGAAATCGCGCGCATGGAAATTGTCAAAAAAGTCCCCATACCGTACTGATGTGTGACTGGAGCGTCAAGCGCATAAGCTAAAGTGCGCTGAATCGACATGAGGCGATGTCAGTCTCATGCCACATTCTTTTCAGACTCAGATCTAGAGGACTTCATGACCCCTGCCCTGACCTTCCGTTCGACGCGTTTTTCGGTGCTGCGCTGGCTGGCACTGTCGCTGGCCGTGCTGGCTGCGCCGTTCCTGTCTGCGTGCGGCTATAACGATTTCCAGGCGAAGGACGAAGCCACCAAGGCTGCCTGGGCCGAGGTGGTCAACCAATACCAGCGCCGTGCCGACCTGATTCCGAACCTGGTGAATACGGTCAAGGGCTATGCCTCCCACGAGAAGGACACGCTGGAAGCCGTGACCAAGGCCCGCGCCGCGGCCACCAGTTTCCAGATCACGCCGGAGGTGCTGAACGATCCGGTTGCGTTCCAGAAATTCCAGCAGGTGCAGGGCGAGCTTTCGAGCGCGCTGTCGCGCTTGATGGCGGTGTCGGAGAACTATCCGCAGCTCAAGGCTGACCAGTCGTTCCGCGATCTGCAATCGCAGTTGGAAGGCACCGAGAACCGCATTACGGTGGCGCGTCAGCGTTACATCAAATCGGTGCAGGAGTACAACGTGCTGGCCCGTAGCTTCCCGACCAACCTGACGGCCAAGGTGATGGGCTATCAGGTCAAGCCGAACTTCACGGTCGAGAATGAGAAAGGTATTTCCACCGCCCCGGCGGTGAAGTTCTGACGAGCTGACGATCATGTCGATGCGTGCGCGTGCCTGCTTGGCCTTCCTGCTGACTGCGGCCCTGTGGCTGGCCAGTGCGCTGCCCGCGCGCGCGCAAAGCGACATGGTGGCCGTGCCGCCGCTGGCTGCACGCGTGACCGACCTGACCGGCACGCTCAGCGCCGAACAGAAGAGCGCGCTCGAACAGGTGCTGGCCGACTACGAACAGCAACGCGGCAGCCAGATCTTCGTGCTGATGGTGCCGTCCACCGCGCCGGAGCCTATCGAGGCGTACGGCATTCGTGTGGCCGATGCGTGGAAGGCCGGCCGCAAGGGCGTGGACGACGGCGCGATCATCCTCATCGCCAAGGACAACCCGGCGTCGCTGCGCAAGATGCGTATCGAGGTCGGGCGCGGGCTGGAAGGGGCGCTGACGGATGCGCAGTCCAAGCGTGTCCTGCAGGACGTGATGGCGCCGCACTTCCGCCAGGGCGATTTCTACGGCGGGCTGTCGGCAGGTATCTCGGCCATCCAGACTGTCATTGCGCAAGAGAGCCTGCCGCCGGCAGAGCGGGCGAAGCATCAGCCATCCGGCGGCGGCATCGGCGACTGGCTGCCCGTGCTGTTTCCGCTGGCGATCATCGTGTTCTTCGTGCTGAGTGCGGCCATGCGCTCGGGCGGGCGCGTGACGGGCAGCCTGCCCGGGCGGCCGGGCTCGCGCGTGATGATGGGCAACCGCGGCTGGGGCCCGGGCACGATTGGCGGCCTTGGCGGAGGCCTGGGCGGCGAATGGGGACGCGACCGGGGCGACTTCGGTGGCGGTGGCGGTGGAGGCGGCGGCTTTGGCGGTGGCGGCGGTGGTGATTTCGGTGGCGGTGGCGCCTCCGGCAACTGGTAACCGGTGAACGCATCCATGACTTCCACGACCCGACACCCCCACGGCGCTCGCCGTGCCATCACCCACCTGCTGACGACGTCGTCGCACGCCAGGCGTGCGTTTCCGCCGGCGGATCTGCAAAAACTCGAAGCCGCCGTGCGCGAAGGCGAACAACGCCATCGCGGTGAAGTGCGGGTCGTCATCGAAAGCTCGCTGCCGGTGCGCGATGCGTGGGCCGGTGTGTCGCCGCGTCACCGGGCACGGATGCTGTTCGGGCTGCTGGAGGTGTGGAACACGCGCGAGCACGTGGGCGTGCTGCTCTACATCAACCTGGCCGACCACGCGGTTGAGATCCTGGCCGACCACGGGATCGCCGCCAAGGTGGACGCGCACACGTGGCGCACCATCTGCGAGACCATCACGCGCGGCTTCGCGCAGCGCGTGAGCATGACGCCGGTGCTCGATGCGCTGGCGCAGATCAACGACCTCCTCGCCACACACGTGCCTTCCGATGGCACGCCGCGCACCAATGAGCTGAGCGACCGGCCGGTGGTGCTGTAACGGCGCTACGTTGAGTGAGGCTGCCAGGCAGCGTCCCAAGCCGGATCTGCCGCCACATCCGTAGCGTTGTTTCGCAAAGATCCGACTGCACGTGCACCTCCACCGCACGTGTTTCAGTTTTGGTACGAAAGCGCACACGCGATGGAACGCATGAGCAACACGCCCAGGCAATCAGGCGCCTCATCTTTTAGGATGACCTGACTGGCGCCGCACCTCAGGCGTCTGCTTCATGTTCTGCGGTGCCGTCACCCACATCGCCGAGAAGCCGTTACACCTTTCCGCGACGGACGTGTGCGTCGTGCGATACGAAGGCACCTGCTACGGTGACTCCGCATTGCCAGATTTGTGACCCATGTTTCATGAATGCAACCATTCGGGGCCCCTCTGGTTACCCCCGAACCTTTGCACCGCAACAGGAATTTAACGTCACTTTTTGCGCCCGTTTGCGCGATTTATTGCGCACAAATCACCTCCATCTGAGGCGATTTTCAGTGCCCACTGCCGGTATCCGGCACGTATCCAATACGAAACATCCGACCAGCGCCTGCCACTGCAAATACCTTGATTCGGGCTGGAATCGTTGTGGCTCAACGGTTTATCCGCCGTGGCATGGTCGTCGCTCTAGTGTCCGGGCCAGCAAGGCCAATCAGTGATCCGGTGGCTCGGCAATCAAACCAGAGCAGCGTGAAACGCCGCCGCCGAGACCGCAGGAGAGATTCAAGACGGAGTGCAAATCCAACGGCACTCCGAGGGGAAGCTCAGAACAAAGGCGGTGCAGCGGCCACACCAGATGGCCAAGCCCCCGAGAACACGCCTGATACAGCCATTCATAACGGCCTCGGGCAATGCGAGGGGAGTCCACTCGTAGCAGTGAAAGTCGAATTAGAAGTTGTCCGGGGGTAACGTCGGTACGAACCGACGTCAAAGCCAGTCTCGAACAAACGAGACCGCCAGGTTGCCAGGCATGCACCGCACGCCGACAGCCGCATGGTGCATAGAGGTTCCTCCCCCAGACTGCATTTGCGGACGGACGGCTTTCCGCCCTTGTCCGACGGTTGACTTGGCAGTCCATGGGTGGCCGCAACAGCAATCCGCGGCCCCATAGAAAAACGTTGGGGGAAAACATGAACGCGTACATCAACCGCCCATTGCTCTATGTCTCACTGCGTCACGATGCAACGCGTTGCCGCTACCTGGCTCAACAGGGTTGGCAACTGCTCTTCGCCAACAACCGCCGCGACCTTGAAGCGCTGAACCTGTGCGATGAGCCCGTCCTGGGCGGTCTGCTGGATCTGGATTGCGGTTACTCCGACGCCGAATTGGAAGAACTGGAACCCTGGCTTGCCCGGCAGAACATTGGCTGGATCGGAGTGGTCGGCAACGGCGACATGTTGTCTGACCCGATGCGCAAGCTGCTCGGCCTGTACTTTGTCGACTACTACAACATCCCGTGCGACAGCGCCGAATTGGCACACGCACTGGGGCACGCAGTCGGCATGGCAAGCCTGCGCCCGGCGGCAACGCTCACACGCGATGCGCTGCGCCCCGATGGCATGATCGGTAACTGTCCCGCCATGCAGAACCTGTTCCGCGGCATCGAGAAAGTCTCGAAATGGGATACCCCAGTCCTGATCTCAGGTGAATCGGGAACAGGCAAAGAACTCGCAGCACGCGCAATCCACTGTGCCTCGCGGCGCGCCGGCCAGCCATTCATTGCCGTCAACTGCGCGGCGATTCCGCCCACGCTGCTGATGTCCGAGCTGTTCGGCTATGAACGCGGTGCCTTCACTGGCGCGGTCAAGCGCAAACTCGGCCGCATCGAGATGGCGCACGGGGGCACCCTCTTCCTGGATGAAATCGGCGACATGCCGCTAGAAAGCCAGACCAGCCTGCTGCGCTTTCTGGAAACCGGCTGCATCGAACGACTGGGCGGCACAGAGTCGGTTGCCGTCGACGTGCGCGTCATCTCAGCCACGCATGTCGACCTGGAAGCAGCCATTGCGGCGGAGCGCTTTCGCGGCGATCTCTATCACCGCCTGTGCGTGCTGCGCGTCAAGCAACCCGCACTGCGCGAGCGCGACACCGACATCCTGCTGCTGGCCGAACACATCCTCAACAGCGTGCGCAGCCATTCGCCCGAACACATCAAGGGGTTCTCACCAGCTGCGCTGCGCGCCCTCAGCGCGCACACGTGGCCGGGCAACGTGCGGGAGCTGATCAACCGCATCCGGCACGCCGCAGCCATGTGCGAAGACGGCATCATCAAGCCGGCCGATCTCGACCTGCAGCCGCCCGTCGAGCCGTCGCGCCCGCCTACCCTGGCCGAGGCCCGGGAAGCAGCCGAGCGTTGTGCCGTAAAAGAAGCCCTGCAACGCAATCATGAACGGCTCATCGACGTGGCCGAAGAGCTCGGCATCTCACGCGTCACGCTGTTCCGGATGATGCGCGAGCACAAACTGCAGATCCGCAAGGGCGAACTTGGGATGGTGTGCGTACAGGGGTAAAGGCAAGGGGGAAAGGCGGGGACAGAAAAAATAACAGGGGCGGACCATGTCAGTCAGCCAGCAGGATACGGCGCGGGTTGAACCAGCGCCGAAGTCGAGGGGAGCGAGGGGGGGAAGTTGGCAGGGGTCCCGCCGGCTGCATGTTTATGGCGGGGCCCTGCTCTTCCTTGAGTACTTCCTGCTCGGCATGTGGTGGTGGGGCCACCACATCCTGCAGAACACCACCATTCCGTCGCCGGGGTGGGATCTGGCTGTCTTCTGGAGTGCCGCCAACCTGGCCATCACGCACGGCGCGGCAGCAGCTTATGACTGGGGGTTGTTGCGCGCTGCGGAAGCCGCCATCCTGCCGCCCGACATCTTTGGGCCGTTCTCCTATCCTCCAACGTTTCTGCTGCTGATCTACCCGATTGGCGCGTTGTCGTTTGGTGCAGCCACGGTGGTTTTCTCAGGCAGCGGCATTGCGCTTTTTCTGGGGATACTCAACAAAACGCTGCGGTCGGTGCCAGACTCGCTGCGGCTGCCCTGGCTCATTCCGGCGGTTGCGTTCCCAGGTGTGTGGGTCACGCTGGTCACGGGGCAGAATTCGCTCTTCACCGCAGCGGCTGCGGGTGCGGCGCTGGTGCTGCTGCGGCGATCTCCGGTGGCGGCAGGTGCTTGCATCGCCATGTTGTGCATCAAACCGCAACTGGGCATCCTGTTCCCGCTATACCTGCTCTGCGAGCGCCAGTGGCGCGCGCTTGCATCGGCAGCGTTCTTCTCGGTGCTGACTTTGGCGGTGAGTTGGCTCGCATTTGGCACAGCCACCTTTGTAGCCGCCGCAAGAAGCATGGCCATGTTCCGCCACGCTATTGTCGAGAATGGTGGTGTGATCCTGTATGGCGCGCCGACGGTATTCGGCACGCTGCGGTCTGCCGGGTGCTCGACCACGGTGTCATATGCGGCTCACGCCGGCGTGGCGATGCTCGTGATTGCCGTCTGCGTTTGGTTATGGCGCAGCGCCTGCCGCTTTGAGTTGCGCGCTGCCTCACTGCCCGTTGCAACGCTGATGGTGCAGCCCTATCTCATCTACTACGACCTCGCCTGGCTCGCTTTGCCGATGGCCTGGCTTGCGGTCGATTTCGTGCGCCACAGCAGCAACCGCTTCGAAAATGCGGTGCTGCTTGCCGCCTGGCTGGTACCTGCACAAGGCCTGTTCGCCGTGCTTTCGCACCGGACAGGGCAATGGGCGCCGATCGTGCTGGTGGCGTTGCTCGCCATCATCGTGCGGCGGGCGCGGGCGCCACAACGCGTGATCGCACGACGCGAATGCTCTGACGCTGCAACACCACCCGCAGCCGCGATTGGCGCACACGCATCCAACCCTGCGCAGGGGACAACGGCGTGAACAGAAGCTTTGAGGGCCTGCGCGGCATCGCGGCCTTGTTTGTCGTTGTGCATCACATGTTCTGCGCATG
Organism: Ralstonia sp. 22111; assembly: GCF_052045895.1. Taxonomy (NCBI): domain Bacteria; kingdom Pseudomonadati; phylum Pseudomonadota; class Betaproteobacteria; order Burkholderiales; family Burkholderiaceae; genus Ralstonia; species Ralstonia sp. 22111. The sequence goes on along the minus strand of NZ_JBQEPR010000001.1, from coordinate 944,433 downwards.
GCCGCACCCGCTTTCTGCCAACGCCTATCTTGCTGTGGACCTCTTCTTTGTCTTGAGCGGCTTCGTCATCAGCAGCGCGTGTGGCCCGCAGTTGTCGAATCTTGCATCGCTGCGCACGTTCATGATCCGCCGCATTGGCCGTCTGTGGCCAACGCACATCGCAACCACGGTCCTGGCCCTCATTGTGGCCCGCCATCTGCCGGCGTTTGGCGAGGCGCTGGCACTCGCCACCATGTCGCAGGGCCTAAACGTCTTCCAGGCTGGCATCGGCAACGCCGTGAGCTGGAGCGCCAGCGACGAAATGTACGTCTACTTTGTGTTCGGTGCGGGTTGCATCCTGATGCGCGGCCGCACCCGCAGGGTGGTATTCGCAGCGTTAGGCTTGACCGCGTGGGCGCTGGCCGCCTGGATCGAGATCGACCGAGCCTGCCTTCTCCAGGGCGGCTGCCTCAGTAAGTTGGTTCACCAATTCGGCTGGCTGCGGTGTATTGCAGGCTTCTTCATCGGCGCCCTCCTTTATGAGTTCCGAGATCGCCTTATTACCTGGGCGAGCCGCCCCGTCTTTCAGGTGACGGCATTTTCAGCAGCGCTGTTCCTGCTCATTTCGGCAGATGCCCTTCCCGGGTCTGCACTGACCGCGCCATTGACGTTCGGCGCGCTGATCGGTGCGCTCATCAGTGATCGCGGCCCCGTCTCGCACATCCTCCAAACGCCGGCGGCGCAGTATCTTGGCAAGGTGTCATATCCGCTGTATCTGGCACATGGCGTCATGCTGCCGCTTGTCGTGAGCATGCCGGCGGACGTCGGGCTCGCGGATCAACTTGTCACTTACGCGCTGTTTCTCTTCTGGGCGTTTGCCGCCGCCCATGTGCTGCACAACTACGTCGAGCTGCCGTTTCGTAACCGGTTCAATGCGTGGTCTCAAATGCTCTCGCGTGCAACGTCATCGCAGGTGCCGCAACGCTAACGCATGGGGGCGCAACTTACTCGGCAACAAACACTTAAACGACGCGGGATACGCCTGCCACATGGTCGGCAAGACAGTCAGCAGAATGCGTGCTTCCTGCAATGGATGCAAAATGACGCCGCATTACCATCACCAGTAACGCAACCAGCACCGCAGGAAGCACCTGAAGATAGCGGCCGACATAGGCCGCAACAACGCCCTGCACAGGTGCCAGCCACGCCGCAATCAGCAGAATCCACTCCAGACGATTCAACGCTTGGACCTTGGCATCGCGCATCAGAAAGACGATCGGCAGGATCAACCAGACCAGGTCGTAGAACATGATGTAGGGCTGCATCAATAGCGTGGCCACGACGAAGGCCGTTGCGCGAAGCTCGAACCTCGCGCGCTTGGCCCACAGGAAGGTCATGACGATCACGGCAGGCGCAGCGACCAAGCCATGCACAACATAAGCCACGCTCACGGGTAGATCCACGCTGCGGCTCACGGCGAATACGGTTGGCATGCCGAGCCACATTTCACGGCCGCCCTGCTCCACCGCGATCCGGCTGAACTCGGGAAGATACGCTGCAAACGCGCGCCATGCGTCAACTCCGAAGACGGCAACGCTGCCTCCAACGAAGGCCAAGGTGCACAGACCCGCCACAACAAGCGCCTTCCATTGCCGACCGCACGCAAGCGCCAGCGGAAACAGCACGCCAAATTGCGGCTTGATCACCAGTATCGCGATACACAGTCCGGCAACGCCCGCGTTTGCCTCAAGCAAGACAAGCGCGGCACCCGCTGCAGACACTGTCAGAAGCGAGTTCTGGCCCAACCCCAGCGCGACAGGCACCCCCGGGAACGCGGCGAACCAAGGCAACCATGCACGGTCGACGTTGCGATTGATACGCACAAGCATCGCGCCATAAGCGGACAAGCCGAGCACAAAGTAAAGGATGAGGGCAGCCCCGAATGGCAGCAGTCCGAAGAGAATGACTGCCAGCAAGAAGGTGGGCGGATAAGGCCATGGGGAGTAGCCGATCTGGTGCCGCAGCGACTCTTCCAGCGGCTGCATCCATTGCGCAGAAAACACGGCTGCTGCGTTGTGCTCGATCGTCACCCGGGCGGCAGACCAGAATACCGAAAAATCGTAGCCGAGCATTGGCGCTGTCCAGTCGTGCAGCAGGTAAAACCGGATCCCCCAGATCATCAACGCCAGGATCTGGAGCGCCAATGCTGCCATCGCGTAGATGGTCAGGCGACGGGCCAGGCGCCCAGAATCCATTGCCGACATGACGCGCCTCTCTTGCTGGAACACGCCTAACCGCGCTGACCTCGCACCATCTGAATGACGCGCCGCTCACCCGTGAACCGGTTGCGTAGTCGGCGCTCCTGATAGCGGCGCTTCACCAGGTAGATCGGGCGCCCCTTGGCCTCGTCGTAGATGCGGCCAATGTATTCGCCCACCACGCCCAGCCCGATCAATTGCAAGCCACCAAAAAACAGCAGCAGCGACAGCAGCGAGGCATAGCCCGGCACATCCACACCCAGGACCATGGTGCGAGCGATGATGTAGCTGCCGTACACGAATGCCAGGCTTGCAATGGCCAAACCGATATACGTCCAGCTCCGCAGCGGCCAGGTACTGAAACTGGTGATGCCTTCCAGCGCGAAGTTCCACAGGCGCCAGCCGGAGAACTTCGACTGACCTGCGCTGCGTGCCTCGCGCTCGTACGGAACGATCACGGTGTTGAAACCCACCCACGCAAACAGGCCCTTCATAAACCGGTGCCGCTCGGGCAACTGCTTGAGCGCATTGACGACCGCGCGGTCCATTAAGCGGAAATCGCCAACATTCTCCGGCAGCTTCAGGTCGGACAACATGTTGTGGACGCGGTAATACGCGGCGGCAGTCACCCGCTTGAGAAAGGTGTCGCAGGCACGGCTGGCGCGCTGTGCAAGGACCACTTCCGCCCCCTTCTGCCAGTGCGCTACCAGGGTGGGAATCAGTTCCGGCGGATCTTGCAGATCAGCATCGATTGGGATGACGGCATCACCAAGTGCCTCGTCAATGCCGGCCGTCAACGCGGCTTCCTTGCCGAAGTTGCGTGTCAGATCGATCACCCGTACACGCTCGTCCGTGCGTGACACGGCGATCAACTTCTGCAGGGTGTCGTCCTTGCTACCGTCGTTCACGCACACGATCTCGAACTGCGTGAACTCGATCGACTCCAGGATCGGCACGACCCGTGCAAAGAAGGACTCTAGCGCCTCGCCTTCGTTGTAGAACGGTACAACCAGCGAAAGGAGTTGGTTTCTCTTGTAATCCAACATCATTGTTCTCCCCGTCCAAGGCGCCTTGGCACGCGGCTGCGTGACGCGTTGCGTGTGCGCTCAAGATGAATACGGCGCGCGATATGCGCGAGTGCAAGCAGCAATACAAGCGGCATCAGCTGAAAGCCGAGTCGGTCAATCAAGAGCATTCCGCCCAGCGGCAGAAGCCACAGCAGGATGAGCCCTTCACGTTCACCGGGCAGCCACCCGTCCCGCAACGCGTAGGAGGCCAGCCAGGCAATGGCCAGACCAAGGAAGGCCAAGTCGTAGTCGTACAGGTAGGGGCTGGCGAGCATGCTTGCCGTCAGCACGGCTGCAGCGCGCAGTGCAAAGCTGCAAGGCCGACTCCAGGCATAGGCGACTGCGGCACAGGCCGTGAAGGCCCCCATCAGATGCAGCACGTAGGCCAGCATCACGCTGCCGTGCAGCATCTTGACCATGGCAAAGAGGGTGGGCATGCGCTCCAGATGGACTGCGCCGGATTCCACCGCCGACCGTGCAAACGCCGCGTTGTGAAGAAAGGCAATGAACGACTGCGGCCCGAACGCCAGCAGCGCCAGCACTACCAATGCGAGCGAGGTCAGCGCCATTGCAATCAACGCTTTCCAGGCTCTGGCGCACATCAGCGCCACCGGAAACATCACCGCCAATTGCGGTTTCACTGTCAGCAGAGCCAGCAACATGCCCGCGGCGATCGGGCTTGCGGGCCGCTTGGGGCGAGGGGAATGCAGCAACGTGAGCGCCAAACCAGCACACGCCGCCAAGAGCAACGCGTTCTGCCCGGTTGCAAGCACGACCGCAATCCCCGGAAACGCCGCGCACGGCAGCCATGCCTGCCGCAATGGCACGATCCGGCCGACAACCCACAGGAAGCACCCGACGCTCATACTCAGGAAGACGAGCACGGCAAGCCAGTACGGCAGCAGCCCGAAGGGGGCGACGAAGGGCAGAAAGGTTGGCGGATAGAACCAGGGCAACAACCCCTGGGTTGTCGCCACCAGCGGGACGGTTGCCAGCTCCACGTTATGCAGCGCAGCCACATCGTAGGCAGCGAGTGGGTGCCCTTGCAGCACCAACTGCGCGGCGCTCCAGAACACCAGAAAATCGCCGCCAAGCGGAAAGACACCCGCGACCCTCAACACACTGGCGCGAACGGCCCAGATTACAAAGTACGCGACGTAGCAGGCCAGCGCAGCCATCGAGTACACGCGCAGGCGGTCCGCGCCCAACCAGTGGCGAGCACCCGCGGCGGCCACTGGAGACGCCGCCGATACCTCAGGCGCCCTGTGCTTTAGAAGGTTCAAGGCGATGGACATGGCACCCTCACACCCACTTTGCCACACGCCGCACAACAAGCGCCATCATGGCGATCAGAACCAGGGGCCCGATCTGCGGCAGTTTCAGATAAGGATTGGCGTGCTCATAGATCGGCAGCAGCCAGGCCACAACGAGCAGCGCCCGCTCGCCGCTCGCCAGGCCGTGGCCGCTGTCATCATGCACACGGTCGCCAACCAGACCGGCAATGGCCAGCCCCAACCATGTCAGCTCGTAGTCACGCAGATATGGCGACACCATCAGCGTGGCAATCGCCAGCGCCGCAGCACGTAACTCAAACGTCGTCGTCCGCCGCCAGACATAGGCCATCGCGGCGGCCATCGCCAGCGCTGTCAGCACCTGTACGGCGTACGCACCGTTCACGCTCGCCCCCGCCAGCCGGGCGGCTGCAATAGGTGTTGGCATGCCCCACCATAGGTTGGCGCCGCCCTCGATGAAGCTCGCCCGCACCCATTGCGCGTTGGCAAGGAACGCCGGCACCGTACGCCAGCCGCAGACCAGCACACTGACACTCGCAAACGCTGCGGTTGTCAGCAGCGCGCTGGCCAGCGCCGTCCATGCACGCGCCATCACCAGGGCCAGCGGGAACAACACCGCCAGCTGCGGCTTGATGGCAAGCAAACCGATCAGCACACCGGCAAGCACGGGGCGCTTGTTCAGGTGATACACCGCTGCACCTGCCACACCGGCTGTCAACAGCGCGTTTTGGCCAGCAAGAATGGTGATAAGCGTTGCCGGAGCGGCCAGCACAGGCAACCACAACCCTTGGCGCCAGGGGTGCTGTGCCCGCGTCAACATGCCGATCGATTTGAAATAGACGAGCCCCGTGCCGGCCAGGAACAGCAGGTAGCTCAAAGTCAGCGGCAACAACGACAGCGGCAAGACCATCAGCAGAAAGGTCGGCGGATAGAGCCAGGGAAGGATCAGCTCAGCCCCCTTTCCCAACGTTCCATGCTCGGCAATCACCGCAGTCAGTTCGCGCACGTCATATGCATGCAGGGGCCCCTGCGTCAGCGCGAGATGGGAGGCCCCCCAGAACGCCGAGAAATCCGTTCCAGGACGCGCCATCGTCACATCGGTAAAGCCATTGCTCGTCCAGGCCCAGCCAAGCAGCAGCACGCAGAACAGAACCAGCAGCGCACCGCTGTACGCCCGCACTCGGGCCAGATCGATCCAGTGGCCGGCAGCATCCTCACCGGTTGCACGAATTGCTGCAGCGGCACTGCGCGTGGCTGGCAGACGCACAGATCTCTGGCTCATGCTGCTCCTCGCGTCGGTTCCGGGTGATGCGCGGCACACGATGTCTGCGCTGCGCTGAGTGGGGCTTCGTCACGCGCGCGACGGCTTCACGCCGCGTGCGGGTCTTAGAGCCCAGTCTTGTTCGCTCACTCGGATAAGGCAAGGGACGGCACGCGCCTGCGGTCTGTGTTGAGCGCCGCCCAAGCGTCGAAATTGCATCGACGTTTCAGCACTGAAGCACGGGGACATTTCCCGCGATGCGTTGTTGCTGCGGCCTTGCTACGCGCAACCATCCAAGCGCTACGCAAGGAGGATCCATCAACGTTTCCATCCGGAAACGTCGCCCGGCCATTGGCACACCGCCAACTGGGGCGCGGCGAAGAGCCTCACGCAGACCCCCAGCCTACCCAGCGGCGATTTCCACCATCCACTACGCTACCCCCCCACCTGTCCGTTTGAATGAGGACACCCCTGCGCTGCGTCATCCCTACGTAGCCTCATCCAAATCGACGGGCCTCGCTACGCGTTTCCCCCTGGCAACTCCGCCCCCGAGAACGCCGGAACCAAGTGTCAGGCACGCGCCCTCGAATTCAGCCAATCGCCCGCAAAGCCTTGTCGCACATGGAAGTGCACGGGGGTGGCCCGGCTTTTGCCTATGCCAGATCGCAGGACATCGTCACCGCCGCCTTGAACGGGGCGCAGCAAGTTCACAGCAGACGGCGAAGCGAAACGGAATCTCCAATTCAAAGCATCGAATTGAAAAAAGGGATCGAGAGAAATGCCGACCAACAACACGCTCACATCGCCCATATGGGACAGCACGCTGTGCGACACCGCCCGGTGCGTGTCACGTGAGTTCCTGCGGGCAGGTGACGGCAGCCAAGGCTGCTGGCCGTTTCATGCTTGTGCCATCTGTGCGCCGCCGACATGACCTCTCTCATTCTGGCTTTTCGAACGCGCATTTTTTCCACTGAAGGAGATTGTCATGAACTACCTCAACGCACTCAAGCAATTCGCCCGTGACGAAGATGGTGTGACCGCCATCGAATACGGCCTGATCGCCGCCCTGATCGCTGTCGTGATCATCGCCTCGGTCAAGCTGGTCGGCACCAACCTGAGCACCGTGTTCAACAACATCGCAAACGCGCTCTAACGCGCTGATGTTGCAAACGCAAGGCTCACTGCATTGCTGCCCAGCAATGCATGCCAAGCAGGTGCAGGCGTGGGTCGCCATGAACGTGGCAACCCACGCTCCAGCAACAACCGGCAGAACTTCTGCCTTAGGCAAAAGGGAGATTGTCATGTACCGCTACAGCACGCTTCTACAGCAGTTCCTGTACGACGAACAAGCCGTCACTGCAATCGAATATGGCCTGATCGCGGCATTGATCGCCGTGGTGATCATCGCCTCAGTTCAGCTCGTCGGCACGAACCTGAGTACGGTGTTTTCCAACATTGCAGCCGCGCTCTAGCGGACTGCCAACACGGTCAGCTACCAGCGCTACGCAGGAGACCAGCATGCATAAGCCAATCAACCCCAGGAAGTGGCTGCGCGATGATCAAGGCGTTACCTCGATCGAATACGCACTGCTGGGTTCACTTATCGCGATCGTCATTCTCGGCTCCGTCGTGGCGCTGGGTAGCAGTGTGAAGTCTCTCTACGAAATGATCGCTGCGGCCATCCCGTGATGTTGCTCCGCACCGAATAACAACAACGCTTGCGAGTCCCGACCTCATTGAACTGAACACGCAATCGCACCAAAGAACCCGAGGACACCATGAACGACGCCACCCTGCTCTCGTCAATGATTGGCCCCGTTGCCATGGGCGTAGCGCTGATAGCGGCGGCCATCGACGCGCAGCATCGCCGCATCCCGAACTGGCTGACCTTCGGTGCATGGCTTGCGGCGCTGCCGTTGCAGGTAGCAATCCATGGCTTCGGCAACGGCGCCCTGGAGTGGACGTGCGGCTGGCTTACGGGCCTGGCGATCTTCCTGCCTTTCTATCTGCTGCGCGGCATGGCTGCGGGCGACGTGAAGCTCATGGCGGCAGTAGGCGCATGGCTTGGTGCGTTCATGGCTTTTGAGATTGCAATGGCCACGTTCGTGATCGGCGGCATCTGGGCACTGGTATTTACCCTCCGACATAAGCGCATGGCGCAGCTGCGCCGCAACCTGCGCGACGTCCTGTTGACGTCGGGGCAGATCAGCCGGGAAGGCGGAGCACCAACGCCGCAAGCCGATGCCTCTTGGTCGGTGGGCACGTTGCCGTACGGCGTTGCGATTGCCGCCGGCACGATTGCAGTCCTGTTTGCATCGGCTTGATGCGCGCAATTTGCACATCTGGGCACGCACTTCGTATTCACACAGCCAAACGGTGATGAAGATGATCGGGGACCAAAAAATCGAGCACACAGAATTCGGAGGCGTCCAACATGCGCCACGCTCGCTGGAGGCGGTGCCATCGCCCACCGGGCTGGACGCCTCCCGTCGCGAGCCCGCTGCCCCTTGGCACATCCTGCCGCGCACCGTGGCCGAAACGGGCCTGGACATCTCGTTGCTGCTCGGCCTGCTCATGAAAGTGGCCTACCTGCATCGCAGCGCCACGCTGGTCATGCTGATGGACACCATCAAGCTGCCCGCCATGGTCATCAATGAAGTGGCGGCCTACGCCGTGCGCGAGCGCATGCTGGAAGTCGCCCACCGTGGCGCCAACGACCTGGACGTGCGCTTTCACCTGACCGACGCCGGCTATGTACGCGCGGCTGAGTTCACTGCGCGCTGCAGCTATGTCGGCGCCGCACCCGTCACGCTGGAAGCCTATGTTGAATCCGTTCAACGGCACTCCATCCAGTTTGCCTCGTTGTCCAAGTCTGATGTCACCGCGGCCTTCAGCACGTTCGTGATGCCGCCGGACCTGCTCGACGATGTCGGCGTCGCATTGAACACGAGCCGCGCGCTGATGCTCTACGGTCCTGCCGGCGGCGGCAAGACCTATCTCGCCCAGCACCTCGGGATGCTGCTGCCCGGCGCCGTGCCAGTGCCGCACGCCATCACGATCGCGGGCGAGATCATCCAGATCTTCGACCCCCTCGTGCACGTAGCGCAGGAAGATGAAGAGAGCCCCGTGGCCCGACGTCCACTGGACCGCCGCTGGCAGATGTGCCATCGGCCCGCGGTGCTCTCCGGCGGCGAGCTGACGCTGGAGATGCTCGAGCTGCGCTATGACGGCACGACCGGCTTCTATCAAGCGCCCCCTCACATGAAGGCCAACTGCGGCATCTACATCGTCGATGACCTTGGCCGCCAGCAAGTGGGCGTGAGCGAGCTGCTCAACCGATGGATCGTGCCACTGGACCGCCGCGTCGACATGTTCTCGCTGCGCAATGGCGTGCGGTTCTCCGTGCCGTTCGATGTTTGGCCGATCTTCTCGACCAACCTTGAGCCGGCTCAGTTGGGCGACGACGCCTTCCTACGCCGGCTCGGCAGCAAGCTTTACGTAGGGCCGCTCTCGGTGGCCGACTACCGGGAGGTTTATCTGCGCGCTGCGCAGGATCTCGGCCTGGAGAACGCAGATGCCGCCTTCGATTATCTGCGCGAAGCGCTGCACGAAGTCAGCGGCAAACCATTGCTGGCCTGCATTCCACGCGATCTGCTGCGCTTGGTGGCCTCGGCCGTCCAGTACCACGGCGGGCCGTCCGCGGTAACCCCAGAGGCACTGCGCCGGGCGTGGGACATCTACTTCTGTTCGCACACAGATTTCAAGACAACCGACTCCATGAGTGCGGGCATGGGCTGGCGGCAGGACAAGCAGGTGCTCACCTGAGCCTTGCCGATCCGATCCGCTCTATTGATCTCAGAAGGGGGAACTCATCATGAAAAACGCGCGTGCAATCGTGATGCTGGTCGTCGCATTGGTGGCAGGGATCGCCGCCGTTGTCTCTGCATCACGCTGGCTGTCTCAGCAGTCATCCAGCTCCGTCAAACAAGTCGCAGTGGCCGCCAGCGACATGGATCTTGGCCAACCGCTGGGCAATGAGCAATTGCGCATGGTCAGTTGGCCAGCCGGCAGCTTGCCGCCGGGCACGTTTGACGATCCCAAGGCGCTGCAAGGGCGTGTGGTGCGCGCGAGCCTGCAGAAAGGCGAACCGATCCTGGAGAGCAAGCTCGCACCCATCGGTACCAAGGGCGGCCTTTCCGCCGTCATCGCGGAAGGCAAGCGCGCCATCACCGTGCGTGTGAATGACGTGGTGGGCGTAGCGGGCTTCGCATTGCCAGGCAACCTGGTCGACGTGATCGTCAACACCAATGAAGACGCGAAGAGCGCGAACAACAATAACAACAGCATCTCCAAGATCGTGCTGGAAAAGATCCTGGTGCTGGCAGTCGCACAGCAAGTCAGCCGGGATGACACGCAACCCAAGGTCGTCAACGCAGTCACGCTGGAAGTCACACCCGAGCAGGCAGAGAAGCTCGATGTGGCACGCAGCGTCGGAACGCTCTCGCTGGTGCTGCGCAATCAGGTCGACGTGGCCGCCACGGCAACCGGCGGCGCCACCAAGGGCACGTTGCTGGGCACGCCCGCAGCCGAGCCCACACCCAAGGTGGTGATGGTCAGCACGACCCGTGCAACCGCCAAGGTGCGCCACGTTGCCTCGGGTCCGAGCCGGCAACGCGACTGCATCGGTGTACTGGCTGGCGTGCAAGGCAGCATGGAGTGCTTCTGAGCCGCTACACCTGACAGTCCTTCAACACGCATTGCAACGTAGAGGTTAACCAGCCACAGCGTATCAACCGCATTTTCATCCTGTGCAGCAGACCCTCGGGGGGGGAGATATGAATACGAACCAAAAAACCAATGTCGCCACTGTCGCGCTACGTAGCGGACAGATCCTCGGCAGCACGCGCATGCTCGTCCTGGCAAGTGCCGCCGGTGCCATGCTCTGCATGCCAACGCACGCGACAGCACAAACGGCCATGGAAGCAGGCGCCGTAGCCAAGTCCACCACAGCACCGGTCGTGGTGCAGTCTCGTGCCGGGGCAACCGCACCGGTGCAGATGACGATCAGCATGAACCCGGCGCTGGCGACCGCGCCGGTCGCTGACGTACGGGGCCCAAACTGCACAGGCGCCGTGCGCGGCGAAAGCAGCGTGGTGGTGCCTGTTGGGAAGTCTTCGCTCATCTCGCTGCCGGAGCCGGTGCGCAATCGCACCCTCGGCAACCCAGCCGTGGTGCAAGCCACCATGGTGTCGCCGCAATCCATGTATCTGCTGGGCCGCAGTGTCGGCACCACCAACATGATCGTGCAAGGTCGCAGCGGCGCCTGCAGCATCGTCAATGTGGTGGTCAACGCCGATGCCGGTGGCCTGCAGACTTCGCTCGCGCAGCTGATGCCGAGTGAAAGCAAGATTCGCGTGACGACCGCGGCAGACAGCCTGGTACTGGCCGGCAACGTGTCGAGCGCACAGGCGGCACAGCAAGCCATGGAAATCGCCCACGCCTATGCAGCCTCTGCACAAAGCGGTGCGGACAAGGGCGGCGGCGCGGCAGGTGCACTCGGCGGTGGTGGTGCCGCCGGCGGTGCCAGCGTCATCAACATGATGATCGTAGATACACCGCAGCAGGTCATGCTGGAAGTGAAGGTGGCGGAAGTGTCGAAGACCCTGCTGAACCAGCTGGGCTCGGCACTCAATATCCAAGGCGGATTCGGCTCTTGGGGCGGCGGCCTCTTGACCTCCCTGCTAACCGGATCGTCTACCGCGCTCTTTGCCAACAAGGCGAACAACCGGCCCTTCCAGGTTGAGTTGGATGCGCAAAAGAACGATAGCCTGGTGAAGATTCTTGCCGAGCCGAATCTCGTCACGCTCAGTGGCCAGGAAGCCAGCTTCCTGGCAGGCGGCAAGATCTACATCCCGGTTGCGCAGAGCAGCAGCTCAGGTGGTGCACCCACCATCACGCTGCAAGAGGAGGAATACGGCGTTGGCCTGAAGTTCACGCCGACCGTGATGGCCAATGGCCGCATCAACCTCAAGGTGGCACCGGAGGTGTCGGAACTCTCACCCACGGGCGCAACTGTTACCGGTGCCAACACGAATGGCCAGACCATCCTGCCGCTCATTACCACGCGGCGCGCCTCCACCACCGTGCAGATGCGTGACGGCGAGAGCTTCGCCATCGGTGGTCTGCTGCAAGACAACGCACGCGGCTCGCTGAAGGCACTGCCTGGCGCGGGTGAAATCCCCGTCCTGGGCACGCTCTTCCGCAGCACGCAGTTCCAGCATGATCTGACGGAGCTGGTCATCGTCATCACGCCGCGCCTGGTGCAGCCAATGCAGACAGCGTCGTATCCGCTGCCGACTGACAGCTTTTCGACGCCCAGCGACCTTGCCGTCTACCTGACGGGCAACATGGAAGGCTCCGGCGCCAAGAACCGTACGGCCAAACCAGCAACGGCTGCTGCACCTGCAACGGCACCGCAAGCACCTGCGCAGGTACCGAGCGCACCCGCTGCGCCCAGCTCGCAGGCGCCGATGCCGGCTCCGGTTGCGCCCGCCCCGGTGGCCCCGGCCACCCCTGCACCACGCACTGAGGTGAGCATCGCCCCGCCCACGCAACCGGCAAACGCCATGCCCGAGAAACCAGCGGCCACGCAACCGGTTGTGGAGCCCGCGTCCGCCACAACCTCGGCCACGGCGCCCACGGACGACAACGCCGCGCGTGTCGCCCGAATCGAAGCCACCGCAGCACGGCTGGCCCAGGCCAGAACCAAGACGCAGGGCCGGCAGACGGCAGTGGCCGACACGACCACAACCCCGCAGACACGCTAACCCGGGAACCATGTGGAGAAATGCCATGAACACCAATCTCAAATACCTGCAACGCGCCGCACTCGCGATCCTGGCTTGCCAGGCCCTGACTGCCTGCATGACCACGACACCCAACTGGGACAAGCACTTCGGTGAGGCCGTCACCAGCGTCAAGCAAGCACAGGTGATCAATCCCGACGCACCTGCCGGGTTGCCGGCGCTGAATGGCTATGACGGCAAAGCCGCAGTGGCCGCCATGAGCAACTATGACCGTTCGATGACCCGCTTCCCCGCTGGGGGTACTGGCACCGGCAGCGGTGGGTACGGCGGATTCGGCAGCAGTGGGTACGGCGGTAGCGGGATGTCCGGCAGCTTCTCGCGCTGACAGCACTTGGCGGGTGCCCAAACAGCATCCGCCATCGCCAGCCTGATACCAGGCCAGCCCTGTCACGGCGCGATGCAACGACATACAGAACACACGATCGAACGGGGAGCTTTGCCATGCTCAAGATCTTGATTGCCTCCGAAGACGGTGAACGCCTGGCGGACCTTGCACGCCTGGTAGCCGCCGCCGGCAGCTACCAGGTCATGCACCTGCATGCTGCACCGGGCAGCCTGTCCACGCATGCCTGCCAACTGCGCGGCGCGGATGCGCTCATCATCGACCAGCCAAGCGGTGGCCCGAGCCAGATGCTGAGCATCGAACTGCTGCGGCAGCAGTTCACTGACCTGCCCTGCATCCTCGTCACGCAAACCCAGGAGCGCGACGACCTGATTCGCGCACTGCGCGCCGGCGTCAGCGACATACTGACTTGGCCGCTGGAACGCGCCCAACTGACGACAGCGCTCACGCGGCTGGAAACCAACCACATCCCGAGAACACGCGAGGAAGCGCGCGTGATTGCCTTCATCTCCAGCAAGGGCGGCGCCGGTTCCAGCTTCATCGCCAGCAACGTCGGCTACACGCTGGCCGCACACGAACACAAGCGCGTGCTGTTGATCGACCTGAACACGCAGTTCAGCGACACGCACTTTCTGGTGAGCAACAAGACACCACCCGCCACGCTGTCCGAAGTGTGCGCACAGGTCGACCGCCTGGACGATGCCTTCCTGGAAGCGTGTCTGACACGCGTGGCCAAGGACTTTGACGTCCTGGCCGGCGCCAGCGACCCCATCAAGGCGGGCGAGATCAAGAAGGACAAGATCGAGTACGTACTCTCGCTGGTGTCACCGATCTACGACTTCATCCTGGTGGACGTCGGGCAGGCGATCAACCCGCTGTCGATTGCGGTGCTCGACCACTGCGACCAGATCTGCGTCGTGGTCCAGCCGACCATTGCCTTTGCCCGCACGGGGCGGCGCCTGCTGGATATCCTGCACGGCCTGCATTACCCCGCCGAAAAGCTGCGCATCCTGGTCAACCGGCATGGCAAGCGCGACGAGCTGCCACGCAGCACGCTGGAGCAAGTCTTCGGACAGAAGCTCTTCCATGTGCTTCCCGAAGATGCGGCCTCGGTGGATGACTCCATCTGCCAGGGCATGCCCATTGCCCAGCATCACCGCAGCAGCGCCATGGCCAAGGCACTCACGGCATTAGCCAACGTCTTCGCCACAGCGCGCGAGAACGATCGTCACGCATCGCAAGAGAAAGGCTTCTCCTTGAGCAAGTTCTTCTCGCGGGCCAAGACGTCGTCTCCGAACATTGCCTGAGTTTCTCCTGTCCATTTCGCCAGTCAGACGGAGCCCATCATGTCGATCCGCGACCAACTCTCCCGCCCGGACCACGCGCCGATGTCCATGAACGGGCACGCGCCATACCACCACAAGGTGGCGGGCCATCCGGCCTATCGAGACTTCAAGAAAACCGTGCACGAAGTGGTCCTGGACCGCGTGGATCTGGAACGGCTGGCCCGCTTCCCGACCGAGCAGGTGCGCCACGAGATCGGCACCCTGGTCAACAACATCATCGACGAGGAAAAGCTGCTGCTCAACGACACCGAGCGCCGGCAGATGACCACCGATGTGTATGACGAGATGTTCGGCTTCGGCCCGCTCGAGCCGCTACTGCAGGACCCGACGGTGTCTGACATCCTGGTCAACACGGCAAAGCAGGTCTACGTCGAACGCCGTGGCAAGCTGGAACTCACCGACGTCACCTTCTACGACGATGCACACCTGATGAAGGTGATCGAGAAGATCGTCTCGCGCGTGGGTCGTCGCATTGATGAAACCAGCCCGATGGTGGACGCGCGCCTGCCCGACGGCTCGCGGGTGAATGCCATCATTCCGCCCTCGGCCATCGATGGCCCGCTGCTCTCGATCCGCCGGTTTGCGACCAACCCGCTGCAGGTGTCGGACCTGATTGATCTCAAGACACTCACGCCCCCCATGGCCAAGCTGATGCAAGCCTTGGCACAGGCCAAGGTGAACGTGCTGGTGTCTGGCGGCACGGGCAGCGGCAAAACCACACTCCTGAACATCCTCTCAGGCTTCATCCCGGCCGACGAGCGGATGGTCACCATTGAAGATGCCGCAGAACTGCAACTGCGCCAACCGCACGTGCTGCGCCTGGAAACGCGCCCGCCCAACATCGAGGGTAAAGGCGAGATCACGCAGCGTGCACTGGTGCGCAACGCCCTGCGCATGCGGCCAGACCGCATCCTCCTGGGCGAAGTGCGGGGCGGCGAGGCCCTGGACATGCTCAACGCCATGAATACCGGTCATGAAGGGTCACTCACCACCGTGCACGCCAACACCCCGCGCGATGCGCTGACGCGCATGGAAAACATGGTGAACATGGCAGGCCTGAACCTGCCACCCAAGACGATCCGGCAGCAGATCGCCTCGGCCATCACCGTGATCATCCAAGTGGCGCGTTTGACGGATGGGCGCCGCAAAGTCATCAGCATTCAGGAGATCACCGGCATGGAAGGTGATGTCATCAACATGCAGGAAATCTTCACCTTCCAGCGCACGGGCATCGCGCAAGACGGCTCGGTCAAGGGGCACTTCCGCGCCACGGGGGTCTATCCGAAATTTGCCGAGCGGCTGCGCGTGTTCGGGGTGGGCTTGCCAGACGAGACCTTTGACCCGCAAAGGCACTTTGAGGTCTAAAGGCTTGAAGCCAAAGCCACCGCCAGTGTGGCCCAGGCGCGATCTAGAAACGGGGGCACCCTAAATGAACGAAATCTTCTACGCGTTCGCAATCCTGCTGTTCGCGGCCGTCGTGCTCTGCATCGAGGGGGTCTACCAGTGGTGGAACAACTACCACGGCCCCGAGGCCAAGCGTGTTGATGCCCGCATCCGTGCACTGTCCGCGGGCGGACACATCGGCACCGAACAGCTCTCGATTCTCAAGAAACGCCTGCTGAGCGAGTCACCGCAGTTCCAGCGCTGGTTGATGAATCTGCCTCGCGTGAGCACGATCGACCGTTGGCTGGAGCAATCCGGCAGCGCCTGGTCTGTCGCACAGCTCCTGGGATACACCATCCTGATTGGCGTCGGAGTGCTGGCAGTAGGTGCGTTGCTGCCGTTCCCGTTTGGCATCGTGACGGCCTGCGCGCTGCTCTTGTCTGCGCTGCCGGTCTTGCACATCGCATCGCAGCGGCGCAAGCGCCTGAAGAAGCTGGAGGCACAGCTTCCCGACGCGGTAGACATGATCGCCCGTGCACTGCGCGCCGGCCACTCCTTCGCCAGCGCGCTGGGCATGGTCGGGCAGGAGATCAAGGAGCCGATGGGCCCCGAGTTCCGAACCACATTCGAAGAGATCAACTATGGCGTGTCGCTCGATGAAGCCTTGACCAACCTCGCCAAGCGTGTGCCCGTCAATGACCTGCGCTACTTCGTGATTGCCGTGCTCATCCAGCGCGAGAGCGGCGGCAACCTGGCGGAAATTCTCGACACCATCGGCAACCTTGTGCGCGAGCGCCTGAAGCTGTACGACAAGATCCGCGTGCTTTCAGCCGAAGGGCGTTTGTCGGCATGGATTCTCGGGCTGCTGCCCTTCGGCACGGCCGGCATGATCCTCTTCGTCAATCCGGACTTCATGAAGGTGCTATGGACAGACCCGATGGGCCTGAAGATGATCGGCCTGGCGCTGTTCAACATGGTGATGGGGCTGATCTGGATGCGCAAGATCATCCGCATCCGGGTCTGACGGACGTGCGATATCCAGCACGGTGACCTGACCTGACAACGTGACTTCGTTTTCTTGGGGGGAGACGATCATGCAAGCGCTCTATTCCAATCAATATTTCATCCTGGTCCTGATCTTCGTGGCCGCCTTTGGCGGTGCACTTGGGCTACTGCACCTGTTCTCTCCGAACCGCGCACGCGGCCGGATGCAACAGATCGGCGGCCAGACCGTCGGCGCGGACCTGGCCGGTGGACCCGACCATGCCTGGGTAGAGAAACTGGCCACCTGGGCCAAGCCGGTCTCGCAACTGTCGTTGCCCAAAGACGGCTGGGAGAACTCGCAATTGCGCACCCGCTTCATGAATGCCGGCTGGCGGCAACCATGGGCGCCGTCGCTGTACTTTGGTGTGAAGACGGTCCTGGCAATCCTCTTCCCGCTGACGGCACTGCTGGTGCTGAGCAGCCGGCCGGAACATCACGACCAAGAAGTGGTCCTCGCTGTTCTGGGGCTACTGAGCGCCATCGGCTATTACCTGCCCAATGCGGCACTGGCACGCAAGGTCGAGCATCGTCAGCGCGATGTGTTCGAGGAGTTTCCCGATATGCTCGACCTGCTCACTGTGTGTGTAGAAGCCGGGCTTGGCTTGGACGCCGCCATGATGCGCGTGTCGGACGAACTCGCACTGCGCTGTCCCGTCATGGCTGAAGAAATGGAACTCACGCTGCTGGAACTGCGTTCGGGGTTTCCCAAGGAAAAAGCACTCACCAACCTGGCGCTGCGCACCGGTGTGGAAGACGTCGACCGGTTTGCATCGATGCTGATCCAGGCAGACCGTTTCGGTACCAGCCTTGCCGACTCGCTGCGCGTGTTGTCCGACATGCTGCGCACCAA
Organism: Ralstonia sp. 22111; assembly: GCF_052045895.1. Classification (NCBI taxonomy): domain Bacteria; kingdom Pseudomonadati; phylum Pseudomonadota; class Betaproteobacteria; order Burkholderiales; family Burkholderiaceae; genus Ralstonia; species Ralstonia sp. 22111. The sequence goes on along the minus strand of NZ_JBQEPR010000001.1, from coordinate 926,744 downwards.
GCGCCGGATGCGTGCGGAAGAACAAGCCGCCAAGATCGCGCTGAAGTTGCTCTTCCCGCTGATCTTCTTCATCTTCCCGACGCTGCTGCTGGTGTTGCTCGGCCCAGCATTCATCCAGATCTACCGTGTGCTGCTGCCGACCATGACAGGCTCGGGAGGCTGACATGCGCGCGCAAACATAGCTGGTAGTAAAGGCCCCCGGACTATCACCTGGCGTATGTGCTAGCGCGGTGGTCCAGTTCCCGGACGCGCGCCGGGTTTTTTCCTTTGTATCTCGAGCGGTTGGGGTTAGTGGTGCTTCTGCTTGGGGATTGAGCCCGGTGGTTTGCCTCCCTTGCATCCTCTGCCGGTGCAGACCTTTGTGTTCCCTCCCCCCCTGTTTCATTCCCTGCCGGGGCTGACTCGCTTTCTTTGTCTTGCCAAAGACGTAAGCAAAGAAAGGCACGCCCGATGCAGCGACTTCCCCTTGAATTTATGTGACCGCGCGGGGAAGGAGGCAAACTCGCTGCGCTCAGACAAGGCTCCTTCCTTTTTCCGCCCGCTCACAGAAATTCAAGGCGCCGCATAGGGCAGGGAAAGGCCAAACCATCGATCACCGGCGCAGCAGGAACCAACAACACAACGCGAAGCAAGGCGAGCAACAACAGCAAAAATAGGCGCCACCTGGGCCAGCACACCGTTGGTGTGGCCGTTGATGTTCCTGCCCTTGATGGCGCCTTCGATTTTCGTTGCGAGGAGGATCAAGGAAGGGGCCTTGTCTGAGCGAAGCGAGTTTGGCTCATTCCCCTCCCCGCGGCAAAAATCCTAGGAGGGAGTCGCCATCTCGGGCGTGCCTTTCTTTGCTTACTTCTTTGGCAAGACAAAGAAAGCGATTGAGCCCCGGCAGGGGATGAAACTAGGGATGCACCAAGAACAAAAAAACACCCCTGCAGAAAACGAAAAAGGGACAGACCCCAAAGCCCATCCCTCAAGAAAAAAAATGAATCCAACCAGCAGCGAGAAAAGTACCCTCAAGAGCAAACGCTACTGCTATTTGGATCCTGCCCCATGACCTCTCGCGGCAAGTAAGTCGAAAACCCCGGCACAGCGAGTTGAGAAAAGCCAATCCAGGTAGCAGGCGAATAAGGCGCCACTGTCATACCGGTCACGCTGACGGCAACACCACCGCAGCTCGTAGCATCACAGCTGGTGCTCACCGCCCCACTGGTGTCGTACCACTGCACCGACACATTCGCGGACGTGAGCGTCGGCAGAATGGTCTGCATCTTGCTCAACACAGATGTCGAGCCCTGACCGCAAACCACCGCCTGTCGCGCGCCCCAGCGCGTCGCTTCTCCCACGGCGTTCCAGGTAAATAGAATGCGCCCAAAGTCGAGGATGCCAAGCAGCACCGTCAGAAAGAGCGCCACCACAATGGCGAACTCAACCGCCGTCGTACCTTTCTGATGCTTATTCATAGGACTGCCTCATGGTCACTGAGATGTTCCCAAACGGGAACGAGGTGATCGACCCGCTGCCGCCCGCATAGAAGCGCAGGAACGCCATCATGTCGATTACCGGGTTGAACGTGTAGCCCGAGATCGTGACGGTGACGGTATTGATGGCAGGGTTGGTCCCTTGTGCGATGTTGGACGTGCAGCTCGTGTTGGACGCATCGCAAATGGAAACCATGCTGGACGTCAGCCCTGGTGCGAGGGGCGCTTGCGTGCTGCCGACAGTCGGCGTGCCGTAGACCGCCAGATTGGTTGCCGTCGTATAGGAGGTCGCGTTGCCGGCGGCCTGCGTGCTCAGGTAACGGGTGGCGTCTCGCGTGGCCTTTGCCAGGGTGTTGTAGGTGTAGATCGCCCGGCCGAACTCCGTTATCCCAAAGGTGATGGCCAGCAGCAGGCTGAGCATGATGGCCAGTTCGACCAGCGCCACACCATGTTGTCGTTGTCGTGTCTTCATGGTTCGCTCCTACTGCACCAATGCTGGAACCAAGGGGCCCTTGCTGCCGCCAGCCAGACCACTGGGTGAACACGGGCTGCTGGCGGACCCTGCGTTGCCGAGGAACTCGAACTGCGGCGTATTGTGGACACCGTCAATGGGCTGCAACATCAGCATGCAGGCGTAGTCGATGATCTTTGACGCGGATGAGATGACGGGCACCAGGACGACACGCCGGTTCGCCCCATAGGTGGCAAGATCTCCGCTGCTTCCGCTTGTCGCAAGACTTTTGTAGCCGCCCTTGACGTTGAGCCCGGTGATCTTGTCGCCGCCGGTGACACTCGTCCCGGTATCGTCGTAGTTGGCATAGGCAAGCCGTTTGTTCTTGAAATTTGCAGCGCTCGTGTCCGAGCCCGATGCTGGTGTGCCGCTGTAGGCGTTCTGCGGCACTGCGTTCGTCCAGTTGGTCGATGTATAGGAGTAGCCCGTGAAATCCGGCTGCAGTTGCGATGCATTCGACTTGTTCTTGTAGATGCCAAAGCGTGCATTCCAGTTGTCGTCAACTGACACCTTCGCACCCGGTGTACCAAGCTGGTCACCGATCTTGGAATTGCAGTAGCCCTGATCCATTTCGGTTTTCGTCTCGTTGGCATTGGTGGAGCCGTCGAGGTTGTACCAACCCATCTCCCCAGGCGTGGGGGAGCCACCGGCATACAGCATGCTGACCCACTCACCGATCTGGAAGCCATAGTTGGGGGCGGTCCCAACGGCTTTCGGGACCAGGGCCACGGGAATGGGGCACGTGCTCTGCGCATGTACACGCGTGGCCACCGCCAGTGCGGCAACAGCATTGCTGGTGGCGCCGCCAACGAACTTGATCAGACGCGCGGTGATCCCGCTCTTGGTATGCGTGCATTTGACGTAGCTCGACGAACTCGACGCCACGCCGGCTGCGCTGTAGGTCCCGTTCAGTGCCGTGCTGAATGTGACATCCGCATTCGCCAACGACGCCGACGATGCTTGATAGACGACGCGGTTGGCGTTGCCCGCTGTCAGCCCCGCATTCGTTGCCCGGGTCAGCGCATCTGATGCACCGTCCAGTTCCTGCGCTGCCGACAAGGCGCAGCTATCCACCGCTGACTGAAGCTCCGTCTTGGCCACGAACAGGCCGCTCAGGTCGATGACCAGGCCTGCCATTCCCAGCAACACGGCAAGGATCAGGCCAACCATCGGGAGCACCGCCCCGCGTTCTCTCTGTTTGGTATGCGTGCGCATATGCCTTCGCCTCCGCCGGTGTGAATGGCTATCGGGCGTTGTATCGACTACCTGCCGCGGCTCGCCGGTCGCTTGCAGATCTCCCCGTCCCTTATCGTCAGTTGTAGCCGCCACGGACGCAGTCCGAAACTGGCCGTAGGTATGATTCAGCGATGAAACGCGAAGCCGCTTGGTGGCTTGCATAGCGGGCGGTTTGTGCAGGCAGCCCATGTTGCCCTCCGCTAGCGGAACGTCCAGAACCGATGCAATAAAAAGGTGAGCGGCGGCACCACCGACAGAATGGCCGCAAGCCCGGCCCAGTAGCTCAGGCCCAACGTCTGCGCCAGCCACGAGATCGCAAGCGTCAGCGCCAAGCCGAGCAGTGAGACGGCGTAGAAGCGCAGGAAATTGGCGCGCCCCGGCTTGGCCGAGAAGCTCCACAGCGCGTTGAGCAGGTACGAGCAGACGTTGGCGCAGACGAACGCTACGCCGTTGGCCGTCACCTGGGAGGCAGAAAAGCCGTTGATGAGCGTGGTGGCGATGGCAACGTGCATGCCGGTGGCCGCAACACCCGAGACCCCGAAGCGCAGCACTCGGATCACCATCATGCGGTCCGGCAGCCGCTGCGCAAGCGTTGGCGGCAGCAGACCTGCCAATGCGTTCATGACGCCCGTTTCAGCGTGTCGCATGATGTCCCCCGTCCCTCTGTCACCATTCTTGGTGGCACGAGGCAGGGGGGAAATCGATCAAACGGATGACGAAGCCGTCAGGAATTGGACGAGCTTGATGAGCGGAGTGCGTGACGCCTCAGTCCGCGTCGCCGCTGTCACTGCCGCCGTGCGTGCGGTCAAAGCGGCGCAGCGTGTCGATGCGCTCGCGCGTGAGCGGGTGCGATGAGAAGAACGCCGAAGCATCGTCGTCGCTGGCGGCTTCGGGTTTCTTGGTGGCATCGGCTTTGCGCGTTCCGCCATGCGTGTCTTCCAGCGCCTGCAGCACATCAGCAAACGCACCGACGGACAAGCCGTTCTCCTGCAGCAGCAGCGCGGCATAGCGGTCGGCGTCGCGCTCGTAGTCACGCGAATAGCGCAGCGTCAGCAGCGCCGCCGGCACACCCGACAGAATCGTCGAGACATCGCCGAACAACAGCGCCGCCGTTGCGCCAATGGCCGACGACTGAATCACCTGTCGCAGTCCATGGCGATATTCCACGTGGCCCGCCTCGTGCGCCAGCACACCCGTCAGACCATCGCCCTCACCCACCAGCTTCACCAGCGCATCGGTCACGACAATGTCCCCGCCGGGTAGCGCAAAGGCATTGGCGCCGATGTCGGCATCCCGAAAAACGATGTGATACGTGTGCGTGGCCTGCGGCGGCCTCTGCAGCGCCGCAAAGCGTGCGCGGATGCGGTCCTGCTGCGCGACGGGCAGCTTGCTTGGCCGGAGCCAGCGTTCATCCATGGCTTTGAGCGTGCTGCGCCCGAGCTGTGCTTCGGCGCGCTGCGGCACCATGTTGGCCACCACCTTGGCACCCCATGGCAAGCCGTAGCGATACCCCAGTGCCAGCACCACCACCATGGCCAGCAGCGCGCCCAGCGCCAGCTTCCAGCTGTTCTGCGCCAGCACGACCCACCCCTCCCGATAGCCGGTGCGATGCAGCAGCGCGTTCAACGACGTCTGCTCCGCGGGATCGGTGATCTCGCAAAACGCGCCGTCTTCGAACGTAATCAGGCGCGGTGCATGCTTGACGCGTTCCGACACCCGCAGCGTAGACAGCGGTGCACGGCGCAGTGGCATGCCCTCGGGGTCGAACAACACCGCCTCGCCCGCCTCGACAGCAAGGCGCACCGGTTGCGCGCGCGAGGTACGGCCGTCGAAGTAGGTCGCGAGAATCACAGCGGGTGCCTTTGCCTTGCAGCGCGGTTACAGCGCGATATCGATGTCGTACCAGTCCACGGTGGCGTCGCCCAGGGCGCTCACCTTGGTGGTCTCGCCAGCCACGAAGGTGTCGAGTGATCCCGATGCAAGCATCGTCACGGATTCGAGCTTGTAGCGTGCAGTACGCACCCGTGCAAACGGCGTGAACAGGCCGACGGTGATCACGATCATCACCGCGTTCGACACGAAGATCCAGAACAGCTTGCCAGCACCGACTTGGCTCTGAAAGCGGTGCGCGCCCAGCGTCGTGTTGCTCCACACCAGGTTCTGCAGGCGCGACAGGACGTACGGCGTCAGGAACAGCATCGCCGCGTACATGAACAAGCCGATGACGATGAAGCCGAAGATCTGGCCGATGCCCGGCGCACGATGGAACGACACCCCCAGCAACAGCGACAGCACACCAGCCACCACAACGGCCAGCACTGCCAAGCCGAATGTGCGCAGATACACACCGTAGAAGTTGCCCGGCGTGGCCGAGAAATTAAACGGCGCGGTACCGAAACGCGTGTTCTTGTGCTGATAGCGCTTGAAGCGCTGATGCGCCAGCGGCGCCAACAGGTAGAGCGAGAACACGCTCAGGATCGGCCACACCAGGAACACCATGTAGCCCTCGGCATCCTTGCCCGTAAAGGCGAAGCGCAGCCCACGGTAGCTGGAGTTGGCCATGCGAAAGCGCAGCGACCGTACGAGCAGCCACGGGAACGCAGCGGCCATCAACGCAAGCAGTACCAGCCCCACCGCAGCTGACGAATGGCCGAGCAAGTTGAACGCAAGCGCCAACACGAAAATGATCGCGCGGCCCTTGAGAATGGCAATCGGGCTGCCGTGATAATCGAAGCTCGATCCAGCCAGTTGGGTGTTGCGATAGAAATACTGCAGCGTGCGCACCTTTGCCCATGCCGAGTAGACGCCCAGCGTGACGATGGTCAGCAGCAGGTTGACGATCCAGATACGGAAGTATTCCGAGCCGCTGCCGATAAAGCGCAGTCGCAAGGGTTGCGGCGCTGCTGGAGCGGGGGCGCTGCCCAGGATGGACTCGCGTGCGATGTCGTTCATCTGTTTTTCCCTTCCCTGATTTGTTGTCGTGCCCCGCTTCAGGACGCGTATCGATATTCAACGACGCTGAGGCTCGCGGGTGGGCCGATTGTAGCCAAGCCCACTGCGTTGCAGCGTTAACGTCGTCTTAACAAAGCAGGCAACAAAAAACCCCGCGGGCTCGCACCCACGGGGTTTTTTTGTTTGGAACAGCCATCCCGGAGGATGGCCGGGCCAGGGCCGGTGCGGCAAATTACATCATGCCGTCCATGCCGCCCATGCCACCCATGCCGCCCGGCATTGCCGGAGCTGCATCGTCCTTCGGCAGTTCTGCCACGGCGCAATCCGTGGTCAGCATCAGCGAAGCAACCGAAGCGGCGTTCTGCAGCGCGGTGCGGGTCACCTTGGTCGGGTCCAGCACGCCCATTTCCACCAGGTCACCGTACTCGCCGGTGGCGGCGTTGTAGCCGTAGTTGCCCTTGCCTTCGATCACCTTCGACACCACAACCGAAGCCTCGTCGCCAGCGTTGGTGACGATCTGGCGCAGCGGCTCTTCCATGGCGCGCAGCACGATCTTGATGCCGGCGTCTTGATCAGGGTTGGAACCCTTCAGACCGGAGATCAGTGCACGGGCGCGCAGCAGTGCAACACCGCCGCCAGCCACGATGCCTTCTTCCACGGCAGCGCGCGTTGCGTGCAGCGCATCTTCCACGCGGGCCTTCTTTTCCTTCATTTCGACTTCAGTGGCAGCGCCAACCTTGATCACGGCAACACCGCCGGCCAGCTTGGCCACGCGCTCTTGCAGCTTCTCACGGTCGTAGTCCGAAGTCGCTTCTTCGATCTGGGCACGCACTTGCTTCACGCGGGCTTCGATGTTGCGGGCGTCGCCTGCGCCATCGATGATCGTGGTGTTTTCCTTGCCGATTTCAACGCGCTTGGCTTGGCCCAGGTCGTTCAGGGTCGCCTTTTCCAGCGTCAGGCCGACTTCTTCAGCGATGACTTGGCCGCCCGTCAGGATGGCGATGTCTTCCAGCATGGCCTTGCGGCGGTCGCCGAAGCCCGGAGCCTTGACGGCGGCGGTCTTCAGGATGCCACGGATGTTGTTCACCACCAGCGTTGCCAGGGCTTCGCCTTCGACGTCTTCAGCGATGATCAGCAGCGGACGGCCAGCCTTGGCCACTTGCTCCAGCACCGGCAGCAGGTCGCGGATGTTGCTGATCTTCTTGTCGAACAGCAGCACGAACGGGTTGTCCAGCTGGACAACTTGCTTTTCCGGGTTGTTGATGAAGTACGGCGACAGGTAGCCGCGGTCGAACTGCATGCCTTCCACGACGTCCAGCTCGTCGGCCAGCGACTTGCCGTCTTCCACGGTGATCACGCCTTCCTTGCCGACCTTGTCCATGGCTTCAGCGATGCGCTGGCCGATGGATTCATCGCTGTTGGCCGAGATGGCGCCAACTTGAGCGATTTCCTTGCTGGTGGTGGTCGGCTTGCTGATCTTCTTCAGCTCTTCGACGGCGGCCGTCACAGCCTTGTCGATGCCGCGCTTCAGGTCCATCGGGTTCATGCCGGCGGCAACGTACTTCATGCCTTCGCGCACGATCGACTGGGCCAGCACCGTTGCGGTGGTGGTGCCGTCACCGGCGTTGTCGCTGGTCTTGGAAGCGACTTCCTTGACCATTTGCGCGCCCATGTTCTGCAGCTTGTCCTTCAGCTCGATTTCCTTGGCGACCGACACACCGTCCTTGGTCACGGTCGGGCCACCGAAGCTGCGCTCCAGCACCACGTTACGGCCCTTCGGGCCCAGGGTCACCTTGACTGCGTTGGCGAGAATGTTCACGCCTTCGACCATCTTGGCACGTGCGGCGTCGCCGAACACTACGTCTTTAGCTGCCATCTTGAGAATCTCCGAAATCTTTGGATGTTGCCCGCGCGCTCAGTCAGCGGCGCCGGCAATGAGGATTGGGTTACAGGTAAGCGATGCGACAGAGCGCGTGCTTACTTTTGCACCACGGCCATGATGTCTTCTTCGCGCATGACCAGGACTTCCTGACCATCCACCTTGACGCCCTGGCCGGCGTACTTGCCGAACAGCACGCGGTCGCCGACCTTCACGTCCAGCGCGATCGCATTGCCCTTGTCGTCTTTCTTGCCCGGGCCGACGGCCAGCACTTCGCCTTGATCCGGCTTTTCAGCGGCGGCGTCAGGAATGACGATGCCCGAAGCGGTCTTGGTTTCGTTGTCCAGGCGCTTCACGATCACGCGGTCGTGCAAAGGACGCAGGTTCATACACAACTCCTCAATGCAAAGTGAGTGTTTATTCACAAAACGCGCCGCAGAACGCGGCGCATCGGGAAAGCATCGGGGACCGGAGGCGTTGTTAGCACTCCTGCCCGGCGAGTGCTAATTATAGGGACGGGGTATTACGATTTCAAGAACGGGCGCTGAAATTCATGTCGAGATGTCGATGTCGAGATTCACTCAACTCTGAACTTTGTTCACTCAACTCTGAACTCCCTCTGGCTTGCGTCTGACACCGCCTCAAAAAATTCCTTTTTCTTCAATGACTTATGCGCGATCGGCTGAGCAACGGGGCAGATGCACAAGTGCTCTGAGACGGCGACGCATGCGAAGTGAAGCAGTCTTTGACGCTCATTAACATGCTGTACGGATCACAAAAATGATCATCCTAGACCGCGGGTGTCGAAAAAAAAGACTGTCACCAGCCCTTGGGAACATAAGGAAGCGTTGACATGACTATCCTCAGCGGGCACTACTTGCCCCCTGCGAGGTGGGCAAAAGCGGGGAGGCGGTGCTAGGCCAGACCCTTACACCTGTGAAATGAAAAACAAGCTCTTGGCCATAGTTGCCGCCCCGCCGACGCTCCTATCCGTCGTGCACGTGCTGCGTCGCGGCACCCTCGTGCCCTGAACCACGTTGGGCTGACGCCGCATTTTCTGGACATCTTCTCCGTAGCGCCCGTGCTCTTGGCACTCACACTCAGCTTGAGCGCTGGTGGCTCTGGACGGCCGTCTTAGTAGCTGCGGCTAACGTGCTACTGATTGTCTGGGCAATCGAGACAAATGCCCTTGTCGAATACGAAGAATGCATCCGCCGCGGAATGCCAGAACGGTAGCCGACCTTGCAGACGCAAATACGTACTAGCCGGAAGCGAACTGCGTCGGCAATCTCCACTAGTACCTTGCGGGAACACGCTTGAAGAAGTCAGTCAGAACCAACTTGGTCACAGGTGATCCTTCTTCCAACAAGCGCTGTAGCTTTTCAATTGAGTGCACAGAAATTTGAACACCCCCCATCGACCGAAGGCTATCCGCGGCGGCCACGACGACACTATCGTTGTCGGATGCCAGAAGTTCGACGAGAAGCCCGGTCGCTGCCGGATGCGTCGCCAGATCCAACACTTCGGCGCACCGAAGTTGCCATGCAACTGGCCTCTGCGCACAGCTCCTCGTCAGTTCGACCCAGGCTTCCTTGTCGAACTTGAACAACATCTCCCCGGCGATACCGATACCTTCGTCAGACCAATAGTCCATCGGAAAGTCGTGGGACAGGTAATCGTCGAAATCAGAAAACATGGCCATCCTCATGGAGGCTTCGTGGGCTTCAATGATCACACCTTTGCTTCCGGCATCTGAACAGTCAATCTGCGCTAGCAACAGACTTCCGCGACGCTACTCAAGGGGAGCCTCCCCCGAAACGGGCATCCTTAGGCACTAAATTCTCGTATTTGCCCATCAAACGGTTGGATTCCCCATCCAACAAATCCTCCACCATCGCGGAATAAGGCTGGTCAGGCTCCGCATACTGGTATAGAGACAAGAACTCTTGAAACGCCTCGTCCTGCTGTTCTGTGGCGAACGGCTCAGGCATGAGTACCGCCTTGTCGAGCATCTTTTCGATGAATACGACGCGCGCCCGTATCTCCAACAACCGTGACGTGCGCAATTCCACTAGGCCCTGGCGGTTAAGTCCGAATATGCGGTAGGTGTGCCAACCATAAGGATCAAGAGAGTCGCCGTTCATGCGTGGCCCTACCAAGCTTAGGTTCCGCTCCTGCAGCCACATCAAGTGTTCGCTCGGATTCCTTCGTGTGGGATCAATGAGAGCAGCGTCCTCCGCGTCGTGATCATCTGACTCGTCAACCGCGTACCTCATACCCAAGATTGGAAACGCATCTCCCTTACCGAGGTTGAAGCGACCGTTCGCCTCGTCAGTCAATGGGTCATAGGCTAACTGTTGTGCTTCTTGGTACCTGCGACGATTGCAGTCGATGCAAGATGCGAGAAGGTTGTCCCAACGAGCAGCGAGCCACCAGTAACCGGGATGTTCAGGGCACTCCGCAACTCGCCCTTTGGGCCTGAAATGCTCAATATCCGTGGGTTGCACCGCTTTGATGCTCGACTCGCAGTACGCACACTTTCCATGAAACAGCTTGTTTAATGCATCTGCGACATCCTGCTGCCTGTACGCCCGAAAAGTGAACTTTTCCCCAGGATTGTCACTAAAGTGCTTAGTAGCTCGGGCGTGCTCATGCGCAGCAAGACATGTTGGGCCTTCCAGCGAGAGGGGCACTGGTACCGCAGCACGATCGACTCGTCTCATGACCGGCGGCCTTCTCGGATCGTGCGAAGGCGATCAAGGACACTATTGACTGCAGCTTCTCTTACTTGGCTTCGGTCGATCGGAGGTGAAAATGCTGCTTCTTCAATGAATCTTCTAAGCGCTTCGTTTGCGATTTGATCAATGGGAGTATCGCCAATCAATCGGAATGACCGAAGTGCTTCCTGATCGATATTGGTGGTTGCGGCGCGCGCGTCAGTGGGTAGAGCTAGCCGCACAAGAGCACTCTCGATATCTGGATCAGCCGTACTCGATAGGCCAAAGTAGTCTGACGTCAACAATTGCTCCGCACGAAGACCGCGAACGTCTGGCAATCCAGTCAAGACTTGAATTTGCTGCTCACTATCTCTAATCAAGACCTGCACCTCCCCATCACGCATGCCCCTCAAGCAAAGCGGATCGTGTGTCGTGGCGATGAACTGAACGTTCGGCATTGCCCGTCGAAGTGCTGACATGACGCGCAACTTCCACCGTGGGTGAAGATGAGTCTCGACCTCATCGATTAGGACGATTCCACGCGCGTTCTCAAGGTCGCCCCATTCCTCTAGCATCCCGCGCATGACATCAAGCACCATTGCCATGAGGGAACGGTAACCGTCGCTAAGTTTTTCGAGCGGTGAATCACGGCCATGCGCGCGTACAAACAGGCGCCCCTCTTCATCTCTTTCTATTCTGTCTTCTTCTTGAAGAACGAGAACTTCACGCATCGCACGTGCTAGTGCGTTGAAGTCGTCACTGCCGAGACTTTGAATCCAACGACCCGGGTGCTGCAGTTTGGCGAATGGGTCAAATAGTGATTTCAGGGAGGAAGCTTGTTGCCGCCGGACAAGCTCCTTCCCAAAGAAACGCCTAGATCCAAACGAGAACAAGATTGTAGCGGGCTGATCTTCACCAATGAAGCGCTTCGCAAGCGGGTCAATTGAAAACCGGACAGGCTCACCGGTGTCGAACTCGATGGTGACTTCCGGCGCTACCGTGTCGTCGAGCTGCCAACCCGAGTCCTCGCGCGGCAAGAAATCCTCTGCTGCCGTGCCCATGCGAGCCCGCATTTTCTCGCCCATCAGGGCTAACGCAATTGCCTGTAGCGTAGTACTCTTCCCCGTCGAATTCTCGCCGAGCAGCATCATGCAAGGTGCTCCGGTATCGCTAGGTTGGGCCGGGGGAATATCGAGATCGAGTAGGGGCACTCCCTTGAAGTTTCGAATACTGACGCGACGAATCTGGGAAGTTCGTGGTTTGTGAGCATAACGAAGCTCTCCCCAAGAGACGTCATCGGGTACAGCCACTTCGTAATACAGCGATAGTCCTGAAACTGATAATTCAACCAGTTTCTTCCATTGAACTTCGTCAGCAGTCATCGCGATTCGTATCGCGTCCTCCACGACCGACCGGAACAACGGTCTCGTAGCGCCAGATGCCAAGGCGAAAACTGTCAATAGATCGAAGAACGCAATGCGAGCGGCGCCACAGAAAGGGGCGTCATCGCGCAACTCTCGCCTAAAAAGCTCGAGGTTCTGAGAGTCGTTGCGTGCCCGTTCTAGAGCGTGCAGGCAGCGCTGAAATTTTTCCTCTCTCGCCTGTATTAAACCTGGTCGATCAAGCGATAGGACCGCCACCGTTGTCTTACCAACTTGGTCGAGGCCCGTCACCCGCCCATCAAACGAGAATCGAAGATGTTTCCTAGGCTCAATGCGACAGGGATTTATGAGGAGGGCACGTTCACTCGCCTCTGCCTCGCCCCAAGTACAACGGAAAGGGGCGCGAGGACCGTCTAAGGGAAAGAGGTTCCGCTTGGAACGGTTGCATTCTGCACATGATAGAAACAGGTTCTCCCACTCGTACGCAAGCCAACTATAGTTGTCGGAGTCCTGTGATTCGGGGAACCTGTCTCGACCGCTCGCGGCGTTTGCGGTCGGCCGGTGATGCGAAACATCCCCATATTGGCTCTCACCGACAGGTGACTCACAGTACGCGCACTTTGATAGGAAGGCCCCCAATAATGCATCCCGAACGGGAGCCGAACTCCAAATTTTCGGGTTAAGCGGCGCTCTTCTGCGCACTCGCTCGACGGAGGGAAGACGAAAATGCGCCGCTAGTGCGCTCTTCGCCGCGCGCACTTCTTCTCCGTGCAAGCTATCGGGAATCGCTGACTGCCTTCTTATCACTTTTCTCATTGCACCAGCCCCTTCGTTGAGCGCTGCATTTTACCAACGTGTCGTTCAGCACAAATATCTGCGATCGAATGACCGTTTGATGATGGAAACGGCCATCTGAAAGTCCTAGCGACACACCGGACGAAGGTCCTTTCATGGCCGGGAGTGGGCACTGATTTGGCAACCCTAGAACAACCTCCGTAGACCCGAACCGATTGCTCCTGCGTTTATTCTGGATGCCCCCCAAATTGGGGGATAACAGTCTGCTTGCCCCCACACATAATGACCCGGCAACCTCGGGGGGGCAGAGAATGAAACCACTCATTAAGAATCTTCTGCTGCTATGCAGCACAATAGGATTGTTCGGTTGCCACACTATCCCGGATAAACAATGGGTACATGTATGCGAGCCTGGGCAGTCCTGCGATGACCACGCGCTTGACCGCGCCATCCGGCCCCCAAAAGACTCCATATACATCGACAGCAGCGGCTGGCACACTCGGCGCGTGCCATCGGCGGAAGTACAACCCCCGAACTGGGTGCGCACCGAGTTCGTCAAGGCTTATCTCGAGTTCGATCAACAGGGCCGACCATTCGACCCACACCAACTTGAGGCCATTCAACGCTATCTGAAACCCGCAACCGGCGCACCGCCGACTACACCTCTCCTGGTCTTGGTGTACGTCCATGGCTGGCATCACAACGCAGATACAAGTCAGACAGATGAGACGGCAAATGTAGTCAAGTTCGACTACTTACTTGCTCGCGCTGTTGATTCATTGAAGCGAACCGGCCATGAGAACTATCACGTTCTCGGCATCTATGTTGGATGGCAAGGAGAACAGACGCGAGTCCCCGTCGCCTCTCTTCTTTCCATCGGGGAGCGAGCCGCCGTTGCAGACGCTATCGGGAAACCTCAAGCATCAGATGGTGCTACCGAGGGGCGTCTTCGGGATTCACTGCAGAAGATTGCCAACGGCATGCGCAATCGGCATGACGACAGTCGGATGATCGTCATCGGACATTCGTTGGGCGGACGAATCCTTTCCAGAGCGTTCATGTCGGAGTTGGAGCAAGGTCGCCCTCAACCGCTGGGACCGGGAACCATCATCAACCCGATCAACGCGGCCATCGGAGCCGATGCTTATCGAACCGTGTTCGAACGACCGGAGTCTCGTATTGCGCCTGCAGGCCCACCAACATGGATAAATATCACCGGGGACACTGACCACGCGACCGGGCAAGTCTATCCGCTCGCTCTAGCGCTTCACCTACTCCATCCCGACAATGATGGCGCGGATGCGAAACACACAGTCGGCCACCATCTTCCGTATGTTGCGCCGTTGCTTCGTAGCCGAAGGCGAACTCCTTGTTTCCGCCAAGCTCTACCCAGCTAACCAGAGTCGAGAGAATCTGTAGGAGGTTGCTGTATGTGAAGCCGAGATCTTTCAGAAACGCGGCATTCAATGTCGCAAGGAAGCTATCGTCCGTCAGAGGCGTCTCAAGCTGGTCCCCCTGTACTACGCCCGTTCCCAAGCGTAGCGCCGCCATTTCGCGGCCGAACTCTTCTTGCTGTACGTCGCGCTTATCTGAATAGAAGACTTCGGGGATATATTGGTTGTCAACGGAAAGGCCGCCAACATCGATACCGTTGTGAAGAACATCACTGGCCTCGTACAACACAAAGAGCCAGTCAATCATCGCAACCACTTCAAGTACACGGGGACCATTGGCCTGCGTTGACTTGGGGCCCGTCAAGAACAACGCCGCCTCGATGGCATACCGTAAGTTGCGCGAGTTACGCGTAAATTGCCCGTGAGCCTCGGCGAGCAGTTGCTCTCGGTCATAGTCAACCTCATGGTCCAAGCTCTGACGCACCCGCGTCAACTGCCTATCATTCTCTGCGCATGCCGCATCGGCTTGCCGTACGCAATACGTTATGAGGCTATCGCGGTCGAATGTTCGCAAACGCTCGTGAACAGCGTCCCGATAGGCGGCGCGAGCCGCGTTGATCAGTGTCTTGGCTTCATCAAGTTCGTAACGCCCCGCTTCCACCCCCTGTGATTTCAGCAATTCAGCCAAGCTACGGCGTGCCACCTTGTAGTTTTCAGGAGTCGGCTCATCGGACGCACCGTGGTCGGGCACATCGACCGTGCGTCGGACTTGTCGCATAACAAAGCGAGGCCGTGCATTTGTGGTTCGCGCTAAAAGACTGCGCTCGTCGGCATTGAGCGGCTGCCCACGCACTTGGCGCGCAAGCGTATCGAGCAGAGCTGTCGCGCATTCAACCTCGAAGCTGGCATCCTCTACTTGCCCCAACCTAGCCCGAACGCGAGCGAGGTTCACAAATAGTTGACAACGCAACTCCAGCGACGGGCGGTCCGCCATCACCCGCCAACCCTCCAAAAGCTCTCCCTCGGCAGCAAGCCTAACCTCCTCGTCCTCGAGAGTAGCAAGGATTCAGGTCGCGCTAAGCATTCGATGACAATCCGCCTGTAGGGCGACGACACCATCGAGACAGCCAGGGCCTCACGCTCCGCCAAGCAGTCGGCAGCACAGTGAACAAAAGTCTCAAGCACTCGACCATCTTCGACGTCCAGGTTTACCAACTGGACGTCAAGAACAAAGTGCACCGTGCATGTGCCAATGCGACATGACCAGTCAAGGCGCGGCAAGTTGCGAGCTGTGATGCGTCGCAGGGAGGTAGACGCGTCCGACTCCGCTGTATCCCAAGCGCTCCGGTCATCAGGAAAGTTCTTCGGAGCCCTGGCCCAGTATTCCTGCAGCTGAGAATAGCGCCAGTTGGACCCCCAGTGTGGGTCAAGCATGATCATGGTAGGCACCACGGCGCCTCCGATAATCTGGCCATGACTATCCCGAAATGAGCCGAATAAATCTACAAGGTCGGACATACCAGCAGCCCCCATCCTGCGCAGATCTGCTTCGTACTTCCAGAACCGATTCAACTCGCCGATGCCCTCGACTGAGTCGAACAACGTGATGGCGTCAACCAGGCTTACGATGCGGAGGGCTTTCTTGGGAACACGCAGTCGTACAGGCTTGGCAGTAACAAAACCCGCAACGATGATGAATTCCAAGCTTTCGGCCGGGGGGGTTGCCCCGTCTTCGGTACGCAGCTGAAACCCGTTCGACGTTCCCGTCCGAAGAAAAGCCCAATCCGTACTTTCATTCATCACACGCTTCATCTCGGCAACGCTTTTGTCGATATCGGCAAGTTCTTCGATACCAGCAAACACGACTACGTAGTGCCGGTCTTCGGCCGAGATAACAGCTGTGATGGGGTGACTAGCTTGAGAGTGTCGGTTTACGACTTGCAGGGGACCCGCCAGCAACGAGTGGCGCTCAAGCCGTTGAGCCAGAAACTCGACGAAGCGGAGGGCAGAGTCCAGTTCGGGCGCCTTGGTCTTTTCGGTCCAGTGATCCAACACAACAGCTGGGCCATTTCGGAGCGAAAGCGGCAAGAGTTTCTCGCCAACCTGAACTCCCAGCCATGGCAGCGCTTCCCCTCTCATGACGGCATTCCCGAACTCCGCTGCAGTACGCCAATTCGCTTGGGTGCCTAATGTGGCCAGCAACTCCGGAGTTATGGGTGTACTAAGTGCCATCGGTAGTACATTCCTCAGCGCGCCCCAGAACCACTCAGAAGGAACCTCAATGTGCCCCGCGCCTGCGTCGTCGGGTACAGCTTCATCAGGCCGTCGAACTCCCTCCAAGAAATCGCTCTGCAAGCGTAGTGCGCCACGCATGTCAGCCATTGCGGAGCTGGTTTCGCCATGGAGAATACGAAAAGCCGCGATGAAATCGGGAATCCGCTGAACACTCCCTCCATAGAAGCCCGGCCTCGCATCGACACCATCGATGAACATGGTGTCGCCCCAGTCAGCTTCCGGCCAGTAATCCTCCAGGCTGGGGAAGCTAGGCAGCGCATCAATCAAGGCCCGAGAAAAATCCGCGAACAGTTCGTATGTGTTTAGACGCTCAGATGTGAAGTTGCCAAGCGGGATTGATACGCAGATTCCGAAGGCAAGTTGGTGTTTGACTTGGGCCGAGATATTGGGCAACCAGAGGTCGGACACATTTAGGGCGAAGAGCACATCCTCAACCGCGTACCGGGCGAAAAGTAGCCGCAAACGCTCGCACGATGCCAGGAATGCAGGTTCGGCTTGGGCGTTTCGCTCGGCAATCATCTTGCGCCAATCTGCAAGCGACGGTGCAGTCTTACGATGCGGCCGTTTTGGCTTCTTACGAGAAATTTTTGCCATATTCGAGCACGAAATTGATCCGATTCAGGACGACTACGAAATACATGATCGCTCCAAGCATCGCGCTGAGCGGTTGCTACCGAAACAGCCAGCGAGCGGCTTGAGGGAAAACAACCACCGACCTTGGTGGGGTCAAGTCTTCCGCCTTCCGGTCGCTATTACATTCATTTCCCAAGGAAAAACAGGATGACCTCGAAAGCCAATAGTCAGAATGAGCCCCGCGACAAGGCAGATGATTTTCTCACCGGAAAACATTATGTATGGTCTGTGGCAACAATCGGCATATTCACCGCAATGCTTGTTTTCTGCGCGTTGTATGACCTATTCTTCGATCCCGTAATGACTCAGCGAGGATGGATCGGTGCTTCAGCTGGCATTCTTGGTGGCGTGATCGGTGGCTTTGTTTTTGTGGTATCCAAGATAGTGGATCATGAAACTCTCATGCTGAATGACGTTGGCAGAGGCCCCGCAAAGAAGGAACACGCCGCGTACCTACGCTCCCGATTGATGCTGGCAGTGCCGTCCGGATTTGTCATGTCGACCTTGGCAACAGCATTCTTGCACTCGCCATCACCAGCTCTCCTGACCGCATTCGGTATTCTCGGTGGGTTTTCATGCACTCTTCTGCCTTCGCTCGCGCATGCGGTGGAAACAGCAGCCACGAGATATGCTGCCGGCGCTGTTGGAACCAAGGAGGCGAGAAGGCAATCGCGTGATAATCCACTCGATCGGGATCCGCCAAAACCGTCTCTGCGACGCTCGACCGTTAGTCTCAAACAAGTCAAAAATGGAACATCAAACGCCTAACGAGGCAGCGTAGCGACGCACCACCATGGAAGCAATTTGATGATAGGCATCCCGAATGACTAATCAGTCCAGCGGCATAGCCTCGCTTGTAGGCGGCTTCTTGTCGTGGATAGTGCGCGAGCACTGCACTCGTAACCCAGAAGCAGTAGCCAAGGCCTGGGAGCAGATGAATGCCGAAGCTCCAACCTTGGCAGATGCCGGTCGTATGTTCGCAGCCTATGGTGCGGATTTCACGATCGCGGAAGTGCGCTACATCGCGCGGCACCCGGAAGCCTTGCGATTGGCCAGAAATGCAGCAGCCGGACGGCAATACTTGGATTTCAGTGAGTCGACTGGCTTTCGCGCAGATAAGACGTTTGTACCGCCAGCGCCCCGATCTGTGCGTCAGGCGGTCGTGCCAATGGTCATGACTGTGTCTGGCTTGGTCATGGCTGTCATAGCGGTGCTGTTCGGTAACCTCAATGGAGCAGCTGTCCTGGGAGGGCTGACGGTCCTGTCACTACTAATTACGTTTCTCGAATTTGCGGAGACGCGAAATCGTCACCGTGCACGCAGAGCAATCGAGCAAAGCGCCGGCACGGGCCAGTCCGAACCAGAACCGGTTCTGCGGGCAGCAGAATCGCCAAGTGATTCCGACTCGCAAAGCTTGGCATGCTGAAACCGGCCGACTGTATAAGGACCAAGGCGGAGAAATGAGCGAGCCAATTCTTAGAGCTGACGGCGTGTTTAGGTGGTATGCACCTAGCACGGCAGCTAGCGACAACAGCAGAGGCGTGGCGGGCACGCTTGAGATCGCTGTAAACGGCATTTCCACTCTTTCGTTAGTTGGGCTGCTGTTAGACGACTCTCCTGCGGAAACTCCCTTCGTGCTCAAGCGGATTGACGCAGAACGATGCATCTTCGGTGTATTGAAGGACAACCGCTACGTGTTCTTGCGACGGATTGAGATCGGCGGTATGACTCTTGGCAACTCGCTGTCGCACCAAAAATACATGGCACGCGATGCCTTGGTTTTTCACCATCTGGACGATTGGCCCAACCTGAATGCCGTTACGAATCTGCAGATTGGCCTCGCGGCTCTGGACGACTGGGCAAGCGAACCAACAGTAGTGGTAAAAAAAACGCAGCGTGGCGCCACGGTTCGTGCCCAGAAGCCCAAGACGCGGACTTTTAAGTTGCCAGGCAAGACCCTACGTCTGAAGACAAACATCAGATACACGGCACCAACGGACTTCTACCTTCAGTCCGCGACTCTCAAGCAAGAGACGTTCTTGGAGGTTGAGCCAAGACAGTCGCATAGCCTTGACTCGATTCGCGAAGAGTTCCGCCTACTTGAGGACCTTCTTCTGCTGCTTGCTGACGTCGATGTGGTTTTACCTTGGCCCACAGTGAGGTACGGTGGCCAAGCCGCGCTCTACTATTTCGAACGACGCCGTTCAGATCCACAGAAAGTGGACATCTTGAAAAGTTGGGCCGCTTTGAAATGGCCGACGACCAGCTTGGGAACCCTGCTATCCAACCTTGAAGCACAGCAGGACATCCTTGGACCAGGTCTATATCTGTACCTTGGCATTCGACGGAGTCCGGCCCTTTACCTTGAAAACAAGTTTTCTACGGCGATCTTCGGCCTCGAGTCACTGCATCGAAGGGTCGGAACCTCAGCAGCACAAGCCAAGCTTGAGGCGAAGATCGCTCGCATTATTAGCGATGTGAAGCTTCAAAAGGACCGTGACTGGCTGAGCGGCCGACTCAGGAATGCGGGCGAGCCGAGTCTTGAGGAGCGTCTATTTCTCACATTCTCAGAGCTTGAGATTGGCCTTGAGCCGAAAGGACTTCGCGCGTTCGCCAAGGAATGTGCAGACGTTCGCAATCAGATTGCCCACTTCGGGGGCCAACGCGACGGTGACTATGACCTGTTTGTGCAGAGGATGTACACGCTCAACGAGGCAGTTCGGCCGCTCTATCACGCGGTTCTTTTGAATCGGATTGGTTTAGATCGCAGCCGTATCCAGGGGTATTTTCACAGGTCACCGTACGCGCGCGAGCGCGAAAGGATTCTGAGAGCCGCAGGACTCACCTTTACTGCTCCGTCGCCACAAGAATGAAAGGGCCGCAGAAACCGAAACTGACACCATAGTTGTCGCTGAGTCAGTATGTGTGCGAGTGATACGAACGTACTCTATGCATGAGTGGTGCTTTCGCGCGGCCGACCATGCCAAGCTACCGCCATCCCTCTAGCGGTCTTCGTCTATGCCCCTCCTTCAGTAGGGCCTGCTCGCCCACTTGCCTTTTGTGATTTGTCTGCTAGATTAGTTCCGATACTTTCGAAGGAGAACGTCCATGAGGCGAATATGACGATCACTGACTGAAAAGCACCAACCTGGAGCTACAGTGCTCGTCTTCGCTAAGGAGACGACATGGACTTTTCCCCTATCGCGAACGCGTTCACCAAGTTCGCAAGCAAGCAGCCTTACTTCGCTGTGGCGCTGGCTGTCTTGTCTATTCTTGGTTACGGTCTTTATCTGGCCGCCCCTCTTGCCAAGAATGCGCTCCCCAACTTTGTTGCGTTTTCCTGCCTGCTCTTGGCAGTCGGTTTGCTTGGTCTTGCTGTCCTCTACCTGGTGCGCAAGCAACAATAGGCAGACTTCGGCAGCCATATATGAATTCTGTCACTCCGCCATCCATGCAGGGTTCAGTTGACCGATTGCGCCACCTGACCCTTATAGGCGATTTTTCACTGTTCCAGTTGTCATTGTCCTCATGCATTTGAGGCGCGCTGTAGAAGTTTTTGAATGTTTTATGAACGGGCCCAATGGGGGCCTTGATCAGGAAGCAGCAATGATTTCTCTGAGGGCCTCATGATGAAATGCAAAATCGTGCCGGTAGGTCGGCGCAGGGATGGAGGGACTCGTTATTGGTGCCTCGCGCACCATGCGAATGCCACAGCCAAATATGGCGTTCCCGCGCAAAAATGTGTCGCTGCGAACGATTTGCCCATCGGACCCGAGGAAACGCTCGACCTTGATTTCGCCGGCTATCGTGGCGGCGTCGCTTTATGGGGCTCAGTTCCTGCTGTATACGACACCACCACTCAACCGGTGGACCGCGGAATCCATGTCCACGCGCGCCTAGCAAAGAAAGGCAGCAAGGATATTGATAAGACCTACCGCAAGCTTCGCATTCCATTCTCACGAGATCTACTCTCAGACGGCTGGGCCGAAGTCGACGAAATCGACGCAATCAACTACATGGTGTCCAGCGTATTTGGCTTCGAGACCATCTCGGTAAATTGCAACTACTGCGGCTTTCCGCATCTTGACCGAGATTGGTTTGCCGTCCATCCTCACCGGAGGCACCAGTGCCATGGATGCGGGCAGCAGTTCTCGGATACAGGCACAGGCATAGGCAATCCGTTAGCCGCGATGCGCTTGCTCTTTGGCGCCAGCACAACTAAGAGCGTCAAGGCTCCGAGAACGCTCTCACTTCGTCAAAGCGATTACCCCGGCGGGGTTCAGATCTGGGGATCGAACCCGGCTCTTATATGGACGTCAAATGAGGCGGAGGAAATTGGAATCCACGTGCACGCGTTTTCGGCGCACAGCCAGGAGATGCCGTGCATCGACGATACTTTTGCAAAGGTGACGATTGATGGCAGGAAACTCAACGCCACCCAAGTGCGGACCTATATGGCACAGTCTGCAATGCCGCATCTTGAGGGCCGAGTCGTTGATCTTGTTTGCCCTTCGTGCAACGAGCCCCACTTCGACCATGGAGAGTTAGCGTACACAGCGCACGTCGATCACGAGTGCAATTCATGCGGAAGCTGGTTTCAGGCGCCTACGCGGTTCAAGAAGACCATAGGTAATCCGTTTGTGGCAATGCGTCGGGACCTCGCGGCGACGGCCCCGAATCCCTTACGCAACGAAAAGCTCGGACTACGTCCTGAAACGATCTAAGCGGCCAAGACAAAATCAGCCGGCCCAAGATCGGGCAAGTATCCTCCACGGGACTTCATGAGCTGAAATGCTTCGTATGCCTGCGCTGCAGTAAGTAGGCCTGCTGCTACCGTCTGTTTCAACAACCCAATAGAGCCAGTGAGCTGGATGCCTGGGACGCTTTGTTCGATGACCTTGCGGGCGGCACCGTCATCGCATGCCACCTGGCAATTCAGCGCTTGTGCAGCCAAGATACACTCTGTCTCTCCGGCACCCAGGCCCCACATGTCGAGCGCGTCCTGGTATGCAGCTGCACTTATCAGGTCTGCATCAACCCATTCCAGGTCGCCACGCTTGATGGCTACCCGAATCGCCCGAGAAACTGTCTTCGATTCCCGACGCACCTCTTCGCTTACCTTGAAACTGCGACCTGGTAAGGAGATCACCTTGGCGAAGACTTCGCCATTTGCAAGATTGATGAGAGTGGATGCGTCGAGAATAATGATCACACGCTGATATCCGCGTTGGCGACCACCAAGGTCGAGACCGGGATATTCAGCAGTTCGGCTGCTTTGCCGATTGACATGCTTCCCGAGCGGACCTTCTCAACTGCGGCATCAACTAGGGCTTGAGACGTTAAGATCAACAGATCGGGGCGCGAAGGAATGTCGATAGCCGCAGCGAACCGCTCCGGATTCCCATAGTCATCTTCAAGCTTTTGATAGAAGGCTCGTGCGCTGTTACTTGGGAGCAGACCGAGGACCTCAAAGCGCCTAGCGGCCACCTCGAAGCTAACGTGGAAGAGGTGGGCGATCCAGGCGATCTCGATGGCCCCTAGAGGGCCCTTTTCAATGCCTAATAGTTCCCTAATCACCTTCAGCGCGGTGAGGATTCCAGGACGAGGAAGCAGAAGAGCTGCTGCGAAAGCGTCTGCGAATTTTTCCTCGTTACGCTGAGGTTCGTGCAGCCCACTGACTTCTCTATCTAGGTGAGCATAGCCACTCGCACGCGAATCGTGGTGCGCCACCAAGTGCCCTAGCTCATGCGCAATCGTGAAGAGCATTCGCGGTTTGAAACTACGGGCCCCCACGATCATCAGCGCATGTCCTTCGACAATTGCTGAAACGCCCTCTATGCTTGGATCACGCGAAAAGAGGATAAAGATACCGAGCTCGCTGACAACTTCTGGAAGCTCGGGGAACGGCTCAAGGTCGTCAAGCTTGGCGATCGAGCTACGGAATTTTTGGGCAAAGTCCTCGGCGCTCTCTACCCGGGGCTCAAGCCCGCGAAACAAATCTAGCCAAGTCAGATCAGATGGCAGTCCACTGGCAATTGCAAGCGCATCCCGCACTTGTGCCGCGACCACATCGACTTGCGGAGCAATCTCGATTTCGCGCTGTCCCAATGTCTGTCGAAACAGCAAGCGGATCGGTTCCGCGGGGGCCTTATCTATCAGGCTCGAAAGAGGTACCCCGAGCGCCTTAGCGATTTTTCTGATCTCGCCCAGAGTCGCGCCGGCCCCACCCGCGACCTGTTCAAATCGGTCGCGAGACAAGCCGGCTTTGGCGGCTGCTTTCTCAATCGTGAGCTTTCGGCTCGCCAAATAGGCGGCGATATTTGTCACGACCTTGCCTCTCGTTTGATGTCTTCCAATGCGTGCCGTAGTCGTTCAGCCTGATCGTCCGAAAGCCGACGATTGCGACCTATGACTTGCTGCATACGAGAGCCTCTACGATCAAAGAGCTCTGAAAGAATCTCAAGCGAGTGCTCGCGCCCTAGTTGCACTTCTCTCTCGCTCTCGAGCACAACGGGATTCTTGCCAATGATGTAGTTCTTAATACGGCTCTCAAACTTCGAATGCTTATCAAGCGGGTGTTGAACGCCGTTCGCAGTCACGATGATGTTGCCGTACTTCTGTCCGTTTTCGTCGAACCGAAGCGCGTTTTCCGGCCGTTGACGCAACGCTTCAAGTTGATCCTCAAGCTTGTCATCGATTTCCATGCCGCCGATGACGTATTGAGGATAGGTCCGACCACGACTACCACTGACAACAAAAATATGATCACCAGGCCTCACCAGCCGACGCAAGTCCGGCCGGCAAGTGCCCATAGTGGGTCGCGACGAAGTCAGTATCGGATCTACGAGAGGATGACCAGCCCCAGGGTCTGAGCCGGGAGATACAAAGATGTAGCTGGACATGAACGCGCCCCCCGCAGTCGGATGCATACTGTATTTTTATACAGTGCCCTAGGTTCCGCAAGCACTTTAGAAACGTTAGCACGTTGTTCCTGGGCGCGCGCTCGAAAAAGGAATGATGTCCGCACATCGACTGCGAGACAAAAAGATACTAATGGATCGCTTTCATGCGCTATGGGAAGTTCAGAGTTGCGTGAACCAAACCACGGATAGTTCAAAGTTAGGTGAACCAAGAGTTCAGAGTTGGCTGAGCAACTCCGCCGGCGACGCCTACAAATCGTGGCCCGCCGGTTCAGAGTTGAGTGAATCTCGACAGTCGACAACGGCAAGCGCGCCCGGTGACCACCCAGCTTGCCGATCGGTGTTCATCCTTTGGCTCCTTGGGCAATGGCAGTGTTGGTAGCGATTGCAGGCTGGCGGGCCAGTTCAATGAAGGCCCGCACGTAGTCAATGGCGGTGTCCGCTTCGCGTGCGCCCAGGAAGATTTGCTTGGCGATGCCGCGCGCGCCCAGCCGCACGGGCACCACGTCGATCTTGGCCGCGTATTCCTCGACCAGCCAGCGCGGCAGGGCGGCCACGCCGCGGCCGCTGGCCACCATCTGCAGCATGATGTCGGTGGTTTCGATGGCTTTGTGGCGCCTGGGCGTTACACCGGCCGGCAACAGGAACTGGCTGTATATGTCCAGGCGCTCGATGTCCACGGGGTAGCTGATGAGCACTTCCCCGGTCAACTGCTGGGGTTTCACATAGGCCGCCGAAGCCAGGGCATGGCCCCGGGCCACGACCAGCACCTGCTCGTAGTCGAATACGGGTTCGAACTTCAGCCCCGGCTTGAACAACGGGTCCGGCGTGACCAGCAGGTCGATCTCGTAGCCGAACAACGCACCGATCCCGCCGAACTGAAACTTCTGCTTGACGTCCACATCCACGTCGGGCCATGCGGCCAGATAGGGAGACACCACTTTGAGTAGCCACTGGTAGCAGGGATGGCATTCCATGCCGATACGCAGCGCCCCGCGCTCGCCCTGCGCGAATTGGCCGAGGCGCTCTTCGGCCAAGTCCAGTTGCGGCAGCACCCGGTTCGCCACGGCCAACAGATATTGGCCGGCCTGCGTCAGGCGCAGGCTTCGTCCTTCGCGCAGCCAAATGTCGGTGCCCAGCTGAAGCTCTAGTTTCTTCATGCTGTGGCTCAGGGCCGACTGGGTCAGGTTCAGTACGCCTGCGGCGGCCGTCAACGACCCTTGCTTCTCGACCTGCTGAACGATGCTGAGGTGGATGCGCTCAAGCATTCACATGATTCCTATTCATGAATTTGTGAAATAAAACCATTTTACTTCATTGATCCACATCAATACCATGCGTTCCGATTGTTCGATCGCAGCCATCTGAAAGCAAAAATGACACGTCCACTTCGAGTAGTAGCGGTTTCCGGCGGACTGCAGCGCCCCTCCAAGGCTGCAGCCCTGGCAGAGCACCTGCTGGATCTGATCGCCGACGAAGTTCCGTGCCAACAACGCCTGATCGAACTGGGCCAACTCGCACCACAGCTTGCCGGCGCGATCTGGCGATCCCAACTGCCCGATACGGTGGAGCGGGAGCTCGCGGCGGTCGAGCAAGCTGACGTCCTGGTGGTGGCAACGCCGGTCTACCGCGGCTCTTACACCGGGCTGTTCAAGCATTTCTTCGACTTCATTCACCAGGATGCCTTGATCGACAAACCGGTTCTATTGGCAGCCACCGGCGGCAGTGAGCGCCATGCCCTGGTGATCGACCACCAGTTACGGCCGCTGTTCAGCTTTTTCCAGGCACGCACGTTGCCGCTGGGCGTCTACGCGACCGACAAGGATTTCGTGGATTACCGCCTGCAGGACGAGGCCCTGACTGAGCGGGCAAGACTGGCCGTCCAACGGGCATTGCCGTTGGTCGAATTGACGCACCACGCCAGGTCGTCTCTGGCCGATGCGGTGGTTGTGGCCTGAAACACGAATTGGCTTTTCTCTCCGAAATTAGGTCACTGGATCACAATGAACCAAGAACTCACCTTTAGCCTCAAAAGCATTTGTTTCGATGAAAACTATCAGCCATCGGACAGCACTCGCATCACCACAAACTTTGCCAACCTGGCCCGCGGAAAGAATCGGCAGCAGAACCTGCGCAACACACTGCGGATGATTGACAATCGCTTCAATGATTTGGCGCATTGGGACAATCCCACGGGAGATCGCTACGCTGTCGAACTCGAGATCATCTCTGTCGAGATGAACCTTGACGCCCAAAGCAGCAACGATGTATTTCCGCTGATCGAGATACTGAAAACCAGCATTCTCGACAGGACAACAAACAAGCGCATCGACGGCATCGCGGGAAACAATTTTTCTTCCTATGTGCGCGATTACGACTTCAGCGTCCTGCTTCCGGAGTACAACGCCCATCGAGCGGAATTCAGCACTCCAGACGATTTTGGCGACTTGCATGGCAAGCTGTTCCAGCAATTTGTCAACTCGCGCGCTTACAAGGAGCGCTTCAGCAAGCCGCCTGTCATCTGCATCAGCGCCTCGACCAGCAAGACCTATCGGCGGACCGGGAACCAGCATCCCGTACTGGGTGTGGAGTACCAACAGAATGCACTGTCCTCAACTGACCAGTATTTCGCAAAGATGGGGATGCAGGTTCGGTTTTTCATGCCGCCGAATGGCGTTGCACCCTTGGCTTTCTACTTTCAAGGCGACCTGCTGGGTGATTACACGAATCTCGAATTGATCGGCACCATCAGCACCATGGAGACCTTTCAAAAGATTTATCGTCCGGAAATTTACAACGCCAATGCTGCAGCAGGAAAACTCTATCAACCGAGCCTGAAGCATCAGGATTACTCGTTGACGCAGATTGTCTATGACCGGGAAGAACGCAGCCAGCTGGCTGTCAAGCAAGGGAAGTTTGCAGAGGAGCATTTCATCAAGCCCTATAAGCGCGTCCTTGAACAATGGGCGACCGATTTCGCGCTCTGACTGGCCAAAATACATGGGCCATTCTTCCCACATCTCGTTGACCAGGCTTGCCGAAGCGAATATCGCTGTCTAGCGGCACTCGCATCGGCGCTGCCGGCAGTCCTGCCCCACATAACACACCATCCCGCGGCTGCTCTGGCAAAACGGTCCCGAAGCACGTTTGCCACACCCATCTTTCTTGAAAGGAATCGTCCGATGTTTGAAACCTCCATCGCCGGCAGCCTGCCGAAGCCTGCCTGGCTGGCTGAAACCAACAAACTCTGGCCTCAGTGGAGGGCTGAAGGCGATGCGCTGCTCCAGGCCAAGGCCGACGCGACGCTGCTGTGGATCAAAGCCCAGGAAGACGCGGGTCTGGACATCGTGTGCGACGGCGAGCAATCGCGCCAGCACTTCGTGCACGGCTTCCTGGAGCAGGTCGAGGGCATCGACTTCGAGCACAAGGTGAAGATGGGCATCCGCGACAACCGCTACGACGCGATGGTGCCGCAGGTGGTTGCTGCCCTGCGCCTGAAGGGCCGCGTGCACGCTTTCGAAGCCCAGTTGGCGCGCGCCCACACGAAGAAGAAGCTGAAGTTCACGCTGCCCGGCCCCATGACCATTGTCGACACCGTGGCAGACCGCTTCTACGGCGACAAGGTCAAGATGGCCTTCGCGTTTGCGGAATTGCTCAACCAGGAAGCGCTCGCACTGCAAGCCGATGGCGTGGACATCATCCAGTTCGACGAACCCGCGTTCAATGTCTACATGAAGGACGCCGCTGACTGGGGCGTGCAGGCGCTCGAGCGCGCGGCGCAGGGCTTGACCTGTACGACCGCGGTGCACATCTGCTACGGCTACGGCATCAAGGCCAATACCGACTGGAAGCGCACCCTGGGCGACGAATGGCGTCAGTACGAGGCGGTATTCCCCGCGCTTGCCCGCAGCCGCATCGACCAGGTGAGCCTGGAATGCATCCACTCCCATGTGCCGCCCGACCTGATGAAGTTGCTGGTCGGCAAGGACGTGCTGGTCGGCGTGATCGATGTGGCCAGCGACGTGGTAGAGACACCTGAGGAAGTGGCTGACACCATCGGCCGGGCGCTGGCGTTCGTGCCGAAGGAGCGACTGTTCCCGTGCACGAACTGCGGCCTGGCGCCGATGGCGCGGGACGTGGCGTGGCGCAAGCTGGAAGCGCTGGCAGAAGGCACGAGACTGGCCAAGGAGCGGCTTGCTAAGGCGTAACGTCCGCCCGGTCATCGCGACCGGTCATCCGCCTCAAACGGGCTGCCTTGCCGGCTAACGATGCGCACATCGGAAAAGAGGTGCCAGCGGATGCGGTCGATCTGCGGCAGTTCAAGCAGGCTGTGGAGCGGCTGGGTGAACATATTGCACAGCCGCAGCTAGAAGGCTTCCGGGTCCACCGATTCGTTCACCTCGTCTTTGCAGATAACGAGGCGGCCCGGCATGACGTCTTGCATGCAGGAGGTCTCGAACTCCTGGCGCGAGATACTTGGAAGCACTCCGCCAGCGACAAACAGACCGGGCGCCGCCGACAACCATCTAGCGACAACCATGCCCGACTAACCCCCGACAATTGCCCCGACCGACCGGCAACGATGATTGACGGCAAACCGGCCTCGGTGAAACTCGCGGACTGGCTATAGCAACGGCTTTTCGCGCCCCCCTGCAAGGCGGCGGTGTGGTCTCCGCCGCCTTGCCGGTTCACATCCAGGCACCCTATTTAAGCGTGCTTGCATCCGCCCATTGGTACCCCAGGCCAGTAATGCCGCTCACTAGGCTCTGGAAATCCTGGAACGCGTTGGAAGCAGCCGTGCCTGACATATCGGAGTCCAGCCAGAACGGGTGAAAGAAGAACGAGGCAAAACCGTCGCGTACCACCCGAGCATATTGAGCATTCAGGTAAATATCTTGCCAAGTGTAGGTCAGGCACGAGAACGGATCGATATTGCAGATGTTGTATTCGATGTTGCCCAGGTTTTCAGGAATGATGCGTTGGCCGTAGTAATCGGAATAGATCACGTACGGAAAGAACTGCCCGACCGCAAACGCATGGTTGTTGGCCGTTGAATTGAGCGTGTACAGATCGCCATTGCTACAAATGGTATTGGTATTGGTGACGCTACTCGTGGTGTTATTGGTGCAGGCGAAATACACCACGCGCTGGTACGTTGAGTTGAAGCGTGGCGGCACTGCAGCGATCGACAGCGGCGACGATTCGTAGTGTGGGGCTTCCCACGCAAACGGCTTGTAACCGTTATTGGTGAACTGCTGGAGACCCGCATCCAGCCGCCCTCCAGCCCACTGAAGTGAGTCGTCGTCGGTCGGGGTATTGGCGGTCGCATACCAGAACTCGAAATCATTGCCACTCACTGCGTTGTCGATATTGGGAATGTTCTCGTACTGATGCGTGTAGCCGTGCATCATCACCTTACCCCCGCGCTTGAGCGCGTAGTTGATTGCAGATTTCAACCCGGTCGCGTTAGCGAGCGTAATCGTCTCCGGCACGCCGTTGTTGTAGTACCCGTTCGGGTCTGTATAGACGGGGATGGTCGCCATCGAAAACGGAATGTGCTTGCTGTACAGATAGTCCGTGAGCTTCTTCATCGAACTGGTACTCGTATAAGCGTTCATGTCTTCAAAGCGCACCATGGCCCGGTGGGTGTACGCCGTTGACGCGCTGTCCCCCAGAATGTCGTGCAACAGATCACAAAACGCCAGGTAGCGGTCACGCGGGCCGATATATGAAAACGGTTGATCGGCGAAATACCAGAAGTTGCCCGAGCGAACCACATAGGGCGCAACCGCCCCGCTCTGGCTGTCAGTGATGTTCACTAGCACCTGTGCTTTGGTGGCGTCCGTCACCTGCGTGATGCCGATGTCCGGGTCAGCGCTGACGGCACCTGTCGTGGCATTGAAGCTGTAGTACTTCACCATCGACATGCCCTTGTACGTCACGGTATCGAAGAATCCCGGATTCGGATTGCTCGACGACGGATAGACGTTGCCGTTGAAGCCGAAAACCTGGTCGAAGGCTATGCCGAATTTCTGGGTGAAGGTCGGATTGGTGTAATCGACCGTGTCCCAAGCCAGTTCCCACAGGTTGTACTTGAACCACACCACCGTGGAGGTGGTCGACATTACGTCCTTGAGGAACGCGGGGGGGATGGTGTTGTTGTAGTAATCGCCCAGATAGAACGTGGCCTGGTTGGCTTGCACCGAGCCAGCGGTGTAGTTCTGGATCGGCACCAGACTGACCGTCGTATTCCAGTGCCCGAGCAGGTTACGCAGCATGATTGCGTAGGCAAACCCCAGATTGCTGTAGGGGTCGTTTGGCGGTGCGTCATACAGCACCAGCACCTTCAAGGTCGTTGCGGCCTGCGCCGATGGCATCGTGATCGGCCGATACACGATAAGAAGACTGAGCGCGAGTAGGCACGCCAGGATGACTTTTTTCATGATCGTGCCCCTTAGTCGACCCAGACCTTGCCGTCCTGGCGATGTACCGACGCCGGAGAGGCGATCGTGCCGCCCGTGCTATGGCCGTGCTCTGCCTCACGCATGAGCGAACGCGGCATGCCCGGCACGATCACCGTCGGCACACTCGGGCGCGGCGGCGGAACCACCTTGCCGTTCTGCATATGCGGCGGGTTCAAGCCGGCATTGTTGGGTACGCTTGTCGGCCCCGCCGCCTCTGCTGTCCCCACAAGCCCGATCACAGCTACCAGCAGGCCCGTGCATGCCCACGCTGGCGCGCAATGTTTGGAAGTCATGATTTGTCCCCTTGACCAAACGTGCCTCCCTCACCTCAGGGAAGCGCTCGTCCCGGTTTTCCAAACACTGCCGCAACAACGAGATTTGACGGCCCTCGTGCCATTCCCTCTCGATGCCACTTGTCGAACGTTCTGACCGCGCTATGTAAAGGGCTGATGGCGCTGAGGTCGTATGAGCCGTGCAAAAATCACACCAAGTCGGCTAAAGGCTCGAACGCACTACACCTGAGCGCTTTGGCGATGGCGCTTCTTCAAAAAAAAACGCCGAAACGGATTCAACCGTGAAACAGGCTGGCCTGAGTCGCCCCGGAGGTCGAAAATTCGGAGTTCAGACAGTGGAATGCGACTGTTTGAAGGCCGCATGCCGCCCGCAGAGTTTCGACGCTAGCTATTGGCCTTCCATTCTCGATCCACTAGAACCGGTATCCAACATTCAGGCTGAAGACGACCGGCTTCACGTTGATCTGCGTCTTGTTGACGGCCAGCACTTGGCCTTCCTGGCTGCGCAGCGTGATGGTGGATGTAGTCTTCAAGGGCAGATAGGCGACGGTGCCGACAAGCGTCCAGTTCTGGGCGAACTCGTACGACATGCCGATGTTGGCTACGGGCGCCCAGGAACTGGAGGTCGCTGCTGACACTTTGGCGGGGCCGGTCGGGATCTGGCCCATGCCCAACTGCAGGACTTGGCCGAGGTTCTGCATGGCGCTG
This sequence comes from Ralstonia sp. 22111, assembly GCF_052045895.1. Classification (NCBI taxonomy): domain Bacteria; kingdom Pseudomonadati; phylum Pseudomonadota; class Betaproteobacteria; order Burkholderiales; family Burkholderiaceae; genus Ralstonia; species Ralstonia sp. 22111. The sequence continues at coordinate 895,090 of NZ_JBQEPR010000001.1, read as the reverse complement.
ACGAAATTCGAGTTCAGGCGCAGTTGGGTGAAGAAGTTGTAGCTGACGCCCGCACCAATGAACGGGCGCAGCCTGCTCTGCGCGGTGCCGAAGTAGTACTGCCCAATGAGCGCCGGGTTCCACGCACGGGCAGATGCAACGGGGTTGTTCTTGGGCAGCCCCAGATCAATGAGCGTGAGATTTCCAAGCCCCGGCACGGGCGCCACGACCTTGCCGCGGCCGTAGATGTTCGTGGTGGGCGGGATGCCGCCGACCGCCGTGACGGCCCAGTTGTCGTTGACGAAATACGTCTGCGTGAGCGACAGCGTGGTTGAGCTGCCCGTCTTGGCACTGGTGCCAGGCGATTCATAGGTGCCCAGGCCGAGCGCGCTGGTCGAGGTGGACAGCGGCGTTGACGAATCCGTGGGTTGAATATGAAGCACCCCAACCGAAAGCACGTTGCGCCCGCGGATGTAGCGGTCAAAGAAGCTGCCATCGCTGGCGGTCTGCGCCTCGTTGGATTGGGCATGCGCCACGGGCGCTGCCATTGCGATGGCGGCTGCCACGGCAAAAAAAGAACGAGCGGGGGCGAAGCGCAGAGTGAAGTGCGCCATGGTGTGTCTCCTGTTTTGGAATCGTTGTATTGGCTAAGGCAGGCTGGGGCGTGACGGACTAGGGAGGCGCGCCTCCGTCTGGCGAGATAGAAAACGAAAACGGGAATCGGCCAAGGACCGCTGCCACGCCGTCGTGCGATGCTGGGTCACGCAGGCCGGCACGTACCGAGATGCCGGTGGTCTTGTCTTCGTCCAGCACGAGGCGCACGCCCTCGATGCCTGCCTCGCGCAGCGCGCAGTGCAAGGCATCGGCGGTCTCCATGCGCTTGAGCGCGGGCTTGAAGATCTTGCCCACCGCCGTGAGCGGCATGGCATCAACGATGTGGATCTGCTTTGGCTGCGCGGCGCGCTCAAGGATTGTCTCGCGGACGAAGTCGGCAAGTTCTTCGCGGCTGGCCGTGGCGCCGGGCTTGAGCTGGACGTACGCCACGGGCAGCTCGCCGGCATGTGCATCGGGTCGCCCGATGGCCGCCGCGATCTGGACAGCCGGGTGCCGGTGCAGCGGCTCTTCAATGGTGGCCGGATCAATATTGTGGCCGCCGCGGATGATGAGCTCCTTCTTTCTGCCGGTCAGCCAGAAGTAGCCGTCATGGTCCATGCGGCCGAGATCACCCGTGTTGAGCCACGCCCGGCCATCGCCCAGGTCGATCCACAGGCCCTTGTTGTGCTCAGGTTGCACGTAGCCGCTAAATACGTTCGGGCCCGAGATGACGAGGACACCAGGTTCATCCGTACCGCAATCACGCACATACCGGCCGTCTTCACCGAGCACTACGGCCTTCATGCGCTGGCCCGGTACGCGCAGGCCAATAGAGCCGAGTCGCCGGTCGCCCAGCGGTGGGTTGACGCTGCTCACGCACGTACCTTCGGTCAGGCCGTAGCCCTCCAGAATCTTGACGCCGGTGCGCTGCTGGAACGTGCGGAAGACTTCGACGGGCATGGGTGCCGCGCCGCACAGGCCGTACTGCAGCGAGCTGATGTCGTGTTGGCCCAGGGGCACATCGAGCAATGCTGCATAGAGCGTTGGCACGGCGCTGAAGAAGTTGATGCGGTGGCGCTCGACGATCTCCCAGAAGCGGGGGACAACGCCATCGCCGCGGTACCCCTGGGGGGTGCCGAGCACCACGTGCGCCCCCTTGAAGAACGGCAGAAGCCCGGTCGCCAGCACCGCGTTCACATGAAACAGCGGCAGCCCGCAGAAGATCGTTTTGCCAGGGCCGACGCTGTTGCCCAGGAACTGGCCTGCGGCCCACGCATTGGCTACCTCGTTGCCATGGCTGCGCATGGCAATCTTGGGCAGGCCGGTGGTGCCGCCTGTGCAGAAATATGAGGAGGTATCCCCCGCCTTGAAGACCCGCGGAAACGCCAGCGTTGCGCCGGATTCACGCGCCATCGCCGTGCCGAAGTCGTGCAAGTGGATATGTCGCGGCACGGCGGCGCGCACACCTTCCCGGCCATACAGCCGCTTGCATTCCCGGCGCTGCACGAGCCGCGCCATCCAGCCCTTGGGCCCACGCACGCGGTCGGCCAGGTTGACGAGCACCAGATGCTCCAGCGATGGCACCTCGCCCAGAATGCGCTGCACCTTCGGCCACAGATCGGTGCCCGGAAACGGCGCAAGCGTGACCAGCACGCGCGCGCCGGCAGCCTTGAGCAGATCGGCAATGGCGGGCCCTTCAAGCAGCGGGTTGATGGCGCAGACCGTGCCTGCTGCCTCACCACCCCAGATCACGAAATGCGTTTCGGGCAGATTCGGCAGCACGTAGGCCACCACTTCATCGCGGCGAATACCGAGCCGCGTCAACAGGTTGGCCGTGCGCGTGATGTCTCGCACCAGCTCGTGATACGTCCACGTCTGCGCCTTGCGATGATCTGCCGCGCGCAGGAAGAACGAGAGCGCCGGAGCAGACGGATTGATGGCGGCGCCGCGCCGGATCATCTCGTACGTACTGGTCGGTAGGTCTGCGGGCATTCCCCGCACTTCAATGGCGAGGATGTCGCTCTGGTTTGCAATGCCGTTCATGCTGCGTCTTCCACCACGCGGTTGCGCTGCGTGCCGAGGTCGATCTCGCTGTCTGCGCTGAAGATGCGCGCTTCGACAACGTCGCCGGGCTTCAGGTATTGCGGGCGCGCAGCCTGCACCTTCATGAACATCCGCCACTTGGTGACTTCCGGCAACAGCGCAGCGATGCGCTGCTTCGCGGGGGACGGAACGCTCAGCGCGCAGCCAGCGGGCGTACCCGTGGCGATCAGGTCACCGGTGTGCAGATCGTGAACGCCCGACAGCTCGGTCAAGGTTTCTGCGGGCCCGTGGACCAGGTTGGCGGTGGAATCGCTTTGCCGGATCACGCCGTTGACGGTCAGCCTGAGTTGCAGATCGCGCAGCCGGCCGAAGTCGCGTTGCTGCAACAGGCACAGGTACGGGCCCACCGGGCCGAACGTGCGATAGCTCTTGCCCTTGTAGAACTGCATCTGCGGAATCTGGATGTCGCGCGCCGAGTAGTCATTGACGATGACAATGCCCGCCACGTAGTCATGCAGATTGGCATCCGTGACCGACTCGCGCGTCGTCACCTCGCGTTTCATGACGAGGCCCAGCTCGATCTCGTAGTCGAGAAACCGCACGTGGCGTGGCCGCACCACGTCGGACGTGGCAGGCACGATGCAGCCCGGCGCCTTGGTGAACACCATGTTGAAGTGCTTGGCGTCCGGGTTCATGCCCGACTCGATCATGTGCTGCCGATAGTTCGCACCCAGACAAACGAACTGCTGATTGCGCGTGACCGGCGAAAGGATTTCGACCTCAGACACCTTGATGGCGGCGCCGGCCAATCCCGAGAGCGCTTCCACCGTGTTGGACTGGAGAAACGCAGCGGTGGTCGGGAAATCGCCCGGAATGGGCGTGATCATGCCGGCGCGGATCAGGCCCCACTGGGCGCGACCCTGGTATCGGTAATGCAGAACATTCAGTGCCATGGGCGTATCGGGGCGGTCGGTCAGGAAACGGGTTAAGCGAACAGCTTGGCCAGCGTACGCAACTTGCCGACTGTAAGGTCGGGGCTGTTGCGCAGGTTGCGCAGCAGCGCGACGAGCTTGGACAGAGAGAGCTTGGGCTTCGTAAAGCTGCGCGGCATGACGGGGCCCCATTGCGACATCGCTTCACGGCTCACGGCATGGATCCCGGTGGGCTGGTCGGCGGTGAACATGTCGCCGTCGCAGTAGTGTTCGTGCTTGTCGCCCCAGGGGTCTTGCCAGTAGTCGAAGATCTGGCTGCCCAGGATGTGCCGGCCGATGCCCCACGCATGCTTCCAGCCGCGTTCGCGCAGGATGCGCTGCCCCATGCCGATGGCATCGGCGTCGATCACTTCAAATGCGCTGTGGCTGTAGATGGGCGCGAAGCCCTGGGCGAGCGCGAGCGTGTGGTGATCGGCAGGCGTTGCGCCCAGGTCGAGCCGCATGAACGCCACCGCCGGTGAGCCATCGGGCAGCACCTGCACATCGCTGGGAATGAAGCCGAAGTGCTGTGTGTACCAGGCGCTCGTGGCCTGGTAGTCGGCCACTTCCAGCACGACGTGGCCCAGGCGGATGACCTCCTGCGGCTTCGCCTGAACGCGCTGCGTGTCATTCACGCGGACGATGCTGTCGGCCGTATTGAGCGCCAGTGCCGCGCGATGCGGCAGCGTGCCGCTGGGCGCCTGGCCCCAGATGGCATCAACGCGAAAGCCGGACGGATCACGCAGGCGCACGCACAGTCCGCCGCCCGGTGCGGTGATGGGCTCCACGCCTGACGCACCCGGCACGCGGGCCAGCGATTCCAGGTCTTTGCTGTCGGCAACACGCAAGCCGAATCCGACAAAGCGGTCTGTATCTGCCTTGTGGACGACGTAGCAGAACGGGGCGGCACTGGTGCCTCGCATGAACAGCCGTTCGTCATCGCGCGCCACGGTGTGCAGACCGAAGTCGGTCAGGAACTGCTCTGCCTTGGTCAGGTCTGGCCGCTCGAAAATCAGGTAAGCGAGTTCGATCGCCTTGGTGGTCGGGTTCGGGTGGCGGGCAGGTTGGGCAGTCGTGAGTTTCATGGTGAGACCTCAAGCGGCGCGTGCGGCGGGTGCCAGGGAAGACGCCTGCCCGGCCGATGCGCCGAGCAATGCGAGGCTTTCTCGTACAAGGCGCGCGGCGTCCTGTGCCGGGCCGTCATGGACGATGGTGCGATCGGGGCGGACGACAGCGGCCCAGCCAAAGGGCACCGAACGCGGCAGGAAAACCCCTTCCAGGTCTTCCCACGACTCGCCTTGCGCCACGTGCAGGCGCTGGCCGCGATGCGTGATGCGGAACACCTTGCCGCCGGCGGCGGCAAACGTGTTGGCCGTGTCGGCATCCAGTTGTGTGCTGACGTCTTGGCCAAAGCCGATCAACGCGAGCGCGCCGCCGAATACGTCATCGCTCAGTTGAGCCGTGCCATCGCTGCCGCGGACCCAGCCTTGGGCAAGCACGGCGCCACGGCGCAACCGGGAACCACCTTTTCCATTGACGAACAGGCCCCGTGCGAACGCGTTCTTCGGCTTGATGCCGAGTTCTTCGAGCTGGGTACGCAACGGGGGAACCATGCGCACAAAGCGCATGAGCCCGTGCGTGAGCAACGCAACGCCGGCGTTGCGCGGCATCACGAGCTTGCCCATGAACTTCGCGAGATTGATCATCGCCTTCGCATGCGGGCGGCGTTCGCGATCGTACGAATCAAGAATGCCCGGCGCCGCGCGGCCCTGGACGACCCATGCCAGCTTCCAGCAGAGATTGGCCACATCCCGCAGACCAGCAACAAGCCCCTGTCCAACGAAGGGCGGCGTAATGTGCGCTGCGTCTCCGGCAAGAAAGACACGCCCCCTGCTGAACGTATCGACCACGCGCGCGTGGAAGCGATAGACGGCCTTGCGCTCGATGACGATGTCGTCGACGTTGCACCAAGGCTTGAGCAAGGTGCGGATGCGTTCGTCCGATTCCATTTCGGCGCGCGTCTCACCGGGACTGAGCATGAACTCCCAGCGTTCGCGGCCGCCCGGGGCTGTCATGTGAGGCGTCGGGCGGCGATGGTTGCAGAGGAACTCAACGTGGTCGATCGGGCTCGGCACGTTGCGCGCATCGACGATGAGCCAGTCTTCGGCAAACGTCTTGCCCTTGAAGGCCTGGCCGATCAACCCGCGAACGACGGAGCTGGCGCCGTCTGCGCCGATGACGTAGCGCGCACGCACGCGATGCGTCTGTCCGCAAGCCAACGCGACTGAGGCGACGACGTGGTCGTCGGCGGCCTCAAGCCCGTTGCACTCGGCGCCCAGCGCGGTGTGCACGCCGTCGTACTGCTGGAGCTGGCGCCGCAGGCTGCGCTCGAGATCGGGTTGGTAGAACGTGACGAGCTTTGGATGGCCATCGGCGCCGCCGAGCGTATTGACGCGTGCGAATTCGCCAAACACCGGCGAGCGCATACGCACAAACGGGATCGCGATGGTGTCGAGTTCGTGCTCGCCGATAGCCGCCATCTGCAGGATGCGCAGCGCTTCGTTGTCGAGTGCGATGGCGCGGGGCGCCATGAAGATCTCGGTGGATTTCTCCACGACCAGTACCCGTACGCCGTATCTGGCGAGCAGATTTGCCGCCATGGCGCCTACTGGGCCGAAACCCACGATCAGCACGTCGACTGCGGAAGGCAAATCGACCGCCTGAGTTGATCGGGGCGCGAACGGAAGCGCTTCCTGCGCCTCGTGTGCAGCTGTCTCCACGCGAACTCCTGTTCTTGTATCGCCCATGGTTTGGGCGTCTTCGATATTCAAATCATAACTGATAACTTTGTCAACTTTGATCAGGTTAAACTCTAACCCCCGCTTCATCGACTCGACTCCATGCCCCGGACTTCCCCGCCCCGCCCCGCCAAGGCCTCCAAATCCGCCACAGCGGCTACCGCGGCCGCACGAGCCGCCACCGTCGTTGAAGAAAAGGAGCCACGTGGAGCGCGTCGCAAACGCGAGACACGGTCGCGCCTGTTAGAGGCAGCGCTCAAGTTGATGGCCGAGAAGGGAATGGAGGGCGTTGCGATCAACGAGATCACCGAGGCCGCGGATGTCGGCTTTGGCTCGTTCTACAACCACTTCGAATCGAAAGAGGCGATCTACCTGGCGCTGACGGACTGGGTGTTCGAGGAGTTCGCAGACACGCTGGACCGGATTGCCGACGGCCTTGCCGACCCTGCCGAAGTGATTGCCGTATCCGTGCGGCACACGCTGCTACGCGCGCGACGTGAGCCGGTGTGGGGGCAATTCCTGATTCGCGAAGGATTCTCGCCGCGCATCCTCAGCCGTGGGCTTGGCCAGCGGCTGCTTCGCGACATCGGGCGGGGCGTGGCGGCAGGTCGGTTTGACGCGCCCGATCCATTGATGAGCCTGATTTCCGTTGGCGGCACCGTCCTCGCCGCCGTGGCTGTAGGCGTGCAGATCGATGCGCAATCGGAGCCGGCAGCCACGCTGCTGAAAGACCTCGCCCCCAATGAAAGCGATCTTCCGGAACGGGCGGCATCCGCGCTGCTGCGCATGCTCGGATTGAGCCACACAGAAGCCGAAGAGATTGCGCATCGCCCATTGCCAAAGATGGGCGCAAACGCCGAGGTTTTACAAGCGCAACCGTAGAAGGCCCTGCGAACTTATACGGCAGAACGGTCCCGCTTCCTACCGGTGCCGGGACGATGGTGGCGCGCAACCTTACTAGGTTGCCGGAGGAGCCTTTAGCTCAGTCGCGATCTGCTCGAACAGCTTCGATGTCCAGTCCGGCGGAAAGTTGAGCGGCGCGAGGATCGGCTTGCTCACGATCGCCACGTCCGTGTTCGACTCGTTCAGCCGATGCAGCCATATCGCAATGCGTTCGCCCCAGCTCCACAAGGAGATGCCGTGGGAGACAACAATGCGCCCTGCCGCCGGGTCACTTTCCACGAGTTCGAGTTTCTGCGCTTTCGCGGCAGCAAGCGTGGCAGCGTAGACCGCGTTGTAGGGTGCCGCGTAGACCCGATGCACACTGTCTTGCTGCGACGCCTTGACGGACTCGGTCGACGCGCAGCCGCTCAGCGTCGCCGCAAGCATGATGGGGATAAGCCAGCCTCGCATGACAATCTCCGCGAGCAACCCGCTTGCATCTTGCTTCCCAGCGCGACGCAAGCAGTGGATGAGCGCCATGCGTTTGTCACGCACGCCGTCCCTTTCATGCTAGGCGGCTGTTCTGCTCATCCGTTGAGATAGCTCAAGATTCGCGCGCCATTCGATTTGCCATCGGGGCAACACCACAACCGACACCTGGATGGCCAATCCCCGCTTGGAAGACAGCGCTACTTCACCGGCGTCAGAATCGGCGCGCCCTTCTGCTTGATCAGGAACACCACAAACTTGGCCGGCTGCGTGGCGCTGGCGTTGCGCCCGACGGTATGGATGTCGTTGGGGCCTTCGTGGAACGTATCGCCCGCCTTGAGGGTGACCTCCTTGCCGCCGTTCAAACTCATGACGATGCTGCCTTCGAGCACATAGACAAAGGCGTGCGCGTCATGACGATGCACGGGGTCGACCGCGCCCGGCGGATAGTCCACCACGATCATCTCGGCCTCCTTGCCCGGGAACTCGGGCAACGCTTCCGAGCGCAACGGCGTCACGCTTGCTTCTGGCGCCGCCTTGACCAACTGCGCCATCAGCAGGCACGAACACACCACGGCTGCAGCGAAGCACACTGGATTTTTCATGGCATTACTCCAGGTGGGCCTTGTCCAGGCCGAATGCCTTGTCGGACGAACCGGGCACCATGCGGAACGCCACGTTCAGCCGGTTCCAGCTGTTGATCGCGCCCACCAGGAACGTGAGATCGGCCAGCTCCTTTTCGGAGTACTGGGCGCGCACGCTGTCGTAAATGTCGTCCGGCACGCCCGAGGCGGGAATCTGGGTCAGCACTTCAGCCCACGCCAGCGCAGCACGCTCGCGCGGCGAGAACAGCGTCGACTCCCGCCAGATCGCCACGTGGTACAGGCGCAGTTCACGCTCGCCGTGGATCTTCGCCATCTTGACGTGCATGTCGACGCAGAATGCGCAGCCGTTGATTTGCGACACGCGCAGTTCGACAAGCTCGCGGATGTGCGTCTCGATCGTGGTTTTCTGCAGCAGCGTGTTGAGTTCCACGAGCTTCTTGCTCAGTTCCGGGGATTGCTGAAAGTAGTTGAGGCGTTGCGTCATGAAGCGCTCCGGTGGAGAAGACCGAGTGGTCGTGCCCGGCAACGGCGAGATGCGCCGCCCTGGGCCTGTTGTGTGGAATATGTCAGCCGCTGATCAACGGTTTTTTGCCTGCGTGCCAAGCCATTGATCGAGACCGGTGCGTCCGATCCAAGCCTCGCCGAGCGGCACGAGCGAAAGTTCCTCGACCAGGCCGCCGTAGTACCGCGCGTCGGGATCGGTCACCACTTGGCGTGCGTCGCCGATGGATTCCAGATAGCGCGCGATGATCTGGGCGAAGGGCGCGCGGTCCGGTCCGGCAATGTCGACCGTGCCGTTCAGCGGTGCCGCGAGTGCCACCTGCGCGAGGATTGCCGCAATATCGTCGGCCGCGATCGGCTGGAACAGGCCGTCGCCCACGCGTACCGTGCCTGCGACCGTGCTGAAGTCGGCAATGCCGCCGATGAACTCCATGAACTGCGTTGCACGCACGATCGTGTACGGCACGCCGGCCGCTTCGATCGCCTCTTCCTGCGCGACTTTGGCGGTGAAATAGGCGTTGTCCGCCATCCGATCCGTGCCGACGATGGACAGCGCGACGTGATGGCGCACGCCCGCGGCAACTTCTGCCTTGCCAAGATTGCGCGCCGAGCTGCGGAAGAAGTCGAGCACCGCTTGCGGCTCCCACGACGGTGCATTCGTCACATCAACAACGACATCCGCGTCGGTGAGTGCGTCGCTCAGGCCCTCGCCTGTGACCGAATTCACGCCGTTGCGCGGCGAGGCGGCAAGCACCGCATGCCCTGCTTCGCTGAGCAGCGTGACAACACGTGAGCCGATGAGGCCCGAACCACCGATGACGACAATCTTCATGGCAACTTCTCCGTATGAGAGTCAGTGAACGCCCGAGGCGCTGAGGGGGCGCGGCGCCGTCCGAACATGTCGCTGTCGTCGCATCGCTTGAGGCCAGTGTGGAACAATCACGCCCTATAAATAAGGGCCAAGAATTGTCGAAATGACTAGTCCAAGTCGTTTCCACCTCTCTTGCAGACGAGGCCGCCATGACCGCTCCCACACCCGCGCTGACCATCGAAATCGATCGGCAAGAGGCATTGCCCGTCTATCAGCAGATTTGCGAGCGCTTCAGGACGGCGATCGCGGCTGGGCATCTGCGCCCCGGCGATCGCGTGCCCGCATTGCGGGGCCTGGCGGCACAACTGAACACGGCGCGCGGCACCGTCGAGTTGGCCTATACGATCCTTGTTGATGAAGGCTACCTGCAGATGCGCGGGGCGGCCGGCACGTTTGTGTCGCCGTCGCTGCCGGCCACGGTGGTGCGCTCATCACGTCGAGCCGCGCCGGAAGATGCAAGCGGCAAGCGGGGCGTGGGAAATACGCGCGCACAAAAGACGTCCGACGCGTCAGATCGGATGCCGCAAACCCCCGCGCGCCCATTGACAATCGCCGTCGCAATGAGCGGCGAGCCGCGGCCGTTGCAACCCGGCCTGCCCGCGCTGGACGCCTTTCCGCGCAAGGTATGGAATCGGCTCGTATCGCGCCGCGCGCGCAGCGGCGAACGTGCCGTGCTTGCGTACCCCGATCCGGCTGGCTACCGGCCGCTGCGCGAACACATCGCCACCTATCTCGGGCTGGCACGCGGCGTCACCTGCTTGCCCGAGCAGGTGTTCGTCACCGGCGGCTATCGCGCAACGCTGGAACTCGTGCTGCGCAGTCTCGCGCAACCGAACGATCGCGTATGGTTTGAAGACCCTGGCTACCTGCTCGCGCGCAGCTTTCTTGCCGAAACGGGCATCCAACTTGTGCCGGTGCCGGTGGATGAAGAAGGCCTCAACGTCGAACGCGGTATCGCACTGGACGCGCAAGCGCGCTTCGCGTTGGTGACGCCGTCTCATCAGAGCCCGCTGGGGCACACGCTTTCGCTCGCCAGACGCATGGCGCTGCTGGATTGGGCCGAGAAAGGGTCTCGCTGGATTGTTGAAGACGATTACGACAGCGAGTTCCGTTATCAAGGCCGGCCATTGCCGGCATTGAAGAGCCTTGACCGCCATGATCACGTTATTTATTGCGGCACGTTCAGCAAGATGATGTTTCCCGGTTTGCGGCTCGCGTATGCGGTCGTGCCGGAGCGCGCCATCGAGCGCGTCGGGCGGGTGGCGTGCAGCATGAACGCCGGCTCGCCAACGCTGTTGCAGGCGGCCGTTGCAGATTTCATGGACGAAGGACATTTCGCGCGCCATGTAAAGCGCATGCGTGCGTTGTACGCGCAGCGCCGCATGCTGATCGCGCACGCGATGGAGCATGCGTTCGGCCCGCGATTGCGCGTCGAATTGCCGCCCGGCGGCGTCCAGTTCGCGGTGCACTTCACCGACGGGGCAGACGGGCCGGTCGACGATGTTGCCGTTGCCGCGCGTGCGCGTGAGGCCGGGCTCGCCGTGCTGCCACTTTCAATTTGGTACGCGAATGGTCGGACACCCCATGTGCCGCGCGGTCTTGTGATCGGCTTCGCCAACATTGCCGATGCAGGTGAAGCGGCCCGACTCGCTCAAACGTTGCGTACGTGCTTGCCTGACTGACACGATGGTTCCGCCCGGCTGGCCTGGGCATTCCCGCCCATCCCGGGAATGCGTCAATCCGTTGTTATTGGCTGTAGCCACGCCGCTCTATGGCGGCTAGCACGTCCCACGTCTGCGGATCGACTTCGCGGCCCCCGAGCGACATTGATACGTACGCATCAATCGCATCCATAAAGCCTTTGATAAAAGCCGGTGGGAACGCGTGTGTGGAGAGGTGCTGAAGCTGCTCACGCAGCATGCCCGGCCGGCATTGGCCGTGTGTGCACATGGCGGTGCGCGTGCGCTTGAGATACGCCTGCGCTGCGATGGCGCCGTTCAGGTAGGTGCGGTTTTTGGTGAGCCTGCCTGTGTCGGATGACGTGGGCGTGGGTGGTGCGGGTGGAGAAGGGTAAGACGCGGGGCGGTGCCCGCTTTCGACAGGTGGCATGTCGGCCTCTCTAAGTTGCAGTGGAGGCACGCCATTCGTCGCCAGACGAGGGGTGGCGGGCCTGACGGCGGGGCTGGCGAACCGGCCCTTAGAGAACGACCGGCAGACCCGAAGGTCTCCCCGCCCGGCCCGCCATAAAAAACGCATGCGAGCAGGAGCGGACCATCGCTTGCGCGATAGCCTCTCTAAGAACTGCTATGCAGGTCGCCAGACCCGGCTGCCGTTGGTGCGGCAGCGGGCCAATTATAGCGATGGGGGCAGCGCCGAAAGTTGGATTATTGATTCGCGCGCAGCGACAGTCGGAAGGTCACGCTCCACTCTCAGACAGTGGAGTGTCACCCTCAAACAGTCGAACGTCAGGGTCAAACACTGGCGTTCCACCGTTCGAGGGTCGAGCGTCAGTGTCAAAGCGTCGCCCTTCGACGGTTTGAGACTGGCGCCTGAAGCTCACACAGTGGAGCGTCACTGTCTGAAGATCGCCCTCCACGGTTCGAGAGTCGAGCTTCACTCTCCAACACTCGAACTCCACGGTCTGGGCCTCGCGCTCCACGCTTGGATGCTGAGAGCGACGTAAGCGGTGGCATGGTCCCGCAGGCCGGCGATGTCGAGCTCGTATCGTGACTTCGCCGCCGCGATCGCCGGCTGAGCCGCATACAGGCGTGGCGGCATCTCGGCCGAATGGGAGAGGCCCGCAATAAAAGCGGCTCGCCGGACTGCAGTTCTTCTGTCTTGTGCCGATTACCAGCGGTGACGGCGTGCCGCGCGCGCGCCCCAGACCGACCGCGGTCTGCCTTGTCGAAGAGGCAGACATGCGGTCCGTCGTTGCGCCCAAGACCACAACATGCCCCTTCGCCCCCTTGCCCGACGGCTGGCCACATCGGCAGGCCACCATCCCTTTATCGTTGGTGCGCTGGGCACGCTGCTGACGTTGATTGTCCTGGCAATCAGTGCGCTGACACTGTGGGCCAACCGCGAAACGGCCATCGAGCACGCTAACGAAACCTCGCGGAATGTCGCCGCCGTTCTGGCAAGCCACATCTCGCGCACCGTTGAATCGGCAGATCAGTCTCTGCTGATGCTGATTGCCGCGCTCGACAAGCCCGGCATCCGGCAACTCGATCCAGAGGTACAGCACGACCTGCTTTTCAGCCAGACGGCTTCCGCCCGATATGTCACCGGCATGGGCGTGACCGACGACAAGGGCCGGCTCGTTGACGGTTGCTGCTCCTCGACGCACCACTGGGATTTCAGCGATCGGGATTACTTCATCGTCCAGCGCGACCACGCAAACGTTGGCCTGTATATCTCCGCCGTCTATAAGGCGCGCTCACGCGCAGGCGTGGAGGCCATTGCCCTGAGCCGAAGGATGAACCGAGCCGATGGGACGTTCGCGGGCACCGCGCTGGTGGCAATCGACCTCGATTACTTCAAGCAGCTTCTTGGGAAGCTCGATGTCGGGCCGCGTGGCATCACGGCCATTGTCCGCACCGACGGAACGCTGGTGGCGAGAAATCCGCCTCCAGGCGCAGCCCGCACGCTCAATTTCAGCAAATCGCTGACGTTCCCGCGCATGGTGAATCAGGAGTCCGGCTTCTACGTAGCACGGTCGGCCAGCGACGGCGTGCTGCGCCTCTATACATTCCAACGTGTGCCGGGCACACCCTTCATCGCCGTGGTGGCCCCGGCAATGAGCGATGCACTTGCACCCTGGCAACGGTTGTCGTGGATCGTCGGGTTGTCGTCGCTGTCGGTCAGCCTCGCCTTCTGCGCGGGCGTATGGCTGCTGGCTTTTGCACTGCGTGGGCGCGTGATGGCCGAAAGCCACCTGCGCGAGCTGACGCAAACCGACCCGCTGACCGGGCTGAAGAACAGGCGCGCACTGGATGTCGCACTGGAGAACGAATGGGACCGCCTGCAGCGCAATGACAGTCGCCTATCCGTGCTGTTTGTCGATGCCGATCACTTCAAACGCTACAACGACGAGCACGGGCATGCCCAGGGCGACTCCGCGCTCCAGGTCCTCGCCCACTGCATTTCCAAGCATGCGCGACGGCGCGGCGACCTCGCGGCCCGATACGGCGGTGAAGAGTTCGTGGTGTTGTTGCCCGATACGGACGAAGCCGGCGCCAGGCAAATCGCCGAAGCGATCCGTGCCGAAGTGGAAGGAACCCGCGCCGGCCCCGGCAACCCAGGCTTGGCCCCCTTCACGGTGAGCATCGGTTGCGCTACGGCGCGGCGCGCGAGCTTCGCGTCGCCGGACGCATTGACCAAGGCTGCGGACGATGCGCTCTACGAGGCCAAGCGCAAAGGCCGCAACCGTGTTGACTGTGCGACGGTTGCCTAGCCTCGCATGAGCGCCGCGCGCCCGGTTATTGCAGCGTGGCCCCGCCCCCGCCCAGATACAGACCGAGCAGGCGCGCGAACTGGCCACCGTCGGTGTTGATCGTCGTCTGGTACGTACCGCCCGAGCCGAAGACGATGGCGAAGGTATGGCCGTCGCCGTATTCCTGCGTGTTGCGCAGCATGTAGTCGACGCGGTTATCGCGATAGTGCTGGTTGGTGCCACCCGGCGTGCTGGACGCCACACCCAGCGGCGTCTGCCACCAGAGAATCGGCAGCCCATTGCCCAATGCGGTCCGATAGTCCAGGTAGCTGCTTTGCGACTGGTGGAAATTCGGCGTGCTGATGTTGGCCTCGTCCCAGTAGAACGTGCCGCTGCGGCCCGTGCATTCAGCCACCGCGGCAACTTCCAGGCATCCGGCGTCACGGTCGCTGGTCTGCGCAACGATGAAGTCGGCCTGGTGCGCGGCCGCAGCACGCATTTCCCCCGCCACCGCGGTTGGCGATCCCGACCAGAACGCGGGCGGGAATCCGATCAGCGCCTTGGGTGCGATCTGGCGCGCCATCTGCACCAGGCACTGCCCGATGCCGGCGGCCGTGTTGGGCAGGCTGCTGCATTCGGGCTGGCTGTTCACCACCGCGGGCATCTGCGTGGGGTCATGGCTCGGTGCTTGCGCCCACACGTAGCCCCAGAAATCGGGCTCAAGGTTGACCAGCACGGGCGCGTTCAGGGCGGCGATACGTTGATACATCAATCGCGCCTGGCTCCAGTAGGTGTTCATGAACGTCGCATCGGTGATGCCGCTGAGGTTGCCGTCACCGTTCTGCGCCATCTGATAGAAGGTGAACATCGGCGTTGCGCCATAGGCCTGCGCGGCCTGCGCGCTGTACGTGATGTAGGCGCCGTCGGGGCTGTTCCAGTAGGGCCACGAGCCAGGCCCCGCACCCACGAGGTAGACATCGATGATGTCCGGCCGAATGCCCTGGCTTTGCATATCCGAAATCGACTGGCCCGAACCGAGGCCGACGAGCACGCGCGAAGGCTTACCCAATTTCTGGACGAGGGCCGCGCTGGCCGACTGGGTCGATGTACTACCGCCGGTGGTTCCACCGCCATTTCCGCCGGTCTGGCCGCCCGTGGTCCCACCACTGGTGCCACCGCTGGTACCGCCTTGCGCCCCTGTGCCACTGCCCGTGCCGGTCGTGCTGCTGGCCTGCGTGCTATCGGATCCGCCACCACAGCCCGCTAGCGCAAACGCAATCGCTGCGACGGCAATCCATCGTTGAGAAAACACGGTCATCAAAAAATCCTTGAAAGAAAAGGTGCATCTGATTGCTGGGCCCCATCGGGCCCATGGCAATCAACTCGCCATGAGTGACGCAATCTGGGCAGCGCCGAGCGCGCCGCGATAGATGCGGAGATCATCGACAAGGCCGTCGAACGTCGAAGTGTCAGCGCGAAATTTTCACCATGCTGCCCGTGGGGCAAGCCTCTTCCAACAGCGGTACCCCCGGGGTACCTGCTTGTTGCTCACACACCCTCCCGACCTTCTTGTTGTCGTCAAACCGCGCGCAAGATTGCACGAACCGTGCCACACCCCCTACGAAAGAGGGGTGATGCGGTTTGGTGCGACATGTGACACCAAGCGTCAGCACATTTCAATGCATTGGCAGATTTGATGAGCTTTTTTGATCAAGCGCCGGGTCGCATGCCGGCCAACATTCGGGCACGGTCCCTTGCGCAAATGGGCGCATCACCGTGACCGCCGCATCGCTTCCGTCCTTGTCCGCCCCGTGTCACCCGGTGATAAATCGCGCAAAATGCTGCGCATCTGCGATGGGGAGGCAAGCCGGTGGGCATCAATTTCGATTTGACGGACTTGCAGGCCTTTCGGGCGGTGGTGGAGTTGGGCAACTTCCGAAAGGCCGCCGAGGCGATCAGCATTTCCCAGCCCGCGTTGAGCCGTCGGATCGACAAGCTCGAGAGCGCGCTGGGTGTGCCCTTGTTCGAACGCACCACGCGCAGCGTCACGCTCACCACCGTCGGGCGCGTGTTTGCCCGCAGTGCCGAACAATTGCTCGACGATCTGGACGTCGCCCTGCTCGGCATCCGCGACGTTTCATCGAGCCGCCTCGGGCACGTGACCATCGCATGCGTGCCGTCGGTGGCCTATTACTTTCTGCCGAACTTGATTGCGACCTACCACCGCCGCTTTCCGCGCATCAGGGTCAAGCTGCTGGATGCAAGCGCGAACGAAGTGCTCGGCGCCGTCATCAGCGGCGAGGCAGATTTTGGCGTGAGCTTCATGGGCAGCCAGGAGCCCGAGATCGAATTCAAGATGCTGCTGCAGGAGCGGTTTGTTGCAGCGTGCCGACGCGATCATCCGCTCGCCCGAAAGAAGCGCGTGACGTGGAACGAGCTTTACACGCACGAATACGTCTCGGTGGACAAGACGTCAGGCAACCGCCTGTTGCTGGACCAGGCGCTGTCAGCGGTGGCGCCGCGAGCGCCCAGCGTGTGCGAGACGCGGCACGTCACCACCATGCTGGGGTTGGTTGAAGCGGGCCTTGGCGTTGCCGCGGTGCCATCGATGGCCATGCCGGGGCGCGACCACCCGATTCTCACGAGCGTGCCGCTGGTTGAGCCGGTGGTGAACCGGCGCGTGGGGATTGTGAAGCGGCGCGGCCGGGCGCTCACACCGGCCGCCGAAGCGTTTCACCGGATGATCATTGAAGCGAAGCGTGGCGGCGTGACAGCAAGCAATGCATAGCCAGCGCCGCTTGACGTGCCACGCGGGCGCGGTGCCTCAATGGGCAAGTACCGAATCGAGACCAGTCGATTTCACATCTGCCTGCACACCGGGCGAAGCAAGATAGTCGAGAAGCGCCTTGGCTTCCTTCGGATGCTGCGCACCAACGGGGATGCCCGCGGCAAAGCGCGTGACCGACTGCAGCGACTCCGGAATCTTGCCGACGAAGGCAGCACCCTGCACCGGCAGCAACTCGCTCACTTGCTGAAAGCCGATTTCATAGTCGCCGGTGGCCACCACTGACGCCACCGGAATGCGCGGGATCATCTTCGCCTTCGCCTTGACCTGATCTTCAATGCCGAGCTTCTTGAACAGCTCGCGCTCGATATAGACGCCGCTTGCGCTGTCCGAGTAGGCAATCGACTTGGCATGCAGCAGCACTTGCTTGAGCCCCTCGGGGGAGCTGATGTCGGGCTTGGCCGCGCCTTCGCGCACGACCATGCCGATGCGCGAGTCGGCCAGTTCCACGCGTGAGTCCGGGATGACCTTGCCCTGCTTGATCAGATCGTCGAGCGCGTAGCCGACCATGATGACGGCGTCGGCAGGCTCACCGCGCGCAAGCCGGTTCGGAATGGCTTCGGGCGACTTGCCCATCGAGGGCCCAAGCGCGGTGTTGAGCGTGTTGCCCGTCTGCGATGCAAATTTCGGCCCGAGCACCTTGTAGGCGGCGGTAAAGCCACCGGAGCTCATGACGTGCAGTTCGGCCGCCTGCACGTGGGCCGCAACTGCGGAGGTTGCGACGAGCGCGGCTGCGCACAGTTTCAGAAACAGAGTCTTCATGGTGATGGTCATGCCAGGTCGTACGTGTTTGTGAATATGCGGAACGCGCTCTACGTCAGTGGGCCGGAGCCAGCGCTACCGCGCGACGGCGATACAGCGTCAACGTCGCCAGGAGCGCGCACACGGCGGCAAAACTCATCCAGTAGCCGGGGGCGGCCTTGTCGCCCGTCATGTGGATGATGGCTGTCGAGATGGCGGGGGTAAAACCGCCAAACACTGCTGTTGCGAGGCTATAGGCCAGGGAGAAACCCGCAACGCGCACCTCCACGGGCATCACTTCCGTGAGCGCAACGACCATCGCACCGTTGTAGATGCCGTACATGAACGACAGCCACAGCAGCACGAGCAGCATGTTCATGAAGCTCGGCGCATGCGCGAGGAACGAGAGCGCCGGATAGGCGGTGGCGATGGTCAGCACCGTCATGCTGATGAGCAGCGGGCGGCGGCCGATCCTGTCAGAGAGCACACCCCCAATCGGCAGCCACACGAAATTCGACACCCCCACACACAGCGTGACGAGCAGGCTGTCGGCCGTGCTCAGGTGCAAGACCGTTTTGCCGAACGTCGGCGCATAGACGGTAATGAGGTAGAAGCTCGTGGTGGTCATGGCAACCAGCATCATGCCGGCGATGACGACACCCCAGTTTTGCGCCAGCGTGCTGAATACGTCTTTCATGCTCGGGCGATGCTTGCGTGCCTTGAACTCCTGCGTTTCTTCAAGATTACGGCGCAGCACAAAGATGAACGGCACGATCATGCAACCGACGAAGAACGGCACGCGCCATCCCCATGCGGCGATGGCCGGTGCGCTCAGCCATTGGTTGAGCACAAACCCCAGGCCCGCCGCCACGACGATTGCGACTTGCTGGCTGGCCGACTGCCAGCTCGTGAAGAAACCCTTGCGGCCGGGCGTGGCCATCTCGGCCAGATACACCGATACGCCGCCCAACTCGGCACCCGCCGAGAAGCCCTGCAGGAGGCGCCCGAGCAACACGAGCGCAGGCGCCAGGAGGCCGATCGTGGCGTAGCCGGGAACGAACGCGATCAGCACGGTCCCGCTTGCCATGATGGACAGCGTGACGATCAAGCCCTTTCGGCGACCGACATCGTCAATGTACGCACCGAGCACGACGGCGCCCAGCGGCCGCATGAGGAAGCCGGCGCCAAAAACGGCGAAGGTCATCATCAGCGAGGCGAACTCACTCTGGGCGGGGAAGAAGACGTTGGCGATCTGCGTGGCGTAGAAGCCAAACAGGAAGAAGTCGAACTGCTCCAGGAAATTCCCGGCAGTGACGCGGAAGACCGCGGCGGCCTTTGATTGCCCGGTCGAAAGGCTGGACTGGGGTTGCATCGAGGTGTCTCCTGGAAGCCAAAAAAAGAATGCACCGTCGAACGGCGCTTTGTCGTTTTGGCAATATTCACCGGGAGACCGACAAACGAGAAGTGCAATTTTTGGAAGGATTGATGTGCTTTGGTTATCAATCTTTTCTGGCCTGCATCGCCACGTTTTCGCCGCGCAACTCGGGGGCCGCACTGCTGCAAGACGGGCTCAAGCAATTCACTGCGTCGGAACTGCAAAATAAAAAAACGCCAACCCGGAATGGGTTGGCGTTTTGCTTGGGGTATGACCGGATCAGTCGATCAATGAATCAGTGGAACTGGTTCATCGTGTTGTCCTTACCCGCAGCCTTCAGTGCTGCTTCGCCGCTGAAGTATTCCTTGTGGTCGTCGCCGATGTCCGAGCCCGACATGTTCTGGTGCTTGACGCAGGCGATGCCTTGGCGGATTTCCTTGCGCTGCACGCCAGCCACATACCCGAGCATGCCCTGGTCGCCGAAGTATTCCTTGGCCAGGTTGTCGGTCGACAGCGCGGCGGTGTGGTACGTCGGCAGCGTGATCAGGTGGTGGAAGATGCCGGCTTCGCGCGATGCATCAGCCTGGAACGTGCGGATCTTCTCGTCGGCGAGCTTCGCCAGTTCGCTGTCGTCGTACTCGGCGCTCATCAGTTGGCCGCGCTCGTAGGCCGAGACGTCCTTGCCCGCTTCCTTCATGGCGTCATACACCTGCTGACGGAAGTTCAGCGTCCAGTTGAACGACGGGCTGTTGTTGTACACCAGCTTGGCGTTCGGGATGACCTTGCGGATTTCCTTGACCATGCCGCCGATCTGGCCGATGTGCGGTTTTTCGGTTTCGATCCACAGCAGGTCGGCACCGTTTTGCAGCGAGGTGATGCAATCCAGCACGCAACGTGCTTCACCCGTGCCGGCGCGGAACTGGAACAGGTTGCTCGGCAGGCGCTTCGGACGCAGCAGCTTGCCGTCGCGCTTGATGACGACGTCACCGTTGCCCAGTTGGTCGGCCGACAGTTCTTCGCAGTCGAGGAACGCGTTGTACTGGTCGCCCAGGTCGCCCGGCGTGTTCGTCACGGCGATCTGCTTGGTCAGGCCGGCGCCCAGCGAGTCGGTGCGGGCCACGATGATGCCGTCGTCCACACCCAGCTCCAGGAACGCGTAGCGGATCGCGCGGATCTTGGCCAGGAAGTCTTCATGCGGCACCGTGACCTTGCCGTCCTGGTGGCCGCACTGCTTCTCGTCCGACACCTGGTTTTCGATCTGGATGCAGCAGGCACCCGCTTCGATGAACTGCTTGGCCAGCAGGTACGTGGCTTCTGCGTTACCGAAACCGGCGTCGATGTCGGCAATGATGGGCACCACGTGCGTGACGTGGTTGTCGATCTTTTCCTGGATGGCGGCCTTGGCGGCTGCGTCCTTGGCGGCGTCCAGTTCGCGGAACAGGCCACCCAGTTCACGGGCGTCGGCCTGGCGCAGGAACGTGTACAGCTCGCGGATCAGCGCGCTGACAGAAGTCTTCTCGTGCATCGATTGGTCCGGCAGCGGGCCGAACTCCGAGCGCAGTGCGGCGACCATCCAGCCCGAAAGGTACAGGTAGCGGCGTTCGGTGCTCTTGAAGTGCTTCTTGATGGAAATCATCTTCTGCTGGCCGATGAAGCCGTGCCAGCAACCGAGCGACTGCGTGTACTTGGCCGGATCGGCGTCGTAGGCGGCCATGTCGGCGCGCATGATCTTGGCGGTGTACTTGGCGATGTCCAGACCCGTCTTGAACTTGTTCTGGGCACGCATGCGCGCAGCGTACTCGGGGTTGATCGCGTTCCATGCGCTGCCGTAGGTTTCTTTCACATCGGCAACTGCCTTGATGTCGTCTTGATACTGGGCCATGTCAATTTCCTGGAAATAAAGCGCGTTTGAGAAGAATCGGTTGCGTGTGCAGCTACGGACTTCGAAGCGAGCAGCGTGGATTTATTGTAGGTCGGCTTTGACGCGTCGCAGCAAGGTCTTATATAAGACATAAGACTTAGTTTCTCTTTATTTTTCAAAGAGATAGCAAACAAATTTTGCGATGCGGAACGTGTTTTCAGCAAACGGGACGGCGGCAACGAAGAATTTCGGGGCAAATTCCGCAATGTGAAAAGGCCTTTCAGTGGCTGAAGTCCGGCAAATTCACCGGTGCAGCACCGAGGGACGCGCGTCAACCTGGAGCGGTGATACCCGCGCAGCCAGTTGCCGGGCGGGCTCGGCGCCTTCACTATGTGCTTGCCGCCCAACGATCGAAGTGGCGCAGGCCAGCGCCCTCATCCGCCCACAGCAAAAGGAAGACTCCATGCTCGCTCCGGACTACGACGTGGTCGTCTTTGGCGCCACCAGCTTTGTCGGCCAGATCCTGACCCGATATCTGGCTGAACATTTCTCGGGCGATGCGGAAACGCTGCGCTGGGCCATTGCCGGACGATCCGAAGCAAAGCTCCTGGAGGTCAAACGTTCACTGGGTGCAGCAGGAGAGTCGGTTCCGATCATCGTGGCGGATGCTGCCAACGAAGCCCAATTGCGCGTCCTGTGCGCGCAAACGCGGGTAGTGGTGTCCACGGTGGGCCCTTACGCGCTATACGGCGAGCCGTTGATCAAGGTCTGCGCCGAAAGCGGTACGGACTACTGCGACCTCACCGGCGAGACCCAATGGATCAGGCGCATGATCGACAAATATGAAGCGACGGCACAGCAATCGGGAGCACGCATCGTGCATTGCTGCGGCTTCGACTCGGTGCCATCGGACATGGGCGTCTACTTCCTGCAGCAACAAGCCATGCGGGAATGGGGTACGCCGGCCACGCAGGTGAAGTTGCGGGTCAAGACACTCAAGGGCGGCGCATCTGGCGGCACGGTGGCCAGCCTGATCAACGTCGTGCAAGAAGCCGCTGCCGACCCCGCTTTGCGCAGGGAACTGGCCGACCCTTACTCCCTATGCCCTAAGGGCCACGGCTACACGGCACGCCAGCGCTCGGTCCGGGGCGCAGCATTCGATGCCGATTTCGATGTGTGGATTGCGCCCTTCGTCATGGCGGCCATCAACGAGCGCGTGGTGCACCGCTCCAACGCCCTGTCCGGCAACGCCTATGGCAACCCATTCATCTACGGCGAAGCGGTGATGACGGGGTCCGGCCTGAGCGGCCGTTTGAGGGCCGTGGCGGTGGTGGCGGGCCTGGGCGCCTTCATGCTGGGCATTGTCGTCAAGCCCGTGCGCATCGTGATGGAGCGCTTTCTGTTGCCCAAACCCGGCGAAGGCCCCACGCCTGCAGCGCAACTGGCAGGCCGCTACGACCTGCGCCTCTTTGGCCGCACCGATCAAGGAAACACGTTGCGCGTGAAGGTGAACGGGGATCGCGACCCCGGCTATGGCTCGACCGGCAAGATGCTGGGTCAGGCCGCCGCCAGCCTCGCGCTGGACCACGTAAAAGACGGCACAAAGACCGGGCGCCCGGGCGGCTTCTGGACGCCGGCCACGATGTTTGATGAGCGTTTCATCGAGCGCCTGACCCGCCATGCCGGTCTGCGCTTCGAGCGGATATAAGCGTGATGAAGCGCCCGCTCGGCCGAGGCATCAATCGTTCTGCCCGCGCGCAAAGATGTCCCAGCTGGCCATGAAGAGTGCGGCGACCAGCGGCCCGATCACGAAGCCGGTGATGCCGAACAGCTCCATTCCGCCCAGGGTGGAGATCAGCACGACCCAGTCGGGCATCTTGGTGTCCTTGCCGACCAGCAGCGGGCGCAGCAAGTTGTCGACCAGGCCGATCACGCCGCCGCAGAACGCAACGAGGATCACGCATTTCCAGATCGCGCCCACCATCAGGAAGTAGAGCGCGACCGGAATCCACACGAGGCTCGCGCCAATCGCGGGCAGCAGCGACAGGAATGCCATCAACGCGCCCCACAGCACCACGCCGTCAATGCCGAGGAACCAGAAGATCAGCCCGCCAAGTGCGCCCTGCACCAGCGCAACGGCAATGTTGCCCTTCACGGTGGCGCGCACGACGGTGGTGAATTTGCTCAGCAGCAGGCGCTTGTGCTCTTCATCCATCGGCAGCGCGCGGCGCACGCGGCGGCCGATGTCGGCGCCATCGCGCAGCAGGAAGAACACCATGTACAGCATCACGCCAAAGCCGACCACGAACTGGAACGTGTTCTGCCCGATGCTCAGCGCCTGCGTGGCGGCAAACTGACTGATCTGCGCGGCGCCGTCGGCCAGCTTTTTCTGGATGCCTGGAATGTTGGTCAGGCCGGCTTTGGCAAGCAGTTGCTGCACCCAGGTTGGCAGCGCATGCACCGCCTCCGAAAGGTACCGGGAGTAATTCGGCTGCGCGCTCTGAATCTCCTGATAGGCAACACCGATTTCCTGCACGATGGTCGCCGTCACAAAGATGACGGGCAGGATCACGATCAGGATGATGAGGGCGAGCGTGGTGAGCGCAGCGAGATTGCGCCGCTTGCCCATGCGGGCGACCAGCGCGCGCTGCACGGGCTGGAACAGGATCGCCAGGATGACGCCCCAGAACACCGCGCCAAAGAACGGCGAGAGGATCCAGCAGAGCCCGAGCGTGACGACGAACAGCAAGAGGTAGAAAAATTTCTGGTGGTCGTTTCCGCTATCCATGGGGTGCTTTCGCTTGAAGGTGACGTCTAAAAGGCCCGAGCAGGATCCAGGCCAGGCAATGAAATCCGAGTATGCCCGCGCAACCGCGGTTGTCATAGAGGCGGCCGGCGGGGCAGACAGGCTTACGAAGCCCGTCGAAGGCTGGCGCCCACGGTCGAACAACCCCGAAGCCGGCCGGGCTATGGCAACGGGCATTGCCAGCTATAGTCTCCTCACCCATCCAACCGAACGGAGCACAACGTGGTATTCGAAATGGCCCACATCGAGATCCTCGCCGGCAAGCAGCGCGAGTTTGAAGCCGCCGTCCAGCAAGCCCTGCCGCTATTTGCCCGCGCCAAGGGCTGCCACGGCGCCGAGTTGCACCACATCGTCGAGCGCGACACCAGCTACGTGCTGCTCGTGCGCTGGAACACCGTGGAAGACCATATGGTCGATTTTCGCGAGTCCGACGACTTCCAGGAATGGCGCAAGCTGGTAGGGCCGTTCTTCGCCAAGGCGCCGGAAGTCGTGCACTCGGAGGTGGCAGTCAAGTAATCGGCCCGCCCGAATCATTCGATCCTCCCCCAAGGCACGAGATACGCGGCGTTCTCGGCTTGCACTCATCTCGTGCCTTGCCAGCGTTACGACCTGACCGTCCGGCTCCTTTTTCCGCGCTCTGGCCTGAACATCCCGTAAGAATCCTTTTGCATTTGTTTGCAGTCCGCTCCCGCGGCGCGGGTTGAATGGCAGCGTAAAGAAGCCCCCGATGCTGCCGTTAGCCAGAGATGTGCACTGCGCGCGGCAATGAGCGCGGGCACCTGTGCCACCCGTTCGCAACAGCCTCCCGGCTCTGCCCAACCGCCCGCCAAGACGCTCAACCACTCCGTTCATGTCTTCTGAAACGTCGATGGACAGGCGCTTTGGCGCCAGCGTCGCCATCGTCCTCGTTCCGGTGTTGTCGTTATCGTGCTGGCTGCTGGGCTACGCGTGGCTGGCGTACGGCCGCGCCGACAATGCAGCCCGCAGCGTCCAGGCGCTGCGCATGACACTGCTGGCCATGGAGAAGGTTTCAGCCGAACGCGGCCCGACCAACGGCGTGCTGGGCGAAGACTTGCCGGTACTGGCCGAGCGCATCGCGGCCCTGCAACACATGCGCGCCGCCAGCGACAAACACATCGCCGAGTTACTCGACGCGTTGGGTCCGGAACATTGCCCAGGCTGCGAAGCCGACATCAAGGCAGCAGGCCGCGCCCAAACGCACTTGGCCGCGGCCCGCGCCAACATCGACCGGCTGACCGCCCTGCCCTTGCGCTCGCGCAGCAGCAGCGACCTGGCCGACGGCGTGAACCGCATGATCGCGGTGATCCCGGAATTCCTGCCCATCGTCAACGCGCGCACGGCCAACATCACGCGCGGCGATCCTGACGTGCTCAATTGCCTGACGCTGGCGCGGCTGTCGGCCGATTTGCGTGAATACGCGGGCCAGCTCGGTTCGCGCTTTACCGGTGCGCTGGCCATGCACCGCATGCTCACATTTGAAGAGCAGCTTGCCATCGAACGCACACAAGGCCGCATTGACCAGCTGCGCAGCATGATCGAGACCCGCGTGGGCGCGCAGGCGGCATTGAACCAGCACGCCGTCACCACGCTCGGCGCGCAATACTTCGGCGACGGGCTGCGCTACGTGGCCACCGTGCGTGAGAAGGCCAGCCAGCCCGGCGGCGTCGATATCACCCCTGCCGCATTTGCCGAGCGCTACGTGCCCACCATGCGCGCCATCACGGATTTCCGCGACATCGTGCTGGGCCTGGCGGTTGACGACATCCGCGAACATCGGCGCGCGATGCTGCTGGTGCTTATCGGCTCGGCGGCCGCCGTGGTGTCGGTGCTGGGCGCCCTGGCATGGATGACGATCTCGTTCCGCCGCAATGTGGTGGGGCCGTTTGTCAATGCCACGCGGCTGATCGACGGGATTGCGCGCGGCAACTTGAGCGTGCACATCCCGACCGGTTTCGCGCGACGCGAGATCCGCGCGATGTTCGAGGCGATCCGCGTGCTGCGCATCAACAGCATCGAGCGCCGCCGGCTGGAACTGGAGCGCGCGCACCTGATGCGGGAACTTGCGCGCATGGCCGAGACCGACCCGCTCACGCATCTGCTCAACCGCCGCGCCTTTGAAGACCGCGCCAGCGCGATGTGCAAATCGCCGCAGCCGGAAGCGCGGCTCATTGCGCTCATCATGTTCGACATCGACCACTTCAAGCGCATCAACGATACGTACGGCCATGCCGTGGGCGACGAAGCGCTGCGCACGGTTGCAAGCCTGTGCCGCGCCGAGGGCCCGTCCGCCGACATGGTGGCGCGCATCGGCGGCGAAGAATTCGCGGTGATGGTGTGGGCAGATAACCTCGCGCAGGCGCGCGCGGTGGCCGATCACCTCTGCCATCGCATTGCCGAGGTGACGGTGCCCACCGGCACCGATCTGCCCTGCCGCATGACGGCCAGCTTTGGCGTAGCGGCAGCACCTGCGGCCGATGGCCCCGAACTGGAGCCACTGCTGCGGCGTGCAGACCGATTGCTGTATGCCGCCAAACTGGCGGGGCGCAACTGCGTGATGGCGGATCGCCCGCCTGCGTCGCCAGACGTGGCGCTCGCGGCGGATTGATGCGCCGGGCGCGCTAGGCCTGATTGGCGCGCCGATACTCCGCGGGCGCCTTACCGACAAGGCGGCGGAAGTCACGCGTGAAGTGGGCCTGGTCAAAGTAACCGAGCCCGTGCGCAAGCTCAGCCAGATCCACATCCGCGCCGTTGGCAAGCTGGTCGGCCGCTTCATGCAAGCGGTATCGGCGGATCACCCACTTGGGCGTCACGCCAACATACTCCGAGAACAATTGCTGGAGCGTGCGTTCGCTTATGCCTGCGCGCTCGGCCAGGTCGCACACCTGGGTCAGGCGTACGTCCTGGTGAAGCGACTGCAAGATGCTGTGGATGCGCTCAACCTGCGGATCGGGCGGCGGCAGCACGCGTAGCAGCAGCCTTTCGGCGGCAGACACCATGCCGGCGTCGTCTCGCGCACCAAGCACGATCTCTTCTGCCTGCGCATCGCTCATGCCGAGCACATCGGAAACCGGCACGGTCTTGTCGGTCAGCAAACGCACCGGCTTGCCGAAGAACGCGCGAAACGCACCTGGCCGAAAGCGCAGGCCGATCACGCGGCCCGTCTCAGCCAATGTGGTTTCGAACGCGCCCGACACCACGCCAAAGACAGCGGTCTGCCGACGGTCGAACACCAGGTTGACGCACGGATACGGCAGCGTGCGCTGCGTATAGGGCGGCTGGCCGCGCAAGTCCCATTCGACAATCCAGTGGTGCTCGAGCACCCCGGCCAACGCAGCACTCGGCTCGTAACGGTTCAGGCGGAAGCGCTGGCGAAATGCCAGCGGATCGACCACACCTTTTGGCTTGGCGGCAACGTCACGTAGATCGGTCATGGAAGCGGCGGGGGCGAAAACAATGCCGCGATGATGCACCGCCGCAGCGGATTTTTCCAAGACGCAGGCATGCCCCGCGCCTACAGTGACAGTCTTTCCTCAGCCGTTTCCATCGCATACGGAGCCGACGATGCCCCAAGACCGCCACCTGATCCTTTACCACTCGCCGCGCAGCCGCTCGCGGGGCATGCGCATGCTGCTCGAAGAACTCTGTGCCGACTACGAGGTACACGCCTTCGACCTGACCACGGGCCAGCACAAGACGCCGGAGTTTCTCGCGATGAACCCGCTAGGCAAGGTGCCGACGCTGCGTCACGGCGATGTGATCGTCACCGAGCAGGTGGCGGTGTATCTCTATGCGGCAGAGCTGTATCCGGAAGCCCGGCTGTCGCCCGCGGTGGGCGACCCGCTGCGCGGCGCATATCTGCGCTGGATGGCGTTCTACGGTTCGTGCTTCGAGCCCGCTGTCGTCGACCATTCAATGGGCCGCCCGCCTGCCGCGTATTCAACCTCACCCTATGGCGACTTCGATACGGTCATTGCCGCGATCAACGCCCAGTTGGCCAAAGGGCCCTACTTCCTCGGCGAGCGCTTCACGGCGGCAGACGTGCTCTGGGGCGCCGCACTGGACTGGATCACGATGTTCAAACTGATGCCCGAAACGCCCGTGGTGCGCGCGTATATCGACCGCGTCCTGGCACGGCCTGGGGTCAAGCGAGCCCGGGCAGCAGACCTCGCTCTGGCGGAAGAACAGGACCAGGCCAAAGCGGCCGCCGGCGCAGCCGCTCCCCAGGCCTGAGCCCGGTTCAGTGCGACAGGCGGAACTGCCCCACGGCCTCATTCAGGTTGTGGGCCTGTTCTTCCAGCGATTCCGCAGCGGCCGCGGCCTGCTCGACCAGAGCCGCGTTCTGCTGCGTCACCTGGTCCATCTGGTTGACGGCCTGATTGACCTGCTCGATACCGCTGCTCTGCTCTTCCGACGCTGACGAAATCTCGCCCATGATGTCGGTCACGCGCTTCACCGCGTCGACGATCTCCGCCATCGTCACCCCGGCCTGATCAACCAGCGCCGTGCCGTTGCTCACACGATCCACCGAATCGTGAATCAGCGCCTTGATTTCCTTGGCCGCGCCGGCCGAGCGCTGTGCCAGGCTGCGCACTTCGCTGGCCACCACGGCAAAGCCGCGGCCCTGCTCGCCGGCACGTGCGGCTTCCACCGCGGCATTCAGTGCCAGGATGTTGGTCTGGAACGCAATGCTTTCGATGACGCCGATGATGTCGGCGATCTTCTTGCTGCTCTCGTTGATGCCGCCCATGGTCTGAACAACCTGGCCGACCACGTTGCCGCCGCGCGTGGCAACGTCCGACGCCGTCACGGCAAGCTGGCTGGCCTGACGCGCGTTGTCGGCGTTCTGCTTCACGATGCTCGTCAGTTCTTCCATGCTCGATGCGGTTTCTTCCAGCGAGCTGGCCTGCTCTTCCGTGCGCTGCGAGAGATCTGCGTTGCCGGCAGCAATTTCCTGCGCGGCCGAGCGCACCGAATCGCTGCCCAGGCGGATCTGCTGCATCACCGCCGTCAGCTTGTCGGCAAACGTATTGAACGAGCGGGCGATCTGCGCGACTTCGTCTTCGCCGTCCGACGGCAGACGCTTGGTGAGGTCACCACTGCCCGAGCCGATGTCGTCCATGGCATCGCGGATCATCGACAGGCGGCGGAACGCACGTGCCGTCATCGCACCGACGATGAGGGCGGCAACGATGGCCACACCCACCAGCGCGCCGATCGACGTCATCACCAGCGAGCGCATGCCGGCAGTGGCATCCGATTTGTCCAGCGCCACCACCAGGCCCCAGTCGGTGCCCTTCACGCCCTGGCGGTAGAGCAGCTTGGACGCGCCATCCACCGTGACTTCCACGGGCTTCTCCGCCTGCGCCAGCGATGCCAGCGTGGCTTCGTTCAGGCCTGCCGACAGATCGGTTGCCGGCTTGAGCGTGAGCTTGTCATTCGGGTGCGCGACGATCTTGCCGGCCGCATTGACCAGGAAGCCGAAGCTGGCCGGTGTCGGGTGAATGGCCTTGACGTTGGCGATCACGCTGTCCATCGCCACGTCACCGCCAATCACGCCCTTGAGCGTGCTGCCTTCCAGGATAGGCACCGCGAAAGTCACGACGAGTTGGCCAGTGCTGGCGCTCACGTACGGCGGCGTCACCACGGGCTTGCCGGCCTCCACCGCCTGCTTGTACCAGGGGCGCGCGGTCGGGTCATACGTGGGCGGAATGCCTTCAGGGTTCGAGAACTTGTACGACTTGTCGGGGTAGCCGACATAGACGTTGATGAAGCCGCCGGCCTTATGCACGGCCTTGAAAACCGGAATCGGATCGGCAGACACTGCCACGTCCTGCAGCGACACCATCATCTGCGTCTTGGACGCTACCCAGTCGTCGATGCCGGCAATGTGGCCACGTGCGACGGACTGCAGGTTCTGGCGGATGGACTCGTCGTTGTACGAACGCGTGACGAGATAGTTGAGGCCGCCAGCGAAGGTCAATGCGCCGACCACGATGGCAACACAAGTCAGCAAAATGCGGGTACGGATGGATGCAAGCACGGTATGGTTTCCTACTACGAGGCCCATGGCAGGGATTCCACCATGTAAGGCATGCGGCACACGACCCTGTCGGCCATGCCGTCGCACAAGAAACGGCCGTCATAAGGAAATCTGAAGTCTGATCTGCGTGACATGACTCTGCTATCACGTTGCCGGAGCAGGCAACGTTCTACAATCGCCCTCCCTACGCTGCCCACGTCGGGCAGGCCCCACTTCAAAAAAAGGAATGCGCATGAAAACCAAAGCCGCTATCGCCTGGAAAGCCGGTGCTCCGCTCACTGTCGAAGAAGTGGACTTGCAAGGACCGCGTGCCGGCGAGGTGCTGGTCGAGATCAAGGCGACGGGCATCTGCCATACCGATTACTACACGCTCTCGGGCGCTGACCCGGAAGGCATCTTCCCGGCGATCCTCGGCCATGAAGGCGCGGGTGTCGTGCTGGAGGTGGGCGCCGGCGTGACGTCATTGAAAGCGGGCGATCACGTGATTCCGCTTTACACGCCGGAATGCCGCCAGTGCAAGTTCTGCCTCTCGCGCAAGACCAACCTGTGCCAGGCGATTCGCGCCACGCAGGGCAAGGGCCTGATGCCGGACGGCACGTCGCGCTTCTCGCTCGATGGCAAGCCGCTGTTCCACTATATGGGTACGTCAACGTTTGCGAATCACATCGTCGTGCCGGAAATTGCGCTCGCAAAAATCCGCCCCGACGCCCCGTTCGACAAGGTCTGCTATATCGGCTGCGGCGTGACCACGGGCGTGGGCGCGGTGGTGTACACAGCCAAGGTGGAACCCGGCGCCAACGTGGTGGTGTTCGGCCTGGGCGGCATCGGGCTGAACGTGATCCAGGGCGCGAAGATGGTCGGTGCAGACAAGATCATCGGCGTGGACCTGAACCCCGCGCGCGAGGCGATGGCACGCAAATTCGGGATGACGCACTTCATCAACCCGAACGAGGTGGAGAACGTAGTCGACCACATCATCCAGCTGACTGATGGCGGCGCGGATTACTCGTTCGAGTGCATCGGCAACACGAAGGTCATGCGTCAGGCGCTGGAGTGCTGCCACAAGGGCTGGGGCCAGTCGATCATCATCGGCGTGGCCGAGGCCGGCGCGGAGATCAGCACGCGCCCGTTCCAGCTCGTCACCGGCCGCGAATGGAAAGGCTCGGCCTTCGGCGGCGCACGTGGCCGCACCGACGTGCCGAAGATCGTCGACTGGTACATGGAAGGCAAGCTCAACATCGACGACCTCATCACGCACAGGCTGCCGCTGGAGCGCATCAACGAAGGCTTCGAGCTGATGAAGCGCGGCGAGTCGATCCGTTCGGTCGTGCTGTATTGAACCTTGAGGATGGAGCCACGCGATGACGATCCCGGTACCGGAACTTGAACTCCTTTCGGAGCACGCCTGCTTTGGCGGCGTGCAGCGCTTCTATCGGCATGCCTCGACGGCAATCGGGCTGCCGATGCGCTTCTCCGTCTTCCTGCCGCCACAGGCGTTGGCAGGCACGCGGTGCCCCACCGTGTTTTATCTGGCCGGCCTGACGGCAACGGAAGAGACGTTCGCCATCAAGGCCGGCGCGCAGCGCGCGGCGACACGTGAAGGCCTCATCCTCATCGCGCCTGACACCAGCCCCCGCGATGCAAACATCCCCGGAGAAACCGATAGCTGGGATTTTGGCATCGCCGCCGGCTTCTACCTGGACGCCACGCAGGCACCGTGGCGCCAGCACTACCGCATGGAAAGCTACATTGCCGACGAGCTGCACCACATCGCGCGCGTGGCCTTTCCGGTAGCACCGGGGCGCATCGGCATCTTCGGGCATTCGATGGGCGGCCACGGCGCGTTGACGCTGGCCTTGCGCCACCGGGAGCGCTTCGCTTCCGTCTCTGCGTTTGCGCCCATCGCGCATCCGTCTGTGTGCCCGTGGGGCATCAAGGCGTTCACCGGATATCTCGGGGACGATCGCGCCGCCTGGGCAGCCCACGACGCCACCCAGTTGATGCGGCAGGCATCGTGCCCGTTCCCCGGCGGCATCCTGATCGATCAGGGCGAGGCCGACAAATTTCTCGCCGAGCAGTTGTACCCCGATGACTTTGCCGCGGCGTGTGCTGCAGCCGGGCAACCGCTGCGACTGCGCCGCCACCCGGGATACGACCACGGCTACTACTTCATCGAGAGCTTCATCGAAGACCACCTGCTGCATCACGCAGCACAACTGCGCTAGCCGCAGGTAAGCGCGCGGCTGGGCTAGCGGCTGCCACCACCGGCACTGCCGCCCGCCGCTCCGCCGGCGCCTCCGGTACCCGCACCGCCACTGCCGCCGCCCGGGCCAGCAGCCCCACCGCCACTACCGCCGCCGGGCGCGCCCATCGACCCGCCGTTACCTGGGGCTCCTACGCCCATTCCACCCGAGCCGCCACCGGTCGCGCTGCCGGTCGCATCATTGGCACTACCGCCGTAACCGCCGCTCGAGCGCGAGCGCATATTGCCGGAGTGCCCTTGCTTACCGGTGGCGTTGCGGTTGCGGGTGGCGTCCCGGCCGCTGTTGGCGGAATTGCTGTCGGCGGCGGCACCCCCCGTGCCCGTCGCAGTTGCGCCGGTGCCGGTGCCACCCGCTGGAGACATGCTGCTGCCGCCAGCCGTGCTATTGGATTGGGTTGCCCCCGTCTGGGCATACGCTGCGGCGGTACCGCCCGCCAGCGCCAGTGCGACGATTAAAGAAGAGGCACGGAGATACGTCATGAATTGCTCCTTTGAGGTTGAGAACGTGCCCCTTCCACGGGAGCAAGGCCCGTTCCGCCGTCACGCCATGTCATGTCGATCGTGCGGATTGGCGGGATATTTGCTTGTGACCGTGCGTCAAAATGCGGAGGTCCGCACTCAGCTATACATTCAATCGTGTATGTATAATCGCCTGCCCGGCTGTCCGTGCTCCGGTGCTTGCATCTGCAACGCCGCCACCGCGCCTTCAGCCCGACGATGGAGCTGTTAACGTGAAATTCCCCTTCCCGCTGCCGCAGTCCTGGCGCGCAGCGGGCGACGCCCCCAACGCCAAGGCCGCCCCGGTCGCACAGCCGCTGCCCGGCGATCCCGATGCCTGGATCGCGTGCGAGCACTGCGACACCCTGCATCGCCACGAGGTCATTGCGCTGGATGAAGAGGCGCATTGCACACGCTGCGGCGTCAAGCTGTACCGCAACCAGAGCGAGCGGCTCTCGGTACTGCTGCCGCTGGTGTTGACGGGCCTGATCGTCTACATCGTCGCCAACATCTTTCCGATTGCCGAGATGAACGGTGGCGGCAACCGGCACGCCACCACGCTGTGGGGCGCCATCGTGGCGCTGTACGACTACGACATGCTGTTCGCCGCCGTGCTGGTGGCGCTCACCACGGTGTTCTTCCCGCTGATGTACATGTCGGTGCTTGCCCCGCTGCTCATTGCACGATGGCGTGGGCGCCAGCATCCGGCCGCAGCGCTGGTGCTGCGCGCGGCAGCGCTGATCCGCCCGTGGGCGATGGTCGAGATCTTCATGCTGGGCGTGGTGGTGGCGCTCATCAAAGTCGCGCGCATGGTGTCGCTGGAAGCCGATGCGGGCTTGTGGGCGTTTGCCGCGCTCACCGTGTTCCTGACGGTGGCGTTGTCGATCGACCTGCGACCGTTCTGGCGCGAGATCGGCCTCACGCTGCCGCCGGGCTCGCACGTCGATGCGCCCACCGGCGCGGATGCCGCGGCCCGCCCCGGCGAGGACCGCCCATGAGCAGCGCCACGACGTCTGCCTCCGCACAGCCGGCGCAACAAGGCCGCCCGCTGCGCGCCGCCGCACATGGCCTGGTGACATGCGAGCACTGCGGCCTGCTGGCGCGCATGCCCGAATCGGAGGCCGCCACGCAAGCGGTGCTTACCCACGAAGACGCACCTGACGAGACCGCCGCGGCGCCGGTCTGCCCGCGCTGCATGTCGCCCATGCACGTGCGCAAGCCCGACAGCCTGGCGCGATGCTGGGCGCTGCTGATTGCGGCGGCCGCCATGTACCTGCCCGCCAACCTGCTGCCCGTGATGATTACCGACACCCTGCTCGGCACGCAGCAGGACACCATCATGAGCGGGATCGTCTATCTATGGACGTCGGGTTCGTGGCACCTGGCCATCATCGTGTTCATTGCAAGCTTCCTGGTGCCGCTGGCCAAGCTCGGGATCCTGGCGGTGCTTTGCCTGTCGGTGCAGCAGCGCTGGCGCTGGAACCCGCGACTGCGCACGCGCCTGTATGCGCTGGTCGAGATCATCGGCCGGTGGTCGATGCTCGATGTGTTTGTGGTGACACTGCTGGCGGGACTCGTACATCTGTCGACGCTGGCCATCATCAAGCCCGGCCCTGGTGTCGGCCCGTTTGCCGCCGTGGTGGTGCTGACCATGTTCGCCGCCCGCTGTTTTGATCCCCGCCTGATCTGGGACGTCATCGACGAGCCCGATCCTGAAGAGACCGATGTATGACCGACCCCGTCGATAATGAAAACATTCCCGGGCCGCGCCGCACGAAGCGCAAGCGCTGGCTGCCCTCGCTGATCTGGCTGGTGCCGATCGTGGCGCTGTTGGTGGGCGCCACGCTCATGGCGCGCGTGATCCTGGCGCGCGGCGCGCAGGTGACCGTCACCTTCAGCTCGGCAGAGGGCATCGAAGCCGGCAAGACCCGCGTGAAATACAAGAGCGTCGATATCGGCGTGGTCAAGGCGGTGGGCCTCACGGAGGACCGGTCTGGCGCCGTGGTACTGATCGAACTGACGCATGATGGCAAGGCGTTTGCCGCATCGGACACACGCTTCTGGGTGGTGCGCCCGCGCGTGGCGGCCGGCAGCATTTCCGGCCTCGGCACACTGCTCTCCGGCGCGTACATCGGCGTGGACGGCGGCCGCTCGCAGGAGAAGAAATCCACCTTCAAGGGCCTCGACACGCCGCCGGCCATTTCCGCCGATGCGCCCGGCAAACAGTTCACGCTGCATGCGCCCGACCTGGGCTCGCTCGATATCGGCGCGCCGGTGTATTTCCGCCGCGTGCGCGTAGGCCAGGTCACGGCCTATGACATCGACGCCGACGGCAAGGGCGTGACGTTGCACATCTTCGTCAACGCGCCGTTCGACAAGTTTGTGGCACGCGGCACGCGTTTCTGGAACGCCAGCGGCATCGACCTCAAGCTCGACGCCAGCGGCCTGAAGGTCGATACGCAATCGCTGCTGACCGTGGCGCTGGGCGGCATCGCTTTCCAGACGCCTGAAGAAGCCGATCACGCGCCCGCTGCCTCCGACGCCGAGTTCCCGCTCGTGCGCAACGAGACCATGGCGCTGAAGGACCCCGAACACCTGTCGCAGACCGTGGTGATGTACTTCCACCGCTCGCTGCGCGGGCTCAACGTGGGGGCGCCGGTGGAATTCAAGGGCATCAACGTGGGCGAGATCAAGTCGATCGGCATCCACTACAGCAAGAAGCGCCACGAGTTCGTGCTGCCCGTGACGGCCACGCTGTATCCCACGCGCTTCGGCATGGACATCCGCGACGACAATCCGCAGCACGCCGCCGAAGACGTCCGCACGCAGTTCGACGTGCTGGTGAAGAACGGCATGCGCGCGCAGTTGAAGAGCGCGAGCCTGCTGACGGGCCAGCAGTTCGTGAACCTCGACTTCATCGACTCGGCCGACCGCGACAAGACGCCGCCGCGTTTCGGCATGCGTGAGCGCGACGGCGCCTATGTGTTCCCGACCGCCGACAACCCGACCGACGACATCGAAGAACAGATTGCCGGCATCGCTAAAAAGCTCAACAAAGTACCGTTCGAGCAGATCGGCCAGGACGTCCACCGCACGCTGACGACGCTCGACGCGACGCTCAAGCAGACCGAGCAACTGGCCAAGACCGTCAACAGCGATCTCGCCCCGCAGATGAAGGAAACGCTGGCCGAGGCGCGCCGCACGCTCGATTCTGCGCGTCAGGTCTTCTCCGACGATGCCCCGCTGCAACGCAATGCGCGCGACACGCTGGAACAGGTGGCCAAGGCCGCCGCGTCCGTGCGCGTGCTGACCGACTATCTGGACCGCCACCCGGAAGCGCTGATCCGCGGCAAGGCAAAGGACGCGCAATGATGCCGATGCAAACGACGATGCTGTCTTCTTCCCTTCGCCTGGCCAGCGCCGCCGCCGTGGCGTTGCTGGTTGGGGCGTGCGCTTCCCCCGAGCCGACGTTGCACACGCTGTCGGTGCGCCCCGAAGCCTCGGGCACCGGCCGTTTCCAGCGCGCCTTCCGCCTCTCGGGCGTGCGGGTGCCCGATCGGCTGGACAAGCCGCAGATCGTGCTGCGTACGTCCGACAGCGAAGTGGTGGCGCTTGAGCAGCAGCGCTGGGCCGCGCCGTTCGGATCGGAACTGCGCGACGCGCTGTCTGCGGACCTGGCGACAACGCTGTCTGCGGTGGACGTGGGAGGCGCTGCTGCACCGGCGGGCGTGCCCCTCTACCGCATCGGCGCTGAAATGGGCAGCTACGACGCGCGGCCCGGACAAGGCGTGACGGCGCTGGTGACGTGGCGCGTATCACGCGATGCGGCCACCCAAGGCGCGAGCACCGCCGCCCTGACCTGCCAGACGACGCTTGCGCTGCCCGTGAATGGGCAACCTGCAGGTGCGGATGCGAATGCGGGCGTAGACGCGGTGGTGTCATCCACGCAACGGCTCGTGCAGCAGTGGTCGCAACAGATTGCGCAGAGTGTGCAGAGTCTGGAAACACCTTCCGCTGTGCCGGCGTGGTGCCGGTAAGGCGATACGTCAGCGCTCGGCCAGTTCCTGCGTGAGCCGGCCGAGCGTGGCAAGCGCAGCTTCAAGGTTGGCCGAAGGCGCCAGCCCGAAGCAGATGCGGAAAAAATGATCGAAGCGGTTCAGGTTCGAGAACATCGTCCCCGGCGCAATTCGAATGCCCTGCGCCAGTGCCGCATCGAACAGTTCCATCGACGACACGTTCGCGGGCAACTCCACCCACATCGCCAATCCGCCTGACGGGACCGACAACCGCGTGCCGGCGGGAAAGCATCCCGCAATCGACTCGGCCATGCGCTCGCGCTGCTCACGCAACGTCTGGCGCAGCGTGCGCAGGTGACGGTCGTACGCACCCGAGGCGATAAAGCGCCCCGCCAGCACCTGCGACCACGAATCGTTCGGCCGCGACTGCGCAAACTTCAGCATCTGCACGCGCCCCTGCCAGCGGCCGGCCGCCATCCAGCCCAGGCGCAGCCCGGGTGCCAGCACCTTGCTCAACGACGCGCAATAGATGACGTTGCCCGTGCGGTCCCACGCCTTGAGGGCCTTCAGCGGCGTGGGGCTGTCGCCTAGCGCGCTGTAGGTATCGTCTTCAATGAGCGCGATGCGGTTGGCGTCGCAAAAGGCGGCCATCCGGCGCTTGGCCGCGTCCGGCATGATGCTGCCGAGCGGGTTCTGCAAGTTGGGCACCACCACCACGGCGCGGATGTTGCCGTAGGCCTGCACGGCCATCTCGAGCGCTTCAAGCGACATGCCGGTGCGTGGGCTGGTAGGAATTTCCACCGCGCGCATGCCCAGGCTTTCCAGCACCTGCAGCAGCCCGTAGTAAGTCGGCGATTCCACGGCCACCGTATCGCCCGGCTGGGCCACCGCGCGCAATGCCAGGTTCACCGCCTCGATACAGCCGTGGGTGACGATCACGTCGTCCGGCGCGACCTGCACGCCCATGTCGAGCGCACGGCGCGCCACGGCGGTCTGTAATTCGGGATGACCGTTCGGGATGACGGCCTGGGTCAGCAGCAACGGATACCGCCGCAACACCTGGGACGCAATCCGGTTGAGCGCTGCCGCCGGGTACAGCGCAGCCGCTCCACTTGCGCCGGAGAGGTCGACGTGCACAGCAGCCTGCTGCC
Organism: Ralstonia sp. 22111; assembly: GCF_052045895.1. NCBI lineage: Bacteria > Pseudomonadati > Pseudomonadota > Betaproteobacteria > Burkholderiales > Burkholderiaceae > Ralstonia > Ralstonia sp. 22111. Next base: position 857,308 of record NZ_JBQEPR010000001.1, on the reverse strand, counting down.
CGCGCGCCACGATGGCCGACACGCGCGCATGCACACCCACGTAGGCGGCGGGATCCGGCGTCGAAACTTCGGGTTCCTTGACGGGGGCCAGCAAGGCGCGGCGCGGCTGGCGCACGAAGTAGCCGGAGCGCTCGCGCGCTTCCAGCCAGCCTTCCGTCTCCAGATGCCGGCACACCTGCAGCGCGGTCGACAGACTGACCGCGTGCGTGCGCATCAGCATGCGCACCGACGGCATGCGCTCGCCCGGCGCCAACACCCCGCTGCGGATCGCGCCAAGGTAATGATCGGCAAGTGTCCGGTACAGCGGCTGCGCGGGCGGAGAAGTCAACTCGGTGACGGACATGGCTGCGAGGGGCGGCGAGCGGACGGCGACAGGCGGCAAGGAGAGGGATCCGACACATCATGCCGGCACGGCCGCCACCGCAACAGATACAGACAACGTCAAACTGTACCGCAACAGATTGTCACAGGGGCACGCCTGTTGCCCCGCACATTGCCGGTTTCTGTGTCTGTTGAACTTGGGGTCGCGTCCCTACGCTTGAGCCATGTTCAGGAGATCGACATGACTGCAACGGCACCCGCTTCCGAACCCGAATGGCTGGCGCTTTGCCCCGGAGAAGCCGGCCTGCGCTGGCTACCCGCTGGAACCGTGCTTGTGGCATTGGAAGGCTGCTTGCACCTGGAGCCACCATCACGCTCGATTGCAGCAGCGCGGTACACGCTCGGCGCCGGCCACGCGCACGTTGTGGAAACGTCCGGGTGGTGGCACCTGCATGCCGACAGCCGCATCGGCGCGCACGTGCGCATCGTCGCCGCTACCGCCCGCACACAGCGCCCGGCCTGGTCTGCAATGTGGCGTTGGTTGGCCAACGTGGTTCAGCCGCGCCGGACGTCGCGCGGCTGAAATGACGAGGTGAGCTGTTACCGCCGCCCGTCTGGCTTGGCCGGCGAGGCGCCGGGGCGTTTCCCGTCGTCCGAATGGATCGACGCGTTCTCGAAGTCGCCCGGATCTTCTTCGCCTACGCCGCTTTCACTTGGGATGGCCGGCACGACGGGCCTGGCGGCGTCACCCGAAGGCGCCTTGGCTTTGTCATCGCCATGAGGCTTCTTGGTGGCGCTCATGGCTGCTTCCGACTGTTCTGGTGCTGCCCCAGACGTTGCTGATTCTGCGGCAATTGCCCTTCTTGCGCGGCGGCACGGCCATCCTCGGCGGGCGCCTGCATCGGACGTTTTGCCGATTGGTCAGTGCCGTGCTGCATGGAAGTGCGCTCGGCGCGGTCGGAATCAGCGCGGTCCTTGGCGGCACCCCGTCCTTGCTGTGCCTGATCGCCGCGCTCGCCCTTCTTGCTCTCGCTCTTGCGTTCCCCCGCATTTTCCGCCGCGTGGGCAGCGGGCTTGTGCGGTTGCTGTGCGTGTTGCTTCATCGTCAGCCTCCTGGTTCGGTTCACGGACGGCTCGCCCGTACCCAACCGCGTCGCAACCAGCGTGCCGCCGTAACAGTGCGAGATGTACGCGTGCAGCGCCCCTGCCCCGGGTATCCGCCTTGCTGCGCCCATTGTGTCGCGCATTGGCGCACAAGCACGCATGGAGAAACCACATGGCAACCAGCAACCTGTATCGCACCGGCGAAGCACCTGCACAGACCGGCAAAGGTCACGGAACCGACGCACTCGGCCCCTCCGACAGTTCGGACTCGGGCAGCGACGTGGTGGGCGGCCCGGGCCTGGGCAGCGACGTTGAAGATCGCTTTGACGAGGATCCCGCCGTGCACCCGCACGGCAATGCAGCCAACCGCACGGCCGGCGCGGACCTGGGGGACGTCAACCTCGACAGCGACACAGACTCCACCGGCACCGGCGAGCGCCGCGCCGCCGGGCATGAGCCCGTCATACGCGAAGGCGGCGACCTGATGCCCGACGCCATACACGACATCCATCACCCCGACGTCGACACACCGATCGACGACGAGAACTTGGAGCACGCCACGGGCTTGGCCGGTGAAAACGACGATGCCGATGCGCCGGACGCGGTCGACCTGGACGAAGCACCGATCGACCCGCAGCCGGGCAGCCGGGATGTGCCGGTGCACTCGCCCACCGAGGGCGGCACAGATTGGTCAGACAACATGCGCCGAAGCCGCCCGACGTACAAAGGCAAGCGCGTGCCTGGCCAGCATCGTGGCTGAGCCGTAACGGACGGAACGGGGACCGTGCCTGCACGTGGGCGCGGTCCGGTCTAGACTGGCGGGCCGCCCCGCAGCACATGCGAGTTGCGCTGGCCCACCCCGCTCCCCTTGAGCGAACTTCACGCCCCTGCCCAATGAACCGACTACGTCTCTCAGCCCGTACCGCTGCAGTTGTCACCGTCGTGACAGCACTCTTCCCGTTGGCCGCCTCCGCGCAAAGTACCGCTGCGCCCACCCGCGTACGCGCTACCATCAACGCCGTCCACAGCACTGCTGTCGATGTGACCGACGCCTCCGGCAACAAGGCCACCGTGACACTGCCGGTGGACATCAACGTCACGCAGGTTGCGCCGATCGAGCCGTCGGCCATTCGCGCCGGCAGCTATATCGGTACGGCGGCGGTCAAAGAGCCCGACGGCACGTTGCGTGCGCTTGAAGTCCACGTGTTTCCGGAAGCCATGCGTGGCACCGGGGACGGCCATCGCCCGTACGACATGGGCCCGAACAGCAGCATGACCAACGGCACCGTCGAACAGGCAGGCGCCGTCACCGGTGCGCAGGGCCGCACGCTGTCGGTCAAATACAAGGATGGGGAGCAGCGTATCGTGGTGCCGCCGCAAGTGCCGATCGTCACCTTCGAGCCGGGTCGGCGCGATGACCTGAAAGCCGGCGCGCACGTTGTCATGTTTGTGCGCGCCGATGCGCAAGGCACGCTGGTCGCGCAGCGCGTCCTGGTCGGCAAGGACGGGATGATCCCGCCGATGTGATGACGAAGTAATCGATACAGCATCGGGCCAGCCACATGTGCTGGCCCGATTTGCTTAGAACGGCTTGCTGACCGACAGCAGGAACGTACGGCGCGGCGCAAACTGCGGCGCACCCACGCCGATGCCCGTGCCGTCGCGCAGTTGATAGCTGCGGTCGAAGATGTTCAGCACGATCAGGCGCGTCTTGAACTTGCCCAGCGTCGGCAGGTTGAAATCGCGGGCAGCGCCCAGGTTCATCTGCCAGTAGGCCGGCAGGTGCTCGGTGTTGGCGAAGCCGTTGCGCAAACCCGTACCGAACAGCACGTCGCTCGTATACGTCGTGCCGGAATACCGATACGACACGCCTGCCGACGCGGTCAGGCGCTGGTCGTGATCGAGGTTGACCCAATGGCTGTTGATATAGGCCAGCTCGTCGGCACCGAAGTTGAACTGGCCGGTTTCGATGCCCTTGCCCTGCGCGCGCGACACGGCCAGATTCAGATACGCCCCGAAGTTGCCGTTGCGATAGTTCGCGCTGCCTTCCAGCCCGTAGATCCGGCCACGCTCGTAGTTGAATGCCGAGTACAGCAGCGCGTTGCCGAACTGACCTTCATCCTGCAGATGGCGCACGTCGCGGTAATACGCATCCAGACCCAGCGTCAGATGCGGCGTGAGCTGGTGCGAAACTCCCAGATCAAAGTAGTTCGAACGCTCCGACTTGACGGCCGTGTTGGCGTCCGACGGCAACGCGTTGGTCGTGCCGGCAAAGGCCTGCACCGACGTGGTATCGAACTTCTCCGTGGGCGGCGGCGTGAAGTAGCGCGCGTAACCGGCATGGACGCGGGTGCGCGGCGTCAGGTCGTACGTCATACCCAGGCGCGGGCTCAGTTGCTGCTCGCTGACGATGGTGTTGACGCGGTCGTAGCGTGCGCCGTAGTTGACGGTGAGCTTGTCGGTGGGCTTCCACTCGTCTTGCAGGTAGACGCCCATGGTGGTGCCGCTGCCGCTGTGGTTGTCGACGATGGTGAATGGCGTGGTGCTGGTCTGCGCACCGGTGCTGTCGGCGGCAAACACGCTGGCGGTGTTGTCGGCCACGTAGCGCTCGCGCTGCACGAATACGCCGGCACGCAGCGTGTGCTTGTCGGTGAGCTTGTAGCTCGCGTCACCCTGCACGCCGTAGGCCTCGTTGCGGCGCGTGATGTCGGCGGCCACGCCGTTGTAGACGAGATCACCGATCGGATCGGGCATGTAATCGATGCGGCTTGCACGGCGGAACATCGACACCTGGTAGTCCAGCTTGGGCGACACTTTCTGCTGATACGTCAGGATCTGGAAGTCGGTCTTCTCACGCTGATTGGCGTTGAGCGCCTCCGAAGCCGGCGGCACCGCGCCATCGAGCGTGAATTGCGGCGTCAGGCCCGGGCGCGTCGGAATCTGGAAACGGCCGTTCGACGTGCCGAACATGAAGCTCACGCGGCTGTCGTTATCAAGCAGATACGACAGCATGCCGAACGACTTGTTTTGCGTGGTGTGATCGTGCGTGGCGTTGCGGTTGCCCGTGGGGTTTTCAATGCCGAGGTTGTTCTCGGCAAACACGCCCGAGAGGTAGTAGCTGAAGCGGTCTTTCGTGCCCTGGATCTGCGCATTGACCTCGTGCGTGGCATTGCTGCCCAGCACGGTGCCGATCTCGCCGCCAAAGGCCTTCGGCTCTCCATCCTCGTCGGTAGAAGCACCTTTGGTGGTGATGTCGACAATGCCGGCAGTGCGGTAGCCGTACTGTGCAGGCAGCGCGCCGGTCAGCACATTGATCTGGTTGGCGAAGCGCGTGTCGAGCATCTGCCCGAAACCACTGATCGGCTCGGGGACGATCACGCCATTGATGCGGTACTGCAGGTTGGAGTGGTCTCCGCGCACGTGCAGTTGCCCGTAGGAATCCTGCACCACGCCCGGCGCCTGCAGCAGCACCTGGTTGAGCGGCGTGGCATCGCCCAGCGGCAGGCGGGCAATGTCATCGGTGTCGAACTTGTAGACGGAGCTGCCGGTATCCGGCGACAGCGCATTGCGTGCGGCGTCCAGGCGCTTGGCGGTGACGCGGGTTTCGCTGAGGTCGCGCACATTGGTGGCGGCCGGTTTCGGCTGTGCAGCAGGTGCCGTCGTGGCGGGCGTAGCGGACGTGGACGCCGGCGGCGTCGCTTGCTGAGCCAGTGCGGAAACCGAGGCGACGGACGGCAGGACGGCGGCAAGCGCCATCACCAGCTTGCGGGGCTGGAACGGAATCATGAAAGACCTTTGAATCGAGCGGATGCGTTAAGCAGCGGCCCGCGCATGCGTCAACACAACGCGCGGGCCGAGGGGCAAGGCAGGAATCAAAGGCGGAATGGAGGATCCCGCGAGCAGACGGCCACCGGAAAGACCGGCGCGCCCGCATGAAAGCCGATGCGCGGAAAGTGCCAGCGCCGCGTATGCGCCAGGTGCAGCGCCACCAGCATCGGCAAGGCAGCCGCCAGCGCAGCATAGGCTGCGCACTGCAAGCACGCGGCGTGCTCCTGCGCGGGCTGGCTGCGCTCAGCGCCGGCCGGCTTGGCCGTGGCGGCAGCGTTGAACTGGAGAGCAGTCCCTTCGCTCAGTTCACTCCAATGCGAGAGCGCATGCCGCAGCGCGCCCTGCTGACCAAACAGCAGGAACACCGCCAGCAGGCAAGCCAGCCAACGCAGGTGGAGGAAGGAGGAGCGGAAGGAACGCAAGGTTGGGCGCAGATGCAGACGCACGATGTCACTCGACATTGCGCGCCTCAATGCAACTAAGTTGCGAATTCTGACACCAGCCGCCTGATTCAGCAATCCGTCAGGTGGAGGGGCAGAACAGCCCGCAAGCGTAGCGCCCCAGTATTACAAACGCGTGTGCGCGAAGCCCGGCATGAGACCCGTCGGCACGCCCAGGCTCGGCACCTGCACGCGCTTCCAGTTCGGGCGCGTCTTGCGAGCGGCCTCGGCACGCTGCGCCGGGGCGCCTACCTCGGTGGCATCGTGCAGGCTGGCCAGCCAGGCGCCGTAGTCGAACCAGCCGTCGCGCACGAGCTGTTCGCCGACGCAATTGGCAAAGCGATCCGACTTGGGTAGGAAGCACAGCTCAAAGCCTTCGGCCTCGCGGCGGCCATGCATCCAGCGATGCGGCACCTGGTGGCTGGCCAGCGCTTCCGACAAACGCGTGCCGTAGCGCTGCTGCCCTTGCCGCCGCGCGCCGATCACGTAGAAGCCGTCAAGCAGCCGACGCAACCCCAGCGCAGAACGCGCGTGGCGCACCTCGGCATCGACCAGCAGCTCACGGTTCTGCGTGCGAGCCTGCAGTGCCAGCGCAGCGAAATGGTGCGCGCCCCACTCATTCATGTAGAACAGCTCGCCGCCGGCAAAGTCGTAGGCGCGAAACACGTTGGCCTGATCTGCGTAACGGAATACGTGGCGCCGGTTGGCGGCAAAGTCGGCATCGGTGCTGTGCGGAATGCGGCGGCAATGCTGATGCGCAAACACCAGCATGCTCGGAAACGAATGCACCGAGCACGGCGACTGCGCAAGCCCCGTCACCGCCCGAATGTCGATCTTGCAGTGCTCCCGGCGCACGCCCACGAGCTGGCTCAGATGGTGGTGCAGCTCGTCCACCCATTCGGCATGCGCCAGATGCTTGGGAAACAGTTGGTGCGCGGGCTCGGCAAGGCCGCCCTCGAACAGGAACGGCACGCTCTTGTGCCAGATATCGAGTTTCCAGTGCGCCAACGCATCGCTGGGCGTGCGGTGGTGCGCCACCGATTGCGTGACATTGAAAGCGCGCGACTGGACGACCCAGTTCGACGCCGCATGCAGCAGATTGGAAACGTTCATGTCACCCCCCGGAAGACTGAATCGTTTGTTTGCGGATTGCCGACGTCGCTCTAAATGTGTGGCGATTGTTCAGCAATGTAAAAACCAACGACTCAAACGTACCCCACTTTAGAGGGGTGTGCCATGAAGTTTGTTGAAGTCCGTGTTAAGAAAAATACACATGAAACGTGGGGACTTGCCAGGCGCGCGACATGCTGGAAGAGAGGCATCCGCAAATCAGGAGACCGCGATGCCCACCCAGCCAGATCGTTCAGAAACCGATTCGACGCAGCCCGCCAATCCGAAAGCCCAGCCCGAGCCCGCCAAGCGCAAGCCTGGCGACCCGCTGGTGCCACGCGATACCCGCCCGAATCCTGCCGAGCAGAATGAGCCACCCGTGGAGAACGTCTGAATGGCCGCCCGCGGCTCAGACCAGGCACATGTCGGAGACTTCCTCGTCCGACAAACCCCACGTGGTGGCATCTTCCACGGTGACGATAGAGTCGTCGGACTTGCCCAGGCTGATGCGCTCGGGGCGCACGCGCGTCTTGGTGTTACCCGAATAGAACACCACCACATCCGGCTTGAGCGCAGACGCCTCGTTCTGGTGGACCACCACGCCCAACCGGTTGGTGCGCAGCTTCACCAGCGTGCCCACCGGGTAGATGCCTACGCTGCGCGTGAAGGCCTGGAACACGGTGCGATCGAACTGCGTGTCGGTGCGCGCCATCATGTATTTCAACGCCTGCGCCGGAGACCATGCATGGTGGTACGGGCTGCTTGACGTGAGCGTGTCGTACACATCGCAGATGGCGCCCATCTTGGCCCACAGGCTGATGCCCTCGGCCTTCTGGGCGTCAGGATAGCCGCTGCCGTCGATGCGCTCGTGATGGTGCAGGCAGATCTCGCGCGCAATCTCGCTGAACTGGCCGGTGCCCTGCAGCAGGTGATGGCCGCCCACGGCGTGGGTCTGCAGCAGCGCCAGTTCGTCCTTGGTCAGCGCCGTGCTCTTGTCGAGCAGCGTGCGCGGCATGGCCGATTTGCCGATGTCGTGCACCAGCCCGCCCAGTCCGCATTCGCGGATCTCGTCTTCAGGCAAGCCCAGCGTCTTGGCCAGCGCCACCATCAGTGCGCAAACGGCAAACGAATGCAGGTAGGTGTAGTCGTCCTTGTTCTTCAGGCGCGCGAGGGCAATCAGCGCGTACGAGTTGCGTGCCAGGGAGTTCGACACGTCGTCCACCAGCAGCAGCGCCTTTTCGGTTTCCAGCGCGCGCCCCATCCGGGCTTCGGAAAACATGTGCCCCAGCGTCGCCTTGCCGTTTTGCATCAGCTGCTGGGCGTGCTTCCACTCTTCCTTGAGCGACGTGGGCGTGATCGGCGGCCGCGCAGCCACGGTCTCGCGCGTGAGCGGCTCGGGCGCGGGTGCCGGGGCCGGCGCGGGCATCAGCGTCTCTACCATGACGTCTTCGCCGCGCTCGGGGTCGATCCAGATCTCGGTGATACCCGCGCGGCGGATGTCGTCAATCTGGCCCTGGTGCGACAACTGGAATTGCGCACGCCAGAACGGATGCTTGAGCCAGGACCCACCCAGCTTCATTACAAACATGCCGACCCGCAATTGGCTCGCATCGATTCGCTTCATACCCTGCCTACCTCGGCTCGAAGTCCGGTTTTTTGATTGAATTAGGGGAGCGGCGTGCCAGCCGACACTGGCTCGTGTTTCGCAGTCTAGGCGCTTTACGCTGGTGGATGCTCTGGTCCATCAGCGCGCCAAACCGCGCTTGGCTTATCGGCAAGCCTGAGCAAAACTTGAGGCAAATGTGGATTCGGCGGCGCGCGGCATACCGCAGCCTTGGCAAGCAAACGGCGGGACACTGGCTGTGGCGGCGGTCGAATCAAACAGGTGATGCGTCAAGACCCTCGCCTGTCGGGCTGGCAGCCCGGCGCGGGAGGGGTACACTAGACTTCAAGGATGCGCATCCGACATGACTCAAGATCCCACCTCCCAACGCAAGCAGCAGAACGCCGATGACTTCGCGCTCAACCGCGACGCCATCCGGTGGCTCGCGTCCCTGCCCGACGAGGTGCGGCCGATCGAACTCGGCCGAAAGTTTCCGCGCATCATCAACACAATCGCCGCCAAGTGGGCCGATTTCATCGGCTGCCGGCGCTACCTGAACAGCCTGCAGATTGACGATCGAGGCGGCCGCCAGGGATTTCCGTTCGAGATCGTCCAGGAAATCTGCGCGCTGCGCGAGTATTTCGACTCGCTGTATCCGCCGGACAAAGACCTCTGGCAGAAGGCCATCGACGCCAACAAGCGCTGAAGCGCTCGCACCTCGCACCAAAGCAAAGCGGCCCACTTTCGGGCCGCTTGTCATTGCACGCACCGGCTGCAGATCAGGAAGCGGAATCCGGCCCCGAGGCCAGCTTGTTGAGCAGCGCCAGCAGCGTGTGCCGTTCATCCTTGGAAAGATGCGCCGTTACGCGGGCATCGTGCGCTGTGACGGCCCGGGTGATGTCGTCGAGGGTGGTCGCGCCCTTGGCGGTCAGCACGAGCCGAAAGGCGCGCTTGTCCTTGGGCGCGGGCTGGCGCTCGACCATGCCCATGTCTTCCAGCGTATCGACCAGCAACACCGCCCCGGAGCGCGCCACGCCCAGGATATTGGCCAGTTCGGTCAGCTTGAGATTTGGGTTATGCGCGATCACCGTCATCGCCGAGAAGCGCGGCGGCGTGATGTTCCACGCGTGCAGCGAGCGCACGAAATCTTCGTAGATGTGTAGCTGCGCCCGCCGCACGGCATAGCCGACCAACCCATCGAGCGCGCCATACTCCACGTCCGCCAGATGCGGATTGAAGTGCCCCGAAGGGGCCACGGCGGGATACAGGTCGTCTGCTTTGGGCGTGCGCGGCATGGCGGTGTCGACGGTGAAAGACCTCTCGATTATCGTCGGCGATGCGCCCGCCGGCCATGCACGCGTGTGCGTTTCAGTTCAACAACTTCCACTTGCCGTGGTCGACGGTCAGCAGCACGCGGCCGCGTGCGTCAAAGCCGAAGTGATCCGTGGCCGTGTAGTTGAGCACGCCGTGCGAAACGATGATGTCATGCTCCGATTCCAGCGCGCTCTTCAGCGCCTGGCGGAATTCGGGCGTGCCCGGCTTGGCCTTCTTGAGCGCCACCGGCACGATGCGCTGGAGCACCTGCAGTGCATCCCACGTATGGGCACCGAACTGCGTGCGCGTGTCGGGGCCGTTGGCCTTCTCATAGCGCGTCACATATTCGAGCGCGGTCTTCTTGCTGGGGTGGCTGTCGGGCAACTGCTCAGCCACGATCACTGGGCCCGCCGGCAGGATGGCCCCATCAACCGCCTTGCCGCCGATGCGGATCAAGTCTTTCGTGGCCGCGCCGTGCGTCTGGTAGATCGGGCCTGCATAGCCGCGCTCGCGCAACGCGGTGTGCGGCAACGCGGCGCCCGTGCCCGCACCGGCCACGAGGATCCCGTCGGGCTTGATGCTGACCAGCTTGGCGACCTGCCCCGTCACGCTGGTATCTGCGCGGGCATAGCGCTCCACGTCGACGATCTTGATGCCGCGCGGCGTGGCAGCGGCGGTGAAGTCCTTGAGCCAGCTCTCGCCGTACGCATCGGCAAAGCCGATGAAGCCGACGTTCTTGATACCAGACGCCGCCATGCGCGCGGCAATCGCCTCGGCCATCAGCGAGATCGGCTGCGCAAGACGATAGGTCCAATCGCCCTTGCCCGCTTTCAGCTCGACCGGCGCCAACGCCAATTGCGGCGTGTGCGATTCGGTGGCGACTTCGGCAATCGCAATCGACGGCGCCACCGCCGACGAGCCAACGATGATGTCGACGTGGTCTTCCGTCACGAGCTTGCGCGCCAGGCGCGTGCCGGTGCTCGGGTCGGAGGCGTCATCCACAACCACGAGGCGGAGCTTTTCCCCGGCGATGGTGTCCGGATAGAACGCCAGCGAATTCTTCTGCGTGATGCCGAGCGACGCCGACGGACCTGTCGTCGACAGGCTCACACCAACGACGATGTCGGCATGGGCAGCGGTGGCGAGCAACAGCGCAGCAGCGGCGCAGATGGTGCGGCGGATGGTCATGGGGCCCCTCTCCTCTTTTGGTTTTTGGCGTGTGAACGTACGGCTGTTTCAGGCGCGGCCGGGCATGGGGGGTTGATCGCGCAGCGACTGCGGATCGAATCCGGCCAGCTTTTTGTAGCGCATCGCAATCCCTTCCAGTTCCGGGCGCGGGATCACGTCATCGATGCGCGCAAAGCCTCGGGGCGCGCGTTCATGTGCGAGCTGCATGACCTGCTCCGGCCCGTTGAGGCGATTGCGCAGCACGATGCCGGCCGTGCGCGGCAGGCGATCTGCCTCGTACTCGCGCAGGGCAACGCCGGTGTCGCGCGAGGCGAGCAGGCAATCGACCAGCGCGCGCGCATCGAGAATGGCCTGCGCGCTGCCGTTCGAGCCGATCGGATACATCGGATGCGCCGCATCGCCCAGCAGCGTGACGCGGCCGAAGGTCCAGCGCGGCAGCGGGTCTTTGTCGACGAGCGGGAATTCGTACACAGCCTGTGCGCCGTCGATCAAAGCCGGAATGTCGATCCAGCTCCATTTCCAATCGGCGAAGGCGCTGCGGAAGATCGCGCGGTCGACCTCGCGGTTCCAGTCGCTGCGCGGCGGCGCCTCGTCGGGCACGCGCAGCTCGGCAATCCAGTTGATGCGCGAGCGACCCTGCTGGCGTAGCGGTTCTGAAATCGGATAGGCGACGAACTTCTGGTCCTGGTGGCCCGCCATGAACATGGTCCGGCCATCGAGATACGGCTCGGCCTCGGTGACGGCGCGCCACAGCATGCGGCCCGCAAAGCGCGGCGCATCGCCCGTCGGGTAGAAGTGCCGGCGCACAGCCGAGTGGATGCCATCGGCGCCGACCAGCACATCGGCCGAGGATTCGACAACGGTGTCGTTGGTGCGATCACGCAGCGTAAATCGCACGGGGCCGCCCTTCTCGCCCGTCGATTGGACTGCCTCGAAGCTGTGACCCAGGCGGATGCAATCCGCACCGAGCCGCTCAACCACAGCGTCGGCCAGGGCCATCTGGAATTCGCCACGGTGAATGGAGAACTGCGGCCAGTCGTACCCGGCGGCCAGCCCGCGCGGCTCGTGCCAGATCGGCTGGCCGAACCGGTTGTAATAGGCCAGCGCGGAGGTACGAATCGCCAGCGCGCTCAGCGTGTCTTCCAGCCCCAGTTCGCACAACTGGCGCGCGGCGTGCGGCAGCAGGTTGATGCCCACACCCAGCGGCCGCAGCGTCTGCACGGCCTCCCACACTTCGACTTCGAAACCTTGGCGCTCGGCCATCAACGCGAGCGTCAGGCCGCCGATGCCCGCCCCGATGATGGCGATCTTCATGGCTGTCTCCCTGAAATTTGTTGCAGTCTATAACGAATCGCAACGGCATCCTGCGGGCGACATATCAGGGCAAATACCTAGACGAAGGCGGCTGAATGCGGCGCGTTGACCGCTTGACGCTCTGTGAGATATCACAATACCATCACTCGACTTTTACGAGATTCGAGGCCGCCCCAATGTCGCGTCCCATCAAGCTGGTTTCGGGTGCTTCCACACCGTCGCCCGCGTCTGCACCGTTTGCCGTTGAACCTGCGGCGCACGCGCCCAAGGGCGCCGCCATGCGTGAACTCGCCTACAACGAGATCAAGCGCCGCATCATGGCGTGCGAATTCCGCCCCGGCGAGCCGCTCAACGAAGCGCAGCTCGGCACGATTCTGGGATTGGGCCGCACGCCCATCCACCAGGCGCTGCATCGGCTGGAGGTGGAGGGGCTGGTGCAGATCCTGCCGCGCAAGGGCGTGCTGGTGACGCCGCTGTCGCTCAACGACGTGCTCGACATGATCGAGGTGCGCGCCACCAACGAGATCCTGTGCGTGACGCTGGCCGCCGAGCGCGCCCATCCGGCCGATTTCGAAGCCATGCGCGCCATCGTCGATGCATCGCCCGCACTGATCGAGCACCGCGACATTGCCGCGCTGGCCGCGCTGGACCTCAAGTTCCACCTCGCCATTTCCGCTGCCTCGCGCAACCGCGTGCTGGCCGAACTGCTGCGTGGCCTGCACGAGAAGCAGGCGCGCTTCTGGTTCCTCTCGCTGTCAGAGCCGCAACACCTGCAGAACGTCTACGACGAGCACCTCGCCGTGCTCGACGCGCTGGAGCGCCGCGACGTGCCCGCGGCGCGCGAAGCCATTCGCGAGCACATCGACGAGTTCCGCCGCACGATCATCCGCACGCTCTGATCCCGACTTCCCCCGTTCGCTTTCCCCGTCTCTTCCGGATTCCGCATGACCACGCTGCACCTGAACCTGATTGGCCACGGCCCCATCGACGTGACCGTGGACCACCTTGTCATTGCCGGCTGGACCGGCCGCGATGCGCAGGCCGTTGAACACCACATTGCTGAGCTTGAAGCGATCGGCGTGGCGCGTCCGGCGCGCGTGCCGTGCTTCTACCGCGTGTCGGCCTCGCTGCTGACCACCGATGCCACCGTGGAAATTCCCGGCGCCGATTCGTCCGGCGAAGCCGAGTTCGTGCTGTATTCCACGCCGATGGGCCTGCTGGTCGGCATTGGCTCGGACCACACCGACCGCAAGGTCGAAGCCTATGGTGTGACGGTCTCCAAGCAGATGTGCGCCAAGCCCGTCAGCCGCGACGTGTGGCGCTTCGAAGCGCTGGCCGACCATTGGGACAGCCTGCAGATGAAGACCTGGCGCACCCGCGACGGCCAGACCGCGCTGTACCAGGAAGGCGGCGTCACGCGCATGCTCGACCCGCGCGACCTTATCCGCCGCTACACCGGCAACGACACGCTGCCGGTGGGCACCGCCATGTTCTGCGGCACGCAACCCATCATCGGCGAACTCGGTTTTGGCGAGGCCTTCGACATGGCCCTGATCGACCCCGTGTCGGGGGCCGAGCTGCGCCATCGCTATGCTGTCGACACGCTGCCTGTTGAAGGCTGACGCGCCCCACCCCACGGAGACCACACCGCATGATGACGCCCCGCCCGAACATGATCCGCTCGCTGGCCGCTGACCTGGCTGCCGGCCGCACCACCAGCGTCGCGCTGACCGAAGCCGCGCTGCAGCGCGCCGAATCGCATCGCGCCGCCGGCGGTGCCGCCTACGTGAGCATCGACGTGCAAGCCGCGCTGGCCATGGCGCGCGCCGCCGATGCCGCGCGTGCAGCAGGCAACGTGCCTTCGCTGCTGGCGGGGTTGCCGGTGTCGATCAAGGATCTGTTTGACGTGGCCGGCCAGGTGACTGCAGCCGGCTCGCGCGCCCTGGCCGACCAGCCGCGCGCCACTGCCGATGCGGCTGCCGTGGCACGCCTGCGTGCAGCCGGAGCCGTGCTGCTCGGCCGCACCAACATGAGCGAATTTGCGTTCTCGGGTCTGGGCCTGAACCCGCACTACGGCACGCCGCGCACACCGGCAGACGGCGCGCGCGCGGCGGGCGGTTCCACCTCGGGCGGTGCCGTCACCGTTGCGGGCGGCATGGCCGTGGCGGCACTGGGCACCGACACCGGCGGCTCGATCCGCATTCCGTCTGCGTTCTGCAATCTGACGGGCTTCAAGCCCACCGCGCGCCGTGTGCCGATGACGGGCGCGGTGCCACTGTCCACGTCGCTCGATTCCGGCGGCCCGCTCGCCAACTCGGTCGATTGCTGTGCCATTGTCGATGCCGTGTTGAGCGGCGAGTCCGGCAACGACGCATGCGATACCACCGCAGTGCCGCTGGCCGGATTGCGTTTTGGCATCACGCAGGACTTTGTAGGCGCAGACCTCGACAACACGGTCGCCGTCGCGTTCAACCGCGCCGTTGAACGGCTCGAACGTGCCGGTGCACACATCGTGCGTTTCGAGTTTCCCGAGCTGCTGCAACTGCCGGACATCAACAGCGGCGGCGGCTTCTCGGCGGCGGAGTCCTGGGCATGGCATCGCTCGCTGCTCGCGCGTGCCGAAGCGCAGTACGACCCGCGCGTCGCCACGCGCATCCGCCGTGGCGAACAGATGAGCGCAGCCGCATACATCGACGTGATCAACGCACGCGTGCGCATGATTGCCGCCGCACGCAAGCGCCTGGGCAACTTCGATGCATGGCTGATGCCGACGGTTGCCATCGTGCCACCCGAGGTCGCACCGCTTGAGGCTGACGACGCAGCGTTCTTCCGCGTCAACGCCCTCGCGCTGCGCAATCCGAGCGTGATCAATTTCCTCGACGGCTGCGCGCTGACGCTGCCGGTACACGCTGCCGGTGAACTGCCGGTCGGCCTGTCGCTCTGCGGTCTCGCCAACGACGACGCGCGCATCCTGCGCGTCGGCCGGGCGGTGGAGGCTGCCCTGCGTTGATCGACTAGCCAGAACATTCGCCGCCTGCGTCCGGGCCACGCGGGCGGTTCCCCAAGCCAAGCCAAAAAAAGGCGCGCAGCAGACGCGCCGGGCCCAACTCATGCCTGCGTTTCGTAAAGCACAGCAGCACACGGAACGCCGGCGCCCTCACACGCTATTGGAGGAAACCATGTCGCAAACCCAAGCCATGCCGGCCACCCCGACGGACCCGGCCAGCCGCCCACTCCCCAGCACCGAGCTGGATGTGACTTACCGCCGCATTGCGTACCGGCTGGTGCCGTTCCTGGTGGTGCTGTTCATCCTCGCGTGGATCGACCGCGTCAATGTCGGCTTCGCCAAGCTGTCGATGCTGCAGGATCTGCAGTTCAGCGAAGCGGTATACGGCCTGGGCGCCGGCATCTTCTTCATCGGCTACTTCCTGTTTGAAGTGCCGAGCAACCTGCTGCTCGAAAAGATCGGCGCACGCAAGACGCTCGCGCGCATCACCATCCTGTGGGGCCTGGCCTCGATGGCGATGATCTACGTGAAGACGCCGACCTCGTTCTACGTGATGCGCTTTCTGCTGGGCATCTTTGAAGCGGGCTTCTTCCCGGGCGTGGTGCTGTACCTGACGTACTGGTTTCCCTCCGCACACCGTGCGCGCATCAACGGCCTGTTCATGACCTCGTTTGCGATTGCGGGCGTGGTGGGCGGCCCTGTTGCCGGCTTCATCATGAGCCGCATGGAAGGCGTGGGCCACCTCGCCAACTGGCAATGGCTGTTCCTGCTGGAGGGCATTCCGTCCGTGCTGGCCGGCTTTGCCGTGCTGGCGTGGCTGCCCGAAACGCCGCGTCGGGCGAAGTGGCTTTCCGCCGCCGAGCAAGACGCCGTCGTGCGCGCCGTTGAAGTGGAAAACCGCGACCCAGCCAAGCACGCCTCGTTTGGCGCCGCACTGGCCAACGCCCGCGTGTGGATCTGCGCGGCCATCTACTTCTGCGTGGTCAGTGGCAACGCCACCATCGCCTTCTGGACGCCGTCGATCATCAAAGAGCTTGGCGTGCAGGGCAATTTCCACATCGGCCTGATCTCGGCCATTCCGTTCATCGCCGGCACGATTGCGATGGTCTGGAACGGCGCGCATTCCGACCGCACCGGCGAGCGCCGCATGCACTGCGCCATTGCAGCCGTCATCGCAGCCGCCGGCCTGGTCGCAACAGGCGCAATGCTCGGCTCGCCGGCGCTTGCGCTGATCTCGCTCACCGTCGCCGCCATCGGCATCCTCGCCGCGTTCCCGGTGTTCTGGTCCATCCCGGCCGTGTTCCTGGCAGGCACCGCAGCCGCAGGCGGCATCGCCCTCATCAACTCCATCGGCAACCTTGCAGGCTTCGTCGCGCCGTACATGATCGGCTGGTTGAAGACCAGCACCGGCCACCTCTCCGCCGGCCTCTACTTCGTAGCCGCACTGGAGCTGGGCGCCGCCGTCCTGGTCATCCTGGGCACCCGCAAACACTAAGCACCAACAGCAAACAAACCATCGTGGCGCAACCGCACGCACTACGATGGTTTGGCCGTTGACGTTCCTGCCCTAGATGGCGCCTTGAATTTCTGTTGCAGGGAGGAAAAAGGAAGGAGCCCTGTCTGAGCGCAGCGAGTTTGCCTCCTGCCCCTCCCTGCGACATAAATTCAAGGGGAAGTCGCCATCTCGGGCGCGCCTTTCTTTGCTTACCTTTCTTTGGCAAGACAAAGAAAGTAAGTCGGCCCCGGCAGGGGACGAAACAAGGGATGCACCATCAACACCAAAAACCCCGCCAGCAAGGTTCCAAACCCCACCAGCGAGGTCCCAAACCCCACCCCTCGACGTTCCGAACCCCATCAACGCAGTCCCGAACCTCACCGATGAGGTTCCGAACTCGCCCAAAGCGGTCCCCAACCCCATTCATGGCGTTCCAAACGCCAAGGCCCCAAGATCCGAACCCAACACATGCAGTTCTGAACCTCACGAATGCGGTTCCGAACCCCATCAGAGAAGTTCGGAACCCCACCGACGGCGTTACGGACCTTAACCGGCCACCTTGTAACCCATCCGCACGCCACCCCAGTGCCGGCCCTTGACGTAAATCGGCGCCGACACATCCTTCATCATCGCAAACGTCCCGTTCCCCATATCGCGACGATACGTCTGCAACAAGAATGCCTCGGTATTGCGCGCCGCCCCCAGCCCCGTGCGATCGGTAAACAGCCGGCGGTTACGGCTGTTGGCAGCGTTCCAGGCCGGGTCGCTACCCTGCGGCTGCGAGAACTTCAGGTTGTGCGTCGGCAGATAGCCATTGGTATCGACCGCCGCACAAAACACCACGCGCGGATCCAGCTGGAGCAAAGGCTCCTGCACCGCCGGCAGCACACGATCGGTGAACGCCGTAAACCGCGTCATGTGCTGCGGCGGGTCGGTATTCGGGACCGGCGCATAGGTGCGGTCGAACAGATCGCCCTCGGTGATATCACCCCGCGCAAGCGCCGATTCAAACAGCGCGCTGATCTTGCCGGCCGCCGCTTGCACCGCTTCGATGAACGGCGTATCGGCACTCTGCACCCCGGTTGAAGCCGTCAGCCGGATCAACGTTTCCGACGCGCCTAGCAACCCAGACAGCTGCCGCTGCGCGTTGTCGATGTTGTGGCTCGATTGCTTCACGCCCTCGGCCATGGCATCCACCTCACGCGCGAGCGACGCGCATTCGCCTTCAATGGCGGCGGTGGATTCGGCAATGCTCGTCGCCTCGACGTCGAAGCGCGCGATGGCTTCGCCCGCCACGCCGATCACCGCGCCAATCGCCTGCGTGCCGGCATCCACGCGCTGGGCGCGCGCCACGTTGGCGCTGCTGTCGCCGATCAGCTTGTCGGTCTGGCCGGACAAATCCGCCAAGGTGGTTTCGATACGCTGCGTCGCTTCGGCGGTCTGGCCCGCGAGCTGCTTCACCGCGCCCGCCACCACGGCAAAGCTGCGGCCCGATTCGCCGGCGCGTGCAGCTTCAATGGCCGCGTTGATCGCCAGCAGATTGGTCTGCTTGGCAATCTGCGAAATCTGCTCGGCCGCCTGCGCCACCTGGACCAGCGCTTCGCGCAGTGCAGCAATCTGCTGCTCCATGCTCGCCACGCCAACGGCCAGCTCGCGAATGTCGCGCAGCGATGCATCGACCGTTGCGCGTGAGCCGCTCACCTCTTCGCTGGCATGCGATGCGACTTCGCGCGCATGCCGCGCGGCCACGGCGATGTCGTGGTTGCCGCGCATGGTGACATCGGCTGCGTTGCGCAACTGGTCGAACACGTCGGCCTGCCGGCGCAGCCGCACGGCCACGTCTTCCACGTTGCCGGAGACCTCGCAGATGCCCATGCCGACGCGGCCGGCCTCTTCGGCAATGCGGGCTACAAGGTCGGGAGAGGCTTTCGGGCCGCGGCCCCAGACGAATGGCTTCACGTGCGGTTGTCTCCAGATGTCGTTGTTGTTTGTGCGCTCGCGCTGATGGCGAAGCAAACCCTCTACGGGGAGTATCGGCGCGAGCGGTGCGCGCTTGAGCGACGCTACCCGCACCGGCTTACGCGGGCATTACATGCGCCTTGCGCAGCACTAAGCCTGTGCCGAGCGATCGCGGCGCAGCCGGGCCTCGTAGGCGGCGGCCGTCATGGGGGGGCCGAACAGGAAGCCTTGCAACTTGTCGCACCCGGCGGCTTGCAGGAACTCGGCCTGCTCCAGCGTCTCGACACCTTCCGCCGTGACGGTCATGTCCAGCGACGCAGCCATCGCGACCACGGCGCGCGAGATCACCACCGAATCGCGGTGGCGCGGAATGCCCGAGACGAACGAGCGATCCACTTTCAGGTTGTCGATCGGGAAGCGCTGCAGATACGACAGCGACGAATACCCCGTGCCGAAATCATCGATCGAGATGCGAATGCCCAGCGCCGTGAGCGCGTCGAGCATCGGCATCACGGCGGCGGTGTCGCGCATGAGCAAGCCTTCGGTGATCTCCATTTCCAGCGCGCTGGCGGGCAAGCCGGCCTCGGTCAGGCAGCGCGAGATGGTCGGCACCAGCCCCTCGCCAAACTGGCGCGGCGACAAATTCACGGCGACAAAGAATTCGGGCATGCAGGTGGCGCGCCAATGCGCGGCTTGGCGGCACGCCTGCGCCAGCACCCATTCGCCGATGTCGCCGATGAGGCCGGCGTCTTCCGCCACGGGGATGAACTCGGCGGGCGACACCTCGCCCAGTTCCGTGCTGTGCCAGCGCAGCAGCACTTCAGCGCCGACGATGTCCATCGACGTGGCATCGACGATGGGCTGGAAGCGCAGCGACAGCTCGCCCGCTGTCAGCGCGCGGCGCAGGTGGTATTCCAGCTGGAAGCGGCGCTGCGCACGCTGCGACAAGCGCGCGGTGTACACGCGATGCTGGTTACGGCCGTTCTGCTTGGCGTTGTACATGGCGGCATCCGCACAGCGCAGCAGCGTGGCGGCATCGTTGCCGTGTTCCGGGTACACCGCAATGCCGATGGATGCGCCCAGGTAATACTCCGTGCCGCTCGTCGAAAACGGCTGCGCGATGGAATGGACGATGCGCTTGGCCAGACGCTCCGCCTCGCCCAACGAGCGCACGTTATCCAGCAGCACGACGAATTCATCGCCGCCCAGGCGCGCCAGCGTATCGCTCTGGCGCACGCAGGCCGACAGGCGTTGCGCGACGATGCGCAGCAGGTGGTCACCGGCTTCGTGGCCAGCCGTGTCATTCACCTTCTTGAAGCCATCCAGATCCAGGAACAGCACAGCGACCTGGCGTGCCTCGTTGGGCTGACTGGCCGCCTGCTCCATCACGGCCTGCATGCGCTGCGAGAAATAAGCGCGGTTGTACAAGCCGGTGAGCGCATCACGCTGCGCGAGGAACGTGAGCTGCTGCTGGGCCGCACGCGCGGGGCCAATATCGTTGAACGAGATGAGCACGGCCGACGGGGCGTCGTCGCCGGGACGCACGATGGGCAGCACGTTTTCGTGCACCCACACAATGTCGCCATCCACCAGCTCCAGGCCGACGGTCAAGCCGAGCAGCGGCCTGCCGGTGGCCAACACCACGCGCGTTGGGCGTTCATTGAGCGGGATCTCGCTGCCGTCTTCGCGCAACGAACGGCGCATCAGCGTCAGATGGCTGGTGCCGACGGGCGACACGTTGCCCGCCCGAAGAATCCGGCGTGCGCTTGGGTTGCACGCGAGGATGGTGCCGTCGGCTGCCTGCACGACGATGCCTTCGGTGAGGTTGTCGACGGCCAGCCGGTAGCGTTCTTCGCTCTCTTGCAGATCGCGGGCGATATGCGCCTTCTGCACGGCCACGCCGATGATGTCGGTAATGCCGTCGAGCAGCCCCATGGCGTCGCGCGTGGGCGCACGCGGGGTGTCGTAGTAGATGCCCATCGCGCCGATCATCTGCGCGTTGTCGCCGCGAATGGGCGTCGACCAGCATGCGCGCAGGCCCAGCGGCGCAACGATGTCGCGGTAGCCATCCCAGAGCGGGTCGGCGTCGATGTCTTCCACCACCACGGTCTTGTTCAGGAACATGGCCGTCCCGCACGAACCAACTGAAGGGCCGAGCGCGATCCCAACCAGCAACTGCGAGAGGATGAAAGGCAGCGATGGGGCCACGGCCTGCGTGATGTGCTCGCCGTCACCGCTGAGCAGGACGGAACACATCGCGCCGTCATCAAGCAGTACCTCCACCAGCCGGCAGACTTCGGCCAGCAGGTCAGGGAGCGGCACGTTGCGCGAGCTGAGTTCCAGCACGGTCTTTTCGCAGCGCAGCAACTCCTTCGCGCGTGCGGTTTCGGCGGCCAGTGCCCGGTAATTGGCTTCGGATTCGCGCAGAGCCTGTTCGGCCTGCTTGCGCTGCGTGATGTCGCGCGCCACCACCTGGATGGCGGTGCGCCAGCCGAGCTGCACCGGCGCCGAAAGCACCTCGACTTCCACGGGCGTGCCATCGCAGCGCAGCAAGGTCTGCTCGACGGGCGGCAAACCTGCGCCGTGTGTGACCATCCACTCCCGGCGCTGGCGTGCGAGGTGCGTCGAATTGTCGTGGACGAACTCGTCCAGCTCGTGGCCGACGATGTCGCGCGCCGTTTGCGCGCCAAACAGCCGAACGCCCGCCTCGTTGACGAAAACGATAATGTCGTCCGCCACGATGTACAGCGCATCCGGCATTTGCCGGACGAGCGCCTCGTAACGGTCATCAGCGAGCGGTAAGGGCCTGGGGCTGTCCTGATCGATCACATCCGGTTCGGGACGGTCAGGCCGCTCAGCAGAGGTGGCGTCCATATCTGGGTTGTTTTTCAAGATATCGACCAATGTGTCGGGAAAGTTAAGGCGTTTGGCTGGCCCTCCCCTCTTCAGGGTGGGGCAAATGGCGGATGTGCGGATAAGCGGCACGCCAGTTGCGGCACAATGCCCGCACGACGTCTCTGCGCACTTTTCGCACCTCGGCCTTATGCAATCGTTTTCGTCTTCCGTCGGCCACGTGGCCGGCTTGATTTCGCGACGTACCTTGCTACCCGCAGGGCTGGCGGAAGCTGCCGTGCAATTTCGCGATGGGCAGATTGCCGCCTGTGACGCCAACCCGACGCGCGGCATGATCGACTGCGGCGACCTGCTCGTCCTGCCCGGCATCGTCGACCTGCACGGCGATGCCTTCGAACGCGCGGTCATGCCGCGCCCCGGCGTGGCCTTTCCCTACGAAACCGCCCTGGCCGACGTTGACGGCCAATTGCTGGCCTGCGGCATCACCACCGAATTCCACGGCGTGACCTATTCCTGGGAAGGCGGCTTGCGCGGCCGCCCCTACGCGCTGCGCATGCTGGACACCCTAGACGCCATGCGCCCGCATCTGGGGGCCCAGCACCTGATGCACCTGCGCTTCGAATTGCACCACGCAGACGGGGTTGCCGATGCGCTCGCCTGGATGGACGCCGGCCGCGTGCACTTCCTGTCGTTCAACGATCACCTGCCCGGGATGCGCGACAAGCTGGGCGACGCGCGCAAGCTCGCACAATACGCCGATCGGGCCGAGTGCGACATCAACACGTTCCTCGCCCGTCTGAATGCCGCCGCAGTCAACGCCCCACGGCTCGCCGAGGTGACCGGCACGCTCGCGCGGGCAGCGCAGCAACGCGGCATCTGCATGGCATCGCACGACGAACCCGACATTGCCACGCGCAACACGTTTCACGCGCACGGCTGCACCGTCACCGAATTTCCGTTGACCGCCGATGTTGCGCAGGCGGCGCGCGCGCATGGTGGACATATCGTCTTCGGGGCGCCCAACGTCGTGCGCGGGGGCAGCCATCACGGCGCACCCGATGCGACCGCCATGGTGGCCGCGGGCCTGGGCACCGTGCTGGCCTCCGACTATTACTACCCCGCACTGCTGGCCGCCCCGTTCAAGCTGGCCGAGCGCGGCGTGGTGCCGCTGGCAGAGGCCTGGGCGCTGGTGGCGGCCAACCCGGCCGAAGCCGCAGGACTGAGGGATCGCGGCACGCTCGCAACAGGGCTGCGAGCCGATGCCATCGTGGTCGATGACCGCCGCCCGGGGCTGCCGCGCGTGGTGGCGGCCGTGGTGGGCGGACGACTGCGCCATGCCGCCGGGCAGTTGCCGCTGATCGGCTGAGCAGCGCCATGGAGCAAGCGCTGGCACCTTTACCGTCAGTGATACTGGAAGCCTGGCGGTACGCGCTCTACCTGCTGCCGCCCGAGCCTTGGTACGGCCTGGGCACGCGCTGGCTGGGCCGCTGTGTGCGCTCCAACACCGCCATCCCCGCAGATCAGCGCGAGGCGTTTGTCAGCGAGGCCGGTATCGATCTCGCCACGCTCGACCGCTGGACCGAAGCGCCGCGCCAGTACGGCCTGCACGCCACGTTCAAACCGCCTTTCCGCCTGGCAGGCAATCGCACGGTCGTCGAACTGGACGCTGCGCTGCGCCGCTTCGCGCAGCAGCAGCACGCCTTCACAATCGAGCCGGCCTTGCAGACGCTGCGCGGCTTTCTCGCTTGGCGGCTGCGTCATGGCGACCCTGCGCGCGACACGCTCCACGCGTTCGCCGATGCGTGCGTCGCCGAGTTCGATGCCTTCCGCGCACCGCCCCCGCCTGCTGAACTCGCGCGGCGCCGTCGTGCAGGCCTGTCGGATGCGCAGGAGCGCCATCTAGCGCGCTGGGGCTATCCGTATGTGTTTGGGACGTTCACGTTCCACATCACGCTGACCGGGCGGCTCGACCATGCCGAGCAGCTCGCGTGCTACCGCGCATTGGAAGCATCGCGCGTGGTGCTGCCGGCCGCCATGCCCATCGACCACATCGCGTTGTTTTCGCAGGCGGCGCCCGACGCGCCGTTCAACGTGGCACGTGTGTACCGCTTTGATGGGAGCGTCGAAGACTTCGACGCTGCGCAGAGCGCGCTCAGCGCTTGAGTTCGACCACGTCGATCACCTGCGTCTGGCCGTGCTGCTCAACCTCCTGGCGCATCACCACGGCCGCTTCAGGGCAGTACCAATCGGTGATGTGGGCAACGGTGGGGTCGGGCTCGAGCGTTTCATTGCCCAACCGCAGCACACCGAGGCGCGCCGTGCGCGTGTAGCGGATCGGCCGGCACTGCAACTGGCCGACCACAGTGTCCATCGGCTGCGGCGGCCCCACCTCTCGCTCCGACACCTCCACCTTGGCATGCTCGGCTTGCATGCGCCCGACGGAGATCCCCAGCCGAGGCGACACCACATCGAAATCGAAGCTGGATTCGTACGTATCGCCCGGCAGCATCTGCGCTTCGGGCGCCAGGCCGGCACCGTACAGGAACATGCCGGAAATGGCCGTGCTCACGGTGCCAACCAGATCGGCATGTTCGCTTTGCGCAAACACCCGGCCGTTGATGCTGACGATGCGCGTGACCACGCCAGCCTCGTCCACCAACAGCTGGTGCTCCTGCACCGTCTCGATGGGCCGACCACCGAGCGCCACCAAGCCCGATTTGGCGTAGATGTGCAGGCCGATTTCGCAGCCGTCCTGCATGTCGCGATTGACGTCGTGCAGGGTGAACTCCACGATCATCGGCGTCTTGCCGTTGCCGTCCAGGCGCACGCGGCTGCCGTCGTGCACCCAAGGCGCGGAGCATAGCCCTGCTGCCTGCGCAGGCAACGCCAGTGCAATCGCGGCCACGGCTACGGCGGCGCTCCATAAAGAAAAACGCCGATGCATCGGGCGATGCATCAGCGTCTTCATGAACCCGATCGGCACGGGCTTACTGCTTGGGCGCGTCCTTCTTGTTGGCGCCCTCGCTGTACGGGTCAAACTTGCCGCCGGCCTTCGCACCCTGGCTATACGGATCGAACTTCTCACCGGCCTTGGCGCCCTGAGTGTACGTGTCGTACTTGCCCTTCTCGACATTGGCCGGCTGGGCGCCAGGGTTCAGAGCGCTGGCCGTGCTGTCGTTCTTGTTGGCGCCTTGCGAATACGGGTCGAACTTGTCGCCGGCCTTCGCACCCTGCTGGTACGGATCGAACTTGTCGCCGACCTTTGCGCCTTGGGTATACGGGTCGAACTTCTTCTGGTCAGTCTGCGCGTGGGCTACGGTGCCGATGGCTGCTACGGCAGCGACCGCTGCCACGAGGGTAAGACGTTTGTACGGCATCTGAAGCTCCTTTCCTATGGGTCGTTTGGGCTGGCTGAAAGCGCAGCCTCGTTTTGAACGCATCCCGGTGACACGCGCACTGGCATGTTGGCGACGGCGCCGGGAAACCCCCTCTCCTCGTCGTAAGCTATGGCAAGCGCACAGGAAAGTCAACGCACAGAAACTGCATATTTTTTGGGCAATTGCGTGCTGAACCGCAGGTGAATCAGTGACGTTCCGGCTGGCGGATCGCACGCGGGCCCATCACCGCAATCAACGCCATGGTGAGCGCCACCACCGACAGCCCCCAGCGCAGGTCGGAGCGATGCGCAATCAACCCGATGATGACCGGGCCGATCAGCAAGCCCACGTAGGCAAAGCGCGCCACGGTAGCAATGCCTTCGGCTGCCGGCACACCCGGCAGGCGCGACGCGGTGATGAAGAAGATCGGCACCATGTTGGCGGCGCCCACGCCCATCAGCGCAAAACCTGTCAGGACAGCAATCGGCGCGGGCCACAGCAGAGCAAGCAGGATTCCGCCCGTTGCCAGCACGCCACTGCCGCCAAGCACGCGCATATTGCCCCAGCGCCCGCGTGCGAAATCGCCACCGAAACGCGCGAGCGCCATCCCGCCCGAAAATGCAGCGTACCCCGCGCTGGCAACAGCTTCCGGAGATTGAGCGATCTCGCGCATGTACACGGTCGTCCAGTCGTACATCGCGCCTTCGCCCACCAGCCCCAGGAAGGCCAGCACGCCGAGCAGGAACAGCGTGCGGCCCGTGGTCGGATGCGCGGGTTCGCCTTCGGCATGCACGTGGTCGGGCAGCATGAACGGTCCGGCACACAAGGCAGCCGCCATGGTGACGAGCGCCATGCCCCCGCAGTGCACGGCCGGCGGCACGCCCAGTTCCAGCAGCACGCCGCCCACCGCCGCACCCACCATGCCGCCGAGGCTGAACATACCGTGCAGCGACGAGATGATCGGCTTGTGATGATTGGCCTCTACCGTGGCGGCCTGCGCGTTGATGGCCACGTCGAAACCGGCGTTGGTGATGCCGAACAGCAGCAGCACGGCCAGCAGCGCGGGGTAGCTCGGCATCAGCATGAGCAGCCCGGTCATGACACCAAATGCCACGCCGCCCTGCACACTCGCGCGCCGCGTGCCCACGCGCGCCGCCCACTTGCCCGCAAACTTCATCGCGACGATGGCACCGGCGGCCACCATGAACATCGCCAGCGACAGCGATGCCTCGGACAGACCGAAGCGCGCCTTCACCGTCGGAATGTGAACGCCCCACGTCGCAAACGTTGCACCGTTGGCGAAAAAGAGGGCCATCGTCGCCGCGCGAGCCGACAGGGGAAGCCGGCGAGGCCGCAACGCGCCGGCAGATTGGACGTATTCGGAAGGCATGAAGGACCGCTGAGAAAAACGCACGGCGCAAATGTGTCGCGCCGCAAAGGCGCCATGCTACCGCGCCCGGCTGATGAGCGTATGGCGCGGCCCCGCGGCAGGCAGGTATGCCGTTTGCGTCACCACGGTCGAATCCACCGCATCGGGAGACCCGCCATGCCTCGCGTGATCTGGAAGGGCGCCGTCAGCTTCGGCCTCGTCCACATTCCCGTTGCGCTGTATCCGGCCACCCGCAGCGACGACCTCGACTTCGACTGGCTCGACCGCCGCACGATGGACCGCGTCGGCTACAAGCGCATCAACAAGACCACCGGCAAAGAGGTGCCGCGCGAGCAGATCGTGCGTGGCTACGCCTACGAGAAAGACCGCTACGTGATCCTCACCGACGAGGACATCCGCGCCGCCAACCCGGTCTCGACGCAAACAGTCGATTTGCTGACCTTCGTGGATGCGGCGGAGATTCCGTTTCTCTATCTCGATACGCCCTACTTTCTGGCGCCCGACCGGCGCGGCGAAAAGGTCTACGCACTGCTGCGCGAGGCGCTCACACGCTCGCAGAAGATCGGTGTCGCCAACGTGGTGCTGCACACGAAGCAGCATCTGGCTGCGCTGATCCCAATGGGGCCGGTGCTCGTGCTGCATACGCTGCGCTGGTCCAACGAGGTGCGCGACTGGTCCGAACTCGACGTGCCGGAAGAAGGCGCGAAGGCCGCCAAGCTCACGGCCAAGGAAATCGATATGGCTGAAAAGCTGATCGACGACATGAGCGGCACCTGGGACCCTGCCGAATACCACGACACCTTCCGCGACGACATCCTTGCGCTGGTCGATCGCAAGGTGCGTGAAGGCCGCACGGAATCCGTCGAGCCCATGGAAGCCGAGCAAGCTGCACCGCGCACCGGCAACGTGATCGACCTGACCGACCTGCTGCGGCAGAGCCTTGCCAAGCGCGGCAAGGGCAAAGGAGCGTCAAACGACGACGCGGAAGACGAACCCGCCCCGCGCAAGCGGGCACCACGCAAGGCGGCCGCCAAGACGGCACGCAAGACAGCCACGCGCAAGCGCGCATAACAAGACGGAGCCGACGCCATGCCACGCCATCTCGCCGACTACCGCCGCAAGCGCGATTTCACGCAGACACAAGAACCCGCGGGTGCACGCCGCAAAGCCGACGAGCAGCGTGAAAACGGCGCCCTGCACTTCGTGATCCAGAAGCACGACGCCACTCGGCTGCATTACGACTTCCGGCTCGAACTCGACGGTACGCTCAAGAGTTGGGCCGTCCCCAAGGGCCCGAGCCTGGACCCCGCCGACAAGCGTCTCGCCGTGCATGTTGAAGACCACCCGTTGGACTACGCGGATTTCGAAGGCCACATCCCCGAAGGCCAATACGGCGGTGGCGACGTCATCGTATGGGACCGCGGTACGTGGCGCCCGCATGGCGATCCGCGCAAGGCGTACCGCGACGGCAAGCTCAAATTCGATCTCGACGGCGAGAAGCTGCACGGCGCATGGGCGCTGGTGCGCACGCATTTGCACGGCACGGGGAAGCATCCGAAAGAACAGTGGCTGTTGATCAAGGAGCGCGATGATCAGGTTCGCGCATCGACCGACTACGACGTGACGCAGGCACTGCCCGCCAGCGTGATCACCGGGGAAACCGTCGGCACAAAGCCCCGGGCCAAAGGAAAGGCCAAGGCCGGTGACGGCAGGACGGAGCGTTCCGAACCGGCGCAAGTGCGACCACCCGCCGGTGCCGTGCCCGCCACGTTGCCCAGAACGCTGGAGCCCCAACTCGCCACGCTGGTCGATGGGCCGCCCACCCACGGCGAGTGGGACTACGAAGTGAAATTCGACGGCTACCGCATCCTTGCGCGCATCGACGGCAACACCGTGCGCCTGTTCAGCCGCAACGGCCGCGACTGGACGGCCAAGCTGCCGCGCCAGGCGCGCACGCTGCGTGCGCTGGGCCTGCGTGAGGCGTGGCTCGACGGCGAAGTCGTGGTGATGGGCGAACGCGGCGTGCCCGACTTCCAGGCGCTGCAGAACGCCTTTGAAACCGCGCATGCCGAACACATTGCCTACTACCTGTTCGACATCCCGTTCTGCAACGGCATGGACTTGCGCGGTGTGCCGTTGCGCGAGCGGCGGGCGCTGCTCCAACGCATTCTCGATGCCGCGCCGGGTGACTTGGACCGCGATGCGGTGCTGTTCTCAGGCACGTTCAACGCGGCACCCGAAGATTTGCTGTCTTCCGCATGCAGCATGTCGCTCGAGGGTGTGATCGGCAAGCGCGCGGATGCGCCGTACCGCGCCGGCCGCAGCCCGGCATGGATCAAACTCAAATGCGGGCAGCGGCAGGAGTTCGTGATCGGCGGCTACAGCGCGCCCAAGGGCAGCCGCAGCGGCTTCGGCGCGCTGCTGCTCGGCGTCTATGATGACGCGGGCAAGCTGCGCTATGCGGGGCGCGTCGGCACCGGCTTCAACGAGACGAGCCTGCACACCCTACATCGCGAATTGACGGGGCTGACCATCGACACGCCGCCCTTTGCCAACCCGCCTACCGGCAGCGACGCGCGCGACGTGCAATGGGTCAAGCCGGAGCGTGTGGCCGAAATCGCCTTTGCCGAATGGACGCGCGAAGGCATCGTGCGGCAGGCGGTGTTTCAAGGTTTGCGCGACGACAAACCCGCGCGCAACATCGTGCGTGAACAAGCCAAGCCGCCCAGCGCCACCGCCCGCAAGGAGACCCGCGCCGTGCATGCCCCCGAACGCAAGGTGCGCCCCGGTGCCGAACGCATCGCCGGTGTGGATGTCACGCACCCCGATCGCGTGATCGAGAAAGCCAGCGGCACCACCAAGGCCGACCTGGCGCGCTACTACGCCAGCGTGGCCGAATGGATGCTGCCGCATCTGCACAACCGGCCGACGTCGCTCGTGCGGGCGCCCGATGGCATCGACGGCGAGCGCTTCTTCCAGAAGCATTCCGCCGCGCTCAAGCTGCAGGGCATCACGCAGCTGGACCCGTCGCTTGATCCGGGGCATCCGTCGCTGCTGGCGATCAACTCGGTGGAAGCCCTGGTCGGTGCAGTGCAGATGGGCACGGTGGAATTCCACACGTGGAATGCGCTGGCCGACCGCATCGAACAGCCCGACCGCATCGTCTTCGATATCGACCCGGACCCGGCGTTGCCCTTCGCACGGGTGATCGAGGCCACGCAGCTTACGCTCGCGCTGCTCGATGAACTCGGCCTGAAGGCGTTCCTGAAAACCAGCGGCGGGAGCGGCATGCACGTGGTGGTGCCGCTCACGCGCCGCGAGGCGGCCGGCTGGGACACGCTCAAAGCCTTCGCACAAGCCGTGGTGCAGCACATGGCCGCAACTTTCCCTGACCGCTTTGTCGCCAAGATGGGCCCGCAGAACCGCGTGGGAAAAATCTTCATCGACTATCTGCGCAACAACCGCGGCGCGAGCACGGTGGCGGCGTATTCGGTGCGCGCGCGGACTGGGCTGCCGGTGTCGGTGCCGATCCGCCATGACGAACTGGAGGGGCTGCAGGCGTCTGCCCAGTGGACGCTGCGCACGCTGCCGGAGCGGCTGGCCAAGCTCAAGGGTGATCCGTGGGCCGACTACGCCGGCACGCGCCAATCGGTCACGGCCGATATGCGCAAGCGCATCGGCGCCAATGACTGACTCGCCACACATCGGCGTTCCTGAAAGAATTAGGCGGTGAACGGCCCGTTGCTTGTCGGCCGAGGTGCGGGGTTGCTGCGTTAACATGCCTGCGTCTGCACTTGGCGCACCTGTGCGCCCCACTCTGCCCCCCGCCGATGGCCCGAATTCGTCCGACCCGTTTGCTGAATCTGTCGCGCAGTGCGCTTGCCTGCGCGTTGCTCTTGACCATTGCGGCCTCGCCGCTGGCCCACGCCAAGAAGGCCAAGGCCCACGCGGCGCCGCGCGCCACCGCAGCGCAAGCTCGCCAAGCCGCGCACAACCCCGCCGGATTGCCCGCCAACGTGGCGCTGGCCTTTGCACGCGCACACATCCCGCTGGATGCGGTGAGCGTGTTCGTGATCCGCACCGGCAGCGCCACGCCCATCCTGCAGTGGAATGCCGACACCGGAATGAACCCGGCGTCGACCATGAAGCTGCTGACCACCTTCGCAGGGCTGGACCTGCTCGGCCCGGATTTTCGCTGGAAGACCAGGGCCTATGCCGACAACCCGCCGGTCAACGGCACGCTCAACGGCAACCTGTACCTGCGCGGCCAGGGCGATCCGAAGCTGATTCCCGAAGAACTCGTCAAGCTGGTGACCGACGTGCGCCGCGCCGGGGTGGACGAACTGGCCGGCAACATCGTGCTCGATCGCACCTACTTCGAGGGCGGCCTGTCGGATGCGCCGCCGCTGGACGGTGACAGCGCGCGCGCCTACAACGTCGCGCCCGACGCGCTGCTGTATTCGTTCAAGACGCTGACGTTCACGCTGTCGCCGGATGCCGGTAACGGCGCGGTCAACATCGATGTCTCGCCGCCGCTGGCGCAGTTGCAGATCGACAACCAGTTGCGCACCACGCGCGGCGGCTGCGGCGACTGGAAGACGACCTCCGGCGCGAACATCTCCACGCAAACCGACGGCCATGTGCTTGCCAGCTTCGACGGCCACTATGCCGCCGCGTGCGGCGAACGCGTCTTCAATATCGCCGCCCTCACGCATGCCGACTTCATCTGGGGCGGCTTCCTGGCGCTGTGGCAGCAAGCCGGCGGCACGACGCGCTTCACGCCGGGCCTGCGCGAAGGCAAGGTGCCACGTCAGGCTGTTCTGCTGGCCACGCACTACGGCCCACCGTTGTCGGAAGTCGTGCACGACATCGACAAGTATTCGAACAACGTGATGGCGCGCCAGCTGTTCCTGACGATCGGCGCGGAAATCGGCCGCAAGCCCGCATCGGTTCGGCAGTCGACTGAGGTCATCAACCAGTGGCTTGCAAAACAGAACCTGACGATGCCGGAACTGGTGCTGGAGAACGGCTCGGGCCTGTCGCGCATCGAGCGCATCAGCGCACGCAACATGGGGCGCCTGCTGCAGCAGGCTGATGCCAACCCGAACGGCGGCGTGCTGCGCGATGCGCTGCCCGTCGTCGGCGTGGACGGCACCATGCGCAACCGCCTGACACGTGCCGGGGTGGCCGGCAACGCCGAGATCAAGACTGGCACGCTCAACGACGTGCGCGCCATCGCGGGCTACGTGGAAGGTGAAAACGGCGAGCGCTTCGTGGTGGTCAGCATGATCAACCACCCGAACGCCAGCGGCGGCCAGGCCGCCCACGACGCACTGCTGCAATGGATTTACCAGGGCGCGCCGCGATGAGTTCACGCAAGGCACTACTGGGCATCACCGGCACGTCGGGCAGCGGCAAGACCACGCTCGTCGAGCAGCTCATCGTCCGTTTCGTGCGCGACGGGCGGCGCGTGGCGGCCATCAAGCACACGCATCACGGCTTCGATCTCGATTCGCCGGGCAAGGATTCGTACCGTATGCGCGAAGCCGGCAGCGCCGAAGTCGTGCTCGTGGGCGGTGAACGCCTCGTGCTGATGCGCGAATACGCCAACGCCGTGGAACCCGAACTTGACGACGTGCTGGCGCTGCTCTCGCCTGCCACCGACCTCGTCATCGTAGAAGGCTATAAGCGCAGCACCTTCCCGAAAATCGAGGTGTTTCGCCCTTCGCTGGGCCGCGCGCCACTGTGGCCAGAGATTGGCGGCGTGGTGGCGGTGGCCACCGATTCGCCTGACGCCGTGCAACCGCCTGAAGGCGTAGTCGTGCTGGATCTGAACAATGTCGATGCGGTGTACCGGTTTGCCGTACAGCAATTGGCCAATGCACCCATATGAAGCACTCTTAACATCTGGGCACGGCAGCTTGGCTATGATGGGGCGGTTCAGTTTTTCGCCAGCCCCCTCCCAACAAGATGCTTTCCCGTCTATCGGCCGCGCTGCTTGGCGCGGCATTTTTTTGCTCGGCCCTGCCAGTCGCTGCGCGTGACTGGGTCGCCCCGAATGCCACGCTCGGACGCGGCGCGCAGGTCCACCAGTTCGTGCTCGTCGACCCGGCGACCGGGCGCGCAATGCCCAACGCACGCTACCGCCTGTTCCTGCCCGACCACACCATCGCCGGCAAGCCGCCGCAGGTGGGTGAAACCGACAGCGTGATCTTCGGCACGACCGACAGCGCCGGGCGCACGGCCAAGGTTCGGTTGCCAAAGCGTTATGCGGCGGCACGCTGGGTGCTCAATCCGGTGGTCGGCCATGGCGAGCTTGGCGAATCGTTCCGCCTGGTCGATTCGCTCGGCGGCGCGCCAATCGAGGGGCACCCATATTTGGTCGATGTCGTCGGCGAATACCTGTTCTGCGGCCGCTCCAGCGCCGGCGGGTATACCGCCTATGTGCAATCGCGCGAGTCGCGCACCGTGCAGCTTGAAAACACGTTGGCCTTCAGCCGGGCCGACGACGCGTGGTGTGCCGGTGAAGGCCGCGCGATTGCCGACAGCGGCAACACCCCCGGCGCACCCGATCTCTACACGCAGTACCTCGGCACGCTCACCGCCAACGCGGCGACACTCAGCGAAGACTTGCAAAGCCGCATCGCGCGCAAACTGATGTCGCTGGCGATTGCCGAACGCGATGCCGCGCGCATCGACCTCGCGCTCGACTTGCAGCCGGTGCCGGAAGACCGCCTCAACAGCTACGGCTATGAACTCGTTGACGCGGGCCTGCGCGTGGAGCGCGGCATGTCAATGATCAACGCATATCTGGCCCAGCACCCGAACGACCCATTCGCCCTCGACAGCAAGGGCTGGGCGCTGTACCGGCTCGGCCGGAACGACGAAGCGCTGACCTGGTTTGACCGCTCCATCGCCGTGTTCACGCAACCCGACGGCGACTATGAAGCGAGCGATGACGCGGTACGCGAAGCACGCGCGGAAGGCCTCACCCACAAGGGCGAAGTGCTGTGGAAGCTCGGTCGCGCGGACGAAGCGCAGGATTGCTTCAAGCAGGGGCTCGCCATCTCGCCGCAAAACGATGTGCTCAAGGCCACGCTAGCCCGCCTGGCGGTGACATTGCCGACGGCCGACGCAAAGTAACGCAGGCATCGCTGCAAACAAAAACGCCCGCGTGAAGCGGGCGTTTTGCTAAGCGTAATGCGTTGAGTCAATGCACCAGATTATCTGCAAGCAGGCGCTGCAGCACATTGCTTGCAATCAGGCGATGGCCGCCCGTGGTGGGATGCACGCCGTCTGCGAACAGGTAGGACGTATCGGCCCCCGTGGCCACCAACGTGTTGGCCGAGCAGAACAGCGAGCTGCCGCCCGCGCCCGGCACGAGCGCGTTGATCTTGGTCGCATCGCACGCAGGCACGCTCGTGTTGCTGAACCCGAACGTCGCGCCGTTCTGGATCACGGCCGTCAGCTGCGAGTTGAAGTC
This sequence comes from Ralstonia sp. 22111, assembly GCF_052045895.1. NCBI lineage: Bacteria > Pseudomonadati > Pseudomonadota > Betaproteobacteria > Burkholderiales > Burkholderiaceae > Ralstonia > Ralstonia sp. 22111. The sequence goes on along the minus strand of NZ_JBQEPR010000001.1, from coordinate 823,522 downwards.
GATCAGGCGAGCGCTGGTGCCGGCCAGACCGGTTTGCAGCGTGGTGTTGAACGCGCCCACCAGTGCATGCAGCAGTGCCTGGCCTGTCGCGCCGCCCGCCACGCCCTGCGGCGTCAGGCTGCTGTCGGGCAGGTTGAACACGTAGAGCTGCGTCGCGTTCTTGCTGATCATGTCCTTGACGTAACCGACCAGATCGGTCGCCGCCTGCTGCACCTGTGCGGTCGCGATGGCGGGCGTCACACCCGAGTTGGGGGTCGCGACAGCGGCAGCCCAGTAGAAGATGTCGTTGTTGCCGCCGAACACGAACACCACGTCGTTGTTGCCGTTGAACGTGTTGTTGCTGGCCGCGTAGAAGTTGGCGAGTTGCTGTTTGACCGGATAGGTGAGCGCCCCGGCGCCACCGTTGTGACCGATGCCATTCGGGTCGGTCACGCGCGAGCCGCCTTGCGCGTAGTCGAAGCAACCGGGTTTCGGGCAGGTCTGCACCGAGGTGGCGTAACCCATCACGGCCGGCGTGAGCGCCACACCAAGTTGTCCGGCCACGGTTTCCGCCCAGATCGGACCGGGGTTGGTGGTGAACTTGCCGCCGCCTACGGCAGCCGCTGCCGGCGTGTAGGTGCCGGCGTCGCTCAGGCTGTCGCCGAATACCACCATGCGCTGCACCTTGGCGACGTTGGGGTTGCCGCTCTGATCGCTTTCACCGCCGCCGCAAGCCGCCAGGCTCAAGGCCAGGGCCGCCGATGCGACGACGCCCATCCATTGACGCAACTTCATGATGTCTGTCTCCCGTGTGGAATTTTTTTGGTCTGTGGTGCCGCGGTGCGTAACCTCGCCGTGCGCGTTTGAAGCACGCGGAACGACACAACGCCCAAGTGTAGCGAGGTTGCCGGGCGCACGGCGAACGCGCGCCCCGTAAGAATTAGAGGTCCGTCTCGAACGCGGCGGCCGCGCGACGCAGGCGGTCGTTGACGGCGGCCCAGGCGGGCGTATCGGCTAGGGTTTCCACCCAGATGGCGTCGTAAGCGCCGCGATCGAGTTCGCGCAACAGCGCATAGAGCGCGTTGGCGTAGGCGGCGGGTGTGGCGGGAGCGACGCGCTGGTCGCAACCATCACGCAGTGCCACGGGGGCACCAAGCCACACGATGCGCTTGTCAGCGGGCAGTGCAGCCAAGCGCGCAGGCACATCGGCCGCCGGCACCAAATACAACGGCGTGCGCGGCGCGTAGTGCGCCTTCAACGTGCCGGAAGCACGCGGCGCAGCGGCGTCCGGTAGCGCAGGCACTTCGCCAGTCACGCGCTCGATGTCTTCAGGCGTGATGGCGCCCGGGCGCAGCAGCACGGGGCCAATGCCCTGGTCCAGCCGTGAAAGATCAATGATGGTCGACTCGATGCCCACGTCCACGCCGTCGCCTTCGAGCACGAACACGGCATCACCGAATTCATCCCGCACGTGCTGCGCGGTGGTCGGGCTGACCTGACCGAACTTGTTGGCCGACGGCGCCGCAATACCGCCGCGCCCACGCTTGAAGCGCGAGAGCAACGCCTGCGCCACCGGGTGCGACGGGCAACGCAGCCCGATGCTGTCCTGCCCGCCTGCCACGGCGGCCGGGATGTGCGGTGCACGTTTCAGGATCAGCGTCAGTGGCCCCGGCCAGAAGGCTTCGATGAGCTGCAGCGCGATGCCGGGCACATCGTCGGCCCAGTAGGAAATGTCGGCCCCATCCACCACGTGCACGATGACGGGGTGACTGGACGGCCGGCCCTTGGCTGCGTAGATCTTGGCGATCGCTTGCGGATTTTCGGCATCGGCACCGAGTCCGTACACGGTCTCGGTCGGGAAGGCGACCAGCTCGCCGGCCTCCAGCCTGCGCGCGGCCTCATCAAGGCGTTCAGCGGAAGGCATGGTGTAGGGCGTTTTGGTCCGATGCGGCATGGGCGACTCGTCTTTAGGCGGGCTGCAGACCGAGCACGTGCGCGGCATGGCGGAACGCTTCGTCCACCACTTCCGGCGAGGTGCCGACGCAATTCACGTGGCCCATCTTGCGGCCCGGGCGCGCATCGGCCTTGCCGTACAGGTGGACCTTGGTACCGCTGTGGCGCATGACCTCCTGCCATGCAGGCGTGCGTTCCAGGCCGTATTCGAACCACACGTCGCCAAGCACGTTGAGCATGCGGCCCGGCGAGTGCTGGCGCGTGCTGCCCAGCGGCAGCCGGGCCATGGCCCGCACCTGCTGCTCAAACTGGCTGGTCTCGCACACGTCCATGGTGATGTGGCCGGAATTGTGCGGACGCGGCGCCATTTCGTTGGCGACCAGCGAGCCGTCCTGTAGCACGAAGAATTCAATGCAAAGCACGCCGACGTAGCCCATCTCTTCGGCGACCATCGCCGCGGCGGCGCGGGTGCGCGTGGCAATGTCGTCCGACACGCTGCGCGAGGGCATGATCGTTGAAAACAGGATGCCGTCACGGTGCTCGTTCTCGGCGAGCGGCCAGGTGGCGGTCGTGCCATCGGCGCCGCGGGCGGCCAGCACCGACACCTCGTACGCCAACGGCAGCATCTTCTCCAGCACGCACGGCACGTGCTGCATGGCGCCCCAGGCGGCGCGCAGTTCTTCAACCGTTGAGACACGCGCCTGGCCCTTGCCGTCGTAGCCCATGCGGGCAATCTTCAGGATGCCGGGCAGCAGGTCGGCAGGCAGTTGTTCGATATCGGCTTCGTGCTCGATCACCCAGCTCGGTGCGGGGTGGATGCCGGTGCGTGCGGCACACAGCGCGAAGAATTTCTTCTCGGCGATGCGGTTCTGCGCGATCGATACGCAGTTGGCACGCGGCGCAACGAACGCGCCGAGCTGCTCAAGCTTGTCGAGCGCTTGCGCGGGCACGTTCTCGAACTCGGTAGTGACGGCCGGGCACAGCGCGGCCATCTCGGCCAATGCGGCTTCGTCGGTGTAGCCGGCGCAGAGATGGCGCTCGGCGATGGTGCCAGCGGGGCTGTTCGGGTCCGGGTCGAGCACGCAAACCTTATAGCCCATCGCCTGTGCGGCGTGCGTGAACATGCGGCCGAGCTGGCCACCGCCGAGCATGCCAAGCCAGGCATCGGGCAGGATCGCGTTGGGAACGTTCAGCGCGCGGGATTCCGCGGTGTGGGCTTGCGCCAGGCGCGGGTTCAGGTCGTCGGCCATGAATCGGGTCGTAGGTTACTTAAGCGCCATGCACGGGGAGCGTCATGCCGCGCGCGACTTCGGTCTGCTGGGCGCGGAAGGCTTCGAGCTTGTCGGCAAGGGCCGAGTCGGTGGTGGCGATGGTCGCGATGGCAGCCAGCGCTGCGTTGGCCGCACCGGCCTCGCCAATCGCGAACGTCGACACCGGAATGCCCTTGGGCATCTGCACGATGGAGAGCAGCGAGTCTTCGCCGCGCAGGTACTTGGACGGCACCGGCACGCCGAACACCGGCACGATCGTCTTGGCGGCGATCATGCCCGGCAGATGCGCCGCCCCACCAGCACCGGCGATGATGGCGCGCAAACCCCGACCACGTGCGCCTTCGGCGTAGCGGAACATGTCGTCCGGCATGCGGTGCGCCGAGACGACCTGCGCCTCGAACGGAATGCCGAACTGCGTGAGCATGTCGACGGCGTGGCGCATCACTTCCCAGTCGGAACTGGAGCCCATCACCACGCCAACGAGCGGAGCGGATTGCTGTGCGGTCATCGTCATCGCTCCGGTTTAACGCAGGGATTCGCCGGTCAGGCGGGTCAGCGCTTCGCGGTACTTGTCGGCGGTTTTTTCGATCACGTCGGCGGGCAATTGCGGTGCCGGCGCAGTCTTCGGCCACGGCTTGCCATCAATGCGCACGGCTTCGAGCCAATCGCGCACGAACTGCTTGTCGAACGACGGCGGGTTCGTGCCGACCTGGTACGAATCGGCCGGCCAGAAGCGCGACGAGTCTGCGGTGAGCGCCTCGTCCATCAGCGTGAGCGTGCCGTTTTCGTCCAGACCAAACTCGAACTTGGTGTCGGCAATGATGATGCCGCGCGTGGCGGCAAAGTCGGAGGCTTCCTTGTACAGGCGGATGCTCACGTCGCGGATCTGCGCGGCGAGGTCCGGGCCGATGCGGCGCTCGACTTCATCGAAGGAGATGTTCTCGTCGTGCTCGCCCATCTCCGCCTTGGCGGCGGGGGTGAAGATCGGCTCGGGCAGCTTTTGCGCGTTCTGCAGGCCTGGGGCCAGATGCACGCCGCAGACGGCGCCGGTCGCTTGGTAATCCTTCCAGCCGCTGCCGGCCAGGTAGCCGCGCACCACGGCTTCCACCAGGATCGGCTTCAGGCGCTTGACCACGATCGCGCGGCCGCGCACCTGGTCGACTTCATTCGGGGCCACCACGGTTTCCGGGGCGATGCCCGTCTCGTGCGTCGGCACGATGTGGCGCAGCTTGTTGAACCAGAAGTCCGACATCTGCGCAAGCACACGGCCCTTGTCCGGAATCGGCTGGCCGAGAATCACGTCAAACGCCGAGAGGCGATCGGTGGTGACCATCAGCAGCTTGTCGTCGCCGACAGCGTAGTTCTCGCGCACCTTGCCACGGCCGAGCAACGGCAGGCTGGTGATCGACGATTCGTAAAGGGCGGAGGATGAAGGGGTGGCGGACACGGCGGAACCCGGGAGGAGATAAGAAAACGTGGAAGGCCAGCATTATACGTGGCCCATGGGGTGACCCATAAGCTGGCCCATGCAATGCAAAACGGCTGGCGCAGTGCCAGCCGTTTGCTAAATGTGACGCGAAATGCTTATTGCACCACTTGGGCGAGATCGCCGCTTTGGTACTTCTGCGCCATCACCGACAGGCCGATCGGCTTGATCTTGCCGGCCTGGCCTTCGCAGCCGAACTGGATATAGCGTGCCTTGCAGATTTGCTTGGCGGCTTCGCGCGCCGGCTTCAGCCATTCGCGGGCGTCGAACTTGTCCGGGTTTTCAGCCAGGAACTTGCGCACCGCGCCGGTCATGGCCAGGCGGATGTCGGTGTCGATGTTGATCTTGCGCACACCGTACTTGATGGCTTCCTGGATTTCCTCGACGGGCACGCCGTAGGTTTCCTTCATCTTGCCGCCGTACTGGTTGATGATGGCCAGCAGTTCTTGCGGCACGCTCGACGAGCCGTGCATCACCAGGTGGGTGTTGGGGATGCGCGCGTGGATTTCCTTCACGCGGCTGATGGCGAGGATGTCGCCGGTGGGCTTGCGAGTGAACTTGTAGGCGCCGTGGCTGGTGCCGATGGCGATGGCCAGCGCGTCCAGTTGGGTCGCCTTGACGAACTGGGCAGCCTCTTCCGGGTCGGTCAGCAGGGACGAGTGGTCGAGCTTGCCTTCCGCGCCGTGGCCATCTTCCTCCCCGGCCATACCGGTTTCGAGCGAGCCCAGGCAGCCGAGTTCGCCTTCCACGGTCACACCAACCTTGTGGGCCATCTCGACCACGCGGCGGGTGACGTCGACGTTGTAGTCAAAATCGGCCGGGGTCTTGCCGTCTTCGCGCAGCGAGCCATCCATCATGACCGAGCCGAAGCCCAGGTCGATGGCGCCCTGGCAGATGGCCGGGCTTTGGCCGTGATCCTGGTGCATAACCAGCGGGATCTCCGGATAAGCCTCGACAGCGGCCTGGATCAGGTGCTTGATGAACGATTCGCCGGCGTACTTGCGGGCGCCTGCGCTGGCCTGCAGGATGACCGGTGCGCCGGCTTCCTTGGCAGCTTCCATCACAGCCTGGACTTGCTCCAGGTTGTTCACGTTGAATGCCGGCAGGCCGTAGCCGTTTTCAGCGGCGTGGTCCAGCAGTTGGCGCATCGAGACGAGTGGCATGGTTTTCTCCTATGGATCGATCTGTATTCGGTCTCAGGAACGCGTCCGGTCGATCTAAACGACGTAGCAAACGGCGTTCCGTCGTGGGCGTCAGTGCATGCCGACGCGAACAATCTTGAGCGTGTTGGTGCCGCCGGCCTGGCCCATCGGCTCGCCGACGGTCAGGACGATGAAGTCGCCGCGCTGCACGACACCGCGCGCGACCAGCAGTTCTTCGGCCTGATGCAGCGCTTCGTCGCGGTCGGCGCTGTTGGCCAGCGGCAGCGATTGCACGTTGCGGTACAGGGCCATCTTGCGCTGCGAGGCCACGTTGGGCGTCATCGCATAAATGGGAATGTTGATGCCGTGTCGGCTCATCCAGAGCGCCGTGGCGCCGGAATCGGTCAGCGCGGCAATCGCCTTGACCTGCAGGTGGTGCGCCGTGAACAGCGCCCCCATGGCGATCGACTGGTCGATGCGGCTGAAGGTCTGGTCGAGGAAGTCGGCGTCCAGATGCACGGATTGCGACTTCTCGGCTTCCACGCAAATGGCAGCCATGGCCTCGATGGTCTCGACCGGGTAGCGGCCAGCAGCGGTTTCCGCGGACAACATCACCGCATCGGTGCCATCCAGCACGGCGTTGGCGACGTCCGACACCTCGGCGCGCGTTGGCACCGGGTTGACGATCATCGATTCCATCATCTGTGTGGCGGTGATGGCCAGCTTGTTGTTTTCGCGGGCCAGCTTGATCATGCGCTTCTGCAGCGCCGGCACGGCAGCGTTGCCGACTTCCACCGCCAAGTCGCCACGCGCGACCATGATCCCGTCGGACGCTGCCAGGATCTCTTCGAGCACGCCCGGGCGGATGGCCTCGGCGCGCTCGATCTTGGCGATCATGCGGGTCTTGTGGTTATGCGGCGCGCCGGCCACCGCGGCCAGCTGGCGCGCCATTTCCATGTCGGTCGCGTTCTTCGGGAAGCTGACCGCGACGTAATCGGCGCCCAGCGCCATCGCGGTCTTGATGTCGTCCATGTCCTTGGCGGTCAGCGCCGGCGCCGACAGCCCGCCGCCCTGGCGGTTGATGCCCTTGTTGTTGGACAGATCGCCGCCGATCTTGACGATGGTCTCGATCTCTTCACCCACCACGCGCTCGACTTGCAGCACGATCAGGCCGTCGTTGAGCAGCAGCAGATCGCCCGGGCCCACGTCGCGCGGCAGTTCCTTGTAGTCGAGGCCGACGCGCTCCTGGTTGCCCAGCTCGCAGCGGGCATCAAGCGTGAAGCGATCGCCCGGTTCGAGGGTGATCTTGCCGTTCTCGAACTTGCCGACGCGGATCTTCGGACCCTGCAGGTCAGCCATGATGGCCACCTCGCGGCCCACCGAGCGCGCCACTTCACGCACGAGTTGCGCACGATCGATGTGATCTTGCGCCGCGCCGTGCGAGAAGTTCAGCCGCACCACGTCCACCCCCGCGGCGATCATGCGGGTCAGGACTTCCTGCGTGCTGGACGCGGGGCCGAGCGTTGCGACGATCTTGGTAGCGCGGGTCATGGGCGGCGGTGTCTCGTTGTTGTGGTGGGGATGATGGCGGCGCTTGCGCTCAGGCGACAGCGGCCTGGTTCTGCGCGCGTTGTTCCAGGATTTCGACGGCCGGCAGGGTCTTGCCTTCCAGGAATTCGAGGAACGCACCGCCGCCGGTGGAGATGTAGCCCACCTTGTCGGCGATGTTGTACTTGGCGATGGCAGCCAGCGTGTCGCCGCCGCCCGCAATCGAGAAACCCGACGAGGCAGCAATCGCCTCGGCCAGCACCTTGGTGCCGTTGCCGAACTGGTCGAATTCGAACACGCCGACCGGGCCGTTCCAGACGATGGTGCCGGCGGTCTTCAGTTGTTCGGCCAGTTGTGCGGCCGTCTTCGGGCCGATGTCGAGGATCATGTCGTCGTCGGCCACATCGGCCACATCCTTGACGGTGGCGGCCGCGGTGGCGCTGAATTCCTTGGCGCACACCACATCGACGGGGATGGGCACCGACGCGCCGCGTGCCGCCAGCATCTCAATGATGGCCTTTGCATCGCCCACCAAGTCTGCTTCCGCCAGCGATTTGCCGATCTTCAGGCCGGCAGCCAGCATGAACGTGTTGGCAATGCCGCCGCCGACGATCAGGTTGTCCACCTTGTCGGCCAGCGACTTCAGGATGGTCAGCTTGGTCGACACCTTCGACCCGGCCACGATGGCCACCAGCGGGCGAGCCGGCTGGCCCAGCGCCTTGCCCAGCGCATCCAGTTCGGCAGCCAGCAGCGGACCGGCGCAGGCGACGGGCGCGAACTTGGCGATACCGTGGGTGGTGGCTTCCGCGCGGTGGGCAGTGCCGAAGGCGTCGTTGACGTAGACGTCGCACAGCTTGGCCATCTTCTGGGCCAGTTCGTCGCTGTTCTTCTTCTCGCCCTTGTTCACGCGGCAGTTTTCCAGGAGCACGACCTGGCCGGGCGCGACATCCACGCCATCCACCCAGTTCTGGACGAGTTTCACGTCACGGCCCAGCAGCTCGGACAGGCGCTTGGCAACCGGTGCCAGCGAATCTTCGGGCTTGAATTCGCCCTCGGTCGGACGGCCCAGGTGCGAGGTGACCATGACAGCGGCACCGGCGTCCAACGCGGCTTTGACGGCCGGCACGGAAGCGCGGATGCGCGTGTCTTCGGTGATGTTGCCGGCATCGTCTTGCGGCACGTTGAGGTCGGCGCGGATGAACACGCGCTTACCGGCAAGCTTTCCTTCGGAGATGAGATCGGACAGACGCAGGACGTGAGGCATGGCAGCTTCGGAAGAAATCGCGGAAAACAACGATTTTACCCGATGCGACTGGTCAAAACGTGCGTTTCTCGGCCGAACCTGCTGGGCTCGACCGTCTTGCCGAGGCCGATCGGTGGGGCTACGCCGGCAGCGGCGTGCGGCGGCGCAGCCGCATCCAGCCTTCGGCTGAATACACAGCAAGACCTGCCCAGATCAGCACATAGCCGGCCACCTTGGGGCCCGCAAACGGCTCGTTGTAGAGCCAAACGCCCAGCAGCAGCTGCAGCGTCGGGCTCACGTATTGCAGCAAACCCAACAGCGACAGCGGAATACGCCGCGCGCCCGCGCCAAACAGCAGCAGAGGCAGTGCCGTCAGCGGGCCGGCCAGCGCCAGCAGCAACTGCGTGCCCGGCGATGCGGCCAGGAAGGCATTCTGATGCTGCGAAGCCAGCCAGCCGAGGTAGGCCAGCGCCAGCGGAAACAGCAGCAGCGTCTCGAGCGTCAGCCCCTCTAGCGCACCCAGCGGCGAAGTCTTGCGCAGCAAGCCGTAGAACCCAAACGAAAACGCCAGCGCCAGAGCAATCCACGGCAGCGTGCCGGCCTGCCAGGTCAGCCACGCCACGCCTGCCGCCGCCAGGGCTACCGACACCCACTGCACGGGCCGCAGCCGCTCGCCGAGCACCAGCAGCGCCAGCATCACCACCACCAGCGGGTTGATGAAGTAGCCCAGGCTGGCATCAATCACGTGGTCGTGGTTGACGGCCCAGATGTAGGTCAGCCAGTTGGCGGCCAACAGGCTCGTGCTGGCCGCATAGCGCCCCACGACACGCGGTTGCGTGCGCAGCGCCCACAGCCATGCCCAGTGCCGCTTCACGAGCAGGATCATCACCATCACCGCCAATGACCAGATCACCCGGTGCGAGAGAATCTCCACCGGCGACACCGCCTTGAGCAGCTTGAAGTACAGCGGAAACAGGCCCCACATGGTGTAGGCCAGAAACGCGAAGATTGCGCCGTTGCGATTGGAGCCCGACATGTTCATCCCCAGAGACGCAGCACGGTAAAGACGCCCATGCCGACGAAGATCATGCCGAGCATGCGCCGCGTGGCCACATAGAACGCGGTGGCGGCAACGCCGGCCATCAGGCGCGGGTTGGTCCAGCTCGCGTCAAAGTGCCCGTGATTCAAGAGCAGGTCGGGCAGGACGATGGCGACGAGCGCCGCGGCCGGCGCAAAGCGCAGCGCGTGCTGGATGCGCACGGGCAGGGTCATGCGGTTGCCCACGATCAGGAACAGCGAACGTGTGACGATCGTCACCACGGTCATCCCGGCAATCACCAGCCAGATTTCGAGTGCGCTCATGCTTCGCCCTCGTCAGTTGCCGCCTGTGCGGCCCGTCGGCGCTGCCACTGCAGGCGCGCTGCAGCCTCGTCGGCGGCAAGGCCGGCGGCCATGGCACCGGTCACGGCAATCACGAGGCTCAATCGATACGGCAACTTGAAGGCAACCAGCGCCAGCACCGCCGCCACGGCCACCGCCATGAGGGTGGCACGGCTACGAATGGTCGACACCATGACAGGAATCAGCGCGAGCGTCCCGGCCAGCGCCAGGCCCCACGCGTCAGGAAACAGGCTCGCCGCGACGATGCCCAGGATGGACGACACCTGCCAGCCCACGAAGCTCAGCAGGACCATGCCCCAGTAATAGCCCTCCTTGCCCGCCTGCGGCGCGGCCGAGGGGTACTGCTGGGTGAACAGCACGAACGGCAGATCGCCGTTGAACACACCCAGAACCACACGCCGCATGAACGGCAGATGCCCGAAATGCTGCATCAGCCCGGCACTGAAGATAATGAAGCGCACGTTCACGATGAACGCCGTCAGCAGTGCCGTCCAGATCGGCAACCCCGCCGCCAGTAGCGGCAGCACCGCCAACTGCGACGACCCCGCATACACGAAGATCGTCATGCCGATGGCCTGCGGGATGGTCAGCACCGACTTGCTCATCGCCACGCCCGTTACCAGCCCCCAGGCCAGCACCGGCGGCATCGACGGCATATAGGCGCGCACGCCTGCAAAGAAGCCCGCACGCTCGGCCGGATCGATGGCCTCCCAGCGGCGCTGCAACGCAGCCGCCCAGCGAACTAGCGCCATGGCGCCCCCAGAAGTGGCGAATCAGGCTCTTTTTGATCAACCGGACAGGGGCGGCCGGCAGCGCGGGCGCGCAGGAACGTCGGGGGCGACATGGGTGGCTCGTAGGAAACACACGATTATACTTTTGATGTTAAGCATCCGCTTAACGACAATGCGCCCGTGCCCCGCCCTATGCCGGGATTCGTGCCGGGCGCCACGCACTGCAACAATCGGCGTTGGCGCGCCTGCGCCCACCCCTTACAATTTCGCCTTTGTCGGTTTTTGAACCTGCGGCCCATATCACGGTGTGGCTGACCTGCTCAGACCGCGCCGGCACTCCTCACTCACCATGACCACGCAAACCGCACCCACGATCGAAGTCGGCGCAGACGACCTGCCGCTGCATTGCCCGACCGCCAAGACGCCGGCCTGGAACTACCACCCGCGCGTGTTTCTCGACATCGCCGACACCGGCGAGGCCAAGTGCCCGTACTGCGGCACCGTCTACAAGCTGGCCCCCGGCGTTGAACTGAAGGGCCACCATTGAGCCCGACTCACCTGCTGTACACCGGTCGCCGCGCTCGCCAGGCGATTCGATGATGCGCAAGATTCTCGTCGTCGCCCCCAACTGGATCGGTGATGCGCTGATGGCGCAGCCGCTGTTCGCGCAACTCAAGGCGCGGCACCCGCGCGCGCAGATCCACGCGATTGCCCCGAAATGGGTGGCGCCCGTGCTCGCGCGCATGCCGGAGATCGCGCGCGTGCTGCCCACCGAGCTCGCCCATGGCAAGCTGCAGCTCGGCAGCCGCACGATGTTCGCCCAGCAGCTCAAGGGCGAAACCTTTGACGCAGCGTACGTGCTGCCGAACTCGTTCAAGAGCGCGCTGATCCCGTGGCTGGCCGGCATTCCGCTGCGCATCGGCTACAAGGGCGAGTCGCGCCTGGGCGTGCTGAACGTGCGCTACCCGAATCCGCCCAAGAACGCGCGTCCGCCGATGGTGCAGCACTACGCGGCGCTGGCGTTCAAGCCGCACGCCAAGCTGCCCGACACGCTGCCCGATCCGAAGCTGGACGTTGACGTGCAGCGCGTGGCCGCCACGTCCGCCAAGTTCGGCATTCCGGGCAACGCGCGGCTGATCGCCTTCTGCCCCGGCGCGGAATACGGCCCGGCCAAGCGCTGGCCGGCCGAGCACTTCGCAGAGCTGGCCCAGATGCTGCGCCGCTCGTTCCCCTATGCGCAGATCGTCGCGCTCGGTTCGGGCAAGGACCGCGACATGGCCAATGCCATCGTCGAGCGTGCGCCGTTCGTGCGCAACCTGTGCGGCGAGACCTCGCTGGACGAGGCCATCGAGCTGCTCGCCCGCGCCGAAGCCGCCATCTGCAACGACTCCGGCCTGATGCACGTGACGGCTGCCCTGGGACGCCCGCAGGTGGCCGTGTTCGGCTCCAGCGACCCCCGCCACACGCCGCCGCTGTCGCCCGCTGCGAGTATCATGTGGCTCCATCTGGAGTGCAGCCCGTGCTTTGCACGCGAATGCCCGCTGGGCCACTTGCGCTGCCTGCGCGACATCGGCCCCGAGATGGTGTTTCATGAATTGCGCCGGCTGCTGCAGCCGCAGTAATACGCTCTCCTTAACGTTCACCGCCATGCCACGATTTGCCCGCCTGTTCGAAGCCGCCGAGGACATCCTCGAAGCCTATCGCGATGCGCTCAAGCGCCGCGATGCCGACGGCGCGCTCAAGCTGTGGCTCGATGAAGATTCGGTGAGCTTTATCCTGCCCGACGGCCAGCGCCTGCACGGCCACGAGCAGCTGCGCGGCTGCCTCGATGCGCTGGTCGAAAAGAACCCGGTCTGGATCGAATGCCTCTCGCAGCAGGTGCATTCGTCGCTGGGCGTATCCATCTTCGAAGCCACGGAAGCGCTGCGCTTCTCGGCCACCGCCACCGAAGCCGATCTGTACGTGCACACGACCTACGTGCTGATGCAGAACCACGAAGGCTGGCGCATCGCCCACGTGCATTCCAGCCAGGCCGCCGAAGAACGCGTGGCCGCTTCCATCGCCAGCGTCACGCATTCCCTGCACTAAGCTGCCGCGCTTGGCGTGGCCGCCGTCTTTTTCGATGACCCACCCGTCTCGCCACGCCACTCCTCTTGAACTGAATCTGAGCGCCCTGCTTGCAGGGCCGTTCGAGCCGCACGCATTTCGTTCGCCGTGGTGGCTGATCGGCGGCAATGCGCAAACGATCGTGCCCGCGCGCCTGTGGCGCTTTCCGCGCATTGCGTATCGGCGTGAGCGCTGGGACACGCCCGACCACGACTTCATCGACCTCGACTGGACCACGCATGAGACCGACGCGAACGCGCCGCTCGTCGTCATGTTTCATGGCCTGGAAGGCGATTCGCGCAGCCATTACGCGCGGCTGCTGATGGACGCGCTGCGCGCACGCCGCTGGCAAGGTGTCATTCCACACTTCCGCGGCTGCTCGGGCGAGATGAACCTCGCGCCGCGCATGTACCACTGCGGCGATGGCGCGGAGGTTGCGTGGATCCTCGAACGCCTGTATCGGACGGTTTGCCAGCCGCAGGGCCGCAAGTTGCTGGTCGTCGGCATCTCGCTGGGCGGCAATGCGCTGCTGCGCTACCTCGGCGAGCACGGTACCGATGCCCGCTACGTGAGCGCCGCAGCGACGGTGTCTGCGCCGCTGGACATGCGGGCCGGCGGCGCAGCGTTGTCCAAGGGCTTCAACATGGTCTACACGCGGATGTTTCTGCGCACGCTCAAGGACAAGGCCAACGCCAAGCTCGACCAGCACCCCGGTCTGTACGACCGCGCCGCCATGATGGCCACGCGCACGCTGGGCCAATTCGACAATCTCGTCACCGCACCGCTGCACGGTTTTCGCGACGTGCTCGACTACTGGACGCGCGCTTCGTCCAAACCCGTGCTGCGCGAGGTGCGTGTGCCGGCGCTGGTGCTGAACGCACGCAACGATCCGTTCCTGCCCGGACAACACCTGCCCGGCCCGGCCGACGTGTCACCCGACATCACGCTGGACCAGCCGCTGCACGGCGGCCACGTCGGCTTCCTGCTGCGCCATGGCAAGACGGGCCGCGTGGATTGGATGCCTGCGCGCGTCCTGCGCTTTTTCGATGACGTACTGGGCCGCCAAGCCAACGCGGAGGATGCTCATGGATGACATCGTCCGCCAGGCGATGGCCAAGTGGCCGAACGTGCCGAATTGCTTTGGCTGGCTGGCGCTGGATCGGCGCGGCCAATGGCGCATGCGCAACGAATACGCGCAGGCCAACAAATTGTCCGGCGAGCCAATTCGCCATGCGGCGCTCATCGACTTCATCGTGCGCAACTACGCGCATGACGATGCCGGGCGCTGGTTCTTCCAGAACGGGCCGCAGCGGGTGTTTGTTGAACTCGATTACACGCCGTGGGTGGCGCGGCTGTCAGCCGACTGCGCGCCGCCAGCGTTCACGACAACCACCGGCGCTGCGTTCTCGCCGAGCGGCTGTTTTGTCGACGAACACGGCAGCGTGCTGCTCTCGGGCCGCGTCGGCGGATGCGAAGCAGAAGAGACCATTGCCCTGCTGCACGACCACGATCTCGAGCCGTTCTCCTCGTTGGCCCAATGGCACGCAGACGCATGCGGAGCCGCGCTGGGTACGCTGAACCTGGGGGATCGGACGTTCGACATTGAGCCAATTGCGAGCGCCGAAGTCGCAAAGCGCTATGGTTTCGTAACCCGGCCAGCGGAATAGCCTCAACTGCGCGCCCTATTTGGGCAACGCCTTGTCTTCCGCCTTCTCTTCACGGTATTGCCGCTCCATCTGATGCAAGCGCGCATCCACTTCGGATAGCGTGTAGAAATCGGCATCTCCCGCATCGCGTGCGAGCTTAAGTTGCTCCACCGCCGACCCCCACGCCCCATCCCGTGCGTATTTCTCCGCCAGCGCGCGATGCTGCTCAACGCGCTTGCCCTTGTCGGCGTACGCCCGGGCAAGCATGTCCCACCAGATTGGCTGGGCGGTGTCTTCGCGGGTCTTGTCTTTCAGATACGGAATCGCGTCATCGGCCCGGCCGGCCGTCAGCAGCGTTTGCGCATAGGTGATGCCGACCGCGCGTGACAGCGGATACGCAGTGAGTGCTGCGCGCGCCAACGTCAACGCCTCGGATGCGCGGTTACGAGCGCGTGCCAGTTCGATGGCCGTTACGTCCAGCTCGACGCTGCCCGATGTGATGCCGGGAATGTTGCCGTACAGGCGTCGCGCCTCCTGCAGCGCCTGCTCAGCGTCATCCAGCCGGCCGGCCATCTGGTTGGCGACGGCCACGCCGTACCAGAGCGCCGCGCGCTTCTCGACCGGCGCATCCGGTGCCGACGACAACTGCGAGCGCATCGCATTTCGCACGTCGATATAGGCGCTTGTTGACGTTTCCTGCAGCACGCGTGCACGCGCCTTCGCGAAGCCAAATTCCGGCCGGCGCGGTTGGCGCGGATGTGGCAGGCCACGCGCGCGGTCTTCCATGTCGGCGATGCGCTCGCCGGTCAGCGGGTGAGTGCGCGCATAACCGGGAATCACGCCAGTATCGGCAATGTTCGTGACGCGCTGCAGACGACGGAAGAATTCCGGCATGCCGTCGGGGTTGTAGCCAGCGCCGGTGAGCAGCGTGAAACCGACGCGGTCGGCCTCGCGCTCTGCGCCACGCGAGAAAGCGAGCTGGTTCGACACTGCCGCCGCCTGCCCACCCATCGCCAGCGCCTGGGCGGCGTCACCGCTCTTGGTGGCCGCAAGACCCGCCAGCAGGATCGACGCCAGCGCAATCCACATCGACTCACCGGATTTATCGATGCCGCGTGCAATGTGCCGCTGCAGCACGTGGCCGATTTCGTGGCCGAGCACCGAGGCCAGCTCTGATTCACTCTCGGTCGCAACCAACGTACCCGTGTTCACGCCGATGTAGCCGCCCGGCAGCGCAAACGCGTTGATGCCCGGATCCCGCACGGCGAACAGCTCAAAACTCGACGCCGACGTGCTGCCCGCCACGTGCTGACGGCGTGCCGCTTCGATCAGCTTGTAGCCGATTGTATTCAGGTAATCGGTGATCAGCGGGTCAGGCACGAAATCCGGATCGCGGCGTATCTGGCGCATCACACGGTCGCCCAGACGGCGCTCCATCTCCGGCGACAGCGACGCCGTCGACGGATCGCCCATATCGGGCAACTCGTACGTCGGCGCGTCAATAACAGCCGGCTCCTTCGGCAAATACGGCGACTGCCGGCCGATCTGCACGCTGCGATTCAGGTTGCTCTGCACCTGATCCGCCGCCGCAGCAGAGCCCAACCCCGGGTTGACCGAGGCCGCCGGCGTGGACGCCGCCGCCTGCGCCAGCACGGGCAGCGGCAGGGGCGCCAGCCACGTCGACAACAACACAGCAGCCGTCAGCTTGCGGACGCGCGGCCGAAAAAGTGAAAGCGTCATACGGAAAGCACGGAGAGCGGAATCAGCGCGGCCACATCGCCGCAAGCCGGGTGCTTGCTATCATAAAACGCTTCGCACCCTGCCCCGCAAAACGCGCTGTCACTCATGTCGCAACTCACCCACTTCGATTCCGCCGGACAAGCCCATATGGTCGACGTCGGCGACAAGGCCGTCACGCACCGCGTGGCCGTCGCCACCGGCACGATCCGCATGTTGCCCGAGACGTTTGCGCTGGTGCGCGATGGCAACGCCAAGAAAGGCGATGTGCTGGCGATTGCGCGTGTTGCCGCAATTCAAGGCTCCAAGCGAACGTCGGATTTGATTCCGTTGTGCCATCCATTGGCGTTGACGAAGGTGGGGGTGGAGTTTGCCTTGGATGAGGCCGCAAGCGCGGTCCGCTGTACGGTCCGAGCGGAGACGCGTGGGCAGACGGGTGTTGAAATGGAAGCACTGACTGCGGTGCAGGTGGGGCTGCTCACCATCTACGACATGTGCAAGGCTGTGGATCGGGGAATGGTGATTGGGGATGTGCGGTTGGTGGAGAAGCGAGGGGGGAAGTCGGGGGAGTGGGTGGCCGATTGATGCACAAGAAAGAGCGCTCATCGAGCGCTCTTTCTTGCTGTATTAAGTTTCAGCCTTTTCCGCCACAGACACTCCAGTCTTCGATTTGCTGCACGGCTGAGCGCCTACGCCAGCCATAACCCACGCGAGCACGTTCGCGTTGGTCTTATTGTCGGGAGTGGCGGTGACCGTGCAGCTACCGACAGCCGGTTTTCCCGCCATGTTAATGACACCCCCGCTGTCGAGAGTCACCTTCGCATTTAGAGGATCTGGAAGATTCTCGTAGCCTATTTCCGCTTTTAAGAGGTCGGGGGTATCGCACGTTCCGGCAATCGTGCCGCTATTCTTTTGGGCACACTCCGCAATTGCCAGTTTCAAAGGTTGTATCTGTGTATACACTTCCGCCCACTTTGAACGCGTCACGTAGTCTTGATACTGCGGGACAGCAATAGCAGCCAAGATGCCAATAATCGCAACCACGATCATCAGCTCAATGAGGGTGAAGCCTCGTTGCCGACGAGATTTGCTTCGATACTGAACTCGCATAGATTCTCCACAATTTATGATTTCACTTCACTCGAAATCGAGAGTGAAGCGAGAGTAGTGGACAACTTTGCAAGTTCGACGTCCGGCAACGAATTTTTACCAGCGCATAATCCAAATCTTAAAGAAAAGTCGCTGCATTAAATTCAGAAAACCAAGATTGAATTTTCCATCAATCTGCGTTAGCGAGTAGCTTTTCTGATTTCAGGCGCGAACAAAACGTCTTTAAGCTGCCAAAGTTGCGTTGACAGGTCTGGCTCAGCAAGAAGCTCTGCGCAGCAAAATCCGTCCAGTAGTGACTATAGAGGCGTCGAACCTGAATGACTGCCTCCTCGGTCCTACCTTCAAATGCCAACGCCAAGGCGTACCGCTGGATCGTCGACGATGCGGGGTAGAACTGCACCGCTTGTCGCTCCAGCTTCACCAGCATCGGCGCAGTCTGCTCGTTGACGGAGGCGTTCATAGCGACGACCAACGTTGCATAAGGGGTTAGCAACAGGGGGCCGCCGCCCGGGTATCCCGCCGATGCGCCGCGCGCACCTGGTACGAAATAGAGCCGCTCCACCGAGCGGTAGTCCGCCCACAGACGGGCAAGAAGCACCGCACCCAATACAACGATCACACCCGAGCAAACCCACGCTACGGGCGGGGAAGGAAATCGCAAGGCCTTGCTGTCGAGCAATCCCAAAGCAAAGGCAAACGGAAATAGAAAAAACACGTAGTGAAGGGGGTATTCCACCAGCGAGTGCACAACCATCACGGCAATCACGGCAGACAGGAATGCCACCTCCGGAGACCGCAGTCGCTTGGGCAAACCAAGCGCCCACCAAGCAAGCGGAACCACCACCGCCAGCAACCCGGCCACGCCCACCTTTGCCAATAAGTCCAGCACGATGTTGTGTGCATTCATCGACATCTCGACTGGGCCGACCGTGTCCGTTTGGACGTATTGATTCCATGCGTAATCGCCCCACCCGCCGCCGAGCCAAGGATGCGTGAGGAAGATGTGCCAAGCATGCTTCCAAAGTAGCGGGCGTAGGCCGACGCCCTCGTGCATGCGTTGCCCCATGGATCCTGGCAGATCCAGATTCCAAGCGCCATTGGCGAGTGCGACCAGCCAGCCGCAGGTCTGATACGCCAGTGCTAGCAGCAGTACAGGGGCGCTGAGTGCAAGCAATCGGATCGGCCATGCACGGCCACGCGTTTCTGCAGCAAGCGGTATGCCGGCCAGCAGCCCAACCACCGCAATATGGAGCCAAGTCACTCGCGAGAAGGTCAATGCCATGCCCAACAGTAAGGTGAGCATCGCGACCATTAGCAATCCGAGCCACTTCTTGTGCCGATTGCCCAAGAAGAGAGATGCCGCCAACCCGAACGCCAGATACGAGCCGACGTGATTGGGTTGATTCAGATTGCCCCACATGCGCCGCGCACCACCTGTGGGGGTCATCGAGAATAATGTCTCCGGCAGATTCGGCACACGGAACACTTGCACCAACTCAATCGCCACCGTAAGCAAACCACCAATGGTGACGGCAACTGCGATGGCGTCCAGCACGCCAGGCAGGTCGCGGCACCGTGCGCCTAAGCCGCAGATGACTGCCGCCGCTAACAATGCCGCTATGGCTCCGGCAGAGAAAAACGGATTGAGCGGTGGCGCAATCGCCAATTGCAGGATCAGCACTGCAATCAATGCCAGTGGCGCGAGCGCGACTCTCGGCAGACCAACGGCTTGCCCCCACGTTGCGCCCAATACCGCCACCCCCAGCGCGATCCAGCACGCGGCTGCCACCCACTCGGAATAGAACGTAGGGATTGGATAGGTATGTGGCGCGACCAGGAACGGGATCGCCCAGCACGCCCCCAGGGCTAGCCAGACTGGCAAGAGCAAAACGGAGAATCGGCGCATCGATGAGTAGGACTACGGAGATGCTAACGAAAAGAGCGCCCGAAGGCGCTCTTGCTAGGCGGGCTAGTTTAGCTTAGGGGCCGTTCGCCACACCAGTGTTTGCGGGCGAAAACCGCTTACTCGAACCCGTCGATTGGTGCGTAGCCTTTGATCGTGCCTTGCGCATCGAGCAACGCAATCCATGTATCGAGTTGCTTTTTGCTGACAAGCGGCAGGTAGTAGAGCTGATCGACTGGCAGGCCGGTCTTCTTGGCAGCCTCGTCGATGATGGCTTGTTTCTCCGATGGCAATTTGGCGCGCCGCGCATCAAGCCTTTTCATGCGTTGTCGTACGACGGGTCGGCTCTTTTCGTAGGGTTGCCACCAGCCGGGGCGGGCGCTCGGCTCGATTCCTAGCGTCGACAGTTCGATGCTCTTCAACGTTTCGCTCCCGTCCTTCGGGGTGCGCGTCCCGATCAGTACAGGGCCTGTCCATGAAAGTGCTTGGAAGCCGGCCGGTGCAAGCGGCAAATCAGCGGTATTGATCTCCGCCGCCGAAACAGTGACCAGTCGATCTGTTTCGAAGGCCAAAATCACTGGGCGCGCCAAAGTCACGCTATGTAGGCCATAAAGCAACGCCGCGAGCTGCACCAATGCAACCAGCGATAGGTCCAGTGTTAGTTCACGGCGAGACTTGGCTGGATTAAACAGCACGCTTGTGAGTAGCGGACCACAGACGACATCCACCCCAATCACAATCCAGAAGAGATGCTGACCACCTGCAAGCTCACGGTAGGGGTACGGAAACCATAGACCGAACATGACGGCGGCAGTTAGTGCCGCCACAACAAGACTCAAACCAAGATGGATGAACGCAGCCTTGACAGCTGCTCGCACTCTCGCATGATCAATCAGGACCGCATTTGCCGATTTTTTAAATCGCCTCATTCTAGTAAAGACTCGGAATGCGCATAAAAAAAGGATTCCAGTTTTCCTGGAATCCTTTTTTAAGGACGTGTTCTATTCAGCGGCAAAGCCAATTATCGGCATTGCGCCGGAGCGTACTTAGCCAGCAGAGTTCCCGCGATGCCTGGCGTGATACCGTTTGCCGTTGCGGTGCTGTTCACCGCCGACGCGCAGCCCCAATCCAGAGCGCCCGAGGTACCAGCGGTTACGGCAGCAAAAGCGCTTTGACCCTTACCACCATTCGAACCGTCGCGCATCCAAGGAGTCAAGGTCACCGTGTTAGCCGCAGCCGTCACACCAACCGAGTTTGCGTCATAGGTGATCACAATAACGGGGTTAGCTGTTGCAGCCGTACCTGCAGCGGCAGGAGCCGTTGCGGGGTCAAACAGAACCGATGTAACAAACTTGGAAGTTGCGCCGGTTTTGTTTGCCTGTTGATTCCAGTTGTACTCAACATTCCCCATATCGATCAGCGAAGACACCCCCTCAGAAGCCAGCGTCGTCTTTGCTGGCTCAGCCAAGCTCAGGCCTTCGGTGATGCGCGTACGCACCGTGTAATCCTGATAAGCCGGCAGCGCGATGGCAGCCAGAATACCGACAATCGCCACCACGATCATCAGTTCGATCAGCGTGAAACCCTTCTGGACACGCTTGTTGAGTCGCATCGACTTCATGAAATCCCCCGGATTGTTTGGTTAAAGATGATGCGGGGGGAGATACAGCATGGACCGTGCCAGCCGAAAAGCCGTGCCTGTCAGCGAAAAGCTGACGCGGTTCGTATGAGCGACGTGACAGAGTGTGACATCTTTTGACACTAGTTGACGAAGTTCGTCAATTTGAGAACCATGGATCACTTACGCACGATGCAACGTTCGCTGGCTCAGCCATCGGCCTAGCGCCACTACAAGCAGAGCGCCAAGCAGCCCCACCACCACATCCGGATGTGGCACCGCGCGCTCAAACCACGCCGCATCAATCGGATCGGTGACCAGCATGTCGCCAGCCAGATAACCAAGCAGCGCCGCCCCGAGCGTGATGATGACCGGAAAGCGCGCCATGATCCCCACCAGCAGCGTGCTGCCGAACACGATCAGCGGTACCGACAATCCAAGCCCCAGCACCAGCAGCAGAAACGTCGTTCCCGGCGGCCCTTTCTCGGCTGCGGCGGCCACGGCGACGACGTTATCGAGCGACATCACAAAGTCGGCGATAAGGATTGTCTGGATGGCGGGCCATAGGCCGGCACGCTGATGGCGATCGGCAGCTTCATCTTCGGCTTCCGTGAGCAGCTTCACGCCGATGTAGGCGAGCAGCAGCGCGCCAATCGTTTTCAGATATGGCAGCGCAAGCAGCTTGACGGCCAGCACGGTCAACACCACGCGCAGCACAATGGCGCCGGCACTGCCCCAGAAGATGGCCTGCTTCTGCTGGCGCTTGGGCAGGTTGCGCGCGGCCAGCGCGATGACGACCGCGTTGTCGCCCGACAGCACGATGTTGGTCAGGATGATGGAGCCGAGTGCGAACCAGAATGCGCTTGAGGTGAGCGCCATAGTGTTCTCGTAGATGTCCTTGGGGTGGGCTTGCGGTGGGCCCGCTTGCAGCATCTTGTTTGCTTATACACATGTCGTGCCTGGATCGCATGCTGCGTCGCGACCAAACAAAAACGGGAGGCCAGGCCTCCCGTTCTCGCATAACCTCAAACCTTGCCGATTACAGCATCGCCTTGAGCAGACGTGCCATTTCCGACGGGTTCTTGGTGGTCTTGATGCCGCAGGCTTCCATGATGTCGAGCTTCGCTTGCGCGGTGTCGGCACCGCCCGAGATCAGCGCGCCGGCGTGGCCCATGCGCTTGCCCGGAGGCGCGGTCACGCCAGCGATGAAGCCAACCACCGGCTTCTTCATGTTGTCCTTGATCCAGTAAGCCGCGTTGGCTTCGTCCGGACCGCCGATCTCACCGATCATGACCACGGCGTCCGTTTCCGGATCGTCGTTGAACATCTTCATCACGTCGATGTGCTTCAGACCGTTGATCGGGTCGCCGCCGATGCCGACTGCCGACGATTGGCCCAGGCCCAGCGCAGTGAGCTGACCCACGGCTTCGTACGTCAGCGTGCCCGAGCGCGACACCACGCCGATGCGGCCCTTGCGGTGGATGTGGCCCGGCATGATGCCGATCTTGATTTCGTCCGGCGTGATCAGGCCCGGGCAGTTCGGGCCCAGCAGCAGCGTCTTGCTGCCGGCCTTACGCATCTTGTCCTTGACCATCATCATGTCGCGCACGGGGATGCCTTCGGTGATGCAAACCACCAGGTCCAGTTCGGCTTCGACAGCTTCCCAGATGGCGTCAGCGGCGCCTGCGGGCGGCACGTAGATCACCGACACGGTCGCGCCGGTCTGGGCCTTGGCGTCCTTGACGGTTGCGTAGATGGGAATGCCTTCGAAGTCTTCGCCGGCCTTCTTCGGGTTCACGCCTGCGACGAAGCAGTTCTTGCCGTTGGCGTAATCGCGGCAGCCGCGGGTGTGGAACTGGCCGGTCTTGCCGGTGATCCCCTGGGTGATGACCTTGGTATCTTTGTTGATCAGAATCGACATGCTGTAATCCTTTTATGCAGCGAGCCGCGCCGACGTACTCAGCAGCGGGCGCAACTCGCGTTCGCGTATGGTTGGGTCAGCGGGCGGCTTACTTGCCGGCGGCTGCGGCCACGACCTTCTCGGCGGCCTCTGCCATCGTGTCTGCGGCAATGATGGGCAGACCCGAGTCAGCCAGCATCTTCTTGCCGAGGTCTTCGTTGGTGCCCTTCATGCGCACGACCAGCGGCACCGACAGCGACACAGCCTTCGCCGCCGCGATCACGCCTTCGGCGATCACGTCGCAACGCATGATGCCGCCGAAGATGTTGACCAGGATGGCCTTCACGTCCGGGTTCTTCAGCATCAGCTTGAAGGCTTCGGTCACCTTCTCGGTGGTGGCACCGCCGCCCACGTCGAGGAAGTTGGCCGGCTCGCCGCCGAACAGCTTGATGGTGTCCATCGTGGCCATGGCCAGGCCGGCGCCGTTCACCAGGCAGCCGATGTTGCCGTCGAGCGAGATGTAGGCTAGGTCGAACTTCGAAGCTTCGATTTCAGCCGGATCTTCTTCATCCAGATCGCGGTAGGCCACGATTTCCGGGTGACGGAACAGCGCGTTCGAATCGAAGTTGAACTTGGCGTCCAGCGCGATGACCTTGCCGTCGCCGGTCAGGATCAGCGGGTTGATTTCAGCTTGCGAAGCGTCGGTTTCCCAGAATGCCTTGTACAGGCCCTGCAGGGCTTGGCGGGCTTGCGGCACGCTCGCGTCGGGCACGCCGATCTTGCGGGCGATGTCGTCAGCCTGGGCGTCTTGCAGGCCGGCTTGCGGATCGATCAGAAGCGTGTGGATTTTTTCCGGGTGCGATTCTGCGACTTCTTCGATGTCCATGCCGCCTTCGCTCGAGGCCATCAGCGCGACCTGCTGCGACACACGGTCCACCACCAGCGACACGTACAGTTCCTTCTTGATGTCCGCGCCTTCTTCGATCAGCAGACGCTTGACCAGCTTGCCTTCCGGACCGGTCTGGTGCGTCACCAGCGTCATGCCCAGGATGCTGCTGGCGTATTCCTTGACCTGCTCCATGCTCTTGGCCACCTTCACGCCGCCGCCCTTGCCACGGCCGCCCGCATGAATCTGCGCCTTCACGACCCACACCGGGCCGCCCAGGGTTTCTGCGGCCTTGATAGCCTCGTCGACCGAGAAGGCCGGAATGCCGCGCGGAACCGGCACATTGTATTTGCGCAGGATTTCCTTGCCTTGGTACTCATGGATATTCATGCGTGTTTCCTTTGCTAGGCAGAGTGAGTGTGATGAGTATTGAAAACGCGAACAGCGCGGTGCCCTTCAGGACGAGGGCTCAGGCGACAGTTCGGTGGGTGGCGGTTGGATCTTGGCTTCGGGCTGATATGCAAACCAGCGCGGGTAATGCTTGCGGACCACCTCGCCCTCAAGGTGCAGGGCATGGCAGCCGTGGAGTTGATAAGGCGGCTTTTCACCGGGCTCCACAGGCCGGAGGTCGTTCGAGTTGTCGCGCACCGGGAAGACGTCGCCCGCGAAGGCCTGGATGGCGGCGGTCGGCAGCACGCCACACAGCTCAGTCAGGTGCGTACAACCCGCCACGCCGCCAAGTCTCTCACGCGAGGCCTTTCGAAATCCCTTCATCAGGTTCAGGCCGATGAGCTTTCGGTAGGCGGGGCCAATCGTGTCGCAATGTGTGGGGTACGGCACCCAGTCGGAACACGCTTCGGCATCCACGACGTTCATGCGGGTATCGATCGTCACGCGCAGCCACAGGTCATGCAGCGGCTGGCCCTCGGGGCGCACGCCGCCGCTGGCCAGGGGGATGTCGCGTGGTTTGGTGTCGGTCAGGCGCGCTTCGATGTCCCACAAGCCGTCTTCCCGCAAATAGGCCTCCACCGTGATGGCACGGCGGTGGCGCATGACGCGCGGGACGGGGGCAGACAGAGGCATGGACCAGACAGACCGATAGGACCGATGGAGGCGGCGCACGCGGATCTCGCGCATCGCCTGCAGGACGTATGTAGAAGCGCATCAGCCGCCACACACGAACACTACCGCCCAGCAACCAGAATTGAGGGCGATATCAAAGACTTGGATTTTAACACGTCGCCACGACCGGGCAGGTCGCGTGCTGCAATGCAGTGTGAAAGTGGTTGCAACAACCTCGAGAGGTGCAACTCACGCGATCCGCACACAAATGAATTGTCCGGACGAATTGTTGCAAGATCGACAGTATTCAGTCCGCCCCGTCCCCATCTTCGAGCAGTTCATCGGCGCCTGCAATGATGCGCGAGACTACGGCCCTGGAGAATCCACGCGCCATCATGTATCGCACCTGCTTGGCCCGTTCGGCCAAGTCGGCCGGTGGGCGGCCGAAGCGCTTTTCCCACAGGGCTTTCGCCCGTGCCGCTTCCGTGCTTTGCAGTTGGGCCTTGACCTCGCCGAGCGTCTCTGCGCCCAGCTGATGCGTTTTCAGCTCCTGCATCAAGCGCGCTGTACCGTAGCGACCTGCGCGGCGGTGCACCATGCTTTCGGCAAACCGTGTGTTGGAGAGCCAGTTCTCGCCTTCCAGCCAATCCAGCAGCGCGTCGACCTCCTCGGCGGATGCGGCGTGCGGAGCCAGCTTACGGCGCAATTCGATGCGGCTGTGCTCGCGCCGAGACAGATAGCCCAGCGCACGAGCCTTGAGCGATAACGGTGGGCGCGGCAACGGCATACGGTTCCAGGCTCAAAAAGAAAACGCCCACCGTTGGGGGACGGCAGGCGTATGAAGCTCGATAGAGCCGTCGATCTGCGTCGACGGCCAACCCAATTACTCTTCTCCGACTTCCTCGGCCACTGCGATGGCGCCCATCGGCGTCACGCCCAGTGCTTCGCGAACCTTGTTTTCGATGTCGCGGGCAAGGTCGGGGTTCTCACGCAGGTATTCACGGCAGTTGTCGCGGCCTTGGCCGATGCGCTCGCCGCCGTAGCTGTACCAGGCGCCGGACTTTTCAACAATCTTGGCTTCCACACCGAGGTCGATGATTTCGCCCTCGCGCGACACGCCCTGGCCATACAGGATGTCGAAGATGGCCTCGCGGAACGGCGGCGCCACCTTGTTCTTGACGACCTTGACCTTGGTCTCGTTGCCGACCACGTCGTCGCCCTTCTTGATCGAGCCGATGCGGCGGATGTCCAGACGCACCGAAGCGTAGAACTTGAGCGCGTTACCACCCGTGGTCGTTTCCGGCGAGCCGAACATCACGCCGATCTTCATGCGGATCTGGTTGATGAAGATGACCATGCAATTGGTCTTCTTGATGGTGCCGGTCAGCTTGCGCAGCGCCTGGCTCATCAGACGGGCCTGCAGGCCAGGCAACGCGTCGCCCATTTCGCCTTCAATTTCAGCCTTCGGCACCAGCGCGGCCACCGAGTCAATGACGATCAGGTCGACCGAGCCCGAACGCACCAGCGCATCGGCGATTTCCAGGGCCTGTTCACCCGTGTCCGGCTGGGAGATCAGCAAGTCCGGCACGCTGACGCCAATCTTGTCAGCATAAGTGACGTCAAGCGCATGTTCTGCGTCGATGAAGGCGCAAGTACCGCCCAGCTTCTGCATCTCGGCAACCACTTGCAGTGTCAGCGTGGTCTTGCCCGACGATTCCGGACCGTAGATTTCAATGACGCGGCCGCGCGGCAGGCCGCCAACGCCCAGCGCCACGTCCAGCCCCAGCGAACCCGTCGACACGACCTGGACCGGCTCGACCTCGGCGTCGCCCATCTTCATGATGGAGCCCTTGCCGAACTGCTTTTCGATCTGCGCGAGCGCGGCAGCCAGCGCCTTCTGCTTTTCCGCGCTCATCGCGGCTGCCTTCTTACCGTCTTCCATGGTCGTCCTTCGTGCAAATTGGTGTATAAATGGGCCGCAAGGGCTTGCGATTCCAGCGGTTGCCTGCAACAACGGGCCGCTGGCTGATTGCCCCGACGCGACCCATTCCATGACTTTAGCGCCGCCAAGACTACAGCACCGCGAATTCGGAGTACTGTATAAAAAACCAGTGGTTTTGACAAGTCTCCAGAACATATGTCGCGCGAAAACAATGTAGCGGGCGGGATGGGCAAGACATCTTGCCCGGCATCGCGGGGAGACACGCATGCGCATCCTGATTGCCGAAGACGACGCCACGCTGGCTGACGGGCTCACACGCTCGCTACGCCAGGCGGGTTACGCCGTCGACCAAGCCTCCGATGGGGCGACTGCCGACGCGGCTCTGTCCGCGCAGACGGCACAGACCTATGATCTGCTGATTCTCGACGTGGGCCTGCCGCGCATGTCGGGGCTGGAGGTCCTCAAACGCCTGCGCTCGCGCGGGGCCATGCTGCCGGTGCTGATCCTGACCGCCGCCGACAGTGTGGAAGAACGCGTCAAGGGCCTGGACCTGGGCGCCGACGATTACATGGCCAAGCCGTTCGCGCTATCCGAGCTGGAAGCGCGCGTGCGTGCGCTGGTGCGGCGCGGCACCGGCGGCGGCGCCACGCTCGTGCGCCATGGGCCGCTGGCGTTCGACCAGGTCGGGCGCATCGCCTATATCCACGATCAGGTGGTGGAACTGTCGGCGCGCGAGATCGGGCTGCTGGAGATTCTGCTGGCGCGCGTCGGCCGCCTGGTGTCGAAAGAGCAACTGGTCGACCACCTGTGCGGCTGGGGCGAGGAAGTCAGCAACAACGCCATTGAGGTCTACATCCACCGGCTGCGCAAGAAGATCGAGGTGGAAGGCATCCGCATCGCGACCGTGCGCGGGCTGGGCTATTGCCTGGAACGCATGGCCACCCCAACGACCACCACCGCGACAGCTGCCCATGGGTGATCGGCTGGCCTGGCCGTGGCGTCGGCATCGCGCGTCGCTGCGCGAGCGCGGCGATGCGGCGCCCGGGCCCAATGGCCGTGACGAGGACAGCGACCTCGCCGACACCCTCCCCCACCTCGAAGACGACGCCACGCGGCCCGTCGCCCGATCCCTCTTCGGCGAAATTCTCGACTGGATGCTCGCGCCGCTGCTGTTGCTGTGGCCGATGAGCATTGCGGTGACGTACCTGGTGGCCAAGTCGATTGCGAATGCGCCATATGACCGCGCGCTGGAATCGAGCGCGATCGTGCTCAGCCAGCAACTGCGCGAGGTGAATGGACGCGTGACGCTGCAACTGCCGATCTCGGCGCGCGAAATTTTGCGTGCCGACGAAACCGACAACATCTACTACCAGGTGCTCGGCACCAACGGTGAGTTTGTCTCGGGTGATCGCGACCTCCCGCTGCCGCCCGAAGAAGACGCCAACGCCGGTGGCCTCGTGCAACTGCGCGACGACCACATCCACGGCGCAGAGATTCGTGTTGCATATACCTTCGTGCAGCGGCCGGGCTCCGACGGCAAGCCCGCGCTGGTGCAGGTGGCGGAGACGCTCGACAAGCGCGCGCAACTCGCCAACGAAATCATCAAGGGCGTGATCCTGCCGCAGTTCGTGATCCTGCCGTTGGCGGTGATACTGGTGTGGTTCGGCCTCACGCGCGGGCTGGCGCCGCTCAATGCGATTCAGGAACGCATTCGCGCGCGCAACCCGGGCGACACCAGCCCCATCGATGAAGGCGCCGCGCCCCAGGAGCTGACGCCGCTGGTAGCGTCGTTCAATGATCTGCTGGGGCGGCTGGAGCAATCGGTGCATACGCAGAAGCGCTTCATTGCGGATGCCGCGCATCAGATGAAGACGCCGCTGGCCGGGCTGCGCATGCAGGCCGAGCTGGCCCAGCGCGAACAATCGCCCGATGAACTGCGCCGCACGCTCGCGCATATCGCCGACAGTTCGGATCGCACGGCGCACCTCGTCAAGCAGTTGCTCTCGCTGGCACGCATGGAGAACATGGGCGCGACCGACGGTCTGGTGCCGCTGGATATCTGCGCGCTGTCGCGCCAGGTGGTGGCCGACTGGCTGCCCAAGGCGTGGGCCAAGCAGATCGATCTCGGTTTTGAGGAGCCGGGGCCGCCGGTCATGATTTCGGGCAATGCGACGATGCTCGCCGAGATGCTCAACAACCTCCTCGACAACGCGATCCGCTACACGCCCGACGGCGGACATGTCACCGTGCGCGTGACTACGGCGCCATTCGAGCCGTTTGTCTTCATCGACGTGGACGACACCGGCCCCGGCATCCCGGTGGCCGAGCGCGAACGCGTGATGCAGCGCTTCTACCGCATTCTCGGCACACAAGCCGAGGGCAGCGGGCTCGGCCTGGCCATCGTGCGCGAGATCGTGCAGCAGCATGGCGGCGACATCGAGGTGCTCGACAACGTGTACCAGGCGTCGCCGCGGCTGGCGGGGGCGCGCTTTCGCATCACGTTGCACCTCTGCTCGCGGGGCGAGGAAACCAACGCATGAGCATTACGCCCGGAACCCCGGCACGCCGCCGGTGGATTACCAACATGCGCTGGATCGCGGCGCTGCTCGCGGTGTGGTTTGTGGTGACGTTCGTGGTCGCGTTCTTTGCGCGCGACCTGTCGACGCACTTCTTCAACTCGGACTGGACGTTCGCCTACTGGGTCGGCGCGCAGGGTGCGCCCATCGTGTATGTGCTGATTACAGTCCTCTATGCGTGGCGCACCAACCGCGCCGCGGATGCGGCCACACAAGACGACGAAACGGCGCAAGGCGAGGCATCTAAGTCATCCCACCCGCCGTCCATCTGACCCGGACGTTACGCGGCACCCAGATGGCGGAGCTTCACAAAGGCCAACGCCGCCATCACCGCGTCGTTAAGCGCGTCGTGCGCGTCCCAGGTCGGCAAGTCCAATCCCTCCATGACAGTGGCGAAGCGCAGATCCAGATCGGGGTCGCCCTGTTGCCGATACGGCGGCAGCTGCCGGAACTGATAGTCGTAATACAGGACGGAGACTTCAATCTTGGGCTGCGGCAAGCCGATGCCAAGCATGGGCGCCACCACCCGATTGAGCATTGCCACGTCGAACTCAAGGTAGTAACCCACCAATGGCCGGCTGCCGATGAAGTGCAGCAGTGCATGAACGGCCTGCTCGATCGATACACCGCTGTCCAGGTCGCGGTTGCGCAGACGATGCACGCAGATGCTATCTGCGCGCATCTCCCCGCACGGCCTGATGAGCATTTCCAGGCGCTGGCTGGTCAGAATGCGATTGCCGACGATACGGACGGCGCCGATGGAGATGATCTCGTCGGTGCGCACGTTCAAGCCTGTGGTCTCGCAATCGAGCGCGACCCACTCGTCTGGTGGCGGGGCCTCGAACAGGAAGCGAAACGCCGGATCGCGCAACCTGCGCAACTGGCGCCGCCTTTGCAGTGCCTGCAGCCAGTCGGAGAGCCGTCCGTTCATGACTGCCCGTCCATCTTCACATCCACTCGGTCCGCCAGCGCTGCCGCAGCAGCGCCTTGAAGCGTTTTACGGTGCTCAGCGCATCCTTGAGCAGATCGCGCTCCAACGACGACAGGCGCGACAGGTGCACGTCGCACGACACGGGTTGATGCGCATCGATTTCCGCCAGCCCGGCCTTGAGCCGCAGCGTCATCAGGAAATGCAGGCTCTCGCTCAACTCGGCAGCCATGTGCGCGTCGAGGGCCTCGGCGCGCACCAATGCATCCAGGCGCGGCACAGTGCCGGTCTCGTCGAGTATGCGGTGGGCCAGCGCAAGGCTGCGCACCCCGTGGACAATCGGGAAGATGCCCTCCTTCTTCACGTCGAGCACTGGGTCGGAATCGCCAAACCCGAGCAGGCGATCCCGCCAGCCTGGCGCGGCACTGAAGGCTTCAACGGCAGCGGCAAAGCGGCCAAGTACCGCGTCATTGTCGATCGTCAGTTCCAGCAGCGTCCGCCGCAGTTGTTTGAGCAAGGCGGCATCGCCGCACACCGCATGCGCATCGAAAAAGATGGCCAGATGCATCAATCCCTCGGGGCTCGGAAGGATCAGCCATTCGCGAATGCGTCGCGCAAAGTCGCTCGCGCTCATGCACCACTCGGGCCGGCTGAGCATGATGCCGCCCGGGCAAGGCGGATAGCCGAACGCGGCCAGCGCATCGGAGAAGCGCGTGACGATGCGCTGCAGATCAGCGGGAGGCACGTAGCCATCGCGCAGCACCAGCGCGTTGTCCTGATCGGTCTTGAGCAGTTGCTCGCCGCGCCCCTCGCTGCCCATGACGAACAGGCAACTGTTTTCCACCAGTTCCCGGGGGGCGATCATCTGCCAGGCCCGCTCAAACAGCCGCGCGTTGATTTCGCGCACGAGGCTGGCAACGTGGTCAATGCGCGAGCCGCCACGGGTGAGCAGCGCGACCATCCGCGTGATCTGCGCGGCCACCTGCGCGAGTGCGTCCAAGTCCTGGGCGAGGTTGATCTGCACCGTCAGCAGATACGAGTGATTGGCCAGGAAGCTGAACACATCCAGTGATTCGAGCAAACCGAGAATGTCGTCCCCCTGCGTGACGACGAGCCGGTGAACGCGATGGCGCAGCATCAGCGTCAGGGCGTCGCCGATCTGCGCGGAGGCCGGCACGGTAATGAGCGAGAACTGGCTCATCTGGCCTACCGGCAGACGATCCAGCGGTGTGCCTTGCAGGACGGCGCGCTGCAAAGAACTGCGTGTGAAGATGCCCATGCGCGGCGGGCTGCTGGTGCCATCACGCACGAGCACGTTGGAAGTGTTGTGTGCCTGGAACAGCTTGACCACGGAGACCACGTCGGTGGCGGCATCAACGAAATGGGCAGGCCGGATGAAGGCATCGCTCACGCGCGAGACGGCCAGCGACTGCATCGTCTCCATGCTTTGCCGCTGGGCAATGGCACTGAGCTTACTGCCAAGGTCCGAGAACAGCAGCGCGCCAAAGGTGGCGTTGGCCGCAATGAGGTCACGCATCGCCTGGCGCGCAACCTGATAGACGACGACTTCTTCAGCCGCGACGAAGCGGCTGCTCGCCTTGCCGGCCACCAGCGCCCGGCCGTCAAAGCAATCGTCGGGGCCATAGGTGGCGATCAGCTCGTCGCCGTCGTACTGGGCGACGTGGCCTTTGATGATCAAGAACAGGTGCAGCGGTGCGGCACCCGTATCGAGGATGATCTGCCCTTGCGGGTAGTAGCCGATGTCGACGGCATCGCGCACCAGGCGCTGCTCGTCCTGGTTGAGGCAGTCGAACGGCCAGACGTTGAAGTTGAAAGCGCTGGGCATGGTCGCCTTGAAGGCGGGCGATGCAATCGCGTCACCCGCCTCCCATCAGCGTGGCGAATTGCCGATCAGTGGCCCGATGCGCCAGCCGCACCGAGGCCCGTTTCAGAGCGAACCTGCTGCGCGGCGAACGACGCCTTCTCGTTCTTGGCGCGAACGCTGCTATCGAGCACCGAGAACAGCCACACGCCCACGAAGCCGATCGTCATCGAGAACAGCGCGGGCGACGTGTACGGGAACCACGCCGAGCCCTTCGGATAACCGAGCGTGGCTTCCCACACCGACGGCGAAACGATCGTCAAACCCACCGACGAGATCAGCCCCAGGAACCCGCCAATGACCGCACCGCGCGTGGTGCAGCCCTTCCACAGCATCGAGAGGAACAACACCGGGAAGTTGGCCGACGCCGCCACCGCAAACGCCAGCGACACCATGAACGCGATGTTCTGCTTCTCGAAAGCGATCCCGAGCAACACGGCAATCACGCCGAGCACCAGGGTGGTGATGCGCGACACCCTCAGTTCATCTGCGCTGTTGGCCTTGCCGTGCTTGAAGACCGTGGCGTAGAGATCATGCGACACCGCCGAAGCGCCCGACAGCGTGAGACCCGCCACCACCGCAAGGATCGTTGCAAATGCCACGGCCGAAATGAAGCCGTAGAACACATCGCCGCCGACCGTCTTGGCCACCAGCACGGCTGCCATGTTGGCCGTGCCCGCGCCGCCCTTGATGACGCCCTTGGCCACGTCCGACAGTTCCGGGTTCGTCAAGACCAGCGTGATCGCACCAAAGCCGATGATGAAGATCAGGATGTAGAAGTAGCCGATCCAGGTGGTTGCCCAGAAGACCGATTTGCGTGCTTCCTTGGCATCGGGCACCGTGAAGAAACGCATCAGGATGTGCGGCAGACCAGCGGTGCCAAACATCAGCGCCATGCCGAACGAGATGGCCGAGATCGGATCCTTGATGAAGCCCCCCGGCGCCATCACAGACAGACCGATCTTGGCTGCCTCATCGGGCGATTTGCCGGCATTGGCTGCAATGGCCGTCTTGACCTGCACGGCCTTGGCGAACAGCGCTTCCAGGCTGAAGCCGTACTGCGCCATCACCATGATCGCCATAAAGGTCACGCCGGCAAGCAGCATGCACGCCTTGATGATCTGCACCCAGGTGGTTGCGGTCATACCGCCAAAAAGCACGTAGACCATCATCAACGCGCCCACGATGACCACCGCGATCCAGTAATCCAGCCCGAACAGCAGCTTGATGAGCTGGCCTGCACCGACCATCTGAGCGATCAGATAGAACGCCACCACCACCAGCGTGCCAACTGCGGCAAAGCTGCGGATGGGGCCTTGCTCAAACCGGTAGCCCGCCACGTCCGCAAAGGTGAACTTGCCGAGGTTGCGCAGCCGCTCGGCCATCAGGAACGTGATGATCGGCCAGCCGACCAGAAAACCGATGGAATAGATCAGGCCATCGTAGCCGGAGGTCATCACGGCCGCCGAAATGCCCAGGAAGGACGCTGCCGACATGTAGTCGCCCGAGATGGCCAGGCCATTCTGGAAACCGGTGATACCACCGCCCGCCGTATAGAAATCTGCCGCGGAGCGCGTACGCTTGGCTGCCCACTTCGTGATCCATAGCGTGCCGGCCACGAACACTGCGAACAGCACGATGGCCGTGGTGTTGGTTTCCTGCTTGGCGGTCTGTCCGACATCGCCGCCGGCAGCCAGAGCTGCTCCGCAGGCGCCAGCGGCCAGCAGCGCCACCAGCAGAATCGAAAGCATCTTCTTCATTTGGCGACGTCCTTCAAGATGTCCTGCGTCAGTTGGTCGTATTCGCTGTTGGCCCGGCGCACGTAGATGCCGGTAATGACGATGGTGAAGACGATGACCGCCATACCGACGGGCACGCCCACGCTCATCACGCCCGTGCCCACGGGCTTGGCGAGAAACGCCTTATCGAACGCGATCAGCGCGATGTAGCCGTAGTACACAGCCAGCATCAGCACTGTCAGAACGATTCCGAGCTTGTTGCGCCGCTGTTTGAGCTGCGCGTATTTCGGATGCGCCTCGATTTTTCCTACCAATCCATCCTGCATCGCCTGTCTCCTGGTTTGCTTTTGGAATGTGTGCGGCGATTCTGGATAGCGAAACTGACTGAACTCTTACTCACGCCGCCGGTGGCGGTTTCCTGCGATAGTGGTTTTCCCTAGCGCCGCAAAACAACGTAAGAAACAGTGCGCAACGTCCAGCAGCAAATGGGCCGCGGGCCGGGTCCCTTCGCCCCAAACGACGGTGGCAACGCGCGTGCATCTTGTGCGTATGCACATTCGCAGGAGGCGCACATACCGGCTGGCACTGCGGGCACAAGGCGGCTCCCGGATGATGCAGCGCACGCATCCCACTGAAGGATCGAGGCGAGTCCAAGTGCTTGATTTTCTTGAAATCTCGGCCACCGATCGCGTGCATTGAAAAGCACATGCCTGTCAGAACGCCGTAAGTTTCGGCTCCCACAATCGTTGACACTTCCGCGGGCGAAAAGCGTTTGCGTTGTCATGTCCGTGCCCAGCGGGACGACCTACGAAAAAAACAGGAGACAACATGGCAACCGTGCAAAGTGCACCGAACGCGCCCGCTGGGCGTGTACAGCCCGCGCCCATGACAAAGGAGGAGAAGAAGGTCATCTTCGCTTCGTCGCTGGGGACGGTGTTCGAGTGGTACGACTTTTATCTCTACGGCTCGTTGGCGGCCATCATCGCCAAGCAGTTCTTCTCGGGCCTGGACCCCACGGCGGGCTTCATCTTTGCACTGCTGGCGTTTGCCGCCGGCTTCCTGGTGCGCCCGTTCGGCGCGCTGGTGTTCGGCCGCCTGGGCGACATGATCGGGCGCAAGTACACGTTCCTGGTGACCATCGTCATCATGGGTACGTCGACATTCGTCGTCGGTCTGCTTCCGTCGTACGGCACGATTGGCGTTGCCGCACCGGTCATTCTGATCGCGCTGCGCATGCTGCAAGGTCTGGCGCTGGGCGGTGAGTACGGTGGCGCTGCCACGTATGTCGCCGAGCATGCGCCGCACGGGCGTCGCGGTGCCTACACGTCGTGGATCCAGACGACGGCTACGCTGGGCCTGTTCCTCTCGCTGGTCGTCATCCTGGCCGTGCGTGAACTGACCGGCAAGGCGTTCGACGACTGGGGCTGGCGCATCCCGTTCCTGGTTTCGATCCTGCTGCTGGCAACGTCGGTGTACATCCGTCTGTCGATGAGCGAGTCGCCCGCGTTCCAGAAGATGAAGGCCGAGGGCAAGACCTCCAAAGCCCCGCTGACGGAAGCTTTCGGCCAATGGCGCAACCTGAAGATCGTGATCCTGGCGCTGCTCGGCCTGACCGCCGGCCAGGCGGTGGTGTGGTACACGGGCCAGTTCTACGCGCTGTTCTTCCTCACGCAGGTGTTGAAGGTCGACGCCTTCACGGCCAACGTGCTGATTGCCGTGGCGCTTGCCATCGGCACGCCGTTCTTCGTGTTCTTCGGGTCGCTGTCTGACCGCATCGGCCGCAAGAAGATCATCATGGCCGGCTGCCTGCTGGCGGTGCTGACCTACTTCCCGCTGTTCAAGGCGCTCACGCACTACGCCAACCCGGCGCTGGAGCGCGCCCAGCAGACTGCGCAGATCACCATCACGGTCGACCCGAAGGAGTGCTCATTCCAGGGCAGCCCGATCGCCCGCGAGGTGGACTTCCGCTCGTCGTGCGACATCGCCAAGCGCACGCTGGCCCAGTCGTCGGCCAGCTACGAGACGGTCGAAGGCCCAGCCGGCACGGTCGCTTCGGTCTCGATCGCGGGTAAGCAGATCACCTCGCTCAACGCCACGCGCACGGCAGACGGCCAGAACTTCGACGCCGACAGCAAGGCCAAGATCGCCGACTTCAAGAAGCAGGTGAGCGAATCGCTCAAGGCAGCCAACTATCCGGCCAAGGCCGATCCCGCCCAGATGAACACGATCATGGTGCTGGTGATCCTGGTGATCCTGGTGATCTATGTGACCATGGTCTATGGCCCGATCGCGGCGATGCTGGTGGAGATGTTCCCCACACGCATCCGGTACTCGTCGATGTCGCTGCCGTATCACATCGGCAACGGCTGGTTCGGGGGCCTGCTGCCGACCATCTCGTTCGCCCTGGTGGCCCAGAACGGCAATATCTATCACGGTTTGTGGTACCCGATCTGGATCGCGGCCATCACCTTCGTGATCGGTGTGCTGTTCGTGCGTGAAACCAAGGATGTGGATATTTATCGCAACGACTGACGCAGGGGGTTGACATATTCGCCGAAGACGGTAGAATCCCGCTTCTTCGGCGAATTAGCTCAGTCGGTTAGAGCGACGGAATCATAATCCGCAGGTCCGGGGTTCGAGTCCCTGATTCGCCACCAAACACCAAAAAGCCCTGCTTCGGCAGGGCTTTTTGCTTTTCTGCTGCTTCCGTGCGTCCCTAGCCCCGCATAGGGGGCCAGGCTACGCAAGCGCCTCGGCGTACGCAGGCGCCGCAGCGGCAACCGCCAACACCCAATCCGTCGTCAACGCCGGCTGCGTCACGGGCAGCATATGGCCGCCGTCAATGATGCGCAGGTTCACGCGATCGAGCTTCTGCTTGAGCGCTTCGCCCTGGCGTTTGACGTTGAGGATGCGATCACCGCGACCGTACAGCACGTCAACCGGCACGGTCATCGAGGCATAGCGGCGTTCCATGTCGGGCAGATCTTCCGGCGCAGAAACGAGATCCGACGATGCCGCATAGAACACGTGCGGACGCAGCCCCAGCAAGCCGCCGCCCTTGAACGGGAAATCCCTCGGCATGGTTTCAGGCGCGAACACCGCGGCGATCGCCT
The DNA here is from genome assembly GCF_052045895.1 of Ralstonia sp. 22111. Classification (NCBI taxonomy): domain Bacteria; kingdom Pseudomonadati; phylum Pseudomonadota; class Betaproteobacteria; order Burkholderiales; family Burkholderiaceae; genus Ralstonia; species Ralstonia sp. 22111. Next base: position 786,620 of record NZ_JBQEPR010000001.1, on the reverse strand, counting down.
TGCGAGAACTGATGATCGACAGGGGAATCGCAAGCGTCCATGACACCAGCCTGCGCACCAGCGGCGACGGCAACACCAAGCCCCCGAACGCACCGGGCGGCGCGCTCTCAGCGTGCGTGAGAGGCGCGATCAACGCGAGCCGGCGAACGACGTGCGGATGGTTCAACCCCACCGCCAGTGAAATTGCCCCACCAAGCGAATGCCCCGCCAGCACGGGCTTGTCGAGTCCAAGCTTCTCGATGCACTGCGCGACCATGCGCGCCTGCGCGTAGATGTTGGCCGGCGATTCCGCCCCGCGCACGGACCGCCCTGCCCCCGGCCGATCGATCACGATCACGCGATGCGAACGCGCCAGCCGATCCATATCCAGATACGCAAAGTTGCGCAGGTTGCCGCACAAGCCATGCACGAACACGATGGCGGGGCCTTGGCCACGATCGGTGTAATGCACGCGGTCTGCCCCGACATCAATGAACTTGCCTTCAGGCGGAAACCCTTTTGTGACGCGGCGCGCGATAAAGAAAGTGAACGTAATAGGCGCCAGGAGTGCAAATGCGATGACGCCAAGAATGGTGCTGGTCATTGTGTCCCCGATGCGGCAGGCGGTTAAGCGGGCTGTGCCGCGCCGATCGGATGGGCGCGGCGTTCAAACTGCATGGCGCTGTCGGCCAGTGTGCCGAACTTCAGCATCATCAGATCGCGCGCGTAGTTCTGATACGACTTCCACGGCTGCTTGTCACCCTGTTTGGGCAGGATGGCCGCGGCGCGCTGGATGTAGCCGGACGTCAGATCGACGGCGGGCTCGCGGCTCATGGCTTCGTCGTCCAGACGCGGCACGCAGGTATCAAACCCGTTGGACTGCATGTGGTTGAGCAGCCTGCAAACGTACTGCGCGATCAACTCTGCCTTCAACGTCCACGACGCATTCGTATAGCCGAACGACGACGCCAGGTTCGGCACGCCGCTGTACATCATGCCCTTGTACGACACCGTCTCGGCCAAATTCACAGCACGCCCGTCGACGGTGATGGCCGCACCGCCCAGCACCTTCAGCTTGAGCCCTGTGGCGGTCACGATTACGTCCGCATCCAGATGCTCGCCGCCCTTGAGCTGCAAGCCGGTCGGCGTGAAGCGCGCGATTTCGTCGGTCGCAATCGACGCCTTGCCCGCGCGGATCGTCTTGAACAGATCGCCGTCGGGCACGAGGCACAGACGCTGGTCCCACGGGTTGTAGCGCGGGGTGAGGTGTTTGCGCACGTCGAAGCCGGGGCCGATCTGCTTACCGGCCATGCGGATGATGAAGTCTTTGAATGCCTTGGGCTTGCGGCGGGCGAGGCTGTAGAAGTACATCGTCAGCAGCACGTTCTTCGTGCGCACCAGCCGGTGAGCAAGGCCCGACGGCAGCCAGCGACGCAACGTGTTGGCCACGGCATCCTGCTCGGGCCGCGAGACGATGTACGTAGGCGAGCGCTGCAGCATCGTCACGTGCTGCGCGCTGCCGGCCATCGCGGGCACAAGCGTGACGGCCGTGGCGCCGCTGCCGATCACCACCACACGCTTGCCGGCATACGACAGATCGTTCGGCCAATGCTGCGGATGGACGATTCGGCCCTGGAACGCGTCCATCTCGGGCCACGTCGGGGCGTAACCCTCTTCGTAGTCGTAGTAGCCGCTGCACATGTAGAGGAACTTGCAGGTGAACTGCACCGGTTCCTCGCGGGCGCCATCGCTGCGCTTGGCTTGCACGGTCCAGCGCGCGGCGGTGGAATCCCAACTCGCACCCGTCACCTTGTGGCGGAAGCGGATCGATTTGTCGATGCCGAACACGCGTGCGGTGTCGCGGATGTAATCGAGGATCGTCTGGCCGTCGGAAATGGCTTTGCTGCTATGCCACGGCCGGAAGCTGTAGCCGAGCGTGAACATGTCTGAGTCGGATCGGATGCCGGGATAGCGGAACAGATCCCACGTGCCACCGATGGTTTCGCGCCCTTCAAGGATGGCGAAGCGTGCCGACGGGCAGCGCTCGCGCAGGTGATACGCCGCGCCGATGCCCGAGAGGCCCGCGCCGACGATGAGCACGTCGAGGTCTGTATCGGGTGCGGTTGCCCGATTGCGGGGCGCGCCCGGGCTGGCGCTTCGCTCCATCGTCGTATCCATGCGGTCTCCTGTTTGCAGCCGTGGGGCAGGCGTGGCAAATTTCGTACTAAATGTGGTGTGATTCGTCACCACTTTAATTTTTGGCCGTCCTGACGTCAAATAGCGAAATGGAGAAAACACTTGAAACGGCCGACGCACCCGCCAAGAAAGGCCGCCCGTATGGCGGTGTGGCGCCAGAAGCACGTGCTGCAGAACGCCGGGATGCGTTAATCCGCGCCGGCACGCGCGTCTTCGGCACGGTGGGTTTTCGGAAGGCCACCGTGCGGGCGATCTGCCAGGAAGCGAGGCTCAATGACCGGTACTTTTACGCCGCATTCGACAGCACCGAAGCGCTGCTGCGCGCGACCTACCAACAACATGCCGAAGACCTGCGCGCGCAGGTGTCAGAAGCCACCGCCGCTGCGCAAGGCACGCTGGAAGCTCGTATCGACGCCGGCCTGCACGCGTTTTTCGCCTTCTTGCGTGACCCTTGCGCGGCGCGCGTGCTGCTGTTGGAAGTAATGGGCGTGAGCCCGGAAACGGACGCGACCTACCAGCGCAACCTGCTGGAGTTCGGCAAGCAAATCATGGCGAATGCCCAACTGCCCGGCACCCACAATGACGACGATGCCGGGCTGCGCGCCGATCAACGCATCATCGGCCTGGCGCTCGTGGGTGCCCTGACCAACGTCGGTGCAGCATGGCTTCTGACAGGCTATCGCGATCCCGAAGACAAGATGGTGCGCAACTGCCGGCAGGTTGTGCTCGGCACGTTGCGCGCCATGCTGGGCGCTTAAGCCGTGCCTTCCGGCTTGCCCAGCCGGACCACGGTGACGCCGGGCGCCAGATGCCGCAGCGACGGCTGCAGCAGCACGCAGTTATCGTACGGCGTAATGATCTGCAGTTCTCCATCGGTGGCGATGACGGTGCCCGCGCGCTCAACGGTTTCCATACCGCGATAGTCGTCGGCAAAGCGGAAGGCCGTGGATTTGGCGACCACCGGATCCGTCACACGAATGCAACGCACATCCAGCGCGGGCGCAATCCCCAGCCAATCCGATACCGTCGATGGGTCGACGGTGCCGAGCGCTACCAGGAAACGCGCGCACGCGTCCAGTGCCACATCGCGGCTCGCGCATTCAAAGTGCTGGCCGCATTCGATCAGCAGCGCGTTCTTCGGGCTGGCGGCATCCCCAAAGCCGCCGTAATCGCGCAGGCGTCGGCCCGCAGCATGGCCGGCATCGATCATAAGGTGCGAAGGCGCACCGACCTGCCGGCCCAACGCGACGCTTTTCGCATGCGGACCAGTCAGCATCAGCGGTTCCGCCTTTTCGTGCATCGAGTGAATATCGAGCAGATAGTCGACCGTGTCGATCACCGGGCGCAACTCACGCGCGCGACGCAGTTCCAGCGTGTTGCCGGGGCCGTCGAGCTTGTCGGCAGACCACACGCGGTTCAGGTCTTCGTCGATAAATCGCGTGGCATCCGGATCGTTGATATCGAAACGCTCGTACGCCTCCACATTGGCGAAAGACAGCGTGAGGCGGCCACGCGCCGGCCGCACGCCGGCCGTCAGCAGCGCATCTACCGCAATCGCCCCGCACAGCTCATTGCCATGCGTGAGCGCGTTGATCATCACGTGCGGGCCAGACATCCCGCTGTCGAACGTATGTACGTAATCAATGCCGTGCGTGCCGGCTTTCCAACGGCGGATATCAGGCTTGTGCAACTCGATCGGGTAGACCGGCAGCGTGGCGCGCAGCGCCTCCAGGGTCATCATGCGAAATCCTTCGGTGTGACGAGAAGTCTGTTCAGGTTCGGTGCGCAGGAGCGCTCCCGCGCAGCATCCACAGCGAGGTCAGGCTGATCAGCGTGGTCGCAAACACATAAAAACTTGGCGACGTCTTGATGTGCGTAACACCAATCAGCCACGTAACGATCAGCGGTGAGAACCCGCCGAAGATCGTTACCGAGAGGTTGTAGCTCAGCGCCAGCCCCGTGCCGCGCGTACGCGTCGGGAAGATGTCGGCAAGGAGCGCAGGCAGCGGCGCCAGGATGGCGGCCAACAGCACGCCCACAATCGCCTGCATGATCAGCAGCGTCCAGAACGTCGGTTGCGCGACCAGCGTGGCAAACATGGGATACGTCGACAGCGCAATCACCACCATCGCAATCGACACCACGCGGATGCTGCCGAAACGATCCGCCAGCAACCCGAACGCCGGCGCCATCACCATCAGCATCGCGCCGGTGATCATCGTGCAGACCAGCGAGGCACTGGTCGCAATGTGGAGTTGATTGATGGCATAGGTCGGCATGTAGACCTTCTGCACGTAATTGAATGCGGTGACGGCCACCACCACGCCCGCGCCCAGCAGCAGTCCGGGCAGACCCTGCGTGAGCGTGTCGCGCAGCGGCGAGCGCTCCTGCAGCGCTGCCGACGCTTCCGCCTGCATGGCCATGAACTCCGGCGTTTCCGGCGTATGACGGCGGATGTAGACGCCAATGGGGCCGATCAGCAAGCCGAACAGAAACGCCACGCGCCAGCCCCATGACTCCACCTGGGCGGTGGTCAGCGCATAAGTCAGCCATGCGCTCAAGCCTGCCGCCAGCAATGTGGCAAGGCCCTGCGTGGCGGCCTGCCAGCTCGCGTTGTAGCCCATGCGCTTGCCGTTGGCGTGCTCGATCATGAACGCCGTGGCCGAACCGAATTCTCCGCCGGCCGAAAAACCCTGCAGCAGGCGCGCCACGATCACGATGGCCGGCGACCACAGCCCGATCGACGCATACGTCGGTGCAAACGCGATCATCGCCGTGCCCAGCATCATTAGGAGGATCGACCACGTCAGCGCGGCCTTGCGGCCCACGCGGTCTGCATAGCTGCCAAGCACCATCGAACCGAGCGGCCGCATGATGAACGACACGCCAAACGTGCCGACCGAGAGCATCAGCGAGCTCCACGCATCGCCCGTCGGGAAAAACAGCTTGCCGATGGTGATGGCGAAATAGCCATAGATCAGCAGATCGTAGTATTCGAGCGCGTTGCCAACGCTGGCTGCCAGTACGGCACGCCAGGGCGCGGGATGTCGATGGGTGTCGGTGGCGCGTGTGGATGCGCCGCTCGCATTGAGGGTGTGCGCTGGCATGGTTGTCTCCCCGTGGTCTGTGCCGGTCCGCCTGTTTTGCTGGATTGCGCTGGCGGGCGAAGGTTGCGGAGGAGTCTAGGTGCCGCGCCGATGCGGCTTGTGCCGTTTCGGCACAAGGTTGGGCTTTTTGCGATGCGCCTCAGGGGAGGTCGGTGCGGGCGTTGTTGTTGGCGTTGTCAACGGCCAGTTGCCATACCTCGTCAAGCAGCGCGCTCTGGTTGCTGCGCACGCGCATCATGCGGATGTTGACGTGGATGTGCCAGGCATCATCGCCGGCGGGGCGGAGTTCACCCGCATTCAGGTGCGGCTTGGCCAGGCGATACGGCAGCCAAGCCATGCCGAATCCACGCAGGGCCATCTCTTCCACGGCCTCGTAAAAATCGGCCTGAAACACGGGCTGCAGATGCGCCTTGCGATCGGCGGCAGCCAGATGGCTGTCGAGCATCTGCCGCAACGTCAGCCCCCGCGCAAAGGCCAGCCACGGCAGCGGCGCGGCGGCCGAACCGGGCAGCGTGAAGCGCGGGCGGCCGCGCTTGTCAGGCGCGCTCACCGGCACGAGCGTCTCGCTGCCCAGCGTGCAATGGTCGTACTTGCGCGGATCGAGCAGCGCATCGGCCTGCGGGCTGGCGTAGGCGATGAGCAGATCGACGGTGCCATCGGCAAGAGCCAGGACGCCTTCCTGTGTGCCGCCCGTCGTCACGCTGAGCGGAAACACGCCGCGTTGGCGTGCCAGCGCTTCATACCAGCCCGGGACGAAGGTGCGCGCCAGCGTACGCCCCGTGCCGATCTTGAGCGCCACGGGCAATTGCGCCTCGCGCAGCAGCAAGCGCGCATCGTTCAGGCCGTCGACGGCATTGGCCGCCGCATCCAGAAACAAGCGCCCCGCCGCCGTGAGCGTGACCGGATGCTCGCTGCGCTCGACCAGCGCGGTGCCCACCCATTCTTCCAGCGCCTTGATCCGTCGGCCGAATGCGGGGTGCGTGACGTTGCGGTTCTCGGCCGCGCGGCTGAAGCTGCGGGTCTTGGCCAGTTCCTTGAAGTCTTCCAGCCATTTGATCTGCATGGCGCGTCCGGTTTGTGTGGTGGGCGTGAGGTCTGCGCATTATCTCCGCAGCGTGCACGAACAGCCTTAACGTGCGTGCCGTATCGTTATCATCCTGAGCAAACGATCTGCCACGCTTCATGACCGCACCCCGCCCGCTGACCATCGGCATTGCCGGCGCCGGTAACGCCGGCCTCGCCGCCGCCATCGCGTTTGCCCGTCACGGGCACGACGTGCACGTCTTCGAAAAGCATCCGCAGTTGACCGCCATGGGCGCGGGCCTGCTGATCCAGCCGCAGGGCATCCGCGCGCTGGAGGCACTCGGCGTGGGCCGCGAGCTTGAGGGTATCGGCGCGCCGATCGACCGACTGATCGGTCTGAGCCATCGCGGCTGGCGGCTGCTCGACATTGACTACGCCGATGCACCCGGCCGCGCCGTCACGCGGCACGCGCTGTCATCCATGCTCTATGACGCCGCCTTGCACGCAGGCGCATCATTCCACTTTGGTTGCGCGATCCAGCAGTTGCTTTTTGATGGCCCACGGGCGCGGGTCATGCACGACCAGGGCGAATCGGTCTTCGACCTGTTTGTGATTGCCGATGGCGCGGCGTCTGCGCTGCGTGAACCTGCAGGCCTGGCCGGCCCGTCGAGCACCTACCGATGGGGCACGCTGTGGTTCCAAGGATGGGTGGACGGCTGGAACCCGCGCGTGCTGCAGCAGCGCTTTCGCGGCACGCGCGAGATGATGGGCCTGCTGCCCACTGACGTGGATGGCAGCCGCACGCGCCTGTCGATGTTCTGGAGCCTGCCCGGCGATGCCGTCAACGCCTGGCGCCAGACCGACATCACGCAGTGGAAGGCGCATGTGCTGAGCCTGTGGCCGCAAGCCGCGCCCATGGTCGAGCAGATTGGCTCACACGACGACATGCCTTTTGCCGTCTATCGCCACACATGGCCGCGCGCGCTGGCCAAACCGCCCTACTGCGTGATCGGCGATGCCGCGCATGCCATGAGCCCGCAGCTCGGTCTGGGAACCACGCTAGCCGCGCAAGATGCCCTGGCAATCGCAGCGTGCGTGCACGCGCATGGCGCCACCGATGGCGCCCTCGCCTATCACGCCCGTCGTCTGCGTACCGTGCAGGCCTATCAGACGCTGAGCCGTGCGCTTACGCCATGCTTCCAGTCTCAATATGGAGGCTGGATGCGAGACGTGGTGTTCGCAACCGGTTTGCGCATCCCGGGTGTTGCATGGCTGATGAAACGCAGCCTGGCCGAACCGCCCGCTCGCGACGCCGCATTCGCCCCGGCCGCCGCTTCCACGACTGCCAGCGAAAAATCACAGGCATGACACCACGCCGTCGATCACCATGAGCCTGCTGCACACCTTCCTTCCAGAGCATCAGTTCAGCGAGCAACACCGCATACGCGTCAATGCAGCACCAGCGCGCGTGCTCGACATGGTTTCGCAACTTGACGTTACCGATTTCCCGCTGGCCCGAATGTTCCTGCACTTGCGCGCCATCCCGGCGCGCATCGCCGCCGCGATGGGCAGGCCCAATGCGCGACGTATCGATGCCGGATTCGGCCTGCACGATTTCACGGTACTTGGCCGCGATGGAGATCGCGAATTCGCGCTGGGCCTGGTCGGTCGCTTCTGGGAAGCTGCCGGAGGGCTCGTCCGCATTGAAGCCAGCGCATTTCGCACGTTCTCGGAGCCAAACATCGCCAAGCTGGTCATGACGTTCGTCGCCGAACCCGACGGCGCCGACACGCTGCTGACCACGCGCACGTGCGTGCATTGCTCGGACACACCGGCACGCCGCCGCTTCACGCCTTACTGGGTGCTGATCCGCATCCCGAGCGGACTGATCCGCCGGATGATGCTGCAGCGGATCAAGCAACTCGCGGAGGCACGCGACGCCCCGCTTATACGTCCAGAATGACCAACGTACCCGCGCTGCCAGGATCCACGCTGTGCGGCACGCCGGCGGGCACGACGTACAGCTCGCCGCGCGAGACCGTCACCGCATCGCCGTCGATGCGCAGGCGCAGCTCGCCATCGATCACAAGCAGACCTTCTGCATAGTTGTGCACTTCGTCGGGATACGGCGTGCCGTCCATGCGCAGCACCTTGAAATTGCCACCGCCAAAGCGCTCCAGCACGCAAGAGGACCATGCGTGCGGCAGCGCGTCGGCCTCTGCATTGAGATTCACAAGCGGCACACTGGCCTCGCTCAAATAATGAGAGGCATCGAGCATACCAGCCGATAGAAAACAAATTGGGCGCCGCCGCGTTTCAGCGGTAGCGCCCAGCCTGGGTTGCGCGATCGGCCTGCCCTTAGACGCCGTACGACGCGACCTCCATGTCCGACAGCCCATTCATGTCGTCCGCCGGCTTCAGGTGATCCACCCGATAACCGTGCTTGTACACCGCCACCAAGCGCACCTCGTTTTCCGGTTCGATATTCAGCTTCATACGGATGCGCGACACGTGGCTATCGATCGTGCGCGTGTACTCCGACGAGTTGCGGCCCCACACCTGCCCGAAGATGTGGTCGCGCGACAGCGTGCGGCCCACGTTCGAGAACAGCAGCAATGCCAACTGAAACTCAATCGCCGTCAGCGCAACGCGCTCGCCGTGCAGCGTGACCTGCTGGCGCTGTGGATTGAAGTGGTATGGCCCCACCGCGAACGGCAGGCGGCCATACGGAATCGGATACGCACGGCGCAGTAGCGCATCGACACGCGCACGCAGCTCGGCAATACGGAACGGCTTGGCGATGTAGTCGTCGGCGCCGTGCGTGAGTGCGCGCACGAGGCTCTTTTCACCTTCTTCGGCCGTGACGAACAGGATCGGCAGGACCTCTCTGTGGCGGCTGCGCACCACGCTCAGCACGTCGATACCGAGCATGCCCGGCGTGTGCCAGTCGAGAATCAGCATGTCGTACGACGAGCGTCCCAGCATGCGCAGCAACGTCGCGCCATCGCTGTAGGTCACCACGTCGTGGCCCGACTGGGACAGGATCTGGACGATGACTTCGCTTTGGAAGGGATCGTCTTCAAGCAAGGCGATACGCATGTTCTGCTCCGTGGAAATGACGCACATGCGCGCTGGAGGGTGCGGGCGTGATTGCGCCCGAACAGTCGCGTTCAGCACGATCCGTTGCATGTGTTACGTGTCTGCAATTTTCATGGCGAGGTTTGCTACGAACCATGAGAAGAGTCCTAATTTGTGAAGACCCCTGGAGCCACGCAATGCCGTATCCACTCCGCGGAATGTGGACAAAAAAATGCCCGGACGACGAGGTCCGGGCGGCGGTGCTTCCCACGACGTGACGGGATCGGAAACACCCAAGGGTCGCATGTGCCGGACACATCGCAGTGCACCGGGGGGAAACACTGGGACGCTTACGGGGGGTGACGTCAAGGAGGGTCCGACGTACTGGTCCGCACATGCGAAGCGCATGATGCCGTGCGATATGCGTATGCGGAGCACTCGTGACAACATTTGACGCGCCCGGCTTCCGGGCCGCGACACCTCAGGTGGGATCAGCGTTTTCCAGCTCTTGCCGAATCGACTCGGTCAGCATGTCGATCAGCAACCGAACGCGTTTGGGAACGAACCGCGCGGATGGCGTGACGAGGTTGATCGGCTCGCCGCTGGTTGCGTAGTCGGGCAGCACGCGCACGAGGCGCGGCAGCGGCGCGTTGGCGCGCGCCACGGCACTTGCGTACAGCGGCAGAGGGCCAATGCCGGCGCCCGACGCAATCAACGTTTCCAGATAGATGAGGCTGTCTGAATTCAGACGCGCGCGCACGGCCACGGTTTTCAGGCCATCGGGGCCGACGAGGCGCCATTGCGTTTCGCCGCGGCCCGTGCCGCGAAAATCCAGGCAGCAATGGTCGGCCAGCCCTTGCACGGTGTCCGGAGCCCCGCGACGCTGCAGGTAATCGGGCGAGGCGAACAAGCCGATGCGCAATACGCCAAGCGACCGCGCCACGAGCGAACTGTCGGCCAAGCGCCCGACGCGGACGGCAAGGTCAAACCCTTCCTGCACGAGATCGACATTGCGCGGCGTCAGTACGACGTCCAGATCGATGTCCGGGTACTGCTGCATGAAGCGCGCCGCCACGGGCGCCACCAGCAGGCGGCCGACGTCTTCCGAAGACGTGATCCGCACCTTGCCGCGCGGCAGGTCTTGCAGTTCGCCGGCGCAGGTCGTGGCGCGTTCGATGTCTTCCAGTGCATGCGACGCAACCTGATACAAACTCTGGCCGGCGTCGGTCAAATGCAGCGTGCGCGTGGTGCGCTGTAACAGTCGTACGTTCAAATCCTGTTCAAGCGCCGCGATGCCCCGGCTGACGGACGATTTGGGCAAATCGAGCCGCGTTGCCGCTGCCGTGAAGCTCCCCGCTTCAACCACGCGCACGAATAGCGCCAATTGGTTCAGATCCATGGTTTCCTCCTCTTATCGTGATGCGCGCCGGCCTGGGATTATGATTGTCTCGCCGGGAGCAACATTTTTTCCCACAATAACCGACTAGTGCAAACCGGGCAACCACCCTACATTTGGCATATGACAAATGCCCGATTTCAGGAGAACAACATGGAAACCCTCGTGCAACCGCAAGTGCAGCAAATGCAACGTGGCCGCCGCGTAGAGCGCATCATCACGGGCCGCCCCACCTCCGACGGCGCGGGCGTCAAGCTCACACGCGTGCTGACGAACAACCTGCAACGCCGGCTGGACCCGTTCCTGATGCTGGACGCGTTTCGCAGTGACGACCCGAACGACTATCTGGCCGGCTTTCCCGACCACCCGCACCGTGGCTTTGAAACGGTGACGTACATGATCGCGGGCCGCATGCGCCACCGCGACAGCGCCGGCCACGAAGGCCTGCTGCAACACGGCGGCGTGCAATGGATGACCGCCGGCAGCGGTGTCGTGCACTCTGAAATGCCGGAACAGGAAGATGGCGTGATGGAAGGCTTCCAGCTGTGGCTGAACCTGCCTGCCCGCGACAAGATGACGACGCCGTGGTACCGGGACATTCCGTCGAACGAGATTCCCGAGTTCACGACGGAAGACGGCGTGGCCGTGCGTGTCATCGCTGGCGAATCGCAAGGCGTGCAAGGTGCGATGACGCGTGAAGCGACACAGCCGCTGTATCTGGACATCACGCTGCCAGCGGGTGCGTCGTTTGCGCAGCCGCTGCCGGCCGGGCACAACGCGTTCGTCTACGTGTTCCGTGGCAGCGCGCTGGTGGGCGATGCCGAAGCATCTGGCAACGCTGGGCTGCAGCGCGTGGAAGACAAGCAGATGGCCATCCTCGCTAATACGGAAGGCGCCGATGGCGTGGTCATCCGTGCGGGAGATGCTGAGGCGCGCGTACTGCTGGTGGCTGGCAAGCCGCTGAACGAGTCGATTGCCCAATACGGCCCGTTTGTGATGAACACGCAGGAAGAGATCTTCCAGGCTGTTCGAGACTTCCAGGCCGGCAAGTTCGCCTAAGCCCAAGCCCCAAAGAAAAACCGCCGCTCGGTTTCACCAGAGCGGCGGTTCGTCCAACAGCGCGATCTGCTCGCGCAATTCCAACACCCGGTCCTGCCAGTAGCGTTGCGTGTTGAACCACGGAAACGCGGCAGGAAACGCCGGATCATTCCAGCGACGCGCCAACCATGCGCTGTAATGCAGCAAGCGCAGCGTGCGCAGCGCTTCCACCAGATACAGCTCGCGCGTGTCGAATTCGCAGAAGTCTTCATAGCCGGCAAGCAGGCTGGCGAGCTGCGATTGCATCGACGCGCGATCGCCCGAGAGCAGCATCCACAAGTCCTGCACGGCGGGGCCGGTGCGGCTGTCGTCAAAATCGACGAAATGCGGGCCCGCGCTGCGCAGCGGATCACCCTGCTTGGCGTCGGCTTCTTCGATCCAGAGGACGTTTGAAGCGTGGCAATCGCCGTGCAGGCGCAGCAGCGAAACGTCGCCCGCGCGGTCGTAGCAGCGGCGCACGCCGTCGAGTGCGGCGTCGGCCACACTGCGCCAGGCCGGCAACAAATCGGGCGGGATGAAATCGTGTTTGAGCAGCCAGTCGCGCGATTGCACGCCGAAGGTGTCGATGTCGAGTGCGGGCCGGGCCAGGAACGGCCGCTGCGCGCCGATGGCGTGAATGCGACCGAGGAAACGGCCCATCCATTCCAGCGTGTCGTCGCGGTCGATGGCCGGCACGCGTCCGGCACAGCGCGGGAAGACGGCGAAGTGCCAGCGCTCGAACGTGTGCAGCGTGCGGCCGTCGATTTCCAGCGGCGCGATCACGGGGATTTCCGCCGCCGCGAGTTCTGCCGTGAAGGCATGCTCTTCGACGATCTGCGCTTCAGTCCAGCGGCCCGGGCGGTAGAACTTGACCACCACTGGCGCGCTGTCTTCCACGCCGGCCTGGTAGACGCGGTTTTCGTAACTGTTGAGCGCGAACATGCGGCCGTCCGGCATCAGCCCGACCTGCGCCAACGCATCGAGGATGCTGTCGGGCGTCAGGCCATCGTAGGGCGCTTCAGCGGATGCCGGTTGGCCGTCGTCGTGCATGAACGTCAGGCTTTACGGCCGCCGAGCAACGCAGCCGCCTTGGCAAACAAACCGTTGAACGGCTGCTTGGCCGGCTGTCCCTTGTGGGCTGGCTGCGCGGCTTGCGTGTTCGATGCCCGGCGTTGTTGTCCACCCTGCCCGCCTTGCCCACCGCCCTGGCCTTGGCCTTGGCCATTACCCTGACGTTGGCCGCGTGCTTGCGATTGACCATTGCGCGGCTTCGGCGCAGCTTGGCCGTCACGTTGACTGGGCTGACCTTGCGCCTGGCGTTGGCGGCTGCCGGCACCATTGCGACCCTGGCCTTGGCCTTGATTCTGGCCCTGGCCCTGGCCCTGGCTGTTACCGCTCGACTCGCGACGCGGTTCGCGAGGCTCATGCGGAGCCCGCGGCTCGCGCGGCGTAGCGTTGCCGCTGGCCTGGCGAGGCTGCTGGCTGCGCCCACCGCCCGAACGACCACCGCGCGCGTTGCCGCCACGGCCTGCCGAGTTGCGCCCGTTCGGAATCGGCTCGGCCGCGATGGTCGGGTCCGGCTCGAAACCTTCCAGCACGGTACGCGGCAGTTCGCGCTTGATGAGGCGCTCAATGTCGCGCAGCAAGCCGTGCTCGTCCACGCAGACCAACGAGATCGCCTCGCCTTGTGCACCCGCGCGTCCGGTGCGGCCGATACGGTGTACGTAGTCCTCGGGCACGTTCGGCAAGTCGAAGTTCACCACGTGCGGCAGTTGGTCGATGTCGATACCGCGCGCGGCGATATCGGTGGCAACCAGCACGCGCAGCGTCCCAGCCTTGAACTCCGACAGCGCACGCGTGCGTGCCGCCTGGCTCTTGTTGCCGTGGATCGCCAGCGCCGGAATGCCGTCGCGCGTGAGCTGCTCGGCCAGGCGGTTGGCGCCGTGCTTGGTGCGCGTGAAGACGAGCACCTGGTGCCAGTCGTTGTCGCGCACAAGCTTGGCCAGCAATTCGCGCTTGCGCTCGCGGTCGACCGGGTAGATGCGTTGTTCGACTGTTTCGGCTGTCGTGTTGCGGCGCGCGACTTCGATCAGCGCCGGCTTGTCGAGCAGGCGATCGGCCAATTCGCGGATGTCGTCGGAGAACGTGGCCGAGAACAGCAGGTTCTGGCGCTTGGGCGGCAGGATGTTGAGGATCTTGCGGATGTCGTGGATGAAGCCCATGTCGAGCATGCGATCGGCTTCGTCCAGCACCAGCAGTTCAATGTGCGACAGATCGATGGTGCGCTGGCCGACGTGGTCCAGCAGGCGGCCCGGCGTGGCCACGACGATATCGACACCGCGCTTGAGCGCATCGATCTGCGGGTTGATGCCGACGCCGCCGAACATCACCATCGACTTCAGCGGCAGGTATTTGCCATAGGCGCGCACGCTTTCTTCGACCTGCGCGGCAAGCTCACGCGTGGGCGTCAGCACCAGCGCGCGGATCGGAAAGCGCATGCCCTGCGGCGTCTGCACCTTGTTGGGCTGCGAGGCAGACAGGCGGTGCAGCAGCGGCAGCGTGAAACCGGCGGTCTTGCCGGTGCCGGTCTGTGCACCGGCGAGCAGGTCACCGCCCTTGAGAATAGCGGGGATGGCCTGGCGTTGAATCGGAGTGGGTTCTGCGTAGCCGAGTTCGGCCACGGCGCGTACCAGCTTGTCTGACAAGCCGAGTTCGGAAAACGACATGGAAAAGCGATTGGACCGGCGTGTCCCGCGCATTCGTTCGTGCGCCAATCGTGGACAAAGCCTGGGTAGGTGACGGGGCGACTGGACCCCGGGGACTGCATGAAGGGCGCTAGTTTAACAGGTGATGGTGTTTACCCCACCGGCGCCCGCAATGCCGCCAACGGCGCATTCACCACATCCCCGAGCCGCTCGGCCAACGAATACCGCGCCATATACCGCCGGAAATGCGCTAGGAACGCGTCTTCGGCTGGCGCCAGACGCCGCTCCTTGTGCCACATCAGGTACAGATCGATGTCGGCAACGCCCTCTTCAGGCGGCAGCCGCCACAAACGCTGCTGCGCCACATCGTCCGCCACGATGTGCTCGGGCAGGCAGCCGATCCCATACCCCGCAAACACCAGCCGCTTGATCTCGTCCAGGCTCGGTGACGTGGCGACGATGCGGCCGGTGAATCCCTGCTGATCCCGAAACACCGCCAGCGGCGATAGCGCATCGCCCAATTGGTCGCTCATGAACGAGACAAAGTTTTCGCCGAGCAGATCGCTGATCGACAAGCCCGTCCGCCCGAACAACCGGTGATGCCGCCCGCAGAACACGGCATAGCGCTGGCGCAGGAACAGTTGCCGCTCAAGCTTTTCGACGGGCGTGCGGCACAGGCTCAGCCCAATGCCCGCGCGCTTCTGCGCAAGCGCATCGAGGATGTCCGTACTGCGCATCACTTCCACCTGCAGATCCACGCGCGGGTGATGGCGATGGAATGCCGCTAGGCATTCGTCGTACACGCCCGACTGGATGCGGCTGACCGTCAGCAGATGCAGCACGCCACTCACATCGTCTTGCGGTTCACCCAGCTCTGAGCCGAGCCGCGACACATTGCCGTAGACATCGGTGGCGATGCGCAACACGTCTTCGCCAACGCGCGTGAGGCGAAAGTGCGAGCCGCGCCGCTCAATCAACGTGTGGCCGAGCTGGTCTTCGAGACGCCGCAGCGCGAGGCTGACCGCCGGCTGCGTGATGTGCAGCCGCACCGCCGCGCGACTGATGCTCCGCTCGTGGACGATGGTGAGAAAAGTGCGCAGCAGGTTCCAGTCAAGCCGGTCGCTGACCAGGGCGGGATCAAGGGCGGACGGATCCATGGCGGCGAATATGAGTTGAATTTATACAAACAATAAGTATTCAGAATTTGACTAATACCCGTCAAGCGGCAATAAACACGCATCGTCGCCTTGAAGCGGCGGGCTAAAAAATCTGTGAGGAGCTACACCATGCAACCGTCTCAACCCGGCGGGCGCCAGCCTGCGCGCGCGGCCACCGCCGCCTTTGTCGGCACCATGATCGAGTGGTACGACTTCTACATCTACGCCACCGCTGCTGCGCTCGTGTTTGGGCCGCTGTTCTTTCCGGGTGGCGACCCGTTCCTGAGCACGCTCGCTTCGTTCGGCACGTTTGCCGTGGGCTTTTTCGCACGGCCCCTGGGCGGCATCGTGTTCGGCCACTGGGGCGACCGCATCGGCCGCAAGAAAGCGCTGATGATCACGCTCACGATGATGGGCCTGGCGACCATCGGTATCGGGCTGCTGCCGACACATGCCACCGCTGGCGCGCTTGCGCCGGTGCTGCTGGTGCTGCTGCGCGTGGTGCAGGGCATTGCGGTCGGTGGCGAATGGGGCGGCGCGGTGCTGATGGCGGGCGAACACGCGCCCAAGGGCCGCCGCACATTCTTCGCATCGTTTGCACAGCTCGGCAGCCCGGCCGGACTGATTCTCTCGCTGCTGGCTTTCCGCCTTGTCACGTCGATGGACAAGGAAGCGTTCATGGACTGGGGCTGGCGTCTGCCATTCCTCGCCAGCGCGGTGCTGCTGCTCGTGGGCGTGGCGATCCGCCTGGGCGTGAACGAGTCGCCCGAGTTTGCGCAGGTGCAGGCGCAGCGCAAGACGGCCAAGCTGCCAATCGCCGAAGTCTGGCGCACGGCTCGAGTGCCGGTGCTGCTTTGCATTGGCGCCAACACCATCGGCATTGCGGGTGTGTACTTCACCAACACGTTCATGATCGCGTACACGACGCAGTATCTGTCGCTGTCGAAAACGCTGATTCTCGATTGCCTCTTCGTGGTGGCGTTCATCCAGTTTCTCGCGCAGCCGCTGGCGGCATGGCTGGCGGAGAAGCTTGGCAGCGCACGCTTTCTCAAGCTGATGGCGCTGCTGGCAATGGCATCGCCGTATCCAATGTTCCTGCTGGTGCAGACGCGCCAGGCGCCGCTGATGGTGCTGGGCATTGCGCTGGCCGTGGTGTGCATGGCGAGCTTCTACTCGGTCATTGCAAGCTTCGTGTCGGGCGTGTTCGAAACGCGCGTGCGGTATTCGGCGATCTCGCTGTCATACCAGGTGTGCGGCGCGGTGGCGGGCGGGCTCACGCCGCTGGTAGGCACCGTCCTCGCGCAGCGCTTCCATGGCGAATGGTGGCCGCTGGCGGTGTTCTACACGCTGCTCGCTGGCATCTCACTGGTGTGCATTGCCGCCATCGATGTGCGCCAGCGCGGTCGTGCAACTGCCGGCGAGGCAGTCGGCGCATAACAGTCTCCCCACCCTTGTTTCACCCATGCTGACGTTCTTTCACCCTGAACAGCTTCTGCACCATCCGCAGAGCTACTACTCGCGCGGCAAGATGCGCACGCCGCAGGAAGTGCCGGAGCGCGCGCTGAATCTGCTGCAGGCGGCGCGCGACCTCGGCTTTACCATTGCGCGCCCCGAAGACCACGGCATCGCGCCGCTCACCGCCGTGCATGGCGAGCCTTATCTGCGCTTCCTGCAGGACGCCCATGCCGACTGGCTGCGCCTGCCCGAAGACTGGGGCGACGAGGTCATGTCCAACATCTTCGTGCGCGAACCCAATGCGCTGCGCGGCGTGCTGGCCCAGGCCGCGCGCTATCTGGCAGACGGCAGTTGCCCAGTCGGCAAGAGCACATGGCGATCGGCGTATTGGTCGGCACAGAGCGCAGCAGCCGGCGCGCAAGCCATCCTCCATGGCGAGCGCACGGCCTACGCGCTGTGCCGCCCGCCCGGCCACCACGCGCGCCGCGAAGCAGCCGGCGGCTTCTGCTACCTGAACAACGCCGCAATTGCCGCACAGGCGCTACGCGGCAAATTCAAGCGCGTCGCCATCCTCGACACCGACATGCATCACGGCCAGGGCATCCAGGAGATTTTCTACGACCGTGCCGACGTGCTGTACGTCTCCATTCATGGCGATCCGACCAATTTCTACCCGGTCGTCGCCGGCTTTGATGACGAGCGCGGCACAGGCGAAGGCCTGGGCCTGAACGTGAACCTGCCGATGCCGCATCGCTCGCCGGAATCGGTGTTCTTCGACAAGCTAGGGGATGCGATTGCCGCACTCGAGCGCTTCCAGCCCGATGCGCTGGTGCTCTCGCTCGGCTTCGACATCTATCGCGAAGACCCGCAATCGCAGGTGGATGTTTCGACGCAGGGGTTCGGCCGGCTTGGCCAGGCCGTCGGCGCGATCGGGCTGCCGACGCTGGTCGTCCAGGAAGGCGGCTATCACCTGCCTACCCTTGCACAGAACGCCGCCGCATTCTTCGGCGGCCTGACATCGCTCCATCGGCCAGCCGGCTGACCCGCCCAGGTCACCACAGGGGGGCGCAAACCTCGCTCCAGTTTTTCGATGTTTGCGCCCACTCACTTTTAAAGCCACGTGTTTCATACGTTGGCTTGGCCACCGTCTCCGCTCTAGAGTGCCCGCTCGAATTGGGCGCTTGGCGTTTTCAAACGTCTGTTCCTAACATGCCCGGGCAACCCCATACACATGTTTGAATCGTACGTTCGAGCGCTGCACTGCAGCAATCGAGCCCGATATCAGGCCTAAAAAACGAGGTAGGAGACATGGGACGTCCTGGAGCAGGAGACACCAAGGGCCGCATTCTGGAAGCCACCGAACTGCTGTTCATCGAGTTCGGCTACGAGGCGATGTCGTTGCGGCAGATCACGGCGCGCGCCAAGGTCAATCTGGCCGCAGTCAACTATCACTTCGGCAGCAAGGAAGCGTTGATGCAGTCGGTGCTGGGGCGCCGGCTTGACCCGCTCAACACGCGTCGGCTAGCGCTGCTGACCGCGTGCGAAGAACGCTGGACCAAGGAACAACTGACCTGCGACCACGTGCTCGGCGCGCTGTTTGTGCCGGCGCTGCAGATGGCGCGCAACCCCGACACCGGCGGCCCTGCGTTCCTGCGCCTGATGGGGCGCGTGTATTCCGACACCTCACCGTTCGTGCAGAACTACCTGCTCGGTCACTACGCGCTGGTGTTCGATCGCTTCTTCGAAGCCTTCTCGCGTGCGCTGCCGCACCTGCCGCGCGCAGAACTGGGCTGGCGCCTGCACTTTGCGCTCAAGGCGCTTGCCGGGGTGCTGGCCGGCGACGACCTCAACAACCTGCTGCCGCTGTTCACGCAGGGCAAAACGATGAACGATGCCTCGCTGCTGGCACGCCTGACGGCGCTGGTGGTGGCCACGCTCAACGCTCCCCTGCCCGGCGAGGCCGGTGCGCTCGATCAGGTGGTCGAACTGGCCGAAGCCCAGGTGCCCACGCCCGTCGCGCAAGCGGACGATGCCGCCAATGGCAACGACAGCGGCAACGGCGGTTCAGGGCGCCACGCCGGGCACGGCAACGGCCGCAGCGCAGAACGCAGCCCGACGCACACCACTGCCTCACCCTTTGCCGGTGACCTGTTCGGCCGCACACCCGCCGCTCGCGCAAGCGCCGACGACGCCACAGACGACCACGACGATCTCGGCGCCGATGCACACGACGATCATCACGGCGATGACAGCGATGGCGATGGCCCCGCGCCCTCCGCGCGCACCCGGGCATTGGCCGTTCGCCGCAGCAATGCGGCTCGCGCAATCTTCCCGGCCAATCCGATGCGCCCGTGGCGCAGCCCTAACGCCTGACAACCCAGGCCCGGCCCCGATCTCCCGTGTGCGGGCACGGGAGTCGCTCGGGCATTCGGCAGGTGCCGCCCATGTTCAAGACATCCGGCACATAGACGCATCGAATGGAGACCCTCATGACGACGATCTGGATCGTCCTGCTTTGCATCGGCGTGCTCGGGCTGGCCAGCATCGAAGCCTCGGCATTCGCCTGGCTGGTCGCAACCGCTGTGTGGCTGGTGGCGGGAGCCTGGCTGGGCCTGGTCGGCCCCGTGATGACCACGGTACTCGCCATCGTCTTTGTGCTGCCGGCGCTGGTGCTCGCGCTCAAGCCGCTTCGCCGCGCGCTCATCACACGTCCCGTGCTGGCGATGTTCCGCAAGATCATGCCGGAGATGTCGCAAACGGAGCGCGACGCCATTGAAGCGGGCACCGTCTGGTGGGATGCCGAACTGTTTTCCGGCCGGCCCAACTGGTCGCGATTGCTGTATTCGCCGCCGCCGGGCCTGTCGGCGGAAGAGCAATCTTTCCTCGACGTCGAGACCGAAAAGCTCTGCGACTTGGCCAACGATTGGGAAAGCACGCAGATCTGGCAGGACCTGTCGCCCGAGGCGTGGGCCTACGCGAAGCGTGCCGGCTTCCTCGGCATGATCATCCCGAAGGAATACGGCGGCAAAGGCTTCTCGGCATACGCGCATTCACAGGTCATCATGAAGCTGTCGACGCGCTGCTCTGCCGCAGCCGTGTCGGTCATGGTGCCCAACTCGCTCGGCCCGGCCGAGCTGCTGCTGCACTACGGCACCGAAGCGCAGAAAAACCACTACCTGCCGCGCCTCGCACGCGGCGAAGAAATTCCCTGCTTTGCGCTGACCAACGCGTATGCCGGCTCCGATGCCGCGGCCATTCCCGATGTGGGCGTGGTCTGCCGCGGCATGCACGAAGGCCGCGAGACGCTGGGCTTTCGCGTGACGTGGAGTAAGCGCTACATCACGCTCGGCCCCATCGCCACGGTGTTGGGGCTGGCCTTCCGCGCGGTCGATCCGGATGGCTTGCTCGGCGGCGACAAGGAGCCCGGCATTACCTGCGCGCTCATCCCGACGAAGCATCCGGGCGTGAACATCGGGCGTCGCCATTGGCCGCTCAACGCGGTGTTCCAGAACGGCCCCAACTGGGGCAAGGATGTGTTCATTCCCATCGACTGGGTCATCGGCGGGCAGGCGCAGGTCGGCCGCGGCTGGCGCATGCTGATGGAATGCCTGGCAGCGGGCCGTGCGATCTCGCTGCCGTCGTCCAACGTGGGTATGGCCAAGCTGGCTGTGCGCAGCACCGGCGCGTATGCCGCCGTGCGCCGCCAGTTCCGTACGCCCATCGGCAAGTTCGAAGGCATCCAGGAAGCGCTCGGCCGCATGGGCGGCAACCTGTACATGATGGATGCGGCTCGGCGCCTGTCCGCGCTCGCCGTTGACCTGGGCGAGAAGCCATCGGTCATCTCCGCCATTGCCAAGTACCACGTCACCGAACGTGCGCGCGATGTGGTGACCGACGCGATGGACATCGTCGGCGGCAAAGGCATCTGCATGGGGCCGAACAACTTCCTGGCGCGTGCGTATCAGCAGGTGCCGATCGCCATCACGGTGGAAGGCGCGAACATCATGACGCGCTGCCTGATCATCTTCGGGCAGGGCGTGATTCGTTGCCACCCGTATGTGCTGCGCGAGATGACGGCCGCGCAAGGCAGCGATTCCCCCGAGACCCTGCGTGCGTTCGACACGGCGCTGTTCGGCCATGGTGCGTTCATCGCGGGCAACCTGGTGCGCTCGCTTCTGCATGCGCTCACGGGCGGCCGCGTGGCAAGCGCGCCGGACAATGCGGCGCCGGAAATGCAGCGCTATTACCGCGCCGTCAACCGCTTCTCGACTGCGTTGGCGCTGCTCTCCGATGTGTCGATGTTCACGCTGGGCGGCACGCTCAAGCGCCGCGAGAGCATCACGGGGCGGTTGGGCGACATCCTCTCGCAGATGTACCTGATCTCTTCCACGCTCAAGCGCTTTGAGGATGAAGGCCGCCCCGCCGAGGACGCGCCGCTCGTGCATTGGTCGGTGCAGGACGCGCTGGTGAAGGCGCACGATGCGCTAGATGGCGTGCTGGCCAACTTTCCGAACGCGGGCATCGCACCGCTGCTGCGTGCGCTGATCTTCCCGTTCGGGACGCCGTATCGCAAGCCGTCGGATGCGCTGGCCGCGCAGGTCGCCGAGTTGATGCAAACGCCGGGCGCCGTGCGCGATCGCCTGTTGGCCGACTCATACTGCCCAACGCCCGAAGTCGACCCGATCGCCTATGGCGAAGCGGCGTTCCGCCTGCAACCCGCGGTGGACGCGATCGAGCAGCGCTTGAAACCGGCCATCCGCGCTGGCAAGCTGCCGCCGGTGCCACAAAGCCTGCCCGACTTCGAAGCCTGGACCGCGCAAGCCGTCGCACAGAACCTCATCGACGAAGGCGAACGCAAGCAACTGTGCGACTACGCGCGCTATGGCGAACACGCGGTCGCCGTGGACGACTTCCCGCCCGACTTCAACCTGATGGCCGACCTGCAGCGCCGCAAGGATGCGCTCGATGCGCTGCAGGCCGCCGAGCGCCGCGCAGCCTGATGGCCCAGGGGCCTGACAAACGACAACAACAACGATGCAAGACAAGTACCTCGATTTCGTCGGTTCCGGTTTCGGCAAGTGGCTGTCGGCCAACCTTGGCCTGCCGCAGCCGGTGCCGTTGCGCCGTTATGTGCCGGGGGAACCGGAATTTGTCGGGCCGTTCCTGATGGGCGCGGCGCCGGGCGGCTCCATGCGCGAGACGCTCGCCGCGCTGTTTGCCGAGACCGGCGTACCCACGCGTTTTCATGAAAGCGATCCGGAATGGCTCGGCGCCGCCAACCGGCACGGGCAGATCACGGGCCGCTTTGTCGCGCCCACAGGCAAAGAAGGCGACGCGTTTGACCGCATTGGCGGCATCGTCTTCGATTCCACGGGCATTGCGACGGTCGACGGGCTCGATGCGCTGTATCACGTGTTCCACGATGGCGTCCGGGCCATCGGCCGTTGTGGGCGCGTCGTCGTGATTGGCCGTCCGCCGGAAGACTGCAAGACGCCGGAGGCAGCGATCGCGCAGCGCGCACTGGAAGGGCTCACGCGCTCGCTGGGCAAGGAAGTCAGGCGCGGCTGCACGGCGCAGCTCGTCTACGTGGCAGAGGGTGCGGAAAACGTAGCCGCATCGACGCTGCGTTTTCTGCTGTCGGCGCGCTCGGCGTATGTATCGGGGCAAGTGGTGCGCGTGCATCGCGCCGTAGCGGTGCCGGTGGATTGGCAGAAACCGTTGGCCGGGCGCACCGCGCTGGTGACAGGCGCCTCGCGCGGCATCGGTGCGGCCATTGCGCATGTGTTGGCGCGTGATGGCGCACGCGTGCTGTGCCTGGATGTGCCCGCCGCACAGGAAGCGCTGAACGCCGTTGCCCAGGAAATCGGCGGTGAAGCACTGACCTACGACATCGCCGCACCGGAAACACCCGCCCTGCTCGCCCAGCAACTTGCCGCATTGGGCGGCATCGACATCCTGGTGCACAACGCGGGCATCACGCGCGACAAGACCATCGCCCGCATGACCGAACCCGCGTGGCGCAGCGTGCTCGACATCAACCTGACTGCGCAATTGCGCATCAACGACGCGCTGCTTGCGGCCAATGCGCTGCATGCAGGCGGGGCCATCGTGTGCGTGTCGTCCATCAGCGGTATTGCGGGCAACCTGGGGCAGACCAACTACGCGACGTCCAAGGCCGGTGTGATTGGCCTCGTGCAGGCTGGCGCGCCGCTGCTGGCAGAGCGGGGCATCACCATCAACGCCGTTGCGCCGGGCTTTATCGAAACGCAGATGACAGCGGCCGTGCCATTCGCCATCCGTGAAGCCGGCCGGCGGATGAATGCGATGAGCCAGGGTGGTCAGCCCGTCGACGTGGCCGAGACAATTGCCTGGTTCGCCAACCCTGCGTCGAATGGCGTAACAGGCAACATCGTGCGCGTGTGCGGGCAAAGCCTGCTCGGGGCCTGACGCGACCATGCGCTCGCTGGCCCTGCCCTCCCCAATGATCGCGACCCAGACGCTGGTGACCGAGCCGCCGTCGGCAGGGGCATTGGCCTGGCGCGCGCTGCTATCGCAACGCAAGGGCAAGCGCGGCGGGCCGCTGCCGCGCCACACGCTGGTGCGCCAGGAAGTGCCGCTCGACGCCGAACACATCGCGCAGTACGCAGCGGTGTGCGGCTTCGCCTCGGCGCATGGCGTGCCAATGACGTATCCGCATCTGCTGGGCTTTCCGTTGCAGCTCATGCTGATGACGGAATCGGCGTTTCCGTACCCGGTGATCGGCCTGGTTCACCTGTGCAACACGATCCGCCAGCACGAGCGACTACGAGCTGGGGAACGCGTGCGCGTGGAAGTGCGTCCGCGCCGGTTGTTCCACCATGCGCGCGGGCAGGCGTTCGCCATTGAAACGGCCATCATCAGAGGCAGTGCGGTGGTGTGGGAATCGCTTTCCACCTATCTGCGCGTGGGCGTGTCTTCTCCGCAGGGCGCGCCGTTGATTGCGCTGCCCACGGCACAGGACCTGTCGCCCATTGGCCGCTGGGATGTGCCTGCCGACTCCGGCCGACGCTATGCCGGCGTGTCGGGCGACTGGAACCCCATCCACGTATCCAACATCGGCGCAAAGCTGTTCGGCTTCGCGCACCCCATTGCCCACGGCATGTGGACGAAGGCCCGAGCGCTGGCCACGCTGCTGCCGGCCGCGCCGCTCACGCAAGGCGAAGTGGTGGCCGAATTCAAGGCACCGCTGTCGCTGCCGGGAGAGGCGACGTTGTGGCAAGCCCCCTCAGCCACACCGGGCCGCGCATTTGAAGTGCGCAACGCCGCAGGCGACAAACCCTATCTGCGCGGCATGCTGACGCTGCCGCAAGCACAACAAGAACACACGGGAGACTGAATCCATGCTCGTCAACGCGCAGGTGCGCCGCGTCGCCATCCTCGGGGGTAACCGCATTCCGTTCGCCCGTTCGAATACGGCGTACGCCACGGCGTCGAACCAGCAGATGCTGACCGCCGCGCTGCAGGGCCTGATCGACCGCTTCAACCTCCACGGCCAGCGCCTGGACGAAGTCGTGGCCGGCGCGGTCATCAAGCATGCGCGCGATTTCAACCTGACGCGCGAAACGGTGCTCTCCACCACGCTCGCCAAGCAGACGCCCGCCTACGACATCCAGCAGGCATGCGGCACGGGGCTGGAAGCCGCCATCCTCGTCGCCAACAAGATCGCGCTGGGGCAGATCGATGTGGGCATTGCGGGCGGCACGGACACCACTTCCGATGCGCCCGTCGGCCTCAACGAGAAAATGCGCAAGATCCTGCTGGAGGCCAATCGCGCCAAGTCCACCGGCGCGCGCGTCAAAGCGCTGGCCGGCCTGCGGCCATCAATGTTCGTGCGCCCCCTGTTGCCGCGCAACAGCGAGCCGCGCACCGGCCTGTCGATGGGCGAACATTGCGAACTGATGGCCAAGCGCTGGGGCATCCGCCGCGAAGACCAGGATGCGCTGGCCCTGCGCAGCCACCACAACCTCACGGCCGCCTACGAGCGCGGTTTCTTCACCGACCTGATGACCGCGCACCTGGGGCTCGATCGCGATAACAACCTGCGCAGCAACCTGACCCTCGAGCAACTGGCGAAGCTGCAGCCGGTGTTCGACCGCAGCGCGGCCGGCACCATGACCGCCGGCAATTCCACGCCGCTCACCGATGGCGCATCGTGCGTGCTGCTTGCCAGCGAAGACTGGGCACGCGCGCACAACCTGCCCGTGCTCGCCTACATGACCTGCGCGGATACGGCTGCCGTCGATTTCTTCAGCGGCACGCCGGAGCAGAACGAAGGGCTCT
Source organism: Ralstonia sp. 22111 (assembly GCF_052045895.1). Classification (NCBI taxonomy): domain Bacteria; kingdom Pseudomonadati; phylum Pseudomonadota; class Betaproteobacteria; order Burkholderiales; family Burkholderiaceae; genus Ralstonia; species Ralstonia sp. 22111. Next base: position 761,128 of record NZ_JBQEPR010000001.1, on the reverse strand, counting down.
TGATGGCGCCTGCCTATGCCGTCTCGCGCATGCTGCAACGCGCGGGTCTCACGCTGCAGGATTTCGATTACTACGAGATCCACGAAGCCTTTGCCGCGCAAGTCCTGTGCACGCTTGCGGCCTGGGAATCGCCCGAATACTGCCGCGAAAAACTGGGCCGCAGCGCCCCGATGGGCAGCATCGACCGCAGCAAGCTGAACGTGAATGGCAGCTCGCTCGGCACGGGCCATCCCTTTGCCGCCACGGGCGGGCGCATTGTCGCGACGCTGGCCAAAATGCTGGCGCAGCGCGGCAGCGGACGCGGGCTGGTGTCGATCTGTGCTGCGGGCGGACAAGGCGTCGTTGCCATTCTGGAGCGCCCCGAAACGATGTCGCACTAAACCGCTCGGGCCGAATAACGGGAACGGCCTGGGTCTAGCAAGATTCCAAAACCCGCGCGGCACATAACAAAACCACGCCGCGTCTTCCATGGACGGAGACACCATGAACACCGTTGCCGACCGCAACAGCCTTACCGACCGCATCTGGCTGAAGTCTTACCCCGAGGGCGTGCCCGCCGAAATCAACCCTGATCGCTATCACTCGCTGGCCGAGGTGTTTCGTGAATCGGTGGAGAAGTACCGCACGCGCGTCGCCTACGTGAGTGTCGGCACCGAGATGACCTACGACGAATGCGAACGCCAGGCCAAGCAGTTTGCGGCATGGCTGCAATCGCGCGGCGTGAAGAAGGGCGACCGCGTGGCGATCATGCTACCCAACAGCCTGCAGTACCCCGTGTGCCTGTTCGGCACGCTGCTGGCCGGCGCCATCGTCGTCAACGTCAACCCGCTGTACACGGTGCCGGAGCTGGCGCACCAGTTGCGCGATTCCGGCGCGCAGACAATCGTCGTGCTGGAGAACTTCGCGCGCACGCTGGAACAGGCGCTGCCCGGCAGCCAGATCCGCAACATCGTCATCACCGGCATTGGCGACCTGATGGGTGGTGCGCTCAACCTCAAGGGCCGCGCGCTGAACTTCGTGATGCGCCACGTGCAGAAGCAGGTTCCGCCGTACAAGCTGCCCTCGCCGGTCTGGCTGCGCGATGCGCTGGCCGGAGGCGCCTCACGCGCGATGCAACCGGTGCAACTGGCGCCGGAAGACATCGCCTTCCTGCAATACACCGGCGGCACCACGGGCGTGGCCAAGGGCGCGATGCTCACGCACCGCAACATCATCGCCAACCTGCTGCAGGCGGAAGAGTGGTCCAAGAGCATGCTCAACGGCGGCGTGGAAACCAACGTCACGCTGCTGCCGCTGTATCACATCTTCTCGCTCACGGTGAACCTGCTGATGTTCATGACGCTGGGCGGGCGCAATATCCTGATCGCCAATCCGCGTGACACCAAGCGCGTGATCTTCATCCTGCGCAACGAGCGCTTCTCGGGCATTGCCGGTGTGAATACGCTGTTCAATGCGCTGCTGGAAGACCCCGACTTTGCCAAGCGCGATTTCTCGGCCATGAAGATCACCATCGGTGGTGGCATGGCAGTGCAGCGCGCGATTGCGCAGCGCTGGAAAGAGGTGACAGGCCATACCATCGTTGAAGGCTACGGGCTGACGGAGTGCTCGCCGGTCGTGTCGATGAACCCACCGCACGTGACCGAATTCAGCGGCACGATCGGGCTGCCCGCGCCATCCACCGAAGTGCGCTTCAAGCGCGACGACGGCACGATCGCGCCGCTGGGTGAGCCCGGCGAACTGCAGGTGCGTGGGCCCCAAGTCATGCGCGGCTACTGGCAACGCCCGGAAGAAACCGCCAAGTACATCGACGCTGAAGGCTGGTTCTCGACCGGCGACATCGGCGTGATGGACGCCAACGGCTACATCCGCCTGATCGACCGCAAGAAGGACATGATCCTGGTCTCGGGTTTCAACGTGTACCCGAACGAGATCGAAGACGTGGTGGCGCTGCACCCCGAAGTACTGGAGGTGGCGGCGATTGGCGTGCCCGACCCGGTGGCCGGCGAACGCGTGAAGATCATCGTGGTGCCGCGCACCGGCGCACTGACCGAGCCCGCGCTGCTCGAACACTGCCGCGCCCATCTGACCGGCTACAAGATGCCGCGCATCGTCGAGTTCCGCCACGAAGAGTTGCCCAAGTCGACGGTAGGCAAGATCCTGCGCCGCGAGCTGCGCGATGCCGATCCGGACATCAAGCGCGCCCGCGCGCAAGCGCAGCAATAGCAACAACACCGGAGACTCATATGCGCTTGCGTACCCTCGCCCTGGCTGCGGTGCTGGCAGGCTCCGCACACGCCTGGGCCCAGCCTGCCACGTCGGATGCTTCCCCACCTGCGGCAGCCGCACCAACGGCTACATCGCAATCGGCGGCCATTGGCAGCTTTGCCGCCATGGACATCGCCAGGCAGACGGCTTGGCTCGGCAGCCAGGTCCACGCCAACGCGTTCGCGGGCTGGTCTGACGAAGACGTCCTCGCGATGGCGCAAGCCATGAAGCCCGAAACGCTGGTGCGCTGGCTCAAGGGCGAAGTGGCCAAGCTGCCCGAATATGAATACCGCATGCGCCGCCAGGAACGCGTAAAAGACCAGTGGCAGAGCCAGCCGGCACTCATGCTCATCCGTTACCGCAACGCACCGCGCCAGGTCTACGCGCGCTGGCTCAAGGGCGGGGCGCACGCCGGTCAGGAGATCATCTACGACGAAACCGTGCGCAAGGACGAGATGTACGGCCACCTGGGCGGGCTCGTCGGTTTCGTGTCGATCTGGAGTGCGCTGGATGGCTCGCTGGCCAGATCACAGTCGAACCACACGGCGCGGGAGCTTGGGCTGCAGTTCATCGTCGATACGCTCGAACGCGACGGACGTGCCCACGTGGCAGCCGGCGGCAGCGGCAAGTTCAGTGAAGCCAAAATGGTGACCGAAGACGGTGAGCGCATGCTGCGGCTGACCTGGGATGCGCCAAGCGGACCGCCCACGTTCTACGCCAAGCGCGTGCGCCTGTACTTTGACCTCAAAAACCCGTGGGTGCGCATTGAAGAAGCGTGGGATGAATCGGGCAATCAGCTCGAGAAAATCGTCATTGAGAGCGTGACGCGCAAGACCTGGAACGACCAGACTTTCAACCCTAAAAATCCGGAATACAAATTTTAGACAGCAGCCCGGAGACCGTTGTGGGCCAAGGCTCCGCCGACCGGTGGAGAGTATGAAACGAGACTAGGGGAAACCCCTTGTTGCGTGCGTACACGCTAGAGGAAAACTTCGATCATCGCAGCGCAACCGAACAAAAGCGCTGCGTTATGCTGCGGAAACACAAATCGCCACACCAAGGCGTGATAACAATCCAATCCAGAGAGACAACCACATGAACCGCACCGCCCGTCGCCTTGCTGCAGCCCTTGCCTGCGCTGCCGCCAGCACCCTTGCCGCCCCCCTGGCTCACGCCCAATCCACCGCAGAGGCCAACGTGGCTGCAAGCGCCAGCAGCGGTAGCGGCAGTGCCATCAGCAGCAGTGGTGGCGGCTTCAGCGGTTTCATGGACAACTACGTCTGGGGCCGCAACGTCATGGCACTGGGCTGGTTCTACATCCGTCCGATGGATTCGGCCACGCCCCTGACCACCACCACCAGCGCGCTTGGCCTCGGTACCTACCAGTCGCCAGGAACTGACGTGAAAGTCAGTAACGCGAATACGCTGTCGCTCACGTTCACGCACTTCTTTACCGACAACATCGCCGGTACCTTCGTGGGTGGCGTGCCGCCCAAGTTCAACCTGTATGGCAGCGGCAATGTGATCGCGCCGGTGCCGGTGGTGGGGCCGCTGACGCTGATCAACCTGGGCCTGCCGCAGAACAACCCGGTCGCCACCGTGCGCGAATGGAGCCCGGCGATCGTCGCGCAGTACTACTTCGGCACCAAGGAAAGCAAGCTGCGCCCCTTCGTCGGCGCGGGTGTCAGCTACAACTTCTTCACCAACCTGAGGCTGAACCAGAACTTCGTCAACGGCCTGCAGAACCTGGGGCAGGTGCTGCAGCTTGGCATGGGCCAGGTTCCGACGGGCCCGGCCAAGGTGACGGCAGAAACGTCCAGCTCCTGGACGCCGGTCGCCAACGTGGGCGTGTCGTATGAGTTCGCCAAGAACTGGACCGCCATCGGCACGGTGTCGTACCTGCCGCTGAAGACGACCTCCACCATCACGATCCGCAGCCAGCAAGGCCAGGTGCTGGCGGTCAACAAGACCGACATCAAGGTCGACCCGATCGTGTTCGGGCTGGCGGTGGGTTACAAGTTCTAAGCCGCAGAATTGCTACATCGCAAACGCCACCTCCGGGTGGCGTTTTTCATTGGGGCGACACCCGATATCATGGCGGACTGTTACGCGCCGATTTGCGCGCCGATTCCCGGATTCCCCGCCCCGCACCTACGTCACATCCATGAGCCAGCCTTCCATCGCCATCGTCGGAGCCGGCATTGCCGGTGTTGCCTGTGCCAACGCGCTTGCCGCGGAAGGCATTGCCACCACGGTTTATGAGCGCTCGGGCGGGGTCGGGGGCCGGCTGGCCACCACGGTGCTGCCCGAGTCCGCCCCCGCGTATGCGTTCGATCACGGAGCGCAGTCGTTCAACGTGCGCAGCGAGGCCTTCCGCCGCGCGGTGGATGCCGCTGGCCGTCAGGGCTCGGTGCTGCCTTGGCCCGCGCGCTGGGGCCATCGCACGGCCGACGCCCTGCAAGCCGATTCACGCGACGAAGCCCGCTACGTCGGCTTGCCCGGCATGGGCGCGCTGGTGCGCAGCCTAGCCGCGCCGCTGGATGTGCGCTTCGGCCACGCCGTCACGCGTGTGGCGCACGATGGCCGGCGCTGGACGATCGAGCGCAACGGCACGGACGCCACCCACGCCGACATCATCGCGCTGGCCCTGCCCGCGCCCGAACTACCGGCGCTGTTTCATGGCGCCACGCCGGCGTCGCTGCAGGAAGCCATCGCCCCGGTGCACTACGCCCCATGCTGGGCGCTGATGATGGGCTTTGCGCAACCGCTGGATTTGCCATATGACGGCATCCGCATCGACGACGACATGCTGGCCTGGGCCGCCCGCGACAACACCAAGCCGGGGCGCGTCATGGTCGATGAATCCTGGGTGGTGCATGCGTCGCCGGGCTGGTCGGCTGCGCATGCCCTGGACACACCGGAGCAGGTGCTGCACGCCATGCACGCCCGCTTTGCCGAAGCCTTCCCGGGTACGCCGGAACCCGATTTGATGGCCGCGCACCTGTGGCCGCACGCGCTGGTCGAGCAGTCTGCCGGCATGCCCTGCCACTGGGACGCCGCCGCGCGCCTCGGTGCCTGCGGTGACTGGTGCGAAGGCCCACGCGTGGAGGCCGCGTTCCTGAGCGGTGTCGCGCTGGCCGCCAAGATTGCCGAAGCGCTATAAGAGTTCGGCCCGGAACGCTACAATATCTGGTTGTCTCGTGTTTCGTGTGCCGGGTCGCTCACCCGGCGGTGGCTTTCTCCTGATGACGCCATGCGCACCCGACGCCAAGTCCTCGCCCTCGCCTTTGCTGCCCTTGCTGCGGCATCGGCGCCGTTGCTGTCTCATGCGCAGGTGCTGCGCAACATTCCGGCGACGGCTCCGGCGGCCCAGTTGACCGTCAATTCGGCCAACGCCGGCACGCTGAGTACCGGCAGCACCGGCATCGTCCGCATCCTGCTGTTGGGCTTTGGGAGTAGCAGCGCCGACGTCCGCTTCGCCCCGGGCGTGCGGATTCTGTCGTTGGATGGGCGCCTGCTGCCGCCGGGTTCGGTGGTCGGCCAGACGTTCAAGGTGCGCTATCAGCTCGACCTGTATCAGCAGTTGCTGACCGCCTGGGTTGTCAGCGATGACGATTACAAGGCTGCGGTGGCTGCGCAAAGTCAGGCGCAAACGCAGTCCCAGTAGTCAGAACACCCCACGAAGCACGTGCCCCCAGGTCAACCACTGTGAACGGCACATGAAAAAAGTCTTCATCAAAACCTACGGCTGCCAGATGAACGAGTACGACTCGGACAAGATGTCCGACGTGCTCAACGCGGCTGAAGGTCTCGTCCCCACCGACACGCCCGAAGATGCGGACGTAATCCTCTTCAATACCTGCTCCGTGCGCGAAAAGGCGCAGGAGAAGGTGTTCTCCGAACTCGGCCGCGTCAAGGCGCTCAAGGCGCTCAAGCCGGACCTCGTGGTCGGCGTGGGCGGCTGCGTGGCCAGCCAGGAAGGCGCGTCCATCGTGGCGCGCGCTCCTTACGTAGACGTGGTGTTCGGTCCGCAGACGCTGCACCGCCTGCCCGACCTGATCGCAGCGCGCCGCCGCACGGGCCGGTCGCAGATCGATGTGTCGTTCCCCGAAATCGAAAAGTTCGACCACCTGCCGCCCGCGCGCGTGGATGGCGCCAGCGCCTTCGTGTCGATCATGGAAGGCTGCTCGAAATACTGCAGCTACTGCGTGGTGCCGTACACGCGCGGCGAAGAAGTCTCGCGCCCGTTCGATGATGTGCTGGCCGAAGTGGCCGGCCTGGCCGAGCAGGGCGTGCGCGAAGTCACGCTGCTCGGCCAGAACGTGAACGCGTACATCGGCAAGATGGGGGACACGAGCGAGCGGGCGGATTTTGCGCTGCTGCTCGAATACGTAGCCGAGATTCCGGGCATCGAGCGCATCCGCTACACGACCAGCCACCCGAAGGAATTCTCCTCGCGCCTGATCGAGGCCTATGCCACTAACCCGAAGCTTGTCGACCACCTGCACCTGCCCGTGCAGCACGGTTCAGACCGCATCCTGATGGCGATGAAGCGCGGCTACACGGTGCTCGAATACAAGAGCAGCATCCGCAAGCTGCGCGCGATCCGGCCGAACATCTCGATCGCCACCGACTTCATCGTCGGCTTTCCGGGCGAGACGGATGCGGATTTCGCCAAGACGATGGACCTGATTCACGAGATCGGCTACGACACCTCGTTCAGTTTCATCTACAGCCCGCGCCCAGGCACACCGGCCGCCAACCTGCACGACGATACGCCGCAGGCCGTCAAGCTCGAACGCCTGAAACATCTGCAGGCGACCATCGAAGCAAACGTAGCGCGCATCAGCCAAGGCATGGTCGGCAGCGTGCAGCGCATTCTGGTGGAAGGCCCGTCGCGCAAGGATCCGACCGAACTGCACGGCCGCACCGAGAACAACCGCGTCGTCAACTTTGCGCTGCCCGACCTACCGCAGGCGCGCCGCGAGCAGCTGATCGGCCAGATGCTCGACGTACGCATCGTGCACGCCTTCCCGCATTCGCTGCGTGGCGAAGTGGCGGAACAGCGTATGGCCAGCGCAACTCACTGATCATCAACACGACCCGACTTGATGAAACCCACCATCGCAGAATTCACAGCGCCCAAGAACGACAACACGCGCCTGCAGAACCTGTGCGGGCCGCTGGACGAAAACCTGCGTCAGATCGAGCAGGCGCTGGACGTGACCATCAACCGGCGCGGCAGCAAGTTCACCGTGCGCGGCGCCAACGCACAAGGCGCGGCCAACGCGCTGGAGACGTTCTACAACGCCACGCGCGAACCGCTGTCGGTGGACGACATCCAGCTTGGCCTGGTGGAAACCCGCCAGGTCGCCGCACATGGTGCTTACCTGCCGGAATCGAGCGCCGACGAGCCGGACGGCAATGATTTGTCGCCGGTGCTGCACACGCGGCGCACCGATCTGCATGGCCGTACCCCGATGCAGCGTGCGTACCTGCGCAGCATCCTCTCGCACGACCTGTCGTTCGGCATCGGCCCGGCAGGTACGGGCAAGACGTATCTGGCCGTGGCCTGCGCGGTGGATGCGCTGGAGCGCGACGCCATCAAGCGCATCGTGCTGACGCGCCCGGCGGTGGAAGCCGGCGAACGCCTGGGCTTCCTGCCGGGCGATCTCGCGCAAAAGGTTGACCCGTACCTGCGCCCGCTATACGACGCGCTGTATGACCTGCTCGGCTTCGACAAGACGCAGAAGATGTTCGAGCGCCAGATGATCGAGATCGCACCGCTGGCCTACATGCGCGGGCGCACGCTCAATCATGCCTTCATCATCCTGGACGAAGCCCAGAACACCACGCCGGAACAGATGAAGATGTTCCTCACGCGGATCGGCTTCGGCTCCAAGGCGGTGATCACCGGCGACACCACGCAGATCGATCTGCCGCGCGGCCAGAAGAGCGGCCTGATCGAAGCGCAGCACGTGCTGCGTGACGTGCGCGGCGTAGCGATGACGCGCTTTACCAGCGTCGACGTGGTGCGGCACCCGCTGGTGGCCCGCATCGTCGAGGCCTATGACGAATTCCATGCACAGCACAAGGACGCCTGACCGTGGCCAAAGCTAAAACCAAAACCAAGAAGATCCAACCCGAAGCCACCGGCCCGCGTGTCGACGTGTTCGACGCCAAGGGCAAACCCAAGACGTTGGATGCCAGCGCCCTGCGCATCGCCTTCGCCGACGGCCGCAGCCTGATCATCAGCGTGCCCGACACTGCCGATGGGGCCATCACGCTCGTCGCGGAGCATTCGGACACCAACACGAATGCCATGCTGTCGCTGCGTCCCGAGCACCATGACAGCATCACGCTTCGCGTTGAAGCAGAACCGGTACAAACCGAGCGAACCGAAGACCTCGACGACACGTTCGACGGCGCTCAAATGCTCACGCTCGACCTGACCGTGCAGTACGGCGACGAACTCAAGGCCGCCGCACGCAAGGCGCTGCCCAAAGAGCAGGACATCGAGGCGTGGATCGCCCCCGCACTGTTTGCCGATGCGCAGCTCAACGTGCGCTTTGTCGGCGAAGAAGAAGGCCGCACGCTCAACCGCACCTACCGTGGCAAGGACTACGCCACCAACGTACTGACCTTCTCTTACGCAGAGAGCGCCGAAGACCCGGTCTCCGCCGACATCGTGCTGTGCTGCACGGTGGTGGAAAAGGAAGCGAAGGAACAGAAGAAGCCGCTGCTCGCGCATTACGCGCATCTGATCGTGCACGGTGCGCTGCACGCCCAGGGCTACGACCACGAAGACGCCGCCGATGCAAAGGAAATGGAAGGCATCGAAACGCAGATTCTCCGCGACCTGGGTTTTGCCGATCCGTACGCAGATCGTTAAAGCGCCACACGCTTGATGTTCAGACGCCGGCCTCGCGCCGGCGTTTTGCTTTTGGATGTTCCTTTCTTGCAGCATGCCGTTTCAACACTGAATCAACCCGCATTAAGAAAAAACCAGTCCTGACAACGGTTTACGGGTTTTCCTCCGCCATTCGGCGCAGGCTTGCGCCGTTCGAATCGCGCATACACATCGCACAGGCCGTCGGCCATCCGGGACCCTCGCCGCTCTCCGTATGGCGCATGGGTTTTGCCGTAGCGATTTCTATCCTCCACGCATAAGCCGCCGCTCGAGCGCGCTTCACGAATTCGGCGCAAACGAGCGCCATCGGCCAGCCCGCGCACAGACGGGCAAGGCCACGCGGGGAGGTCATCATGCGTCAACGCTTCATGGACAGCATTCCGTGGGCCACGCTGCTGGTTGGCGTGGGTGTCGGCACGGCGCTCGCGGTCACGCCGCGCATCGCACACGCTGATCACAAGCAATCGTGCTATGCGGGCATCGTCGTCGTCTTTGACGGCGCGTGGCATCCGGGCGCGGTGGTCGGCTGCCGTACGGTCAACATTTCGGACAGCAACAACGTGGTCGGCGCAGAGGTGAACCTGATGGTCGCGCAAGGCACCATCCGGCCGCGCGTGCAGGCGGTGGTGGGCAGCACGAGCGTGCAGGCGCTCATTGGCGGCGGCTACGACTTTGCGAGCAGCAAGGCACTGGTGGGCGTCGGTGCCACAGGCGACCATTGGCTCGCGGGCGTCGACATGGAAATCGCCGGACGCTGGACGGCCTACGGCGGCGCGAGCACCCTGGGCCGGTATCACAGCAATTCGCATCCTGCGGACCCGGCACCTGCCGCAACCGCGCCGACGAGCAACAACGACGCGCCACCACCCAACGGCAACAACACGCCGCCGTCCAAGCCCAGTCCCACACCGGCACCGGCACCGGCACCGGCACCTGGCGCATCGCCCAGCCCCAGCCCCACTCCGGCCCCAACACCCAGCCCCGGGCCGAGTCCGTCGCCGACACCGAGTCCCACACCGACACCGTCGCCGACACCGAGTCCCACACCCACACCGACACCGACACCGACACCGACACCGACGCCCACACCTGCACCAACGCCGACGCCGACGCCGACGCCCACACCTGCACCAACGCCGACGCCGACGCCAGTCCCAACGCCAACGCCGAGCCCATCGCCAGTCCCATCGCCGTGCGGAAGCTGCCACGGAGGCGATCACCATCCCGGGCACCACCATGATCACGACCACGATCATGACCACGGCGGTCATCACGGCGGCGATCACGACCATGGCGGCGATGGCAATCACGGTGGCAGCCACGACCATGGCGGCGACGGACACCACGGTGGCGATCACGACCATGGCGGCAACGGCAACCACGGCGGTGACCACGACCATGGCGGCAACGGCAACCACGGCGGTGACCACGATCATGGCGGCAACGGCAACCACGGCGGTGACCACGATCATGGCGGCGACGGCAACCACGGTGGCGATCACGGCCATGGCAGCGATGGCAACCACAGCGGTGACCACGATCATGGCGGCGACGGCAACCGCAGCGGTGACCACGATCGCGGCGGCGAACGCGACGACTCCGGCGGGCACAGCCAGCATCATGGTCAGGGCGACGGCGGCCCGGGCCAGAACGACAATCATCAAGGCAACGATGGCAGCAACACGCACGGCAACGGCCAGCAACGCGGCGGCGACGGCGGACGCGACTGACCGCTCCCCCTTCGGCAGAAGGTCCGTCCTTAACGCGCCCGAACCCGGCCTCCGGATGTGAAATAAAAGGCACTTCCGGAGGTCGGGCGGCCACCCCGCGTCATCGGGACGGCAGGGCTTTTGGTGTATGCTGGGCCGATGTTTAACGACGCGCGACCGCGCCATGAATGATCCGTATCCCAGTCCGAAGCCAGCCGACAAACCCCGTACGCTGCTGGAACGCCTGACCGACCTCATCTCGCCCGAGCCCGAATCGCGGGCCGAGCTGCTCGAAATCCTCCAAGACGCCCATGCGCGCAGCCTGATCGACGCCGACTCCCTGTCGATGATCGAAGGCGTCTTCCAGGTCTCAGACCTGTGTGCGCGCGACATCATGATTCCGCGCGCACAGATGGACGCGCTGAACATTGCCGACGCGCCGTCCGAATTCATCCCGTTCGTGCAGGAAGCCGCCCATTCGCGCTTCCCCGTCTACGAGGGCAGCCGCGACAACATCATCGGTATCCTGCTCGCCAAAGACCTGCTGCGCTTCTATACGGACGAAGGCTTCGATGTGCGCGACATGCTGCGCCCGGCCGTGTTCATCCCCGAATCCAAGCGACTGAACGTGCTGTTGCGCGACTTCCGCGTCAACCGTAACCACATCGCCATCGTCGTCGATGAATACGGCGGCGTGGCCGGCCTCATCACCATCGAAGATGTGCTCGAGCAGATCGTCGGCGACATCGAAGACGAATACGACTTCGACCAGGAAGAAGACAACATCCTGCCGACCGCCGATGGCCACATGCGGGTGCGCGGGCTGACCGAAATCAGCCAGTTCAACGAAGCCTTCGGCACGCATTTCTCCGACGAAGACGTCGATACCGTGGGCGGGCTGCTGTCCAATCACCTGGGCCGCGTGCCACACCGCGGCGAGAAGATCGTCATGGGCACGCTGCAGTTCGACGTGCTGCGCGCCGATGCGCGCCAAGTGCAGGTGCTGCTCGTGCGCCGCCTCACCGCGCCGGCCGGCGGCAATGCCACGGCCGACACCTCTGGTTCCCACCCCGCCTGATCCCTCCGTGCCCGCTCAGTTCTCTTCCCCTGCCGCACCGTCCCGTCGGCAGGACGCCCCAGCTGTGCCGCTCGCGCGGCTACGTTTTGCGATGCCAATGGCAGCGCTGCTTGGCGTCATGCATACGCTGTCGTTCGCGCCGAACCACTGGTGGTGGCTGCAGATCCTCTCGCTGACGGGGCTTGCCGCGCTGGTGCAGCGCGCGCCGCGCTTGCGTGACGCGGCATCGGTTGGCTATGCCTTCGGGCTCGGCTGGTTCCTGTCGGGCGTGTGGTGGCTCTATATCAGCATGCACGTCTACGGCGACATGCCGGCATGGATGGCCGCGCTGGCAGTGCTCCTGTTTGCTGGCTATCTGGCGCTGCATCCGGCGCTGGCGGTGTGGGCGTGGCAGTGGATGACGCGACGCGGGCGGTGGTCCGGCGCCGCATCCGCGCTGGTGTTTGGCGCGGCATGGGCCGTCACGGAGTGGCTGCGCGGCACGGTCTGGACCGGCTTCCCCTGGATCAACGGCGGCTACGCGCACACCGATGGCCCGTTGGCCGGCTATGCGCCGCTGGTAGGCGTCTACGGCATCGTGCTGATCGCCGCCGTGCTGGCCGGCCTGCTGTGTGTCGCGGCCGAACGCCGCCTGCATTGGCTGGCGGGCATTGCGGGCGCGCTCGTGCTGGTGGCCGGCTGGCCGCTGCACAGCGTTGCGTGGACGCAGCCGGTGGGCAAGCCCATTTCCGTACGTCTTTTGCAGGGCAACGTGCCGCAAGACGTGAAGTTCCAGCAGACCGGCATCGAGCGCTCGCTGGAGCTGTACACCAAGATGGTCACCGAGAAGCCCGCGCAACTCGTGGTCACGCCCGAGACGGCCTTCCCGATCATGATCCAGGAGATGCCGCAGGACATCGCCTTGGCCATTCGCACCTATGTGGATACCACCGGCTCCAGCGTGCTCTTTGGTGCCGCCAGCGAGGACTCGCGCGTCGATTACACCAACAGCGTGTTCGGCATCGGCCCGCAATTCCAGGGCGTGTACCGCTACAACAAGCACCACCTCGTGCCCTTCGGCGAGTTCATCCCCTTCGGTTTCCACTGGTTCGTCAACATGATGAACATGCCGCTGGGCGACTTCCGGCGCGGCCTGCCCGTGCAGCCGCCAATGGCGGTGGCCGATCAGCGCGTCGCGCCCAACATCTGCTACGAGGATTTGTTTGGCGAGGAGATTGCCGCTTCGCTGCGGCATGCGGACCAGCCCGCCACGATGCTCGCGAACGTGACGAACCTTGCGTGGTTTGGCGACACGATCGCGCTGGACCAGCACCTGCAGATCTCGCGCATGCGCGCGCTGGAAACGGGCCGTCCGATGCTGCGCGCCACCAACACGGGCGCGACCGCCGTGGTGCGACCGGACGGCAGCGTGCAGGCGCGCCTGCCCGTCTTCACGCTTGGCACACTGCAGACCGACGTGCAAGGCATGCAGGGCTTGACGCCATTCGTGCGGGCCGGCAACGCGCCTGCGCTGTGCCTGGGTGCGCTGGTTCTGCTGGTGGCATTTGTGCGCCGCCGCCGGGCATCGGCAGATTGATCGTTCAGCGTCCGGAGGGCTTTCGAGCCACTTTCCGGAGTCGCTGACAAAAAACGCTAAAATTCAACGTTTTACGGCGGGCACGGAGCCAGGCGCTTCTCGTGCCCGCCGCTGCATTCCACCGTCGCGCGGTGCAACGCACGTTCCGTGCCGCCGCGGACCAACGGGTTCCACCATGCTCACCTTCCAGCAACTCATCCTCAAGCTGCAGTCGTACTGGGACGCCCAGGGCTGCGCCCTGCTGCAGCCGATCGACCTCGAAGTCGGCGCCGGTACGTCGCACGTGCACACCTTCCTGCGCGCGATCGGCCCGGAGCCTTGGCGTGCCGCCTACGTGCAACCGTCACGCCGCCCCAAGGACGGCCGCTACGGCGAGAACCCAAACCGCCTGCAGCATTACTACCAGTACCAGGTAGTGCTCAAGCCGGCGCCGGAAAACATCCTCGACCTGTACCTCGGTTCGCTGGAAGCGCTGGGGCTGGACCTGAAGCAGAACGACGTCCGCTTTGTCGAAGATGACTGGGAAAACCCCACGCTCGGCGCCTGGGGCCTGGGCTGGGAGGTGTGGCTCAACGGCATGGAAGTCACGCAGTTCACGTACTTCCAGCAAGTCGGCGGCCTTGACTGCAAGCCCGTGACCGGTGAGATCACCTACGGCATCGAGCGTCTGGCGATGTACCTGCAGCAGGTCGAGAACATCTACGACCTGGTCTGGACGGAGTGGGAAGAGCCGGGCCCGAACGGCCCCGTGAAGCGCCGCCTGACCTACGGCGACGTCTATCACCAGAACGAGGTCGAGCAATCGACCTACAACTTCGAACAGGCCGACACGACCGTGCTGTTCCGCCGCTTTGCCGAGCACGAAGCCGAAGCCAAGCGCCTGATGGGCGTGCGCGCAGAAGGCGAAGCTGCTGCCGAGGGCGACGCACCTGTCGTGCAGCTGGCCCTGCCCGCCTACGAGCAAGTGCTCAAGGCCGGCCACACCTTCAACCTGCTGGACGCGCGCGGCGCGATTTCGGTGACGGAGCGCGCAGCCTACATCGGCCGCATCCGCAACCTGTCGCGTCTGGTCGCGCAGGCTTACTACGACTCACGCGAACGCCTGGGTTTCCCGATGTGCGGCACGGCCGCTGCCGCCGCCAAGACCACGGAGGCCGCATGACGGCCAACCGAGCACGGCGTGGCTTGGCGCTGCTGACCGCAGTGTCCATAGCCGCGCTGGCGCTACCGGCGAGCGTTGCACAAGCGGCACGGCATCGCACGTCCAAGGCGGCATCGACGGAGAAGGTTTTCGTCGTGCCCAACACTTTGACGCAGCTTTGCGTGGCCGATTCCAAGCCGCTGCAGCAAGCGCTGAGCACGGCCTGGACACCGCCTCCGCCGTCGCTCGATCAGTGGACGAGCCTGGTGCGCACGATGGCCTGCGACCTGTCCGGCGCGCGTGACCTCGGCTGGCATCGCGTGCCGCTGCGCACGTATGCAACGGCCCTGCGCTTCCCGCTCACGTGGGTGGAGTGGCAAGGCTCGGGCGTGAAGGCACAGCGCCGTGCGCGCGTGTTCCGCTCGGCGGGGCAATTGCCGAGTCGTCTGGAATTCAACGTGTCCGGCACGCTGCAAGAGGTGCGTTACGACGCGCGACGCGGCTTGCTGTCAGCCCGCTTCCTGCGCCGCGATGCTGCCGCGCCCGGCACCACGCCCGCGCCGATTGCACCGCCACCGCCGCCGGGCCAGTGCGCCGGCACGCAATTGCAGTTCCAGCAGCAGAACGGCGTGTGGCTGCTCTCGGGCGTGGAACCCGTGCCCGGCTCGCCCTGCTGATCACTGAATACTGAGCTGAACAACACAACGTACCGCCGCAACTGATCTGAACACCAAGCGGCGCAGAACAACGACGTCACCGATTCAAACGCTATGTCCACCCTCCTGATCGAACTGCTGACCGAAGAACTGCCGCCCAAGGCGCTGGCCCGCCTGGGCGAGGCGTTTGCGCGCGGCCTGTTTGACGGTCTGTCGGCGCAAGGCCTGCTCGAAGAGGGCGCCGCCGTGGAAGGTTTTGCCACGCCGCGCCGCCTGGCCGCATCGATCACCGGCGTGCGCCGCACCGCGCCTGATCGCGAATTGCGCGAGAAGGTGCTGCCTGTGACCATCGCCTTCGATGCCGAGGGCAAGCCCGCCGCGCCGCTCGTCAAGAAGCTGGCTGCGCTGGCCAAGACCGTGGGCGTGGACGCCATCGCGCCCGAATCGCTCGAACGCGCGCCTGACGGCAAGGCCGAAGCGCTGTTCTATCGCTATACCGCGCGCGGCGCCGTGCTGGCCGACGGCCTGCAGACGGCACTGTCGCAGACCATCGCCAACCTGCCGATCCCGAAGGTGATGACGTATCAGCGCCCGAACGGCGAGAACGTTCAGTTCGTGCGCCCGGCCCACAAGCTGATCGCACTGCTCGACAGCGAAATCATCCCCGTCAGCGCATTCGGCCTGCAATCGGGCAACGTGACGCTGGGCCACCGTTTCCTGTCGGCCGGCGAGATCGTCATCCAAGACGCTACGGCATATGCGAGCACGCTGGAATCGCAGGGCAAAGTCATCGCCGGCTACGGCAAGCGCAAGGAAGCCATCCGCGCCGAACTGCTCAAGACCGCCGGCGCCGACACGGTGGTCATGCCCGAAGCGCTGCTGGATGAAGTGAACGCGCTGGTCGAATGGCCCGTGGTCTACCCCTGCCACTTCGAGGAGGCCTTCCTCGCCGTGCCGCAGGAGTGCCTGATCCTGACCATGCAGACTAACCAGAAGTACTTTGCGCTGACCGATGCACAGGGCCATCTGCGCAACCGCTTCCTGATCGTCTCGAACATCGCCACGGGCACGCCCGAGGCCATCATTCAAGGCAACGAGCGCGTGGTGCGTCCGCGCCTGGCCGACGCCCGCTTCTTCTTCGAGCAGGACAAGAAGAAGCCGCTGGCCGACCGCGTACCGCTGCTCTCGCGCGTGGTCTATCACAACAAGATCGGCACGCAGCTTGAGCGTGTATCGCGCCTGCAGGCCATCGCGGGCCAACTGGCCGAGAAGCTTGGCGCGGATGTCGCACACGCCTCGCGCGGCGCATTGCTGGCCAAGGCCGATCTGCTGACCGACATGGTGGGCGAGTTCCCCGAGCTGCAGGGCACGATGGGCACGTACTACGCCCGCCACGATGGCGAACCCGACGACGTGGCGCTGGCCTGCTCAGAACACTACCAACCGCGCTTTGCCGGCGACGCGCTGCCCAGCACCGCCACCGGGACCGTGGTGGCGCTGGCCGACAAGCTGGAAACGCTGGTCGGCATCTGGGGCATCGGCCTGCAGCCCACGGGCGAGAAAGACCCGTTCGCACTACGCCGCCACGCCCTCGGTATCCTGCGCATGCTGATCGAAAAGCCGCTCACGCTCACGATTGACGATGCGCTGCAGATTGCCGCTGCCAGCTTCGACGGCATCGCCGCCGTCAAGCCGGACCTGGCCGCCATCACGGACTTCCTCTACGACCGTCTGCGTGGCTACCTGAAGGACAAGGGCTACAGCACCAACGAGGTGGAAGCCGTCGTCAGCCAGCGCCCGCAGCGCCTGGACGACATCGTCGCGCGCCTCGAAGCCGTGCGCGCCTTTGCTGCCCTGCCGCAGGCCGAAGCGCTGGCCGCCGCCAACAAGCGCATCACCAACATCCTGAAGAAGACGGACGTGGCCATTGGCGCAGTGCAGCCGCAACTGCTCAAGGAAGACGCCGAGCGCGCGCTGCATCAGGCCGTGGCCTCGTCGGAGCCGCAGGTACACGATGCCTTCGCACGCGGCGACTTCACCACCGCGCTCAAGACGCTGGCTGGCCTGCGCGAAGCAGTCGACACCTTCTTTGACGGCGTGATGGTGATGGCCGAGGACACCGCGCTGCGCGACAACCGCCTCGCGCTGCTGGGTGAACTGCACGGCTTGATGAACCGCGTCGCGGACATCTCCAAGCTGGCCGCCTGATCGGCACCCCAAGCACCGTTCGGAGCCCACCATGCCCCATGTTCCCAAACTGGTGATCCTCGACCGCGATGGCGTCATCAACCGCGACAGCGACCAGTTCATCAAGTCGCCAGACGAATGGATTGCCCTCGACGGTAGCCTGGAAGCCATTGCCGAGCTCAACCAGGCCGGCTACCAGGTGGTGGTGGCAACCAACCAGTCGGGCATCGGGCGCGGCCTGTTCGAGGCCGCCGCGCTCAACGCCATGCACGAGAAGATGTACAAGGCGCTCGCCACCTACGGCGGGCGCGTCGATGCCGTCTTCTTCTGCCCGCACACCGCCGCCGATGCGTGCGAGTGCCGCAAGCCCAAGTCCGGCATGCTTCGCGAGATCGCTCGCCGGTTCGACATGGACCTCACGGGCGTGCCGGTGGTCGGTGACTCGCTGCGTGACCTGCAAGCCGGCGTCGAAGTCGGCGCCGCTCCTCACCTCGTACTGACCGGCAAGGGCGCCAAGACCCGCGATGCCGGAGACCTGCCCCCGGGCACCCAGATTCATGAGGACCTGCGTGCGTTTGCGCGTGCGCTGCTGTCCCCTGCGCCCCAGGGCACGCCCACACGCGCCCCTTGAATTCGCCCCCAATGCGCCCCCGATGACTTTTATCCGTTCGCTGCTGTACCTGGTCTTCTTGATCGTCTGGACACCGATTTACGCGGTGGCCTGCTTCATCGTCTTTCCGTTCATGAACCCGCACCGCCGTTTCTGGATGGTGTCCGGCTGGACGAAGTCCGCCATCTGGATGGCGCGCGGGCTGCTCGGCATCCGCTGGCAATACCAGGGCTGGGAGAACATCGAGGAAGCCGTCGCCACCAACAAGCAGGTGGTGCTGCTTTCCAAGCATCAGTCGGCGTGGGAAACCATGGCCTATGTTGCGACCATGCCGCGCCCGCTGTGCTACGTGTTCAAGCGCGAGCTGCTGTATGTGCCGTTCTTCGGATGGGCACTCGGCATGCTCAAGATGGTGCACATCAACCGCAAGGACGGCGCCAATGCGTTCGCTTCCGTCGCGCGCCAGGGTAAGGAGCGCCTTGCCGATGGCGCATGGGTGATCATGTTTCCCGAAGGCACGCGCACACGCTCCGGCGACCCGAAGCCGCGCTACAAGAGCGGCGGTGCGCGCTTTGCCGTGGATACCGGCGCATGGGTCATCCCCATCGCGCACAACTCCGGCCGCGTGTGGCCGCGCAATTCGTTCTTGAAGCACCCGGGCTTGATCACGCTGTCGGTCGGGCCAGCCATATCGAGCGCCGGCAAGACCAGCGATGAACTCAACCGCGAAGTCGAAGCGTGGATCGAAGCAGAAATGCGTAGAATCGACGCCGATAGCTACCGCGAGCACGCATGAAACTGCTGCGCCCACCGACTTCGCCCACCACCGCCGACAGCGTCCAGCTCGAGCTGCCGCTGCTCGCGCCCGAAGCCCCGTCGCCATCGCAGTCGCCAGACGCATCCCTCCTCGCACCGCCCGCACTCGACTTTTCCACCGCACCGCTCGGCCCCAATCAGCGCCGCCTGACGCTGGGCGAGCGTGCGCTGATCTATAACCTCAAGCGTTCGTCGCGGCGCACCATCGGCTTTGTCATCGATGATCGCGGCTTGTCGATCACGGCACCGCGCTGGGTCACACTCGCCGAGATCGAACACGCCATCGCCGAAAAGCAGAAGTGGATCTTCGCCAAGCTGGCCGAATGGCGCGCGAACGCCGCACGCCGCATGCTGCCGCCCATGGAGTGGCAGGACGGCGCTGGGCTGCCCTTCCTCGGCAAAACGATCACGCTCAAGCTGGAGTCGCCGATCGGCGCGTTGATGTTCGATGCCGACACCAGCATGCTGCACCTGGGCCTGCCGCCCAGCACCACCGAGCAGCAGATCAAGGACCGCGTACAAGGCTGGCTGCAGACGCAGGCGCGACGCCTCTTCGGCGAACGACTTGAGGTGTATGCCGAGCGCCTGGGTGTGCGGCACAGCGCGTATGCGTTGTCTTCAGCTGCGACGCGGTGGGGAAGCTGCACCGCCGACGGCAAGATCCGTCTGAACTGGCGCCTGGTGCATTTCCCGCTGAGCTTGATCGACTACGTGGTTGCGCATGAGCTCGCGCACCTCAAGGAAATGAACCACAGCCCGCGCTTCTGGGATACGGTGGAGTCGATCTTTCCTGAGTTTCGTGAGGCCCGGGAGCAACTGCGCTCGCATCCGCCGGAATACTTGCCGGCGTTCTGATTCGCCTCGCCCACGCCGCAACGGCGTGTGAGGGATGCGGCTGCATAAAAATCCTCGCCTGCAGGCTCCGCCACACCCTCCTACAATATGGCCTTCCGCAGTCCCCCAGGAAGGAAATCTCATGCGAATGCTCCACACCATGCTGCGCGTCGGCGACATGCAGCGATCGATCGACTTCTACACCAAGGTGCTCGGCATGCAGCTGCTGCGCACCAGTGATAACCCGGAATACAAATACTCCCTCGCGTTCGTCGGCTACGGCCCGGAGGCCGGTAACACGGTCATCGAGCTGACCTACAACTACGGCGTCAGCGAATACGATCTGGGCTCGGCGTTCGGCCACCTGGCAATCGAGGTCGACAATGCCGCGCAAGCCTGCGACCAGATCCGCAACGCGGGCGGCAAGGTCACGCGCGAAGCCGGCCCGGTCAAGGGCGGCAGCACCATCATCGCGTTTGTGGAAGATCCGGACGGCTACAAGATCGAGCTGATCCAGGCGCGCTCGATGCCCGATGGCAACCGCCACTGACGCCATCCGCCGGCCGCTGGACGGCACCGCCATCGGCCTGATGGTGGTGTTGTGCATGTGCTGGGGCTTTCAGCAGGTCGCCATCAAGGTGGCTGCGCATGACGTGGGCCCCGTCATGCAAGCCGGCGTGCGCTCGGCCATCGCGTCGGTCCTGGTATTCGCATTTGCGCTGTGGCGCGGCACGTGCCTCTCGTTGCGTGACGGCACGCTGGCCGGCGGCCTGATGGCCGGTGTGCTCTTCGGCGTCGAGTTCCTGTGCATCTTCATCGGTCTGGGCTACACGACTGCCTCGCGCATGGCGGTGTTCCTCTACACCGCACCAATCTTCACCGCGCTCGGCCTGCACTTCTTTGTCCCGGGCGAGCACCTGCGCCCGCGCCAGTGGACCGGCATCGGCATTGCGTTTGGGGGGATCGTGCTGGCGTTTGCCGACGGCGTCCTGCACCCGGCAGCCGGGCCATCAACCTCATTGGGTGACGCGCTGGGCGTGGCAGCAGGCGCGTTATGGGGCGCGACGACCATCGTCGTGCGCGCAAGCAAGCTCTCCGAAGCCCCGGCGGCGAAGACGCTGCTGTACCAATTGGCTGTTTCCGCCGTGTTGCTGCTGTTGATGGCCGCCGGCACCGGGCAGGTCTTTACCGCGAACCTCACGCCCACGGCGCTGGCGAGCCTCGCTTACCAGTCTGTGCTGATCGCATTCGCCAGTTACCTGACGTGGTTCTGGCTACTGCGCCGCTACCTGGCGTCGCGGCTATCAGTGTTCTCGTTCCTGACGCCGCTGTTTGGCGTGGCGTTTGGTGTGCTGCTGTTGCACGAACCGGTGGGCCTGCGGTTTGCGCTGGCCGCGGCGCTCGTGCTGTCGGGCATCCTGCTCGTCAATCTTCGCTAAGCTCGGAAACGCTGCCGGCGATTCGGTTGGCCGGCAGCGCGTTCGCCACCGCCACGAAGTCTTCCACCGGCACTTCTTCCGCGCGACGGCCCAGGTCAAAGCCAAGCGCTTCGAAATCGATCACGTCGCGCAGCGCGCCCAGCGTGTTGCGCAACACCTTGCGCCGCTGCGAAAACGCCATCGTCACCACCGTGCCTAGCGCGCGCATATCGACCGGCGCATACGGCGATTTATCGGCCGGCCAGGGAATCATCCGCACCACCGCCGAATCCACCTTGGGCGGCGGGTTGAACGAACCCGGCGGCACATCCAGCACCAGCTCCATGTAGTACCGCACCTGCAGCATCACCGAAAGCCGGCTGAACGCCTTGCTACCCGGCGCGGCCACCATGCGGTCGACCACCTCTTTCTGCAGCATGAAATGCTGATCGCGCACGCGGTCGGCAAACGTGGCCAGATGGAACAGCAGCGGGCTCGAGATGTTGTACGGCAGGTTGCCGACGATGCGCAGCGGCCGGCCCGCCTCCACCAGCGATCCGAAATCAAACGCGAGTGCATCACCTGCATGCACGATCAGCCGATCGCCGAAACGCTTCTGCAAGCGCGCAACCAGATCGCGGTCCAGCTCGACCACCTGCAGCGTGCGCACACGCTCCATGAGCGGCACGGTGAGTGCGCCCAGGCCCGGGCCGATTTCGACGAGCACATCGTCGGGCTTGGGATCGATGGCGGCAACGATGGCGTGGATCACGCCGTCATCGACCAGGAAGTTCTGGCCGAAGCGCTTGCGGGCCTGGTGCCCCTGGTGAACGCCGGTCGTGGATCGTGCCATTGCGAACTCGAAATCGAAAAGGTGAAGAAACTCAGGAACGCGCCGTGTGCCGCGCCATGGCGATGGCGGTATCGATCGCCTCAATCATGCTGCCGAACTCGGCGCGGCCCGTGCCTGCCAAGTCCAGCGCCGTGCCGTGGTCTACCGACGTGCGCACGAACGGCAGGCCCAGCGTGATGTTCACGCCGTGCCCAAAGGTGCCGTACTTGAGCGGCGCCAAGCCTTGGTCGTGGTACATCGCCAGCACGCAATCGGCGTCAGCCAGAAGGCGCGGCTGGAACAGCGTATCGGCAGGATACGGACCGCGCGCGTCGATTCCGCGCGCACGCGCACGCGCGATGGCCGGCTCGATCACCTCGATCTCTTCGCGGCCGAGGTGGCCTGATTCACCCGCATGCGGATTCAACCCCGTGACGAGGATGCGCGGTGCGGCCAAGCCGAAGCGCGTATGCAGATCACGCTGCACGATGTCCAGCGTTTCATCAAGCACCGTGGGCGTGATGGCGTCCGGCACCTCGCGCAGCGGCAAGTGTGTCGTCGCCAGTGCCACACGCAGCATTGCGTTATCGTGCGCCGGCTGCGGGCCAGCGAGCATCATCACCACGCGCGGCGTGTGGCTGCGCTCCGCCAGGTATTCGGTATGGCCGGTAAACGGCACCCCTGCGTCGTTGATCGTGCTCTTCTGCACCGGCGCCGTGACAATCGCGTCGTAGCGGACGCCGTCCACCGTGCCAATCTGGGAGCCGTCGATGGCGGCATCGAGCAGGTTCAGCACATAGCGGCCGTTGGCGGCATCGAGCACGCCAGCGCGCACCGGCGCACCCAGCGGGCGCTCCACAATGGTCAGCGCCGTGGACGCAACGCGCCAGAAATCGCCCTGCCCGATCGCGTCAGCGCGCGTCTGCAGCAATGCCGCATCGCCAATCACATGCCACTGCACATCGGCGTAACGCGGCGAGGCCTGCCGCGCCAGGTGCAGCAACGCAGCCACGGTGATGTCGGGACCGATACCGGCGGGCTCGCCGGTGGTGATGGCAATGTTCAACATGCAGCGCTTTCCTGCGATGGTTTTCCGGTCGATCTAGAAACGCCACGGCCGCCCGCAGGCGGCCGTGAGCGATGCGGATATCCGTAGCTTACTGCTGGCGGTTCACGCGGTATTCCACGTGCGCTGAGTCGCGCAGCTCACGCAGCCAATCCTCATAGGCGGCCTGCACCTTCTTCTCGCGGATCACCGAGCGTGCGTAGTCGCGCTCGCGGTCTCCCGACACTTCTGCCTCGCGGCGGCCTTCCACCTGGATCAGGTGCACACCGAACTGGCTCTGCACCGGCTGCGACACCTCACCCGGCTTGAGCTGGTTCATCGCCTGCTCGAACTCCGGCACCAGCTGGCCCGGCGACACCCAGCCCAGCTCGCCACCTGCACCGGCCGAACCGTCCTGCGAATACCGGCGCGCCGCATCGCCAAAGTCATAGCCGTGGACGATGCGGTCACGCAGGCCTGCCAACTGGCGGCGCGCGTCGTCCGCAGACATCGTCGGACCGGTCTTGATCAGGATGTGGCGCACTTGCGTCTGCTGCACCTTGGCGGCAATTGCGGTGCTCGGTGCGCGCTTCTCCAACAGCTTGATCACGTGATAGCCGGCCGGGCTTTCGACCACTTGGCTCGCCACTTGGCCCGCCTTCATGTCGACCACGGCGTTGGCAAACACAGCCGGCAGGCGACCGATCGGACGCAGCCCAAGCTCGCCGCCTTGCGATGCATCCTGCGCACCCGAATTGTCACGCGCGAGCTTGGCGAAATCCGCGCCGCCCTGCGCCTGCTTGAGCAGGCTTTCGGCCTTGGTGCGCGCTGCAGCCTTCTCCGCATCCGTGGCGCCTTCCGCGACCGGCACGAGAATCTGCGCGACGTTGTATTGCTGCTCGCCAGCCAGGGCCGTTCCGCCGCCCTGCTGCGCCAGATAGTTGTCGATCTCGCCGTCGTAGACCTGCACCTTGGAGTCGACCTCGCGCTCGCGCAGGCGCGCCAACAGGATTTCCTGACGCAGGTCGTCGCGGTACTTGTCGTACGTCATGCCGGCATCCTTCAGCTTGCTCTTGAGCTGCGGCACGGACAGGTTGTTGCGCTGGGCCACGCTTTCCACGGCACGATCCACATCGGCGTCGGACACGCGGATGCCGCTTTCCTTGGCGCTCTGCGCCTGCACGCGCTCCAGGATCAGTTGCTCAAGCACTTCACCGAGCATATCGGCGCGCGGCGGCAGCGGACGGTTCTGTGCGCGGAACGTGCGCTCCACCAGATCCGCGCGGTTCAGCAGTTCGCGACGCGTGATGACGTCGGTGTTGACCACGGCCACCACTTCGTCGACCAGTTGGCTGCGCGGCGCACCCGGAACCGTCGGCTCGGGCAGCGTGCCCTGCAGCAGCGGCTGGCTTGGCGACGAGCCCGGGTTGGCGAAGATGCCGCGCACCGGTGCACTCTTCTTTGCCGATTGCGCCTGCTGCGCGTGGACGGCTGGCGACAGCGTGGTCCCCGCCATCAGCGCGACCAGCACGCCGGTAGCAACCCGCAAGCGGCCCAGAGGAGCCACACGCGTGGCGAAAGCGGTCGATTGGAAAGCCATGATGTCGTTATTCATATTGATCCAGCACGGACGGCGTGATCGGCTGCGCGGTCACCGGCTGGTAGCCGGGCACGTTCAGACGAATCACGTCGATCGGATTGTTCCCCACCTTCGACAAACCCTTGAATTCGATCTGGGCAAAGATATGCGTCGTATAGCCCGAAACCGCATTGCTGTAGCGCTGTACCGCCAGTCGGCCGACCCAGCAGTCCGCCACATACTCGAGGCCAAGCAGCATATCCGACGGCTTGCGCGCATCCAGGTCGTAACCGATGCGGCCCAGACCGTACAGGCGCCGTGTGATCGGCCACTGCGTTGAGATATCGGCCTGTTCCAGAGGCAGTTGGCCGGTATTGGCATCTTGCCGGTAATAGCGGTAGCCCAGGTTGATCACCTTGTTGGCTTCCGGCTTCCAGCTGAACGCGACCGTCGAGCGCATGATGCGGTCGATGTCCTGATTGTACTGAAGGTTCGTATCGAAAAAGATGCCGCGGAACATCTGGATCGTGGTCGCGCCCAGAAGGTCCGAATAGCGGCGCACCGACGTCGGCGCCGCCCCCGCCAGCGTCACGCGCTGTCCTTCAAAATCGATGCGTTGCGCGATCGTGGCCCGCAAGCGCTCAATGCCTGACTCCGCCTCAATGAAGCGCGTGGTCACGCCCGCCGTCAGTTTGTTGTTGTCGGCAATGCGGTCATAGCCGGTGTACGGGTTCTCCGTAAAGATCTGGCCGAGGTTGTAGTCCGACTGACCGGTATCGAACAACGGAATCTGCGACTGATCGCGATACGGCGTGTACACATAGAACACGCGCGGCTCCAGCGTCTGGATGTAGTTGACGCCAAACAGCTTGGTGACCAGCGGCGCATCGCGCTCAAAGGTCATGCCCGAATCGAGCGAGAACGTGGGCAGCGTGCGATTGATCTGCGTGTCCTGCGTATCGCCTGCGGGACGATCCAGGCGGTATGCGGTGGTGTTCAGAATGAACTTCGGCGTGACGTACCAGCCCGGACGGATGATCGGGTAGCTGATCGTCGGCTGCATGAACAGCCGCTCGCCCTGGACAGTATTGGCCGTTGGGATCGAGAACCGGGTGTAATCGGTCAGGAAATTAACGTCAAAGCCGCCAAGGTCGTACTTGTTATAGGTCAGGCTCAGCTGCGGCAGTCGCTCATACGGTGCTGCCAGTGGCGTTGTGGCGGTCGACAGCGTCTGGAACTTCTGCACACGCGCCGTCGCAACCCAGTCGCCGAACGAGTAAATCACCCCGCCTTCCTGGGTGTACTGACGCTGCGTCGCCGTGACGATGCTGCGGCCCAGGTCATCCGGGTAGGTGTTATCGGAGACCTTGTTGTAGTTGATGTAGCCGGTCAGGCCAGGCGCCAGGCGCTGGGTGTGCAATGCCGAAATCGACCAACGATTGCGACCCGCCTCACGATCATCGGGCAGGAATTCGCCGCGCAGGACGCCGTTGTACGACGTACCGAGATAACGGTACTCGGCGCCAAGCTGCAGGCCACGCTGGCTCAGCAGACGCGGGTACAACGTCAGATCACGGTTCGGCGCGATGTTGAAGTAGTACGGCAGCGTGATGTCTGTCCCGCTGCGGCTGTTGTAGCCGAACACCGGGGCGAGGAAGCCGCTGCGCCGGTCGTCATTGAGCGGGAAGTCCATGATCGGCGCGGCAAACACCGGCACGCCGAAGAAGTGCAGCACGCCGTTGCGGCCAGTGCCGACCTGGCGGTCGCTGTCGATGTCGATGCGGCTTGCGCTGAAGTACCAGTCGACGTTGTCAGGCGAGCACGTAGTGTACGTACCGCGCGTGATGCGGCTGTTGTCCTTGTCGATGAAATCGATGCGGTCTGCGGTGCCGTGCCCGCCGGTCGTGTGGAACTCGTACGTGGGCGTGCTGATGGTGCCTTCGTTGGCCGTGACCTTGAGCTTGGCGTCCGGGCCGGTGACGAGCGTGCCGCCCTTGAACAGGCGCACGTTGCCGGTGGCGGTGGCAACGTCGGTGTCCTGGTTGTAGTCGAGCGTGTCGCCCTTGAGCACCGAACCGTTGCGGCGCAGTTCGCCATGGCCGCGCAGGTGGATGTCTTCGTTGGTGCGGCCGTCCATCTTGTCGGCCGCGGTAAATGTGGGGACGGTGTTGTCCGGGCGCTGGACAGGCTCGGCCATCTTGGGCACCAGCGGGCTGCCGCCGGGCGTGGTCGGGCCGGACGTGGCCAAGGCTGTAACCGACGAGGCCGGGGTGACAGCAGGCGCCGTCGCTTGCGTGGTGTCCGCGCTCTGCGCCGCGGACGTCGCTGTCCAGACACCGGCCACCGCAAATACCAGCGGGCGCAATGCCAGCGTGCCACGCCGGTTGGCGGGCCGCTGATCGGGCGCGGCAACAGCAGCGCGCTGCCGGTTTTTCCTGGCTCGGTTCGGTTCGGTCATGCAGATCGGGAACAGGGCCGCGCGCGCAACGGCACGCACAGGCACAAAATCAGTCAGTACTGCGATCAATCCCGCCGCCGGACGCGGCCTGGACAGGGCCGGCGCTCGCTCGCGGCGAAACTCGGTCGGGTATTATACGGGGCTTCCTTCCAGCCTCATTCCAGCATTCTCTCAGCATGGCTTCGACCCCTGGCGCCGCAGCAGGCGCAACCGACGCACGCCTTGACCAACTGCGCGACTGGCTCGGCACATTGCCCGCCGCCCACGGCTTGCGCATCGACACGCTGCAACCCGCTTCGGCCGATGCCAGCTTCCGCCGCTATTTCCGCCTGGACAGCGCAGTCAGTGGCAAACCCGGCACGCTGGTCGTCATGGACGCCCCGCCGCCGCAGGAAGATTGCCGCCCGTTTGTCCACGTGGCGGGCCTGCTGAATGAGGCCGGCGTGCATGCACCTCAGGTGCTGGAGCAGGATCTCGCGCAGGGCTTCCTGCTGCTAACCGATCTGGGCCCGCAAACGTATCTGCAATCGCTGCGCGAGCGCAATTTCGACCTCGCCTACGCCAACACGCTGTTCCGCCCGGCCATCCATACCCTGGTGCGCTGGCAATTGGCCTCACGCGAGGGGGAGCTTCCCCCGTATGACGAAGTGCTGCTGCGCCGCGAGCTGTCGCTGTTTCCCGACTGGTATGTCGAGCGCCACCTGCAACGCCCGCTGGACGCCGCGCAGCGCGAATCGCTCGACAAGGTGTTCAAGCTGCTGGTCGCCAGCGCCTTGGCCCAGCCGCGCGTGTACGTCCACCGTGACTACATGCCGCGCAACCTGATGATCAACGCGGCCGACCCGTCGCAGCCGGGCGTGCTGGACTTCCAGGATGCCGTCTACGGCCCGATCACCTACGACGCCGCCTCGCTGCTGCGCGACGCCTTCCTGTCGTGGGACGAAGAGCAGGAGCTCGATTGGGCCGTGCGCTACTGGGAAGCGGCCCGCGCCGCCAAGCTGCCCGTGGACGACGACTTCGGCGAGTTCTACCGCGCGCTCGAATGGATGGGCGCGCAACGCCATCTGAAGGTAGCCGGCATCTTCGCGCGCCTGCGCTACCGCGACGGCAAGACCGGCTACGTAGAAGACACTCCGCGCTTCATCGCCTACCTGCGCCGTGTATGCAGCCGCTACAACGCGCTGGCGCCGCTGGCCCGCCTGCTCGATCAACTCGAAGATCGCGCGCAGCAGATCGGCTATACGTTCTGATGGCCTCCTCCCGCGCCGTCGAGTTTCGCGCCGGCATGCTGGCACTCGCGCCCATGTTGCTGGGTGTGGTGCCGTTCGGCCTGATCTACGGCGTGCTGGCCACGTCCGCCGGCATGCCCGCGTGGCTTGCCGTGGTGATGAGCGCCATCGTTTTCGGTGGCGCCTCGCAGATGATCCTCGTGCAGTTGTGGGCCGGTGGCGCGCCCGCGCTGGTGATTGCGGCGACAGTCTCGATGGTGAATCTGCGGCATGCGCTGTATTCGGCCAGCATCGCGCCGGCGCTCGCGCATCTGCCACGCCGCTGGAAATGGCTGATCGCCTATCTGCTGACCGACGAGGCGTTCGCCGCCATGAACCGCCGCGTTGTCACCGCGCAGCCTGGCAGCGAGGAAGCCGCTTACCGCCACTGGTACTTCCTTGGCGCTGGCGTGGCGCTGTGGTCGAGCTGGCAGGCGTCGACGATCGTCGGCGTGGTGCTGGGCGCGCAGGTGCCGACCTCGTGGCCGCTTGATTTCTTCCTGCCGCTCACGTTCATCGCCATCGTGGTGCCGGCGCTGCGCACGCGTGCCCAGCTGGCCGCTGCCGTGACCGGCGCCGCGCTGGCCGTGGCCTGGACGGGCTGGCCGCACAAGCTGGGGCTGATGAGCGCGGCATGTGTGGGCATCGCCGTCGGCGCGCTGGTTGAGCGCTTGCTCGCCCGACCGTCCGACAAGGGGGCCACCGCATGAAAGCCCTCATCCTCTTAGGCGTGTTACTGATTTCCGGCGCGGCCACCTACCTGATCCGCCTATCGTTCATCGCGCTGGAAGGGCGCATGACCCTGCCGATGTGGTTCCGCAGCGCCCTGCCCTACGTGCCGGCCGCGATGTTGACCGCGCTGATCGCGCCCGATCTGCTGATGCGCGACGGCGCGCTCGCGGTGTCGGTCGACAACCCGCGCCTGCTTGCCGGCCTCGTCGCCATCGTCATCGCACGGGTGACGAAGAGCGCGATGTGGACCATCGTCGGCGGCATGGCTGTGCTGCTGATTCTCATGAAGGTGATGGCTTGAATTCGACGACGCGCGCCATGATTTTTGCAGCGGGCCGTGGCGACCGCATGCGTCCGCTGACCGACCACACGCCCAAGCCCCTGCTCAACGTGGGCGGCAAACCACTGATCGTCTGGCAGATCGAGCGCCTGGCTGCAGCCGGCGTGCGCGACATTGTCATCAACCACGCGTGGCTCGGCGTGCAGATCGAAGCCGCGCTCGGAGATGGCAGCGCGTGGGGCGTGCGCCTCGCGTATTCACCGGAAGGGCAAGCGCTGGAAACGGCAGGCGGCGTCGCCCAGGCGATGCCGCTGCTGCATGCCGGCGATGGGCACAGCGTATTCATTGCTGTCAGCGGCGATGTGTTCTGCGATTACGACTACACCGTGCTATGCGACCGTGCGCCCGCAATGGCGGCGCAAGCGGCACCCAGCATGCATTTGGTGATGGTGCCCAATCCGCCCTATCACCTGCGCGGCGATTTCGCCCTGGATGACCAAGGCACACTCCACGCCGAAGGCCCCGAGCGTCTCACGTTCGGCAACATCGGCTTGTACGACACGCGCCTGTTTGCCGGCATCGCGCCCGGTACGCGGCTGGCGATGACGCCGCTGTACCACCAGGCCATCGCCGAAGGCCGCGCCACCGGCGAGCGCTTCGACGGGCGCTGGGAAAACGTCGGGACGCCAGCGCAACTGGCCGCGCTCGACGCGGAAGTCGCGTCGCGCTAAGCACTTACGCCATCGCGGCGCTCAGCGATTCCGCCGTCATCGGGCGGCCCAACAAGTAGCCCTGCAGCGAGTGACAACCGAGCCGCGTCAGAAACGCCTGCTGCTCGGCCGTCTCCACACCTTCTGCGACGATGCGCAGGTTCAGCGTCTGGCCCAGCGCCACGATCGCCGAGACGATGGCCGCGTCTTCCGTGTCGTGCGCCAGGTCGCGCACAAAGCCACGATCAATTTTCAGCTCGCTGGCAGGCAAGCGCTTGAGATACAGCAGACTCGAATAGCCGGTGCCGAAATCGTCGATCGAAATCCGCACACCCATCGCATCGAGCTGCTGCAGGATCTGCAGACTCGCATCGACGTCGCGCATGGCGGTCGATTCCGTAATCTCCAGCGTCAGGCTGCGCGGGTCCAGCGCATGGCGCGCGAGCGTGTCGCGCACGGTGTCGATGAGCGCGACATGGCCAAACTGCAACGCAGAGAGATTCACGGCGACGGTCCAGCCGGTGCGCCCCTCGCGGTGCCATTGCGCCATCTGGCGGCAGGCTTCGTCCAGCACCCATGCGCCCAGCGGCACGATCAGCCCGGTCTTCTCGGCCAGCGGGATGAACTCGTCGGCGGGCACCAGGCCGCGCTGCGGATGCTGCCAGCGCACCAGCGCCTCCACGCCCATGATCGGCCCGTTGGGCGCGTTGAACTTGGGCTGGTAATGCAGCACGAGTTCGTGCCGCTCGACCGCGCGGCGCAGGTCCTGCACGAGCTGCAACTGCTGATGCACGTCGGCGTTCATCGACGGCTCGAAGAAACTGTAGGCGTTCCGGCCCAGGCCCTTCGCGTGGTACATCGCCGCATCGGCATTGGTCAGGAGATCGTGCTGGTTGCCGCCGTCGCCCGGATAGATCGCAATGCCGATGCTGGTGGAAACACGCAACTCGTGACCGCCCGCCATGAAGGGCTCGCGCACCACTTCCAGCAGCGCTCCGGCCAGGGTGCCAGCGTCTTCCGGATCGTCCACATAGGCGAGCACGACGAATTCGTCGCCGCCCACGCGCGCGACGGTGTCCTGCTGCCGCACCCGCGCGCCGATGCGCTGCGCCACATCGATCAGCAACAGATCGCCCACGTGGTGGCCATAGACATCGTTGACGGACTTGAAGCCATCCAGGTCCATGAACATGAGCGCGAAGCGGCGCTTCTCGCGTTCAGCCGTGCGGATCGCCTGGGTCAGGCGGTCTTCCAGCAGCACGCGGTTGGAAAGCTTGGTCAGGTTGTCGTGCAGCGCAAGGTAGGCCAGCTCCTTGTTGGCCGCGGCCAGCGAGTTCGCCAGCAAGGCGGTGCGCGCTTCCATGCGCAAGTCGAGCACCGAGATGATGAGCGCGATGGCCAGCACCGCCAGCGTCACGATGATGATGACCAGCGCCAGCCATTCGGCACTCGCCCCGGTGTGCGCAGCGCCGCACACACTGCCGAATGGAAACGCGGCCGCCGACATGCCCATGTAGTGCATGCCGACGATGGCCACGCCCATCACCACCGCCGAACCGGCACGCAGTGCACGAACGCGCCGCGCCTGCCGCCGCAGGCGGAACGCGATCCACAGCGCCACGCCCGAGGCCAGCACCGCAATCACGATCGACAGCGCAAACCTCGCGGGGTTGTATTGAATGCCGGGGTTCATGCGCAGCGCGGCCATGCCGGTGTAGTGCATGCCCGCGACACCCGCGCCCATGAGCAGCGCACCGCCCGCTAGGCGCGGCCAAGGCAATTCACGCCGGCTCACCAGCCACAACGCAAACATCGACGCCCCAATGCCGATAGCGAGCGAGGTCAGCGTGATGCCAACGTCATATCCAACGGGGATCGGCAGGTTCAGCGCCAGCATGCCGACAAAGTGCATCGACCAGATACCCAGCCCCATTGCCGATGCACCGCCGATGAGCCACCACGACGCTGCGCGGCCTTGCGCCGTGACGACACGTCCTGCCATATCCAGCGCCGTATATGACGCCAGGATGGCCACGAAGAGGGAAAGCAGGACAAGAAGAGGGTTGTAACTGCTGGCGAGCATCGGTTCTCCTGGGCAGGCCGATCCAATGCGGCCAGTCCACTGCAGGCGGAGGTCGCAACCGGGATGCAAAACAGGTCAGTATTAACGGCGGCGGCCGCCCGAGACTTTAGGAGAGGCCGTCCGCAGCGCACAAGTCTCCTTTCGGGTGTGGCAATGCCCCTCCTCCGAATGCCCGCCGGGCGCGGCGTTACAATCGACGCATCCTTTCTGCTGCCGGAAAACACGCTATGTCCGCCACCGAACTCGCTTTCCTCCAGACCTATCGCCAGCGCCGGGAGCGCGTCGTGCAGTGGCTGCGCGCGGCATCGGGTGGCAATGGCGGCGTCGCCATCGTGCCGACCGCACCCGAAGCGATGCGCAACCGCGACAGCGACTACCCCTACCGGCACGACAGCTACTTCTATTACCTGACCGGCTTTACCGAGCCCGAAGCGGTGCTTGCCATCGTGGTCCCCGCTGGCAGCGCCCCCGCGCGCAGCGTGCTGTTCTGCCGCCCCAAGCATGAAGAGCGCGAAATCTGGGACGGCTTCCGCTTCGGCCCCGAAGCCGCCAAGGAAGCCTTCGGCCTGGATGAGGCGCACTCGGTGGAAGAGATCGACGCAACGCTGCCCAAGCTGCTCGCCAACGCTGCGGCCGTCGCTTATCCGCTGGCTGAAAGCGGCATGTTCGACCGCCGCATGCGCCGCTGGCTCGACGCGGTGCGCATGCAAGGCCGCGCAGGTGTGTCGTCGCCACACCAGGCGCTGGACGTGCGCGCCATCCTCGACGAGCTGCGCCTGTTCAAAGACCCGAGCGAGCTCGACATCATGCGTCGTGCCGGCCGCATCTCCGCGGGAGCGCATGTGCGCGCCATGCAGGCTTCACGTGCCGGCCTGCGTGAATATCATCTCGAAGCCGAGTTGCTCTACGAATTCCGCCGCCACGGTGCGCAAAGCGTCGCCTACAACTCCATCGTTGCCACTGGCCCCAACGCTTGCGTGCTGCACTACCGCGCCGGCGACGCCGAACTGCGCGACGGCGATCTCTGCCTGATCGACGCCGGCTGCGAGCTGGACGGCTACGCATCGGACATCACGCGCACGTTCCCGGTGAACGGCCGCTTCACGGGCCCGCAACGCGAGCTGTATGCGCTTGTGGTTGCCGCGCAGGAAGCCGCCCTGGCCGAAACGCGCCCGGGCGTGCCGTATAACGTGCCGCACGATGCCGCCACGCGCGTGCTGGCGCAAGGCATGCTCGACACCGGCCTGCTTGACCGCAACACGGTCGGCACGCTTGACGACGTGATCGCCGGTGGCCAATACCGCCAGTTCTACATGCACCGCACTGGCCACTGGCTCGGTATGGACGTGCACGACGTGGGCGAATACCGCACACCCGGCACCGCCGCGCCTGCAGAAGGCGAACGCCCGTGGCGCCCGCTGGAAGCCGGCATGGTGCTGACCGTCGAACCCGGCATCTACGTGCGCCCCGCGCCCGGCGTGCCGGAACAGTACTGGCACATCGGCATCCGCATTGAAGACGACGCCATCGTCACGCCCGAAGGCTGCGAAATCATCACGCGCGACGTGCCCGTGGCCCCGGACGAAATCGAACTGGTGATGCGGAGCCAGGCATGACCGACAGCATCACAGCAAGCAGCGCGGTGCCGGATTTCGACGTCGCCATCGTCGGCGCCGGGCCCGTCGGGCTGGCGCTGGCCAACTGGTTGCTGCGCGACACCGACTGGCGCATCGCCCTGTTCGATGCGCGCGATGCTGAAGCCGCCGCGCGAGACCCGCGCTCGTTGGCGCTCTCGCATGGCTCGCGCGTGCTGCTGCAGGAGATTGGCGGGTGGCCCAAGCGCGCCACGCCCATTACGCACATCCACGTCTCGCAACGCGGCCACTTCGGGCAAGCGCATATCCGCCATGAAGACTACGACGTCCCGGCGCTCGGCCACGTCGTGCAATACGGCGACCTGAGCGCCGCGCTCAACGCCGCACTTGGCACGCAGATCGAGCGCCACCCAAACCGCCTCACCCGCTACGACCACACGCCCGTGGAGCGCGTCGAACAACTGCCGCGTGCAGACGGCACCGTCGCCCCGGCACGCGTGCGGGCGCTACGCGAAGGGCGTCATCCGCTGGCCATCGAACCCGAAGTCGTCATCCAGGCCGAAGGCGGCTTGTTCGACGACGCACGCAAGCAGCAAGGCGGTATCGGCCACGCACGGCGCCGCGATTACGGCCAGACCGCCATCGTTGCGCACGTGCGCTGCAGCGCGCCGCTGGAAGGCTGGGCGTGGGAGCGCTTCACACCCGAAGGCCCACTCGCATTGCTGCCGCAGGATGACGCGCAAGGCCCTGGCTACGCGCTCGTCTGGTGCTGCGCGCCCGACGAAGCACGCCGACGCGCAGCGTTGCCCGACGACGCCTTTCTCGTTGAACTGGGCGCTGCCTTTGGCGAGCGCATGGGCCGCTTCACGCACGCCAGCCCGCGCCACACATTCGCGCTCGGGCTGCACGCGCAGCGCATTCCGGTCGACCGCCGCGTGGCGGCAATTGGCAATGCTGCGCAGACGATCCACCCCGTGGCGGGCCAAGGCTTCAACCTTGGCCTGCGCGATGCGTTCGAAATGGCGCGTGCGCTTCGGGATGGGGCAACGGCAGCCACGCTCGCCCGTTTCGCGCGCGAACGCGCGTTCGACCGCGCTGTCACTATCGGCCTGACCGATTTGCTGCCGCGCGCGTTTGCCGTGCCGGGCCGGCCGTTTGGCCACCTGCGCGGCGCCGCGCTTACGCTGCTGGAATGCCTGCCGCCGCTCAAGCACGGGCTGGCACGGCAGATGATGTTCGGGCAGCGGGGCTAGCGCGTGGCGACTCCCGAGGTCAGCACTGCGGCCGATCGCCAGCAGATCACCGTGGTGGGCGCCGGCATTGTCGGCACGGCATGCGCGCTGCAGCTGCAGGGGGAGGGCCACCAGGTCACGCTGCTCGATCAGGCTGGCATTGGTGAAGGCTGCTCGTTCGGCAACGCCGGCTGCTTGAGCGTGGCGTCGGTCGTGCCGATGGCGCTGCCGGGCATGCTCAAGCAGGTGCCCAAATGGCTGGCCGATCCGATGGGTCCGCTGACGGTGCGTTGGCCCTATCTGCCGCGCGCGTTGCCCTGGCTGCTGCAATGGGTGCTCGCAGGCAACGAGGCGCAAGCCCGCGCGACTGCGCAGCCGCTGGCGAGTCTTTTCAGCGCGACGTTCCCCGGTTATCGAAACCTGCTCGACGCCGCGCAATACGACGGCCTGATCCGCCAGAGTGGCCACCTGTATGTGTGGCGCACGCTGGCGCGTTCGTCGGGCGATGTGCTGGCGCAGTCCATTCGCGATGCCACGGGCGTGCGCTCGCAAGCCCTGAGCGCCGGTGAAGCGCGCGAACTCGAGCCCGCACTGGCCGCCGACATCCAATCTGGTCTGCTGCTGCCGGACAACGGCTTCACGATCAACCCGGAACGGCTCGTCAAGACGCTGGCAGCCAATTTCATGGCGGCTGGCGGCACCTTCCTGCGCCGCAAGGTGCTGGACGTGGAATTCGGCCGAAGCGACTACGGCGGCCCGACGCGGCTGCACACCGATTGCGGCACGCTGCCTGTGTCGAAGCTTGTGTTGTGCGCAGGCGCATGGTCGATGCGGCTGGGGGCTAAGCTCACCAGCATCCGCATTCCGCTCGACACCGAACGCGGCTATCACGCCACGCTGGCCGCCCCCACCGTGCAGCCTTCGCGGCCGATCATGGATTGCGAGCGCAAGTTCATCGCCACGCCCATGGAAGGCGGCTTGCGCATTGCCGGCACCGTGGAGATCGGCGGGTTGGACGCGGCGCCCGATTACCGCCGCGCCCGCATCCTCATGCAGCAGGGCCAGCAGCTCTTTCCGGGCCTCAGATTCTCGGATGACAGCCAATGGATGGGCCATCGACCCTCCCTGCCCGACAGCCTGCCCGTGATCGACCGTTCGGAGCGCTACCGCAACGTGTTCTTCGCGTTCGGGCATGGCCACCTGGGTATGACGGGCGCGCCGGGCACCGCCCGACTCATCGCCGATCTGGTCAGCGAGCGCAAATCCTTCATCGACGCCCACGCCTACGGCCTGCAACGGTTCCGCTAGCACCAGCCAAGGCAAGAACCCGGCCGCCGACCGCACTGCCGCATAGTTTGTGCACAACATTTAGGCAATCCGGCGGTTTGGCGGTAAAATCCCGTCCTCGCATTTTTCACTCCCGTCGCTCCGCCCGATCGTCGTTCGACTCTGGGCGGAAGGGGTGATTTTTCGTTTCTTTCAGCCGCGTCTTTCTCGTCAGCCTTGCAGATCGGACCGCATACCCTCCGCAACAACCTGTTCGTCGCGCCCATGGCGGGTGTGACGGACCGCCCGTTCCGCCAGCTGTGCAAACGGCTGGGCGCGGGCTATGCGGTGTCGGAAATGGTCGCGTCCAACGCGCAATTGTGGAAAAGCGAGAAGACGATGCGGCGCGCCAACCACACGGGCGAGGTCGAGCCGATCGCCGTGCAGATCGCCGGCGCCGAGCCGATGATGATGGCCGAAGCCGCGCGCTACAACGTCGATCGCGGCGCGCAGATCATCGACATCAACATGGGCTGCCCGGCCAAGAAGGTGTGCAACGTAGCCGCCGGTTCTGCGCTGCTGCAGAACGAGCCGCTGGTCCAGCGCATTGTCGAGGCGGTGGTGGGTGCGGTGGGCGATCGTGTGCCGGTGACGCTTAAAATCCGCACCGGTTGGGACCGCGAACACCGCAACGCATTGAGCGTGGCGCGCATTGCACAGGACGCCGGCATCAGCATGCTGACCGTGCACGGTCGCACGCGCGCCGATCTGTATCACGGTGATGCTGAATACGACACCATCGCCGCGGTCAAGGCGTCGGTGGGCATTCCGGTGGTCGCCAACGGCGATATCACCACGCCGGCCAAGGCCAAGCACGTGCTTGCCGTGACCGGCGCCGACGCCATCATGATCGGCCGCGCGGCGCAGGGGCGCCCG
The DNA here is from genome assembly GCF_052045895.1 of Ralstonia sp. 22111. Taxonomy (NCBI): domain Bacteria; kingdom Pseudomonadati; phylum Pseudomonadota; class Betaproteobacteria; order Burkholderiales; family Burkholderiaceae; genus Ralstonia; species Ralstonia sp. 22111. The sequence continues at coordinate 723,912 of NZ_JBQEPR010000001.1, read as the reverse complement.
TGGCTATTCCGCGAGATTTCCCACTTCCTGCAGACCGGCACGCTGCTGCCCGCGCCGGAAGTGGAAGAGATTCGCGGCATCATGAATGCGCATCTGGAAGAGCACTACGCGTTCTATGGCGAATACACCGGCGTGCGCACCGCACGCAAGCACATCGCCTGGTACACGCGCGGGTTGGCGGGGGCCAACCTGTTCCGCCACCGCATGAACACCATCGAAGACACCGCGGCCCAGCTGGCGGCCGTCAACGCGTTCTTCGACGAGCAGCGTGCGCTGTCCGACCGTCTGGTCTACGAAGACCAGACCACCGGTGGCGGCCACCCCACGACGGGCAACAACGACAACAACAAGGAACTGCTTGCCGCATGAGCCGCAACCCGATCGAACGTTGCATCCGCGACAGCCTGGATGCGTATTACCGTGACCTGGACGGCGAGAACCCGTCCAACGTCTACGACATGGTGCTGCAGGCCATTGAACGGCCGCTGCTGGAAACCGTGATGGAATGGGCTTCCAACAACCAGTCGCAGGCGGCCGACTACCTCGGCATCAACCGCAACACGCTGCGCAAGAAGTTGCAGCAGCACGGCCTCATCTGAGGTTGCGGGCCGGCCTTTGAACCGATTTCCTTTCTGACGGCGCCTCCTGCCAGTTCGGCAAACCCAGCGCCACACCCGCCCACCGGCGTTTCCACCATGATCCAGCAAGCCCTGCTTTCCGTTTCCGACAAGACCGGCATCGTCGACTTTGCCCGTGCCCTGCACGAGCGCGGCGTCAAGCTCCTCTCCACCGGCGGCACCGCCAAGCTGCTCGCCGAGTCCGGCCTGCCCGTGACGGAAGTGGCGGACTACACCGGCTTTCCGGAAATGCTCGACGGCCGCGTGAAGACGCTGCACCCGAAGGTGCACGGCGGCATCCTGGCCCGCCGCGACCTGCCCGAGCACATGGCCGCGCTGTCCGAGCACAGCATCCCGACCATCGACCTGCTGGTGGTGAACCTGTACCCGTTCCAGCAGACGGTGGCCAAGGACGAATGCTCGCTGGCCGACGCGATCGAGAACATCGACATCGGCGGCCCGACCATGCTGCGCTCGGCGGCCAAGAACCACCGTGATGTGACGGTCATCGTTGACCCAGCCGACTACGCCACCGTGCTGGCCGAGATGCAGGCCAACAACAATACGGTTGGCTACGAGACCAACTTCATGCTGGCCAAGAAGGTGTTCGCGCACACCGCGCAGTACGACGGTGCGATCACGAATTACCTGACGAGCCTTGGCGCCGACAAGTCGCACAGCACGCGCAGCGCCTATCCGCAAACGCTGAACCTGGCCTTCGACAAGGTGCAGGAAATGCGCTACGGCGAGAACCCGCACCAGTCCGCCGCCTTCTACCGTGACCTGAAGGTCGTGGACGGCGCGCTCGCCAACTACACGCAACTGCAGGGCAAGGAGCTGTCGTACAACAACATCGCCGACGCCGATGCTGCGTGGGAATGCGTGAAGTCGTTCGACCCGGCCAAGGGCGCCGCGTGCGTCATCATCAAGCACGCCAACCCGTGCGGCGTGGCCATCGGCGGCACCGCACAGGAAGCGTATGAGAAGGCCTTCAAGACCGATTCGACCTCGGCCTTCGGTGGCATCATCGCCTTCAACGTGCCGCTGGATGAAGCAGCCGCACAGGTGGTGGCCAAGCAATTCGTGGAAGTGCTGATCGCTCCGGGCTTCTCGGAAGGCGCGCGTGCGGTGTTCGCGGCCAAGCAGAACGTGCGCGTGTTGGAGATCCCCCTTGGCAAGGGCGTGAACGCGTACGACTTCAAGCGCGTCGGTGGCGGTCTGCTGGTGCAGAGCCCGGATGCCAAGAACGTGCAACCGAGCGAGCTGCGCGTGGTGACCAAGCGCCACCCGACGCCGAAGGAAATGGACGACCTGATGTTCGCCTGGCGCGTCGCCAAGTTCGTCAAGTCGAACGCCATCGTGTTCTGCGGCGGCGGCATGACGCTGGGCGTGGGCGCCGGCCAGATGAGCCGTGTCGACTCCGCCCGCATCGCGAGCATCAAGGCGCAGAACGCGGGCCTGACGCTGGCCGGTTCGGCCGTGGCGTCGGATGCGTTCTTCCCGTTCCGCGACGGTCTGGATGTGGTGGTCGATGCAGGCGCCTCGTGCGTGATCCAGCCGGGCGGCTCGGTGCGCGACGATGAAGTGATCGCCGCCGCCGATGAGCGCAACGTGGCAATGATCTTCACGGGCACGCGCCACTTCCGCCACTAAACGGCACGGTCGTTCGACCGATCAGCGGGGCAAGGCGTAGACTGGCGCCTGCCCCGTTTTTCTTTTCTGCTCCGCTCCATTTCATGCGCATCCTCGGCATCGACCCCGGCCTTCGCACCACGGGTTTCGGCGTGCTTGAACGGCACGGCCACAAGCTCGTCTACGTGGCCTCGGGCACGATCAAGAGCAACGGCAATGCCGACCTGCCCAGCCGCCTGAAGACGCTGTACGACGGGGTCTCTGAACTGGTGAGCACCTACCGGCCGGACTGCGCTTCCATCGAAAAGGTGTTCGTCAACGTCAACCCGCAATCGACGCTGCTGCTGGGTCAGGCGCGCGGCGCGGTGATCTGTGGCCTGATGAGCGGCAACCTGCCGGTGTTCGAATACACCGCGCTGCAACTGAAGCAGGCCGTGGTTGGCTACGGCCGCGCCAATAAGGATCAGGTGCAGGCGATGGTCGTACGCTTGCTCAACCTCGAAGGCAAACCCGGCGCGGATGCATCTGACGCGCTGGGCGTGGCCATTTGTCATGCGCACGGCGGCGAGACACTGGCCGCCATGGCCGGGCTGGCGCCGCAGCTTGCGCAAAAAGGCCTGCGCGTGCGGCGCGGGCGCCTCGTCGGCTGACAGGATTCTTAAAGACGGCAGGTAGCTGCACGCACACACGGCGACTACCATGCGGGTATCCGTCTTCAGGAGCCTCCGATGCTGCGCCGTCTCATCCTGCTGAGCCCGTTCGTCTTGAGCGCCTCCCTGGCCTTGTCGGCCTGCCGGCTGGAATACAACCACGGCGGCGGCGGCGGGGGCAACACCACGCCCATCGCCACCGTCCAGGTGATCGGCCATCGCGGTGCGCCTGCGTTGCGGCCCGAGCACACGCTGGCCTCGTACCAGAAGGCCATCGACGATGGCGCCGACATCATCGAGCCCGATCTCGTCTCCACCAAGGACGGCGTGCTCGTTGCGCGCCACGAGAACGAAATCTCCGGCACGACCAACGTGGCCGACGTGGCAGCGTTTGCCGGCCGCAAGACCACCAAGACGATCGACGGCCAGAGTGTCACCGGCTGGTTCACCGAAGACTTCACGCTGGGTGAACTGAAAACGCTGCGCGCACGCGAGCGCATCCCGAGCATCCGCCCCGACAACGTCGCCTACAACGACCAGTTCGACATCCCCACGCTCGACGAGATCATCGCGCTGGCGCGGGACCAATCCGCCAGGCTCGGCCGCAACATCGGCATCTATCCGGAAACGAAACACCCGACGTATTTCCAGTCGATCGGCCTGCTGCTGGAAGACAGGTTGATCGACGGCCTGCGCCGCGACGCCTTTACGGCCAGCCGCACCACGGTCTACATCCAGTCGTTCGAAGTCGCCAACCTCAAGGCGATTCGCAACAAGATCGGCAGCAGCCAACCCAACTGGAAGCTCGTGCAACTGATGGGCACATCCAGCCGGCAGCCCTACGATTTTGTGGTCGCCAAAGACAGCCGCACCTTCGGCGACATGATGACCAGCCAAGGCATGCGCGACATCGCCGCGTATGCCAATGGTGTCGGCCCTGACAAGAGCAGCATCATGGGCCTGGATGCCAACGGCCGACTCACTGACCCGACCGACCTGATCCGCAACGCGCACAACGCCGGGCTGATCGTCCACCCGTACACATTCCGCCCCGAGAACACCTTCTTGCCGCCGTCGCTGCGCAGCGGCGCGGACAACACGCGCAACGTCAACGGCTCGATTACGGAGATCCAAGCCTTCCTGCGCGCGGGCGTCGACGGCTTCTTCACCGATGACCCGGCTGTCGGGCGGCAAGCCGTGTCGACCTTCCAGCGTTAGTTTTCGCGCATCAAACTGTAGCGAGCGGCCGACCCCGGATCGGGTCTCGCAGAAGGTTTGGGCTACACTGCGTCCCGTTTTGGACGAGGAACCCCACCCATGATCGGACGCATCGCCGGGACGCTGATCGAAAAGAACCCGCCGCACCTGCTGGTCGATTGCCACGGCGTCGGCTACGAGATCGACGTGCCGATGAGCACGTTCTACAACCTCCCCGCCACCGGCGAGAAGGTCGTGCTGCTGACGCAGCAGATCGTGCGAGAGGACGCGCACCTGCTCTACGGTTTCGGCACCGCCGCCGAGCGCGAAACCTTTCGCCAGCTCATCAAGATTTCCGGCATCGGCGCGCGCATTGCGCTGGCGGTGCTGTCGGGCATGTCGGTGGCCGAACTCGCGCAGGCCGTCACGCTTCAGGAAGCCGGGCGGCTGACGCGCATCCCGGGGATCGGCAAGAAGACGGCCGAGCGCCTGCTGCTGGAGCTTAAAGGCAAGCTGGGCGCCGACTTGGGTACAGTACCCGGCGGCCCGGCCGTCTCGGACGACGCGGTCGACGTGCTCAACGCCTTGCTGGCGCTGGGGTATTCCGACAAGGAAGCGGCGCTCGCCATCAAGCAAGTGCCGGCCGGTACGGGCGTCTCCGAAGGCATCAAGCTGGCGCTCAAGGCGCTCTCCAAGGGCTGACGCCCGAGGCGCGGCGAAACGGTAGAATGGCCTGCTCGCGCCGTCCCGGCGCCGTCTGCCCGTCATGATCGAAACCGATAAGCTCGCCGCCAAGGCTGTTTCTGCTGAGCGCATCATCTCAGCCTCCCCCGCCTCCCCCAACGAGGAGGCGTTCGAGCGCGCGCTGCGCCCCAAGCTGCTCGACGAATACGTCGGCCAGGAAAAGGTGCGCGGCCAGCTCGACATCTTCATGACCGCAGCCAAGAACCGCAGCGAGGCGCTGGACCACGTGCTGTTGTTCGGGCCGCCGGGCTTGGGCAAGACGACGCTGGCGCACATCATTGCGCGCGAGATGGGTGTCAACCTGCGCCAGACCTCCGGCCCCGTGCTAGAGCGCCCGGGCGACCTGGCCGCACTGCTCACGAACCTCGAAGCCAACGACGTCCTCTTCATCGACGAAATACATCGGCTCTCGCCCGTGGTAGAGGAAATCCTGTACCCGGCGCTCGAGGACTACCAGATCGACATCATGATCGGCGAGGGCCCGGCGGCCCGCTCGGTCAAGCTGGATCTGCAGCCGTTCACGCTCGTGGGCGCCACCACGCGCGCCGGCATGCTGACCAACCCGCTGCGCGACCGCTTCGGCATCGTCGCGCGGCTTGAGTTTTATACGCCTGCCGAACTGGCGAAGATCGTCACGCGTTCATCGGGCCTGCTGAACGCCCACATCGTGGACGAAGGCGCGCTGGAGATTGCCAAGCGCTCGCGCGGCACGCCGCGTATCGCCAACCGCCTGCTGCGCCGCGTGCGCGACTATGCGGAGGTCAAGGCCGATGGCATCATCACCCGCGAAGTGGCCGATGCCGCGCTGGCGATGCTTGATGTGGATGCGGTCGGCTTCGACCTGATGGATCGCAAGCTGCTCGAAGCGATCCTGCACAAGTTCAACGGTGGCCCGGTCGGCATCGACAACCTGGCGGCCGCCATCGGCGAGGAGCGCGACACGATCGAGGACGTGCTTGAGCCCTACCTGATCCAGCAGGGCTACCTGCAACGCACGCCGCGCGGGCGCGTCGCCACCGCATCGGCGTACCAGCATTTCGGGCTGGGCGCCCCCAAGAGCGGCCCAGTTCGTGAACTCTGGGACGACAACGAATAAACCTCCGCCCGCCCCCGACATGTCCGCCGCCCCGCACCACCCAAACCGCACGTTCCGCTACTACGACTTCGTCATGGCAGCCTTTGTCACGGTGCTGCTGTGCTCAAACTTGATCGGCGCGGCCAAGGCGGCGCAGGTCACACTGCCGATCGTCGGGCCGGTGACGTTTGGCGCCGGCGTGCTGTTCTTCCCGATCTCGTACATCTTTGGCGACATCCTTACCGAGGTGTACGGCTACGGGCGCGACCGGCGCGTGGTGTGGGCGGGCTTTGGCGCACTGATCTTCGCGTCGTTCATGTCGCTGGTCGTGCTGGCGCTACCGGTAGCGCCCTTCATGGCGGACTACCAGAAGAGCCTGAACGACGTGTTCGGCAACACGCCCCGCATCGTCGCCGGGTCGCTCATCGCGTTCTGGTGCGGCAGCTTTGCCAACAGCTATACGCTGGCGAAGATGAAGATCGCTACCGAGGGAAAATGGCTGTGGACCCGGCTCATTGGGTCTACGGTGGTGGGCGAGGCAGTGGATTCTTCGCTGTTCTACGTCATCGCCTTCTACGGGATCTGGCCCCACCAGCAGGTGCTTCGCGTGGCCATCGCGCAATACATCCTCAAGACCGGCTGGGAGGTCGTGGCGACGCCCCTCACGTACCGGGTCGTCGCCTTCCTCAAACGCGTCGAGCACGAAGACTACTACGACCGCGACACCGACTTCACGCCGTTCCGGCTGAAGGTTTAAGGAACGCGGCGGTCCACCTCGTCGAGCACCAGCAAATCCAGGTGCGCGACATCCCCCCATTGCAGCACGGTCAGTTGATGACCATCGGATGAAAGCCGGTTGATGCTCGCGTTGCGCAGCTCATGCTGGCGCGGCTCGGTGAGCGTCATGGCGTTGGCGTGGCGGTACAGGCAATCGAGCACGCCGCCGTGGCTAACCAGCGCGATGCGCTCGCCGGGGTGACGACGGATCAAGCGAAGCGCTGTCTCGACCGCACGTTCGTGGAATTCAGTCAGCGTCTCGCCGCCAGGCGGGGCGAACTCGGGCACGCGATTTTGCCAGGCATCAAAGTCGGCTGGATGCTGCGCGGCGACTTCAGCGTAGGTCAGACCTTCGAACTGGCCGTAGCAGCGCTCGCGCAAACCGGCGTCGTCGCGCACGGTCACACCCACTTCATCTGCCAGGGCCTGCGCCGTCTGCTTGGCCCGCGACAGATCGCTCGCGTAGACCGCATCGAACCGCTCGCGCGCCAACGCCTTGCCGAGCTGCGCAGCCTGCTCCAACCCTTGCGTGTTCAGCGGCACGTCGAGCTGGCCTTGCAGGCGGCGTTCGCGGTTCCAGTCGGTCTCGCCGTGGCGGATGAGCACGATGTGGGTGATCTGCGGCATCGGCAGAGGAATGGCGGCGGCGCGTGGCATCACAGGTTCCCGAACGAATCAGACAGATTTGGCCGCTTCCGGCGCGGCCGCTTTTGCGGCGGACGGAGCGACTTGCGGCGCCACCTGCAGCCAGAACGTGACCGGGCCATCGTTGACGAGCGACACCTTCATGTCTGCGCCAAACTCGCCGGTGGCCACGATGGGATGCTGCGCACGGGCGCGCGCCACGAAGTGTTCGTACAGGCGGCGGCCATCTTCCGGCGCGGCAGCGGGCGTAAAGCTCGGCCGCGTGCCGGACTTGGTATCGGCTGCCAGCGTGAACTGCGAAACCACCAGCAGGCCGCCTGCCTGCCCGTTGCCGTCGATGTTGCGCACGGGCAGGTTCATCTTGCCCTGCGCGTCGGCGAACACGCGATAGTTCAGCAGCTTCTCCAGCAGGCGATCGGCCTCGGCGGCGGTGTCCCCGCGTTCGGCACAGACTAGCGCCAGCAGTCCCGGGCCGATCTCGCCGACAACGCGGCCATCCACACGGACCGCCGCTTCAGACACCCGCTGAATCAGCCCAATCACTTCAGCACCACGCGCGCAAAGCGACGCTTGCCGACCTGCATCACGAAGGTGCCGGCTTCCACCTTCAGGCCCTTGTCGCTGACGAGGGCGCCGTCGATCTTCACGCCGCCCTGCTCGATATTGCGGTTGGCGTCCGACGTGGACGGGCAGAGGCCAGCCTGCTTGAGCAGTTGCGCAATGCCCAGCGGCGCGCCTGCCAGCTCGATCTGCGGAATATCGTCCGGCACGCCGCCGCGTGCGCGGTGGTTGAAGTCTTCCAGCGCGCGCTCGGCATCGGCCTGGCTATGGAAGCGGGCAACGATCTCCTGGGCCAGCAGCACCTTGCAATCGCGCGGGTTGCGGCCCAGCGCGATCTCCGCCTTCATCATGTCGATCTCGGCCAGCGGGCGGAACGACAGCAGCGTGTAGTACGTCCACATCAGGTCGTCGGAAATGCTCATCAGCTTGCCAAACATCTCGTTCGGCGCCTCGCTGATACCGACGTAGTTGCCCTTGGACTTGGACATCTTCTCGACGCCGTCCAGGCCTACCAGCAACGGCATCGTCAAGATGCACTGCGGCTCCTGGCCGTATTCCTTCTGCAATTCTCGACCGACCAGCAAGTTGAACTTCTGGTCGGTGCCGCCCAACTCCAAGTCGGACTTGAGCGCGACCGAGTCGTAGCCCTGCATCAGCGGGTAAAGGAATTCGTGCACCGAAATCGGCACACCCGCCTTGTAGCGCTTGGTGAAATCGTCGCGTTCCATCATGCGGGCGACGGTGTACTTGGCGGCAAGCTGGATGATGCCGCGCGCACCCAGCGGGTCGCACCATTCGCTGTTGTAGCGAATTTCCGTCTTGCTCGGATCCAGCACCATGCTGGCCTGACGGTAGTACGTCTGCGCGTTGGCCTCGATCTGCTCGCGCGTGAGCGGCGGGCGCGTGGCGTTGCGGCCGGACGGATCACCGATCGTCGACGTGAAATCGCCAATCAGGAAGATCACCTGATGCCCCAAATCCTGCAGCTGGCGCATCTTGTTGAGCACCACGGTGTGGCCGATGTGGATATCGGGCGCCGTCGGGTCCAGGCCCAGCTTGATGCGCAGCGGCACGCCGGTGGCGGCGCTCTTGGCCAGCTTCTGCTCCCACTCGGCAGCGATCAGCAATTCGTCGCAGCCGCGCAGCGACACTTCCATCGCGTGCGCCACCTCCGGGGTCACCGGGTACTTGGGTTTGGCCGGCGTGGTGTTGTCGGAAACGGCGGAAGTGTCAGATGCAGTCATGGCAAAAAGAGAGGTCACCGCGCCGCACATGGAAAACGGCGCGAACGGATCAACAATTAGGGAAACGGGGCGTGAACGATGGCCGACATCAATTGAAGTGCCGGCCGCGCAATCCCTGGATTTTACCGTGATGTGTCCGTTTGGCCCGCCATTGCGCTGGTAAGCTGTCGCGCATGAGCCATCCCAACCACATCGCACTTCCCAGCAACCGCTACATCGGCTTGATGTCGGGCACCAGCCTGGACGGCGTCGATGGCGTGCTGGCGGACTTTTCCGGCGAACACCCAGCCGTCCTCGCCGACGCCTACGTGCCTTTCTCGCCCGAGCTGCGCCAGCGCTTTCTGGACCTGCAACATGCAGGCCACGACGAGATCCATCGCGAAGCATTGGCCGCCAACGCACTGGCCATGGTCTACGCCGAATGCGTCGCCCGGCTGCTTGCCGGTACGGGTCTGGCCGCGCACGACGTACAGGCCATCGGCGCCCATGGGCAGACGATTCGTCATCAGCCCGGCGCGCATGATGGCACCGGCTATACGCGCCAGAGCCAGCACCCTGCGGTGCTGGCTGAACGCACCGGCATCGACGTTGTTGCCGATTTTCGCAGCCGCGATATCGCTGCCGGCGGTCAAGGCGCCCCGCTCGTACCAGCGCTGCATCGCGCGCTGTTCGGCCTGCCCGATGCTTGGCGCCTGGTATGCAACATCGGGGGCATCGCCAACCTCACCGTCTTGCCGCCGCAGGGTTCGGACGCGCGCGACGCCGTACTCGGCTTCGACTGCGGCCCCGGCAACGCGCTGATGGACTACTGGGTCCATACGCACCGCGACAGCCGCTACGACGCCGACGGCGCCTGGGCCCGCACCGGACGCATCGACGAAACGCTCCTCGCGCGTCTGAAAGCCGAGCCGTTCTTCTCAGCCCCGCCGCCCAAGAGCACCGGCCGCGACCTGTTCAACCCGGCGTGGCTGCAGCAAACCCTCGGCGATGCGCTGAACATTGTTCGCCCTGAAGATGTTCAAGCGACGCTACTCGCCCTCACGGCCGACACCATCACCGATGCCGTGTGTGCCCATGCTCCGCGGGCTGCGTCACTGCTGGTCTGCGGTGGTGGCGCCCGCAATGGCGCGCTCATGGCACGGATCGCGCAGCGATTGCCGGGCGTGCGAGTCGCGCCGACCGATGCGTTCGGTGTGCCCGCGCATCAGGTGGAGGCATTGGCCTTTGCGTGGCTCGCGCGACAGTGCGTGCTCCGCGCCCACGGCAACCTGCACACGGCGACCGGCGCATCGGGCGGTCGCATCCTCGGCGCAATCTACCCGGCCTGAGCGCCCTGTCTGCAGGCAACAAAAAAGCGCACCGAAGTGCGCTTTTTCCTTTACAGCGATGTGGCGTCAGACCGAGAACGACGAGCCGCAACCACATGTGGTCGAAGCATTCGGGTTCTTGATGACGAACTGCGCGCCGTTGATGTCTTCCTTGTAGTCGATCTCGGCGCCCACCAGGTATTGGTAGCTCATCGAGTCGATCAAGAGCGACACGCCATTCTTGGTCATGGTCGTATCGTCCTCGTTGGTCTCTTCGTCAAAGGTGAAGCCGTACTGGAAGCCCGAGCACCCGCCGCCTTGCACGAACACGCGCAGCTTCAACTCCGGGTTGCCTTCTTCTTCAATCAGTTGCTTGACCTTGTCCGCAGCGCTGTCCGTAAAGACCAGCGGAGCCGGAACCTCGTTCACATCGGGCGTGGCTGCCTGCGCGACTGCGTTCATGAAAATCTCCTGTGGGAACGTCTGAAACTTGCTTGTATTTTAAGCGCAAGCTGCAAATCGTGCCGAAGCCTTGCGTTTCAAGTGGGCATTGTGCGGTGCGCCAGCAACGGCTAGCGCGAGATGTGATCAATCCTGATTGGACGCCAGCTTCAGATTGGGCAGCAACTTCACATCGCCGGGTGCCGCGTGCGTCAACGTGCCCATGACGACGGCGCCTTGGTGCATCTCCAGCGCCGCATATTGCACGTTGCCTTCGATGCGTGCCTTCGGCTGCAGCTCCAGCAGCTCTGCCACATGCACGGGGCCGACCACTGTGCCGTTCAGGATCAGATGGCCGACGTGCACTTCGCCCTCAACGCGTGCGCTGTCAGTAATGACCAACATACTGGGCTTGTCAGGATCGCCATAGATGTTGCCCTTGATTTCGCCGTCGATTCGCAGACCGCCCGAGAAGCGCAGATCCCCCTCCAGCTTGGTACGGGCCCCCAGTAGCGTTTCGATCGCCAGCCCTTTCTTTTTGCCAAACAGCATCGTCGACTCCTCTGTGTACGGATCCTCGACAGGACAATGCCTGTCAGATGGAAAAACTCTGGCTCGCTTTGATCTTGCCGTTCTGCAGCACTTTCACCATCACCGATTGCACCGTGGTGCCAGGGGGCACATCCACCCAGCCCTCGAGGCGCTGGTAGTGCGTGAGCTTGACGCGGGCGCTGGTGGCGGGCGATCCGCTGGCCACCGTGCCTGGGAAATCGATCGTAGCAGCTTTGCCGCCCTGCACGACGTTCAGCGTGAGCGCCAATTGCCCCTCGAATTCGGAGACCGGCGCGAACGCCTTTCCGCCTCCCTGCATCAGCAGAACCCGGAAGCGCATGCGCGTCGGCTGTGCCTCGTCCGGCGCGATGCGGAAGCTGCGCACGTAGATACCGGCGGAATTGGTGGGCGCCGGCAATAAGCTGTCAAAGAAAGCCAGATCCTCCTTCAACTGCGCGTTTTCGGTTTCCAGCGCCTTGAGTTGCTCCGCCATTTGCGCCTGTGCACCTTCGGCGATCCCCAGACGTGCGTCCACGGTGCCGGCGGATGCAGAAAGCTTGTCTCGTTCGGCCTGCACGGCAGCCAGCTTGGCGGTCAGCTCGCGGTTCATTGCACGCAAATCAGCATCGTGCGGACCGGTCAGGCGGCGCCCTTCTTCGAACGCCCACAGCGCTGCCGCGGCCGCAAGCCCAAGTACCACCGCAATCAACAACACCGTTACAGGCCAAGGCAAGCGCGAACGTACCGTGACGTTCGGCGCGAGCACGGAAGCGCGACGCAGCAAGCGACGCGCCTTCATGCGCACGTCTCCTGACCCGCCTTGCAGATCAGAATCGGATTAGGAGAAACAGCGGATTGCATCATACGGGCCGAACGCTAACGAAATGTGGATTGTAGTCCCGTGGACATGTCGGAGCTGTTGCAAAGGGTAAGCAAGGCGCTGCAAAGATCACACCGTTTGGTTCGAATCCTCAAAAACAAAAAACCACACCCGAGGGTGTGGTTTTTTGCTGAAGCAGCAGGAAGCGGATTAACGCTTCGAGAACTGCTTGGCGCGGCGGGCCTTGCGCAGACCAACCTTCTTACGCTCGACTTCGCGCGCATCGCGCGTCACCAGACCGGCCTTCGACAGGGCGGGCTTGAGCGTTGCATCGTAGTCGATCAGGGCGCGGGTGATGCCGTGGCGCACCGCACCGGCTTGGCCGGTTTCCCCGCCGCCGACCACGTTCACCTTGATGTCGAACGTAGCTGCGTGGTTGGTCAGTTCCAGCGGCTGACGCACGATCATCAGCGAGGTTTCACGAGCGAAGTACTCGTTGATGGCCTTGCCGTTGACAATGATGTCGCCCTTGCCGGACTTGATGAAGACACGTGCCACAGCGCTCTTGCGGCGGCCGGTGCCATAGTTCCAGTTTCCGATCATGGATTAGGCCCCTTAGATTTCCAGCGCTTTCGGCTGCTGAGCTTCGTGCGGATGCGAGCCTTCGGCGTAAACCTTCAGCTTCTTGATCATCGCGTAGCCCAGCGGACCCTTCGGCAGCATGCCCTTCACAGCCTTCTCCAGGGCGCGGCCCGGGAAACGCTGCTGCATCTTGCCAAACGTCGTTTCGTAGATACCGCCCGGGTAACCCGAGTGGCGATAGTACTTCTTGTCGGTCGTCTTGGCGCCCGTCACACGCAGCTTGGCTGCGTTGATGACGATGATGAAATCGCCGGTATCGACGTGCGGAGTGAATTCGGGCTTGTGCTTGCCGCGCAGTCGGTGTGCCACTTCGCTGGCGACACGCCCGAGGACCTTGTCCGTCGCGTCAATCACGTACCAATCGCGCTTCACCTCATGGGGCTTTGCGGAAAAGGTCTTCATGATTTTTCCAAATATTGAGTCAGTGCCCGAGTGGACCCGTATCGCGCTGAGAACTTACGTTCAGACTGCTCACGAACGGATCGTCTTGCGGACGCCTGCGCAACCTCATGCGAGGTCATCGCCGGCCCGCCTTCCCGCTTGTTGGTGCGGGCTCTCTGAATTTCTTTTCCGCGGGCAATCCGGAAAAGATTTCGATTGTACCGTGCACGGTCTCCTTGACACAAGGAAAAGGTGCGCGCAAATCCTGAAGGCAAAAAAAACCCAAGCCATTGAGCTTGGGTTTGAATCCACCAAAGGAGGAGGGTGGAGGAGACACCTGCTGATCGTTGACTTGGTGGGTTGCACCGCATCAGCCGATCCAATGGTGCAAATTATACCCATTTCTGGGGCACGCGCAAGGGAATTTGCACTACGAAATTGCATTTCGTAATACGGAATGCAAATTTCATCGGCAACATGTCAAAATTTCCTTTCAAAATCAATATCTTGCGAAACTTTCAGATCTTCCGATCTGGTGCGCACTAGAGATATCCCTCGAATTCTGGCGCGATTTGGGTGCACAGAAGACGGGTTGCACCTTTTTGCGCAGGTATCACTGTCAAGCCGCGTTCACCCTAGGCTGGCAACGCATGGCGGGCCGATGGCTACAATGTGGCTTTTCGTCGGCGCTGGCCGACCCTCTGCACAAGGATTGGACATGGATTGCACTGTGAGCTGGACCGGCCCGGATGGCATGGCCTTTTTGGCGGAAACCGGCAGTGGCCATCTCGTCACGATGGATGGTGCGCCCGACGGGGGCGGCCGCAACCTCGCACCGCGCCCGATGGAAATGGTCCTGCTGGGCACCGGCGGCTGCACCGCCTATGACGTCGTGCTGATCCTCAAGCGAGGCCGGCAGGACGTGCAAGGCTGCAGCGTCAAGCTGCATGCCGATCGCGCCGAGACCGACCCGAAGGTCTTCACGCGCATCCACTTCACCTTCACGGTGACGGGGCGAAACCTGAAGCGGGAAACGGTGGAACGCGCCGTGCAGCTTTCGCACGAGAAGTACTGCTCAGCGTCGATCATGCTGGCCAAGACGGCCGAGATCACGCACTCATTGGAACTGGTGGACTTGGCCAGCCAGCCGACGGCATCGGAATAAGAAGCGAAGCGGACCGATAAGCCGGATTCTGTGCGCCGCGTGGCCGAAACCAGCGGCGTGACAACCATTCCTCTAGGCCGGCTGTTGCCAGCCGGCTCAAGCTCCCTACCCGCAGACTCAGCGAGCCGCTTCATCGCCTGCTTACTTGGGATTGCTCCGGGTGGAGGTTACCGCGTTTCACCCTTCGCCCTGGCCGAAGCCTGGGGCGAAGACTCGTCTCTGTGGCCCTATTCCGCACGTCACCGTGGATGGTCGTTAGCCATCACCCTGCTCTATGGAGTCCGGACTTTCCTCCCCTTCCGTCGCACGAGGCGGCGAAAGCAGCGGTTGTCTGGTCCGCTTCGCGAGGCGCGAGTCTAGCACTGTTCAGGTACGAAGCGCCGACGGCCTGGCCGAAAGACCGTCGTATCCAGATAGAAGCCGGCGTCGACATTGGCATCGCACCAGCCCGGAATCCCCATGACGGGCAACGGGCGGAAATGGCGGGGCGCGAGATCGGCGTGCAGCAGCGTCTCGGCCAGCGCTGCGTCGAGTGACGGGCAATCTGCCGGCAACGCAGCCACGTGGAGCGGCCACGCATGTGCGGTGATCGACTTGTACGGCGCGACCAGCTTTTCCAGAAGCGCATGCCCGAACGGCAGAACGGCGCAGGTGGCGCCCCATGCTGCCCTGCCCTCCACGAACAAGCCGCGCCAATCGAAGCCGGTCAGGCTTCGCTCCGGTGCGTCTTCGGTGTGCAGGAAGATCAGGGCGTTTTCGTCGAGCAACGTGGCGGCATCGCGGACGGCGCCGCGTGCCGCGCCAATCCCATCCTGCGCAATCGCCCGCGCCTGGCGTGCGTTGAGTGCCGCCTTGGCACGCGGCCAATGCAGCCAGATGAGCGCGTTGAAGAAATCGTGGAGGTTGTCCCGCGTCGGCACCCCGCCGGTGGCGGCGATGTGTGCTTCGTAAGCGGTGTCGGCCGGCAAGGCATCTTGCGGGACGAAGCGCAGGGCATGGCCTCCAGCGGTGCGGATTACCTGCGCGGCCGAATGTGCGTTCAGTGCGTCTCGAAGATCGGCGCCTTCCTCAATCGCGCGTGCAATTGGGACGCCGACCGCCGCGAGCGGTGCGAACGCCGGATGGCTCCAGTCGATCGCACGTAGGCAGTCAATCGCCAAGTCAGTCAGACAGACTTCCAGCGTAGCATCTCGCCGCCGCGCAACGGAACCAGCGTCTGCTCGCCGAACGGGACTTCGGCGGGAAGCTGCCACTGCGAGCGGGTGAGCGTGAGCGTACCGGCGTTGCGTGGCAGGCCATAGAAGTCCGGCCCATGGAGGCTTGCGAAGCCTTCGAGCTTGTCGAGTGCGTTGGCGTCTTCAAAGGCCTCGGCGTACAGCTCCATGGCGTGCAGCGCGGTGTAGCAGCCGGCGCAACCGCAGGCGTGTTCCTTTACACCCTTGGCATGCGGCGCGCTGTCGGTACCGAGGAAGAAGCGGGGGTGGCCCGAGGTGGCCGCGGCCACCAGTGCCAGACGGTGTGTTTCGCGCTTGAGCACCGGCAGGCAGTAGTAATGCGGGCGGATGCCGCCGACAAACAGTGCATTGCGGTTGTACAGCAGGTGATGCGCAGTGATGGTCGCGCCAACCGGGCCCTCCGCATCGCGCACGTATTCGGCAGCGTGCTTGGTGGTGATGTGCTCGAACACGACTTTCAGCGCGGGGAAATCGCGGCGCAACGGCAGCATCACCGTGTCGATGAAGACCGCCTCGCGATCGAAGATGTCGACGGTCGGGTCGGTCACCTCGCCGTGCACGAGCAACGGCATACCGACTTCCTGCATGGCTTCGAGCGTCTTGGCGCAGCGGCGCAAATCCGTCACGCCAGCGTCGCTGTTGGTGGTGGCGCCGGCCGGATACAGCTTCACGCCGTGGATGAAACCGCTGGCGCGGGCTTCCCGGATCACCTCAGGCGAGGTGTTGTCGGTCAGGTACAGCGTCATCAGCGGCTCGAACTGCGTGCCTGCGGGCAACGCGGCGAGAATGCGCTCGCGGTAGGCGCGCGCCTGCGCGGTGGTGGTCACGGGCGGCTTGAGGTTCGGCATGATGATCGCCCGGCCGAACTGGCGCGCAGTGTCGCCCACCACATCGGCGAGGGCATCGCCATCGCGCAGGTGCAGGTGCCAGTCATCGGGGCGGACGATCGTAAGAGTGTCGGTCATGGTGCGTGCGGAAGCGGTCAGCAAAAACGTGAATCAGAGAATGAGGATGACGCGGTAGTCGTTGACGTTGGTGCGCGTCGGGCCGGTGACAATCAGGTCATCGGCGGCGGCAAAGAAACCGTAGGCGTCATGTGCGTCGAGCGCGGCGCGGGCGGCGACGCCCTTGGCGGCCGCGCGGGCGATGGAGTCGGGGTCGAGCAGCGCCCCCGCATTGTCCTCCGATCCGTCGATGCCGTCTGTATCGGCGGCGAGGGCATAGACGTCGCCCATGTCTTCGAGCGTGACGCCGAGCGAGAGCAGGAACTCCGCGCAGCGCCCGCCGCGACCGCCCGTCAAGCCCGGCGGAATCGTCACCGTGCATTCGCCGCCGGAGATCAGTGCTACCGGCGCCGCAAACGGCGTGCCGTGCTGGCGCACCTGGCGCGCCAGCGCCCCGTATACCTGGGCGACCTCGCGAGCCTCGCCGGTCACCGTGTCGCCAAGGATGGCCGTGTGGATACCGCGCGCCGCAAACACCTGCGCGCCGGCTTGGAGGCTCTGTTGCGCGGTGGCGATGACGTGATTGGTCACGCGTGCAAAGCAGGCGTCGCCGGGCTTGGGCGTTTCGGCAATCTCGCCGCGTGCTCCACGTTGAAGGTGCGCGCGCACGGTATCGGGCATCTGTGCGCCCCAACGCTTGATGATGGCAAGCGCATCGGCGTAGGTGCTTGCATCCGGCACAGTCGGGCCGCTGGCAATGGCGCTCGGATCGTCGCCCGCCACGTCGGAGACGATCAGCGTCGTGACCGGCGCCCGGGATGCAGCGGCTAGCCGCCCGCCCTGAATACGCGACAGGTGCTTGCGCACGATGTTCATGTCGGTGATTGGCGCGCCGCAGCGCAGAAGTTCGCGTGTCACGGCCCTCAGATCGCCCATCGGGATGCCCTCGGCTGGCAGGGACAGCAGGCTGGAGCCGCCGCCGGAGACCAGCACGATCAGGCGGTCGTTCTCGGTAAGCGCGCAGACGCGATCCAGGATTTCCTGCGCCGCCTGCTCGCCGGCTTCGTCCGGCACCGGGTGCCCGGCTTCGATGACGCGGATGTGCTCGGTCGGCAGCCCATGCGCATAGCGCGTGACGACCACGCCTTCGATCTGTGCGCGGCCGGCATAGGCCTGCTCGACAGCCAGCGCCATCGAGGCAGCCGCCTTGCCGGCGCCAACCACCAGCGTCTTGCCGCCGACATGCGGTGGCGGGAGGAAGTTTGCGACGATCTTGAGCGGATCGGCCGCGCCCACGGCGGCGGCGTAGCTCTCCAGCAGGAGGGCGCGGGCGGCGGTGCGGTCGAGCTTCATGGGAATGGCTTCCGGTTAAGGCAGTCGGGTGCGGGTGGGTTGCGGCATGTGCGCAACGCCCGGCAGCCAGGCGCGGCGCCGTGAAGACGAAGGCGCTTGGCACCCCCGGCGGCCGGCAGGATAATGGCTATTTTATTGCATCCGACTTTTCCCCCACCATGTGCCAGCTGCTGGGCATGAACTGCGCCGAACCAACCGATGTGACGTTCTCGTTCACCGGGTTCGCCGCGCGCGGTGGCGTGACCGACCACCATGCCGACGGCTTCGGCGTCGCCTTCTTCGAAGACAAGGCCTGCCGCCTGTTCATCGACAACCAGTCGGCCGGCACCTCGCCGGTGGCGGAGCTGGTCAAGCGCTATCCGATCAAGTCCAAGAACGTCATCTCGCACATCCGCAAGGCGACGCAGGGCACGGTGCGGCTGGAAAACTGCCACCCCTTCATGCGCGAGCTGTGGGGCCGGCACTGGATCTTTGCCCACAACGGCGACCTGAAGAACTTCTCGCCGTTCCTCTCGGGCGTCTACCAGCCCGTGGGGGATACCGACAGCGAACTGGCCTTCTGCTTCATCATGCAGGCGCTGCGCAAGCGCTTTCCGGGTTCACAGCCGCCGCTCAACGAACTGTTCTACGCGCTGTCTGACATCACCAAGGAAATCACCCGCTACGGCGTGTTCAATTTCCTGCTGTGCAACGGGCAGGCGCAGTTTGCGCATTGCTCGACGCGGCTGTATTACATCGTGCGGCAGTGGCCGTTCTCGACGGCGCACTTGATCGACGCCGACATGACGATCGACTTCGCCAAATACACGACACCTGCCGACCGCGTGGCCGTCATCGCGACCGCGCCGCTCACCGACAACGAAGTCTGGACGCAATTCGTGCCGGGCGAGCTGCTGATGTTCGAATCGGGCCAGGCCACGATGGCGACCAAGGTGCCGATTCCAGAAGCCGTGCAGATCGCCAACGCAGCCAACACCGCCTGCACCTGACATCGCAGTGCCCGTAAAAAAGCCGCTCTTGAGAGAGCGGCTTTTTGTTGCCTCCAACCCGGCGCTTAAATCGGTTCACGATCCGTAGCGAGCGGCCCAAGGTTGGTCCGAGAAGCGCAGCCGTACATGGGTACGGCGAGCATCGCAGGGCCAAGATCGGGGCGCGCAGTAGGATCGTGAAGCGATTTTCAATGCGACAGGATCTTCGACAAGAACTGCTTGGCACGGTCGGAACGAGCGTCGATGTTGCCGAAGAACTCTTCCTTCTCGCAGTCTTCAACGATGCGGCCCTGGTCCATGAAGATCACGCGGTTGGCGACCTTGCGAGCGAAGCCCATTTCGTGGGTCACGCACATCATGGTCATGCCTTCCTTGGCCAGTTCTACCATCACGTCGAGCACTTCGTTGACCATTTCCGGGTCCAGTGCCGAGGTCGGCTCGTCGAACAGCATGCAGATCGGGTCCATCGACAGCGCACGCGCGATGGCCACGCGCTGCTGCTGACCGCCCGACAGTTGCCCGGGGTACTTGGCTGCGTGCGCCTTCAGGCCCACCCGATCCAGATACTTCAGCCCCTTGGCCATGGCTTCCTCTTTCGAGCGGCCCAGCACCTTTTGCTGCGCGATCGTCAGATTCTCGGTAATCGACAGATGCGGAAACAGCTCGAAGTTCTGGAACACCATGCCCACGCGCGAGCGCAGCTTCGGCAGGTTCGTACCCTTGGCGCCCACCGAAGTGCCGTCAACGAAGATCTCGCCCTTCTGGAACGGCTCCAGCGCATTGACGGTCTTGATGAGCGTGGATTTGCCCGAACCCGACGGGCCGCACACCACCACCACCTCGCTCTTCTTCACACTGGTGGTGCAGTCGGTCAGCACCTGGAAGCTGCCGTACCACTTGGAAACGTTCTTGATCTCGATCATTGGGTCACCTTCTTCTGAAGTCGCTTCACCAGCACGGAGGCGCCGAAGCAGATCACGAAATAGCACAAGCCGGCAAACAGCAGCAGTTCGACGATACGGCCGTCGCGCTCACCGATGTTGTATGCCTGCGTAAAGAAGTCCGACAGCGCGCTCACATACACCAGCGACGTATCCTGGAACAGGACGATGGCCTGCGTGAGCAGCAGCGGAATCATGTTGCGGAATGCCTGCGGCAGGATCACCAGACGCATGGCCTGGCCGTACGTCATGCCCATCGCATAGGCCGCGAACATCTGCCCGCGTGACACGCTCTGGATACCGGCGCGGATGATCTCCGAGTAATACGCTGCTTCAAATAGCGCGAAAGCGACCAGCGCGGAGGTCATGCGCATGTCGGTTGCCGGCGACAGATCAAAGATCTTCTGCAGCAACTGCGGCACGATCAGGAAAAACCACAACAGCACCATCACCAGCGGGATGGACCGGAAAAGGTTCACGTACGCCTGCCCGAACCACTGCAGCGGCTTGATGCCGGAGAGGCGCATCATCGCCAGCAGCGTGCCCCAGACGATGCCGACCAGGATGGCCGTGCCCGTAATCTGGAGCGAGAGGACCATCCCCTCGCCGAGCACGCGCATGTTGTCGGCGTTGATGGACGAGAAATCGAATTGATAAGCCATGAAGAGTCCTCGCCCGATTACTTGCCACCGATGAAGCCAGGCAGCCGGGAACGTGCTTCCACCCAGCGCATCAGGCCCATTACGGTCAGGTTGATCAGCATGTACATCAGCGTCACGGCGATGAACGATTCGTACGGCTGCGCGGTGTAGTCAACCAGTTGGCGGCCTTGTGCGGCAAGCTCAAGCAAACCGATGGTCGATGCCACGGCCGAGTTCTTGAAGATGTTCAGGAACTCCGACGTGAGCGGCGGCACGATGATCCGGAACGACATCGGCAGCATCACGTAGCGATACGTCTGCGCCAGCGTGAACCCCATGGCCAAGCCGGCGTTGCGTTGACCGCGCGGAAGCGAATTGATACCGGAGCGCACCTGCTCGCAGACACGCGCCGCGGTAAAGGTACCGAGACACAGCATCGCGCACAGGAACATCGCCGTATTGGGGTTCATCTGCTTGATGTAGTCGCCACCCGGCACGAGTTCGGGCATGACGAAGTACCAG
Organism: Ralstonia sp. 22111; assembly: GCF_052045895.1. Taxonomy (NCBI): domain Bacteria; kingdom Pseudomonadati; phylum Pseudomonadota; class Betaproteobacteria; order Burkholderiales; family Burkholderiaceae; genus Ralstonia; species Ralstonia sp. 22111. The sequence continues at coordinate 702,837 of NZ_JBQEPR010000001.1, read as the reverse complement.
ATGAAGAGCTGCACGATCAGCGGAATGTTGCGGAACAGCTCAACGTACGCGGCGGCAAGGCCCGACAGCCACTTGTTCGGCACCGTACGCAGCACGCCCAGCACGGAGCCGATGACGAGCGCGATGATCCAGGAAGACAGGCCGAGTACGACGGTCGTCTTCAACCCCGCCAGCAGCCAGTCGAGATAGGTCTGATTCTGGGCGGCTTCCGTAAAGAAGACACCCCAGTTCCAGTGGTAATTCATGATGGTTCCCTCAAAAAGAAACGGAAGGGTGAAGACCTGTTAACCGGCCTTTGCCTTCCGTTTCGGTGACGCTTGTATCAGGCCCGTTGAGGGAGCCGATCAGTCAAGAGCCTTGTCGTTCGGGTTCTTGATCAGCGCCTTCATGTCGTCCGACAGCGGGAACTCCATGTTCACGCCCTTGGGCGGAACCGGCTGCTCGAACCATTTCTTGTACTCGGCGGCGATCGAGCCGTCCTTCATCATGCCGGCGATGGTCTTGTCAGCCAAAGTCTTGAACGGCTTGTCGTCCTTGCGAACCATGCAGCCGTAGGCTTCGCGCGATTGCGGCTTGGCCACGACCACCCAGTCAGCCGGGTTCTTGGCCTTGGCGCGCTCGCCATACAGGAGGGCGTCGTCCATCATGAACGCAACAGCGCGGCCCGATTCCAGCGTCAGGAACGACTGGCCGTGGTCCTTCGTGCTGATGATGTTCATGCCCATCTGCTTTTCATCGTTCATCTTGCGCAGCAGGCGTTCCGACGTCGTGCCGGCGGTGGTCACGACGTTCTTGCCCTTGAGCTGTGCCCAGTCGGTGATGCCCGAATCCTTCTTCACCATGATGCGCGTGCCGATGATGAAGATGGTGTTCGTGAACGATGCCTGCTTCTGGCGCTCGAGGTTGTTCGTGGTCGAGCCGCACTCCAGATCGATGGTGCCGTTCTGCAGCAGCGTGATGCGGTTTTGCGAAGTGACCGGGATCTCGTTGATCTTCAGATCCTTCATGCCGAGTTGCTTCTTCACGTCCTCGGCAATCTTGGTGGCGACGTCGTACGAATAACCGATCGTGCGGACACCGCCGACGTTGTAGCTGAACGGAATCGACGAATCGCGCACGCCCAGCGTGATGGTGCCGGTGTCTTTGATCTTCTTGAGCGTACCAGTCAGCTCTTCTGCGTGGGCAGCGCTGCCGAATGTACCAACGGCAACACCAACGGCTGCAACCACGGTTGCCAGCTTGGCGAGGTTCATGAAAGTCTCCTTTTGACCATGAAAGAGAAAGACGGGACTGTACCAAAAAACGTTTGGCGACAGTATTGGTGTTGCCACTAAATCGTTGAATCCAACGGAGTTTTTCCTCTGGCGCGGACCCTGCCGCAACCGCGTTTTCCAGGCAACCGGATACCTTACGTTGTGCTTTTCCGAAAATCCGGAAAAGACGCGCAGCGCCAAACACGGCAACGCTCTGCAACATCGGCACGCAGGCCCGATGCTTGAGCGGATCACCGCCAATTGCTAAGGAAAACAAGGGGAAATAAAGCCCGCCCGATGTGCGCTCTCTGTCGCTTAACGAACCCGACTTGAGGATGGGAAGGACGACGATGGTGCCATCGCCCTTCTCATGGTGCGGTGCTTTGGAACGTTATGGTTCGTCCCATGAGCACCGGCTTTCTTCAACCGTCGCGCATGGCCGCCTGATCGGCAGCAACGCGATAGACCAGTGCAGCGCCCTGTTGGGGCACCGCGCCGGTATTGACCAGCGCGTTGCCGATCAGGGGTACAGACCGCGCTCTTGGCGGGCCTGCAGAATCCGCGTACAGGCGATGATGAACGCCGCCGTACGCAGAGTAACCTTGTTGTCCTGCGCCACTTGCCAGACGCCACGGAAGGCATCTTGCATGATCCGTACCAGGCGCTGGTTGATCTCGTCTTCGGTCCAGAAGAAGCTCGAGAAATCCTGCACCCATTCGAAATAGCTGACCGTCACACCGCCGGCGTTGGCAATCACGTCCGGGCAGACCAGGATGCCCCGGTCGCGCAGGATGTCGTCGGCCTCGGGCGTCGTGGGGCCGTTTGCACCTTCCACGACAATCTTTGCCTTGATATGGGGCGCGTTCTTCGCGGTGATCTGGCCTTCCAGCGCGGCCGGGATCAGGAATTCGCAGTCCAGTGCCCAGAAGTCGTCTTGCGAGACGGTCTCTGCGGCAAAGCCGGCCACGCTGCCGTTGTGGTCAACGTGCTTGATGAGCGCGTCGACATCGAGGCCGTTGCCGTTGAACACGATGCCCTTGTGGTCTTGCACAGCAATGACCTTGGCGCCGGCGTCGTGGAACAGCTTGGCGGCCACGCTGCCCACGTTACCGAAGCCTTGCACCACCACGCGCGCGCCCTTGACGTCGATGCCAAGGTTGCGTGCGGCTTCGCTGCCCACCACGAACACGCCGCGGCCAGTGGCTTCACGACGGCCCAGGCTGCCGCCCAGTGCGATCGGCTTGCCGGTCACCACGCCGGTGGCGGTGGAGCCTTCGTTCATGGAATACGTGTCCATCATCCACGCCATGATCTGCGCGTTGGTGTTCACGTCCGGCGCCGGAATGTCCTTGTTCGGGCCGATGATGATGCCGATCTCGCTGGTGTAGCGGCGGGTCAGGCGCTCGAGTTCACCGGAAGACAGCTTGCGCGGGTCGACGCGGATACCGCCCTTGGCACCGCCGTACGGCACGTTCACGGCCGCGTTCTTCACCGACATCCACGCAGACAACGCCATCACTTCCGACAGCGTCACGTCCTGGTGGAAACGCACGCCGCCCTTGCCCGGGCCGCGCGAGGTGTTGTGCTGCACGCGATAGCCCTCGAAGTGGGCAATGCGGCCGTCGTCCATCTGGATGGGCACGTCGACGATCAGCGCGCGCTTGGGGCGCTTGAGCGTTTCAACCCAACGAGCGAGCGAGCCAAGATAGGGGGTGACCCGATCGACCTGCTGCAGGTAGATGCCCCACGGGCCGAGATTGTCGGCCGGCAGATAGGACGGGATGGCGTGCTGGAGTGTCGACGGAGATGCGACATTGGACATGGCTGTCTTCCTTTTTTGGGCCTCGGTAAGGCCCTTCAAGTCCCACAAAATGCCCGCCAGCTTAGGGATCGCCCAGAACGAAATCCAATGCCGTTTTTACATCGGGTTATGCATCCAACGCATAACCATCGCAGGTATATCAAGTAGCGCGATCACGCCGACAATACGCTCCAAAGCTGGTCGATCAGCTCGCGCTTGCGCTTGGATTGGGGGTGCCGACGATCGTGCGTGCCGTTCTGCGGGTGCTCGCGGTACAGCCGGATCTCCATCTCGATCGACAAGGTGCCGCCCCCCTTGCCTTCGGCGCGTACCAACCGCCCGGCTGCCACTTCGTCCCGTACTGCGCTCTCGGGCAGGAACGCCACGCCGTGTCCCGCCAGCGCCATCACCTTGAGCGCCTCGGCCATGTCGGTTTCGTAACACTTGTCGAGCAGCGGCGCCACCGGCGAGTTTTCCAGCAGCACATCCACCATGCGCCCCAGAAAGGCATTGGGCGTATAGCTCAGGTAGGCGATCGGCTTGCGCGCGGTGGGAACGAGCCGATAGATCGGCCGTCCGCTTGCATCGGGCTTGGAGAACGGCGAGAGCCGCTCGGTGCCCAGCACCAGCATGTCGTAGCGCGTGGGGTCGAGTTGGATCATTTGCCGCGCGTGGTGATAGACCATCACGAGATCGCAGCCGCCCTCCACCAGCGTCATTACTGCATCGTGCACATTGAGCGCGCGCAGCCGGCATTGCAGCTTGCCGATCTTCTCTTCCACCTGGGCAAGCCAGCCGGGGAAAAACGTGAGCGACAGCGTATGCGGCACGGCAAAGTCGATCGTCGACGCGCTGGCCGGACGCTGGCCGCGCATCAGGGCCCGCGTCTCACTCACCTGGGCGAGCATCGCCAACGCCTGTTCGTAGAAGACCTCTCCGGCGGGCGTCAGGCGTGTGGGGTAGCTTGACCGATCGATCAGCTCATTGCCGAGCCACGCCTCAAGGGATTGAATGCGCCGCGAAAACGCCGGCTGCGTCACGTGCCGCAATTCGGCCGAGCGCGAAAAGCTGCGCGTCTCCGCCAGGCTGATGAAGTCTTCCAGCCATTTGAGTTCCATCGCGTTGTCTCTCCCTCAGCCAACTCGGGTGTCTTCTGTTTCTTCGGCCACGCGTTCGGGCTCGCGTGCCTGCATGCGCCACATCTGCGCGTAGCGACCTTCCGCACGCAACAACGATTCGTGCGTGCCGCGCTCAATGATGCGGCCATGCTCCATCACCAGGATTTGGTGCGCACGGACGATGGTCGACAAGCGGTGTGCGATGACCAGCGTGGTGTGGTTCTGCGCCAGGCGCATCAGCTCTTCCTGGATGGCGTGCTCGGTACGCGAGTCGAGCGCAGACGTCGCTTCATCGAAGACGAGAATCGGCGGACGCTTGAGCAGCGTGCGCGCAATCGCTACGCGCTGCTTCTCACCGCCGGAGAGTTTGAGGCCGCGCTCGCCGACTTGCGTCTCGTAGCCATCAGGCAGCGATTCGACAAAGTGGTGGATCTGCGCCGCGCGGGCGGCTTCAATTACCTCTTCGCGGCTCGCATCGGGGCGGCCGTAGGCGATGTTGTAGTAGATGCTGTCGTTAAAGAGCACCGTGTCTTGCGGAACGATGCCGATGGCCGCACGCACGCTGGATTGCGTGACGTCGCGCAGGTCTTGGCCATCGATCTGGATGGCGCCGGACTTCACGTCATAGAAGCGGAACAGCAAGCGCGCGAGCGTCGACTTGCCCGAACCGCTCTGCCCAACCACCGCCGTGGTCGTGCCGGCAGGAATTGTGAAATCCACATCGAACAGGATCTGGCGCTTGGCCTCGTAGCTGAAGTCGACATGCGCGAAGCGGACTTCGCCCGCATGCACCGCCAGCGGTGGGGCGTCAGGCTTGTCCGCAACCTCGCGGTTGGTCTGCAGCAGGTTGAACATCCGGTCCATGTCGGTCACGGCCTGCTTCAGCTCGCGGTAGATCACGCCCAGGAAGTTGAGCGGAATGTAGATCTGCAGCATCAGCGTGTTGACGAGCACGAGGTCGCCCAGCGTCATGTGCCCCGCAGCCACCCCTTGCGTGGCGCGATACAGAATCAGGATGAGCGCGGTGGCCACAATGAACTGCTGGCCGAAGTTGAGCACCGACAACGAGTTCTGCGAGCGGATGGCCGCGGCACGGTAGTGCTTCAGGTTCTCGTCGTAGCGACGCGCTTCGTAGTCTTCGTTGCCGAAGTATTTGACCGTCTCGAAGTTGAGCAGCGAATCGATCGCCTTCTGGTTGGCGCGCGAATCCAGCTCGTTCATCTTGCGGCGGAAGTGCGTGCGCCAGTTCGTCACCGTCACCGTAAAGACGATGTAGCTGACCAGCGCGCAGAACGTGATGAGGGCGAACCACACGTCGTACTTCACGAAGAAATACGTGATGACGAGGCCGACTTCCACCAGCGTCGGCAGGATGCTGTACAGCGAATACGAGATGAGCGACTGGATGCCGCGTGTGCCGCGCTCGATGTCGCGGCTCATGCCGCCGGTCTGGCGCTCCAGATGAAAGCGCAGTGACAGCGCATGCAGATGGCGGAACACCTGAAGTGCGAGCGTGCGCACCGAACTCTCCGTCACCTTCGCGAACAGGATTTCGCGCAGCTCAGAGAACAGCGACGTCGACAGCCGCAGCAGGCCGTATCCGATGATGACGCCCACCGGCACCACCAGCAGCGCGCGCGGGTCGGACGGCGGGACGTTCATCGAATCGATCAGCCGCTTCATGACCATCGGTACACCCAGGTTTGCCACCTTGGCCGCGATCAGGAACGACAGCGCCAGCGCCACACGCCATTTGTAGGCCATCAGATACGGCAACAGGCTCTTGATGGTGCGCCAGTCGCCGCGGGCAGCCCCCGGCGGAGGCGGTTCGGAAGAAGCGGGAAAGCGGCGCATGTGCGGTGCAATAAAATGGCGGATTGTGTATTCTCCCACCGATCACCTGCGCGCGCCCTGGGCCCGCTGGTGGGCCCTCCCTCCGCTTCAATGCTGCCCTGCATCATCATGTCCGATACCCAAGCCACCACTGAAACCGTCACGCTGCCCGCCGACAAGCAGCCCGCCGTGCGGGTGATGCCCATGCCGTCCGACGCCAACGTCCACGGCGATGTATTTGGCGGCTGGATCATGTCGCAGGTGGACATTGCCGGGTCGATCCCCGCCGTGGTGCGCGCCAACGGCCGTGTCGCCACGATCGCCGTCAACTCGTTCGTCTTCAAGCAGCCCGTGTACGTGGGCGATCTGGTGAGTTTCTACGCCAACGTGGTCAAGACGGGGCGCACATCAATCACCGTGGACGTGGAGGTCTATGCGCAGCGCATGCACGCCAACGGCAGCCACGCCACCGTCAAGGTCACGGAAGCCACCCTCACTTACGTGGCCACCGACGAGACGCGCAAGCCGCGCGTGCTGCCGCCGCTCTGAACGGCAACGCCCAACAAGAAAACCCGGCTTCGCGCCGGGTTTTCTTTTTGCGGGTGAGCGATTCGCTCAACTGAACTTGGAGAAATCCGGGCGGCGCTTTTCGAAGAACGCCGTGAACGCCTCGCGCGCTTCCGGCGCGCGCAGCATCTCGCCAAACTGCTTGCCTTCCACCGACATACGCTCGGCAATCTGCGGCGTGGCGCCTTCCTTCATCAGGCGCTTGGTGGCGCGCAGCGATGCGGGCGGCAGCAGCGTCAGCTTGCGCGCCTGCGTGCGCACGAAGGCATCCAGCTCGCCTGCCGGTAGCACGCGATTGACCAAGCCCAGCTCGCGCGCTTCGTTCGCGTCAAAAGGCTCACCGAAAAGCAGCTTGTCCGCCGCGCGGTGATAGCCAGCCAGTTGCGGCAGCAGCAGGCTTGATGCGGCTTCCGGGCAGAGGCCCAGCTGCGCGAACGGCATCGACAACTTGGCCGTCTCGGATGCGTAGACGAGATCGCAATGCAGCAGCATCGTCGTGCCCACGCCGACAGCCGCGCCGCTCACAGAGGCGATCAGCGGCTTGGTCGCCCTGCTGATCGCCTTCAGGAACTGGTGCACGGGGGCGCTCTCGTCCTTGGGCGGGTTCTTCATGAAGTCTTCGAGATCGTTGCCCGCCGTGAACACGCTCTCATGGCCCGCCAGCACGATCACGCGGATGGCGGGATCGGTCTCGGCGGCCACCAGGGCATCGGCCAGCGTTTGATACATCGCGGCCGTGATGGCGTTCTTGCGGTCCAGGCGGTCAAAGGTGAGCGTCAGGACGCCGTCTGCGGTCTCGGTACGAATCGACATGAAAACTCCAGGTGAAACCTGCGCCGCTAAATCGGCACAGGAGAATCAGACAGATAACCGACGGAGAACGCGTTCGCCCCCACGTTCAACGCCACGGTCAGGCTCATCGGCGCGAGCAGCACTTCCACGCCGTGGTCCTGTGCGGTTCGCATCAACGCTTGCACCGGCTCCATGCGGCGCACGGTGTCGAGCGAACCGGAATACGTGATCGCCACCACCGGCGTGGCCAGACGCTCCTCGGCGATCATGGTTTCGGTATGCGCCATCAGACGGCGGATGCCTTCATCGGAACCGCGCACCTTGGCGATGGCCTCCGTCTCGCCCCGGTGCATATGAATGAGCGGGCGCACGTTGAACGCCGTGCCCATCATGTAGCGGCCCCAGGTGATGCTCTTCTCGCCCTTCTGCTTGGCGCGGGTGTACATGTACAGCAACTCATCGGGCACGAGGTAGACGTGCGAGGCATCGCGCAGGCGATTTTCGATCACGTGCACCACGTCACGCACCTCCGCGCCTTCGCGCAGCATGCGCGCGGCTTCGTGCACCATCAGAGCCTGGCCGGGGCCTATGGCGCCCGTGTCCACCACCGTCAACTCGAACAGGCCCGAGCGGCCGGCATCCTTGCGTGGCTTGAAGCTCTTGGCCGTGGTGCCCACCACCGCGCCGGTTGCGTGGCTGTAGAAATGGCTGCGCGAGCTGGCAATCGTCAGCAGCAAGGCACGGTCGTGCTGCGTGACCACGTGCTTGAGCAGGTAGTCTTCGATCTCGCGTTCGAGCAGCGGAATCGATTCGGCATAGTGATCTTGCTTGTCGACGAGGTACTTGCGATAGAGCTGCGGCAGCGCCGCCTCGTCGCGGCGGTCTTCTACGAACAATTCGCCCGCACGAATGCGGAACGGCACCACGCCCAACCCCAGCTGATCGATCATCGAGCGCGGCATATCGCATGCCGCATCGGTCAATACGATTGTGTCGCCGACAGTGTTGCCCATCGCGCGCCCTCCTCTTGATGCACCGCCGGTGACCCGGTGGTGTGTCTCCTCTGTTGCGGAGTCGTGGCTCCGCTTCTATTGCGATACCGGCTTGGAGCCGGCCGCATTCTTCGGCGCGCTTGTTATGTAATGCTGCGCGCGCCTGCGCAATCATGCGTGGTGAGACGGGCGATTAGCAAGCAGGGGGAAGGCCTTAATCCTTCCCCCTTGCGTGGGGTCACATGCGTTCGAAAATGCCTGCGGCACCCATGCCGGTGCCGACGCACATCGTCACCATGCCGTACTTCTGGTTGCGGCGGCGCAGGCCGTGCACCACCGTGGCCGCACGAATGGCGCCGGTCGCGCCCAGCGGGTGGCCCAGCGCGATCGCGCCGCCCAGCGGGTTGATCTTGCTGGTGTCCAGGCCCAGGTCCTGGATCACGGCCAACGACTGCGCGGCAAATGCTTCATTCAGCTCGATCCAGTCGATCTGATCTTGCGTCAGGCCGCCCGCCTTCAGCGCGGCAGGAATCGCTTCCTTCGGGCCGATCCCCATGATTTCCGGCGGCACACCGCGCACCGCAAACGATACGAAGCGCGCGAGCGGCACCAGATTGAACTGCTTCAGGATCTTTTCCGACACCAGGATCAGCGCGCCCGAACCATCCGAGGTCTGCGAGCTGTTGCCGGCGGTCACGCTGCCCTTGTTGGCGAACACGGCGCGAAGCTTGCCGAGGCCTTCAACCGACGTATCGGCACGCGGGCCTTCATCCAGCGACATCGTGCGCGTCTTGATGTCGATGGCGCCCGTGCCCAGGTTCGGGAACTTCTCGATGATCTCGATCGGGGTGATCTCGTCCTTGAACTCGCCGGCTTGCTGCGCGGCCAGCGCCTTCTGATGCGACGCCAGCGAGAACGCGTCCTGCGCCTCGCGTGAGATCTTCCATTGCTGGGCGACCTTCTCGGCTGTCAGGCCCATGCCGTAGGCAATGCCCACGTTCTCGTCGCGCGTGAAGATCTCGGGCGACATCGACGGCGAGTTGCCCATCATCGGCACCATGCTCATCGATTCCACACCCGCGGCAATCATCACGTCGGATTCACCCACGCGGATGCGGTCGGCCGCCATCGCCACGGCGGTCAGGCCCGAGGCACAGAAACGGTTGACGGTCACGCCGCCCACCGTGTTCGGCAGGCCGGCCAGCAGCGCGCCGATACGCGCAACGTTCAGGCCCTGCTGCGCTTCCGGAATCGCGCAGCCGACGATGGCGTCTTCGATCAGCGCCGGGTCCAGGTTCGGCACCTGGGCGACGGCGCTCTTGAGGATGGTCGCCAGCAGATCGTCCGGGCGCAGGTTCTTGAGCGTGCCCTTCGGCGCCTTGCCGATCGGGGAACGCGTCGCGGCGACGATGTAGGCGTCTTGCAGTTGCTTGGTCATGATGAAACTCCTGTTTCTCTGTCGTCGCGGCAATTAGTTGCGCACCGGCTTGCCGGTCTGCAGCATGCCCATGATGCGTTCCTGGGTCTTGGAGCTGCCGAGCAGATCCACGAAGGCCTTGCGCTCCAGCGCCAGCAGCCAGTCTTCATCCACCAGCGCGCCGGCTTCAACGTCGCCGCCGCACACGGCTTCAGCAATGCGCGAGGCGATCGTGAAGTCGTGCTGCGAGATGAAGCCGCCATCACGCATGTTCACCAGCGACGCCTTGATCGTGGCGATGCCCGACCGGCCTGCCACCGGAATGCCGACCGGACGCAGCGGCGCGCGGTAGCCCGAATCGGACAGCGCACGCACTTCGTTGCGCGCAACATGCAGCAGTTCGTGCACGTTGAAGACGATGGTGTCGGTCGGCTGCAGGTAGCCGATCTTCTGCGCGTCCAGCGCGGAAGACGACACCTTGGCCATGGCCGCGGCCTGGAAGCGGTTGGTCAGGAACTGCAGGATGTTCGTGCTGCCTGCTGCCTGTGCCGCCTTGGCAGCGGCCAGCGCAGCTTCCTTCAGGCCACCACCTGCCGGCACGAGGCCCACGCCCACTTCCACCAGACCGATGTACGTTTCCAGTGCAGCCACACGCTTGGCCGAGTGCAGCAGCAGTTCGCAGCCACCGCCCAGTGCGATGCCCGATGCGGCCGACACGACCGGCACACCGGCGTACTTCACGCGCATCATGCCGTCCTGGAACTTCTTGACGAACGGCTCGATGCCCTTGGCGCCGCCCATCATGAAGGCCGGCATGGCCTCTTCGAGGTTGGCACCGGCAGAGAACGGACCGCCCGGCGCACCCAGCTTGAGCGACGTCGGCTGCCACACCACCAGACCCTTGTAGCCGGCTTCAGCCAGATCAACGGCACGCGTCAGACCGTCGATGACGCTCGGTCCGATCGTGTTCATCTTGCTCTTGAACGAGACGATCAGCACGTCGTCCTGGCCTGCCGCGTCGTCCACCCAGATGCGCACGGCATCGGTCTCTTCGATGGTCTTGCCATACGTGAGCGGGTTGACCGTCGTCGCACCCTTGATCGGTGCACGGAACACCTGACGGCCATACACCGGCAGCGTGCTGCGCGACAGGAACGCGCTCTGATTCGCAGACCACGAACCCTGTGACGAATGCACACCGCCGTTGTCCGCCACGGGGCCGGAGAACACCCATTGCGGCAGCGCTGCGTTCGACAGCGCCTTGCCGGCTTCGATGTCTTCCTTCACCCACTCGGCCACTTGCTTCCAGCCCGCCTCTTGCCAGTCTTCAAACGGGCCGCTGTTCCAGCCGAAGCCCCAGCGGATCGCCAGATCGACTTCCGCAGCCGAATCCGCAATCTGCTCCAGATACACAGCGATGTAATGGAACACGTCGCGGAAGACTGCCCACAGGAACTGCGCCTGCGGGTTGGTCGATTCGCGCAGCAGCTTCAGGCGTTCGGCGGGCTCCTTTTTCAGGATGCGCACAACGATGTCATCTGCCTTCTTGCCGCTCGGGCCGTACTGGCCGCTTTGCGGGTCCAGCACCTTGATTTCCTTGCCTTCCTTCTTGTAGAAACCGGCGCCGGCCTTCTGGCCCAGGGCGCCCGCCTCGACCAGCTTGGCCAGCACGGGCGGCGTGGCGTAGACCGGGGCGAACGGATCGTCCTTCAGGTTGTCCTGCATTGTCTTGATGACGTGGGCCATCGTGTCCAGACCCACCACGTCCGCCGTGCGGAACGTCGCCGACTTGGCGCGGCCCAGCTTCGAGCCCGTGAGGTCGTCCACCACGTCAAACGGAATGCCGTACTTGGCCGATTCTGCAAACACCGCCAGGATCGAGAAGATGCCGACGCGGTTGGCGATGAAGTTGGGCGTGTCCTTCGCGCGCACCACGCCCTTGCCGAGCGCGGAGGTGAGGAACGTTTCCAGCTTGTCGAGAATGTCGCCGCGCGTGTGGGCAGTCGGGATCAGCTCGACCAGGTGCATGTAGCGCGGCGGGTTGAAGAAGTGCACGCCGCAGAAGCGCGACTTCAGCTCGGCATCGAAACCATCCGACAGTTCGGTAATCGACAGGCCCGACGTGTTCGACGCGAAGATCGCGTGCGGGGCGATGTGCGGCGCGACCTTCTTGTACAGGTCGTGCTTCCAGTCCATGCGTTCGGCAATGGCCTCGATGACGAGGTCGCAGTCGCGCAGCTTCTCGATGTCGTCTTCGTAGTTGGCAGCCTGGATGAGGTTGGCGTCGTCCTTGATGCCCAGCGGCGCCGGCGACAGCTTCTTCAGGTTTTCAATGGCCTTGAGCGCGATGCCGCTCTTCGGGCCTTCCTTGGCCGGAAGATCGAACAGCGTGACGGGAACCTTGGCGTTGACCAGGTGCGCAGCAATCTGCGCGCCCATCACGCCGGCGCCCAGCACAGCAACGCGCCGGACGAGGAAGTTGGAGCGCTGGCCGGCCTGCGGCTGCGCGCTGGTGGAGAGTTCAGTGCGGGTCATGGTGTCCTCGCGGAAAGAAGAGGAGTTATCACCCCCGCACAAGCGGGAGCGACACAAAGAGGCGTTGAAACCTGTTCACGATCCATAGCGAGCGGCTCGAGGTTGGCCTGAGAAGCGCAGCCGTACATGGGTACGGCGAGCATCACAAGGCCAAGATCGCGCCGCGCAGTCGGATCGTGGGCTGGTTTCCTTAGAACAGGTCGGCTTCGAGTGCCATCAGCGTGGCGCCGCCGGCACGTGCCATACGAATCTGCGAAGCCGTTTCGGGCAGCAGCTTGGCGAAGTAGAAGCGCGCCGTTGCCAGCTTGACCTTGTAGAAGGTGTCGCCGCTGTCTTGCTTTTCCAGAGCGATCTTGGCCATACGGGCCCAGAAGTACGAGAACACCAGATGGCCGACCACGCGCAGGTACGGCACAGCAGCTGCGCCCACTTCGTCCGGATTGGCCATGGCCTTCATGCCGATTTCCATGGTCAGCTTCTGGACCTTGTCGCCGATGTCGGCCAGCGGGTTGATGAATTCCTGCATCGCTTCGTTGGTGCCTTCGGCTTCCACAAAGTCCTGCACCAGCTTGCCGAACTTCTTCATCTTGGCGCCCATGTCGCCGAGGATCTTGCGGCCCAGCAGGTCCAGCGACTGCACGGTGTTCGTGCCTTCGTAGATCATGTTGATGCGGGCGTCGCGCACGTACTGCTCCATGCCCCACTCGGCGATGTAGCCGTGGCCACCGAAGACCTGCATGCCTTCGTTGGTGGAGATGAATGCGTTGTCACTCAGGAAGGCCTTGGCGATCGGGGTCAGCAGCGCGACCAGGTCAGCCGCGTCCTTGCGCACGGATTCGTCTTCGTGCGACAGCTCGCGGTCGATCTGCAGGGCGATCCAGTAGCTGAATGCGCGGCCACCTTCGGCAAACGCACGCTGGGTCAGCAGCATGCGGCGCACGTCCGGGTGCACGATGATCGGGTCGGCCGGCTTGTCCGGTGCCTTCGGGCCCGACAGGCTGCGCATCTGCAGGCGTTCTTTGGCGTAGGCAGCCGAGTTCTGGTAAGCCACTTCGGTCAGGCCCAGGCTCTGCATGCCGACGCCCAGGCGGGCGGCGTTCATCATCACAAACATGGCGTTCAGGCCCTTGTTCGGTTCGCCGACCATCCAGCCCTTGGCACCATCCAGGTTGATCACGCAGGTGGCGTTGCCGTGGATGCCCATCTTGTGTTCGATGGAGCCGCACTTCACGCCGTTGCGCTCGCCCGGGTTGCCGTTGGCATCGGGGATGAACTTCGGCACTACGAACAACGAGATGCCCTTCGTGCCGCCCGGCGCATCCGGCAGGCGTGCCAGCACCAGGTGGATGATGTTTTCGGCCAGGTCGTGCTCGCCCGCCGAGATGAAGATCTTCGTGCCGGTAATGGCATACGAGCCATCGGCCATCGGCTCGGCCTTGGTGCGCAGAATGCCGAGGTCGGTGCCGCAATGCGGCTCGGTCAGACACATCGTGCCGGTCCACACGCCCGACACCAGCTTCGGCAGGTAGCGCTGTTTGAGTTCGTCGGTACCGTGCGCGTGCAGCGCTTCGTACGCGCCATGCGAGAGGCCGGGATACATCGTCCAGGCCTGGTTGGCCGAATTCAGCATCTCGTACAGCGCGTTGTTGATCAGAATGGGCAAGCCCTGACCGCCGTATTCCGGATCGCAGCCCAGCGAGGGCCAGCCGGCCTCGACGTACTGTTGATACGCTTCCTTGAAGCCCTTCGGAGCAGTCACCACGCCGTCGCCGTGGTATGTGCAGCCTTCGCGATCGCCGGACTGATTGAGCGGGAAGATGACTTCGGAGCAGAACTTGCCGGCTTCCTCGATCACCTGATTGATGGTGTCGGCATCGATCTCCGCGTGCTGCGGCATTTGCTTCAGGTGGTCCTCCACGCCGAGAAGCTCGTGGAGAACAAACTGCATGTCACGCAGCGGTGCGGTGTATTGACCCATCTTGCAACTCCTTGGTGTGTACTGCGCGACCGCTAGGTGTGCGATGCCGCGTCAGGTTCGGTAAGACTGAATGAGTTTGTTGAGCGCCACCATGGCCAGCTCGGCGCTGTTCGGCAACCGCAGGAAACGCGCATCGTGATGCAGACCCAACTCCAGGCTGTACATCTCGAAGAGCATCAATTGCGGGTCCGCTTCTGCACGCAGGTGGCCCTCTTCCTTTGCCTGTGCGATCGCGCGGGCCAATGCTGCACGCCAGATCGTCACGCTCTTGACGAGTTCGTCGCGCACCGGACTTTCGGCACGATCGTCGTACTCCACCGCGCCGCTGATGTAGATGCAGCCCGTGGTCACTTCCTGAATGCGGCGCTCCATCCAGCGTCGCACCATGCTCCACAGGCGCGGCAGACCGCGCGGTTCCGTCAAGCTCGGGTAGAAGACTTCCTGCTCGAACCGTTTGTGATACTCGCGAACCACTTCCACCTGCAGATCCTCACGCGAGCCGAAGTGCGCGAACACCCCGCTCTTGCTCATCTGCATGCGCTCCGCGAGCACACCGATCGTCAATCCTTCCAGTCCGTCGCGCGAGGCCAATTCCAGCGCGGCATCGAGAATCGCTGCACGCGTCAGCTCGCCCTTGCGCATCGGCGTGGCTGCTGCGTGATTCGATTCGAGACGAGCGGTCGGGTGACGCATGATGATTTCTCTCCGTTCTTTTCTGGGGCGTGACACGCGAAATAAATGGCTTCTTGCGGGGCGCCTTTCGCATGCCGGGCAGGACTGTAAACCAGCCTGCGCAAACACTCTAGCCCAAAATCGAACGGTCGTTCAATTATTTACAGGGGCCCTTGGAGCGGCAAGTGTTTTATTAGAAAGCGGCATCTAAATGGCAATACGGAATCGCCATCTTTCGCAGTGCAGCGCAGATCGTGTAAACCCTTTATTTGAAAGGCTTTACAGGATGTGCGCCGCACGCAGAAAACGCGAGCGGCGCAGCATAATTGATGAATTTTCTAGTGCTACTCATCAGTAAATAAACTGGCGGAAATTCAGCCCGGCGTGATGCCTGCGCACATGGCGCCACGGCGGAAGATGCGGGCGTCCATTTCACGCAGATCAGTTGCCACGGCAACCTCCGCAGCGCACTGGTCTAACACGTCGCGCTGCAGATCGATGCCGGGAGCGATTTCGGTCAGTGTAAGGCGCCGTGTGCCGTGGCCATCGTCGCGCATCTCGAAGACGGCGCGTTCGGTCACGTAGCGCACGGGAATGCCTGATTGCGCCGCATATTCACCGTTGAAGGTCAGATGCGAGACGGCAGGCACGATCTTCTTGAGCCGTCCTTCCCGCACGATGCGCAGTTTGCCGTCCTCGGCTTCGACTTGAAGGCCGCCAGCGGTGAGCGTGCCCATGAACACGACCGAGCGCGCGCTCTGCGTGATGTTGATGAAGCCGCCGACACCTGCGACGACGGTGTCACCGCCCTCACCAAACAGGCTGACGTTGACGTTGCCGGCACCGTCCAACTCTGCCAGCCCGAGGATGGCGAGATCGATGCCGCCACCTTCGTAGAAGTCGAACTGCGCAGGCTGGTCCACCACGGCTTCAGGATAGGCCGAGGCGCCGAAGCTGAGGCCATCTGCCGGCGTGCCGCCGATTGGGCCGGCCTCCACGGTGAGCGTAAAGCCACGCGCGCCCTCCTGTTCAGCCAGTGCGCCGACAGCTGCGGGCATGCCGACGCCCAGGTTCACGACGCGCGGTTGCTGCGCCATCAGTTCCAGCACGGCACGGCGTTGCACCAGCGTGCGGGCATCGAGCGCGCCGTGCTGGCTTGTCTCCAGCGCCTCGCTCGCTTCGATGGCGTCTTCCTTGAGTTGGATCGCCACACCTTGCCAGGGGCGGATATAGGTCGGGTTGAACGCCTCTCCGAAGGTCATCTGGTGTTCTGTTTCATCGTCGGCGACGACCACGTAATCGACGAGGATGCCCGGCACGTGGATCGCCTGCAGGTTGTCGTGCCGATCGACGAGCCGACGCACTTGCGCGATGACGATGCCACCCGAGTTGCGTGCGGCCTGCGCCATGGCCAGCAGTTCGTGGTGAAAGGCTTCTTCGTGCGTGCTGATATTGCCGCGCGGGTCGGCGGCCGTGCCCCGCAGAAAGACACAGTGCAGCGGAAAGCTGGGGTAGAAGAGATAGTCTTCGCCGCGAAAGCGCTCGTACTCAACCCACGAGGCTGTGCCAGCAGCGCGTGCTGCCTTGGCGCGGGCGTTGATGGCGCCGCCGTGGTAACGCGCGTCAAGCTCCGTGCGTGGGTCGACGAAGGTGTGCAGACCCATCTTGGTCAGCACGCCGGGCTTGCCACCCGCGATGGCGCGGTACAGATGCGTGAGCACGCCCTGGGGCAGGTTGAACGCATCGCATTGCTCGGCAAGCGCCAAGTCCGCCAGTCGTGTGGCGGAGCGCCAATGCCCGCCGACCACACAGCGCGTCATCCCGGGATTGCCGAAGTGGTTGACGCCGCGCGTGGCACGATCGCCTTGTCCGGCGGAGTAGACCAGTGTGAGATCGCGCGGCTCGCCGGTGGCCAGAAAGCGCCGCTCCAGCGCGTGCGTGACGGCCTCTGCATGGCCCGCGCCGACAAATCCGGCGCATGCGACCGTCCACTCCGGCTGTACCAACCGCGCCGCCTCATCGGCTGTGATGACTTGCATGTCTCCTCCGTCTTGTTATGTATTTGCAGATGCCTGCACCGCTAATACTGTGCTGCGCGCCCGCTGATGACGACGCCAAGGCGCACGAGCCGGTAGGCGCACCAATCTGCCAGGCGCCACCACCAGCGGCGCGCTGCGTGCTCATCAGCCAGGACGCGGCGTGCGTGATGGGTGATCGCGTCTTCAAGCGCGCCGCGCAATTCGTTGGCCACGGTCGCATCCCACGCGACGACGTTGGCTTCGCGTGCCAGCAGCAGGCTGAACGGGTCAATGTTGCTGGAGCCGATCGTGGCCCATCGATCGTCCACCACGGCTACCTTGGCATGCAGGAAGCTGGACGTGTATTCGTGGATCTCAACGTTGTCGCGCAACAGCATGTGATACAGCGAGCGCGTCGCGTAGTGCTGCAACCGATATTCGACCTGCCCCTGCAGCAACAGCCGCACGCGCACACCGCGCCGTCGGCATGCAGCCAGCGCGCGCATGAAACGCACGCCCGGCAGGAAGTACGCGTTGGCAATGATCACCTCGTGCCGCGCCACACCCAGCGCGCGCAGATACTCGCGTTCGATCGCACGCCGGTTACGGACGTTGTCACGCAGCACCAGCGAAGCCAACACGGTGCCCGGTGCGCGCTCACTTTCCCGTCCGGATGCTCCGCGATGCCGTGGTCGCGGCGTATCCGTCATCACCGGAAACTCGGCGGCGACGCCCGTTACACCGACCTCCCGCATGCCAGCGCGTACGCCCATCTGCCACCAGAGCCGGTCGACGGTCAGCGCAATCTGCGCGACCAGCGGCCCGCGTACCCGCACTGCAAAGTCGTAACGCGGCCCCAGCGCAGCGTCGTGAAATGGCGCGTGATTCAGGTCGTCGATGATGTTGATGCCGCCCACGAACGCCACGTCGTCATCGATGACGACGATCTTCCGATGCAGCCGTCGCAAGTAGCGGCGCTGCAGGCGAAAGCCGCGCACCGGACGATAGATGCGCAAGCTCACGCCCGCCGCTTCGAGCATTGCGCCGATGCTGTCGGGCAGCAGCCCGGTGCCGAAGCCGTCGATGGTCAGGTTGACATCCACGCCGCGGCGCGCCGCGCGGGCGAGCGCTTCTGTCACGCTGTGGGCGGTGGCGTCGTCGCTGTAGATGTAGGTTTCGAGCGCAACGCGGCGTTGCGCGGCGTCGATTGCCTCGATCAAGGCTGGGAAGAACTCGGCACCGCCGCACAGCAGGTCGACGTCGTTGCCCGGCAGGGGCTTACCCCGCCGCCACTCCGAGCGCAGGGGCCCTGCATCGCGAACGACCCTCATGAATGTGCCAGTTCCGCCAGCAGGGGCACGTGATCAGAGCGCTGCGCCCATTCGCGGCCCGTCAACGCATGCGCACGTTCGATCTCAAACCCGCGCACGTAAATGCGGTCCAGCCGCAACCAGGGCATGTGGCTCGGGAAAGTGCGCACCGGGCGCGCATCGGCGGCCTTGTCGGCGACTTCGGTCGCACCCAGCGCCTGGCAGATCATGCGATCCAGCCGGTTATTCCAATCGTTGAAATCGCCCGCCACTACGAGCGGCGCATTCGGTGGCACGACGGAACGCACTCGATCGACGAGTGCCTCTGCCTGCCGCTGCCGGCTGCGGGCAAACAGGCCGAAGTGCGCGCACAGCAGATGCACCTCGCCGAAGCCGAGATCGGTCACGGCGTGCAGCAGGCCGCGCTGCTCGAAACGGTGGTCGGAGATATCGAGGTTTTCCGACAGCAGGATCGGGAACCGCGAGAGGATGGCGTTGCCGTGGTGGCCATGCTCGTAGACGGCGTTGCGGCCATAGACCGAGTGCGGATAGACGTCGGTCGCAAGATAGCGCAGCTGCGTGTAGTTCGGATCGAACAGCTCGGCGGCAACCAGGCGGTCGTTGCGGTCCTGTACTTCCTGCAGGAAGACGATGTCGGCGTCCATCGTATGCAGGCCCTGCCGCACGTCATGCACGCGCACGCGCCGCGCGATGCCTGTCACGCCTTTGTGGATGTTGTAGGTGGCAACGCGCAAACGGAGCATGTCAGGCTCGGTCCTTTGTCAGTGCGGCCTGACGCGCGTGATAGGCAGCAAGGCGTTCGGGCAACTGCAAAATGGCCTCGGCGTTGCTGCGGGAGAAGCACCGCGCGGCGGCATCCTGGTAGGGCAGCCATTCGGCCTGCACATGCTCGCGTGGGGACATCCGCACCGGCACCTTGCCGCTCACCAGCAAACCGAACCAATGCTCGGTGTTGCGCGTGATGCCCGGTGCGTAACGGTGCCGCCAATGCGGGTAGATCTCGTATTCGATGTGGTGGCCCCAATCGATCAGATGATGCTGGGCCGAGTCGATACCGGTTTCTTCGAACACCTCGCGGCGGGCGGTATCAGACAGGGGTTCGTCGAGCGCATCGCAACTGCCCGTCACGGATTGCCAGAAGCCCGGACGATCTGCCCGCTCCATCACCAACACATGCAGATCGGGCGTGTGAATGACGACGAGAACGGAAACGGGAATCTTGTGCGACATGGGTGCGGTTGCTGCGTGCTTCGATGGGCGGCGCGATCGCGCTGCAAGGCAATAGCTTACCGCAGCCAGAAGCGTGCCACCGTGACGTTCAGCGTGCCGCCATGCCGTGGCAACAATCAGGCAGCCCGCAGCGGCCCTTGGCCCGTGCGCGTGCGGGCAAGCCACAGCGCCGTCTCATCCGCCGCCGTTTCGTGACCCAACTCGCGGCGGGCCGCGGCCAGCAGCGGATCGAGCATCGCAGCATAGTCCTCGGCCGCGCGCTGTGATTGCGCCCACAACGCTTCTGTACGTTCGCCGATTTGTTGGCGCAGCGCAGCGAGCTGTGCGGTCAACTCGCGTTCGCGATTGCCCAGCGTGTTGAATTTCTGAATGAGGAAGCGCTGCACATCCGTCTGCTCCGATTGAGCGTTGGCCTGATCGAAGCGTTCAACGATGGCCGAGGTCTCGCGCTCGATGCGATGCAATTCGCTGGTGCCCTCACGTTCAGCGGTCTCCAGCGCTTGCAGGGCGCGGCGTTCGGCCTGCAGAACACGCGCGTGGTCGGCAAAGCGGAGTTCTGCCGCCAAGTGAGCTTCGGCCAGGGGGCGCGGCGTGTCGTAGACAAGCGGATGCACCGGCATGCTTGGTGCGGCGGGAGGCAACGCCGTTTCGGGCAAACGCAGGTTGGCGACCGCGTGCAGCCACCGCATCCGCTCTGCCGCAAGGTGACCCAGCGCGCGCATCGCCTCCGTCAGACCCGGAGACGTCGCCGATACAGGTACGCCGGGATGTGCGCTCTGCGCCGCTGCCGCGATTTCTGGCACGCAGGCCGCCACCGTGGTGGCCACAGCCTCGGCCATCGCCACGGCGGCGCGCCGGGTGGCGCGGCGGATTTCGATCCAGGCCAGCAGCATCACCACCAGCGCGGCGATTAGCCAGGTGAGCAGGAACTCCGCGTGGGCGACGACCCATGTGCGCGCAAAGTCGATGTAGTCCATCTAAACACTCCTCCTTCGTTGTCACCCAACGTGACAGAAACGAAAGATTCGGTTTAGCACGCAATGTTCCCGATTGCTGCGCGTTGCCTGGCAGGCGCCCAAAAACAAACCGCGCCGCCCTTGTCAGGCGGCGCGGTTCGTTGTGGAGCGTCAGCGCGGGCGCTTAGGCAGTCGTTGCGGCCGTCGGTGCAGCCACCTTGGCCTCGGCGGCGCGCAGGCGGATGTGCAATTCGCGCAATTGCTTTTCGTCGACCGGGCTCGGGGCCTGCGTGAGCAGATCCTGCGCACGCTGCGTCTTCGGGAAGGCGATCACGTCGCGGATCGAGTCCGCGCCGGCCATCATCGTGACGACGCGGTCAAGGCCGAACGCGATACCGCCGTGCGGGGGCGCACCGTATTGCAGTGCGTCCAGCAGGAAGCCGAACTTGGCACGTGCTTCTTCATCGTTGATCTTCAGCGCGCGGAACACCTTGCTCTGCACTTCTTCGCGATAGATCCGCACCGAGCCGCCGCCGATTTCCCAGCCGTTGAGCACCATGTCGTAAGCCTTGGCGATGCACTTGCCCGGATCGGTTTCCAGGTATTCCAGGTGCTCGTCCTTCGGGCTCGTGAACGGGTGGTGCATGGCAACCCAGCGCGCGTCATCCTCGTCGTACTCGAACATCGGGAAGTCGATCACCCACAGCGGCTTCCAGGCGTCTTCGAACAGCCCGTTGCTCTTGGCGAAGTCCGAATGGCCTACCTTCAGGCGCAGCGCACCCATCGCGTCGTTGACGACCTTCGCGCGGTCAGCACCGAAGAACAGGATGTCGCCATCCTGTGCGCCGCTGCGCTTGAGGATCTCGGCGATCGCCGCGTCGTGCAGGTTCTTCACGATCGGCGATTGCAGGCCGTCACGGCCCTTGGCCACTTCGTTGACCTTGATCCAGGCCAGGCCCTTGGCGCCGTAGATTTCGACGAACTTGGTGTAGGCGTCGATATCGCCACGCGACAGGGAAGCACCGCCCGGTACGCGCAGTGCCACGACACGGCCGCCTTCGGCGTTGGCCGGGCCCGAGAACACCTTGAAGTCGACGTCCTTCATGGCGTCGGTCAGTTCGGTGAATTCCAGCTTGACGCGCAGGTCCGGCTTGTCCGAACCGAAGCGGGCCATCGCCTCGCGGAACTCCATCACCGGGAACTTGGCGTCCAGCTCGACCGACATGGTGTTCTTGAACACCGTGCGGATCATCTCTTCAAACAGGTCGCGGATTTCCTGCTCGGTCAGGAACGACGTTTCGCAGTCGATCTGGGTGAATTCGGGCTGGCGGTCAGCGCGCAGGTCTTCGTCGCGGAAGCACTTGGTGATCTGGTAGTAGCGGTCGAAGCCCGACACCATCAGCATCTGCTTGAAGAGCTGCGGCGATTGCGGCAGCGCAAAGAACTGGCCGGCGTTCACGCGCGAGGGCACGAGGTAGTCGCGTGCGCCTTCCGGCGTGCTCTTGGTCAGCATCGGCGTTTCGATGTCGATGAAGCCCTTGTCGTCCAGGTACTTGCGCACTTCCATCGCGACCTTGTAGCGCAGGCGCAGGTTGTACTGCATCTGCGGGCGGCGCAGGTCCAGCACGCGGTGCGTCAGGCGCGTGGTTTCGGACAGGTTGTCGTCGTCCAGTTGGAACGGGGGCGTGACGGAAGCGTTGAGCACCGTCAGCTCGTGGCACAGCACTTCGACCTTGCCGCTGGTCAGGTTGGCGTTGGTAGTGCCTTCCGGGCGGGCGCGCACGACGCCCTTCACCTGCAGGCAGAACTCATTGCGCACACCTTCGGCGACCTTGAACATCTCCGGGCGGTCCGGGTCGCACACGACCTGCACCAGGCCTTCACGGTCGCGCAGGTCGATGAAGATCACGCCGCCGTGGTCACGACGACGATGGGCCCAGCCCGACAGCGTGACGCTCTGGCCGAGCAGTTGTTCGGTGACCTGACCGCAGTATTGAGTACGCATTTGCATGTTGTGTTTTTCCGCGAAGCGCGCCGCCAAGAAAGCGTCGCGCGTGAAAGTTGATCGGGGGGCCGGGGTCGATTCGACTTCGTTCGTATCGCCGGCTCAGGGTGCCGCGATGGCGCCGCCCTCTGCGGGCAGCGCGGTCGGATTCGAAGGGTCGCGCGGCTCTTGAGCCGGCGACCGGTCCTCCGTCTGTGGCGAGGCATCGGGCGGGTCCATGCGGCGCGGCAGCGCTTCGGGCGCCACGACCCCCATCGACACGATGTACTTGAGCGCCGCATCCACCGTCATGTCCAGCTCGATGGTGTCAGCCTTGGGCATCATCAGGAAGAAGCCCGATGTCGGGTTGGGCGTAGTCGGCACGTACACGCTGACGTACTCGCCCTGCAGGTGGTTCTCGACATCACCGCCGGGGCGGCCAGTCAGGA
Source organism: Ralstonia sp. 22111 (assembly GCF_052045895.1). Taxonomy (NCBI): domain Bacteria; kingdom Pseudomonadati; phylum Pseudomonadota; class Betaproteobacteria; order Burkholderiales; family Burkholderiaceae; genus Ralstonia; species Ralstonia sp. 22111. The sequence continues at coordinate 679,911 of NZ_JBQEPR010000001.1, read as the reverse complement.
ACGCGATCGTCCATGAGCCTTCGCGCGGGTATTGCACCAACAGGGCCTTGCGGAACGCATTGCCGTTGGACGAAAGCAGCGTGTCCGACACCTGCTTCACGCTCGAATAGATCGGGCCGACCACGGGAATGCGGCCCACGAGCGCTTCCCACCACAGCACCAGCTTCTGGCCGATGAAGTTGTGCGCCAGCACGCCCACGATCAGGATGAACGCCAGCGTGAGAATCGCGCCCACGCCAGGAATGCGCCGGCCAAATAGCTGATCGGGCTGCCATGCCGACGGCAGCAGCGCCAGGCTCTGGTCCATCGTGCCGATGATGAGCGACAGCACCCACAGCGTGATCGCAAGCGGGACAAGCACCAGAAGACCGGTCAGGAACCATGTCTTGAGTGCGCTGGTTTTCTGTTTCATGGAGCGATGGACCGAAAGGTGAGCGATGCGATCAGTGGCAGGCGCACGACGTGCCGCAACCACCGGACGCAGCCGGCGTGCTCGCACTGGACGACGCGCTGTCCGACGACGCGGCCGGTGCGGCGGCGGGCGCAGCGGCATCCGCCTTGGCCGCCGTACCGGTCGCGGGCGCCGCAGCCGATGCACCGCCCGAACCGCCGCGGAAGTCCGTCACATACCAGCCCGAGCCCTTGAGCTGGAAGCCGGCAGCAGTGAGCTGCTTCTTGAACGCCGGCGCGCCGCATGCGGGGCAATCCGTCAGCGGCGCGTCGCTCATCTTCTGCAGCACATCTTTGGCGTGGCCGCAGGCGTCGCATCGATAAGCATAGATCGGCATGGTGTCCTCACCCTGGAACAAACAAATGACAAGTAAGCGATTGGATTGCCCGCCCAGACCGCGAACGCAGTGCGGGAAATACGCACGGGCTTGCGAAAGATTGGGGCAACTGCGCGCCATACAAGTGCTGGCGCGCAAAGCCTTGAATTATAAACCCTTTTGCGGGAATTCCCGACCGTAGATTCGGATCGGGCGATGGCGATGCGCGACAAAGTGGCACACCGCGCACGCCTGCAGCAAGGCGCTCAGGCCTGCGTGGCCGCCTTGGTGGTCGGCGCGCGGTTCGCGATCCACTGCGGTCCGAGCGAGCCCAGGACCATCGCCCCAAAGCTGGCCAGGAGGCCAACCAATTGTGGCGGAAGCATCGCATCGGGCAGGAACACTTCGCACCAGATCCATGCCGCGAGGCCCAGGATGATGGCCAGCAGACCGCCCTGCTTGGTCGCACGCTTCCAGAACAGACCGAAGGCCAGCGGTACGAAAGCAGCCACGAGCGTTACCTTGTAAGCACTTTCGACCATGTGGAAGATTGACAGATGCGAGTTCAGCGCGAACAACGTCACCAGCACCGTGAAGGTCAGCACCACCGCCTGCATCACGCGCAAAAAGCGCTTGTCGTCCATGTTGGGCAACAGCGGGCGCAGCACGTTTTCGGCAAACGTCACGGACGGCGCCAGCAGCGTCGCACTCGCGCAGCTCTTGATGGCTGAGAGCAGCGCGCCGAAGAACATCACCTGCGCGAAGATCGGCGCATGCTGCAGCACCAGGTTCGGCAAAATCATCTGCGAATCGGTGTCGATGTACTTTGCGACCATCTCCGGGTCAATGAGCGTGGCGGAATACGCCAGGAACATCGGCACGAACGCAAACATGAAGTACAGCACGCCGCCCAGCACCGACGCCGTGCCGGCGATGCGCTCGGTGCGCGACGATGTCACCCGCTGGAACACGTCCTGCTGCGGGATCGAGCCGAGCATCATGGTGATCCACGCCGTCACGAAGCCGATGACCTCGATCGGGTTGAACGCCGGCCAAAACGAGAACTTGCCCGAAGCCGCCGCGTGCGCCACCACCGTGCCCACGCCACCAGCCTGCCCCGACACCTCCCAGCCGATGTACAGCATGCCGATCACGATGATGATCATCTGGATGAAATCCGTCACCGCCACCGACCACATGCCGCCGAACAGCGTGTAGACGAGCACGCTGCCCGCGCCAATCATCATCCCGAGGTCTTGCGAGACCGCGCCGTCAGACACGGTGTAGAACACCAGGCCCAGCGCCTTGATCTGCGCCGCCACCCAGCCCAGGTACGACACGACGATGCACAAGGTGGTCAGCGTTTCGGCCACGCGGCCAAAGCGGTTGCGATAGAAGTCACCAATGGTGAGCAGGTTCATCCGGTACAGCGGCTTGGCGAAGAACAAACCCACCAAGATCAGGCACAGCGACGAGCCAAACGGATCGGCCACCACACCGTGCAGGCCATCCTTGAGAAATTCTGCGGGAATCCCGAGCACCGCCTCGGAGCCAAACCACGTGGCGAACACCGTTGCCGTCACGACGTAGAACGGCAGGCTGCGGCCAGCCACGGCGAAGTCGGCGGTATTGCGCACCCGCAGTGCAGCCCATAGGCCGATACCGACCGAAATTACCCAGTAAATAATGACAAACCAGATCAGCATGGCAGCGCGGAAAGAAGCTGGAAAACCCCATGGCGGCCAGGTTTTGGGCCCCTGGGCGCGGGCAAAGTGGCCGGATTATAGCGATGGGACCGGGTGCCGGGGCATCGGCGCGACCACGAACGCCGCCCCGTTTGCCCGATTTCCAGGCACCCGCCCGCAACGGGCGTCGGCAGGCTTTTTGTTGACCACGGCCCATGTTGCTTTGCACCAACACTGACCGGGAAAACGCATCAATCGGCGCGGCGGCGCCAGACTTGCCAGCGCTCACGCCCGGCAAACACCGGAATGGAATCGGCCTCGGCGATGGGCATATCGCTGATGCGCTCGAACGCCGGCGACAACAGCGCATCCAGCTCGGGTTGCGTGGTCTCGAACGGCGGCCCCTTGGGCGCCGCCTCTCGGCCTTCCACCACGGCAAAGAAGCCGGCCAGCAACCCGCCAGGCGGGAGCAGTTTTGCCACCTGCGCGGCGTAATCTGGCCACAGACGACGCGGCATGGCGCACAGGAAAGCGCGTTCGTAGATCCATTGCACCGGACGAGGCGGCGAAAAGCGGAAGAAGTCCGCCAACTCGACCACGTCGGCGTGCGGACCCAGCACGGCCTTGGCCGATGCCACGGCACTCGGCGCAAAGTCGATGGCCGTGACCGGCCAACCGCGGTCCGCCAGCCAGCCGGCTTCGTAGGCGTTGCCGCAACCGGGAATCAGCGTGGAAAGCGGCGCGGGCTGCGCTTCGCAGAATTGCCGGAACGCGGCGGGCACACCGGCGGCGTCCCAGGGCGTGTGCTCGCGGCTGAAGCGTTCGTCCCAGAAAGCGGGATCGGCGGCGTCACGAGACTGGAAGACGGGCGGTTGGGCCATGGCGCTCGAAAGTTGACAGCGGTTCAGTAACGGCCCATCCAGGCCAGCACGTGCGTCGCAATGATGCCGACCGCGAAGCCGCCGACGAACAGCAAGGCCGCGGACAACAGCCGGTTCGTGCGCTTGTGCTCGGCAAGCAGCGCTGTGAGCGCCGCGGTCTGCGCGTTGCCATCCTCGCGGGAGCGGCGATCCAGAATCTGGTACACCAGCCGCGGGAAGTCGGGCAGCTTGTTGGCCCACTGCGGCGCCTCGACCTTCAGGCGCTCGACAAAGCCGCGCCAGCCGATCTGCTCGTGCATCCAGCGTTCGAGGAATGGCTTGGCCGTCTTCCACAGGTCCAGATCCGGATCGAGCTGGCGGCCAAGGCCCTCGACGTTGAGCAGGGTCTTCTGCAGCAGCACGAGCTGCGGCTGCACTTCCACGTTGAAGCGGCGCGAGGTCTGGAACAGCCGCATCAGCACCAGACCCAGCGAAATTTCACCCAGCGGCCGATCGAAATACGGCTCGCAGCATGCGCGGATGGCCCCTTCGAGTTCTTCCACGCGCGTCTCTTCCGGCGCCCAGCCGGACTCGATGTGCAGCACGGCCACGCGGTGGTAATCGCGCTGGAAAAACGCCAGGAAGTTCTGCGCGAGGTAGTTCTTGTCGAACTCCGACAGCGCCCCGACGATACCGAAATCCAGCGCGATATAGCGGCCCAGCGTCTCGGGCGCCACGCTCACCAGGATGTTGCCGGGGTGCATGTCGGCATGGAAAAAGCCGTCACGGAAGACCTGTGTGAAGAAAATCTCCACGCCGTCGCGCGCGAGCTTGTGCATGTCGACGCCGGCGGCGCGCAGCTCTTCGGTGTGCGAGATTCGCATACCGTGCATGCGCTCCATCACGAACACTTCAGACGTGCACCAATCCCAAAAGACCTCCGGCACCAGCAACAGGTCGGACTTGGCAAAATTGCGGCGCAACTGGCTGGCGTTGGCCGCCTCGCGCATCAGGTCAAGCTCGTCGTGCAGGTATTTGTCAAACTCGGCGACCACCTCGCGCGGCTTCAGGCGCTTGGCATCGGCCCACAGTTTTTCCATCCAGGTAGCGAGGTCCCGCATGAGCGCGAGGTCGCTGTCGATCACGGGCAGCATGCCCGGGCGCAGCACCTTGACCGCCACCTCGCGGCCGTCGTCCGGGCCGCCGCGCAGCGTGGCGAAATGCACCTGCGCGATCGACGCGCTCGCCACGGGGTGATGATCGAAACGATGGAACAGCGCCGAAAGCGGCTTACCGAGCGACTTCTCCACGATGGCCGCCGCCACCTTCGGATCGAACGGCGGCACGCGGTCCTGCAGCTTGGCGAGTTCGTCGGCCACATCGGGCGGCAGCAGATCGCGGCGCGTCGACAGCACCTGTCCGAACTTCACGAAGATGGGTCCAAGCTGCTCCAGCGCGAGGCGCAGGCGCACCCCGCGGGGCAGCTTGGGCTTGCGACCCAGCGTCAGCAGCCAGACGAGCGCGCGAATGCGGCGGCTCTTGAAGCCCGACAACGCGAGCTGATCCAGCCCGTAATACAGGATGACGAAAACAATCTTGCCCAGCCGGAAGAAGCGCGTCATGCCGATTCACCCTGACGAGCGGTCCGGGCAGCAGGTCGCGGGAGCTTTTCGAGCCGCTCCAGCCGCTTGACCAGACGCGCTTCGGCATCACGCAGTGCCGCCACGTCGGCGGCGAACTGCGCGAGGCGCGCATGGCGCACGAGCGTCGGTTGCTCATCGGTCAGGTACGACGCCACCGATTCCGCCAGCGAACGGCTGACGCGCGTGGCCTCGGTGCGGGCGGCCTGCGCGCCGCTCACCATACGCTGCGCGATCACGTCGCCAAACACGCGCGAGAGATCTTCCGCCGCATCCCAGCGCAGATTGCGCAGCAGCGTGGACAGCACGTTGGCAAATTCGGCCTCGCCGTCGATACGCACGTGCTTGAGCACGGCGGCCTGCCCGCCCGTGGCGTAATCGCCCGCAGCGGCCGCGAGCGGTACGACAACCGTCACGGCCGGTTCAACGTCAGGGTCGGGAGCGGCCACCAAGCCGGTGGCATCCACCTGCAAGGTCATCGACATGGGCGCCAGGTTAAAGCGCGCGACGCGACCCGCGAACGGCCGCAGTGTCTCCTGGGCCCAGGGCTCCTGGCGCAGCAGATGGTTGAGCGCGAGCAGCAGCGGCTGCATCAGCACAAGCGGAAACGGAGACGAAGTGGCTGTCGAAGACATGCGGTGATGGTGCGCAAAAACAGCAAGAAAGCAGCAAGAAGCGGGCTGGCGGGGGCAACAAAAAAAGGCCCGAACCAGATGGTCGGGCCCTATTTTACGGGGAATGTTGAAACGGCCGTTTTGCGGCGCTTCAAGTTGTTACAGCATCACTGCAGCTGCTGGATACCCGCCAACACCCAGCCACCCGCACCCTGCGTCGGCTTGGTCAGGTTCCATACCTCGGCAAACGGCTGCGCCGGCGCATTGGCTTCTTCGCGGATCATGCCCGAGAAGCGCACGCTCGCGAGGTACTCGGCGGCTTGCGTTTCGATGCCCAGCATTTCGGCTTCGACCGAGACCACGTCGGTCTTGTTGGGCGACGTGCCGCGGTCAGCCAGGTCCATCTTGATCTCGGCAAACATCTCCGGCGTGGTGAACTCGCGGATGTCATTGAGATTGCCGGCATCCCAAGCCGCCTGCAGGCGGATGAAGTAGACCTTGGCGTTGCGCAGGAAGGCTTGCGTGTCGAAATCTGCCGGCACGCCCCACGGCTGCTGCGGTGCGGCCGCAGCAGGCTGCGCGTTGATGGCCTGCGCGCTGGAAGCCGCCGGACCGCCCAGGTTCCACGACTGCGCAGCGGTTGCCGCGCCAGCGCCCAGGCCCGACGTATTGCCGGTGTTCAGCGATGCGGCTGCCGGTGCAGAAGCCTGCGGGGCCGGAGCGGCAGGTTGCGGCACGTACGGCTCACGGTCACCGCCAAGCGACGGGCCACCCGTGGCGTAGGCCGGACCTTGCGGACGGCTGCCGCGCACCTTGCGGATGATCCACATCACCACGAACGCGACGAGCGCGATCAGGATCAGGTTCGACAACAACGAGGCAAGGCCCGCGCCCAGACCGAACTTCGACAGCAGATAACCGATACCCAGACCGGCTGCCAAGCCACCCAGCATGCCGCCCCAGTTACGTCCGGGCTTTGCGGCCGGCGCCGTCGGAGCCGGTGCAGCCGGCGAGGGTTGCGCGGCGGGTGCGGCCTGCTGTGTCGGCGACGGCGTTGTGGCCGGCGGCGTCTGTTGGCGTTGCGTCACGGTGGACGACTGCTTGCCGATGCTGCGGCTGCCGCCCATGCGCTTGGCGTTGGCGTCGATTGCCGTGCCCAGTGCGAGCGTCGCGACCAGCGCGCCCGCCATCAATTTTCCACCCCAGTGCAAACTCATCGCTGTCTTCTCTCCAATGGCAGTGACGCCGTTAGATGAAGACGTCAATGCCGAAATTCAATGTGAAGGATCGTGGCATATCGCCGCAGCGCGCTACATCGCCCATCTGGTGGAACGACGGAAACACTTAGAGGCGACGGCCGACGTGCAGCGCCACGACCCCCGCTGTCAGATTGAAGTATTCGACCGAGTCCAATCCGGCCTGTTCCATCATCTGCTTGAGCGTTTCCTGATCCGGGTGCATGCGGATGGACTCGGCCAGGTAGCGGTAGCTCTCGGGGTCGCCCGCCACTTTGCTGCCCAACCACGGCAGCACCTTGAACGAGTACAGGTCGTAGGCCTTCTCCAGCGGCTGCCACACCTTGGAGAACTCCAGCACCATGACCTTGCCGCCTGGCTTCACCACGCGACGCATTTCTGCGAGCGCGCGATCCTTGTGCGTCATGTTGCGCAAGCCGAATGCCACTGTCACCACATCGAAGTAAGCATTCGGAAAGGGAATGTGCTCGGCGTCGCACAGTGCGGTGGGGGTCAGCACGCCGGCATCGAGCAAGCGGTCCCGGCCGACGCGCAGCATGGACTCGTTGATGTCTGTCAGCCACACCTCGCCGGTGGGGCCGGCCTGGCGGGCGAAGGCCTTCGCCAGGTCACCCGTGCCGCCAGCGATGTCGAGCACCTTGTAGCCGGGGCGCACCGCTGCCTGGGCGATGGTGAACATCTTCCACACGCGGTGCAGGCCGCCGGACATCAGGTCGTTCATCACGTCGTACTTGCTCGCGACGGAATGGAACACGCCGGCAACCTTGCCGGCCTTCTCCTGCTCTTCGACCTGCTGGAATCCGAAGTGGGTTTGGCTCATGACAGAAAGGGATACGGATGCAGCGCGCAGGCGCTGCGAAGTGAATCGGAAATCAGTGGCTGTGGCCGCAGGCGTGACCGGCGTTCTCGGCCATCGGGGCGTCACGGTCGACGCCGGCAGCGGCCAGGCGATCGAGATAGGCCTGCCACAGCATGTCGTGCTCGATGCCGAGGCGGTACAGGTAAGCCCAATCGAAGATGCCGGAATCGTGGCCGTCGGAGAACAGCGGCCGGATCGCGTAGTTGCCCACCGGCTCGACGCCGACAATGCCCACCTCGCGCTTGCCGGTCTGCAGAACCTCCTGACCGGGCCCATGCCCCTGCACTTCGGCCGACGGCGACAGCACGCGCAAGTATTCGAACGGCAGGCTGAACTGCTTGCCATCGGCAAAGGCGATCTCCAGCACACGTGATTGCGTATGCACGGTGATGCCGGTCGGATGCGGAGTGTCGGCGGAAAGTCCGGCCATGGAAAACGTCTCGTCGAGTCAAAAAACTGCGTTTCAGGAAGCCGCCAGCGCCATGTGCGCAGGCTCTTCTACCACCCGATAGCTTACCGCAGTCAACGGATCGCCCTCGGGGATGTACCGCAGGCGGCGATGGTGGAATCGTGCCACGGTGCTGCGGTGCGCCACGCTGACGATGGTCACATCAGGCATCGATTCGAGCATCAGGCTGTACATGAACGCCTCGGTGTCTTCGTCGAGTGCGCTGGTAGCCTCGTCGAGGAAGAGGTAATCGGGGCGCTGCAGCAAAGCCCGGGCAAAAGCCAGGCGCTGCTGCTCGCCGGGCGACAGGCGCAGGCTCCAGTTGCTCACCTCGTCCAAGAGGCCGGTCAGTGCCGGCAACCGGCACGCGTTCAGCACCTGGGTCAGACGCTCAGCGGTGTATTGGGTGGCCAAATCCGGATACGAAAGCGCGTCGGCGAGCGTGCCGGAGGGTAGATAGCTGCGCTGCGGCAGGAACAGGACGCGGGCATCGTCCGGCACCTCGATGTGGCCGCTGCCATACGGCCAGATGCCTGCCACGGCGCGCACCAGCGTGCTTTTGCCGCAGCCCGACGGGCCATTGACGAGTACACGCTCACCGCGTGCGAGCGTCATGTCGAAGGGCTCGACCAGCAAATCTTCGGGCTTGCGGTTGGGGAGGTTCAGCGCAAGGGCGCGGGCTTCGATGGCGGGTACGGCTGCGATCTCGACCTCGACGTCGCGCACGCCGGCGCGGTGCTCTTCCTCACGCTCGGCGGCGCGGATGGCGCGCTGGAATTCGATCAGCCGGTTGGTGGAAGCTTTCCAGGTGACCAGCGTGCGGTAGTTCGTGACAAACCACGACATCGCGTCCTGTACCTGCCCGAACGCGGTGGCGACCTGCATCATCCCGCCCAGCGTGAGCGTGCCGCCAAAGTAGCGTGGCGCCGACACCAGAAATGGAAAGATGATAGCGAACTGCGCATAGCCGGAACTGGCGAAAGTCAGGCGCCGCGTGTAGTCCATCAACTGATTCCAGTTGGTGCGGATGCGTTCGAAACGGCCGCTCAGGATGGCTTTCTCGGTAGGCTCACCGCGGTACAGGGCAATGCTCTCGCTGTTCTCGCGCACGCGCACGAGCAGGAAACGGAAGTACGCCTCGTAACGTTCCTGCTGGAACGACAGCCCGATCAGCGGCCGCCCCACGAAATGGATGATGACCGAGCCCACGATCGAGTACAGCAGCGCAAACCACACCATGTAGCCGGGAATCACGAAGTCGTGGCCACCCAGGCTGAACGCCAGCGGCCCCGACACTGCCCACAGGATGCCGAAGAACGACACCAGCGTCACAGCCGAATTCAGGAACCCCAGCGCCAAGGTGAGCGTTGCATCGGTGAAGGTGCGCAGGTCGTCGGCAATCCGCTGGTCGGGGTTGTCGGCGCTGCGCGTCTGCTCGAGGCGGTAGAACGCCTGCTTGCCGAGCCAGTCGTCGAGGAAGCTGCCGGTAATCCACGTCCGCCAGCGCATCTGCAACATCATCGAGTAGTACAGCCGCATGATCGAGCCAATGATCAGCAGCGCGGCAATCCATGAGAAACGCAGCAGCTGCGCCCAGAACTCGCCGTAGTTCTTCTGCTCGAGCGCATTGTAGAAAAGCCGGTTCCAATCGGTGAACAGCACGTTCATGTAGACCAGGAACAGGTTCAGACCGATCACCAGGGCAAGCAGACCCCACGCCTTGTGGCGATCATCCGAAAACCAGTACGGACGAATCAGTTGCCAGGTCTCCGAGAGATTGAGCCGCCCATGATGGACGGTCAGTTCGGAGATGGAATCCTTGTGGGAATCGGGCGTGGCGGCGGTGCGCGGAGTCGTCATGGCGAGGGCGTTGGCGCAACAGAAAGAGAGTCAGACGTTGTGCGCGCCACAGGGGTTCCGCGCACGACGTGGCGATGCGTTACCAGGCGCTACCCGACGCTATCGCCGAGGGGCTCAAGCGTCGGCCAGCGCCGCTTGCAGCGCGTACGACAGCGCCGGCAGCATGGCCGTGATCTCGGCCATGCGCGCGGTATCGGGCGCGCGCTGCTCGGGGCCCCACACGGCTTCCGGAAAATGCGTATCCCACCGATAGCGCGGAATGACATGCCAATGCAGATGCGGCACGAAGTTTCCGAAGCTGGCGAGGTTGATCTTGTCCGGCGCCAGTTCGGCGCGCAGCACGCGCTCGACCCGGGCGACGACTTCCATCAGCCAGTGGCGATCGGCATCGGACAAATCGGTCTGCTCGGCCGCATGGTCGTTCCAGATGACACGGCAGAAGCCCGGAAAGCGCGCGTGCTCGACCAGCACCACGCGCGCCTTGGCATTACGCCAGACGGGCTCGCCGCCATCCGCCTCGCACAGCGCGCAGCCTGGCGTCCGCTCGATCGTCGTCACACCAGCACGCGCTCGATGCCGCCGGCGTTGGCCTGCGCAACGTAGTCCTGCAGCCAGGTCTCGCCGAGCACATGACGCGCCATCTCGACCACGATGTAGTCGGCCTGCACCGAGACATCTTCGGTGTAGCGCGACAGACCCTGCAGACATGCCGGGCAGCTCGTGAGGATCTTCACGTCGCCGTTGAACGCCTCGCCCTGGCCGTTGGTCTGGCCAAGGCTGCGCAGCTTGTCGGCGCCCTTCTGCATCTCCTCTTCCTTGCGGAAGCGGACCTGCGTGGAAATGTCGGGGCGCGAAATCGCCAGCGTGCCCGACTCCCCGCAGCAGCGGTCATTCTTCTCGATCGCGCGGGTCTGGCCGTCGGCGCCGATGTTGCCGCCCATCAGTTGGTTGACCAGCTTGGTCGGGTCCATGGTCTTGATCGGGGTGTGACAAGGGTCGTGATACATGTACCGCGTGCCCTGCACACCGTCGATCTTCACGCCCTTCTCCAGCAGGTATTCGTGAATGTCGATGATCCGGCAGCCCGGGAAGATCTTGTCGAATTCATACCCGGCCAGCTGGTCGTAGCAGGTGCCACAGCTCACCACTACCGTCTTGATGTCGAGGTAATTGAGCGTGTTGGCCACGCGGTGGAACAGCACGCGGTTATCGGTGACGATCTTCTCGGCCTTGTCGAACTGGCCGGTGCCCCGCTGCGGATAACCGCAGCACAGGTAGCCCGGCGGCAGCACCGTTTGCACGCCGGCGTGCCACAGCATTGCCTGCGTGGCCAGACCCACCTGCGAGAAGAGGCGCTCCGAGCCGCAGCCCGGGAAGTAGAAGACCGCCTCGCTGTCCGGCGTGGTCGCCTTCGGGTTGCGGATGATCGGGACGATCTCGTTGTCCTCGATGTCCAGCAAGGCGCGCGCGGTCTTCTTGGGCAGGTTGCCCGGCATCTTCTTGTTGATGAAGTGAATCACCTGCTCGCGCACCGGCGGCTTGCCCACCGTGGCGGGCGGACGAGCGGTCTGCTTCTTGGCGAACTTCTTCAGGATGTCGTTGCCCAGACGCTGCGCCTTGTAGCCCCAGTCGAACATCACCTTGCGCGTGAAGTTGATCGTCTCGGGATTGGTCGCGTTCAGGTAGAACATCGCTGCTGCGGTGCCGGGGTTGAACTTCTTCTGCCCCATCTTGCGCAGCAGGTTGCGCATGTTCATCGACACATCGCCGAAGTCGATCTTGACCGGGCACGGCGTCACGCACTTGTGGCACACCGTGCAGTGGTCGCCCACGTCGGCAAACTCTTCCCAGTGCTTGACCGACACGCCGCGGCGCGTCTGCTCTTCGTACAGGAAGGCCTCGATGAGCAGCGACGTGGCAAGAATCTTGTTGCGCGGGCTGTACAGCAGGTTGGCGCGCGGCACGTGCGTGGCGCACACCGGCTTGCACTTGCCGCAGCGCAAGCAGTCCTTGATCGACTCCGAGATGGCGCCGATGTCGCTCTGCTGCATGATGATCGACTCGTGCCCCATCAGGCCGAACGACGGCGTATAGGCGTTGCGCAGATCAGCAGCCAGACCTTGCGGGTCGTTGATGTCGCGCAGCAGCTTGCCCTTGTTGAAGCGGCCGTTCGGATCGACGCGGCGCTTGTAGGCAGCGAAGTCGGCGATCTCGTCGTCGGTGAGGAATTCCAGCTTGGTGATGCCGATGCCGTGCTCGCCCGAGATCACGCCGTCCAGCGAACGCGCGAGCGTCATGATGCGGGCCACCGCCTTGTGGGCGTCCTGCAGCATGTCGTAGTCATCCGAGTTGACGGGGATGTTGGTGTGCACGTTGCCGTCGCCGGCATGCATGTGCAGCGCCACGAACACGCGGCCGCGCAGCACCTTCTTGTGGATCGCCTGGGCCTCGTCGAGGATCGGCTTGAACTCGCCGCCGTTGAAGATCTTGCGCAGCTCTGCGCGAATCTCCGCCTTCCACGACACGCGGATCGTCCGATCCTGCAGCAGATGGAACAGGTTCGCGTCGGGCTGATTCACCAGACGGTCGTCGATGGTCTGCGCAAGGTAGCCCAGGCCAAGGCCGATGAGGCTTGCGCGCGCCGTGGTGACCGGCGTGTCGAGATGATCGAGCAGGTATTGCCAGCGTGCACGCGTGGCACGCAGCAGTTGCTGCGCCTGTTGCACGCGGTCTTCCAGCAGTTCTGCGCTGGGGATCTCGTTGGCGTCGTCGGTACGGCCCAGCGGCAGGTTGCTGCCGGCAAAAAAGTCGAGCAGCGCGTCGGTCAGCTTGAGCTTGCTCTTGATCGACAGTTCGATGTTGATGCGCTCGATGCCGTCGGTGTACTCGCCCATGCGATTGAGCGGGATCACCACGTCTTCGTTGATCTTGAAGGCGTTGGTGTGCTTCGCAATCGCGGCCGTGCGCGAGCGGTCGAGCCAGAACTTCTTGCGTGCTTCGGGGCTCACGGCCACGAAGCCCTCGCCGCTCTTGCCGTTGGCCAGGCGAATCACTTCCGAGGTGGCGCGCGCCACGGCATCATCGTCGTCGCCAACAATGTCGCCGATCAGCACCATCTTCGGAAACGCGTTGCGCTTGCTCTTGGTGGCGTAGCCGACCGCGCGCAGGTAGCGCTCGTCCAGGTGCTCCAGACCGGCGAGGATCGCGCCGCCGGGCTTCTTGGTCTCGGCGTCGAGGTAGTCCTTGATCTCGACGATGCTCGGGATCGCGTCGCGCGCCTGGCCGAAGAACTCCAGGCACACGGTGCGGATCGACTTGGGCATGCGATGCAGGATCCAGCGCGCGCTCGTGATGATGCCGTCGCAGCCTTCCTTCTGCACGCCGGGCAGGCCGGCCAGGAACTTGTCGGTGACGTCCTTGCCGAGCCCTTCCTTGCGGAACTTGCGGCCTTCGATGGTGAGCGTTTCGGTGCGCAGCAGCTTGGCGCCGACCGGCGCGTTGCCGTCGAACCACTTCAGCTCGAACGTGACGACCGGCGCGTCGTGAATCTTGCCGAGGTTGTGATTGAGGCGCTGGACTTCGAGCCAGTTGCCATCCGGGTCAACCATGCGCCACCAGGCGAGGTTGTCCAGCGCGGTGCCCCACAGCACGGCCTTCTTGCCGCCCGCGTTCATGGCGACGTTGCCGCCAATGCACGACGCGTCGATCGAAGTCGGGTCCACGGCGAAGACGAGGCCAGCCTTGTCAGCCGCATCTGCCACGCGACGCGTGACCACGCCGGCGCCCGAGTAGATGGTCGCCACGGGATGGTCGACGCCCGGCAGGTCCGTCATCTCGACCGCATCCAGCCGCTCCAGCTTTTCCGTATTGATGACAGCCGAGAACGGTGTGAGCGGCACGGCGCCGCCGGTGTAGCCGGTACCGCCTCCGCGCGGGATGATGGTCAGACCCAGCTCGAAGCAGCCCTTGACGATCCCGGCAATCTCTTCTTCCGTATCGGGCGTGAGCACCACGAACGGATATTCGACCCGCCAGTCGGTAGCGTCGGTCACATGCGACACGCGCGACAGGCCGTCGAACTTGATGTTGTCCTTCGCGGTGACGCGGCCGAGCACCTTCTGTGCGCGACGGCGCAGGTCGTACACCTGGGCGAATTCTTCCTGGAATGCCTTGACGGCGCGGCGTGCATGCACGACCAGTTGCTCGACCTTGCTGGCACGCTCGTCGCCCACGGGGTCGTGGTGCGAATCGTGGTCGGCCACGCGGCGCTTCTCGATCTCCGCCAAGCGGTGATTGAGTGCGTCGATCAGCATCTGCCGGCGCTTCGGGTTGTCGAGCAGGTCGTCCTGCAGATAGGGGTTGCGGCGCACCACCCAAACGTCGCCCAACACTTCGTACAGCATGCGTGCCGATCGGCCGGTGCGGCGCTCGGCGCGCAGTTCGTCCAGGATTTGCCACGCAGACTCGCCCAGAAGACGGATGACGATTTCCCGATCCGAGAACGAGGTGTAGTTGTAGGGAATCTCGCGCAGCCGGGGCGCAGCGTCCTGCGCCGTGAGTTTGGCGTCGATCAGAAGTGGGGCATTCATGGCGTGCCGCTGGGGAGGGAGGGCGCGGCAAAGAGGGCCCAAGCCGCGCGGTCTTTAAAGGGCGATTGTACTGCAACGTGCGCCGTTGATGCGTCGCAGCAACGGTATCCCTGCCGGTGACATGGGCGGCAAAACCGCCGCGTTTTCAATGGCTTGCGAAAAGCGGAAGGTCGCCAAAGTGCCGCATGCACCACGCAAACGTCACATCATCACGCTCTTGATCCAACCGAGGATGCCGTGCCAGAAGCCGTCGGGGAGGGTCATCAAGGCCGCAGTCATGGCCAGATAGCGCAGGAATTTGCCGATGGCCATGTACATGACGCTGGGCCAGAACTTCAGGCGCAGCCAGCCGGCCAGCGTGCAGAGCGGGTCGCCAATGCCGGGCAGCCAAGACACCAACAGGGACGCCGGCCCAATGCGGCGCATCCAGCGGAAGTATTTTTTATCGAGCGGAGGCTCGCGGTGGCGCTTGGGGTGCGGCACGTGCTGGGCGTGCTCGGTGTTGTGCTGACGGCGGCGGCGCGCAAGGTGGTAGCGCACCAACGCCAGCTTGGCCGCGTAGCCCATCCACCAATCGACCACACCGCCCAGCGTGTTGCCGAGCGTGGCCACGACGATGGCCGGCCAGAACATGTCCGGATTGAGCTTGATGTAAGCAAAAACCGCCGGCTCTGAGCCCAGCGGCAGGAGGGTCGCCGAGATGAAACTGACGACGAAGATGGCAGGCAGCCCGACCTTGGGCAGGGCGAGTGTGGCAAAAAGCGTGTCGATCCACTGTTCCATGCGGTCGATTGTAGAGGGCGGGCGGTCGCGGCGTCGCTTGGGGGCCGCCCTAGCCGCTCAGGCGAAGAACAGATAGGCGACCAGCACGGCGCCGATCAACCCGATCAGGTCGGCCCACAGGCCACACGCCAATGCATAACGCGTGTCCTTGATGCCGACGCTGCCGAAGTACACCGCCAGCACGTAGAACGTGGTCTCGGTCGAGCCCTGGATGATGGCGGCCAGCTTGCCCTGGAAGGAATCGACGCCGTACGTGGTCATCACGTCGACCATCAGGCCGCGCGCACCGGCGCCGGACAACGTCTTCATCAGCCCCACGGGCAGCGCGGGCACAAAACGCGTGTCGATGCCCAGGTGCGCGAATAGCGCGGAAAGCCCTTGCATCAGGAAATCCATGCACCCCGCCGCGCGAAACACGGCAATGCCCACCAGCACCGCCACCAGATAAGGGACGATGCCGATCGCCACCTGAAAGCCATCCTTGGCGCCATCGACGAACGTTTCGTACACGTTGATGCGACGAATTGCCCCACAGACCAGGAACGCCACGACGATGGTGAGGATGGCGCCCGCGCCGATCAGTCCGATCCACGCCGCCATCTGCTGCGGCGGAAACTGGCGCAGCCATGCAAACAGCAGCCCCATCGCCGCGACAAAGCCGCCGAAATACGCCAGCAGCGCAGGCTTGAACAGGTTGATGCGCTGGTACCACGCCACCGCCGCAATGCCCGCGCAGAAGCCGATGAACGTGGACAGCAAGGTCGGCAGGAAGATGTCTGCCGCGTTAAAGCCGACCAGCCCCTGCTTGACCGCCATGGCCTGGCGGATGGCGATCACGGACGTCGGCACCAGCGTCACGCCAGCCGTGTTGAGCACCACGAACATCAACTGCGCATCGCTGGCACGCTGCGGCTGCGGGTTGATCTGCTGCAACTCGCGCATGGCCTGCAGACCAAGCGGCGTGGCGGCGTTATCCAGCCCGAGCACGTTGGCCGAGACATTCATCATCATCGCGCCGTTGGCGGGATGGCCGGCTGGCACGGAGGGAAACAGGTGCCGCATCAGCGGGTTCACGAGCCGCGCGAACAGATCGACTACGCCAGCGCGCTCGCCCACGCGCATGATGCCCAGCCACAGCGCCATCATGCCGGTCAGGCCGATCGCAATTTCGAAACCGGTGCGCGCGGCATCGAACATGCCGGTCAGCATGCGGGAGAAGACTTCCATGTCGCCCTGCACCACCTGAACGCATGCGGTTACGAAGGCAACGAGGAAGAAGGCGAGCCAGACGAGGTTCAGGGCCACGGGGTTTGCGCGTTGGAATCGGACAAGCCGCTCATTGTGCCTGCGGGGGCGTCTCGATCGGATGGATCAGGTGGAAGTTGTCGTAGTCGACCGACGTGACGCCACCCTCGTCGCGGATGAGGTCGGCATATCGATAGTTCCAGCGGATCTCGTCATGCCGCCAGGAATAGCGCGCCTGCACGTTTTGCGCGGCGGTCTCGTCGGCGCCCTCGATGGTGAGCAGCAGCAAGGCGTCACCGGCGGCGAGCGATTCTGCGGTGGCGCCATGCAGCGGGCTGGTTTCGTCGATGACATGCATCATCACCCAGCCCAGCAGGAAGATCGGATGCTCGCTGCGCTCCAGCTTCAGGTCGTGGATCTTGTAGATCGAGTAGCCCTCGGGCGAGACCTCGTCCTGCATCAGGCGCAGCCGGGCGGTGGCCTCCGCGATGACGTTCTGGCGCGCATTGGCTGCCCGCAGCATCAGCGTTGACCTGCCGTTGAGCGGCCGCACGACAACGTTGCGGGCAAACATGATCTTGGCGCGCGGGCGCGAGAACCGCGCAAATACCAGCCCCGTCGCCATGGCGATGCCCGACATGCCGATGAAGATCTCCAGCGTGGCGATGACGTGGGCATAGAGCGTTTGCGGGTGCATGTCGCCATAGCCCACCGTGGCCAGCGTCTCGACGCTGAAGAAGAAGGCCCCGACGAAGCCGGGCGGCGACTGGTTCGCGATCGCGCCGTCACCCAGCGAATACAGCCCCGCGAATACCGCATTCAGCGCCAGGAACATCGTCGCCAGCAGCGCGAAAAAGGTCGGCCAGTTGACTTCAAGCGCGTGGTGATAAAGGTCACGCCAGCCCAGCGGAGGCATGCCGTAGGCAATGACGTGCTGCGTGCCAGACCAGACTTTGCGACCGCGGCGTGCGCGCCCGGCACGCTCCGAGGAAGACGACGGGGTGTTCATGGAGGCCTCTCGCCGATGATGCGCCGCGCCCGCCCGGACGCGGCCGAGGCAGTGTACCGACCGGCACGCCGGTCCGACAAGGCGCACAAGACGCCGCGTGATAGGCTTACGGGCTCTGTTCACGTCCAACCCGGTCCGCACCATGGCCATCGATTACCTGAAGAAAATCCTGACTGCGAAGGTCTATGACGTCGCGGTGGAAACCGAGCTGAAGTTCGCGCCCAACCTGTCGGCGCGCACTGGCAACCGTGTCTACCTCAAGCGCGAGGATGACCAGCCGGTGTTCTCGTTCAAGCTGCGCGGCGCCTACAACAAGATGGCCTCGCTCACGCCGGCCGAGCGCAAGCGCGGGGTGATTACGGCGTCGGCGGGCAACCACGCGCAGGGCGTAGCCTTCAGCGCGGCCCGGATGGAATGCAAGGCCGTGATCTGCATGCCGGTGACGACGCCGCAGTTGAAGATCGACGGCGTGCGCTCGCGCGGCGGCGAGTGGGTCGAGGTCGTGCTCCACGGTGAAAGCTATTCCGACGCCTACAACCACGCCGCCAAGCTGCAGGAAAAACACGGCTATACCTTCGTGCACCCGTTCGACGATCCCGACGTGATTGCCGGCCAAGGCACGATCGCCATGGAAATCCTGCGCCAGCATCCGCAGCCCCTTCACGCCATCTTCTGCTCGATCGGCGGTGGCGGTCTGATCTCGGGCGTAGCGGCCTACGTGAAGGCCGTACGGCCGGACGTCAAGGTGATCGGCGTGCAGAGCGTGGATTCCGACGCGATGGCGCGTTCGGTGGCAGCCGGCAAGCGCGTCGAATTGAAAGACGTCGGCCTGTTTGCCGACGGCACCGCGGTCAAGCTGGTGGGCAAGGAAACCTTCCGCATCACGCGGGAGCTGGTCGACGAGATCATCACCGTGGATACGGATGCCATCTGCGCGGCGCTCAAGGACGTGTTCCAGGACACGCGCAGCCTGCTGGAACCTTCCGGCGCGCTGGCGCTGGCGGGCCTCAAGCAGTATGCCGAGACGCACAAGCTGAAGAACGAATCACTCGTGGCCGTGGCCAGCGGCGCCAACATGAACTTCGACCGCCTGCGCTTCGTGGCCGAGCGCGCAGAAGTGGGCGAGGCGCGCGAAGCCGTGTTTGCCGTGACGATTCCCGAAGAGCGCGGCAGCTTCAAGCGCTTCTGCGAGCTGGTCGGCTGGTCGCGCAACGTGACGGAGTTCAACTACCGCATCGCCAGCAAGGACGCCGCGCATATCTTCGTGGGCGTGCAAATTGCGTCGCGCGCAGAGGGCGACAAGATTGCCGAGAACTTCCGCAAGCACGGTTTCCCGACGCTGGACCTGTCCAACGACGAACTGGCCAAGCAGCACATCCGCTACATGGTGGGCGGGCGTTCGCCGCTGGCGGAAAACGAGCATCTCTACCGGTTCGAGTTTCCCGAGCGGCCCGGCGCGCTGATGAAGTTCCTCTCGAGCATGAGCCCGAACTGGAACATCAGCCTGTTTCACTACCGCAATCAGGGCGCGGATTCGAGCAACATCCTCGTCGGCATCCAGGTACCGAAGAACGAGAAGCGCGAGTTCAAGGCGTTCCTCGCCACGCTGGGCTATACCTATTGGGACGAAAGCGAGAACCCCGTCTACAGCCTGTTTTTGTGATGAGCAACCAACCCGAACATTCGCCGCTGGGCAAGACCTCCGCCTACAAGACGGAGTACGACCCGAGCCTGCTGTTTCCGATTCCGCGCCAGGGCAAGCGCGACGAGATCGGCCTCGCCGCCGGCACGCCCCTGCCCTTCTTCGGCGTGGATCTCTGGAACCTGTACGAGCTGTCGTGGCTGAACCTGCGCGGCAAGCCGCAGGTGGCTGTCGGTACAGTGATCGTGCCGGCGGACTCGCCCAACATCGTTGAATCGAAGTCGTTCAAGCTGTATCTGAATTCGTTCAACCAGACGAAGGTGGCGTCGCACGAAGCGCTGCAGCAGTTGATCCACCATGATCTGTCGGAGGCGTGCGGCGCGCCGGTGCAAGTGCGCATCGTGCCGCAGGAGGAATTTGCCCGGCAGAAGATGGGCGAGCTCGATGGCCTGCTGCTCGACCGCCTGGACATCGAAACGGATGTCTACCAGCCCACGCCCGAGCTGCTGCATGCCGATGAGGAAGAAAGCCCGGTCGAAGAAACGCTGGTGTCGCACCTGCTGAAGTCCAATTGCCTTGTAACGGGCCAGCCGGACTGGGGCAGCGTGCAAATCCGCTATGTGGGTGCGCCGATCAACCAGGAAGGGCTGCTCAAGTACCTGATTTCGTTCCGCGAGCACAACGAGTTTCACGAGCAATGCGTGGAGCGGATCTTTACCGACATCCTGCGCCAGTGCCGGCCCGTCAAGCTGGCCGTGTATGCGCGCTACACGCGGCGCGGCGGGCTGGACATCAACCCGTTCCGCACAAACTACAACACGCCGTGGCCGGATAACCTGCGCAATGCACGTCAGTAAGCGCTGACGCTACGCAAGACACGCGAGGCGCCTTCGGGCGCCTTTTTTCTCGCCTGAGCGATCCGCCAAACGGGCAGTTCGGCCTCGTCCATTTTGTGGACGGCTCCGCCCTGTCGTTTCACGACCGCTCGCCTATAGTGGTATCCGCAGTACGCCACCCGGGGGAAATCGTGAAGGGCCCATCCGCATTTCGTGGACAGGGCGCTCTCGACGGGGACATTGCCATGAAGAACGCACCATGGGGGCCGCTTCGCGCGGTTGCGTGCGCATGCCTGCTGCTGTGCGGCAGGTCGGCACTTGCACAGACCAACGAGCCGGTGGACGACAAGCCACCTAGCCTGGAAGCGCTGCAGCGCGAGCTTGCCGATACGCAGGCGCGCCTGCAGGAACTCAAGCGCTCGATCCAGCAACAGGAAACGCACTTGCGGCGCATGCGGCGCGCGCTCGGCATGAGCGATGGCCGCCTCGACACCGTGCGCGGTGCCGGTGCCCCTGGCGCGGCAGGCGACGCATCGCAAATTGCGCAGAACGACCAGCCCGGCACCACGCCTGTCGGCAAACCGCCGGAGCCGCCTGACCGGCCGCCACGCATCGCGCAGATCTTCGATGAGCCCAGTGCGCTTACACCGCCGGGCAAGGTCGTCGTCGAGCCGTCATTGCAGATGGCGTATTCGTCGTCCGACCGCGTGGCGCTGGTGGGCTACACCATCATCCCCGCGCTGCTGATTGGGCTGATCGACGTACGGCAGGTGAAGACCACCACGCTCACGGGCACGGTTGCGTTGCGTTACGGCCTGGCACGGCGCTGGGAACTGGAAGCGCGCGTGCCCTATGTGTACAGCGCCAGCGACACCGTCAGCCGCGAACTGTTCACCGGCACCGCGACAGACAACGCCTTCAGCTCGCATGGGCGCGGCATTGGCGATGTGGAACTGACCGCGCGCTACCAGATCAATGCGGGCGGCGTCGACAAGCCGTTCTACATCGGCTGGCTGCGCTTCAAGACACGCACCGGCAAGGATCCGTTTGAAGTCACCACCGATTGCGTGACGCGCTGCGTGAGCAACACCACGGGCACCGGCCTGCCTCTGCAGCAGCCCACGGGCTCGGGCTTCTTCGCCGTTCAGCCGGGGCTGACGTGGCTGTTCCCGACAGACCCGGCGGTTTTCTTCGGCAGCATCAGCTACCTGCACAACTTCGAGCGCAAGGACGTGAGCCTGAACCTGGTGGACGGCTCACAGCAGTTCCTGGGCAACGTGAAAGCCGGCGACATCATCGGCCTGAACTTCGGCATGGGGCTGGCGCTGAACGAAAAGGCATCGTTCTCGATTGGCTACGACCAGAGCATCATCGCGCCGACCAAGCAGAACGGCCAGCGTGTGCCGGGCTCGGTGCGGACAATTCTGGGAACGTTGCTGGTCGGATATTCGTACCGCCTCTCGCCCAAGATGTCGCTGAATCTGTCGGTGGGGGCAGGCCTGACGCGCGACACGCCGGACCTGACCGTCACGCTTCGCCTGCCGATCCAGTTCTAACTCAGTGCAGAGTGGTGGCGACGTTGGCCAACGCGCCTTGCAGCACGTTGGCGAGATTCATCTGACGGAATTGCGGCAGGCTGTTGACCGCCGCATTGATGGTCGTCACCGCCTGCAGTGTCTGGTTGTTCAGGCTGTTCTGGATGACCGTGGCCGCCGCTGCCGCACCTGCGTTCACGTCTGGCGGCGCGACATTGTTTGGCCCGTTCTGCACGAGGTTGACCGTGTTGACCACCGAGGCCAATTGCTGCGCCTGGGTGGCCGTCATGCGTGCCACATCGGGGATGTTGACCGATGCGCTCGCCACCAGATCGCCGTTGACGTAGACCGCCCGGTCGATGCCGAACGAGATGCGCAGCCCTGCGAGCGAGGGCACATCAAACCCACCGCGCATGTCGTCGAGCTTGTCTTCGGACACGGCGTGCCAGGCATGGACGGGATTGTCATCCATGCCATCCATGCCGGCAGCAAACGCATGCCCGGCCGCAGCCAGCGCAAACCAGCCGGCCCACGCCATCTTGCCAAACCGCTTCATGATGCCCTCCTGCCGGACGACCGGACTGCCATGCAGACGATGCTCAGAAGTCGGAAGGACCGTGCTTGGGAACGACGATGTTTCCCAGGCCACTGCGGTCCATGCCCTCCTCCAGCGGCGCACGGGGTGCCACGCGCCAATCCGATGCGGCATTGAACGTCGCCCCCGCCTCGCGGTTGTGGACGACGAACAGCAAATGGTTGTCCCACATGCTCTCGAAACTCGCACGCGGGATCGCGCGTGTGCCCATGGCCGGATCGCCCACCAGCACGCGCCCTTCCTGCACGCCCTTGACCACCACGAAGTGGTGATAGCCGTTTTCGGTCAACAGCACGATGGCCGGCAAGTGGGCGTCCTTCAATGCATCCAGCGGCTGCTCGAAACCATCGGCCTCAAAGCCCACAGACTGCAGATAGCGTTTGATGTCGAGCAGCGAAAAGCCTTCTCGCCGGATCTTCTCCTGGTTGCCATGCTCGTACATGGCCTGGAACACAGCCTGCTCGCTCACCGGATAGCCGTACTGATACGTGAGCAGCGTCGCCACTGCGGCCGACCCGCAACTGAAGTCGAAGCGCTGATGCACGGTGCGCAGATAGCGCGCGGCCTTCATGCTCGTCACGGGCACGGCATACGTGCCGCCTCCCGTGCCGAGCATGTCGATCGCGCCCGCCAACGCGGGCCCGCACATTAGTGCCATCAGCACTGCACCGCACGCCTTGCGCATCGTTCCGTCCTTCACAACGAACTCAAGGCCGGAACTGCACGTTGACGATGGTGGCGTTCTGGATCAGCACGTTCGCTCCGCTGTTCTGGATGACCGTGGGGATCCCGCTGGCGTTGGCAAACGAGCCGTCGCGCACGATGTTCGACCCCGTCGCCACGTTCACGGCGGCGTTGTCGCTCACGGTGCCCGACAGGCGCGCGTCATTGACGGTCTGGTAGAGATCCTGCGTGCCGCCGCGATAGCTGTCGAGCCGATCTGCACCCACCGCATGACCGAACCCAGGCACCGACACGGCCGCGGCGACCGGGGGACGCACCGCTTCCGTATTGGCTGTCTGAGCACCGTCTGCGATGGACGCATCGTCCGCCGCCATCGCCGCTGCCGCTGGCCACCCTGCCAGGCCGCATGCCAACCACCATGCTGCCCATCCTGCTGTGGTTCTTCTGTCGGATCGCATCGAATGTCTCCTATACGCTCCAACTGCGGGCCGGACCACGGATGCGGTCCGGCCCTGTCCACCGCCATGCGCGCAACATCAACGCACGCGCAGCGGCACTTCCCCGCTCACACCCGATGTCGACTCAATGGCCGACATTCAGGTTGGCCTGCACGTTGACGCTTTGCTGGACGAGAGATGCAAAGCCGCTGTTCTGGTTCGCAATCATCACCCCGGCAGCGGACTGGCCGACACTGGTCATGGCGTTGGACATGTTGAACGTGCCTGCGTCCACCATGACCGTGCCGCCTGCACCGCCGGTGCCACCCACCGCACCGTTGCCGACACCGCCATTGCCCACGCCGCCTGCACCGCCGGCCGCACCGACTGCACCCACAGCGCCATTGCCCGCAGTGGACGATGCCGCGCCGTTGGTTGCGCTGCCGTTGGTCGCGCTGCCGCCTGCGCCGCCATTGCCGGCCACGTTGGTAGCTGCACCGCCCGCACCTGCTGCGCCGCCCGTGCTGGTGCCGGTGGCCGCGCTCGTGCCAGTGCCTGCGCCACCAGACGCTGTAGAGCTGCCACTGGTGCCGTTACCGCCCGCCGCGCCGTTTCCGCCGGCCGCGGCTGCAGCGCCGCCCGTTGCTGAGCCTGAGCCATGATGGTGATTGGCGTCACCGCCATTGGAGCCACCGGCACCGCCGCCGCTGCCTCCAGCGCCACCGCCCGCCGCACTAGCGCTGCCTGCCAAGCCACCCAGGCCCGCGCCCAAGCTCGCCGACAGCGTGCCGGAACTGCCGCCGCTACCACCGCCGCCTGCGTTGCCTGCAGCGCCACCGCCATTGCCACCGTTGCCGGCCACTGCGCCGCCGTTGGTCGCACTGCCGTGCGTGACACTGCCCGAGCTGCCGCCCGCGCCACCGCTGCCGCCTGCACCGCCAGCGCCACCATTGCCGCCAGCGCCTGTGCCGCCGTAGCCGTATCCGCCACGCCCGCCCGCACCGCCATTGGCCGAGCCGCCATTGTTGGTGGCGACGTTGCCGATGCCCGAAACGCTGATGTTGGTGACGGTGCCATCCAGCTTGGAGACGGCAATCGCCTTGCTTGTGTTAAAGGCGTTGGTGAATGTTGCCGTTGCCACGCCGCCGTTGTTGGCGGCGGCGGTGCCATAGCCGTCTGCATTGGCCCAGCCGCTGTTGTCGCGGTTGCTGCCCTGGCTTTGGTTGTTGTGCTGATTCGAGTTATCGGTTGCCGTGGTGGTTGTGGTGGTTGCGGTGTTCGTCGTCGTGTCTGTGCTGGTGTTGGTTCTGTTGATGGTTGACGTATTGGTTTGGGTCTTGTCACCCGCGCCGGACGCCGTGTTCCCGATGTCGGCCAATGCAACGCCAGAGACCCCCAATCCCATGGCGATCGCGGTGGCCAGTAAGGTCTTCTTCATAACGCACTCCATAAAGGTGAGAGGGACGGCTGGAAACGCAGCCAGTGAGGCCGGCGCGCTCTGCCTGTGGGAAAAACATGACCCACCCCGGGGCGGCTCGTTTGCATAATCGGTGCCAACTTCCCGGCCCACCCCACACGGCTGTTCTAAGCGTTTGAAAACGCAAAAGTTTCACCGGCACGCGCATACATGGGCGCGCGCCGTGCCACGCAATCGTGTCGACACATGCAACTTTTGGGGGGCTGTTGGCGCCTTTTCGGTTGCGGCACCGATACACCGTCGTGTCACGCATGGCAGCCATGGCCTGCATGACCTTCGCGCGAAGACGCAAACCACACGCACGCATGCGCGCAGCGAAGATGTTTGAGACGGACGATTGGGTGGGTGTTTCAGGCGTGATACACCGCCGCCTCGTCGTTCACATTGCGTGAGCGGTGGGTCGCCGGCGGGTGAGCATGCCGTGGCGCACGTCGCGTCGTGTTGCGCGCCTCGATGGCATGCACATCGCGAACACGCGGCCTTATGTGGCCGTTTGACTGCGAGTGCCCCCTATCAGCAAGACGCACGCGGGAAACGTGTCTCGGTTTTTACCCCGGGCGTTGCCCAGGCAGGCGAACAAAGCTGCGCGCGACAAGCATCGTCAAGGCAACGAAAAGCCGCGCGCAACCGGTTGGCATTTCAGCGGCGAAACCGCAAGCTCCGGTTTTAGGCCGTGGCGGCCACCGTCAGCTTGAGTTCTTCGATCATGCGGTCGCGCATGACGAACTTCTGCACCTTGCCCGTCACCGTCATCGGCATCTCGGTGACGAAGCGGATATAACGCGGGATTTTGTAGTGCGCGATCTGGCCCTGACAGAACGTGCGAATCTCTTCTTCCGTGGCCTGCTGGCCGGGCTTGAGCACGATCCACGCGCAGACCTCTTCGCCGTACTTCGGGTCGGGCACGCCAAACACGTTGACGGCCTGCACCTTCGGATGCCGGAAGAGGAATTCTTCGATCTCGCGCGGATACACATTCTCGCCGCCGCGGATGAGCATGTCCTTCACGCGGCCGACGATGTTGCAGTAGCCCTCGGCATCGAACGT
The DNA here is from genome assembly GCF_052045895.1 of Ralstonia sp. 22111. Lineage (NCBI taxonomy): Bacteria > Pseudomonadati > Pseudomonadota > Betaproteobacteria > Burkholderiales > Burkholderiaceae > Ralstonia > Ralstonia sp. 22111. Next base: position 654,043 of record NZ_JBQEPR010000001.1, on the reverse strand, counting down.
TGCCAGATCGCCCGTGCGCATCCAGCCGTCGTGGATGGATTCGGCGGTCTTGGCCTCGTCGTCCCAGTAGCCGAGCATGACCGAATAGCCCTTCGTGCACAGCTCGCCCTTTTCGCCCACGGGCACGACCTCGCCCGCGCCATCCACCAGCTTGACCTGCAGATGCGGCTGGATACGGCCGACAGTGGTCACGCGCTTGTCGAGCGGGTCCGTTACGGCGCTCTGGAATGACACCGGGCTCGTCTCCGTCATGCCGTACGCGATGGTGACTTCACGCAGGTTCAGCTCCGACACCACGCGTTTCATCACCTCGATAGGGCAAGGCGATCCGGCCATGATGCCGCCGCGCAGCGTCGATACGTCAAAGCTCTTGAAATCCGGATGATCGAGCTGCGCGATGAACATCGTCGGCACGCCGTGCAGTTGCGTGCAGCGTTCTTCCGCCACCGTGCGCAGTGTGGCCAGCGGATCGAACGCCTCGCCCGGAAACACCATGCACGCGCCCGTGGCCGTGCAGGTGAGCACCGACATGACCATGCCGAAGCAGTGATACAGCGGCACGGGAATGCACAGCCGATCGCCCTCTTGCAGGTTCATCGCCATGGCAACAAAGCGCGCGTTGTTCACCACGTTGACATGCGTGAGCGTGGCGCCCTTGGGCGCGCCGGTCGTGCCGCTGGTGAACTGGATATTGATGGCGTCGTCAGGCGACAGCCTGGTCGTGATGGCATCCAGCGCATCAACGGGTACGCTTTTTCCGCGCGCAACGACGTCGGCAAAGTTCAGCATGCCGGGGGTTTCCGCCTCGCCCATCCGGATGACCCAGCGTAACGCCGGCAGCTTGGCGGCATTCAACGCGCCGGGCTGCGCGGTCGCCAGTTCGGGCGCGAGCGTCTGCAGCATTTCGAGATAGCGGGAGGTCTTGAACGCCTCGGCCGCCACGATGGCCTTGCAGCCGACCTTGTTGAGCGCGTACTCCAGCTCCGATAGCCGATATGCCGGGTTGATGTTGACGAGGATGAGCCCCAGGCGCGCTGTCGCGAACTGCGTGAGCACCCATTCGACGCGGTTGGGCGACCAGATGCCGATGCGGTCTCCCCGTTCGAGCCCCAGCGCGTGCAGGCCGGCGGCCAACGCATCGACCTGTTCGGCAAAGGCACGCCACGTCCAGCGCACGTTCTGTTCGCGGAACACAACCGCCTCGTCATCGGGGCAGCGGCGTACTGTTTCCGCCAGCAACGCCGAGACCGTCACGTGCGCCAGCGGCACCGCCGTATCGCCCACGACATACGACACACCGTTGCGCGGTCGCGCGTCGAAAACCTCACCAGCCATGGATGTCTCCTCCAATCAACGTTGGCCTTTTTGGGGCCTTGTTCTGAATGATTTGTAACCAATGCTTCCACCGCAATTTGACGCAGCTTGACGTATTTGGCAATCCGTTGCCGGACGAACAATGACCCGGAACAATTGCTGCGCTGCAGCAGCAAAAATCGGTGGATGCCGCCATCAACGCGCTAACATGCCGGCCTGACGTTTTGCGCTTTCTTGCACGTAGGGAATGACGATGATCGTAGTAGTGATGGGTGTTTCGGGTTGCGGCAAATCCACGGTGGGCCAGAAGATTGCCGAGCGGCTCGGCTGTGCTTTCCGTGATGGCGACGAATTCCACTCCGAGGCCAACCGCGCCAAGATGCACGCCGGCATCCCTCTGAACGATGACGACCGCAAACCCTGGCTCGAATCCATCCGCGCCTACATGGATGAGAAGACCAGCTCCGGACAATCGCTGGTGGTTGCCTGCTCCGCGCTCAAGCAACGCTACCGCGACGTGCTGCGCGGCCCCGCCGGCAATGCCGAGTTCGTCTATCTGAAGGGCGACTTCGATCTGCTGCAAAGCCGCCTGGCTGCACGGAAAGACCACTTCTTCAACCCGAACCTGCTGCGCAGCCAGTTCGAGGCACTGGAAGAGCCCACCGACGCGGTCATCGTCGACATCGCGCTGCCGCCCGAAGCCATCGTCGACCAGGCTGTCACGCAACTGCAGGCTCGCGCCGCGCACCGCCCGGCCGCCTGAACCTGCCCGATCAGCGCTAGCCGCGCCTGAGTTGTTGCAACACGGCTTGCACCTCGCCGTTGCACACGCGGCTCATGCGCTCCTGCTCACGCGGCGTATCGATCTGCTCGTGCGCCTGCAGCCCCAGTTCGATCAGCGATTGCACGCGCGGCAGCCAATGGCGCGTGAGCGCTGCCTGCAGATCTGCGGCAATGCGGTCTGGGTCTCCAAAATAGAGCCGGCCGCCGTATTCGCTCTCGATCTCCTTGCGGATCACCTCGGCGGCGTGCGGCAGCACCGCTCGGTTGACGGCCACATGCCGCAACTCATGCTCGCGGATGGCGTTGTACGCGCAAGTGCCCGGCGCAAATTCGCGCGCCACCGTCACCCGGAAGTTGTTCAGTACAAGCTCCACCGAGATGGACGGCCGCAGGCAGGTCGTAGCCGGCTGTGTGGCGATGGCCATGTAGCGGCTGTTGACGTCGAAGCGTGCGACCAGCGTCGCGTACGTCTTACCCAGCACGCGCGCTGAGCGGTCGTACGGCGGCGCTTCGGCGGTGAGTTGATCGACCGAGCGGTCGTTGGAGAAAGACAGCGGCGTTTCAGTGGCGCGCACCTCCACGCGCATCGGGCCGAGCGCCTGGTCGCACGCCTTGAGCCAGTGCGATTTGTTGGCATTGAAGGCGGGGCCGCCCGCAGTGCCTGTCGCGGCGGCGACGTTTTCGATCGGCGCAAAACGCACATCCGCCAGCCTCAGCCGATGCAGCCGACTCCATTGCCAGGCGCCGGCCGCCGCGGCCAGCACTAATCCCAATACCACCACCCGACGCATGCTGGGCTCCCCGTTTGCGCATCCCGACCGGGCTACGCAGGGGCGCCATCGGTTGGGTCATGCCGGTGTCAGTTCCACCGGTTCTCGGTTCTCATGCTGGGCGGCGACCAATCGCCTGATCTGCTCGCCCGATCGTTTGAGCGCTGCGCGCGCCTCTGGAAGGAAAGGATAGAAGATCGGCCACACGTGCGGAAGCCGCCGCCCCATTTCTACCGAAACGGATACCCCGGCAGCCCTCGCGCGCTCGGCCATTCGGAGGGTGTCATCGCGCAGCACTTCGCTGGTGCTGACATAGCAGTGCAGCGTGGGCAGGCCCGTGAAATCGGCATACAGCGGCGAGGCGAGCGGATGGTCCGTCGGCGCGCCCGAATCGCCCAGGTACAGCGCCGCACCGTGCGCCATCCAGGCACCGCGAAACATCACGTCGGATTCATCGTTGTCGATCAGGCTCTGGCCGGTGGCTGCCAGGTCCGTCCACGGCGAATACAGCACCGCGCCGGCGGGCAGCGGGTCAGCCGCATCGCGCAAGGCCACCAGCAGCGCCAACGCCAGCCCGCCGCCCGCGGAATCGCCGGCCACCACAATGCGCGATGGCGCCACGCCCTGCGCAAGCAGCGTGCGATACGTGAAGAGCGCATCTTCCACCGGTGCTGGAAACGGATGTTCGGGTGCCAGTCGATAGTCCGGGACGCACACGCGGGCCCGCGCATGCGTGGCGAGGCCAATGGTGATCGGGCGATGTGTGCGCGGGCTGCAGAAAAAATAGCCGCCGCCATGCAGATAAAGGACGACGGGCGCATCGGCATGCAGGTCGGGATCAGCGGGCTCGATCCATTCGCCGGTGAGGCCGTCGCCGCCGGCGCCATGGGCCGGCACGATGCGCCAGTCCGGCGGCAGCTCGACCGGTACGGGCATCTTGCGCTTTTCAGCGTGCAGGCGGGTCGCAATGGGGTCGAAGGGTTCCCGCTCGGTCGGCTTCTTGACCTGGTTGCGCACCATCCTTGAGACGACCCAGTTCTGCCAGCTCATCGCGCAACCCTCCGCTGCAAAGTTTCAGGCTAGCGAGGAAGCGCTGCCCAGACAATCGGTTCCCACCCTGCTTGGACGCGAGTGTCCCCACGGGGCAACGCCGTCTCTCAAGCCGTAGCAGCAAGCCTGCCCAAGGGCGACAAGCCGAAAGACGCGCGCTGAGCGCATCCCCGCCTCAAAAGCAAAAAGCCTGCGACGCAACCGCCGCAGGCTTTTTGCTTTCGCACCTTGGGGCGCTGAAGTCCCCTTTCAGTGCCGGCCCCGTTGAGCCCGATCAGTTGACCTTGAGCTGACCGCCGCGGCCCAGGCCACCCTTGACGTCCTGCGCCTTGTAACTGCGCAACGCGACGACCATCTTGTTCCACGCGTCGATAAAGGCGACCACCGTGGCCTTGCCTTCCGGCGTGCTGGAGAAGCCGGCCAGACCGCCGCCCACGCCGCCGCCGAAGCCGGCCAGCACGGCGCCATAGTTCGTCGCCGTCGAGCTGCCTTCCGCAGCTGCGATCTGCACGGCCGAGCGCACGTCAAACAGCGTCAGCGTCACGACCGAAGCCTTCGACCTCACGCTGCCGGCCAGCGCGGCGATGGCGCTGTTGCCCAGCAGGCCGCCCACGGCGCCCGCCACACCGCCGATCGGCGAGTCGTTGATGATGATCTGCGGCTCCATGTAGTAGTCAGCCGCCACGCGCTGGCCCTTCTGCTGCTTGGAGCCGGCACGGTATTCACCGGAGTTGCGCTGCAGATCGGTGATGCGCGACAGGCGTGCGTCGGTCTTCTGGTTGCCGATCGACGTGATCACGAAGCAGTTCGATTGCTGCACGGCCATGCGCAGCAGCGGGTCGATGGTCGTCACCTTGGTGGCGCTGCCGAACTGGCCGTACCAGTCGGCATTGCGACCATCATCCATGGCAATGGTGCCCAGCGGCGAGGCGCAGCGCTCGAGCGTCGGGTCTGCACCCACGCTGGAGCCGCCGGCCGCGGCGCCGCTCACGCCGGCGTTCTGACCGCCCGGCGTCACCATGCCGCCGCCTGCGCACGCAGCCAGGGAAGAGATGATCAGTGCTACGCCTGCGGCCTTGGCAGTGCGGCTGAGAAGATTGGTTTTCATATTGTTGTGTGGCTCACATTGAGTCGATGTTCGGCTTATGCGTCCTGCGACTCAATAAGCCCCCCTTGATCAGGCGTACGGGGTGTGCAACAGGCTTTCCCCCTCCCCGAACGGCCTTGAAACGCTTTGAAACGGATGACTGCGGCGTCTGCTCAGTACCAGTACCAGCTCGTCTGGCGCCAGACGCCGAGGTACGGATAACCCGAATACCAATAGCCGTAGTAAGTGCTGCGCCATTGCGTGCGCCACTTGTAGTCGTCTTCGTCGGATTTCTTGGCCGCGCGTGCCTGCTCAAGCAGCTTCTTCGATTCCTTGTCGCCGCGGCTCACGGCAATCGACAGCCATTTTTCAGCTTCGCGCGGGTCGGAGCCCATCTCTTCCAGCCCGAACAGGTAGAACGCGCCGAGCGCCTTTTGCGCCTGCAGGTTGCCGTGCTCGGCAGCCTCGCGCATCCAGTTCAGCGCCTGGTAGCTGTCCTGGCGGACGCCGTCGCCGCGGAAATAGCGCAGGCCCAGGTCGTACGCGGCCTTGGGCTCCCGCTTGGCAACTTCCTTGAGTGCGGCAATGCGCGGATCTTCGTCGGGGATATTTGCCTGATCAAACGCCACCTGGGCTTTCGGCCGATCGGCACAGCCGCGGTCATCGCACACCCGCACCACATCGCTGGGCGGCTGCGGCTGGGCACACGCTGCCAGCAGTGACACGACCCCCAACATCAGCAAACGATTCCGCATTCGCCTGACCCTCATTTTTATTGTTGCTGTTGATTGGAGAGAAACTCCGTTGAGAGCCTGGCGAGTGCCGGTCGTTTTTGCGATCCCGTTCGCAAAACCGGCAGCCGCCAGATCGGCTGCGCAACGCTTTCTCTTCCGCGCCCCCGCAGGATTTGCGGGCACATGATATAGATCGGTCTACTTTAGCGTGAAGCGTGTGCCGTTGTGTTATCAAAGCGTAAAGCTGACGAAGCAACAACACGCTGCAGCCGACCGTTTTCGGGGCAAGCCGCCAAGGTCGCAACAAGGGGCCGATGCTAAGATGCGGCTCGGCAATCAAGAGAGGTAGCAATGCGCGCAAGTAAGCGCCAACAGGTGGTGGACAAGGCCGGCGAGCTGTTTTCCAAGCACGGCTTTCACCCCGTGGGCGTCGATTGGATCATCGACGAGTCCGGCGTCGCTCGGATGACGCTGTACCGGCACTTTGCCGGCAAGGAAGATCTGATCAAGGAAGTGCTGGAGCAGCGCTATACCTTCGTCATGGGCAGCATTGCCGAGACGCTCAGCCCCATGCCCGACGCCACTGCCCGCCTCAAGGGCATCTTCGATTGGTACGGCACATGGTTCCGCACCCCCGAGTTTGCAGGGTGCCTGTTCGAGCGCGCACTGGCGGAGTTTGGCGCCACCTGCCCCAAGGTGACCGACGTGGCAGTGCGCTACCGCGACGATCTGCTGGCAATGATGGAAACGCTGCTCAAAGATGTGGTGCCCGCCAATGCGGCGCGACAGCTCGCGGGCGTGTATGTGATGCTGCTGTCAGGCGCCACGGCCGACGCCCGCGCGATTGGCGATCCGTCCGCCGCTTCACAGGCCTGGCAGGCCGCAGAAACCCTTCTGAACCAGGCCAGGGCGACCACCGAAGCGGTCTAAACCCGGCCGCCGCAGGCTACCAGCCGCGCTGCACCCGTCGCGCAATCATCGAGGGCAAGCGCAGCATGCCCTCAGCCGCCAGGCGTAGATGCATCCCGACCAGCAGGATGTTGTCGCGCAGGTACCGGAAATGCGACACACCGCCCTCGTGTGCGCGAAAGTAGCGCACCGGTGCCGCCAGCCGGACAGGACGCACGCCCGCCCAGCACAGGCGCACCGCCGCTTCCGGGTCGAAATCGAAACCGCGCATCCATATATGCCGGCGCATGATCTCGGCCAGCGGTGCAATCGGATAGACGCGAAAGCCGAACAACGTATCGCCAATACCGGCCCACAGGGTCTCGATGTCTGCGCAGCCATTGGAGAGGCGCCGGCCGTGCACACGTATCTGCGGCGCCGTTGCGTCGAACACCGGCTGGCCGAGGATCATCGCGTCGGGCGCCGCCTGCGAGGCAGCCATGAATTCGGGGATCAGGTTGGCGGGATGCTGCCCGTCGGCGTCCATGGTCAGCACGTAGGTAAAGCCCGCCGCGGCGGCGGCTTCCAGCCCGGCCAGTACGGCCACGCCCTTGCCGCGATTGCGCGGCAGCACAATCACGCGCAGCCCCGGGTCTTGCGCGGCCATCGCCTGCAGACGTTCGGTGCTGCCGTCGGTGCTGCCGTCGTCCACCACCCAGACCGGGTTCCACTGCGCGCGCGCACTGCGCACGGTGTCGTCAACCTTGGGGCCTGGGTTGTAGCTTGGAATCAGAACGAGGTGCGAAGTGGAAGCGCCGGTCATCGGCATGGCGTCGGTCCGGCCAAACGTTGAAAACGGAATGCGTCGGGCGCTGGCGCGAGCCTATCGCGTGCGGTGTTCTGCCACGTAGGCCGCGAGCGAGCCCAGCGAGGCGAAGATTTTCTGGTTATCGGGATCGCCCGAGCGCAGCTCAAAGCCGTATTTCTTCGAGATCAGCAGCGCCACTTCGAGGATATCGATGGAATCGAGCCCGAACCCTTCGCCATACAACGGTGTGTCGGCGGTCAGGGCATCGAGTTGAATGTCTTCGAGATTCAGTTCGCCGATCATGAGCGCGGCGAGCTCTTTTTCCAGGTCGTTCATCGGTCTTGCAACCACAGGCGGCGTGCAGCGGGGATTACGGCCAGAGCCCGCGACGATCTCCTTGCCCGAAGCCCCTGCCTTGTCCAGCCCAGCCTGTGAAAGGGGGTCGTTTAAGCTACGCGGATTCTAGACGAAGGGTCACACCCCGTATAGCGCGAAACCGTGACAAAGACCGCAGATGGCGGCGCCTGCCCGAAGTGACGCAAACGATTCAACGGCTTGCGGGGCGCCGCAAAGCGGCAAGGGACGCGACGGCAGGGCCGGCCGGCCGCCGTACATCCGGTTACAAACACGCCGCCGCCGGTTCGGGCGAGACCGGCCCGGGGCCCTAGAATGTGCTCCGCCCTACGATGAAACTGCCGCACCCACCGACGATCACCATGCAGCGCCGCTCCTCCCACCTTGCCCTGCCATGCCGCGACTGACCCGCTTTGCGCGGGGCGCAGCAGGCGTGGGCGCGGTCGTGGCGTATCAGGCCGGTGCGCATTACGCAGCGGCTACGCCTGGCGCGCATGGCATCGGCCTGGCGATGGCGCTCGTGCCGCCGTTGGCAATTGCCTTGGTCGCAGCCACACGTTCCACGCATCGGGCATGGGTGTTGCCGCTGTGGCTGCTCGTCTGCGGAATGCTGTGGGCGGCCCGCGCGCCGCTGGCAGCGCATTTTGACTGGGGCCTGTACGCAGAACATGCAAGCTTCAACCTGATGATGGCCTACGTTTTCGGCCGCACGCTGGTGGCAGGAAGCGAGCCGCTGTGCACGCGCTTTGCCCACATGGTGCACGGCACGCTCACGCCTCGCATCGCGCGCTACTCGCGGCGGGTCACGCTCGCATGGACGCTGTTCTTCCTGGCAACCGCCGCCGTGTCCACGCTGCTATTTGCCGCGGCCTCGACCGTAACGTGGTCCACGTTTGCGAACTACCTGTCGTTGCCGCTGGTGGGCGCGATGTTCGTGGCGGAATACCTGTGCCGCCGCATCGTGCTGCGCGGCGAGCCACACTCCAGTCTGTTCGATGCGGTACGCGCCTATCGACAATCGCAGCAATCCGGGCACGCCACACCCGTCGCCACAGAGCGCTCCCGCTGAACCCACACGCCCTCAAGATTCGCTTCATGCCGACTTACCCGCTGGTCTCCCATCCAACACTCGAACACACGCTGGCCTGGCGTGACGGCGCGCCCGTCTCCGCACGTGCGTTCGTGGCCGATGTGATGGCGCTGGCCGCGACGCTGCCGCGGGGCGGCCACGTGTTCAACGCCTGCGCAGACCGTTACCGCTTTGCCGTCGGGCTGTGTGCGACCCTGGTGACCGGAAAAGTCAGCCTGTTGCCCCCCATGCAGACGCCCCAGATGGTGCGTCAGCTTTCGGCGTTCGCGCCCGACGTGTTTTGCCTGCACGATGCGCCCGCCTGCCCGGTCGACCTCCCGGGCTTTCGTTATCCCGATGCGTTGACGGCCGAAGCAACGCTCGTTGACGTGCCGCAGATCGACGCGTCGCAAGTCATGGCGGTGTTGTTCACGTCGGGATCCACCGGCACGCCGGTGCCGCATCGCAAGACATGGGGCGCGCTGGTGCGTTGCATGCGCACGGCAGTCGCGCACCTTGGCCTGGACGACGGGCGCGCCTTCACGCTGGTCGGCACCGTGCCAGCGCAGCATATGTACGGGTTTGAGGTGACGGTGCTGCTGGCGCTGCAGGGCGGCCTGGCGTTCAGCAACCGGCAGCCGTTCTATCCGGCGGACATTCGCGAGGCGCTTGAGGCCGTACCGCAACCACGCGTGCTGGTGACCTCGCCGGTGCATCTGCGGGCGCTGCTGGCATCGGACGCCGCGTTGCCGAGCGCATCGCTCGTACTCTCGGCCACTGCGCCGCTGTCGCAGGCGCTGGCGCGGGAGGCCGAGACGCGCCTGTCTGCGCCGCTCCTGGAAATCTACGGCAGCACCGAAACCGGTCAGGTCGCAACGCGCCGTACCGCGCAAGACACCGCGTGGCATCTGTACCCCGGCGTCCGCATGGAATCCCGCGCCGGCACGCCGGAAGACGATGGCCCAATGGTGTGGGCCGATGGCGGCCACGTCGAAACCCCTGTGCCGATGGGCGATGTGATTGAGCTGATCGACGACACGCACTTTCTCCTGCACGGCCGCAAGACCGATCTGATCAACATCGCCGGCAAGCGCTCGTCGCTGGCGTATCTGAATCATCAGCTCAACGCGATTGCCGGCGTGCAAGACGGCGTGTTCTACATGCCGGACGATGCGTCCACCGCCCCGCACACGCACGGCAGCGCCGCAGTTACGCGCCTGGTGGCACTGGTCGTGGCGCCGGGCCTGAGCGCGGCGGACGTGCTGCGCGCCCTGCATGACCGCATCGATGCAGCATTCCTGCCGCGCCCGCTGCTGCTGGTTGACGCGCTGCCCCGCAACGAAACCGGCAAACTGGCGCGCGATGTGCTGGCCGCGCTGGTCGCACAGCATTCGCACCGCAACGCAGACAAGCCCGCCATGCGCTTCACCATTCCCGCAGATCACCCGGCGTTGCCCGGGCATTTTCCAGGCCACCCGATCGTGCCGGGTGTGGTGCTGCTCGACCATGCGCTCCACACGATTGGTGCGGCGCTGGGCCGCTCGCTCGATGCGTGCAAGATCAGCTCGGCCAAGTTTCTCAGTCCTGCGACACCCGGGGAGTTGCTCGACCTCGCGTTCGAGACGACGGCGAGCAACGCCGTCCGCTTCACCATCCGCGCGGGCGAGCGCGACGTGGCCAGCGGCGTGCTGTCCGCATCGGCGCCGGAGGGCGTTGCGGCATGAAGCGCACCGACTGGGCCGAGCGTCCGGAGCGCAGCAACCTCGCGCTGCTGCGCGCGATGACGTGGCTCTCGCTGCGGCTTGGGCGGCCGCTCGGCCGGGTCCTGCTGTGGCTGATTGCGGTGTACTTCGTGGCGGCCTCTCCGGAGGCGCGACGTGCTTCGCGTGACTATCTGCGCCGCGCCCTCGGCCGGCCAGCCACGCTGCGCGACGTGTTCTGCCACATGTTCACCTTCGGCACGACCATCCATGACCGCATCTACCTGATCAGCGGGCGCTTCGACCTGTTCGACATCCGGTTGCAGGGCCAGCAGCACATACACGACGTGCTGGCGCAGGGGCGCGGTGCATTCCTGCTGGGCGCGCACCTGGGCAGCTTCGAGGTGGTGCGCGCGCTCGGCCGCACCGTGCCCGATCTGCGCGTGGCCGTCGCCATGTATGAAGAGAACGCACGCAACATCAACGCCGCGGTTGCCGCCATCAACCCGGCGGCGGCGCCGGAGGTCATTCCGCTGGGGCGCGTAGACGCCATGCTGCACGTGCGCGAGGCGCTGGACGACAACCGGCTCGTCGGCATGCTGGCCGATCGCACGCTGCTGCGCGATGCTGGGCCATCCGTCCAGCGGCTGGATTTTCTCGGTAGCGCGGCAGCGTTTCCGCTGGGGCCACTGCACATGGCCGCCATGCTCAAGCGCCCCGTGCTGTTCATGACAGGGCTGCACTTGGGCGGCAATCGCTACGCCGTGCATTTCGATCCGTTGGCGGACTTCACCGACGTGCGCCGCGAAGATCGCGCAGCCGCCGTGCAGGCCGCGCTCGGCCGCTACGTTGAGCGCGTTGAACATTACTGCCGCGCAGCGCCGTACAACTGGTTCAATTACTTCGACTTCTGGCAGGATGCCGACGCAGCCGACGCGCAGAATGCCACCCCGGCCGAGCGCCAGACCACCCAAACGCCATGACTGCAACGCGCCCATTCCTCCGCGCCCTTCTGGCCATGCTCGCGGCCAGCATGTTGGCAACGGCCGCCCACGCAGCGGATACCGCCTGGACGCTCGACCGCCTCATGTCCACGCTTGCACGCAACAAGTCGGGGCGCGCCACGTTTACAGAAACAAAGACGCTGTCGATTGCGCAACAACCCATTGAATCCTCCGGCGAGCTGGTGTTCGTGGCGCCCGATCATCTGGAAAAGCACACGCTGGCCCCCAAGCCCGAACACCTCGTGATTGACGGCGACAAGCTGACCGTGGAGCGCAACCAGCGCAAGTTCACGATGCCGCTGTCGCAGTACCCCGAGCTGGGCGCTTTTATAGAGAGCATCCGCGCCACGCTGGCCGGTAACCGCTATGCGCTCGAAGCGATCTACAAGGTCGCCATCGCCGGCCACGGCGACGACTGGACGCTCACCCTCTCGCCGCTCGACGCACGCATGCGGCAGGTGGTCAGCACCATCACGCTGGAGGGCACGCGCGATGTGCTGCGCAGCGTCGCCATCCGCCAGGCCGACGGCGATCATTCGCTGATGCGCCTGCAACGCGTGCCGGGCAATTAAGGACGCCGCGCAGATGAATCGCATGCACACCCTGCAGCGGCCCGCCGTGCTGGTCTGGTTGACCGGCCTGCTGCTGTGCGCGGTCGTGATCGGGCGGACGAGCTTTACGGCGGACCTGTCGGCGTTTCTGCCGCGCTCGCCGAGTGCGGAGCAGCGCGTCCTGGTCGAGCAGTTGCGCGAGGGGCTGGTGTCACGACTCATCCTCGTCGGCATCGAGGGCAGTGACGCGGCCACCCGCGCAACGCTGTCGAAGCAGCTCGCCGCATCGCTGCGCGCCGACCCTCAGTTCAGCGCCGTCAACAATGGTGAGCCCGTGAGCGAGGCGCGCGACCGCCAGTTCATCTTCGACCACCGCTACGTGCTCAGCCCAGCTGTCACGCCGCAACGCTTTTCCGCTGAAGGGCTGCATGCGGCGCTGGGCGAGAGTCTAGACCTGCTCAGTTCGTCAGCCGGACTGTTTGCCAAGAACATGCTGCCGCGCGACCCGACCGGCGAGGTGGCGGCGCTTGTCAGCCAACTCGACAACACCGCGCTGCCGTCGTCAATGCACGGCGTGTGGGCGTCGCGCGATGGCCAGCGTGCCGTGCTGGTCGTGCAGACAACGGCCGCCGGCTCCGACACCGATGCCCAGGCGCTTGCCATCGATACCGTACGCCGCGCCTTCGATGCGGTTGCACGCAGGGTGCCGAACGCTGCCTCAGCGCGCATTTTGATGACCGGCCCGGGCGTGTTCTCCGTTGAATCGCGCGACACCATCAAGCACGACGTCGAGCGGCTTTCCACCGTCAGCCTCGTGCTGGTGGTGGCGCTGCTGCTTATGGTGTACCGATCGCCTCGCACGGTAGCGTTGGGCTTGCTGCCGGTGCTGTCTGGCGTGGCGGCAGGCGTAGCGGCGGTCAGTCTTACGTTTGGCGCGGTGCACGGGCTCACGCTCGGGTTCGGCACGACGCTCATCGGCGAGGCGGTCGACTATTCGATCTACCTCTTCGTGCAATCGGCCCGCCTGCGTGGCGCCGCCCCCAACGACAGCTTGCGTGCATGGATTGCCACGTACTGGCCGACCATCCGCCTGGGTGTGCTGACCTCGGTGTGCGGCTTTGCGTCGATGCTGTTCTCGGGCTTTCCGGGGCTCGTGCAGTTGGGGCTGTATTCGATTGTCGGGTTGGTGACGGCTGCGCTTGTCACGCGCTACGTGCTGCCGCATCTGCGTGGTGCAGACGTGGCGACGCGGGATGTATCGCGCGTGGGCGCCTGTCTGGCACGGGCGACGTCTGCCGCGCCCCGCCTGCGCTGGGTGTTGGCGGTGGTGCTCGGGGTTGCATGTGCGGCGCTGGTGCTGCATCGCGATGGCCTGTGGAGCCGCGAACTCGCTGCGCTGAGCCCCGTACCTGCGAAGGGCCAGGCGCTCGACGCCAGCCTGCGCGCAGATGTGGGGGCGCCCGACGTGCGCTATCTGGTGGTGATTCCCGCCACGACCGAGCAGGCCGCGCTTGAAGGTGCCGAAAAAGTGGCCGCACAACTGCAACCGCTGGTGGACAACGGCGTGCTCGCCGGCTTCGAGAACCCCGCGCGCTATCTGCCGAGCGATGCCACGCAGCGCGCGCGCCTCGCAAGCCTGCCCCCCGCTGACACGCTGACGGCACGCATGCGCGGTGCCGTTGAAGATCAGCCGATCCGCGTGAAGCCTGGTCTCTTCGCCCCGTTTGTCGCCGATGTAGATGCAGCGCGCGCGCAACCACTTTTACGGCGCGCGGACCTGAAGGGCACATCGATGGCATTGGCGGTGGACGCACTGCTGACAGAACGCGCCGGCCAATGGAGCGCCATGCTGCCGTTGCGCGCACCATCAGCCGCGCCGGCCACTTTGAAGAGCGCATTCAACGCATCCAGCCTGGATGCCGCGCCGATTCGCACCGCCGTGGAGCATGCGGATGTGCCGGGCGCGCTCTTCGTCGACATGAAGGCCGAGGCCGATCGGCTGTACGTGAACTACGTGCGGGAAGACCTTCGCCTGTCGCTCGCCGGTTTTGCGGCGATCGCGTTGCTGCTGCTCGTGGCGCTGCGCTCACCGCAGCGGACACTGCGCGCGTTGGCGCCCCTGGTGGCGGCGGTGCTGGTGGTGACGGCCGGCTTTGCGGTGGCGCGCGTGCCGCTGACCATCCTGCATCTGGTTGGCATGCTGTTGATCGTGGCCGTGGGATCGAACTACGCGCTGTTCTTCAATCAACGCACGCAGGCCATTGCGCCCCAGACGCTGGTGTCACTGCTGGTAGCCAACCTGGCAACCGTGGCCGGCTTCGGCCTGCTGGCGTTTTCCCGGGTGCCGATGCTGGAAACATTCGGGCTGACCGTCGGCCCGGGCGCCATGCTCGCGCTGGTGTTTGCCGCCATCCTCGCGCCGCGCGCCCATCACGATCAGCACGCCGCCGCATGAACTCACCGATCACCACATCGCTTGGCGCGGCCCGCCGCTGGAAGCCGACCCCGCTGATCAACGGCGCGCTGGCGCTGCACGCGGGCGCGGCGGTTGCCGTTGCGACCGCCCCATCGACATGGCCGTGGGCCGGCGGCAGCGTCATCGCTTCGCATCTCGTGCTGATGGCCGGCGGTCTGTGGCCACGCAGCAACTGGCTCGGCCCGAACTGGACGCATCTGCCCGCCACGGCCGGCCAGCAGATTGCGTTGACCATCGACGACGGGCCCGACCCCGATGTCACGCCGCGCGTGCTGGACATGCTCGACCAGTACGGCGCCAAGGCCACCTTCTTCTGCATCGGCGAATTGGCGCAGCGGCACCCCCACTGCGTCGAGGCCATCGTGGCGCGCGGGCACGCGGTGGAAAACCACAGTCAGCGCCACCGGCATACGTTTTCGCTGCAGGGGCCGGGCGCGTTGCGGCGCGAGATTGCTGCCGCGCAAGACACGCTCACGCAGATCACCGGCACGCGCCCGCTGTTCTTCCGCGCGCCGGCCGGACTGCGCAATCCGTTTCTGGAGCCCGTGCTGTGTCAGCTTGGTCTGCAGCTGGCGAGCTGGACGCGCCGCGGCTTCGACACCCGCTCCGGCAACGCCGAAGCCATTGCCCACCGCCTGCTGCACGGTCTGGCGCCGCAAGACATCCTGCTGCTTCACGATGGCCACGCGGCGCGCGACGCACACGGCTCGCCCGTTTTGCTGGCCGTGTTGCCGAGGGTGCTTGAAGCCGCCGCGCACGCGCAATTGCAGTGGACGACGTTGCGCGCTGCCCTCCCGGCTCAGCCCGCGCAGACCACCCGCCCGCAAATGACCATTTGATAAAATTTGTTGACGATCGGCACACCAGTCTGCCGAACCGTCCCACCCCACAATTGCCGCGACATCATCCCCAGTGAAGCCCGTCCTGCTCACGCATTTCACCGCCACGAGCTGCCTCGGACGTGGCCTTGACGCCACGCTCGACGCGTTGCGCGGGCAACGTGGCGGGCTCACGCCGTGCAATTTCCCACGCGCCGATCTCGACACGTGGATCGGCGAAGTGCCTGGCGCCGACGCGACGCCCGTGCGCGCGGGTCTGGCTGATTTCGACTGCCGTAACAACCGGCTCGCCCAGATCGGCCTCACGCAGGACGGTTTTGCCGACGCCGTTGAAGCCGCCAAGGCTCGCCATGGCGCCGCGCGCGTCGGCGTGTTCATCGGCACCAGCACGTCGGGCATTCTCGAAACCGAACGCGCCTACCAGCAGCGCGATCCGCAAACGGGCGCGCTGCCGGCGAGCTTTCACTACGCGCAGACGCACAACATCTATTCGCCCGCAGCGTTTGTGCGGGCCTACTTTGGATTGAGCGGGCCGGCCATGGTGGTCTCGTCGGCATGTTCGTCGGGGGCCAAGGTGTTTGCCTCGGCGCGGCGCATGCTGGCTGCGGGCCTGATCGATGCGGCGGTCGTGGGCGGTGTCGATTCGCTATGCCTGACCGCGCTGTACGGGTTCAACTCGCTGGAGCTGCTGTCGCGCCAACCGTGCCGGCCGTACGATGCGGCGCGCGATGGCATCTCCATCGGAGAGGCGGCAGCCTTTGCGCTGCTGGAGCGCGCCCCTGAAACGAAGGGCGCGCTGGACGACGATACGATCTTGCTGCTCGGCATTGGCGAATCGAGCGATGCGCATCACATGTCGTCGCCGCATCCCGAAGGATTGGGCGCCCGCGCTGCCATGGCGCAAGCGCTGGCCACAAGCGGCCTGGCCGCAACAGACATCGATTACATCAACCTGCACGGCACCGGCACGCCCAGCAATGACGCAGCGGAGGCGCGCGCCATCCAAGCGATGTTCGACGGCACGGCGTGCAGCTCGACCAAGGGCGCGACCGGCCACACGCTGGGCGCGGCAGGTGCGTTGGAAGCGGTGATCACAGCGCTGGCGCTGCGCCATCAATTGCTGCCGGCCGGCATCAACACCGCGCAGTGCGATCCGGCCTTGGCCGTGAACTACCTGACGACGAGCCGTCACGCAGGTGTTCGCGCGGCGCTCAGCAACGCCTTTGGATTTGGCGGCACAAATTGCAGCCTGGTCTTCGGTCGTGCAGACCACGTGGGCCTGTCATCATGACCCGACTGAGCGCCTTTATCGAAAGCATCGGCGTGCTGGGCCCCGGCCTGCGGGATTGGCCGCACACGGCCGACGTGCTCGCAGGGCGTGCGCCCTACGCACACGCACCGACCGAGTTGCCGCCCCCCGCCGGCCTGCCATCGGTCGAACGCCGCCGCACAGGGCCCGTGGTCAAGCTCGCGCTCGCGGTCGGCCACGAGGCCGTCGCAGCCAGCGGACGCGATGCCGCCTCGCTGGCCACCGTCTTCAGCTCGTCCGGCGGCGACGGCCATAACTGCCACGCCATCTGCGAAACCCTGGCGGGCGACGATCGCAAGCTCTCGCCCACGCGCTTCCACAACTCCGTGCACAACGCGCCGGCCGGCTACTGGAGCATCGCCACGCACGCGATGGCGCCGTCCAATGTGCTGTGCGCATACGACGGCAGCTTTGCCGCCGGCCTGCTGGACAGCCTCTGCCAAGTCGCGATTGACGCCACACCCACCCTGCTGATCGCGTATGACGGCGACTACCCCGAACCGTTGAACGCGGTGCGGCCCGTGCCCGATACGTTTGCGGTGGCGCTGGTGCTCGCGCCCGAAGCAGGCCCGCGCACGCTCGCGCGCATTGATGTCGCGCTAACCGACGCGGCATCAACAGCGCTGGCGCAACCCGAGCTGGAAGCGCTGTGGCACGGCAACGCCGCGGCCCGCGCGCTGCCACTGCTGGAAGCGTTGGCGGCACGGCGCGCAGCCAACGTCGTGCTCGACTATCTGCCCGATACCCGCGTGCGGGTCGACATCACCTTCGGCACGCCATGACGTCAAGCGCGCAGCCATCTCCGCCGCTCGACCGCCACTGGATCGCCGCGCGCATTCCGCACAGTGGCGCGATGTGCCTGCTCGACACCGTCGTCGCCTGGGACGACGCACACATCCATTGCAACGCCACCAGCCATCGTGACGCCGCCAACCCGTTGCGCTCGCACGGCCAGTTGGCTGCCGTCTGCGGCATCGAGTACGCCGCTCAGGCGATGGCCGTGCATGGCGCCCTGTGCGATGCTGCGCAAGCACGCCCGCGCGCCGGCTTTCTCGCCAGCGTGCGCAGCGTTGAAGCGCACGTGCCGCGCCTCGACACCATCGATTCGCCGCTCGACATCGAAGCCGAACGCGTCGGTGGCGACGGCAACAACGTGTTGTACCGATTCACCGTGCGCAGCGGCGCACGCATCCTGTTGACCGGCCGCGCCGCTGTGGTGCTCGACGCGTCCGTTGCATGAACCTGTTTGTGAGGATTTCCGCCGTGAAAGGTCGTCTGCTTTTGATCCCTGCGCTGCTGCTGGCGCTGCTCAGCCCCCTTGCCCATGCCGATTTGTCCGAGACCAAGGAGAACATCAAGCAGGACACGAAGGAAGCGGCCCGCAAGACCGGCCATGCGGCGAAGGAAGCCGGGCATGCGACGGCCAACGCCGCACGCGCGGTCGGCCACGGCGTTAAGAATGCGGCGCATGCCACGAAATGCGGCGTGAAACATCTCTTCAAGAAGCCTTGTGAGAGCGACTAGAACGGCTGCGGGCCTGTGCGCCTAAGGCAACAAAAAACCCGGCATCCTTGGCGGACTGCCGGGTTTTTTGTTTTCTGGCGAGACGGACTTAAAAAGGAATGTCGTCGTCCATATCCTCAAAGCCGTTCGACGGTGCCGGTTGACGACGTGCACCGCCACCCTGACCGCCACCTTCACCGCCGCGGGAGTAGCCACCGCCTTGGCTTTGGCCCTGACCACCTTGGCTGCGGCCACCGCCGTAACCGCCACCGCCACCTTCACCGCCGCGCGAGTAGCCGGCACCGCCGCCACCGCCACCGCCGCCCTCACCACCGCGGCCGCCGAGCATCTGCATTTGGTCTGCGACGATCTCGGTGCTGTATTGCTTCTGGCCGTCCTTTTCCCACTGGCGGGTCTTGAGTCGGCCTTCGATGTAGACCGACGAGCCCTTCTTCAGGTATTCGCCGGCGATTTCAGCCAGGCGACCGAAGAAGGCAATGCGGTGCCATTCGGTGGCTTCCTTCATTTCGCCGCTGGCCTTGTCCTTGTAGCGGTCGGTAGTTGCCACCCGAATGTTGGTGACAGCGTCGCCGCTGGGCATGTAACGCGTTTCAGGATCGGCGCCGAGATTGCCGACGATGATGACTTTGTTGACGGACGCCATGATGAGTTTCCGAAGGTAATTGAAGTGATGCCGCCGTTGGGCCCGGTGGTTAAAACCGGTTCACGATCCGTAGCGAGCGGTCCGAGGTTGGTTTGAGAAGCGCAGCCATACATGAGTACGGTGAGCATCGCAGAGCCAAGATCGGACTGCGCAGCAGGATCGTGAACTGGTTTTCAGTGTCGGCGCAGCGCCGGCATTTGCATGGGGCTCGCAATTATAAGCCAGGCAAAAACCAGTGCGGCGCAGCTTAGGAATACCGCATGCTGCCCCGCGTGCAGCAGAATCCAACCACCGCCAGCCCCGCCCGCAAACAAGCCCAGCGCCTGCGTCGTGTTGTACACGCCCATGGCCGCGCCCTTGCGCACGCCCGGCGCGTACTTCGACACCAGCGACGGCTGCGACGCCTCCAGCACGTTGAAACCGAGGAAGTAGACCAGAAGCGCAATCGCCAGTGCGGCGAGCGTCGGATTGACCTCGCCCAGAGCCACTTGCGCCACCATCACCAGCGCCACGGCCGACAGCAGCACGATCTTCATCTTGCCGCGCTTCTCGGCGGCAATGATGGCCGGCACCATGAGCACGAACGACACGCCCATCACCGGCAGGTAGATCTTCCAGTGCGAATCAACCGGCAGGCCGGCGGCTTCCAGCATGTGCGGCAGCACGACGAACAACGCCGTCTGCGTGGCATGCAGGGCGAACACGCCAAAGTTCAGGCGCAGCAGTTCAGGGTTGCGCAAAACTTCGCGGAAGGGCGCTTTCACATGCTCGGGCGGACGCGGCGGGTTGGGCACCACCCACACCACCACGCCGATGGCGACGATGGCCAGCACGCCAATCGCCGTGAACATGCCTGGCATGCCGACCCAGCGGAAGATGATCGGCGCACTCACGATGGCCACGGCAAACGATAGGCCGATGCTGCCGCCAATCATGGCCATGGCCTTGGTGCGGTGCTCCTCGCGCGTGAGGTCGGCCACGAAGGCGATCACCGCCGACGAGATCGCGCCCGCGCCCTGGATGGCGCGCCCCACGGCGATGCCGGCGACGCTGTGCGAAAACGCGGCCACCAAGCTGCCCACCGCAAAGATGACCAACCCTGTGACGATGACGGGCTTGCGTCCGAAGCGATCCGATAGCCAGCCGTAGGGGATATAGAGCACCGCCTGCGTGAGGCCATACACGCCGATGGCGAAGGCGACGAGTTGGGTGTTGTTGCCGTCGGGCAGCGTTTTCGCGAACACCGCGAAGACCGGCATGATCATGAACAAACCCAACATGCGCAGCGCGAAGATGCCGGCCAGCGAAGCGGCCGCGCGCAGCTCAAGGCCGTTCATGCGGCCGGAAGCGGAAGTCATGGATGGGGAGGCGGAGGACATGGTGCGAAAACCGCCGCGAAAACCAGAAAAAGCGGCGACAAGGACACTTGAACGGTTTCACGGCTTGCCCCATCTGGGAGCAGATACCAGCAAAACCGAAGTTCGGTATATTAGCAGGCTTACCCTTTTCCACGCCTCCCGCCGATTGCCGCAGGCGGTCTGCACTCCGACGCCGCATTCAGCAGCATTCAGCCGCACATGGACGAAATCAAGATTCGTGGGGCCCGCACCCACAACCTGAAGAACATCAACCTCGATCTACCGCGCAACCAGTTGATCGTGATCACCGGGCTTTCGGGGTCGGGCAAGTCGTCGCTCGCGTTCGACACGCTGTATGCGGAGGGGCAGCGGCGCTACGTGGAATCGCTGTCGGCGTACGCCCGGCAATTTCTGCAGCTGATGGAAAAACCCGACGTTGACCTGATCGAAGGTCTGTCGCCGGCCATTTCCATCGAACAGAAGGCCACCAGCCACAACCCACGCTCCACAGTCGGCACCGTTACCGAGATCCACGACTACCTGCGTCTGCTGTATGCGCGCGCCGGCACGCCCTACTGCCCCGACCACGGCCAGCCGCTGGAAGCGCAAAGCGTGTCGCAAATGGTCGATGCGGTGCTGGCGCTGCCGGCGGACACCAAGCTGATGATCCTGGCGCCGGTGGTGGCCAACCGCAAGGGCGAGCACGTCGACCTGTTTGAAGCGATGCAGGCACAGGGTTTCGTGCGTTTTCGCATCCGCTCGGGCGGCGGTACCGCGCACGAAGCCGAAGCCAAGGTCTACGAAGTCGACAACCTGCCCAAGCTCAAGAAAAACGACAAACATTCGATCGAGGTCGTCGTCGACCGCGTGAAGGTCAACCCGGAACTCAAGCAGCGCCTGGCCGAATCGTTCGAAACTGCGCTGCGCCTGGCAGACGGCCGCGCCATCGCGCTGGAAATGGACACAGGCAAGGAGCACGGCTTCAGCTCCAAGTTCGCCTGCCCGATCTGCTCGTATTCGCTGCAGGAGCTGGAGCCGCGGCTGTTCTCGTTCAACAACCCGATGGGCGCCTGCCCGCACTGCGACGGCCTGGGCCAGATCACCTTCTTCGATCCGAAACGCGTGGTGGCCTTTCCGAATCTGTCGCTGGCGTCTGGTGCCATCAAGGGTTGGGACCGGCGCAACCAGTTTTACTTCCAGATGCTGCAGAGCCTGGCGGCGTTCTACGACGTCGACATCGATGTTGCGTTTGAAGACCTGCCGGCCGAGACCCAGCAGATCGTGCTGCACGGCTCGGGCAAGCAGCAGATACCGTTTACGTATATCAACGAGCGCGGCAAGACTACGGTGCGCGAGCACGCGTTCGAGGGGATCATCCCCAACCTGGAGCGGCGCTACAAAGAGACCGATTCCATCGCCGTGCGCGAGGAGCTGGCCAAGTACCAGAACAACCAGCCGTGCCCGGAATGCCACGGCACCCGCCTGCGGCGCGAGGCCCGCTTCGTCAAGATCGGCGAGGCCGACCAGGCACGCGGCATCTACGAGATCAACGGCTGGCCGCTGCGCGATGCGCTCACGTATTTCCTGACGCTGAACATGCACGGCGCCAAGCGCGAGATTGCCGACAAGATCGTCAAGGAGATCACCGCGCGGCTGAACTTCCTGAACAACGTCGGGCTCGATTACCTGTCGCTGGAGCGCAGTGCCGATACGCTGTCGGGCGGCGAAGCACAGCGCATCCGCCTCGCGTCGCAGATCGGCTCGGGGCTGACCGGCGTGATGTACGTGCTGGACGAGCCGTCCATCGGCCTGCACCAGCGCGACAACGATCGACTGATCGGGACGCTCAAGCACCTGCGCGATCTCGGCAACTCGGTGCTGGTGGTCGAGCACGATGAAGACATGATTCGCGCGTCGGACTACGTAGTCGACATCGGCCCCGGTGCCGGCGTGCACGGCGGTCAGATCATCGCCGAGGGCACGCCCGAGCAAGTCGAGCAATCGCCGGCGTCGCTGACGGGCGACTACTTGTCGGGCAAGCGTCGCATCGAGGTGCCCAAGCAGCGCACGGCGCCCGATGAAGAGCGCTGGCTGCGCATCATCAACGCCAGCGGCAACAACCTGAAGAACGTGTCGGCCGATATTCCGGTCGGGCTGCTAACGTGCATCACGGGCGTGTCGGGCTCCGGCAAGTCGACGCTGATTAACGACACGCTGTACCACGCGGTGGCGCGCCATCTGTATGGCTCGACACCGGAGCCGGCAGCCCACGACCGCATCGACGGGCTGGAGCATTTCGACAAGGTCATCAACGTCGACCAATCGCCGATTGGCCGCACGCCGCGCTCGAATCCGGCCACTTACACGGGCCTGTTCACGCCGATCCGCGAGCTGTTTGCGGGCGTGCCGTCGGCCAAGGAGCGCGGGTATGACCCGGGCCGCTTCTCGTTCAACGTCAAGGGTGGGCGCTGCGAGGCGTGCCAGGGCGACGGGGTGCTCAAGGTCGAGATGCACTTCCTGCCTGACGTGTACGTGCCCTGCGACGTGTGCCACGGGAAGCGCTACAACCGCGAAACGCTCGAAGTGCTCTACAAGGGCAAGAACATCACCGAAGTGCTGGAGATGACGGTGGAGCAGGCGCACGAATTCTTTGCGCCCGTTCCCGTGGTGCGCCGCAAGCTGCAAACGCTGCTGGATGTGGGGCTGGGCTACATCCGCCTGGGTCAATCGGCGACGACGCTATCGGGCGGCGAGGCGCAGCGCGTGAAGCTGTCGCTGGAGCTATCGAAGCGCGACACGGGCCGCACGCTCTACATCCTGGATGAGCCGACCACCGGCCTGCACTTCCACGATATCGAGTTGCTGCTCAAGGTCATTTACAAGCTGCGCGATCACGGCAATACGATCGTGATCATCGAGCACAACCTCGACGTGATCAAAACGGCGGACTGGCTGCTCGATCTGGGCCCCGAAGGTGGGGCGGGGGGTGGGCAGATCATCGCCAAGGGCACGCCCGAGGATGTGGCCAAGAGCAAGGCGAGCTTTACCGGCAAGTACCTCGCGCCGCTGCTCAAGCGGAAGTGAGCGCGGTCATCCGGCAACAAAAAAGCGCAGCTTCGGCTGCGTTTTTTTTTTGAGCATGCAGGCGTCAGTGGCTGGCTGGCGCCGTCTCGGTCTCTACCTCGTCCGCGTCTTTCATGCGGCTGCGGTTCAGCGCCCCGGCTTCATCCAGCACGGAATACGCGGCCGCGCAGAACAACGAATTCAACCGCTTGAAATCGCTGATGATGTCCAGATGCAATGAGCTGGTCTCGATGCTCTCGGCTGTCTGGGCCGACACTCGCGTGAGGTGGCTGCGCGAGTAGCGTTTCTCCAGATCGCGGAAGTGGGCCTTTTCCAGCATCAGCTTCTGCGCGCTGCGCAGGTCGCCCGTCAGGAACACCGACAGTGCCAGCTTCAAGTTCGTGACGAGGCGCGCGTGCATGTCTTCCAGCTCTTCCATGCCGGCCTCGGAAAAGGCCAGCTTGTGCGCAATCTTCTTCTCGCGCACGTCCTGGAGCAGGCGGTCGAGAATGTCGCCAGCGTGCTCCAGGTTGATGGTGAGCGAGATGATGTCGGCCCAGCGCTTGCCCTCGCGCGCGTCCAGCGCTTCGTGGCTCAGTTGCGTGAGGTAGAGCTTGATGGCGGTGTAGAGCGCATCCACCTCGTCGTCGATGGCGCGAGTGGTTTGCAGCAGGCGCACGTCGTTGGTCTTGAGCACGCGCAGGGTGTTGTCGAGCATGTGCTCAACGCGATCGCCGATGCGCAACACCTCGCGCGCCGCGTTGCCCAGCGCCAACGTTGGCGTGGCCAGCGCAGAAGGATCGAGATAGCGCGGCGCAACGAGATCGTCGATATGCGCGCCGCCCGGCAGGATGCGTGCGCACAGCCGCGCCATCGTATCGGTGAAGCCGATCAGCAGCACAGCCAGCGCCACGTTGAACACCACATGAAACGCCACGACCACGTGCTGTGGCGCGACGCCCGCGTGCGGCGCCCACTCGGCCAGCTTGCCAAGGAAAGGCAGTGCCAGCGCGGCGCCCAGCATGCGCGAGAGCAGGTTGCCCAGCGTTGCGCGGCGTGCGGCTTGGCTCGACGACGGCGTGGTCGCCAACGCAGCCACGGCGCTCCCAATATTTGCGCCCAGCACAATCGCGAAGGCCACCTTGACCGACACCGCGGCCGACGTCGCCAGCGTCGCGCAGAACAGCACCACAGCGAGGCTCGAATAGCACAGCAGCGTGAGCACCGCGCCAATCAGCATGTTCAGGCCGGTGTCCGACGAGAAGGAGCTCAGCAGCACGCGCAGCGCATTGGCTTCCACCATCGGGCTCGACGCGACCGAGATCAGCTCCAGCGCCATCATGATGAGCCCCAGGCCGATCAGGACTCGGCCGAAGTGCCCCACGGCACTGCCCTTGCGCGACAGATGCAGGATCACGCCAAAGAAGATCAGCAGCGGTGACAGCCACGACAAGTCCAGCGCAAATACCTGCGCCATGATGGCCGTGCCCACGTTGGCACCCAGCAGAATCGCCAGTGCCGACGACACGCCCATCAGCCCTTGCGCGACGAACGCCCCGACGATGGTGGCCGTGGCGTTACTGCTCTGCACCAGGCATGTCACGCCAATGCCGGCCAGCAGTGCAGAGAACCGGTTCGATACGCTGCGCGACAACAGGCGGCGCAAGTCCGCGCCGTACAGGCGCAACATGCCGACCTTGACGGTCTGCGTGCCCCATACCAACAGGGCGACGCCGGAAAGCAGCTTAAGCAGGGTGATCATTGATGCCGTGCAGTCGTGCTTATTTGGTCAGGGCAACCCGCAGCCCCAGCCCGATGAAAATACAACCGCTCGCCCGGTCGAGCCATAGCGAGGCGCGCGGTGTACGGCGCATCCAACCGCCCAGCGCGGCCGCGCACCAACCGTAGACGCCGAACACAACGATGGTCTGCGCCATGAACACCCCGCCCAGCAGCAACATCTGCAACGCAGCATGGCCGGCCTGCGCATCGACGAACTGCGGCAGGAATACCACGAAGAACAACGTCACCTTCGGGTTGAGCAAATTGGCAAAGACGCTCTGGCGATACACCTGCCAGAGGTCTGGCGCCGCCTGCGCTCCAGCATGATTCGGGCCGATGCTGCCCTTGCTGCGCAGGGCCTGGATGCCCAGCCAGATCAGATACGCCGCGCCCAGCCAACGAATCGCCTGGAAGGCCACAGGGGACGATTGCAGCACGGCTGCCAGCCCGAGCGCCGCCAGCGTCGTATGAAAGAGGCAGCCCGACGCGAACCCCGCCGCCGCCGACAGACCCGCCCTCCGGCCCTGGCTCGCGCCGCGCGCGATCACTTGCAGGTTGTCCGGCCCCGGCATCACCGTGATGGCGATCGAGGTCAGCAGGAACAGCAATACGTGGGGCATCGACGTCTCCCGGGGGCGCAGGGAAAATGGAAACGATCATGCTACTGCGCGCTGCAGCAGAACGTCATATTTTTGTCACATGAGCGTATGGGGCTGGCGCATCACGCAAAGGCAGCGGGTGGCCGCTCAGTGCCCATCAAACCGGCAGACCGTGAAGAGCGGAAGCCCGCCGTCGATCAGCAGTTGCGAGCCGCCCAATTCGGGCAGGTCGACAATCGCCGCGCCCTCCACCACTGTGGCGCCCAGCCGCTCAAGCAAGCGCTTGCCGGCCATCATGGTGCCGCCGGTGGCGATCAGGTCATCGATCAAGAGAACGCGATCGCCAGGCTTGCAGGCATCGGCGTGGATTTCCACCGTCGCGCTGCCGTATTCGAGCATGTATTCCTCGGCCACCGTGTTGAACGGCAGCTTGCCTTTCTTGCGGATCGGCACGAAGCCCAGGTTCAGCTCATATGCCACGATCGAACCGAGGATGAATCCGCGCGCATCGATGCCTGCCACCAGGTTCAGCCCCTGCCCCATGTAGCGATGGACGAATACGTCCACCAGCACGCGCAGGCTCTTCGGGTCCTGCAGCAGCGGCGTGATATCGCGAAACATCACCCCGGCCTGCGGCCAGTCCGGCACCGTGCGGATGCGGTCGCGCAGGTAGCGCGATACATCGCCCAATTCGGTGGAAGCGGGAATGGATGACGGCGTGAGCAGCGCCGCCTGGTGAGGGGGAACCTGGTTCATGGCAAAAACGGAAAGCAGGAAACGTGGTCTGCGGTAATGGGTTACCACCCGGGCCGAATGGCGCCGAACCACAATGGGCAAACCCCAACCATACAGGAGACACGGCAATGGCAAAGAAAATTCTGATGCTGGTCGGCGACTATGTGGAGGACTACGAGGTCATGGTCCCCTTCCAAGCGCTGCAGATGGTCGGCCACACGGTGCACGCCGTCTGCCCGGACAAGCGCGCTGGCGATTCCGTCGCGACCGCCGTTCACGATTTCGAAGGCGCGCAGACGTACTCCGAAAAACCCGGCCATCGGTTCACGGTCAACGCCACCTTCGCCGACGTCGACCCGGCAACGTATGACGCACTTGTCGTGCCCGGCGGCCGCGCGCCCGAATACCTGCGGCTGAACGCCCGCGTGCTGGATATCGTTCGGCACTTCGCCCATGCGGACAAGCCCATCGCGGCCATCTGCCACGGTGCGCAGTTGCTCTCGGCGGCGGGTGTGCTGGAAGGCAAGGCGTGCTCGGCATATCCGGCATGTGGCCCGGAAGTCACGGCGGCAGGCGGCACGTTCCAGGACATCCCCGTCGACCAGGCCCACACCGACGGCAAGCTGGTCACGGCGCCCGCGTGGCCGGCACATCCGGCATGGTTGGCACAGTTTCTTGAAGTCCTGGGCACGCGGGTTCTACACTGATCCGGTTGCCCGCACGCCGGGCGCCCCAGGAGCCCCGGCCATGTGCGAAATCTTCATCCGCGCCAATCCCCATTCGTACGACAGCCTCGCGCGTTCGCTACGCCTGCACGGCGTGGCGACCAGCGTGCGGCTGGAGTGCCTGTTCTGGGAGGTGCTCGAAGAGATCGGCCAGCGCGACGGCCTGACGGTCAACCAGCTCATCAGCAAGCTCTATGACGAGTTGTTCGAGCGTCGCGGCGAGGTGGCGAACTTCGCGTCATTCCTGCGCGTCTGCTGCCTGCGCTATCTGATGCTGAAGCAGGAGGGGCGCATTCCGGCCGATACGCGGGTGTCGATCAGTTCGCTCGATGCCGCGGCGGTGCTGGACGGCCTGCCGGCCAACATGGCGGATGCCCCGCCACCGCGCCGCTCGCGCGGGCCGCTGCTGGAAGCGTTCATCAAGTAAGCGCTGGCATCAACGCGGCGAGAGCCGCTCCTCGGCCATCTGCAGCCCCTCGGGTGTGCCGCGCAGCACAACGATATCGCCCAGCTCCAGCACCGTGTCTGGATCGGGATCGAGTGCGCGAATGCCCTGGCGCCGGATCGCCGTGACCGACGTCTTGAACGTCTCCAGCCCCATCGTGCCAAGCTTATGGCCGATGGCCGGCGAGCCCTTTGCCAGCGGCACAGAATGCAGGCGCACGGCGTCGCGCTCGAGCATGTCTTCCTCGTCATCCTGGCCATGGAAGTAGCCGCGCAGCAAGCTGTAACGTGCATCACGCATCTCCTGAGCACGCCGCACCACGCGGCGCAGCGGCACGCCCAGCAGCACCAGCGCGTGTGAGGCCAGCATCAGGCTCCCTTCGATGATTTCGGGCACGACCTCGGTGGCGCCAGCCTGCTGCAGCCGATCCAGGTCGGCATCGTCGATGGTGCGTACGATCACGGGCAGGGTCGGCTCCAGCGCCTGCACGTGGTGCAGCACCTTCAATGCGGACGCCGTATCGGCATACGTAACGGCGACCGCCGCTGCGCGGTGGATACCGGCGGCCACCAGTGACTCGCGCCGGGCGGCATCGCCGTAGACGACATGCTCGCCCGCGGCTGCGGCTTCGCGCACCCGGTCGGGGTCCAGATCGAGCGCGACATAGCCGATGCCCTCCTGCTCCACCATGTGCGCCAGGTTCTGGCCGCTGCGTCCGTAGCCGCAGATGATGACGTGCCGCTCCGTGGCGATGCTCTGCGCGGCAATCTTGGTCATCGCCAGCGATTGCATCAGCCAGTCCGTGCGCGACAGCCGCATGGCGATCACGTCGCTGTACTGGATCAGGAACGGCGCCAGCAGCATCGACAGCAGCATCGCCGCCAGGATCGCCTGGCCGAGCAGTGGGTCGATCAGTCTCATGCCGTCGATCTGGTTGAGCAGCACGAAGCCGAACTCACCGGCCTGCGCCAGCCCCAGCGCCGTACGGATCGCCGCGCCCCCTCCCGAACCGAAGGCACGTGCCAGCAGCGCAATCAGCACAAACTTGAACAGCACCGGCGCCATCACCAGGCCCAGCACCAGCGCCCAGTGCTCGAAGACCACGCGCGGGTCCAGCAGCATGCCGACCGTCACGAAGAAGAGCCCCAGCAGCACATCCCGGAACGGCTTGATGTCTTCTTCCACCTGCAGCTTGTACGGCGTTTCCGACACCAGCATGCCGGCCAGGAACGCGCCCAGCGCCATCGACAAGCCCAGCCGCTCGGTCAGCGCGGCCATGCCCAGCGTGACCAGCAGCAGGTTCAGCATGAACAGCTCCTGCGAGCGCCGAGCCGCCACCAGGTGGAACCAGCGCGAGAGCAGCTTCTGCCCCAGGAACAGGATCAGCACCAGCGCGACGGTAATCTTGAGCGCGGCAATGGACAGCGCGAGCACGAGGTCGGTCGGGTTCTTGCCCAATGACGGCACCACGATCAGCAGCAGCACGACCGCCAGATCCTGGAACAGCAATACGCTGATGATGTTGCGGCCGTGCTCGGTCTCGAGCTGCAGACGCTCGGCCAGCATTTTTGAGACGATGGCCGTGGACGACATGGCCAACGCGCCGCCCAGCGCCAGTCCTGCCTGCCACGACAGCGGATACCAGTGGGACAGCACCATCGAAACCGGAATCGTGAGCAGGATGGTCAGCCCCACCTGCGACGCCCCGAGCCCCAGCACCAGCCGCCGCATCGAACGCAGCTTGGAGAGGTTGAACTCCAGCCCGATCGAGAACATCAGGAAGACCACCCCGAATTCCGCCAGGTAGCGCGTCTGCGCCGTATCGGATTCCAGCCCGGTCGCCTTCGGCCCGATGAGGACGCCCACCACGAGGTACGCCAGCATCGGCGGCAATTGCAGCATCCGGAACAACACCACGCCGATCACGGCGGCGGCCAGCAACACGAGGGTGAGTTCCAGCGGCGAATGCATGCGACGCGAAAAACCAATCGAAAGGAGTTGGACAGGAGGGCCAGCGCCCGCGCATCAGGACGGTGCGTGCGCAAGCGAGCACGTAGGCGTTGCAAGACCGATGCCAGGATATAAACGAAGAACGTGCTACGCGAGACGCCGCAGAGCAAAAAATGACGGCGTGGCGACGGGCAGAAAAGTGATTTGCAAGCTGAATGCCGCGGCGCAGCAAAACGAAGCGCCCGCACGCTCCGCCAACCTCCCCGCAAGCCAAGTCCCAACGCGCCGCCAGCGGCCGAGGACAATGTCAATCGTTGTTATACTTCGCCGCCATGATAGCGAATTTCAATCCGGATCGAGCGCTTGCGCTGGCGCAGCAAACCTTCGACATCGAAGCGCAAGCCGTCCTCGGTCTCAAAACCCAGGTGTCCGCCGACTTTGCGCGCGCGGTCGAAATGGTGCTCGGCTGCACAGGCCGCGTCGTCGTGTCCGGCATGGGCAAATCGGGCCACGTGGCGCGCAAGATTGCCGCCACGCTGGCCTCCACCGGCACGCCAGCCTTCTTTGTGCACCCGGCCGAAGCCAGCCATGGCGACCTCGGCATGGTCACCCGCGACGACGTTTTCATCGGCTTTTCCAATTCCGGCGAAGTGTCGGAGCTGAACGTCATCCTGCCGCTGGTCAAGCGGCTGGGCGCCAAGCTGATTGCCGTCACGGGGAACCCGGAGTCCTCGCTCGGCAAGCACGCCGACGTGGTGCTCAACTCCC
The DNA here is from genome assembly GCF_052045895.1 of Ralstonia sp. 22111. Taxonomy (NCBI): domain Bacteria; kingdom Pseudomonadati; phylum Pseudomonadota; class Betaproteobacteria; order Burkholderiales; family Burkholderiaceae; genus Ralstonia; species Ralstonia sp. 22111. Next base: position 623,715 of record NZ_JBQEPR010000001.1, on the reverse strand, counting down.
ACGTCGATGTCGAAGCCTGCCCGCTGAATCTTGCCCCTACCGCCAGCACCACCGCGCAGATTGCGCTGGGCGATGCGTTGGCCGTGGCCGTGCTCGACGCGCGCGGCTTCGGTGCCGAAGACTTCGCACGCTCGCATCCGGGCGGATCGCTCGGCCGCAAGCTGCTGACGCACGTGCGTGACGTCATGCGCGCCGGCGACGCCATCCCGCGCGTGAACGAAGACACGCCGCTGTCGCAGGCGCTGATGGAAATCACCCGCAAGGGCATGGCGATGACCGCCGTGGTCGATGCGCAAGGCCGCGCCGTGGGCGTGTTCACCGACGGCGACCTGCGCCGCCTGCTCGAAACTCCGCGCGACTGGCGCACCGTGCCTATCCACGAGGTCATGCACAGCAACCCGCGCTCGGTCGGCCCCGACCAGCTCGCCGTTGAAGCCGTCGAAGTCATGGAAACGCACCGTATCAACCAGTTGCTGGTGGTCGATGCCGCCGGCCTGCTGGTCGGCGCGCTGCACATCCACGACCTGACGCGGGCCAAGGTCATCTGACCCGCCCACGCCGCTGATGACCACCCCGGCCCCGTTTCCCACCGACAGCGTCCACAGCAACATCGACGCACGCTTTCCGCAGGCAATGGAACGCGCCGCGCGCGTGCGTCTGATGGTGTTCGATGTGGATGGCGTGCTGACCGACGGCCGCCTGCTGGTCGGTCCTGAGGGTGAAATCAGCAAGGCGTTCGACACGCTGGACGGCCACGGCATCAAGCTGCTGGCACAGGCCGGCGTCATGCCGGCCATCATCAGCGGACGGCAATCCGAAATCGTGGCCTGGCGCGCCGGGGAACTCGGCATCGAACATCTGTACCAAGGCGTAGCCGACAAGCGCGAGGCATTTGCCCACCTGTTGGCCGCCACGCAACTTCAGGCCACCGACGCCGGCTACATGGGCGACGACTGGCCCGACCTGCCGGTGATGACGATGGTGGGCTTTACCGCCTGCCCCGCCCAGGCCCATGCCGAACTGCGCAGCCGCGCCCACTATGTGGCCCAGGCCAGGGGCGGACGCGGCGCAGTGCGCGAAGTCGCCGACCTGATCCTCAAGGCCCAAGGTGCCTACGACGACCTGCTTGCGCAACTGCTGCAGGCCCCGCAATCCTTCTGACTCCATGGCCAGCGAACGCTCCCAACGCCTCGTCTCCACCGTGCTGCAGGTCATGCTGCGCGGGCTGCCGATCCTGCTGATGGCAATCGTCTGCGGCGTCACGTTCCTGCTTGTGCAGGTCAACACCCCGCAAACGGATGAAGCGGCCACCCAGCCCAAGCGCCACATCGCCGACTACACCATGGACGGCATCTCGGCCACCGCGCTGGACGAGACCGGCACGACCAAATACCGCTTCACCGGCGTCCACATGAACCACTATGAGGACGACCTGACCTACGACGTCACGTATCCCGCACTGCGCGTGTATGCGCCCGACCGCCCGCAGGTCACCGCCCGCGCAGACCTCGGCAAGATGAACGGCGACGGCACCATCATCGATCTGTACAACAATGCCAAGGTCATCCGCGCGCAGGGCCCCGACGCCCGCCAGGACCCGCTGATGACGGCCGATTCGACGTACTTCCAGGTACTGCTCAACGACGACATCGTGCGCACCGACAAGCCGGTCGAGTTGCACCGGGGGCCGTCGATCATGAACGCCAACGGCCTCACCTTCAACAACGTGACGCGCCAAGTACAATTGCTGGGCAACGTGCGCGGCCGAATCGAAGGGCTGGGGGCGCCGAAGCAGTAAACTCTGCCCCCGACACCTGACAACGCCCACCGACCGCGCCCTTCTCCGACGTGATCCCCATGACTGATTCCCTCCGTGCTGCCGGCCTCGCCATCGTCGCTGCGCTGCTGCTACCGGCCCTGCCCGCACACGCCGAGCGTGCCGACCGCGACAAGCCGCTCGTGCTCGAAGCCGACAACGCCAGCTACGACGATCTGAAGCAGGTCTATCACTTGACCGGCAACGTAGTGCTGACCAAGGGCACCATGGTGCTTCGCTCCGACGAGGCCGATCTGCGAACCGATCCGGAGGGCTACAACTACGCCGTCGCCACGTCCAAGCCCGGCAACCTGGCCTTCATTCGCCAGAAGCGGGACAACGTCGACGAATACATCCAGGGTTGGGGCGAGCGCATCGAATACGACGGCAAGCAAGAGATTTCCAAGCTGATCACCCGGGCGCGCATGGAGCGCCTGCAAGGCGCTACGCAGCTCGACGAGATCCGCGGCGCCGTGATCACATACGACGGCCAGAAGGAGTTCTACACGGCCTCGGGCGGCGCGGAAAACGCCACCTCCGCCAATCCGTCGGGCCGCGTGCGCGCCGTTCTAGCACCGCGCACGAGCACGCCTGGCACGCCGGCGGCATCCAGCCCGGCTGCCAAGCCCTGATCCGCACCGCCAGTCTTTTTTGTTCCGCTTATGTCTGCCACCACCCTCGCCCCCAAAACTGCAGCGCCGCAGGCCACGACTTCCAGCACGCTGGTCGTCCGCCATCTGAAGAAGCGCTACGGCACGCGCACCGTGGTCAAGGACGTGTCGCTTGACGTGAAAAGTGGCGAGGTGGTCGGCCTGCTGGGCCCCAACGGTGCAGGTAAGACGACCTCGTTCTACATGATCGTCGGCCTGGTGGCGCTCGACGCCGGCGACATCGTGCTCGACGGCGAACACATCAGCCGCCTGCCGATCCACCAGCGTGCGCGCATGGGCCTGTCGTATTTGCCGCAGGAAGCGTCGGTGTTTCGCAAGCTCAACGTGCAGGAAAACATCCGCGCGGTGCTCGAGCTGCAGGAGCAGAACGGCAAGAAGCTCTCGCAAGACGAAGTCAACCGCCGCCTCGACGGCCTGCTCGACGACTTGCAGATCGCTCACCTGCGCGACAACCCCGCGCTGTCGCTTTCGGGCGGTGAGCGCCGCCGCGTGGAAATTGCGCGCGCTCTGGCCTCGTCGCCGCGTTTCATCCTGCTCGATGAACCGTTTGCCGGCGTCGACCCGATCGCGGTGGGCGAGATTCAACGCATCGTCAGCTTCCTGAAAGACCGCAACATCGGCGTGCTGATCACCGATCACAACGTGCGCGAAACGCTGGGCATCTGCGATCACGCGTACATCATCAGCGAAGGGACCGTGCTGGCTGCAGGCGTGCCGGAACAGATCATCGAAAACGAGGATGTACGCAAGGTCTATCTGGGCGATAACTTCCGGATGTAAGCCACGCTGCACGCTTACGCCTTAAGGACGTGGCAAAGCCGCACCTTAAAGCAAAATCCGTTCCATCGACCGAGTGTTGGGCATAGAATAGCCCGCATGAAACAGTCGCTCCAGCTCCGTCTCTCCCAGCATCTCGCGCTCACGCCGCAGTTGCAGCAATCGATCCGATTGCTGCAGTTGTCGACCATCGAACTGCAGCAGGAAGTTGAGCAGGCCCTGACTGAAAACCCGCTGCTGGAGCGGGAAAACGAGTGGCTCGACACCTCCGCACGCATCGGCGCGGACGGCTCCGTGAACGCGTTGCAAAGCAACAGTGCCACGCCCCTGCCCACCGAATCGCCTCCGCCCGCACCCAACGGTGGCGACAGCAGCGACACCCCCGACAGCTACGAAAACAGTCACGACAACGGCGCCGATTTCGACAGCGATTACGGCTCCGACCGCTCCGACTGGAGCCTTGACGACTTCGCCCGCAAACCGCAATCCGACGAAGACGACCGCGCCCCGCTGCAATTGCGGGAGGCCGAACAAAGCCTGCGCGAATTCCTCATGGAACAGCTCGCACCGCTCAAGCTGTCGATGCGCGACAAGGGCCTCGTCATTTTCCTGATCGAGTCGCTCGACGACGAAGGCTATCTGGCAGGCACACTCGACGAAATCCTCGCGGATCTGCCTGCCGAACTCGAAGTCGAACTCGACGAACTGCAAGCCGCGCTACGCATGCTGCAGAGTTTTGATCCGCCTGGCATTGGCGCACGCTCAGCCGCCGAGTGCCTGTCACTGCAATTGCACCGGCTCGATTCGCCCGCGAAGGCGCTGGCGCTCATCATCGTCAATCAGCATCTCGAACTGCTGGCTGCGCGTGACTACACGCGCCTGAAGAAGGCACTGTCCGTCGACGAACCCGCACTGAAAGCAGCGCATGAGCTGATCCGTTCACTGGCACCGTTCCCCGGTCATGCGTTCGGTCGCGCCGAGGCGGATTTCGTGGTGCCTGACGTGATCGTGCGCAAGACGAGCGCAGGCTGGATGGCGCAACTGAATCCCGATGTGATGCCGCGCCTGCGCATCAACGACATGTACGCGCAGATCCTGCGCAGCAGCCGCGGTGAATCGGGCGCCGCCAATCTACAGCAGAAGCTGCAGGAAGCACGCTGGCTGATCAAGAACATCCAGCAGCGCTTCGATACGATCCTGCGTGTCTCGCAAGCCATTGTCGAGCGTCAAAAGAGCTTCTTCACGCACGGTGAAATCGCCATGCGCCCCTTGGTTTTGCGGGAAATAGCCGATACACTGGGTCTACACGAGTCCACAATCTCCCGTGTGACAACCAACAAATACATGGCGACCCCGATGGGGACGTTCGAGTTGAAGTATTTCTTCGGCAGCCATGTATCGACGGAAACCGGCGGGGCTGCGTCATCCACTGCGATACGCGCGCTCATCAAGCAACTTGTAGGAGCCGAAGACCCGAAGAATCCTCTGTCCGATAGCAGAATTGCCGAGCTGTTAGGCGAACAAGGATTCGTGGTGGCCCGTCGGACGGTGGCCAAATACCGCGAAGCCCTCAAGATCCCTGCAGTGAATTTGCGCAAGTCTTTATAGCCGCATCGCGGGCAGTTCCGGTGCGGCTCATCTTGAGAAGGAGAACCGCTATGAACTTCAAACTCAGTGGACACCACCTGGACATCACGCCCGCTTTGCGTGAGTACGTGGAAACGAAACTGGAGCGTGTGATCAGGCACTTCGATCAGGTGATTGGCGTCAGCGTGTTGCTATCGGTCGATAACCACAAGGAGAAGGATCGGCGTCAGTACGCGGAAATCAACTTGCACCTCAAGGGTAAGGACGTCTTCGTCGAATCACACCATGAAGATCTTTATGCGGCCATCGACCTACTCGTCGATAAACTGGACAGGCAAGTGATCAAGTACAAGGACCGCGTGCAGGGGCACGATCGTGACAGCATGAAGCACCAAGCCTTCCAGGCCGTGCAGATGCAGCAATAGCAGGACGGCACCGCAAAAACCGCGCCCCGAGTTGGCGCGGTTTTTTTATGCCGTGGTGCATTCGTGACGAATCCGATTGCAACGGATTTAAGTCGGGCTAAAATCTGACGAAAGTATGAATGCTGGCGTGGCGCGGTTTTTGGCGCGATGCTGGCAAAAACAGGGTCGATGCCGCGCGCAGATTGCCGGCACCGACTGATCGCAGCCCCTGGGGGATTCGCTTCTCTGCCCTGCGCGGTGCACCACTGGTGCGCCGCACAAAGCCGCGCGGCACGTGGTCTATAATGACCCCATTGTCCGCGCGCCATCTTGGTGCAGAAGGACGCCGCTCATTTCACGCATTGCACATGAATCGCTTGGCCAAACTGCTGCCGCCCGGGAACATTGCCCTCGACGTCAGCGTAACCAGCAAAAAGCGGGTATTTGAACAGGCCGGCCTGCTGTTCGAGAACAACCACGGCGTGACGCGCGCAGTCGTCACAGACAACCTGTTTGCGCGCGAGTCACTTGGATCCACGGGCCTGGGAGCCGGCGTGGCCATTCCGCATGGCCGTATCAAAGGGCTCAAGCAACCGCTGGCTGCATTCATGCGCCTGTCCGAGCCGGTGCCTTTTGAGTCACCGGACGGCAAACCCGTCTCGTTGCTGATCTTTTTGCTGGTGCCCGAACAGGCGACCCAGCAACATCTGGAAATCCTCTCTGAAATCGCCCAACTGCTGTCCGACCGAGACATGCGCGAAGGCCTCGCCACCCTGCCGTCGCCCGAGGCGATTCACCAGCTACTGACCGACTGGCGGCCCTGATCGCAGCGCAATCGGTGGCAAGCGCAACCGATTGCGAACGCGCTATGCCCCGTCGGCACCACTGTGCCCTGCTATGGAACTGACCGGCGTCATCGCCCAATCGATCTTTGACGACAACGCAGCTGATTTGAAGCTGTCGTGGGTCGCCGGCCTGGAGGGCGCGGACCGCGCGTTCGACGTGGATTTCGCCAAGGAAGCGACGTCTGCGGCGGATCTGGTCGGGCACTTGAACCTCATCCACCCGAATCGCATCCAGGTGCTCGGCAAGCCCGAGATCACCTATTACCAGCGCTTATCGGAAGAAAACCGCAAGCGGCAGATGGGCGAGCTGATCCTGCTGGAACCGCCCTTCCTGGTCGTGGCCGATGGCGTGGATCCGCCGCCCGATCTGGAACTGCGCTGCACGCGCTCTTCCACGCCGCTGTTCACGTCGCCGATTTCGTCTGCCGCGGTCATTGATCATCTGCGTCTGTATCTGTCGCGCATCTCGGCACCGCGCGTGACGATGCACGGGGTGTTTCTCGACATCCTCGGCATGGGCGTGCTGATCATGGGCGACTCCGGCCTGGGCAAAAGCGAATTGGGCCTGGAGCTGATCTCACGCGGTCATGGTCTGGTAGCCGATGACGCAGTCGATTTCGTTCGCCTCGGGCCGGACTTTATCGAAGGCCGCTGCCCGCCGCTGCTGCAGAATCTGCTGGAAGTGCGCGGTCTGGGTCTGCTCGACATCAAGACGATCTTCGGTGAGACGGCGGTGCGCCGGAAGATGAAGATCAAGCTCATCGTGCAGCTCGTGCGCCGCAACGATGGAGAGTTCGAGCGCCTGCCGCTCGATTCGCAGTACCTCGATGTGCTCGGCTTGCCGATCCACATGGTGAAGATCCAGGTGGCAGCCGGCCGCAACTTGGCCGTGCTGGTCGAAGCCGCCGTGCGCAACACGATCCTGCGCCTGCGCGGCATCGATACGTTGCGCGACTTCATGGACCGCCAGCGCGCCGCCATGCAGGCCGAAGCTGCCTCGCACTCGCCTCAGGGTCGCCTGCTTTAACAAAGTCGCCACAAAGTTTCGCGATCGGGCCGGTTTTACCCTAGTTTTTGGTGGGAAACGTCAACCCGTCATGCGGCCTCTCCGTTGTGGGAGGGAATGCGCCGAGCACGCACGCGGCGGCGTTCATCGCGAGCGCGGCGGCCTGTCTCTGCCCGCTCTTCTGACGGTACCCAAGGAGAACACGACGATGAAACAACTGATTGCCGCTTGCGCCCTGGCGCTCCCGTTCCTGGCTGGCCAGGCATTCGCCCAAGGTAGCGCACCGGCAGCCGCGCCGGCCGCACCTGCTGCCGCTCCGGCAGCCAAGAATTCGCAGCAAGACAAGATGAAGCAATGCAACATGGACGCCGCCGGCAAGAAGGGCGACGAGCGCAAGGCGTTCATGAAAGGCTGCCTGTCTGACAAGCCGGCTGCGGCCGCCAAGCCGATGACGCAGCAGGAAAAGATGGCAGCCTGCTCCAAGGCCAACAAGGGCAAGAAGGGCGACGAGTACAAGAAAGCCCAAAAAGAGTGCCTCTCGAAGGGCTGAGTATTGCGTTAGCTTCGCTTCAAAAAAGGCGGCCAGATCGGTCGCCTTTTTTACTGGTCGCTGCTTTGCAACACAGGGATGCTATCCTCGCGGCATGCGGATCATTCTCATCACCGGTATGTCGGGTTCAGGGAAATCGGTCGCCCTGAACGTGCTCGAAGACGCAGGTTATTACTGTGTCGACAACCTGCCCGCGCAGTTCATCCCCGAACTGGCGCGCTATCTGGCGGACCAGGGTTATACGCATCTGGGCGTGGCCACTGACATCCGCAGCCGTGAATCGCTACGCAAGGTGCCCGAGACGGTCACCGTGCTGCGCAAGGAACACGACGTGCGCATGCTGTTCCTGACTGCGAGCACGAACGCGCTGGTGCAGCGCTATTCCGAGACGCGCCGCCGGCATCCGCTGTCGATCCGTAACGGCCGCCCCGATACCGCCGCCAACGTGCAAGCGGCCACCAAGGGCCTGGACACCTCGCTTATCGAAGCGATCGAAATGGAGCGCGAGCTGCTGAGCCCGCTTGCTGATCCGGCCCATCGCATCGACACGAGCACGCTGCGCACAAACGCCCTGCGCGCGTACATCAAGGAATTCATCAGCGACGAGCCGCACGACATCACGTTGATGTTCGAATCGTTTGGCTTCAAGCATGGCGTACCGACCGACGCCGATCTCGTCTTCGACGTGCGTTCGCTGCCCAACCCATACTACGACACGCAACTGCGCCCACTCACGGGGCGCGACCAGCCCGTCGTCGATTTCCTGCAAAGCCAGCCGATGGTGCTTGCGATGGCAGAGGACATCCGCGCCTACGTGGAAAAGTGGCTGCCGAGTTTCATCGCCGACAACCGCAGCTACCTGACCGTGGCGATCGGCTGCACCGGCGGCCAGCATCGTTCCGTGTACATCGCGGAACGGCTTGCCACGTACTTCCGCGCGCATGGTAATGTGTTGGTCCGCCACCGCGAATTGGCCGTAGACGGCTGAACTGCGCGCCGGACACACTCCGCGCGTCGGTCAGCTTCATTTGGATGCGGCTTGTTGCGCGGCGCCCGCGAAGGTCTTGCCGCCGCCTGCTGAAAGCCCGTCCATGCAAGAAGACATCGCTCTCTCGCCGTTCTCGCCGCTGCCGCCGCTGCCCACCGAGCTGCCGCTCTTTCCGTTGCACACGGTGCTGTTTCCGGGCGGCCTTCTCCCGCTGCGCATTTTCGAAGCCCGCTACATGGACATGGTGCGCACGTGCCTGCGCGACAAGACGCCGTTCGGCGTCTGCCTGATCGAGCGCGGCAATGAAGTCGCCACCATAGACGGCCCGACCGTACCGGTCGACGTTGGCTGCATCGCCCATATCGTCGAATGCGACATGGAGCAGCTCGGCCTGCTAATGATCAAGGTACGCGGGACGCAGCGCTTCAAGGTGCTGACGTTCGAGACCACGCCAAACGGCCTCATGCGCGGCACCGTGGAGCCCATCGGCACCGACGTGGAAGACTGCAAGGGCGAACTGTTCGACGACTGTGTGGGCGCCCTGCGCCGCATCATTACCACACTCGGCTCACGCGAAGACGGCAACGTCCCGATGGCGGAGCCCTACGAGTGGACCAGTCCGAGCTGGGTCGCGAATCGGCTGTGCGAACTGCTGCCGGTGCCGCTCAAGGCCAAGCAGAAGCTGATGGAACTGATGGACGCCGGGATGCGCATCGAGATCGTCCATCGCTACATGAAGCAGCATCACATTCTGTGATGCCTTATCAGCCAAGCCCGGCCGAACTGGCTAGATCAGGCTTGGCTGCACCAGCGTCTCCAGCGCCAACTTCACCGGCGCCGGCAATCCCACCGAATTGAGTTGCGCGAGCGGTACCCAGCGCCAGTCCTCGGCGAGCGGAGCGGGCATGGTGACGTCCGCGCGCAGCAGATGCATATGCAGACGGAAGTGCGTGAAGGTGTGCGTGAGCGCGCCGGCCGTCTCCACGGTCGAGACAGCGCCGTATGCCTGCGCAGCACGACGTACGGCGCCCGCGTCCAACGGATGCGCATCGAGCGCGTCGTCCATCTCGCCCACCAGCGGCAAGGACCACAATCCACCCCAGATGCCGCGTTGCGGACGACGCTGCAACAGCACCGCATCCTCGTGCAGCGCGATGACGAGTGTCGCGGCACGCTCGGGTATCGCCTTGCGCGGGCGCGGCACGGGCAACTCCGTCACGCGATCGGTACTGCGCGCTTCGCATAGCGATTCGAGCGGACAGGCGCGTTCGCCGGTCAAGCATGCCGGCTTGCCGCGCGTGCACACCGTGGCCCCAAGATCCATCAAACCCTGCGTGTACGGTTGAATGCCGTCTGCCGGCGGCAGCACGGCTTCGGCGATACGCCACATGGTGTCTTCGACGCGCTTGTCGCCAGGAAAGCCGTCGATGCCGAACACGCGCGCGAAGACGCGCTTGACGTTGCCATCGAGAATGGCCGCACGCACGCCATACGAAAACGCGGCAATGGCCGCGGCGGTCGAGCGGCCGATGCCCGGCAACGTCGCCAGCACGCCGGGATCGCGCGGGAAGATGCCGCCGTGCTCCGCCACCACGATCTGCGCGCAGCGATGCAGGTTGCGCGCGCGTGTGTAATAGCCCAGGCCGGCCCAAGCAGCCATGACGTCGTCTGCCGGCGCAGCGGCCAGAGCCTGCACGGTCGGGAAGCGCTCGATGAAGCGTGCATAGTAGCCCAGCACCGCGCTCACCTGCGTCTGCTGCAGCATGATCTCTGACAGCCACGTGCGATACGCGTCGCCGGTGTTCTGCCATGGCAAGTGGTGGCGACCATGACGCTGCTGCCACGCGATCACGCGCACGGCGAAATCATCGGGAAGCGAAGGCAAAACGGCAGCAGGTTGTGCGGCGCGGCGCGTGCGGCGAGGGGTGGCGGTCATGCGTGTGATGGGGAAGCGGCGAGCAGAAGATGCGCGCTGGCGGCGATCCTACCAGAACAAAAAAGGCGCCCGCAGGCGCCTTCTCCGTAACCGACGGTGCGCGTCAGGCCGCGACCGACTGCCGCTCCAGAATCGTTCCGGCCGCAAGAATGCGATCGGTGTACTGGGCGATCGTGCCGCTACGCTCATCCAGCGTATTGAGCAGCGCTTCGAGTTCGGTGATGCGCGCTTCCAGCGTATCGGTGGCCTCGTGAATGCGCTCGATCGAATCCACGCGCTTGCGCAGTTGCTTCTGGTGATCGCGCACCTGCGCTTCGAGCGGCGTCATGACCGACTTCAGCCAGATCTCGATATCGCGGTTCATGTCCTGGAAGGTATCCAGCACGCGGCTGGCCACCGTCGAGAACGCGCCGTGCACAAGCTGCGGCTTCGGGCGCGTCAAGAAGCTGAATGCGCCGAAGTGGTTGTGCGCAAGCATCAGCGTTTCTTTCAGATCGGCATCGTAGCGCGTACCCAAAAAGCGCAGCGGCGGCGACAGCGTGAAGCCGTGCTCGGCATTGAACTTCTTGTACATGCCATCGACCATCTGGTGCAGTTGGTCGATGCGATTGGCTGCATCGCGCACGAGACCGGTCAGGTGGCCGAACAGCTTGTCCATGTCGTCACGCAGGCCGCGGGAGAACACGCGCTCCTTCATCTTCTCGCGCGCCTCGCGCATGGTCGAGCGGATCTGCTTGAGCTGCACACTCTTGATGATCTCTGCGCTGTGGCGGCCGAACACCGTACGCAGCGCCTGGAACTTGGCGATGCTCTGCTCGAACTCTTCCTTCTCGCCCTGCACGCGCATCAGCATGTGCTTGACCATCGTATGGTTCTTGCCGCGCAGGCCGCGCAGTTCGAACAACTGCTCGACGATGTCGCGGCGGCGCATCTGCAGCAGTTGCTGCGCGCCGGTGGCCATGTCCTTCACCGCCAGTTGAACCTGCTCGGTGACGATCTCGCGACGCTGCGGAATCAACTGATCCGACAGCACCGACTCCAGCTCCGGCAGCCGGCTCTTGGCCAGCAGTTCATGGTCATGGCTGACCTTGGCGACCAGGCCCTTCTGTGCCGACACCGGATACACGCGCTCGACATCGATATCGAGCACCTGCGCCGTCGTCATGATCTGGCGGCTGACTTCGCTCTCGACTTCCTCTTCGGACTTGAGCGGATCCCACAGGCCATCGACCTTGTTGAGCACCGCGATGCAGCCTTTGCGCTGACCACCGCCCACATGCGAGCGCCAGAGTTCCAGGTCACTCTTGGTCACGCCGGCATCCGCCGCCAGCACGAACACAACGACGTGCGCATCCGGAATCAGGCGCAGCGTCAGCTCCGGCTCGGTACCAATGGCGTTCAGGCCCGGCGTATCCAGAATCACCAAGCCCTGCTTGAGCATCGGGTGCGGGAAATTGATGATCGCGTGACGCCACTTCGACACTTCGACCGTACCAGCGGCATCCACCGAGAACGCGGCATCCGGATCCGCGTCGTTATAGAGGCCCAGCTGCTCGGCTTCTTCCTTGGGCACGCGCACGGTTTCCACCACGTGGCGGAACGCTTCGAGCATGCCCTCGGGCGACGACGGATCGAGCGGCACGGACAGCCAGTGGCTGCCCGCATCGCGAAAATCGGCGGTCGATGCATCATGCAGACGCGTCTCGATCGGCAGCAGGCGGATCGACGGCGGATAGCTTTCGTCGTACATCAGCTCGGTCGGACACATCGTGGTCCGGCCCGCCGACGACGGCAAAATGCGGCGGCCAAAATCCGCAAAGAAGATGGCGTTGATCAGCTCGCTCTTGCCGCGCGAGAACTCGGCAATAAAGGCAACCTTCAGTTTGTCGCTGCGCAGGACACCGCGAATGCGCTGCGCGCGCATGTCAGCCTGGGCGTCGTACAGCTCCTGGGCTTGCAGCCAGTCCTGGAATTCCCCCACCGACTGCAGTACCGAAGCGCGCCAGGCGCTGTACTGCTCGAACTGTGTGCTCAGTGTGTTGTTCATCGTTCTGTCTTATTGTGTGCGCGACCCGACCGCAAAGAAAAATGCACGCGCCCCTCGACATCGCTGTTCCGCCCAATTACGGCACAGAAATGCACAAATTTAGGTGGAACGATACAGCGAACCGCCAGCTTCCGGGCGAACTTTCCGCAAGGTTCTCCAGCCCGGGCAGACAAGTGTTGCGGGATGCCATCGGCGGCCGGACACCCCACTTCAAAAACCTTGCGAAAAGGCAGTCGGATCGCTCCAGCACCACGTTTTCAGGCGGCTTTCGATGCCCTTGGCAGACCGATCAGCGCTGGCAGGTCGGGCAATAGAACGTGGAGCGCTGCCCCTGGACAATCTGGCGGATCGGCGTGCCGCACACGCGGCACGGCAGACCGGCGCGGTCGTAGACGAAGGCTTCGAGTTGGAAGTAGCCGCTCTGTCCGTCTGACCCGACAAAATCGCGCAGCGTGCTGCCGCCCCGTGCGATGGCATCGGCCAGCGTGACGCGAATGGCCTCGGCCAGCGCCGCATAGCGCGGCCGGCTGATGCGGCCCGCCGCCGTGGTCGGCCGGATACCGGCGCGGAACAAGCTCTCCGAACAATAGATATTGCCCACGCCGACCACGATGTCGCCTGCCAACAGCGCCGACTTGATGGCAACCCGGCGCCCGCGCGTGCGGGCAAACATCCAGTCGCCGTCGAATCGCGCATCGAACGGCTCAATGCCCAGATTGCGCAGCAGCGGATGTTCAGCCAAGCCGGCTTCGTCCCCGGCGTGCCAGAGCACGGCACCAAAGCGGCGCGGGTCTCGATAGCGCAGTGTGATGAGTACGCCAGTTGCGTCGGCCAGGTCGATGTCGACGTGATCGTGTGTGCCGGGCGGCACGGGCGCCTCCAGCACGCGCAACGTGCCGGTCATGCCCAGGTGAATCAGCAGCCAGCCACCTGCGGCATCAGCATGGCTTGCGGATTGGCTTACCGCGGGCATGCATTCGATGAGCAGGTATTTACCCCGGCGCAGCAAGCGCGTAACAGTCAGGCCCGCGAGCAATTCCGGCAGCGCAGGATCGATCGGCCAGCGCAAGCCGTGATGGCGCACCACGGCGCGCACGATACGTCGCCCCGTAATATGGGGTAGCAAACCCAGGCGAGTGACCTCGACCTCCGGCAACTCAGGCATCGAACCTCCATCCCATGTGCTGCTCCAACCTTTTTTACGATGCGGGCGATTGTAGCGGTCAGGCTACAATGCCCTGAACCCTTATCCGGAGCTTCGAGACCATGCCTCACGCCCTCTCACGTTCGCCTGCGATGCAACGCCCGCAGCGATTTCCGCGCAGCCGAACGGCCCTCCTGGCCGCGCTGGTGGCGGGAGGGCTGATGAGCCTGCCGGCCTGGTCGTCGCAGTCGGCTGCCGGCGCACCACTCGTTGCCCAAGCGGCGCAGGAAAGCGGCGCAGGCGGCCGCGCAGCCATCCAAATTGAGCGCTCGCGCCCGCGTACTGGTCTGCTGAGTTCGGAGCGCACAGATCTGCCGCGTGTCGCGCTCACTGAAGACATCATGTACCGCGTGCTGGCATCGGAGGTGTCACTGCAGCGCGGGCTGGTCGAACCGGCGTACCGCACCTACCTCGCACTCGCACAGGAGACGCGCGACCCCCGCTTTGCCCAGCGCGCCACGGAAATCGCATTTCTGACACGCTCCCCCGCGCAAGCCCTGACCGCCGCGCGCCTGTGGGTGGAGCTATCACCGACGTCCATGCCGGCACGCCAGGTGCAGCAGCTCCTGCTGGTGGCCACGGGCCAGTGGTCGGAAGTCGAACCGATGCTGCAGGCGCAGTTGAACAAGGTCTCGCCCGGCCAGCGTGCCGATGCCCTGCTGCAATTGCAGCAGCAGATGTCCAAGAGCAGCGATCCGGCGGGTGCCGTAGGCGCGCTGCAGCGTATCGCCTCGCATGACATGCAGCGCCCCGAAACGCATCTGGCCCTGGCACGAGCGAAGGTTGCCGCCAAGGATGTCCCCGGCGCGCTGACGGAATTGGACGCCGCGCTCAAGCTGCGCCCCGGTTATGAAGACGCCGCCATCCTCGCCGCCGAACTGCGTGCCGATGGCGATCCCGATGCCGCCATCGCTGGCCTGCGCAGCTTCCTGAAAGCAGCACCAGCCTCCATCGACGGCCATCTGACGCTCGCCCGCCTGTACCTCATGCGCAATCAGCAAGACAAGGCGCGCGCTGAATTCGAAGCACTCAAGAAGATCGCGCCCAACGATGCGCGCATCACGCTTGCCCTGGGCCTGCTGAACCTGCAACAGCGCCAGTACGACGACGCCGAGCGTTACCTAAAGGAATACGTCGTCGCCACCGCCAAGTCGCCCACGCTGAGCCCCGAACCTGGCTACCAGGGCCTCGCCCAACTGGCTGAAGAAAAGCGCGACTACGCCGCCGCGCTGGGCTGGGTCGACAAGATCACCGGTTCCGCCAACGGCGACGCCGATGGCCAGACCGCACTGGCAGCGGGCATCAAGCGCGGCCAGCTCCTCGGCAAGCTGCGCCGTATCGACGAGGCACAGCAGACCTTCGACGAGCTCGTCGCCGATTCCGAGGACGTGCCCGACGGCCCGCGCCGCCAGGCACTGATGGACGGCATCCGCCAGGCAGAAATCGGCATGCTGATGGACGCCAAGGCCTACGGCCGCGCCCGCGCCCGCGTCAACGAGCTGCTCAAGACCGATCCGGACAACGTCGAATACACGTACCAACTGGCGATGCTCGAAGAGCACGACGGCCACTACGACAACATGGAAACGCTGTTGCGCAAGGTGATTGACCTGCGCCCCGGCCAGGCCATCGGCTACAACGCGCTCGGCTACTCGCTGGCCGATCGAAACGTGCGCCTGCAGGAAGCGCAGGAGCTGCTGGAGAAAGCGGTGTCGCTGGCGCCGGACGATCCCTACATCGCCGACAGCCTCGGCTGGGTCAAATACCGTCGCGGCGATCTGCCCGCCGCCACCGACATCCTGCGCAAGGCGTGGGCTGCCGCCCCGCAAGCCGAAATCGGCGCACACCTGGGCGAAGTGCTGTGGCAATCGGGCAAGCAGGACGACGCGCGCCAGATCTGGACCGAAGCGTCCAAGCTGGACGTGAACGATTCCACGCTGCGCGACACGCTGCGCCGCTTCGGCCAGCCGGTGCCCAATGTTCCCGTGAGTGCAAATTGATGGCGATGCGGTTCACGCGCGCGCTTGGCGCGCTGATGCTTGGCGCTGGCTGCGCGCTGTTCAACGGCTGCACAACCTTGCGGCCGGCCAACGATCCCTTCGCCGGCGCGCAAGACGCCGATGCCACCATCACGCGCTATCAGGGTCGCTTCTCAGCCCATTACACGCAGAACAATGCCGAGCAAAGCGCCGTCGGCAGCTTCCTCTGGCGTGAGCGCGGACCCGATGTGCAGCTTGAGCTGATGTCGCCACTGGGCCAGACGCTGGCCATCGTCAGCCAGAGCAACCAGGGCGCCACGCTCGAACTGCCGAACCAGCCGCCGCGCCGCGCCCCCGAAGTCGACACGCTGATGCAGGATGCGCTCGGCTTTTCGCTGCCGGTCTCCGGCCTGCGGGACTGGTTGCGCGCCCGCCCCGCTCCCGGTACACCGGCACGCGTGGCGCGTGACGCGCAATCGCGCCCCGAAACCATCGAGCAGAACGGCTGGACCGTCCACTACGTCGCCTGGACTGACGACGGCAATAATGCCGACGGCGCCAAGGCCAGCATCCGCCGGCTCGATCTTGACCGCCCGCAGGGCACCAATGGCCCGCTCTCGGTGCGGCTCGTGCTCGACCGGTAACGCCTCGCTTCATCATGTCTTCCGCACCCGTCGAGCTGCGTGATTGCCCAGCGCCCGCCAAGCTCAACCTCTTCCTGCACGTGGTCGGCCGCCGGCCCGATGGCTACCATCTGCTGCAAACCGTCTTCCAGCTGATTGACTGGAGCGACACGCTGCATTTCGCGCGCCGCACCGACGGCCGTCTCGTGCGCATCACCGATATCCCGGGCGTGCCCGCCGATGACGACCTCGTGATCCGGGCCGCGCGCCTGCTGCAAGTGGAAACCGGCTGCACCTACGGCGTCGACATCGCCATCGAGAAACGCCTGCCGATGGGCGGTGGCATTGGCGGTGGCTCGTCTGATGCCGCCACCACGCTGCTTGCGCTCAATCGTCTCTGGGGCCTCGACCTGCCGCGCACACAACTGATGAAGATCGGCCTCAAGCTCGGCGCCGACGTGCCCTTCTTCGTGTTCGGCCAGAACGCCTTCGCCGAGGGAATCGGTGAAAAACTCACACCTGTCACGCTGCCGCCGGCCGCCTTCGTGGTGATTCACCCACGCGTGCATGTACCCACCCCCGCAATTTTTTCCGATGAAGGGTTGACACGCGATACACCACTCACCATAATTACGGACTTTCCTGACCAACAAATTGTTTTCGCTTACGGTCGCAACGATCTGCAAGCAGTGGCGGAAAGGAAATACGGCGAAATCGCCCGAGCACTTGCCTGGCTGCGTCAATTCAGCCCTCTGGCAAGAATGACCGGATCCGGTGCCTGCGTGTTTGCTCCGTTCGACAGCATCGAGCATGCGCAAGCGGTAGCGGATCAGGTGCCTTCCGAATGGGAAGGTCGGTGTGCGGCAGGTCTGACGCATCACCCGCTCGCAAGATTTGCTGTGTAAGGTTTGCAGTTATCGCTTCTGCAATGGAGGCGGTAACCGATAGGTTGTGTAGGGGCGTCGCCAAGCTGGTTAAGGCACCGGATTTTGATTCCGGCATGCGTAGGTTCGAATCCTTCCGCCCCTGCCATTTTCTTCCTCATGTTCCCAGCAATAGCCCGGTTGGTGCTTTAACTGACCGGCGCGTCTGAAGTCGAAAAACAGGTGCCCCGATGAGCAGCGAAGGCTTGATGGTTTTTACCGGCAACGCCAACCCGAAACTCGCCGAAGCTGTCGTCAAGCACCTAGGCATTCCCCTAGGCAAGGCCCTCGTCGGCCGATTCTCCGATGGTGAAGTCCAGGTTGAGATCCAGGAGAACGTGCGCGGCAAGCACGTGTTCATCCTGCAATCCACCTGCGCCCCGACCAATGACAACCTGATGGAACTGATGGTGATGGTCGATGCGCTCAAGCGCGCGTCTGCCCGCCGCATCACGGCCGCCATCCCCTACTTCGGCTACGCCCGCCAAGACCGTCGCCCGCGTTCGGCGCGTGTGGCAATCACCGCCAAGGTCGTGGCCAACATGCTGGAAGTCGCAGGCGTCGAGCGCGTGCTGACGATGGACCTCCACGCTGACCAAATCCAAGGCTTCTTCGATATCCCGGTCGACAACATCTACGCGTCGCCGATCCTGCTCGAAGACCTGCGCAAGAAGAACTACGAAGATCTGCTGGTGGTGTCGCCTGACGTCGGCGGCGTGGTGCGCGCACGTGCCCTCGCCAAGCAACTCGGCGTGGATCTGGCGATCATCGACAAGCGTCGCCCGAAGGCCAACGTAGCCGAGGTGATGAACATCATCGGTGAAGTCGACGGCCGCAACTGCGTGATCATGGATGACATGATCGACACCGGCGGCACGCTGTGCAAAGCCGCGCAGGTGCTCAAGGAGCGCGGTGCCAAACAAGTGTTTTCGTATTGCACGCATCCGGTGCTGTCGGGCGGCGCGGCTGCCCGCATTGCAGACTCGGCGCTCGACGAAGTGGTCGTGACCGACACCATCCCGCTGCGCGAAGACGCCATCAAGTGCGGCAAGATCCGCCAGCTCTCGACGGCGCCGCTGCTGGCCGAGACGTTCACCCGCATCGTGCGCGGTGACTCGATCATGTCGCTGTTTGCTGAATAATTCGGCAGCCAGGCGGCTTACTGTTATAATTCAAGGCTTTACTGCAGAAAACGTCGATTAGACGGCACTTCTGCGGTGTCTGCGGGGCGCAATATGGCGCCCCGTTCACCAGACGGCTTGGTCGCGAGTCGTCTTTTTCGTTTGGAGCAATCATGAAAGTTGTCGCTTTCGAGCGTAGCGTTCAGGGCACTGGTGCGAGCCGCCGCCTGCGCAATTCCGGCAAGACCCCGGCCATCATTTACGGTGCTGGCACCGAGCCGAAGCTGATCGAACTCGATCACAACGCGCTGTACCACGCACTGAAGAAGGAAGCCTTCCACTCGTCGATCCTCGACATCGAAGTGGCTGGCAAGGTGGAAAAGGCGCTGCTGCGCGACTTCCAACTGCACCCGTTCAAGCAACTGGTTCTGCACGTCGACTTCCAACGCGTGTCGGCCAAGGAAAAGATCCACGTCAAGGTGCCGCTGCACTTCCTGAACCAGGAAACCGCACCGGGCGTGAAGCTGGGCCACGGCATCGTGAACCACATCCTGAACGACGTTGAAGTGTCGTGCCTGCCGGCCGACCTGCCGGAGTTCATCGAAGTGGATCTGGGTACGCTGGAAATCGGCCAGACCCTGCACATCGCTGACCTGAAGCTGCCGAAGGGCGTGACCATCCTCACCCACGGTGGCGATGAGAACCCGGCTGTTGCCAACATCAGCGTGCCGGCTGGCGAGAAGTCCGCCGCCGCCGAAGAAGGCGCTGCTGCTGCAGGCGAAGACAAGCCGGCAGCCTAAGTTGCCGCACCTCGCACTTCGGTGCGAGCGAAAAAGCCCGCCGAGCCCGTCTCGCCGGGCTTTTTTTCTGCCTGAGCGGGGCGAGCCACACCGCTTTCAGGCTGCGGAAAGCAGCTATGCTTGTACGATCAAGGGGCGCTTCCTGCACCCCAACCTGATACGAATCGCATGATCAAACTCATCGTCGGGCTCGGCAATCCGGGCGCCGAATATGCGGCGACGCGACACAACGCTGGCTTCTGGCTGGTCGACCAACTCGCGCGCATGGGCAACGTGACGCTGCGCAACGAGACGCGCTTTCACGGCTATGCCGCGCGCGCCAACCTTTGGGGCAATGAAGTGTGGCTGCTGCAGCCGCAAACCTTCATGAACCGTTCGGGCCTGGCCACCGTGGCATTGGCCCGCTTCTACAAGGTCATGCCCGATGAAATCCTGGTCGTGCATGACGAACTGGATCTGCCGCCTGGCGCTGTCAAACTCAAGCTCGGTGGCGGTTCCGGCGGGCATAACGGCCTGAAGGACATTGCCGCACACCTGACCACGCAACAGTTCTGGCGGCTGCGGCTGGGCATCGGCCACCCGCGCAACTTGTTGCCGCCCGGCACGGCGCCGTCCGGTCAGCATGATGTCGCCAACTTCGTGCTCAAAGCACCTCGCAAGGAAGAGCAGGACCTCATCGACCGCGCCATCGATCAGAGCCTGGACGCGCTGCCCGAACTGATTGCCGGCAACGCTGAGAAGGCCATGATGCGCCTGCACACCGCGCGCTGATCCGCCTACACCGAGGACACCGCCATGACACCGTTTGCCAAACTGATCTCACGCGCCGCCGTGCTGGCGGGTCTGGCGCTCGCCCTGGCGGCTAGCCTGCCGGCGCAATCGCAGGTGTATCGCTGTAGCGAGAACGGCCAGACGACCTATTCCGACCATCCCTGCGGTACACGTGCACAGCCCGTGCCGATGATCGACAACACACCCAGCGCCGCCGATCAAAAGGCTGCCCGCGAACGCGCCAGCGCCGAAGCCGCCGAAGTGCAGCAGATGGAAACCGCGCGCCGCAAAGCGCAGGCTGCGGAAGACGCTCGCCAAGCCCAGATGGCCGCGCAGGCGGCAGAACAGGCACGCAGCCAGCAACGGCAGAAAGTGGTGGTTGCTCAGGAAGGCGTTCGATACTGCCATCGCGTCTACGTGGGGCCGTTGCCGTACCCGGTGCCATATCCGCAACCCTATCCGACGCCGATGCCGGTAATTCGCCAACCTCCCGCGCCGATTGCGGGTGCGCTGCGCCAACCTGGCAATGGCCCGAAGCCGTTTGCACAAGCGCCGGTGGCGCCCACACCGATCGTGCCGCGCCCACCGCATCCGCATTACCCGCACTACCGCATCGTCTGCGAACCGGGCTATGCGTACGAAGGACCGGAAGATCTGCTGCCGATCCAATAGACGTGCTGCCAACAAAACGGCAGGCACCAATGAAAAGAGACGGCCAAAGCCGTCTCTTTTTTGTGCTCACGCCGCGCGTGGTGGTGCCGAGGTGAGCTGGGTGTACTTCTGCATCAACTGCTCGTGCGTTTCCTCATGGGCCGGGTCTTTGGGGATGCAATCCACCGGACAGACCTGCTGGCACTGAGGCTCGTCAAAGTGGCCGACGCATTCGGTACATTTGCCCGAGTCGATCACGTAGATCTCCGGGCCCATCGAAATCGCGCCGTTGGGGCACTCAGGCTCGCATACGTCGCAATTGATGCACTCATCGGTGATTATGAGCGCCATGATGCCTTCCTTGAAATGGCCGGCGNCGCCAAAGCGTCATTTTATTCCGATTTGCCCGACCCTTCCGTCTTGCCGGTCTTTTCCTTGAGCCACTTTTCGACCGACGGGAACACGAACTTGCTCACATCGCCGCCAAGCACGGCGATTTCTCGCACGAACGTGCCCGAAATGAACTGGTATTGATCCGACGGCGTGAGGAACATGGTTTCCACGTCCGGCAGCAAGTAACGGTTCATGCCGGCCATCTGGAATTCGTACTCGAAGTCCGACACGGCACGCAGGCCCCGCACGATGACGCGCGCGCCGTTCTTGCGCACGAAGTCCTTCAAAAGGCCGGAAAACCCTTCCACCCGCACGTTCGGGTAATGGCCGAGCACTTCACGGGCGATCTCGATGCGCTCTTCCAGCGCGAAGAACGGCCGCTTGTTCGGACTCTGCGCCACCCCGACAATCAGCTCGTCGAAGATGTTGGACGCACGCCGCACGAGGTCTTCGTGGCCGCGCGTGAACGGATCGAAAGTGCCGGGATAAACCGCGATCACCATGGTTCCTCCACCAAGGGGAAAAGAGCATCCGCAAGCGTCGGCGTGGGACATGGCCGCGCCGGTACTGCGTTCGGACACCGTTGCGTTATCGAGCGCGGCAGATCCCGAGCCTGCCACCTGTGCCACCGATACCCACCGAGGGCACCCGCCTTGCAGGTGCCGCCCGATGCTCATGCATCGGTTGCGAGCGGCGTAGTTTAACCGTTTTTGCGGAGCAGCAAATGTGCATGCACCGCACCGGCGCGCAGGTGTTTATGGAGCACCAGATCGGCCGGCAGCGCGACACTAGCGGCCGGCTGGTCGCCATGTGAATCAGTACTCACATCCACCAACGGCTGCGCGGCTTCAACGTAGATCACGCCTCCTGGCTTGACCACCCGCGCCGCAGCCTCCAACGCACGCAGTGCCCAATCCTGTGCAAACGGCGGATCGATGAACACCGCATCGAGCCCAGCATCGGGCTGGCGAGCGAGCCAGGCAAAGGCGTCGCCCGAAACGATGTCGACCATGCTCGCGCCAAGCTTGTCACGGATGGCCTGCAACGCGCGCACGGCCGGGGCGTGGTTTTCGACGAGTGTCACGTGCGCGGCGCCGCGCGAAGCCGCCTCAAAGCCAAGGGCACCGGTACCGGCAAAGATGTCGGCGCAACGCCAGCCGGTCAGGTCCTGGCCGAGCCAGTTGAAGACGGTCTCGCGGACGCGGTCGCTGGTCGGGCGCAGACCCTCGGCGTTGACGACGGGGAGCGGCGTGCGCTTGTATTGCCCGCCGATGATGCGAACCTGCTGCGGTGCGCGCGCATGCGACGTGGCGGTCTTGGCCTTGGGGCCTTTGGAGCTGGGGGTACGAGGTGCCATGGGCGCGATTTTAGGGGCTGTTGCCTCATAAAACGAGCGCAAACAAAAACCGGCGGGGGATGCCGCCGGTTTTTTCGGATACAGCCGCCGTGCGTCAGTTAGTGGCGGCCTTATCCGGACCGCCCACCACGATCGTCGCCATGGTCTGCGGCTGCAGCGCGCGCTGGAATGCCGTGCGCACCTGGTCACGCGTGACCGCCGCGATGCGCTGCGTCCACGTGTCGAGGTAGTCGAGCGGCAGGTTGTACCAGCCGATGTTGGCCACGTTGTCCAGCAGCTTGCGGTTGCTGTCCAGGCGCAGCGGGAAACCGTTGACGAGGTTGTCCTTGGCGGCCTTCAGTTCCGCGTCGGTTGGGCCGTCGGCGACGAACTTGGCAACGGTGTCACGCACCACGCCCAACGCTTCTTCGGTCTGGTCCTTGCGCGTCTGCAGCGCCAGCTCGAACGGACCGGGCTGCGCAGCGGGCGCGAAGTAGCTGCCGATGCTGTACGTCAGGCCACGCTTCTCGCGCACCTCGTTGGTCAGGCGCGCGCTGAATCCACCCCCACCCAGCACGTAATTGCCAACCAGCAGCGGGAAGTAATCCTTGTCGCCGCGCGCGATGCCCGGTTGCCCGAGGATGATGGTCGCCTGCTGCGCCGGATGCGGAATGCGGATCGTCTCCGCCTTCGCCAGCGGCATCTTCACGTCGGGCAGCGCCGGCGGCGTGGCGCCGTCAGCGGGCAAGCCGCGCGTGATCTGCTCGGCGATGGCCTCGGCTTCCTGGCGGCTGATCGCTCCGATCAGCGTCACGACCGCGCGCTTGGCCGTGTAGTTGGCATGGTAGTAGCGCACGATGTCGTCGCGCGTGATGCTCTCCACCGTTTCCGGCGAAGCGGTCTGCCCGTACGGATGCGTGCCGTAGATGGCCTTGCCGAACGCGCGCTCGGCCAGCACCGACGGCTTGGTCAGCGATTCGCGGATGGCGGCCACCAAGCGCTGCTTGTCCCGCGCGAGCACCGAGTCGGGGAAAGTCGGCGCCGAGACAATCTGTGTCATCAGCGCGATGGCCGGGCCGCGCTCGACGGGGTCGGACAGCGTGCGCAGGCGCAGGCTCGTGCGATCGCCACCAGCGCCGCCGCCAAAGCTCGCACCCACGTCGGCAAACGCATCGGCAATCGCCGCTTCATCGCGCGCGGGTGCATTGCCCTGCGCGGCCACGCCCTTGTCGAGCATGCCGGCCGTGAGCGAGGCGAGGCCCACCTTCGCAGCTGGCTCATAGCGCGAACCCGCGTCCACGTCGAGATTGATGTCGAGCATCGGGATCGACGGGCTCGGCACGAAGAACACGCGCGCGCCGGTCGGCGCCGTCCAGTGTTCAATGGGCAGCGCGGCCAGGGCACTCTGCGCCGCCGCTGCAACAATGGCGACCAGCGCCGTCTTGAGGGTCAGGGACATGGCGCGCATCAACGCAGCCCTCCTTCTTCGCGCATGCCCGGAACAGGCTTGCGCGCCGGTTTGTTGGGATCGATCGGTTGCGGCAGCAGCGTGGCGACGACGAGGTTGTCTTCGCTGAAGTACGTCTGCGCAACGTGCTGAATCTGCGCCGATGTCACGGCCTTGATCTTTTCAAGCTGGCGATCGATGGACCGCCACGACAGACCGCTCATCTCGTTCATGCCGATCTCCATGCCCTGGCCGAACACCGAGTCGCGCTTGTAGATCTGCGCGGCCACGACTTGCGCCTTCACGCGCTTCAGTTCGGCATCCGTCACGCCTTCCTTGGCGATGCGCTCGATCTGCGCGCGCAGGGCCTGTTCGATCTCGGCGGTGGTGTGGCCGTCGGCGGGCGTGCCGTCCATCAGGAAGATCGACGGGCCGCGGTTCAGGCCGTCGTAGCCGGCGTTGACATCGTCGGCAATGCGCTTTTCGCCCTTGACAAGCTGGCTCGACAGGCGCGCATTGTCATAGCCATCGAGCACGGCCGACAGGACTTCCAGCGCGTACGGGTCAACGTCCTTCTCCACATCGCTCAGGCGCGGCACCTTGTACGCCAGCACAACGTACGGGTTCTCGGCCGGCGCCTTCACCCAGATACGCTTCACGCCGATCTGCTTGGGCTCCTCCTGCGCATAGCGGCGCGGCAATGCATGCGGCTTAAGCTTGCCGTAGGTGCGCTGCGCCAGGCGGAAGACTTCGTCGGGCTTCACATCGCCCGCGACGATCACGGTGACGTTGTTGGGCGTGTACCAGGCGTGGTACCAGTTCTGCGCGTCCTGCACCGTCATCGTGTCGAGATCGCCCGGCCAGCCGATGGTCGGGTTGCGGTACGGCGCGGCGTTGAACAGCGTGGCGAGCATCTGTTCGTAGACGGTGGAACGGGCGGAGTCGTCGATGCGCATGCGGCGCTCCTCCTTCACCACGTTCATCTCCGGCTTGAACTCCTTGTCGGTCAGCTGGAGATTGGCCATGCGGTCCGCCTCAAGGGCCATCACGTCGCCAAGATGCGACTTCTCGATCTGCTGGAAGTACATCGTGAAATCGCGCGTGGTCATGGCGTTTTCGCGGCCGCCCATGGCCGCCACGCGGCGGGAGAACTCGCCGGGGCCAACAGCCTTGGTGCCCTTGAACATCATGTGCTCGAGCATGTGGGCGACGCCTGTGGTGCCGTTGTGCTCGTCGATGCTGCCGGCGTGATACCAGACCATGTGCGCCACGGTGGGGGCGCGGTGGTCTTCCTTGACGATCAGTTGCAGGCCGTTCGGCAGCTTGTATTCGTGCGTGTCGGACTGGCTGGCGCCCACCTTGGCAACGCTGGCGGTGGCAACTGGGCGCCCCGGTGCGGCTGCCAACTCCTGCGCGCCAACATGGCCGGCCAGCAGGCCCGCCGCCAGGGCCGTCGCGGCCAATTGCCAGGCTCGCAACCGGGCCCGGTTTGAAACGATTCGCATGGAAGAGCGCATATGGGCTGTCTGATAAAATTCGACGCTTGATTCTAACGGCGAAATAGACTGCCTTTTACGATGTTTAGTTTCTGGAAGAAGCGCAAGGCAGAGCCCCAACCGGCCGCCGAACCCACGCCCGCCGCGGCGCCCGAAGCCGCGCAGGCGCCTGCCCCGGCTGCCATCCCTGCCGTCGCTCCCGCACCCGCACCGGTTGCAGCACCCCAGCCCGTCGCTGCACCTGCACCTGCACCTGCACCAATAGCCGCACCTGTCGCCGCGCCGGCCCACGTGGCCATGCCTGACGCACCTGCCGAGCAGCCTGCGCTCGACGTGCAAGCCGACGACGTCGAGACCGTGCCCACGCCCGCCGTCATCGAACAAGCCCGCAAGGGCTGGATGTCGCGCCTGCGCTCCGGCCTGTCGAAGACGAGCAAGGGCCTGACCACGCTGTTCGTCGGCGTGAAGGTCGACGAAGCGCTCTTCGAAGAGCTGGAGACCGCGCTGCTGATGGCCGATGCCGGTGTCGACGCCACCGAATACCTGCTGGGGGAACTCCGCCGCCGCATCAAGGCCCAGCGCATTGAAACCGCCGAAGGCGTGAAAACCGCCCTGCGCGACCTGCTGGTCGAGCTGCTGCACCCCCTGGAAAAAACCATGGTGCTTGGCCGCGAACAGCCGATGGTCATCATGATCGCGGGCGTCAACGGCGCCGGCAAGACGACCAGCATCGGCAAGCTGTGCAAGCACTTCCAGACCTACGGCCAGTCGGTGCTGCTGGCCGCGGGCGACACGTTCCGCGCCGCCGCGCGAGAGCAACTCGTGGTCTGGGGACAGCGCAACAACGTCACGGTCGTGGCTCAGGAATCGGGCGACCCGGCTGCGGTGATCTTCGATGCAGTGAACGCCGCACGCGCACGCGGCATCGACATCGTCATGGCCGATACCGCCGGCCGCCTGCCGACGCAGCTGCACCTGATGGAAGAGCTCAAGAAAGTGCGCCGCGTGACCGCCAAGGCCATGGCCACAGCGCCGCATGAAACGCTGCTGGTGATCGACGGCAACACGGGGCAGAACGCCCTCGCGCAAGTCAAAGCCTTTGACGAAGCGCTGGGCCTCACGGGCCTGATCGTCACCAAGCTGGATGGCACTGCCAAGGGCGGCATCCTGGCCGCCATCGCACGGCAGCGGCCGGTGCCGGTGTACTTCATCGGCGTGGGTGAACAGGTGGAAGACCTGCAGCCGTTTTCTGCGCGCGAATTTGCGGATGCGCTGTTGGGTTGACCCCCCTCGCGCGCAACGCTTCAATGTAGAAACGCCCTGATTTGATCAGGGCGTTTTTGTTTTGCGCAGTAACGCTGCAGATTACGCGGAAGCCGCATCCGGCTGCGCCCCAGGCGCAGCCCTCTGAAACGCCTCCTGCGCCATACAGTGCTCAAAGATGCGCGCAAGCGTCGGGTAATCCTCCACCGCCACATCAAATCGCTTGCCGTTGAACACCTGCGGGACCAGGCACACGTCGGCCAGCGTCGGCGTGTCGCCAACACAGTAAGCGCCCGTCAGTGGCGACTGTGACAGCCGCGTCTCCAGTGCCGCAAACCCCAGCTTCACCCAGTAGCGATACCAGTCGTTGCGCGCCTCTTCTTCCACGTTGAACGTGTTCTTCAGATACTTGAGCACGCGCGGATTGTTGAGCGGGTGGATCTCGCACGCAATCGCCAATGCAATCGCGCGAATGTGCGCGCGGTTGCTCGGCGAGCCCGGAAGCAGCGTGGGCTCGGGGTGCGTCTCTTCCAGGTATTCGACGATCGCCAAGGACTGGTTCAGCACGTCGTTGCCGTCGCACAGGACGGGCACCAGCGCATCGGGGTTCAGCTTGACGAAGTCGGGCGCCATCTGCTCGCCCTTGAGCAGGTGCACCGGCGCATAGTCGTACGACAGGCCCTTGACCTCCAGTGCGATGCGCACGCGGAACGACGCCGAACTGCGGAAATAGTTGTACAGCTTGATCGACATGGCTTCTGACTCTTCTGTCGGGTCTATCAAATGACCTTCACGTGCAGCTCACCCACGCCGTCGATCTTGCCGACCATCAGGTCGCCGACGACCACCGGGCCGACGCCTTCGGGCGTGCCGGTGTAGATCAGGTCGCCGGGGCGCAGTTCGAACAGGCGCGACAGATACGCAATGGTTTCCGGCACCGACCAGATCAGGTCAG
This sequence comes from Ralstonia sp. 22111, assembly GCF_052045895.1. Classification (NCBI taxonomy): domain Bacteria; kingdom Pseudomonadati; phylum Pseudomonadota; class Betaproteobacteria; order Burkholderiales; family Burkholderiaceae; genus Ralstonia; species Ralstonia sp. 22111. The sequence continues at coordinate 596,126 of NZ_JBQEPR010000001.1, read as the reverse complement.
ACAAATCACCGCGCTGGTGTTCCCGCCCGTTGACCGACAGCGTGACGGCGCCCTTATCTGCGTGGGCGACATCCTTTGCCGGCACGATCGGGCCAATGGGTGCGGAGCCGTCGAACGCCTTGCCGGTTTCCCACGGGCGGCCGCCCTTCTTGGCGGCGTTCTGCAAATCGCGGCGCGTCATGTCCAGGCCGACGGCGTAACCGTAGATATGGTTGGCAGCGGTTTCCACGGAGATATCGCGGCCGCCCGTGCCGATGGCGACCACGAGTTCGATCTCGTAGTGGCAATCCTTGGTTTCAGTCGGGTAGACGAACTGGCCGGTCTCGCCGTCGGGGATGTAGCGCACGGCGTCGGCCGGCTTGCAGAAGAAGAACGGCGGCTCGCGGTCGGGGTCGGAGCCCATCTCGCGGGCGTGGGCGGCGTAGTTGCGGCCGACGCAGTACACACGGCGCACCGGAAACTGGCCCTGCCCACCACGGACGGGAATTCCGTTGACGGCGGGCGGGGTGACGACGAACTCGGTCATGCGGGTCTCCTGAAGCTAAGCTGGATTGGAACAGGTGGGGACACTGCGGCCACCGCCCCCCGGCGACCGACGAGTTTGCGAGAATACACCCGCACCGGCCCGGCGCGGTTCTTGCATGAGTGGCGTGCACACTGCCCCACTTTGCACCATGCAAACGAAACCGCCCGCCCCATCTGCCCCGCCCGCCGCCCCGCACCCGGCCGCGCCGATGCGCGTGCTGCTGGTGCGCGATCCGCTCGATGCCGAACAGATCAACCTGGAGCTGATCCGCGCAGGGCTGGCCGAGGCCGGCTTCGTTGACGTGGGCCTGGCCGATGCCGACCTGACGCTACCGGAGCGCATCGCCGAGACACAGCCCGACATGGTCATCGTCGCGTCCGAATCGGCGGCGCGGGACACCATCGAGCACGTCTGCGTGGCCACACAGCATGCGCCGCGCCCGATCGTGCTGTTCACCGACAACGACGACGCCACGCGCATCAAGACGGCGTTTGCCGCCGGCATCACGGCCTACATCGTCGACGGCATCAAGCCCACGCGCGTCAAGGCGGTACTGGATGTCGCCTACGCTCGCTTCGAGCACGAAAGTGCGTTGCGCGCAGAGCTGGACACCGCCAAGACGCAACTGGCCGAACGCAAGGTGCTGGAGCGCGCCAAGGGCCTGCTGATGAAGCAGATGAACCTGTCGGAAGACGATGCCTTCAAACGCCTGCGCAAGATGGCGATGGACCGCAACATCAAGCTGGTGGAAGCCGCGCAACGCGTGATCGATGTGATGGCCAGTTGAGCGGCCGGGCCACCGCCCATTTTTGGTGCGCCGCACAACTCCGGCGCCGGAAACGCACCAGTCGCGCGCGGTGTTCCGGACCTCACACGCGACGTTCCGAACCTCAACCGCCGAGCAAAAAGCTTCGCACGCCGAGTTCCGAACCTCAATCGCCGAGCCAAAAGCCTCAGACGCCGAGTTCCGAACCTCAACCGCCGAGCTAAAAGCCTCACGCGCCGAGCTCTGAGCCTCAACCGCCGAGCTAAAAGCCTCGCGTGCCGAGCTCCGAGCTCCATCCGCCGAGCAAAAAGCCTCGCACGCCGAGCTCCGAGCTCGGAACACCGAGAAAAATGCTCGGCGCGTGGCGTTCTGAACCCGGATCGCCGAAACCCATTGCTCAACGTTGGCATACCCCTTGCAAGTGTCGCTGCGAAGCCGGTGCCAACGTGGGTATCGGCAAGGGACAACGGCGTCCCGACGCACGGCTCTGCGACCCTTCCTTGGCGATGGGGCGATGGCGCGCGTCGGGACGCCTTTTCTTTGGAGCCATGGATGGCCGCGCCAGACAAGACCGACGCTCTCGTCAACCCGATCAACCCGAAGCGCCGCAGCATCATGAAAGCCGCGGCGACGATTGCAGGAGGCAGTGCCGTGGCATTGATCGATCCGCTGGTGCGCGCCGGCGCCTGGGCCGCGGGCTCTGATGCGCCCGAGAAGACGGAGCTGAAGGTCGGCTTCATCCCGCTCACGGACTGTGCCTCGGTGGTCATGGCGTCCACGCTCGGCATCGACAAGAAGTACGGCATCAAGATCACGCCGTCGAAAGAAGCCTCATGGGCGGGCGTGCGCGACAAGCTGGCGTCGGGCGACCTGGATGCGGCGCACGTGCTCTACGGCCTGATCTACGGCGTGCAACTCGGCATTGGCGGCCCGAAGAAAGACATGGCCGTGCTGATGACGCTCAACAACAACGGCCAGGCGATCACGCTATCGAACAAGCTCAAGGCAGCAGGCGTCAAGGACGGCGCATCGCTGCGTGCGGTCATGACCAAGGAGAAGCGCGAATACGTCTTCGCGCAGACCTTCCCGACCGGCACGCACGCGATGTGGCTGTACTACTGGCTGGCCGCGCACGGCATCCACCCGCTGCAGGATGCGAAGGCGATCACCGTGCCGCCGCCGCAGATGGTGGCCAACATGCGCGTGGGCAACATGGATGGCTTCTGCGTGGGCGAGCCGTGGGGCGCGCGCGCGATTGCAGACAACATCGGCTTTACCGCCGAGACCACACAGGCCATCTGGAAAGACCACCCCGAGAAGGTGCTCGGCACCACGGCGGAGTTTGTGCAGAAGTATCCGAACACGGCGCGTGCGCTCACCGCTGCGGTGCTGGAGGCGAGCAAGTTCATCGATGCGTCAGCATCGAACCGCCGCAAGACCGCCGAGACCATCGCCGCCAAGTCCTACGTCAACACCGACATGGACATCATTCTCGACCGCATGCTGGGCCGTTACTCGAATGGCCTGGGCAAGACCTGGGACGACCCGGACCCGATGCGTTTCTATCACGATGGCGCGGTCAACTTCCCGTACCTGTCGGACGGCATGTGGTTCCTCACGCAGCACAAGCGCTGGGGCCTGCTGAAGGCGCATCCGGATTACCTGGCCGTGGCCAAGCAGATCAACCGCATCGACATCTACAAGCAGGCGGCAGCCGCCACCGGCACGCCACTGCCTAAGAGCGACATGCGCACGGCCAAGCTGATCGACGGCGTGGTGTGGGATGCGAAGAACCCCGCCGCTTATGCCGACGGCTTCAAGCTGAAAGCCTGACGTTGCTGCCCTCCTGAACTTCCGAATTTCTGATTGCGGTTCCTCACGTCGATGGAGTCCGACATGAACACGCTCGTCAAAACGTTGTCCGGCGTGCAGTCCGATGCCGCCCCTGAACGTCGCCGGTTTGTTGCGCGCGACTGGTTTGTCGCCGCCGTGGTGCGCGGCTTTCCGCCCGTGCTGGGCTTTGTGCTGTTTGTGCTGGCATGGCAGGGCATCGCCACGGCCATCCCCGCACTGCCGACACCGGCGGTGACGTGGAAAGCGGCGGTCGCGCTGTTTGCCGATCCGTTCTATCGCAATGGCCCCAATGACCAGGGCGTGGGCTGGAACGTACTGGCCTCGCTGGCGCGCGTGGGCGCGGGCTTTGGCATGGCGGCGGTCATCGGCATTCCGGCGGGCTTCCTCATCGGGCGCTTTGCGTTTTTGAATGCGATGGCCTCGCCCATCATCAGCCTGCTGCGGCCGGTGTCGCCGCTGGCGTGGCTGCCAATCGGGCTGCTGCTGTTCAAGTCGGCCAACCCGGCGGCCATCTGGGCGATCTTCATCTGCTCGATCTGGCCGATGGTCATCAACACCGCCGTGGGTGTGACGCGCGTGCCGCAGGACTACCTGAACGTGGCGCGCGTGCTGAACCTGTCGGAGTGGAAGGTGTTCACGCGCGTGCTGTTTCCGGCGGTGCTGCCGTACATGCTGACGGGCGTGCGGTTGTCCATCGGCACCGCATGGCTGGTCATCGTGGCGGCGGAGATGCTCACCGGCGGTGTCGGCATCGGCTTCTGGCTGTGGGACGAATGGAACAACCTGAAGGTCGAGCACATCGTCATCGCGATCTTCGTGATTGGTGTGGTGGGGCTGCTGCTGGAGCACGCGCTGCTGGCGATTGCGCGGCGCTTCTCGTACGACACGGTTTGAGGAAACAGGGGGAGCGCCATGACAGACAAATTCCTGCGCATTGAAAACGTCGGGCAGACGTTCAAGACCAAGCGCGGCCCGTTCGTCGCCCTGCGCGACATCGACCTGACGGTGGCGCGCGGTGAGTGCATCGCGCTCATCGGGCACTCGGGGTGCGGTAAGTCGACGTTGCTTAACCTGATTGCCGGGCTCACGCGGCCGACCACGGGTGGGTTGATCCTGGCCGAGCGCGAGATTGCCGGGCCGGGGCCGGATCGCGCGGTGGTGTTTCAGAACCACTCGCTGCTGCCGTGGCTCACGTGCTTTGACAACGTGTATCTGGCCGTCGAACGCGTCTTCGGCAAGACCGAGACCAAGGCGCAACTGCGTGAGCGCACACATGCGGCGCTGGCGTTAGTGGGCTTGTCGCATGCCGAGCAGAAGCATCCGCATGAAATTTCTGGCGGGATGAAGCAACGGGTGGGGATTGCGCGGGCGTTGTCCATGGAGCCGAAGGTCTTGCTGATGGATGAGCCGTTTGGGGCGCTGGATGCGCTCACGCGGGCGCATCTGCAGGATGAGCTGCTGAAGATCGTGGCGGCGACCGGCAGCACGGTGGTGATGGTGACCCACGATGTGGATGAGGCGGTGCTGCTGGCGGATCGCATCGTCATGATGACGAATGGGCCGGCTGCGACGATTGGTGAGGTGTTGACGGTGGATTTGCCGCGGCCGCGGGATCGGATGGCGTTGGCGGAGGATGCGACTTATCACGCTTGTCGGACGGCGGTGTTGGATTTTCTGTATCGGAAGCAGAGGCATCCGGTGGCGGAGGCTGCTTGATTTGCTTTGGGGATGGCTTTGTTGTTTTAACTTGGTGGTCCATCCCCTGTTTCATCCCCTGCCGGGGCTGACTCACTTTCTTTGTCTTGCCAAAGAAAGTAAGCAAAGAAAGGCGCGCCCGAGATGGCGACTTCCCCTTGAATTTATGTCGCAGGGAGGGGAAGGGGAAAACTCGCTGCGCTCAGACAGTTCCCCTTCCTTTTTCCTCCCTGCAACAGAAATTCAAGGCGCCATCTAGGGCAAGGTACGGCCACACCATCGAAGTACAACCGCAGTCGCGCTTGCACGGCAAGACTCGAAGCGAAGCCAGCAAAAAACAGCGGTGGAGTGCGAGCGAAGCGAAGCAGCACAGAGCAACAAACGGGACCCCGACAGGACACGCAGACAAACGGTTTGGCCGTTGACGTTCCTGCCCTTGATGGCGCCTTGAATTTTTGTAAGCGGGCGGAAAAAAGGCGGGGAACTGTCTGAGCGCAGCGAGTTTTCCCCGCCTCCGCCCGGTTACACAAATTCAAGGAAGGGGTCGCCATCTTGGGCGCGCCTTTCTTTTGCCTACTTTTCTTTGGCAAGACAAAGAAAAGTAGGTCGTGCCCGGCAGGGTACGAAAAAGGGATGGACCACAACCGCCCGCCCCGGCAGGGGATGAAACAAGGGATGCACCACCAGTCCCAAAAAAGCACCGACCCATGGCGCCAGCACACAACCCACAGCGCTATGATCAACCCCAAGCCAATCACCCGCGCCATGAACAATGCCCGCTCCCCCCATCCTCCCCGACACCGTCACTGAAGACGCCCTCGCAAACGGCCCCTTCCCCGCCGCCCGCTTCATCAAGGAGATCGGCCGCGGCGCAGACGGCGCCCGCGCGCTGGTCAAGCACGATGCCCGCGCGCTCTTCACTGCCATGCTGGAAGGCCGCATCGCCGACGTGCAGCTCGGCGCCATCCTCATGGCCTACCGCATCAAAGGCGAGACCCCGGAAGAACTCGACGGAATGCTGGAAGCCACGCACGCGCACTGCCGGCCGCTTCCGGCACCGGACACGCCCGAGCACGCGCTGCCGGTCGTTATCCCGAGCTACAACGGCGCCCGCCGGCAGCCGAACCTCGTGCCGCTGCTGGCCAAGCTGCTGGCGCGCGAAGGTGTGCCGGTGCTGGTGCATGGCATTCGCCGCTTCGACGGCCGCATCACCACGGCCGCGCTGTTCGAAGCGCTCGGCTGGCCCGTCTGCGAACACATGGACGACGCCCGCGAGCGGTTGGAGAGCGACCGCCTGGCGTTCGTGCCGATCGACGTGCTCTCGCCCGAGCTGGCGTCGCTGCTGGACAAGCGCGAGATCGTCGGCCTACGCAATTCGGCCCATACGGTGGTGAAGATGCTGCAGCCCATCGGCGGGCACGCGCCGCGCGAAGCGCTACGGCTGGTCAGCTACACGCACCCGGAATACCGCGACACGCTCACCGATTACTTCCTGCGCCATCCGGCCAATGTGCTGCTCGCGCGCGGCACCGAAGGCGAGGCGGTGGCCGATGCGCGGCGTGGCAGCGCGGTGGAGTGGCTGCACGATGGGGCGCACGAAACGGTGATCGAAGCGGTGGAAGGATCGAGCGATACGCCGCCTGAATTGCCTGTAGGGACGGACGTGGCAGCTACAGCGCGGTGGATTGAAGCGGTGCTCGACGGCACGCAACCGGTGCCGGAGCCGATCGCCAAGCAGGTCCGCGCGATCGTGCGCTGTGCACGACCGGCGCAGGCTGCCTGATTGATCGATTGGTCTTATTTGGACGGCAGCGGAATCCGCTCCGTCTCGCCCGGCACGTGGGCGAAGGCGTCGGCCTCCCACCGCTGCTTGGCGTCTTCAATGTCGGCCCTGTCGCTGGCGACGAAGTTCCAGTAGATGTGGCGGTGGCCGTCGGTCGGGTCACCGCCCAGCAGCATCACGCGTGACGATGCCTGCGCGGTAAGCGTCACGTCGCCGCCGGGTTCCAGCACGGCAAGGTGGTGCGGGTCGAGCGTCTCGCCGTCGATGGTGACGGCGCCGTCGACGAGATACAGCCCACGGTCTGCATGCTCGGGCGGAATCACCAGCGATGCACCGGCCGCCAGCTCCAGAGCCACATACAGCGTGCGCGAACTCACCTTCACCGGCGACGTCAGCCCGAATGCATCCCCCGCGATGACCACGCCCTGCACGCCCGGGCATTCGAGCTTGGGCAGCGTGTCGGCGGCGTGATGGGCGAAGCTGGCGCCCACCTTTTCCTGATCCTTCGGCAGCGCCACCCAGGTTTGGATGCCATGCACGCGCGCGCCTTTTTCGCGCCCCTCGGGCGAGGAACGCTCGGAGTGGACGATGCCGTTGCCGGCCGTCATCCAGTTCACGTCGCCAGGCGTGATGGTCTGCACGCTGCCGAGGCTGTCGCGGTGGACCATGCTGCCGTCGAACAGATACGTAACGGTGGCCAGCCCGATGTGCGGGTGCGGACGCACGTCGATGCCTTCGCCGGGGGCGAAATCGACGGGGCCCATGTGATCGAAGAAGATGAACGGCCCCACCGTCTGGCGCGCCGCCGATGGCAGCACCCGCTTGACCGAGAAACCGCCCAGGTCGCGCACGTGCGGGCCGATGATGTGCTGAATGGAAGTCATGGCGGGAGGCTCCTCAAGCGCGCTCGGCGAGTTCGGTGTCGACGCTGATCTCCACCTCGGTCATCAGCTTGTGAACGGGGCATTTGCCGGCCACGCGCAGCAGGTCGGCGCGTTGCTCGTCGCTCAGATCGCCGTGCAGGGTCAGCACGGTACGCAGCTTGTAACGGCCCTGGCGCTCCTGGCTGCCGTCGTGCTCGACAGCCACGTCGATCGAGTCGAGCGGGTACTTGCGCTGGCGCGCATACAGCGAGACGGTCAGCGCCTTGCAACTGGCCAAGGCCGCATCGAAGTAGGCGTGCGGATCGGGCGCACTGCCTTCGCCCGCCGGCTTGGGCACGTCGGTGTAAGTCACGCCTTCAGGGAAGGTGACTTTGTGGCGGAAAAGGCCTTCGGTGTCCTTGCTGACGACGATGGTCATGACGGCTCCTGTAACGGTGTCTGCGATGTCCGGGCAGTGTAGCTAACTTGCGTGACGGCACGCGAGGTGACGCGATGTGCCGAGTGCATCGCATTCATTTGCGCATCGATCACTCAACATTGCAGACATGGCAATTCAGCCCACCCTTTTGGGTGGAAACGCTCAAGCGGCGCGGTTTTCCGCCGATCTTCCGGTTAGAAGACATCCGCCCTGAAACCGCCCCGCTCACGCGTCACCTGCATGGTTCCTCGCCGGCCGCTTGTCGCCATTGCCGGCGGCATCGGCTTTCTCCTCGTCCTGATTGGGCTGATCGTGATGGTCGGCTGGCTGCAGCATTGGCCATGGGCGGTGAAGCTCGGCACGGACCGCCTGCTGATCGTGTTTGCCACGGGGATCAACCTGACGCTGCTGGGCGCTGGTCTGGGGGCGCTGCTCGTTGGGGTGGTGCGACCAAACGCCCGCTGGGCAGATCCGACAGCACGCGGGCTGAGCGGCGCGGTGGCGTTGCTGTCCACGCTGCGGCTGGCCGAGATGATCACGGGCCGACCGATCGGACTGGATTTTCCTGGCCTGCACGCCTGGTTCGATCGCCAATGGGTGACCGGGTGGATTGGCGGCATGCACCCCAGCCACGCGCTGGCGATGGCCGCCTCGGCAACCGCACTGAGCCTCGTGCCCACCTTGCGCAAACCGCATCGCGCGCAATGGTTCTGGGGCCTTCTGGGCTTCGCGATGCTGCTTTGCGCTGGCGACCTCCTCGGCCGCGCCATGGCACTTGAGTATCTGTACCCGGCGTGGCTGCGGTGGCGTGCCCCGGACGCGGCTGCTGTCTGCTCGCTGCTGGTGCTCACGGGCACACTGTGCGCCGCAGTAGCCCGGTACCCCGGCCTGTTGCGCCTGCGCTTGTCGCCGGAAGACACCATCGTGTGGATCAGCGGCGGCTGCGTGGTGCTGGCAGGGCTGGCGGCCACAATCACGGCGTTCATCATCCAGGTGGACAGCGCCACGCTGACTTTCGGCACCACACGGGCGCAAGCCCTGTCCAGCTACGCCGAAGAGTTCGACCGACTGCTGGCCATGCGTGCGGAAAGCCCCCGCCTGGTGGCCGCCGCCACGCACATCCAGGAAGTGCTGCGCCATCCGGCAGACAACGCAGCGCGTCTGCGCAGCGAGAGTGCGTTGCAGGCGTATCGCGAGCAAGGCTACTCGTACCTGCAACTGCGCACGCTCGCGGGCGAGGGCATCGTCAGCCTGGGGACGCAGACGCTTGAACCCGAGCTGTCGATTCGGCTGCACGCCGGCCTCGCGCCCGAGCGTGTCACGCTGCAATGGGTACACGGTTTTGCCATGCGTACCGAAACGCCGGTCATGGCAGACGGCACGCAAATCGGCTGGCTGGTCGCCGAGCAACCGCTCGCCCACATGACAGGCCGCTACAACAGCCAACGCGGTACGGGGATGACGGAAACGCTGGCGATGTCGGGCTTTGATGCGCGCGGCCGCGCCATGTCGTTTCCGCAGCGCTTCGACGCCTATGTGTTCGAGCTGCCGCCGCTTACGGTCGACCACCGCCCGCTGCCATCACGCCTGGCGCTGGCGGGCGAGGCCGGCTACGGCCAGTGGCAGGACATCCATGGCATGCCGACGTCGTTCAGCTACACGCCCATCGGCCACACGGGTCTGGCACTGATCAGCAAGATCGCCAGTGCGGAGCTTTACGCCCCGATGCGCGTGCAGTTCGAGCGGCTTGCGGCCTTCATGCTGTGCCTGATGATCGGCAGCGTGCTGGCCATCCGTTTGACGGTGCGGCCGTTTGCCAACCGGCTGGCCGCGTCCGAGCGCGCACTGCGCACCGCCAACGAAAGCCTGGAACGCCGCCGAGCCGCCCTGCGCGCCAGCCGCGAACAACTGCGCCTGGTGGCCGACAACGTGCCCGCGCAGCTCAGCTACGTCGACTCGGACGGCATCGTGCGCTTTGCCAGCCGCACGCTGCTCGAAGCCTTCGGCCGCAGTGAAGACGAGATGCTCGACCGCCACGTGCGCGACATCTACACCCCCGAGGATTACCGCACGCTGCTGCCCTACATGACTGAGGTGCTGGCCGGTTACCCGGTGCAATTCGAGATCCAGTCCATGCGCACCGGCGTGCCCCGCTACCTGAGCGGCCACTACTTTCCCGACTACGATGATCGCGGCACGCTGCGCGGCTATTTCTCGGTACTGCAGGATCTGACGGCCCGCACGAGTGCCGAGCTGGCCCTGGGGCGCAGCGAACGCGCGCTCAAGCTCGTGCTCGACAACGCGCCGCTGCTGGTGTCGCACATCGACCCCGACGGTGTCTTCACCTTCTGCAACGTCACGCATGCGCGCTGGCTGCAGCGCACGCCCGAGGAGGTCTGCGGCCAGACACCGGAACGGGTGTTCACGCCGGGCACGTACGCCTTGCTGGCACCGTATCTGGTGCGCGCCCAGCGCGGAGAATCCGTCCAATTCGAGATCACCGCGCCATGGTACGAAAAGCCCCGCGCCAACGGCCCGCGCAGCCGCACCCGGCATTTTCGCGGCCAGCTCGTGCCCGATGCCGGTGAAGCCCGCGACGGCCGCTGCGGTCTCTACGCCTTCGTGCAGGACGTGACCGAAGCCAAGCGCAGCGAGATGGAGCTGTCGCGCATGGCGCGCTTTGATGCGCTCACGGGCCTGCCAAACCGCTACGAACTCTACGAGCGCCTGCGCGCTGCGCTGGAACGTCGTCAGCGTCTGCCCGCGCCGCTGGGCGTGCTGTATCTGGACGTGGATCACTTCAAGCACATCAACGACACCTACGGCCACGCCGCCGGCGATGCTGTGCTGGTGGAGGTCGCGCACCGCCTGCAACGTGCCGTGCGCCGCACCGACACCGTCGCCCGGCTCGCAGGTGACGAATTCATCATCCTGCTCGACCCGATTGACGCTCCGGATGATGCGCTGCACACGGCGCAGAAGATCGTCGGAGCGATCCGTCCGCCCATCCACCTGCCTGATGGCACGGTGCTGCACGTCACCACGAGCATCGGCGTCGCCTGCCCGGGCCCGGAAATACGCGACCCAGACGCCGCCCTGCGCGAAGCCGATCGAGCACTTTATTGGGCGAAGTCACGCGGCCGCAACACGGCGGCATAGTCGAGAACCGATGCCGCCCGCCTCGGTCTATGAGTGGTATGACGCGCTTTTGTTGCGGCGCAAACATCATACTATTGATGAAGACACCCTGATTTACGGGAACTATTAACCGGACAAGAATGTCTTATTAGCACTCATCCGGTTGGAGTGCTAAGATGCCTCTCCAAACCTCCACTGGATTTCGACAGGAGTCCTGAGTGAACGCAGTCATCCCCGTGAATACCGTTTCCGCAATCGCCACCCAGCCGTCCGGCAACGCCGGCAATGGATGGGCGCTGGCGTTCCCCGGCAACCTGGGCAACATCGACGCCTACATCCAGAGCGTCAACCGTGTGCCGATGCTGTCGGCTGAAGAAGAACAGCGTCTGGCCCGCGAATACCGCGACAACGACAATCTCGATGCCGCCCGCCGCCTGGTGCTCTCGCACCTGCGCCTGGTGGTGTCGATCGCCCGCGGCTATCTCGGCTACGGCCTGCCGCATGCCGACTTGATCCAGGAAGGCAATATCGGCCTGATGAAGGCCGTCAAGCGCTTCGATCCGGATCAGGGTGTGCGCCTCGTCTCGTACGCGATGCACTGGATCAAAGCCGAGATGCACGAGTACATCCTGAAGAACTGGCGCATGGTGAAGGTGGCTACCACCAAGGCCCAGCGCAAGCTGTTCTTCAACCTGCGCAGCCACAAGCAGGATGCGCAAGCGACCTTCACGTCGGATGAGATCGACGCCGTGGCCGCCGAACTGAACGTCAAGGGCGCCGAAGTGCGCGAGATGGAAACGCGCCTCTCGGGCGGCGACATCGCGCTTGAAGGCCAGATGGACGACGGCGAAGAGTCCTTCGCCCCGATCGCCTACCTGGCCGACACGCACAACGAGCCGACCCGCGTGATCGAAGCGCGGAGCAACGACCGCATGCAAAGCGAAGGCATCGAAGCCGCCCTCGCCAAGCTGGACGACCGCAGCCGCCGCATCATCGAAGCCCGTTGGCTGAACGTGAACGACGACGGATCGGGCGGCTCGACGCTGCACGACCTGGCTGACGAGTTTGGTGTGTCGGCAGAACGCATTCGCCAGATCGAATCGGCCGCGATGAAGAAGATGAAGGGTGCCCTGCAGGCCTTCGCCTAAGCTGCCCGCCGCGCCATAAAAAAGCCCGCCAATTGGCGGGCTTTTTCTTTGGGCGCTGGCAGCAGATCAGTCGGCCAGCAGTTGCTTGATGTCATGCGCGATCGGCTCGGGGCCCTGACCGTGCTTGATGAACAGGCGCAGGTTGCCTTTCGGATCAAACATGTAGCTGCCGGCCGTGTGATCCATGGTGTAGTTGTCAGGCGAACTGCCCGGCACCTTGCTGTAGAAGACCTTGAAGTCGGACGCGACCTTCTTCAGCTCGGTCTCGTTGGCCGGACGCAGGCCGATGAAGCGCGGGTCGAACGCGGGCACGTACTTGGCCAGCAGGTCTTGCGTATCGCGCTCGGGGTCGACGGTGACGAACAGCACCTGGACGCGGTCCGCGTCTTTGCCGAGGGTGTCCATCACGGCGCGCAACTCAGCCAACGTGGTCGGGCAGACATCGGGGCAATGCGTGTAGCCGAAGAACATGACGACGACCTTGCCGCGGAAATCTTCGAGCGTGCGGCGCTTGCCGGTGTGGTCGGTCAGCGAGAAATCGGTGCCGAAGCTCTTGGATCCGGTGATGTCGAGATTCTTGAAGGCGGGCTTGTCGCTGCACGCCGTGAGCGCCAGCACGGCAACCGCCAGCATGGCGAACAGCGCGGCGCGGAGGTGTCGGAAAGAGAGCATGGTCATCGTGTTGGAAGCGGACCGGCTAGCGTAGCGCCAACGGCACATGCCTGCTGGCGTCCCTGTGCGTCACAGCGCCGCGCTTTGCGTGAGCGCCGGGCCGAACTTGAAGTAGTGGTCGACCAGCAGCGCGGCAAACAGGATCGATAGATAGATGATCGAGTAGCGGAAAGTCTTCTGCGCCAGCGCGTCGGAATACTTGCGGTACATGCGCCACGCATACGAGAGGAAGCCGAAGCCCAGCACCAGGGCTGTCGCCAGGTAGATGTAGCCGCTCATGCCGTAGACGAACGGCAGGATGGTCGCCGCGATCATGATGAGCGTGTACAGCAGGATGTGCAGCAGCGTGTATTTCTCGCCGTGCGTGATCGGCAGCATCGGCAGGCCCGACTTGGCATAGTCAGCGCGGCGGTACAGCGCGAGCGCCCAGAAGTGCGGCGGCGTCCAGGTAAAGATGATCAGTACCAGGATCCACGCCTCGGCCGGCACGCTGTTGGCGACGGCCGCCCAGCCCAGCGCCGGCGGCATCGCCCCCGAGAGGCCGCCGATCACGATGTTCTGCGGTGTGGCCGGCTTGAGCAGCAGCGTGTAGATGATCGCGTAGCCGATGAAGGTGGCAAAAGTCAGCCACATCGTCAGGTCGTTGGCGAACACGTGCAGCGTCCACATGCCCGCACCGCCGAGCACCACCGAGAACACCAGGATCTGCCGCGTGCCCAACTCACCGCTGGCCGACGGGCGCCAAGCCGTGCGACGCATCATCGCGTCGATCTTGCGTTCGACCAGGCAGTTGATGGCGAAGGCAGCGCCGGCAAACAGCCAGATGCCGACCGCGCCGCCGATCAGCACCGGCCACGGCACCATGCCCGGCGTGGCCAGGAACATGCCGATCACGGCGCAGAACACAGCAAGCTGCGTGACGCGCGGCTTGGTGAGCGCCGCATACTGCGATGCGGTCGTTCGCCAGCCAGGAAGTTGAGTGGAAGTTGTTGGGGTTGCCACGGTATTCATAAAAAACGGTCAGACAGCGTTCAGACGACGGCAGCCGCCACAGGCACCGGCGCCCGCGCTTGCGCGAGCCCGATCAGGTAATGCAGACGCACCATCAGCAACAGCAGCACGGCCGCGCCGCCGTTGTGCGCCACGGCGGCCAGCAGCGGCCACCCCAGCACGATGTTTGAGAGACCGGTCGCCAATTGCACGGCCAGCACGACCAGCAGCACCGTTGCCACACGGCCAATGCCGCCAATGCGACGTGCGCGGAGGCCAAGCCACGCCAGATAGCTCAGCACGACGACTGCAAACACGCGGTGCGTCCAATGGATGGCGACCAGCGCATCGTGCGAGATGAAATCGCCGCCGGCAGTCTTGCCGAGCTGGCGCCAGAACGTGAAGCCGTGCGCAAAGTCCATCGGCGGAACCCACTGGCCGTTGCACAGCGGAAAATCGGTACAGGCCAGCACAGCGTAGTTCGTGCTGACCCAGCCGCCCAGCGCAATCTGCACAACGAGCAGCACCAGCCCGATGGCCGCTGCCGTGCGCAACGAAGCGCCACGCTCATCCACCACCCGGGGTGCATCGTTCTTGCAGCCGAGCCAGATCAGCGCGGCCAGCAGCGACATGCCCAGCAGCAAGTGCGTCACCACGATGGCAGGCTGCAGCTTGAGCGTGACCGTCCAGGCGCCAAAGGCGCCCTGCACGCATACCAACGCCAGCACGGCCGTCGCATACCACGGAGATTGCTTCAGCTCCTTGCGCTTGACCCACGCGAGCACCACCAGCGTGATGATCAGAACGCCCAACGCAAGCGCGAAGTAGCGATGCGTCATCTCGATCCACGCCTTCATCCACGTGACCGGGCCGCTCGGCATGGCGGCCTGCGCGGCATGGATGTCGTCACGTGCATGGAACGGGTTGGACGTGCCGTAGCAGCCCGGCCAATCCGGACAGCCCAGCCCCGAATCGGTCAGACGCGTGAAGCTGCCGAACATGATGAGGTCCAGCGTCAGGAAAGCGGTGATCCACACCAGCTTGCGGTACTTGTTGCGATCCCCTTTGACCAGCACGTAGCACAGCGGGATCAGCGCGATCAGAATGCCGATGGAAGCAAGTTGCAACAGCATGGCTTATCCGATGCGCGAGTATTTCAAGAGCCGCGTCATGTCGCCGCGCACCTTCTTCGGGTCCGGATCTTTCGGAAACTGCATCATCAGGTTGCCAAGCGGATCGACCAGGAAGAGGTGGTCCGTGGGCGACGTCTTGCCATCGCCCAGCCAGTTCTTCGGCAGTTCGGGCGCACGCAGGAAGCGCACGGCGCCGTAATCGTCGTTGTAGGCCTTGATCAGGCGGGGGTCGATGTCGCCGCGGTCGGTCACCAGCCAGACGGGGACGATGCGGTCGCGGTCCGGGCCTTGGCCGATGCGCAGTTGGCGCATGGTGAAAAGCTTGCGCGCGCAGTTGTCATCGCAGGCGCTGCGATCCACCGACACCATCAGCCATTTGCCCTTGAGGCTCGCGAGCGGCACTTCAGCGCCATGCTCGTCCTGCACCATGAGGCCGCTCGGAATGGGGCGCTGCGGATCGACCAGCGCGCCGTACGCGGCCTTGCCGCCGGCCGGAGTGAAGACGTAATACGCAAGGTACGAGGCGATCACTGGAGAGGCACACACCAGCAGCAGGAACAGCATCATCAAGCGGCCGCGACGCGTGCGCGCGTCGATGCGCGGGTCTTCGGACGCGCCAAGTGTGCCGGGCGCGCCGGGTGCGGATTCCTGATTCACCATGTGATTCCCAATACATTCAGCTGCGGCACTAAGCCGCAACGCGAGTTCGTGTTCAAGCGGGCTCAGATGTGCCCGCCAAGCGGCGATAACGCCGCACGCTGTAGAAGACCATTAACCCAAGTACCGCCGCTGCCATTGCGAACCACTGGAATGCGTAGCCGTAATTGCGGTCGGCGCCCAGGTCTGCGCGCGGCCAATCGCGCAACAGGCCGTCCTGCGCGTCGGATTGCTGCTGCACCACAAACGGCTGGAGCGGCACACCGATTTCGCGCGAGAAAGCGTCGAGGTCGATATTTTGCCTAAGTCGCTGGCCAACTTCATCCGAGCCGTCTTTACGGCCCAGACTGAAGACCCGGCTGGCATGTGGCACCGCCATCCCTTCGACCTGCACTTCGCCCGCTGGCGTGGTGTACGGCGCGATGCGCGTGCGGTCGGCCGGATCGCGCGGCAACCAGCCCCGGTTGACCAACACCGCCCGCCCGCCCGCCCCTTCCAGCCTGAGCGGGATGAGCACTTCGAAGCCGGGGCGCGATACGTCGTTGGTGACGTGGGGGCGATTTTCCAGCAGCACCGTGTGCGCCACGTCGAACGTTCCGCGCAGCAGCACCGGTCGGTACATCACTGAATCC
Source organism: Ralstonia sp. 22111 (assembly GCF_052045895.1). Lineage (NCBI taxonomy): Bacteria > Pseudomonadati > Pseudomonadota > Betaproteobacteria > Burkholderiales > Burkholderiaceae > Ralstonia > Ralstonia sp. 22111. The sequence goes on along the minus strand of NZ_JBQEPR010000001.1, from coordinate 579,830 downwards.
GCCGTCACAGGCTGAGCGGTGATGCGCTGCGCGGGCGCATTTTCCAGCGCCACGATACGGGCCTGCCGCTCAATGCGCTCGTGCGCACGCGAAAGCTGCCAACGGCCGAGCGAGCACGTGAGCGCGATCAGCGCCACACCCGCCAGCATCGGCACGGGCGCAAACCAACGCCGCATCGGCACGCGCACGGTCATTGCGTAGCCTCGGTGAGATAATGCTTGGCAGCCATTTCCACCCCCTCATCGCCCAACCCGTAACCCTCCATGCGCATCGTCGTTGCCATTGCGTTTCTGCTGATCCTCGGCAGCCTTGCCTCCGCACTGTTCTTCCTGATGCGCGATAAGGGCCACAGCAACCGCACCGTTCGCTCCTTGATGTTCCGCGTCGGTTTCTCGATCGCGCTATTCATCTTCATCCTGGTCGCGAACCGGCTGGGGTGGATTCACAGCACCGGCATCCGCTTCGGCCAATAGCCGCGAGCAAATCGCTCACGCCAGAAAAACGAAAACGCCGCAGCGGTGTCCCGTCTGCGGCATTGTCTTCGCCTGTCGTGGGCAGGGTTACGAGGCGGCGCAGCGCCACCCCAATCCCATACTGCCTTACAGCCAGTACACCACCACGTACAGACCCAGCCACACCACGTCCACAAAGTGCCAGTACCACGCGGCACCTTCGAACGCGAAGTGATGCTCTGGCGTGAAGTGCCCCTTGATTACACGGCCCAGCACCACCGACAGCATGATCGCACCCATCGTCACGTGGAAGCCGTGAAAGCCCGTCAGCAAGAAGAACGTCGAACCATAGATGCCCGAGGTCAGCTTCAGGTTCAGTTCGTGATAGGCGTGGATGTACTCGAACGCCTGGAAGCCCATGAACGTGAAGCCCAGGAGGATCGTCAGCAGCAGGCCCTGGATGACCTGGGCGCGCTTGCCTTCACGCAACGCATGGTGCGCCCACGTGAGCGTCACGCCGGAAGTCAGCAGCAGCGCCGTGTTGATGGTCGGAATCGGCCACGGACCCATCGTCGTGAACGGCGTAACCGTGCCGGCCGGGCCAGCGTTCGGCCACAGCGCGTTGAAGTCAGGCCACAGCAGCTTGTTGTTCAGATCGCCGAGCCACGGCATGGCAATCGTGCGGGCATAGAACAGCGCGCCGAAGAATGCCGCGAAGAACATCACTTCCGAGAAGATGAACCAGCTCATCGACCAGCGGAACGAGGCATCCACGCGGTCGCCGTACTTGCCGGTCTCGGATTCGGAGATGGCGTCGGCAAACCACGCACGCAGCACAAAGAGGAACCACAGCAGGCCGATCAGGAACGTCCACGGGGCCCAGGGCTGAGCATTCACCCACGCAGCGGAGCTCAACAGCACGATCAGCAGGCCGAGGCTTGCCGTAATCGGATGCCGCGACGGCCCGGGCACGAAGTAGTACGGAGCGTTTGCTCGATTCGCACTCATCTCTTTTTCTCCAGCTCTATTTTTTTAGGAATCCACTTGATGTTGCCCAGCCCATGCTGCGAGGGCCGTCTCCTCAACCTTCTCAATCCTCAACCGACAACTGCCCGCACGATCAACAGCAGCACAACGACAAACATGACCGCCGCCAGAATGCCCGCGATGATCACGTGCACGGGATTCAACTGCGCCATGTCGCGGTCATGATCGCGGCCCTTGCGCACACCGAAGAAGGACCAGAACACCGCCTTCATCGTCTGTGCGAATGACGCGCGTCGCTTGGTCGCTTCCTTCAGTTCGTCCATGTCCTCACGTTCCCTTGTTCGGCATCGCCGGCGCAATGGCCGACGGCGCGTGGATTTCAAAGAAAGTGTAGGACAAGGTGATCGTCTTCACGTCCTTGGGAAGATCCGGATCAATCACAAACACCACCGGCATCTCGCGTGACTCGTTGGCCTTCAGCGTCTGCTGCTTGAAACAAAAACACTCGATCTTCTTGAAGAACTCGGTTGCCTGCTTGGGCGCGTAACTCGGGATGGCCTGCGCCTCGACCGTGCGCCCCTCCTTGTTCACCACCTCGTAGACGATCTGGTTGATCTCGCCGGGGTGCACATCCATGCTGTTCTTGACGGGGCGGAAGCGGAACGGCCCTTGGCTGTTCGAATCGAATTCCACCGTGATCGTGCGCGTCTTGTCGATCTGCGAGTTGCGCAGCGCGCCGCCATCTTCATCACGTGTGTTCAACACGTTGATGTTCGTAAGCTCGCAGATCTTCTTGTACAGCGGCACCATCGCGTAACCGAAGCCGAACATGATCACGACCACAACGGCCAGCTTGCCGAGCATGGACCTGTTCAGGCCGCGCTCGAGGGCTTTGTCGTTTTGGGTCGGGTCCGGCTGCGCCGGTGTCTGGCTCATAGGGGTCTCGCGAAATCTCGGTCCAGCGATCGGCGCGTCGCCTGTCGGGCTAGCCGAACACCACGCGCTTGAAAATCACACCCAGAAAGAAAACCAACGCGATCGTGCCGAGGATGAGCCCCAGGCGACGATTGGCTGCGCGTTGCTCGGGTGTTGGGCTTTTTTCTGGATTCGACATCGTTGTCCGGAGGATCGCGGGGCCGGCACCAGTATTGGCAAGCCACCCCGCGACACCTGCATTACTTGACGTGGGGCGGTTCTTCAAAGGTGTGGAACGGCGCCGGCGACGGCACGGTCCACTCCAGGCCTTCCGCGCCATCCCACGGCTTGTCGGCAGCCTTCTCGCCACCGCGGTACGACGGCAGCACCACGAAGAAGAAGAAATACACCTGCATCAGGCCGAAGCCCAGGGCTCCGATCGACGCCACGGCGTTGAAGTCGGCGAACTGCTGCGGGTAGTCAGCATAGCGGCGCGGCATGCCAGCCAGGCCCAGGAAGTGCATCGGGAAGAACGTGAGGTTGAAGGTGATCATCGAACCCCAGAAGTGGATCTTGCCGCGCGTCTCGCTGTACATGTAGCCCGACCACTTCGGACCCCAGTAGTAGAAGCCTGCGAACAGTGCGAACAGCGAACCGGCCACCAGCACGTAGTGGAAGTGCGCCACCACGTAATACGTGTCCTGCAGCTGGATGTCGATCGGGGCCACGGCCAGGATCAGCCCCGTGAAGCCGCCCACCGTAAACACGAAGATGAAGCCGATTGCGAACAGCATGGGCGTCTCGAACGTCATCGAGCCGCGCCACATCGTCGCCACCCAGTTGAAGATCTTCACGCCGGTCGGCACCGCAATCAGCATCGTCGCGTACATGAAGAACAGCTGGCCGGTCACGGGCATGCCGGTCGTAAACATGTGGTGGGCCCACACGATGAACGACAGGATGGCGATCGACGCCGTGGCATACACCATCGAGCTGTAGCCGAACAGCGGCTTGCGCGCGAAGGCCGGCACGATCTGGCTGATGATGCCGAACGCCGGCAAGATCATGATGTACACCTCGGGGTGCCCGAAGAACCAGAAGATGTGCTGGTACATCACCGGGTCACCGCCGCCGGCAGCCGAGAAGAAGCTCGTGCCGAAGTGGCGGTCGGTCAGCACCATGGTGATTGCCCCCGCCAGCACCGGCATCACAGCAATCAGCAGGTACGCCGTGATCAGCCACGTCCAGCAGAACATCGGCATCTTCATCAGCGTCATGCCGGGAGCACGCATGTTCAGGATGGTCACGATGATGTTGATCGCGCCCATGATCGACGATGCGCCCATGATGTGGATCGCGAAAATCGCCATGTCCATACCCGGGCCCATTTGCACCGACAGCGGTGCATAGAGGGTCCAGCCGGCAGCGGTGGCGCCACCCGGTGCGAAGAACGAGCCCACCAGCAGCATTGCCGCAGGCGGCAGCAGCCAGAAGCTGAAGTTGTTCATCCGCGCAAACGCCATGTCGGACGCGCCAACCTGCAACGGGATCATCCAGTTCGCAAAGCCCACGAAGGCCGGCATGATCGCGCCGAACACCATGATCAAGCCGTGCAGCGTGGTGAACTGGTTGAACAGCTCCGGGTGGAAGAACTGCAGGCCGGGCTGGAACAGCTCAAGGCGGATCAGCAAGGCCAGCGTGCCGCCCGAGAGCAGCATCATGAAGGAGAACAGCAGGTACAGCGTACCGATGTCCTTGTGGTTGGTCGCAAACAGCCAACGGCGCCAGCCATGCGGATGGTCGTGCGCGTGGTCGTCTCCATGACCGTGCGCGTGATCTTGCGGGTGCGTAACAGCGGTGCTCATCGAGGAACTCCTAGGGTTCGGTTCGTCACGCAGACGATCAATCAGCCAGCGTTGCGGTCTTCAGCCGCGTTCGCTTGTTGGGACGCCACCTTGCCGGCGGATTCAGTTGCGGCGGTCTTGGCGCCACCGCCTTCGGGCATCTTGCCGCCGCGCGCGTCCTTCACTTGCGTCGGCTGCAGCAGGTCACCCGTGTGGTTGCCCCAGTTGTTGCGCTCGTAGGTGATGACGGAGGCAATTTCCACATCGTTGAGTGCCGAAGCCCAGGGCGGCATCGCATTCTTGCCATGCAGGACGATATTCACGTGGTCAGCCAGCGGACCATTCGCGATCTTCGAACCATCGAGCGCCGGGAACGGACCGCCGCCCTTGCCGTTGGGCTGATGACAGACCGCGCAGTTGGCGGTGTAGACCTTCTCGCCGCGCGACTTCAGCTCTTCCAGCGTGTAGGTCTTGGTCGGGTCATCGGCCTTGGCGGCCATTTCCTTCTTCTTGCCGTCGACCCACTTGGTGTAGTCGTCCTGCGAAAGCACGCGCACCACGATCGGCATGAACGCATGTTCCTTGCCGCACAGTTCAGCGCACTGGCCGCGATACACGCCGACCTTCTCAGCCTTGAACCATGTGTCGCGCACGAAGCCCGGGATCGCGTCCTGCTTGACGCCAAACGCCGGGATCATCCACGAGTGGATCACGTCGTTGGCGGTGGTGACGATGCGCACCTTGCGATTGACCGGCACGACTAGTTCGTTGTCGACCTCGATCAGGTATGTGTTCGACTTGGGCGCCTGGTTGTTGATCTGGTCACGCGGGGTGGTGAGCGTGGAGAGGAACGAAATGCCCTCGCCTTCGCCCTTCAGGTAGTCGTAACCCCACTTCCACTGGTAGCCCGTAGCCTTGATGGTGAGGTCGGAATTGGTGGTGTCCTTCATTGCGACCACGGCCTTGGTGGCCGGCAGCGCCATCCCGATCACGATCAGGAACGGCACGATGGTCCAGATGATTTCAACCGTGGTGCTTTCGTGGAACGTCGCCGGCTTGTGGCCCACCGACTTACGGTGCTTGAAAATGGAGTAGAACATCACCCCGAATACACCGATGAAGATCACGATACAGATGATCAGCATCATCCAGTGCAGCCAATGGATCTCGGCAGCGATCTTGGTGACCGGAGGCGCGAGATTGAGTTGCCGCACTGCGGGGCCGCCCGGCATGTCTTCCAGTGCCAGGGCCGTTTGACTGAGGGCGAGGAGGGAGCCTGCCGCCAGCAAACTTGCCAATGTCTTATTCAACATTTTCATTTTTTATCTACCCAATTGACAGATTCCACTCTGCCCCGGTGCGCGGCTCATGAGACCTGGGTTGGTTGCCCGTGTCCCAACACCGGGAAAGCTCGTCCGCAAGCTTGCGCCGCCTGACGCTCACCTGCTAGATCACGGGCCGGCCATCTCCAGCTTGACTTGCCCATAATCGGAGGCGTGGCGGGCATAGTACAGCAATGCCCATCCGAGAATCGCGACCTCCAGCCCCGCATCAGGCGACACCAGTCACGCGCGTTGCCAGACAAAAAACCAAGCGATTACGAACAGGGGAATGACGACCAAGGGGGTGAACCAGCCGATCTGGCAGGTCGAAAGCGAGCAGTTTCGCTTCATGAGCCAGTTCTTGCGCGGCGATTCCGAGATGGTGGAGGCGCCGCATGCTGGGTGGAGCGCGGTTTCAATGTCGTGCATTGAACCACTCCTGCCTCGGATGCATACCCGAACGGTTCGCCCGTGGCAAAAAACGGGATAGGCCTTTGGGGGACTGCTGCGACAAACTGGCGCATTATATGGCCGCGATTGACCCCAAACAAGGTAAAGCGCCTTTATGCAAGTCCCGGCTTGACAACGTGCGGTCAATGCCGTTTCCGCATTAAAACCGTTTCAGGCGCGCGGTTTGCGACCGATCTGATCGATTGGAATCATCGCCCTGCCCTGCTCGTCCAACGCCTGCCGCTGGGTCGGCGCAAGCTTCCAAGCGTGGCCGTAAACGATTTCGAAGGTGAGCGGAATCAGCCCATCGGGATTGCGTTGCGCATCGAGCGCGTCGAATAGCCGCTGGCGCCAGCGCGGCGTGTGCAGACCGGCGCCAGCAAGGCCGCGGCCCGCTTCGTCGGTCAAGCCGGCCATGCCGCCAAGCAAGTGCACGTCGGCCAGCAGCGCCTGCGGCGTTTCGTAGGTAATCGTCAGCTGCTCCATGTCCATGACGGGCGTGGACCAGCGGCTATGCACCAGCATGTCGCCAATGTCGTGCATATCGACAAAGCGCAGCGTGTGGACGCCCGCGTCGATGCCAGCCAGGGCGCTGCGCAGCTCGCGTAAGGTATCGGGACCGAACAGGCTGAACATCAGCAGGCCGCCTTCCGTGGTGACGCGGTGCCATTCCGGAAAGATCGCGTGCGGCGCCGGATCCCAGTGCAGCGCCAGGTTTGACCACAGCAGGTCAAACGACGCCCCGGCAAACGGCAGCGCGCGGAAGTCCGCCTGGGCAAAGTCAAAGACTGGCCGCTTCTTCAGCAGCCGGCCGAGCCACCCGGCATCGTTGCGCTGTGGGTCGAGTTTCTGCGCCTGCGCCAGCATCGCGGAAGACCAGTCGACCCCGCAGATCTGTGCGTCTGGATATTGCGCACGCAGTACCGCCAAGCCTTGCCCCAGGCCGCAGCCCAAATCCAGCGCACGCGCGGGCGTGGCCTTGATATAGGACAGCCGGTCCTGCATGCGACTGCCCACTTCGCGCAGCAGGAAATCCACGTCGGCAAAACGCGCGGCGCGGCGATCGAAGGCGCGCCGCAAAGCGGCTGGACGGGACAGAGCGGGATCAGACATCAGCAAGACGGGGCGGGATACTGCGGTCACCAAGTATACCGGCCCGCAGTTTGAGGCGCCGTCCGATAGCGCTGTGGCCGCAAATCGGCTTGGATAGCGGCTTTTTGTATGCATAAACACGCGTTATCGGCATGGTTTCGCACCGGCCTGCGTCATCTGTTGCCGTGCGCCTGCGCGCTTTGCGGCGCGGTTCAGGGTGGCCTGGTGTGCAGCGGCTGCATAGGCGATCTGGCACCGCAGTTGCACAGGCGGCGCTGCATCCAATGTGCCATTGCGCTGGAGTCGCGGCACGCCGCTCGACATTGCCACGCCTGTTTGGCCGGCGCGCCCGACTTTGACGCAACTGTCGTCATTGCAGACTACGACTGGCCGCTTGACCACCTCGTCACCGGTTTGAAGTTTCGCGCGCAGTTGCCGCTGGCGGCTTGGCTGGCCGGCCAATTGGGCAACGCACTCGCCGCTGCGCCGGGCGACTTGCCGGACGTACTGCTGCCGGTGCCGCTCTCGCCTGCACGCCTGCACTCGCGCGGCTACAACCAGGCGTGGGAGATTGCCCGCAGGCTGGCGCACCAATTGAACATTCCTGCCCACGCCAACGCCCTGCACCGTGTGCGCGACAACCCCGCACAGGCCACGCTGGACCGTGCCGAGCGGCTGACAAACCTGCTCGGTGCATTCGTTGTCGCCGAACCAGCGCGCATCGTGGGGCACCACATCGGCGTCGTTGATGATGTGATGACCACCGGCACGACCCTGGGCGAGATCGCCACGCAACTCAAACGTGCCGGCGCCAGCCGCGTCACCAACGTTGTCGCCTTGCGCACGCCCTGATTACGTGCTTATGCGACATTGTGTCGCGCCAGCTGTGCCAAGCTGTGGCGAGGTGACAACCCTTCCCAATGTGGATAAGCTCGCCGCCGAAATGCCTCCTGCCGCCCCATCATGTTCAACGTCGTCCTTGTCGAGCCCGAAATCCCGCCCAATACGGGCAATGTGATCCGCCTGTGCGCCAACACGGGCGCGCAGCTGCATCTGATTGAACCGCTGGGTTTTCCGCTCGAAGATGCCCGCATGCGCCGCGCGGGGCTGGACTATCACGAGTACGCGACGATGCGCGTGCACGCTGATTGGGACGCCTTTCTGCGCGATGCGCAGCCCGATCCCACGCGCATGTTCGCGCTCACCACGCGCGGCTCAACGCCGTTTGCCAGCATGGCGTTCCAGCCGGGCGACTGGTTTGTCTTCGGGTCGGAAACGCGCGGATTGTCGGAGGAGCGGCGCGAGTGGTTTCCCGCTTCCCAGCGGATTCGCCTGCCAATGCGGCCAGACAACCGCAGCCTGAACCTGTCGAACACCGTGGCGGTGGTGGTGTTCGAGGCGTGGCGGCAAAACGGGTTCGCGGGCGGCGCCTGAGCGAGCGCCCCCTTATTGAAGTGTGATTAGCGTTCCGATTCGGATTTGGCGTCACGCTGGAGCAGGCGCTCGACAGCTTTCGCGGCGGACAGCCCCTCGAACAGGACTTCACAGACGGTGAAGGTGATCGGCATGTCCACGCCCTTGGCGCGTGCCAGGGCGGCCACGGCCCGTGCACAGCGCACGCCTTCCGCAACGTGACCGAGGCTGTGGAGGATGTCGTCTAAGGAGCGGCCCTGCGCGAGCTGCATCCCGACCGTGCGGTTGCGTGACAGATCGCCGGTGGCGGTCAGCAGCAGATCGCCCATGCCGGTCAGCCCCATAAATGTTTCTGGCCGGCCGCCCAGCGCCAAGCCCAGGCGCGTCATCTCGGCCAGCCCGCGCGTGACCAGTGCGGCGCGTGCGTTCAGCCCCAGGCCCAGGCCGTCTGCGGCGCCTGTCGCAATGGCCAGCACGTTCTTGACGGCACCGCCCACTTCCACGCCGACGAGGTCGTCGCTTGCGTACACGCGCATCGCGTGATGATGAAAGCCGCGCTGCGTGAGCTTGCACAGTGCCTGGCTGGTCGAGGCGACGGTCATGGCGCACGGCAAACCCTGCGCGACTTCCTTGGCGAAACTCGGCCCCGACAGCACACCGACAGCAAGGTCGGTACGGCCCGACGCCTTCAGCACGTCGGCGACGATGGCGTGCGGCAGTGCGCTGGTCTCGGGGTCGAAACCCTTGCATAGCCAGATCACGTTGTGCACACCGCCGTGCGCGGCGATCGTGCGCGCCAGGTCAGCCAGCCCGGCAACAGGTGAAGCGATAACGGCGAGTCCGTCGTGGCCTGCCGCATGATCGAGCGCGGCTTGCAAGTCAGCAGAAAAATGCAACGACGCCTGCAGTGTCATGCCCGGCAAATACGTCGCGTTGATGTGCGTGGCGGCCATTTGCGCGACGAGGTTCGCGTCACGCCCCCACAGCACGACATCGTGCGATTGCGCGGCGTGGCTGGCCAGGGCAGTGCCCCAGGCACCGGCACCCAAAACGGAAATTCGCATGCGCGTGTTCAACATCGGTCAGGCAAAGGTCGAGCAACAGGTCGGGCAAAAAAAAAGCCCGCGCAAGCGTGCGGCTGGCGCGGGCCTCTGGCGCAGTGCGCCTCGTACTTAGTGGGTGGCCTTCGAGCCGTCCGGCATCACCAGACCAGCGCCGCCGGCTTGGCCTTGCTGCTCCATGGCAGCGGCGAGGCGCTGTTCGTACAGCGCCTGGAAGTTGATCTCGGCCAGGTGGATCGGCTGGAAGCCGGCGCGGCCGATGGTGTCGGCAATGTTCGAGCGCAGGTACGGGTACACGATGGTCGGGCAGGCGATGCCCAGCAGCGGGTCCATCTGTTCGGCCGGCACGTTGCGGATATCGAAGATGCCCGCTTGCTTGGCTTCCACCAGGAACGCAACCTTCTCTTGCACCTTGGTCGTCACCGTACCGATGACGGTCACTTCGAACACGCCTTCAGCCAGCTGCGAAGCGGCGACGTCGACCTGCACTTCCACAGACGGCTGTTCCTGCTCGAGGAAGATGTGCGGCGAGTTCGGTTGTTCCAGCGACAGGTCCTTCAGATAGACGCGCTGGATGTTGAAGAACGGCTGGCCATCCTGGCCCGGTTGCTGCTGTTGCTGGTCGCTCATGACTCGCCTTCAAATGGAATGTGGTCAGTGCTTGGCGGAAGCGTCCGCCGCGCAAGACGCGTATGGTACATGACCAAATGGAGCCCGCTATGAGAGCCGGCCTAAAACTACAACGCCCGGTCAAAGCCGGGCGTTTTTGTGTGGTGTGCAGCTCGCCGGATCGGCGGCGCCGAATCAGGCAGCCAGCAACGGAACCAAGCCACCTTCGCGGTCCAGCGCAGACAGATCATCGAAGCCGCCGATGTGGCGCTCGTCGATATAAATCTGCGGAACCGTGCGGCGGTTCGTGCGCGTCATCATCTCCTCGCGCTTGCCGGGCTCGCGATCGATGAGAATCTTTTCAATCTGCTCGACACCACGCTGTTTCAGGAGTCGTTCCGCTGCCACGCAATAGGGGCAGACGGTGGTGCTGTACATGACCACGTGCGCCATAACTTCAACCTCGTATCTTTATTTCACAACCGGAAGGCCCGCTTGCTGCCAAGCGGCCAATCCGCCCTCGAGCGAATACACCTCACTGTAACCGGCTTGCTTCAGGACTGCTTGCGCCCGGCCAGCACGCTGGCCGGTCTGGCATACGAGGATGATGGGGGTCTCTTTGTTCTTTGCAAGCCCGGAAGCCTTGCCCTCAAGCTCCCCGAGCGGCGCGTGCTTGGCTTGCGGCAGATGGCCGGCTGCGTACTCACCGCTTTCGCGCACATCCACCACCACTGCATTGCGGCGGTTGATGAGCTGGGTGGCCACCGGAGCACTCACCTTGGCGCCGCCACCGCCCGCGATACGGCGCTGGATGGGCGCCCAGAGCAGCAGCAGACCGGAAACGATGGCGACGGCAAGCAGTGCGAGGTTGTTGTAATCGGCGAAGAACTTCACGGTATCGGTTTCCTGGGATGGGTCGGGGCAAGTCTAGTGGGCAAACATCAGCCGAACGATTCGGGAGCCCAATGCCCGCGGCATTATAAAATAGTCGGTTTCGGCGGCTGCACGATGACGTACGATACGTCGCCGCAGCTAGCCACACGCAGGTTTTCTCACTTCTCATCATGGCAGTCATGCACAAGCTCGTCCTCATCCGCCACGGCGAATCGACGTGGAATCTGGAGAACCGCTTCACCGGCTGGGTCGACGTCGACCTGACCGACACAGGCATCGCCCAGGCCCGCCAAGGCGGCAAACTGCTGCGTGAAGCCGGCTTCACGTTCGACCTGGCCTACACCTCGGTGCTCAAGCGCGCGATCCGCACGCTGTGGCACGTGCAGGATGAAATGGATCTGATGTGGATCCCGACCCGTAATGAATGGCGCCTGAACGAGCGCCACTACGGCGCGCTGTCGGGCCTGAACAAGGCCGAAACTGCCGCGCAATATGGCGACGAGCAGGTCCTGATCTGGCGCCGCAGCTACGATACGCCGCCGCCCGCCCTCGAGCCCGGCGCAACGAACGACGTCTTCGGCAATCCGCGCTACGCGGGCCTGACGCGCGAACAGGTGCCCCTGACCGAATGCCTCAAGGACACCGTCGCCCGCGTGCTGCCGCTGTGGGATGAATCGATTGCACCGGCCATCAAGAGCGGCAAGCGCGTGGTGATCGCCGCGCACGGCAACAGCATCCGCGCGCTGGTGAAGTACCTGGACGGCATTTCCGACGCAGACATCGTCGGCCTCAATATCCCCAACGGCACGCCGCTTGTGTATGAGCTGGACGCCAACCTCAAGCCGATCCGCCATTACTACCTGGGCGACCAGGAAGCGATTGCCGCATCGCTTGCCGCAGTGGCCAGCCAGGGCAAGTCGAAATAATCCGTAACGGACGCTACGGCACTCCAACGCCTTTATACTGTCGAAGCCTGTAGCCCGGGATGTGCGCGAGCCGTCCCGGGCCATGTTTATCTACTGTTCCCACGTCCACGCTCGACACATGCGAACTTCGCTCAAGAACATCAGCTTGATCGCCATCGGCCTCGTCACAGGGGTGCTGGCGACGCTCCAGCTCTCCGCCACTGCGCAAAACGCGACGGTCGGGCCGCTTCCGCTGGAGAAACTCAGGCTCATGGCGGACATCTTCGGCCAGATCAAGCGCGAGTATGTCGAGCCCGTGGACGACGACAAGCTGCTGACCGAAGCGATCAAGGGCATGGTCGCCAGCCTCGACCCGCATTCGGCCTATCTGGACAAGAAGGACTTCCAGGAGCTGCAGGAAGGGACTCAGGGCCGCTTCGCCGGGCTGGGTATCGAGATCTCGCAGGAAGAAGGCCTGGTCAAGGTCATCAACCCGATTGAAGACACCCCCGCCTTCCGCGCTGGCGTGCAGCCGGGTGACCTGATTACCCGCATCGACGACAAGCCCGTGCGCGGCATGCCGCTGGAGCAAGCCGTCAAGCGCATGCGCGGCGCGCCGGGCACCAAGGTCACGCTCACGATTTACCGCAAGAAGGAAGAGCGCACGTTCCCGCTGACCATCACCCGCGCCGAGATCCAGGTGCAGTCGGTCAAGGCCAAGATGCTGGACAACGGCATCGCTTGGGTGCGCATCACCAGCTTCCAGGAACGCACCGTGCCGGACCTGGCCAAGAAGCTCAACGACTTGGCCAAACAAGACGCCCACCTCAAGGGCCTGATCCTGGATCTGCGCAACAACGGCGGCGGCGTGCTGCAGGCTGCAGTTGGCGTGTCGGCTGCCTTCCTGCCGCCGGACGTGACGGTGGTGTCGACCAACGGCCAGGTGCCGGATGCCAAGCGTACGTACAAGGCGACCTTCGCCAACTACCGCCTGAGCAACTTTGATTCCGATCCGCTGGTCGGTTTGGACCCCGAGTTCAAGACGGTGCCAATCATCGTGCTGACCAACGCGTACACGGCCTCGGCCTCCGAAATCGTGGCCGGCGCGCTGCAGGATCATCACCGTGCCAAGACGATGGGCAAGACGACATTCGGCAAGGGCTCGGTGCAGACGGTGCGTCCGTTGTCGAACGACACCGGCATCAAGCTGACCATCGCGTACTACTACACGCCGTCGGGCAAGTCGATCCAGGCCAAGGGCATCCGCCCGGATATTCCGGTTGACCAGAACCCGGACGGTGACCCGGACGATGCGCTGATCACGCGCGAAATCGACACCGAACGCCACCTGCACAACAAGCAGGAATCGGAAGAAGCCGAGATGACCGAGCGCGAAAAGCGCCGCATCGAAGAACTGCGTCGACTGGAAGAGGAAAACGCCAAGAAGACGCCCGAGCAGCGCGAGAAGGAGCGTAACAAGAAGCCGATCGAGTTCGGTTCAGCAGAAGACTTCATGCTGCAACAAGCGGTTGCCGACCTGAAGGGTCAGCCGGTCAAGCGCTCGAAGTCGGTGCTGGAAGCGGCGGCGGCTGCGGTGCCGGACAAGGCGGTGAAATCGCCGGCGGCCAAGGAATCGAGCGCGCCGGCCAAGCTGCCCAAGGGCAAGGCGGCGCCGGCTTCCGAGCCGGCCGCACCGAAGCCGAATGTTCCCGCTAGCGGCGTGCAGCCCGCACCGGAGCCCACCGGCGCCCGTTAAGACACCGGCCGGCAAACACTGGCAAACTTACGAGGCCGTGCACTGCACGGCCTTTTTCATTGCACCACCATGAACGACGATCAACTGCTGCGCTACTCGCGCCATATCCTGCTCGACGAAATCGGCATCGAGGGACAGACGCGCCTGCTTGAGAGCCACGCGCTCGTCATCGGTGCGGGCGGGCTGGGTGCTGCGGCCCTGCCCTATCTGGCGGCGGCAGGCGTGGGCACGCTCACCATCGTCGACGACGATACGGTGGACTTGACCAATCTGCAGCGGCAAATCATCCACACAACCGAATCGGTCGGGCAACCGAAGGTGGCATCCGCGCAGGCGGCCATCGCCCGGCTGAACCCGGACGTTCGCGTGAATGCCGTGCAGCGCCGGCTCGATGCGGATGCAATCGTTGCACGCCTAGATGGCGTGAACGTGGTACTGGATTGCTCCGATAACTTCGGCACTCGCCAGGCCGCCAACCTGGCCTGCGTGCAGGCTGGCGTGCCGCTGGTATCGGGCGCCGCCATCCGCTTTGACGGTCAGATCAGCGTATTCGACAGCCGTGCCGGCGGCCCCTGCTACGCCTGCCTGTTCCCGCCCGACGAGCCTGCACCCGAAGTAGCGTGTGCAACGATGGGCGTGTTCTCGCCGCTGGTGGGCATGGTCGGTACGGTACAGGCCGCGGAGGCACTCAAGCTGATCGCCGGTATCGGCCGTCCGCTTGCCGGTCGTCTGCTGATGCTCGACGGTCTATCGATGGAGTGGACGACGATGCGGATCGCGCGCCAGCCGTCATGCCCCGTCTGCGGTGGCACACACTGAGGCGGCGAACCCGCACAACAAAAAAGGAGGCCGAGGCCTCCTTCTTTTTTTGCCGCCGACGAGGCTTACTCGCCCTCGGGCTCCATCTGCGATTGCAGGTAGTTCTGGATGCCGACCTTGTCGATCAGTTCGAGCTGCGTTTCCAGCCAGTCGATGTGCTCTTCAGTGTCGTCCAGGATGTCGACCAGAATTTCGCGGCTGACGTAGTCCTTCACCGACTCGCAGTAAGCGATGCCCTCGACCACGGTGCCGTGTGCGGCACGCTCCAGCTTCAGGTCGCACTCGATGATCTCTTTCGTGTCTTGGCCAATGAAGATCTTGCCGAGGTCCTGCAGGTTGGGCAGGCCGTCGAGCATCAGGATGCGCTCGATCAGGCGATCAGCATGCTTCATCTCGCCAATCGATTCCTTGTACTCGTGGTCCCCAATGCGCTTGAGCCCCCAGTGGCCGTACATGCGCGCGTGGAGGAAATACTGGTTGATGGCGGTCAGCTCGTTCTTGAGCTGGGCGTTCAGATATTGGATGACCTTCTTATCGCCTTTCATTCTTGGGGCTCCAGCAAAGTGCAACTGCGGTGATGAACGCGCACGCGTCCGTTCAAGGCGAGCCCTGTGCCTGACCAGCAAGCAACAAATGCCACCGAGGCTCAACGCCTGGGCGGCAATTCGCGGCGACAGAAAAAAGACAGGAAATCAGGCAGCCAATGCACCGGGCACGAGGGCCTGATCATTGGCAACGGGCTCGTCGCGACGTTCGATTATGGCATGCGTGCTTGCACGGCCCAAAATCTGATCGACAGGGACACAGCTCACCGCTTCGGCAAGCACCTGCTTGGCGCAGTCCCGGCATTGTCCGCAGCACGTACCCACGCCGAGCGTTTCAGCGAGTTCGTCCATCGTCGACACGCCGAGACGGGCGGCGCCATGGATTTCGCGGTCGGTCACTTGGTTGCAGATACAGACGTACACGGGGGTTCCTCCGCAGCGCTCAGAACGCGCTGTAAAACCAGAATAACAGAGAATCGAAATGAGAACAATTCTTGTTCGACCCCATTCTGCGCGGAGGGTCATGCAGGTGCAGGCAAGCCGTCTTTTGAGAGAAAGACGTGCAATTTCAATCACTTGCAGAGGACGGCGCCCCGTGAGCGCGATGCGCCGGCGCGACACTAGGTGCAGCCGGCGCTTGAGAGAACCGCGTGTCAGGCCCGCGCCAGCGCGCCCAGCGCCTCTTCGATTTCGGCGGGTTCGCAGGCGTGCAGCAGGCGGTCCGCCTCGCGCATCAGGCGGGGGCGGTCCGCGCGCAGGATCTGCTGCTTGACGCTCAGCAGTTGCGACGGATGCATCGAAAATTCGGTCAGGCCCATGCCCAGCAGCAGGCGCGTCATGGTGGCGTCGCCGGCCATCTCGCCACACACCGAAACCGGCTTGCCCGCCTGATGGGCCTCGCGAATGGTGCGCGCGATCAATTGCAGCACCGCCGGATGCAGCGGGTCATACAGATGCGCAACCGCGTTGTCGGCACGGTCAATGGCGAGCGTGTACTGGATCAGGTCGTTCGTGCCGATCGAGAGGAAGTCCATGCGGCGCAAAAACACCGGCAGGATGAGCACGGCGGCCGGAATCTCGATCATGGCGCCGACTTTGATGCCCGGATCATAGGCCAGGCCGTCGGCGTCGAGCGAAGCCTTGGCGCGTGCCAGCAATTCCAGCGTCTGGTCGATCTCGCGAGCGTGCGCCAACATCGGCACAAGAATCTTGATGGGCCCGAACGCAGACGCCCGCAACAGCGCGCGCAACTGCGTCAGGAACATCGCCGGCTCCGACAGCGACCAGCGGATCGCACGCAAACCGAGCGCCGGATTGGGCGCGGTCTCGAACACGTCGTCGCGGATGTCCAGAGGCTTGTCGGCACCGATGTCGATGGTGCGGATCGTGACAGGCAGGCCCATCATCGATTCAACGGCGGTGCGGTAGGCGCGGAACTGCTCTTCCTCGTCGGGCAGCGCGCCACGACGGTTCATAAAGAGGAACTCGGAGCGGAACAGGCCCACGCCCACGGCGCCCGCTTTGACGGCAGCGGCCGCATCCTCCGGCATTTCGATGTTCGCCTGCAGATCGATTTGCGTACCGTCGAGCGTGACGGTGGGTGTATGGCGCAAGCGTTCGAGACGCTTCTTCTGCAATTCGCCTTCGCTGCGGCGATGGCGGTATTCCTCGAGGATGGACGTGTTCGGATCGACGATGACGATGCCGTTGTCACCGTCGATGACGACGATGTCGTCCTGGCGAATCAGCGTGCTCGCGTTATGCACACCCACGGCCGCCGGAATATCGAGGCTGCGCGCCACGATGGCGGTGTGCGAGGTGCGGCCGCCGAGATCGGTCACGAAACCGGCGAAGGTCTGGCCGCGGAACTGCAGCATGTCGGCCGGCGCAATATCGTGCGCGACGACGATCATGCCGGCATCCGGATCGCAGCCAACCGCCACTGGCGCGGGTGCCAGCGCGGGTGCGCCGGCCAGCACCTTCAGAATCCGTTCGACCACCTGCTCGATGTCGGCTTTGCGTTCGCGCAGGTATTCGTCCTCGATTTCACCGAACTGGCGGATCAGTTCTTCAAGTTGCGTTGTAAGCGCCCACTCTGCGTTGTAGCGTCGCTGGCGAATCAAGGTCTCGGGCACCTGCGAGAGCAACGCGTCATCCAGAATCATCGCGTGCACATCGAGGAAGGCGCCCATCTCTTCGGGCACATCGGTGGGCAGATCGCGCTTGAGCGCTGCCAATTCGGTGCGCACGGTGGCGCGGGCACTGCGCAAGCGCTCGACCTCGGCGTCGACCTTGTCTTCGTCGACCAGATAGTGCGACACATCAAGCGCCGCACGCGCCAGCATGTGGGCGCGGCCGATGGAGATGCCACGCGAGACCGGAATACCGTGCAGGGTAAAAGGCATAGACGCTGGCCAGAGCGACGTTGAAGTGGAATGCGGCGGGCGAGTTATTCGCCTTCGCCGAAGCGATCGTTGATGAGCGCGACGAGACCATCCATGGCGTCGTGCTCGTCGGGGCCGTCGATCTCCAGGGTGACGGTGGAGCCGATGCCGGCCGCCAACATCATCACGCCCATGATGCTCTTGGCGTCGACCTGACGGCCGTTGCGCGACATCTTGATCTGGCTGTCGAACTTGCTGGCGAGCTGCGTGAGTTTGGCGGAGGCGCGGGCATGCAGCCCGAGCTTATTGATGATGGTGATATCCCTCTGCAGCATATTTGTCCGGATGGTTGGCAACCTGGTTCTGAACGGCTGTCGAGCCGACCTGCAGTACGCCTTGCGCGCCACCGGCCAGGGCCTTGGCGGCAAGTTGTTCGAGTTTTTCGGAGCGATAGCAGATAGCGCGCACGAGCATCGGCAGATTCACGCCAGCCAGCACGCGCACGCGGCCCGGATCGGCAAGGCGCGAAGCGATATTGGCGGGCGTGGCCCCAAAGATGTCGGTCAGCACCAGCGCGCCGTTGGCCTCAACGAGTTCGGCGAGCTTGTCGCGCGCCTGAGCCAGCACAGCAGCCGGCTCGGCATCGGGCAGGACATCGATTGCGCCCAGCCGCTCGGGCTGACCGCAATAGACGTGTGCAGCGCAATCGCGCAGTGCGCTTGCCAGCGGCGCATGAGCGATGATCAGAATCCCTGCCATGATCGAAAAGCGAATCGGTATAACGCCGATTGTATCAGGGCCATTTGGCGCAATTGAGCGGCCTTGTACCGGACCTCCCCCTTGTGGAGGACCCTCGGCGGAGGGGCCATGCCGCCATTTCAGGCAGGCTTGCGCGCCAATCCGCTGCTCTTGCCCGCGGCGCGCTCCAGTGCATCGATGAACATTCCGGCCACATTGAAGCCCGTCTGCTGAGTGATTTCCTGGAAGCAGGTTGGGCTGGTGACGTTGACCTCGGTGAGGTAATCCCCAATGACGTCCAGGCCGACGAGCAGCAGTCCACGCTGCCAGAGCACGGGCGCAAGTGCATGCGCAATCACTTGATCACGCTCGGACAGCGGCTGCGCCTTGCCGGTACCACCCGCAGCCAGATTGCCGCGGACTTCACCGGCCATCGGCACGCGCGCCAACGAATGCGGCACCGGCGAACCGCCGATCAAGAGAATGCGCTTGTCGCCCTCACGGATCGCAGGAATGTACTGCTGAGCCATGATCGTGCGCGCGCCGTTGTCGGTGAGCGATTCGATGACCGCCCCAAGGTTCAGGCCATCGGGCCCCACGCGGAAGATGCCCGCACCGCCCATGCCGTCGAGCGGCTTGAAAATGACGTCGCCCTGCTCGGCGTGGAATTCGCGCAAGCGCTTGGCATCGCGCGACACGACGGTCGGCACGGTGAACTCTCGGAACTGCGCGATGGCGAGCTTCTCCGAATGATCACGAATCGCCTGCGGCTTGTTGAACACGCGCGCGCCCTGACGTTCGGCAATCTCCAACAGCCACGTGCTGGTGACGTACTCCATGTCGAACGGCGGGTCTTTGCGCATCAGCACCGCGTCAAAGCCCGTCAGCGGCAGCAGGCGCGCATCACCGGCGCGATACCAGTCGTGCTCGTCGCCGGTCAGGGCGATGGGCGTGGCCACGGTTTCGACCACGTTGTTCGCGAGCGTGAGCTGCGACTGCAGGCACGTGTAGATGGCGTAGCCGCGCGCCGCCGCCTCGCGCATCATCGCGAAGGTGGAATCCTTGTAGGTCTTGAACGTCGACAGTGGATCGACGATGAACAGGATGCGCATGGCAGTTCCTTCTGCAGCGGGGTACGGCCGATCAGATCAGCGGGTTGGGGTCGGTCTTCTCAAGCTCGAGCGAGGCAGCCAGCAGCGCCAGGCGCGCCACCACACCGTACATATAGAAGCGGTTCGGCTCGCCGGCGCCAGGCTTTGCATGGCTGTCCGGCAGCGAATTCGACGCAAACGGCAGTGGCACGAAATGCATGCCCGGCGCGTTGAGATTCTCGTCCACGCCGCGGCCCGTGTGAACCCGGTAGAAACCGCCCACCACATAGCGGTCGATCATGTAGACGACGGGCTCGGCCACCGCTTCGTTGATCTTCTCGAAGGTGTGCACGCCTTCCTGCACGATCACCTCGGAGACCTCAAGGCCTTCCTTGACCACGCTCATCTTGTTGCGCTCCTTCCGGTTGAGGCCCTTGACCTCGGAAGGATCACGCACGGTCATCACACCCATGCCATAGGTGCCGGCGTCGGCCTTGACCACCACGTAGGGGGTCTCGGTCACGCCGTATTCCTTGTACTTCTTGGCCGTCTTCTTGAGCACCGTCTCCACGGCGTGAGCCAGCTCTTCCTCGCCGGCACGCTCATGGAAGTCCAGCCCGCTGCATTTGGTGAAGTACGGGTTGACCATCCACGGGTCGATGTCGATCAGCTTGGCGAACTTCTTGGCCACTTCGTCGTAGGCGGCAAAGTGGTTGGTCTTGCGACGCTGCGACCAGCCGGCATGGAGCGGCGGCAGCAGATATTGCTCGTGGATGTTCTCGAGGATGGGCGGCACGCCAGCCGACAGATCGTTGTTCAGCAGGATCGAGCACGGATCGAAGTCCTCCATGCCCACGCGACGGCCCTTGGTACCGATACGCTTGATCGGTTCGACCACCAGGCGCTGCCCATCGGGCAAGTCGATCGGGGTCGGCTCGGTGATGTCCTCGGAAAGCGAGCCGAGGCGCACATTGAGCCCCGCTTGTCGCATGATTTGCGACAGACGCGCGACGTTCTGCAGGTAGAACATATTGCGCGTGTGGCGCTCGGGAATCAGCAGCAGGTTCTTGGCGTCCGGGCAGATCTTCTCGATGGCGGCCATGGCGGCCTGCACGGCCAGCGGCAGCATCTCGGGCGCAAGGTTGTTGAAGCCGCCCGGGAACAGGTTCGTGTCGACCGGGGCCAGCTTGAAGCCGGCGTTGCGCAAATCGACGGAACAGTAGAACGGCGGCGTGTGTTCCTGCCATTCCAGGCGGAACCAGCGTTCGATGGCGGGCGTGGCGTCAAGAATCTTCTGCTCGAGCTCAAGCAGCGGCCCGTTCAGCGCGGTGATCAAGTGCGGAACCATACCCTTTCCTATTGATGTTATTTATCGCCCACTCCGATTGTAGAGGAACAGGCAATAGCTTGCAGACGACAGCGGGCTATCGATATGCGGTCAGGAGCGAGGATTCGCAAGAGGCGCAGTGCGGCAGTGCAGCAGGCCACACAAAAAAAGCGGACAAAAAAAAGCGCGGGGCTGCCGCGCTTGGGGAATAGCCTGACAGATACGGGGAGCGTTCTGCAGGTGGAGGAAACCACGTCTGCAATGTAAGCGCCCGCATAACGAGAGGCAATTGAAGGTTTTTTACATCGGACTTAAGGACGTCCGGCTCAGGGCTGGCACAACAAAAAACCCGGCGCGCAGCCGGGTCTTTTGCAGGATGAGTAAGCGGATCAGTCTTCGTAGGCAGTTTCGCCGTGGGACGTGATGTCCAGACCCTCGCGCTCCTCTTCTTCCGGCACGCGCAGGCCGACGATGGCGTCGACGATCTTGTACGAGATGAACGCCACCACTGCGGACCAGATGACCGTGGTCGCCACGCCCTGGAACTGGATCCACAGCTGGCCCGCGATCGAGTAATCGTCGGCAACCTTGTTGGCGACATAGTCGTAGATGCCGGTGCCGCCGAGGCTCGGTGCCGCGAACACGCCGGTCAGCAGCGCACCGAGGATACCGCCCACGCCGTGCACACCGAACACGTCGAGCGTGTCGTCCATGCCCAGCATGCGCTTGAGGCCATTCACACCCCACAGGCACAGCAGGCCGGCGATGATGCCGAGCGCGATCGAACCCATCGGGCCGACAAAGCCGGCAGCCGGCGTGATGGCAACCAAGCCGGCCACAGCGCCCGATGCAGCACCCAGCATCGACGGCTTGCTCTTGCCGAACCACTCGCCGAAGCTCCACGAGAGCACGGCTGCGGCGGTTGCGAGCAGCGTGTTGACGAAGGCCAGTGCGGCGCTGCCGTTGGCTTCCAGGGCCGAGCCGGCGTTGAAGCCGAACCAGCCGAACCACAGCAGCGAGGCACCGACCATCGTCAGCGTCAGGCTGTGCGGCTTGAGCGCCTCACGGCCGAAGCCGATGCGCTTGCCGAACAGGAAGGCGCCCACCAGACCCGCCACTGCGGCGTTGATGTGCACCACGGTGCCGCCGGCAAAGTCCAGCGCGCCCTTCTGGAACAGCCAGCCCGACTTGGCCGTCATCACCTCGGCCGCCTTGGCGTCGGTAAAGCCGTCCGGACCCGGCCAGAACCAGACCATGTGTGCGATCGGCAGGTAGCTGAAGGTGAACCACAGCACCACGAACAGCAGGACAGCCGAGAACTTCGCACGCTCGGCGAAGGCGCCGATGATCAGCGCGCAGGTAATCGCCGCAAACGCGCCCTGGAAGGCGAAGTACGCGTATTCCGGCACCACCACGCCCTTGCTGAAGGTGGCTGCCACCGAATCCGGCGTCAGGCCCTTCAGGAACAGACGATCCAGCCCGCCGAAGAACGCGTTGCCCTCGGTGAACGCGAAGCTGTAGCCGTAGACGGCCCATAGGATGATGATGAGCGAGAAGATGCCCATGCACTGCATCAGCACGGACAGCATGTTCTTCTTGCGCACCAGGCCGCCGTAGAACAGCGCCAGACCCGGCAGCGTCATCAGGATGACGAAGGCGGTGGAGATCAGCAACCACGCCGTGTCGCCCTTGTTGGGAACAGGCGTAGCGGCGGCGGGTGCAGCAGGCGCAGCAGCTGCGGCGGCCGGAGCAGCCGCGGCGGCGGGCGCTGCAGCCGGTGCAGCAGCGGCCGGCTCGGAGGCTGCGGCCGCGGCGGCCGGCGCCGAAGCGTCAGCCGCCGGCTTGTCCTGTGCCACGGCCGGCGCCGACATCACGGCGCCTGCGAGCACGGCAACGACGGCCCCAGCCGTCAGGAATCGTGTGAACCAGGTTTTCATGTTTTGACCTCTTCCTTGGCGGATTGGGGCTTATAGGGCGTCGCCGCCGGTCTCACCGGTGCGGATGCGGATGACTTGTTCGACCTCGGCCACGAAGATCTTGCCGTCGCCGATCTTGCCGGTGCGCGCAGATTTTTCGATGGCCTCGACGGCGCGCTCGACCACGTCGTCGGGCACGGCCACCTCGATCTTTACTTTAGGCAGGAAGTCGACGATGTACTCCGCGCCGCGGTAAAGCTCGGTATGACCCTTCTGGCGTCCGAAGCCCTTGACTTCCGTGACGGTAATGCCCGACACACCCACTTCGGACAATGCCTCGCGGACCTCGTCGAGCTTGAACGGCTTGATGATGGCCATGATGAGTTTCATGCTGGTTCCTCCTCGGTCGGCGGCACCGGAGCACCGCCGCGCATCGTTATTGGAAAGTCTTGGTGATCGACAGCAGGGCCGTGGCCTTGCCCATGTAGTTGCCGCGCGTGTTCGTGTAGAAGGCGCGCGAAGCGTTCGTATCGATATAGGCCAGCGACGCCGCCCAGCCGTTGCCGAAGTCTTTCGTCACACCGACCTTCCAGTCGGCATACGAGGCGCGCACGGCCTGGTGCGGCACTTGCTGGTAGCCGGCATGCAGGTTCAGCGTCAGGCCCCAGAAGCCGGTGTCGAAGTTGCCCGACAGGTCGAAGTACTGGCTGTGATGCGAATCGGGCGTGCCGAACAGGTTCGAAAACGCGTGCGAGTACTTGAACGTGACCGGGCCGTAGCCGATCTGCGCATAGCCTTCGGTCGTGTGCGGACGCGTGAAGCCATCGGGATAGCTGCCCGGGTAGTAGTACTGCAGCACGCCCACGTCGATCGGCACGTCCTTGACGATCTCGGTCTTGTAGCCGCCGTAAAAGTCCATCTCGATCGGCGCGGAGACGTTCGAGTTCGAATCGCTCAACCAGCTGATCGACGAGTTCCAGTTACCGATGTAGAAGCCTTCGGGCAACACACCGCCCGGAATGGCGTAGTCAAAGCCGCCCTGGATGGCCGGCTTGTTGTTGGTCTGCATGATGCCGCGATAGCGGTATTGGCTGGCCAGCGTGACGTTGGCCGTGAGCGCGGCAGGTGCTGGCGCGGGCGCGGCGGCCGGCGCATCAGCCGCAGGTGCGGACTGCGCGATGGCGGATTGGCTCACACCGGCAACGGCACCGGTCAACAGTACAAGGCTGGCTGCATACGCGAACTTCTTCATAACGGCTCTCCCCCTTTAGAAAGTCGCAACGGCAATGGAAAAAAAATCGCACCAGTTCTGCAACTGTCATGCCATGTTGATGTCGTCGGATTGGAGGGCGTCTTCGGTTACAGCGACACGCTGCCCCGGCAGCGGAAAGCGTAAGGAATTGGGGACGGGTCGCGCCGGGTGGCAACAGTGGCCCGCCAAAGGTTGCTAGAGGCGGCTTTCCGCCATGGTGGCCTACACCGCCATGGCGCGATAAAAACCATGTGATAGAGTGATTTCAGCCTTATGCAGTGGCCTGCACGGCCGGGACCGGAAACTGCGACCCGTCGTTCTGTCCCCGTTTTTGTGGCGCCGCCAATGTCGCATCGCAGCGAGATTTGACGCAAGGTGTGCCGTTCGAAGCGCTCAGCCGGTACCATCGCGGCCGGCAGCACCGAAACCACGCGCCAAACGCAGGCCTTCGCACCACGGCACAGCAATTTCCTCGCACAGTTGCGGTGCATGCACCGGCTTGGCGCAGACAGCATGACCCACGGAGCAAACAACATGAAACCGACCGATCTCTTTTCCGACTTCCAAAATCGCGTAAGCGAAGCGCTGCGCAACTCGCCGGCGGCCGACATCGAGAAGAACGTCCGCGCGATGATGACGCAGGGCTTCTCCAAGCTCGATCTGGTCACGCGGGAGGAATTCGACGTGCAATCGCAAGTGCTGGCGCGTACGCGTGCGCGACTGGAAGAACTCGAAACGCGCGTGGCCGCGCTGGAAGCGCAACTCAAGTCCGCCGCGCCCGCAGATCAATAATCCGACGCCCGGTGTAGCCCCGGGTGCGCATCTGCATGATCGCTGTGCCGGCCGCGGCACCCATGATGCGACGCACAGCGAAAAGATCGATGCGCCGCCTTGTTGCAGCTGGCGAACTGATCTAGAACGTCCTTAAGACGCGCGCGTACCGCGCTTGAGGAGAAGATCATGCAACATCGCCTCTACTTCCTGATGCCGGACGTCGTCAGCGCCCGGCGCGTGATGAACGACCTCCTGCTGGCGCGCATCACCGAGCGCCACATCCACTTTGTTTCAAAGCCCGGCGTCGATCTCACCGGCCTGCACGAAGCCAACATCCTCCAGACTTCCGACATCGTCCACGCCACCCAGAACGGCTTGGTGATCGGCGGGGGTGCGGGCGTGCTGGCGGGCATCGTGGCGGCCATCTTTCCGATCGTCGGCGATGGGCCGCAGTGGGGCATGGTCGGCATTACCACGGTGGTTGGCGCGCTGTTTGGCGCGTGGGCTTCGAGCATGATCGGCAGCTCGGTGCCGAACAGCCGCCTGAAACCGTTCAAGCAGGCAGTGGAGGAAGGGCAGATCCTGCTGATGGTCGATGTGCCGCGCTCGCGCGTGAAAGAGGTACGCGCGCTGCTGCAGAAGACGCATCCCGAAGGCCACTTCAGCGGCGAAGACACGGCCATGCCGGCCTTCCCCTGAGTTGATCTGCCGACAACGAAGCCGGAGCCGAGTGCTCCGGTTTTTTTCCGCTTTTCATATCGACGGCGATCGTCAAATTTGGATGCCGGCGAACATGGCGGCGCAACGCGGCTGGCACAGTGGAGGGTTCCGCAACCGTCACGCTCCGCCACGCCATGCACCGATGCCACGCCCTCCGCCTCGCCAGTGAGATCCCTCGGAGGGCCGCGCAATGAGCCTCGCCGTACTGCGTTCGCGCGCGCTCTCGGGCATCGATGCGCCAGCCGTCTCCGTTGAGGTCCATCTGGCGAATGGCCTGCCATCGTTCACCATCGTCGGTCTGCCCGACACCGAGGTGAAGGAGAGCAAGGATCGCGTACGCGCGGCGATCCAGAACAGCCGCTTTGAATTTCCGGCACGGCGCATCACCGTCAACCTGGCACCGGCGGATCTCCCGAAAGAATCGGGACGGTTCGATCTGGCAATTGCACTGGGGATTCTCGCCGCGAGCCGCCAGATTCCGCACACGCATCTGGACGCACATGAGTTTGCGGGTGAATTGTCGCTCTCCGGCGATTTGCGGCCGATTCGCGGTGCACTGGCGATGGCGTACGCGCTATCGCGCAACCCCGTCCCTGCCGATGGCGATGCACCGCTTGCCCGCGCCTTCGTGCTGCCCGCCGAGAACGCCGCCGAAGCCGCGCTCGTAAGCGGCACCAAAGTCCTGCCTGCACGCACGCTGATCGAGGTGTGCGACCACCTGAGCGCGCCAGACCGCAAGCTCGCACCTGCGTTGCCGGCCCCGGTCGACGCGGACATTCACTATCCCGACTTGGCCGACGTACGGGGCCAACCGCAAGCGCGGCGCGCGCTGGAAGTGGCCGCCGCCGGTGGACATTCCATGCTGATGATCGGGCCGCCCGGCACCGGCAAGTCGATGCTCGCGCAACGGTTTCCCGGCTTGCTGCCGGACATGAGCGATGACGAGGCGCTCTCTGCCGCCGCCGTGATGAGCCTGACCACGCGCGGCTTCGACGCGCGGCGTTGGAAGGTGCGGCCGTTCCGTTCGCCGCACCACACGGCATCTGCGGTGGCGATGGTGGGCGGGGGCAATACGCCACGGCCTGGCGAAATCTCGCTGGCGCATCAGGGCGTGCTCTTCCTCGACGAACTTCCAGAGTTCGAGCGCCGCGTGCTCGAAGTCCTGCGCGAGCCGCTGGAGACCGGCCACATCACCATCTCACGCGCCGCGCATCAGACGGACTTCCCTGCCAGCTTCCAGCTGATTGCCGCAATGAACCCGTGTCCGTGCGGCTATCGCGGGCATCCGCTGCGGGCGTGCCGCTGCACGCCGGATCAGGTGGAGCGATACCAGGCGCGCATCTCGGGGCCGCTGCTTGATCGTATCGATGTGCAGATCGAGGTGCCCACGCCCTCGCAAGAAGAGTTGCTCGATGGCCCGCCTGGCGAACCGACGCTCAACGTGGCCGAGCGGGTTTCTGCCGCGTACGCGCGACAGCTTGCACGGCAAGGCAAACGCAACGCCTTGCTGGGTGGTCACGAAATCGATCTGCATTGCAGCCGCACCGATGCGGCCGATGGCTTGCTGCGTCACGCGATGACGCGCTTTTCGTGGTCGGCCCGCGCGTATGCCCGCGTGCTCAAGCTTGCGCGCACGATTGCCGACCTGGCAGGCGACGAGCAGATCGATGCAGCGCATGTGGGCGAGGCAATTCAGTATCGGCGCGGGGTGAAGGCAGACTAGCCTTCATCCACGCACTGCGCCTTGAACCCACTTGGCGGGTCGCCCGGGGGCGGCGTTTGAAACTCAGGCAGTCTGCCGCTTCACGAAAAACAGCGCTGCGCCAATGCTCATCAGCATGCCGCCGAAGAAGCGGCTCTGCCAACGCAGCGCGCGCGGATTGCGGAACAGTCGCTGCGCCCGCGAGGCAAGCAGCGCATAACCGTGCATGACAATCAGGTCGACGAACACCATCGTCGCCGCCAGGATGCCGAGCTGCCAAAGCAGCGGCTTGGCCGGATCGATGAACTGCGGCAGCACGGCCACCATGAACAGAATGCCCTTCGGGTTCGTCAGATTGGTCAGCAGTCCCACCAGGAAGCGGCGGCGCGCGCCACTGCCCGAAACCTTCACGGGCTCGCCGTCAGCCGGCTTGGCGATCTGAATGGGCGTGCGCCATTGCACGATGCCGAGATAGATCAGGTACATCGCGCCGATGATCTTGATGGCCGTAAAGGCGTGCTCCGACGCAATCAGCAGCGCGCCCAGCCCGGCCCCCGCAATGAACAGAATCACCACAATGCCCAGTTCCAGTCCCGCAATCGTGACCGACGTCCGGCGCACTCCATGCGTCAGGCCGTGGCTCATGCACAGGATGGCGCCCGACCCCGGCGAGATGGCGATCACCCAGGCGGCCAGAAAAAAAGCCAGCCAGACTTGCAACGTCATGATGGTTCCCCGTGATGTCGTGAATTGTGTTGCGGTAAAGCATAAGACGCCGATTGTGCACCGGCTGCGGCGAGTTCGCTCGGGCGCGCCCAGGATCTAGTACGGATGGAAGCTGGAGAGAAACTGGTCGACCTGTTCCTGCTGGCGGGCATCGCGTGCGGCATCACCCGATTCCAGCACGACAGCTTGGTATGCGCGCTTGCCCGTCGCGACTACGCGCGCGGTCAGCCGGCGCGGCGCGGGATCGTCCCCGCCCGCCCCCTGGGCGATCAATTCCACCGCCGGCAATGACAACGGCGGCTGTGCGGCGGTCTGCACGGCGATGTCGCGCTCGGTCACACGGCCCTTCAGATTGGCGGACAAGCCATTGCGCAGCGCTTCCACCGCGCGCTGGCGCCAGACCGGGTCATCCGCGGGCAGTTCCACCACGCCGACGGCGTACAGCGTGCCGTCAACGCTGGCGGCCTGCATCGTCATCGGCATGCGTTGGCCGTTGATGGCGATAGGCCTGGCTTCTGCGGTGGGCTTGGCGGGGTAATCCACGGCGTAGGCCCCTTCGTTGGAATGAACCGTGCGCCAGTCGTACTTGGGCGAACAGGCCATCAGCAGCGCACAGGCCACCGCGCCCAACCCGATCCGCCAGCCTGCCCCTGCTGTGACTGCCACGTCGCCTCCTGTAGGTTTTTGTCCAACTCCAAGCCGCCTATTATCGGACAGAGTGACCAGCCTCCTCCGCGAAGGACCGCCATGCCAGCCCCGCTCGTCGCCCTGCGCGCCCTGCGCGCCGACATCACCTCGCTTGACTGCGATGCCGTCGTCAATGCGGCGAATAGCTCGCTGCTCGGCGGAGGCGGCGTGGACGGCGCTATCCATCGCGCGGCCGGACCGGAACTGCTGGAGGCATGCCGCGCGCTCCACGGTTGCCGCACCGGTGAAGCGAAGCTCACGCCTGGTTTTCGGCTGCGCGCCCGCTACGTTATCCACACCGTCGGGCCCATCTGGCGCGGCGGCCAGCAAGACGAGGCGGGATTGCTGGCCGCGTGCTACCGCAACAGCCTGGAACTGGCGCGCAGGCACGACGTACGCAGCATCGCATTCCCGTGCATCAGCACCGGCGTGTACGGCTTCCCGCCGCAATTGGCGGCATCGATTGCCGTACGCGCCGCGCGAGAACACGGCACCGGTCTGGACGTGATCACCTTTTGCTGCTTTTCTTCAACGGACCTTGCCTTATACGAAGCGGCCCTCACCGAGGAAAAGTGATGCAAAAATCCCATCGCGGACGGATTGTCGCGGCCGACATGCGGCGCTGGCACGGCGGGCCTACAATAGATGCTTGATTTTCCTTCCGGACCCGTTGCCGCCATGGCCTCGACCCTGACTTCCTCCGCAACCCCAGCGCCAGCTCCCGCCACGTCAGGCGGTCGCCGTTGGTTGCTCCCCGTGATCGTGCTGGTGCTGGTGCTGGCAGTGGCCGGCTGGTTCGGCTGGCGTGCGTTCTCGCCGTCGCAGCAGGTGCCCGCCGCCACCTTCACGCTGCTGGATGGGAAAAAGCTTTCGACGCAAGACCTGAAGGGCAAGGTCTATCTCGTCAACTTCTGGGCTACGAGCTGCGCTACGTGCATCAAGGAAATGCCCAACATGATCCAGACGTACAACAAGTACAAGGGCGAAGGTCTGGAATACGTGGCCGTGGCGATGAACTACGACGCGCCGATGTATGTGATGAACTTCAGTCAGACGCGCCAGTTGCCCTTCAAGGTCGCAATGGACGCCGACGGCTCCGCCGCCAAGGCCTTCGGCGACGTGCAACTCACGCCGACCACGTTCCTGGTCGACCGCGATGGCCGCATCCTCAAGCGCTACGTGGGCGAACCGGAATGGTCGTCGTTCGACGCGCTGCTCAAGCAGACGCTGGGCAAGCAGGCCTGAGCACGCCATCCCCGATCCAAACGAAACGCCCGGTTGATGCCGGGCGTTTTTGTTTTCGGGCGACACAGGTTCCACACTAGGTTCACGCGTGCCTGCTGCAATGGCGGTCCGTCAATGTCTGGTTCGATGGAGTGCGCATGGCCAATCACTACTGCATGTTCAAGGGCAAGCTGAAATTCGGCGTGCCGTATCTGGAGGGCTACAACGGTAATCCGCATTACGCGATCGTGGTAGAAGCACCGGATGGCTCGGAGTTCGTGGTGCTTGCCAACGTGAAGTCCGACTCGAGCATGCCGGGCGCCGGGGCCGCCGGTTATCACGTGCTGTATCAGTGGACGGCCGATCTGCAGTTGCCCATCATCGCCGACCTGGCTGCGCTGGCCCCCGGGCTGCACGAGAACGGCTTCCCGCGCCTGGACTACGTGCGCGACGCCGGGCTGGTCGACTTTCCGAACATGCGGCCAATCGCGCTGGATACCGAGACCGAGCGCAACGACATCAACGCGCTCGTTGACGACATGCTGATGCTGGACCGCACCGCCACGCCGATCGATTACATCTACCACGGGAGCTCGGGCGACGACGACCGCAAAGGCTGGCCACCGCGCACCGACGTGATGGTTTACGGCTTTGGCTTCCTGTTCGAGCCGCAGCACAACGGCCTGCACGAAACCCACATGAACCAGGGCAACCCGGTCGTGCATACGCCGGGTGTGAAGGACCATTCGCGTGAGAACGGTACACAGCAAGACGGTGCTGTCATCGTGGAAATCGACGGCAAGTTTCAGGCACTGCTGATCGCCTTTCAGACGCAGCGGATTCCGACGGACGACCGTGGATATCCGGTGGCGGATGCGCATCCGATTCTTGGCTGAGCGCGAAAAGAAAACGCCCGGTCTGTGCCGGGCGTTGTTGTTTGCGGACGTGCAAAGTTAAAGGCCGTATCGCTTGATCTTGTCATACAGCGTCGCACGGCCAACCTGCAGAATATCCGCCGCCTGGTGCACCGAACCGCCCGTGCGCGCCAGCGTTTCGGCAATGACTGTGCGCTCGTAGCGTTCGACGCGCTCCTTGAGCGGCATGCCGTCTTCCGATGCATCCGGCACGACCGGCGTGCGGCCGACGCCCAGCACAAGACGATCGGCCGCGTTGCGCAGTTCGCGCACGTTGCCGGGCCAGTTCGATTGCATCAGCTCGTGGCGCTGGCGTTCAGCCAGCATCGGCAGCGGTCGCTGATAGCGTACGGCGGCTTCGAGCAGGAAATGTTCGAATAGCGGGATGATATCTTCGCGGCGTTCACGCAGCGGGGGCAAATCGATGACGACAACGTTCAGGCGATAGTACAGATCGCGCCGGAAACCACCCGCTTCAATCAGCGCTTCCATATCGCCCTTGGCGGCCGCAACAATCCGCACGTCGATGCGCACCGAGGCATTCGAGCCCAGCCGCTCCAGCGCGCCCTCCTGCAGCACGCGCAGCAGCTTGACCTGCAGCGCGATCGGCATGCTCTCGATCTCGTCGAGGAACAGCGTGCCGCCCGAGGCATGCTCGAGCTTGCCGATGCGCCGCTTGCCCGCACCGGTGAAGGCACCGGCTTCGTGGCCGAACATCTCGCTCTCGAAAATCTGTTCGGGCACGGCGCCGCAGTTCAGCGCAATGAACGGCTTGTCGTGACGCGGCGAGAGCATGTGCAGACTGCGCGCGACCAGCTCCTTGCCCGTGCCCGTCTCGCCGTTGATGAGCACCGGCGCATCGGTGGTCGCAACGTTCTCGATCAGCGCGCGCACAGCGCCCATCGCAGGCGAGCGCCCGATGATGCGCGTGCCGGCCGCCGGGCCCGCCAGTTCACGGCGCAGTGCGCGGTTTTCCAGCTCCAGCGCGCGGCGTTCGACCGCGCGGCGCACGGTCTCGGTCAGACGTTCGGCGGGAAACGGCTTCTCGATAAAGTCGAACGCGCCTTCGCGCATCGCCTGCACGGCCATCGTGATGTCGCCGTGGCCGGTGACGAGCACCACGGGAATCCCCGTGCCGAACGACTGGCAGTGCGCGAGCACGTCCAGGCCGCTTGCGCCGGGCAAGCGCAGGTCGCTCACGACCACACCCGGGAAATTCGCGTCGATCTTGCCGACGGCCTCTTCGGCGCTGCCAAACGCCTGCACGTTGAAGCCGGCCAGTTCCAGGCTCTGCGCGGTGGCCTGGCGCACAGGCGGGTCGTCTTCGATGAAGAGAACGTTCAAGCCTTCGGACATGGTTCGTATCTGTATGGAAAACGGATCAGGTGGACGCCGCGGAGGAGACGTCGGCGCGTACCAGCGTCAGCGTAAACTGCGCGCCGCCGCCGGGCATGTTCGCGGCCGATAGGGAGCCGCCAAAATCGCGCGCGATGCTGGTGGAGATCGCCAGCCCAAGGCCGAGCCCCTGGCCGATCTCCTTGGTGGTGAAGAACGGCTCGAACAGGTGCGGCATGGCGTCGGGCGGAATGCCAGGGCCGTTGTCGCGCACGGCGATGGTCAGTTGGTTCGACTGCGACGCCGCGCCCTCGGCGAGGCCGATGTTGATGTCGATGCGTCCGGCGCGCGCGGGTTCATTGGCGTTGATCGCATCGAGCGCGTTGCCAATCAGGTTGATCAGCACTTGCTCCAGCTTCAGTTCATCCGCGCGAACGACGGCATCTGCTTCGGGGATATGCCAGTGCAGTTCGAGTGCCACGTCGCCCAGGCGCGGACGCAGCAGCGCGAGCGTGTGATCGAGCGCCACGCGCACCTGCACATCCACCACCTTGCGCCGCGAGCGCCCCGCAAACAGCTTGAGCTGCGCGGTGATCTTGCCCATGCGCTCGGTCAGGTCGGCGATCGCCTGCAGGTTGTCCGTGGCGGCGCCGTGCTGGCCGCGCTCAAGCAGGATGCGCGTGTTGTCGGAGAACGTGCGCAGCGCGGCCAGCGGCTGGTTGAGTTCGTGCGTGATGCCGGCGGCCATCTGGCCCAAGGCGGCGAGCTTGCTGGCCTGCACGAGTTCGTCCTGCGTGGCGCGGAGTTCGGCCTCGGCGCGGGTGCGATCGACGATCTCGTGTTGCAGTTGTTCGTTGGTGGCCATCAGGTCGGCCGTGCGGTCTTCCACACGGCGTTCGAGCTGGTCATATGCGGCTTCGAGGAGGCGGCGGCTACGCAGCATCTCCATCATGCGCAGGCGGCGCTGGCGCCAATAGAACAGCAGCAAACACGCAAACGCAAAGGCAAACGCCGCCGCCACGGTCGCGCTACGCGCGGCGCTCATCACCGGGTCCACCGGTGTGAGGTACATCAGCGTCCAGTCGGGCTCGACCAGGTCGCGCGAAACCTGCAGATAGCGCGTGGCGTTCGTACGCCCGCCAACGCGAATCAGTTCTGCGCCTTCCGGCAAGCGTCCGGTCAATCGCAGGAAGGCCGGCGCCTCGGGTTGCAGCGGCAGTGGCGTGATCTGCTTGCGGTAATACTGGCGCGTCGCTTCCAACTGCGCCTGCAGTTTCGACGTGAGGGGTTCGACCGTGCGGTACTGCCACGCCGGCACGGAGGACAGGAAGATCACGCCGTTCTCGTCCGCCACCATCACGGGTTCCGACGCGTCGTGGCTGGCGCGGCCGAACCATTCGAGGTTGAGCTTGACGACCGTCACGCCGATCACGCGGCCGTCCTGCATGACGGGCTGCGAGATGTAATAGCCCGGCTCTTCTCGCGTGATGCCAATGCCGTAAAAGCGCCCGACGTGGCCTTCCGCCGCCTGCTGGAAATACGGCCGAAACAGATATTCAGCGCCGACGAAGCTGTCAGGCTGGTTGTAGTTGGATGCGGCCAGCGCCTTGCCGCTGGGGGAGATCACGTAGGTCGCAGTGGCGTGCGCCCGATCGTTGACTTCGCGCAGATAGCGGTTCGCGCGGTCGACATTGGCAGGCGTCGGATTGGCGAGCAGATCGTGGATGAACGGATGCAGCGCCACCAGCGCCGGCAGGTATTCGTAGCGGTCGAGCGTGCTCTTGAGGTTGGCCGCATAGCGATCGACCCGCCCACCGGCGGCCTGCTGGGCCTGCGCGAGGCCCCGGTTCCACGCCACCACAAACGTGGTCGCGCACACCACGGCCATCACCACCACGAGCCCGAGCGCCACCAGCCACCAGAAGCCGCGTCGCGAGCCGGAGGCGCTGGTGAAGGAGAAATCGGGATCGGACATCGGCTGGAGGTCGGCGGCAGAGAGTGTTGCCGTGCCTTCCAAAGCCATGCCCGAAGTCGGCATGTCGCCGAGGTGCTTCACGAGGTGCATTCCAAAAAAGAAGCGGGGCCGTCTGGAAGGACAGGCCCCGCAATCATACGCTTTGCGCTTTCAGTAGCCGGCGCCCGCAGGCGCCAGCCGGATTGGATCGCTCAAACTGCCGGGGTGGCCGGCACGCGCTCATCGCTACGGTCGCCCGACAGCACGCGAGCCAGCTTGGCGCGATCCAGTTCACGTTCCCAGGCCGAGATCACCACGCAGGCCACGCCGTTGCC
Source organism: Ralstonia sp. 22111 (assembly GCF_052045895.1). Classification (NCBI taxonomy): domain Bacteria; kingdom Pseudomonadati; phylum Pseudomonadota; class Betaproteobacteria; order Burkholderiales; family Burkholderiaceae; genus Ralstonia; species Ralstonia sp. 22111. Next base: position 545,687 of record NZ_JBQEPR010000001.1, on the reverse strand, counting down.
GGTGATGTTGGTCAGGGCACGGCATTCGCTCATGAAGCGGTCGATACCGAGAATCAGCACCATGCCCGCCACCGGAATATCCGGCACCACGGCCAGCGTTGCGGCCAGCGTGATGAAGCCGGCGCCGGTGATGCCCGAAGCGCCCTTCGAGGTCAGCATGGCAACGGCCAGGATGGTCAGTTGCTGCGTCCAGGTCAGCTCGATGTTCAGCGCCTGCGAGATGAAGATCACCGCCATCGTCATGTAGATGTTGGTGCCGTCCAGGTTGAACGAGTAACCGGTCGGAACCACGAGGCCCACCACCGACTTCGAGCAGCCCAGCTTCTCCATCTTCTCCATCAGGTGCGGCAGCGCCGATTCCGACGAGCTGGTACCCAGCACGATCAGCAGTTCTTCCTTGATGTACGACACAAAGCGGAAGATGTTGAAGCCGACCAGCCGCGCAATGATGCCCAGCACCACCACCACGAAGATGATGGCCGTCAGGTAGAACGTACCGACCAGCTTCAGCAGCGGCACCAGCGAGATCACGCCGTACTTGCCGATGGTGAAGGCCATGGCGCCAAAGGCACCGAGCGGGGCCACGCGCGTGATGATGTGCACGATGCGGAAGAACACGTGCGAGATCTGATCGATGAAGTCCGTCACCACCTGGGCGCGGTCGCCGATGGCCGACAGCGCCCCGCCAAACAGCAGCGCGATCAGCAGGATCTGCAGGATGTCGCCCTTGGCAAAGGCATCGACCACCGTGCTCGGGATGATGTTGAGCAGGAAGTCGACCGTGCTGGCCGAATGCGCCTTGGCGGCGTACTGGGCAACGGCCTTGGCGTCGATGGTGTTCACATCAACGTTGAAGCCCGCGCCCGGGTTGAAGATGTGGCCAGCAGCGAGGCCAATCACCAGCGCGAAGGTCGAGACGACCTCAAAGTAGATCAGCGCCTTGCCGCCAACGCGGCCCACCTTCTTCATGTCACGCATGCCGGCAATGCCGGAGACGACCGTACAGAAGATGATCGGCCCGATCACCATCTTGATCAGTTGGATGAAGCCATCGCCCAGCGGCTTCATCTTGACGGCAAGTGCGGGCGAAAAATGGCCTAGCAGAACGCCGATGACGATAGCCGCCAGCACCTGTACGTACAGGATTTTATAGAACGGTTTTTTCATGTCTTCCTCGAGTGTCACAGACCGGCCGTGCGCTCAGTTGCTCGCCCGGTCCGACCCGCCCTGGTGTGGTCTCTCTCCTGCCTCGATACGCCGATGTTTCCGGCGCCTCCCGCAGCAGGTCGCTCTTTATTGCAAGGGCTATGCCAACGTCAATTTCAAGGGCCGGCTGCCCGCCAGCCCTTGTACCAGCTTGGTGTGACTACGATGGCACCCGCCTCAGCCGTCGTCAATCCCGGAATCCGCGCACGGAGGGCGTCCAGACATCCGGAAAACATATTGCAACGCAGCATCGCAGCGTCGCGTCGCACGCGGATCCTGGCGGAACGGTGACATCGGGGCCGTATAATGCCGGCTCGTTACGCAAATCCACATGGGTGCGCCACGCCAGGAAGCCATTTGCATCCTGCCGCGCGCACCGTCACACAGCCCTCCCAGTCTTCTCGGTCCGCCCATGAGCAGCCATTACAAGCACCACGTTTTCTTCTGCCTGAACGAACGCGAGGACGGCTCGCGCTGCTGCGCCGACTTTGGCGCCAAGGCCATGCAGGAATACGCCAAGAAGCGCTGCAAGGAACTCGGCATCAACGGCGAAGGCCGCGTGCGCATCAACAAGGCCGGCTGCCTGGACCGCTGCGAACTCGGCCCCGTCATGGTGGTCTACCCCGAGGCCGTCTGGTACACCTTCGTCGACAAGGAAGACATCGACGAGATCATCCAGAGCCATCTGGTTGAAGGCAAACCGGTCGAACGGCTGATGGTCGACCGCCCCGCCAACGCGTGAGCCCGGCTTTACTGCACCTGTTTTTCCCTTCTCCATGAACGTTCATACCGAAGAACGCCTGATTCCCGGCCCCGTCGGGCAGATCGACCTGTCGATCGACCAGCCGGACACCGCACCGCGCGGCCTGGCGCTGATCGGCCACCCGCATCCGCTGTTCGGCGGCACCAAGGACAACAAGGTCGCGCAGACCCTGGCTCGCACCTTCGTCGGCTTGGGCTATGTGACGGTGCGCCTGAACTTTCGCGGCGTGGGCAAGACCGAGGGCACGCACGACAACGGTATCGGGGAGCAGGACGACATGCTCGCCGTGCTCGACTGGATGCGTACGCAAACCGAATGGTCCGCCGACGTGGCCACGCTGCCGCTGGCGCTGGGCGGCTTCTCGTTTGGCAGCTTTGTCGTGTCGCAGGTCGCTCGCCGCCTGGCCGAAGCCGGCACGCCCGCCGAGCGCCTGGCGCTGGTCGGCACCGCCACCTCGCGCTGGGATGTCGCGCCAGTGCCGGCAGACACCATCGTCATCCACGGCGAACAGGACGACACCGTGCCGCTGATCGACGTGCTCAACTGGGCGCGACCTCAGGAACTGCCCGTGATCGTCATCCCGGGCGCCGATCATTTCTTCCACCGCAAGCTGCATTTGATCCGGCAGCTCATTACCGGCGCCTGGGCGCCAAAACCGTAACACTCACCCGTTGACTTTCCGGACGCCGCGCCTCCCCCCGTTTTTTCTGGCAGGCGGCGCCCTTGAACTCCAAGCAGACCGCAGGACCCGACATGCAGACCCGCTTCGCCCATTTCACGCCCCTCGCCCTCCATTCCGCCGCCGCAACCGCTGTGGCGGCCGCCGTGCTGGTCACCGCCCTGCCCGCCATGGCGCAGCCGGTGCCGGCCCCGCAAGTGGCGGCCCGCTCGTGGATGCTGACCGACGTGACCAGCGGCCAGGTGCTCGGCGGCGCGAACATGGACGAACGCATCGAGCCCGCCTCGCTCACCAAGCTGATGACGGCCTACCTGGTCTTCGAAGCCGTGCGCGACGGCAAGCTGAAATACGACCAGATGATCACGCCCACCGAGACCGTGCGCACCGTCAAGACCGACGAATCACGCATGTTCCTGCAGGCCGGCAAACCCGTCTCTGTGCGTGAGCTGACGCAAGGTCTGATCATCCAGTCGGGCAACGATGCGGCCCTGGTGCTGGCCGAGGCCGTGGGCGGCACCGAGACCAACTTCGTGATGCTGATGAATCGCGAAGCCGAGCGCCTCGGCATGAAGAACACGCATTTCGCGAACGCCGCGGGCCTGCCCGATCCGAATCACTACTCCACCGCACGTGATCTTTCGATCCTGACATCGGCGCTGATCAAGGATTTCCCGCAGGACTACAAGTTCTACTCGCAGAAGGATTTCACCTATAACAACATCAAGCAGTCCAACCGCAACCGCCTGCTGTGGCTTGATCCGACCGTCGACGGCGGCAAGACGGGCCACACCAAATCGGCCGGCTACTGCCTCGTCACCTCGGCCAACCGTCCGCTGCCGGACGTGCCGGGCGCGAACCGTCGTCTGCTGTCCGTCATCGTCGGCACCAAGAGCGACGCGATCCGCACACAGGAGAGCCTGAAGGTCCTGAACTACGGCTATCAGTTCTTCGACACCGTGCGCCTGTACAAGGCCAAGGAAGCGCTGCAGACGCCGGACGTGTACAAGGGCCAGGCCAAGAGCGTGAAGCTGGGTGTGTCGGAGGACAAGTGGATCACCGTGCCCAAGGGCGCAGGCGCGCGCCTGAAGCCGGTGCTCGAGCGCAAGGACCCTCTGATCGCCCCGATCGCCCAGGGCCAGCAACTGGGCACGGTCAAGGTGATGGACGGCTCGACCGTGGTGTCGGAGTTCCCGGTCGTGGCACTGGAAGCGGTGCCGGAAGCAGGCTTCGTCGGCCGTACGATCGACGCGGTCAAGCTGTGGTTTAAAAAGAAGTAATCGTCCCCACTTACTTCGACATGACCTCCTCTCACACTCCCCCGCCGGGCCACATTCCGCCCGAACAGTCGCTCATCGAGTACCCGAGCGATTTCCCCATCAAGGTGATGGGGCCGATGCATGAGGACTTTGCCGCGACCATCGTCGAGGTCGTCCGCCTGCACGATCCGGAGTTTCACGAAGGGCGCCTGGAAAAACGCCCGTCTTCGAGCGGCAACTACCTGGGGCTGACGGTGATCGTGCGTGCGACGAGCCGCGAACAGCTCGACGCGCTGTACCAGGCGCTGACAAGCCATCCGATGGTGAAAATCGTGCTGTAACGCACCTCTGCGCCACCCGGCAGAATGCAAAACGCCCCGGTCATGCCGGGGCGTTTTGCTGTGTCAGCGCGTTTTTTGGACGCCCGGGCCTCAGCCCTTGGGCACGTGCCCCAGGCAGACCGCGTTGTCGTTCATCAGCCCCGCCAGCTTGAGCTTGAACGCAGCAATCTCCGGCAGCAGCCACGTGCGGAACGCCTGCATCTTGGGCGTCTGCAGCGCGCTGTGCGGGCACACGAAGTAGTAGTTCCACGGACACGGGATCGTCGTCTCGAACAGGCGCACCACACGGCCGGTCAGCAGGTCATTGAAGGCCAGCGTCGGGCGGATCAGCGCAATCCCCTGCCCCGCTGCCGCGGCCTGCAGCAGTAATGACGAATCCTGGAACATCAACCCGCCACGCGGCTCCACAAAGCCCTCCACGCCGGCCGCATCGAACCACGGTTTCCATGCCTCGCCTTCGCTGCGCAGCAGGGTCATGCTCGCCATCTCGGCCAGCGTGCGTGGCAGACGACCACCGTTGAACGCAGGGCTGCAGATCGGGAAGAACACATCGTCGAGCAGCTTTTCCACGTACAGGCCCGGATAGTTGCCCGAACCCATGCGCAACGCCACGTCCACCTCTTCGCGCGCGAAGTCGACCAGCGCGGGGCTGGAGAACAGCTCCACCTCCAACTCGGGATGGCGCTCAATGAAGGTGCCGATATGCGGCGTCAGCCAGCGCGCTGCAAACGACGGCATCGTGCTGATGGCCAGGCGGTTGTCGCGGTTGCCGGCGCGCAATTGGTGCGTGGCCTGGGCGATCTGGTCGAGCGCCTCGCGCACCCGGTCGGCATAGGCGCGGCCCGCATGCGTGAGCATGACGCGCTTGCCGCGCCGCTCGAACAGCGGCACGCCCAACTCGTCTTCCAGGGTGCGCATCTGATGGCTGACGGCACCGTGCGTAACGAACAACTCCGTTGCCGCACGCGAAAAACTCTCATAGCGGGCCGCCGCCTCGAACACCCGGAGCGCGCCAAGTGACGGCAAGCGCATCGGTTCGCGGATTTCGGTCATCTTTCCCTCCGGATTTTCGTAGCGCTGCAGGGTTTTTATGTGAGCTGCACTATCAAGAAACGCAATATATATCGTTTGGTACAAGGCAACCAAGCGCCTAGACTTCCTTCAACGGCAAGGCCCCATCGCACTGCCGTGAAGGAGCCGATCATGAAAGCTGTACTAACAAAAATTGTATTCACTCTGCAGCCCGGCGAAGTGGTGGCATTGCGCATGCCGGCCAACCAGAATCTGCGCGTCGAAGAAGCCTACGGGCGCGACGTATGGGTCACACATGAGAACAAAGCCGGCGACGAATGGCTGCACGCAGGCGGCAGCGTTGCCGTGAAGCGCGGTGAAGAAATCGTCGTCTCGGTAGACCCGAAAGCCCTCGGCCCCGTGGCACTGGCAGTCGAAGCGACTGATGGCCACATGCCGCGCCAGCCATGGCACGTCACGAATGGGTGGCGCCACACGCTCGCCGCGCTGGGCTGGAACGAGCACGCCGAGGCGCCCGTCGTGGCCGCCTGAGCCGGCAATCTGTTTTGAGTCTCCTTTTGCGGCAGATACCGCAAAAGCCGGTGCCGGCGCCGATGCCTCCCATCGCGTCGGCATCTTTTTTGGCTCAACCCTGCAGGCGAAGCGGACAAAGGCGCAGGGCGCCCGAACCTGCCCTGCGCTACACTCGCGGGCATGATTCCGATTGACATCGTCAAGCGCGGCTTGCAGGACTACGCCGCCTGCTTCGACGAAATGCAGACATTCACCGCGCAGCGGGGCCCCGATACGCCCGACACGATCTGGCTGGTTGAACACCCGCCGGTGTTCACGCTCGGCCTGGCCGGCGATCCGGCGCATCTGTTGGCTCCCGGCAACATCCCGCTGGTGAAAGTTGATCGTGGCGGCCAGATCACTTACCACGGCCCGGGCCAAGTCGTCGCTTACCTTTTGCTGGATCTGCGCCGCCGCGGGCTGTTCGTGAAGGCGCTGGTTGATGCCATTGAGGCGGCCGTTATCGAGACGCTCGCCACGTATAATGTCGCCTCCGAACGCAAGGCTGGCGCCCCCGGCATCTACCTGTCGGGCGGGCCGCATGCTGGCGCCAAGATCGCCGCGCTGGGCCTGAAGATCCGCAACGGCTGCAGCTACCACGGCGTGAGCCTGAACCTGGCGATGGACCTGTCGCCCTTCACGCAGATCAACCCGTGCGGCTATGCCGGCCTGGAAACCGTCGATATGGTGACCGCCGGCGCCCGCGATGCGTCCGGACGCGCCGTCGATGCGAACGACTGGCAAACCGTTTCCCGCGACCTGGCCAATGCGCTGGTCGCCCAATTGCAGCAACGCGCGCAAGCGCACCCCGCCGAGGCCGCTACCGCTTAGCGCCCGGAAATGCACGAGCCGCAAGCCCGTGCGGAGAACACGATGACCGATTCCGCCGCCGGCGCCACTGAAGTCGCCACCCCTGCCACCCCGTCGAACAAGCCGTACGACGCGACGGCCAAGCAGAAGTCGCTCGACAAGACCGCACGCATTCCCATCAAGATCGTGCCAGCTGAGAAGCTCAAGAAGCCGGATTGGATTCGCGTGCGCGCCGCCACCGGCAACTCGCGCTTCTACGAAATCAAGGACATCCTGCGCGCCAACAACCTCGTGACGGTGTGCGAAGAGGCGAGTTGCCCGAACATCGGCGAGTGCTTCGGCAAGGGCACGGCCACGTTCATGATCATGGGCGACAAGTGCACGCGCCGCTGCCCGTTCTGCGACGTCGGACACGGCCGCCCGGACCCGCTCGACGTGAACGAGCCGGAAAACCTGGCCAAGACGATCGCCGAGCTCAAGCTCAACTACGTCGTCATCACCAGCGTCGACCGCGACGACCTGCGTGACGGCGGTGCCCAGCATTACGTCGACTGCATCTCGCGCACGCGCGCCCTGTCGCCGGCCACGCGCATCGAAGTGCTGGTGCCGGACTTCCGCGGCCGCCTGGAGAAGGCGCTGGACATCCTCCAGGAATGCCCGCCCGACGTGATGAACCACAACCTCGAAACGGTGCCCCGCCTGTACAAGCAGGCGCGCCCGGGGGCGGACTACGCGCACTCGCTCAAGCTGCTGAAGGACTTCAAGGCCCGCAACCCGAACGTGCCGACCAAGTCCGGCCTGATGGTCGGCCTGGGCGAGACCGATGAAGAAATCCTCGAAGTCATGCGCGACATGCGCGAGCACGACATCGATATGCTGACCATCGGCCAGTATCTGGCGCCGTCGGGCCACCATTTGCCGGTGCTGCGCTACGTGCACCCGGACACCTTCAAGATGTTCGAAGAGAAGGCGTACGAGATGGGCTTCACGCACGCTGCGGTTGGTGCAATGGTGCGCAGTTCATACCACGCGGATCAGCAGGCACACGAAGCCGGCGTGGTCTGATCAAGCCGGAACGCTGCAGAAACAAAAAGGGCCTTGGGGTAAAACCCAAGGCCCTTTTGCTTTGGTGCGGCTCGATCAGGCTTGCGAAGCGGCGTCCTTCGGATACGAGGCATCGCCGTTCCACGACAGATAGCCGTAGGTGTCGGCCTGACGATCGGCGCCCTGCGTGTAGACGTCGTACTTGGCGGCAGCGCCGTCGGTGTACGGATCGGCCTTGGCGATTGCACCATCGGTGTACGGGTCAGCCTTGCCGACGGCACCTTGGGTGTACGGGTCGAAGCGATCGTTCTTCCACGACAGGTAGCCGTAGGTATCAGCTTGGCGGTCGGCACCTTGGGTATAGACGTCGTACTTGCCGGCAGCGCCCTGTGTGTACGGATCAGCCTTGGCGACAGCACCTTGCGTGTACGGATCAGCATTGCTTTGGACAGCAGCGGCGGCCGGCTGCGCTGTCAGAAGAGCGGCGGAAGCCGAGACCGTGGCCACCAGGGCCAGCAAAGCGTTACGGGAGAAGGCGGTTGCGAGACGGGTGTTCATGATGGGCTCCTGATCTGTCTGGATATTCGGTTGCGCTCAGTTCGTTGCGCTTGTGGTCAGAATAGATCGTTGCCCTCTATGGATAAATGGTGGATCGAAGAAAAGACTGTTCTTCATAAATCAACAATTGATCAGAGCCCGCTATTAATCTAGAGACTCCTGAGTCACATTCACACCACATTCTTCTAGCTGCCATGCAAGGAAAACCGCGTACGTCGACGCGGTTTTGACTGTGAGCGGCGAACCTACTGCTGCGCTGGATGCCCCGGGCGCGGCGCGCCAGCGGGTTCCACTACCGGGCGCCCCGCCTGCTTATTGCGCCACCAACCCATCAGCGTCAATGCCAGCCAGAAAAACTGGGTGAGAAACGACGCAAGATTGAACGACCCCATCAGCGAAATCAGGATGCAAATCGGTCCAAGCAGGTTGAGGCGAACGGCAAATGCGCCGGTCGGCGGCTTATGCAGGACCTGTACGCCAAAGTGCGCAGAAACATAAGCGGCGACGCCGACCAGACCGACAACGTCGGTAAAACCCAGGGAGGCCATGGTGTGTGCTTTGAAAGCAGAGGTTGAAGAGAAAGGGTTGCAGGTAAAGCGCCGTCGCCCGCCGCTCAGTACGTCGCCGTCAGCTTGAGTGCGACCGTGCGTCGGCCGAGCGTCATGCGATCCGTGCCGTTGCGGGCTGAGAATTGATGGGCATAGGCAGGTGCGTCCGCGCCGGTCAAAGCAGCAGACAGCGTCAAGAACTTGTTGATGGGCCGCGAGAGTTCAATACGGTAGTCGGTAAAACTGAATGCGCTGTGGTTACGCACGTGTTCGTGGCCGACGTGCAGTCCGAGCGTGAAGTTGTTCGGCAAGGGCACGGCCCAGTTGGCTTCGGCGTAGGTGGAACCGCGGCTGCCGCGATCGATGCCGTCCGCCAGCGAATTGCCATCGAAGCCGAAGTAGTTCGACAGCGTCGTCCATAACTTGACCGACACGCCGCGCCAGCCCGCGCCGACCATCCATTCCGTGTAGTCGTAGCCGGTGGCGGGGCCGCCGCCAGCGGCCTTGTCGTAGCGGGCACCGGGATACCAGTAGCGGTAGAGCCCGGTGGTCAACTCCACGCCATGCGCAACGGTCGTGGCATAGCCGAGGTAGGTATCGATCTCGGCATGCGCGCCTGCGATGACGTGATCGCTAACTTGGGAACCCCACACGCCGGCGTAGAAGCCGCTCGGCGCGGTGTAATCGATGCCGGCTTGCAGGGCAGGCTTTCCCCATGTCTGGCGCAGGCCGCGCGACACATATTGCGAGACAACGGATGCATTGGCCGACCAGCGCTTGTCCTCGCCAGCCGGAACATCATCCGCCAGTGCGGGCAGCGGGGCAGCACACGCCGCCGCACCACCCAGCATCGTCACGACTTTCCGCCAGCGCATCAGGCCACCACCAGTTCACTGGCGACCAGCGGTTTGGCCGGCGCCTGCAGCGGCGATTTGCCATGCACATAGAACGCCGCATCCGATCGCGCGAGCGGCGCCACACCGCGAATCCGGTCGGCGATCTTCTCGGCGATCATGATCGTCGGCGCATTCAGGTTGCCGGTGACGATGCGCGGCATGATCGACGCATCGACCACGCGCAGTCCCTGCAAGCCATGCACGCGGCCTTCGTTGTCGACCACGGCCATCGGATCGTCCGCCGAACCCATCTTGCAGGTGCAGGACGGATGCAGCGCGGTCTCGGCGTGTTGCCGCACGAAGGCGTCGATCTCGGCGTCGGTCTGTACGCTCGGGCCTGGGCTGATTTCGCGACCGCGGTATTGGTCGAACGCGCGCTGCGCGATGATGTCGCGCGTGATCCGCACACCAGCGCGGAACTCACGCCAATCCACGTCATGCGCCATGTAGTTGAAGAGGATGCGCGGCTTGTCACGCGGGTCGCGCGAAGCGAGCTTCACGTAGCCTCTCGATGGCGAGCGCATCGAGCCCACGTGGCACTGGAACCCATGCATCTTCACCGGGTTGCTGCCGTCGTAGTTCACGGCCAGCGGCAGGAAGTGGTACTGGATGTTTGGCCATTCGAAGCTGTCGTCGCTGCGGATGAACCCGCCCGCTTCGAAGTGGTTGCTGGCGCCGGGACCAGTGCCGTGCATGTACCACTCCAGCCCGACCTTCGGCTTGTTGTACCAAAGCGTGTTTTCGTAGATGGACACCGGGCGCAAACACTCGTACTGGATGTACATCTCCAGGTGGTCCTGCAGGTTCTCGCCCACACCGGGCAGATGTGCGACCGAGTGGATACCCAGCGCACGCAGCTCGTCCGCATTGCCCACGCCTGAGCGCTGCAGCAACTGCGGCGAAGCGATGGCGCCGCTGGTGACGATTACCTCGCGGCGCGCACGCCATGTTTCGCGGTTGCCGTCCATCAGCGCCTCGACGCCCACGGCACGCGTGCCATCGAAGATCACGCGATCGGCCAGCACGCGCGGCAGCACCGTCAGCGTGGATCGCTTGCGTGCATCGTCGAGGTAGCAGAGCGATGTGCTGGCACGGCGGCCCTTGGCGGTCACGGTGCGGTCCATCGGGCCCAGGCCTTCCTGGCGATAGCCGTTCAGGTCGTCCGTGGCGGGAATGCCGGCTTGCTCACCGGCTTCGATAAAGGCGTGGAACAGCAGGCTGTTGTCCTGCTTGGGCGTGGTGACCTGCAGCGGGCCGGAATCGCCGTGCCAGTCGTTGGCGCCCTTGTCATACGTTTCCGACTTGCGGAAATACGGCAGGCAGTCGGCATACGTCCAGTCGGGCAAGTTGAAATCGCTTGCCCAGCGCTCGTAATCCATCGCGTTGCCGCGAATGAAACACATGCCATTGATGAGCGACGACCCGCCCAACCCCTTGCCGCGGCCCTGCGCCATGCGGCGGTTGTTCATGTGCGGCTCGGGCTCGGTTTCGTAGGCCCAGTTGTACGTGGTGCCTTGCAGCGGATACGCCAGCGCCGCCGGCATCTGCGTGCGGAAATCCCAGCGGTGGTCTGGGCCGCCGGCCTCGAGCAGCAGAACGGTCACGTCGGGGTCTTCGGTCAGGCGCGCAGCCAGCACACAGCCGGCAGAGCCGGCCCCCACGATGATGTAGTCGTATTCCTGTACGGTGGTTGTGGTCAAAAGATGCCCTCCCGTTCTTACGCAGCGTCCGCGCCGAACCAGCCCATCGGCTGCGGAGCGAGGTTGATGTAGCTGTGCTTGAGTTCGGTGTACTCGTCCAGGCCGCCGCGACCCAGTTCGCGGCCAATGCCGCTGGCCTTGTAACCGCCCCACGGCGCTTCAGGAAAGTACGGGTGATAGTCGTTGGCCCAAACGGTGCCGAAACGTAGTGCGCGGGTCACGCGGTTGGCGCGGTTCAGGTCGGCCGTCCACACCGCGCCGGCCAGACCGAACGGCGTGGCGTTGGCACGGCGCACGGCTTCTTCTTCGGTGGAAAAACGTTCGACGGTCAGCGCCGGGCCGAAGATTTCTTCGGTGGCGATCTTCATGTCGTCGCGCACGTTGGCGAGCACGGTCGGCTCCAGCCAGAAGCCGCGCTCGAATGCTTCGCCTTCCGGCGCCTTGCCGCCACAGCGCAGCACGGCACCTTCCTGCACGCCGGCCTGGATCATGTTGATGATCTTCTGGCGCTGGAATGCGGATTGCACCGGGCCCATCTCCGTGCCATTAGCGAAGCCATTGCCCACGCGGATGCGTTTAACGCGCTCGACCAGCGCATCGACAAAGCGGTCGTGGATACCGTCTTGCAGCATCAGGCGCGATCCGGCCGAGCACACCTGGCCCGCGTGGAAGAACGCCGCGTTGACCGCGTAGTCGACAGCGGTATCGAAATCCGCGTCGTCGAAGATGATGTTCGGGTTCTTGCCGCCCAGCTCCAAGGCAATCTTCTTGAAGTTGCCGACGGCCGCGTTCATGACCGCCGCACCGGCAACCGCTCCGCCCGTGAACGAAACGAGATCCACGTCCAGGTTGCGCGACAGCTCGGCCCCGGCCTCGCCCGCACCGGTGACAAGATTGAACACGCCCGCCGGCACGCCGACTTCAATCAGCAGCTCGGTAAAGCGGTGCGTGGTGAGCGGCGTCAGGTTGCTCGGCTTGACGACGACGGTGTTGCCCGCGCCCAGCGCCGGTGCGATCTTCCAGGCGGCCTGCAGCAGCGGGTAGTTCCACGGCGTGATGAGGCCGCACACGCCCACCGGCTCGCGCAGCGTGCGGCTGATGACGGTGCCCGGTGCCTCGTTGATGAGACCGGACTCTGTGGCGACCAGGCCCGCGAAATAGCGGAAGGTCGCCGCAATGCCGTCCATGTCCCAGCGGCTTTCGGTGATGGTCTTGCCGGTGTTGAGCGATTCGAGCGTGGCGAGGTTCTCTGCGTCGGCGTCGATGGCGTCGGCAATGCGGTTGAGCAGGCGGGCGCGCTCACGCGTGCCGGTCTGGCGCCACGGGCCTTCGTCAAACGCGCGGCGGGCAGCGGCAATGGCACGCTGCACATCGGCCACTGAGGCATCCGCCGCCTGCGTCAGAACGCCTTCGGTGGCGGGATCAACGATATCGCGGTACACGCCGCCTTCGGGCTGGACCCACTGGCCGTCGATATAGAGATCAAGACGGGGCGCCAGCGCGGCGGAACGGAAATCGGTGGAAAGGGAAGCTTGCGTCATATCCAGTACCCATGAGGATGGTTGGCGCGCAAAGAAGTCGGCGCCTGAAATGCCGGCACCGGGCGTCCTGTCAGACGGCGATCCGATGCGGCGACCCTGAAATTCACTATTGGTGTTTTTATTTACCTTTGGAGAATTTTGGACTAGTCTAGGAAAAATTAGTTGCTTCAGGCCAATCGTTATGGCCTAACAACATCACATAGCTATAAATTTTTCCTATAGGCAGCGCGCTATACTTTCGCGAATCACTTCCAGTAAATCCGCCTCATGACCGCCGCAGCACTTCCGCCTCCAGACGGCCCGCTCGATGACGACAGCTTTGCCGGCCGCCTCAAAGGCGTGCTGACGCGCGGCCGCATCCAGCTCAAGCAAGTGGCGGCAGCGTTGGGGGTGTCGCCCTCCGCTGTCCACAAATGGACGCGCGGCGGCGAGATCGAATACGCCAACCTGCTCGCGTTGGCCCGCTTCCTGAACGTGAACTGGCTTTGGCTGCGCTACGGCGATCGCGCGCTCGCCGATCTGGAGGCCAGCCTGGCCACCGACGCCCGCGCCCGCGAGGGCCGCCAAAAGCACATCGCCGCGATCATGGAAAGCGAGGCACGCATGACCTTCGCGCAGGAGATCTCCGGCGTGGTCACGTGGGAGTGGAACCTGCTGACGGATGCGGTGGCGTATTCACCCAATGTCGCACGCCTGTTTGGTCGGCCGATCCGCACGCTGGAAGATTTTTGGCAATGCGTGCTCCCTGAAGACGTGCCCGGAGTGCAGGCTGCGGTCTCGCAGAACCTGAGTGCGGGCGGCGTCTACGAGCATGAATTTCGCATTGCGCCGGCGCCGGACGTGGTCCGCTGGATCGTTTCGCGAGCGACGCTGGTGCGCGACGCGCAGGACCGGCCAATCAAGATGATCGGCCTGAGCCTGGACACCACCGAGCGCCACACCGCCGAAGCGGCCTTGCGCGATTCGGAGGCGCTGCTGGCCAAGGCACAGCAAATCGCCCATCTCGGCAGCTGGATCTGGGAACCCGGCAGCGACGCGTGCCGTTGGACAGATGAGGCCTACCGGATCTTCGGCTGGGTCCCGCAAGCCACGCCGGTGACGATGGCGCGCTACCTGGACGCCATCGTTCCCGCAGACCGTGCCCGCGTGCAGGCCGTGCTGGACCGCGCCGTGGCCTCGCGCCAACCGTATCGCGTCGAATACACCATCACCCTGCCCGGCGGCTCGCTTCGCCATCTTCGTGAAGAAGGCGAAGCGCAGGACCCGTCGGCAGCCACGCCCACGATGATCGGTGCGGCACAGGACATTACCGCCGAGGTGGAAGCGCAAGCCGCCTTCCGCGACAGCGAGGCCAAGCTGCGGACGTTGTTCGAGCAGGCGCCGGTCGGCATCGCGCAGGTCAGCCTGGAAGGCCGCTGCCTGCGCGCCAACCCGTGGCTGTGCACGCTGCTGGGCCAGCCCGAAACGGCATTGCAGCAGCGCACGCTGCTCGACCTCACGCACCGCAACGACCTCGCCCGCCATTTGCGCCAATACGGCGAATTGCTCGCCGGTACGGTACGCACGTATGCGCTATCGCTGCAATTGGTACGTGGGGATGGCTCCGCCGTGCCGGTGCGCATCACCACGTCCTTGGCGCGCGATCCGGCTACAGACACGCCCCTGCATCTGATCACCGTGGTCGACACGGTGCCCGAGACGGGCGCGTCGTAGCCCCGGCCCCGCCCTGACGTCACAGACGTCGCCTACCCACAACCCCGGTCGCTCAGTGCGACTTTTTCCGGCATGCCTGGAGGGCCGGCATAGACTCTAGAAAACTATCAGTTCATTTATGAACCTCCAGTAACTCAAGCGTCATCCCCGCTTTTTCGGAGTTGGCGCTTACAGAACAAGGAGATCGGCTTTGGCTTCTTCCTCCGCCGCCCGCGCGGCACATCATCGACGCACGCTGCAGTGGGGCTACCGCTGGGCGCTCTGGGCCGCGGTCTTATGGGGTGCCTGGTATGTGCCCGGCACGGCTGTCTGGCATGAATCCCCGTTTGCCGGGATGGACCTTTCGGACCCGCGCGTCTTCCTGGTCTGCGCGGCTGTTATCACGGCGTTCCATAGCGTCATGGTGATGATCTTCCAGTGGGTGTGGCTCGGCTCCCTCGGCAAGCTGAGCGACTACTTCCGCACCCTCGGCCAGTTTCGCAAGATCTCGCGCTGGTACTTCATTGCGGCAGTCGTCGGCGGGCTGATGGCCAACTTCGGTTCGTATCTGGCGATGGGCTATGTCGGTGCCGTGTTCGCGGCCGTGGCCGGGCTGCTGTATCCGGTGGTGGGCGCGACGGTAGCCAAGCTTTGGTACAACGAGCGCATCAGCGCGCGGGCAGCGGTGGGCATCGCCATCATCATCCTGGGCGGCGTGGCGATTTACGGCCCGGCACTGATGGCCGAATCGCACAGCGGCAGCCATCAGTGGATCGGCTACCTGGGCGGCGCCATGGCGGCGATCGGTTGGGGCTTGGAAGGCGCGATCGTCGGCCGCGCGATGGACGTGACCGACCCCGACTGCGGCGTCTCCATCCGCTATACCGCCGAGGCCATCTACTGGGTCGTCCTCATCCTGCCGGCCATCGCGCTGTTTGCGCATGTGCCTGTGCCCGTTACGGAGATTGCCTCGGGCATTGTCCACAGCAAGGCGCTGCTGTGGCTGGTCGTGGGCGGCGTCACCTTCTCGTTCTGCGCGGTGGCCTGGTACAAGTCGTTTCCGCTGATCGGCGTGGGGCGCGGGCAGGCGCTGGGCGCGTTCTACGCAATGTTCGCCACCCTCTTCACGGCCATCTTCACGCTGCAGTTTCCGGAGTGGTATTTCCTGATCGGGCTGGCGCTGGTGATCTTTGGCGGCTTCGTGATGGTGTCGGAAAGCTCGGAAAACCTGGAAGTGATCCGCGGCGGTGTAGCACCTGCAACCACGGAGACGCACGCATGAAATTGCACATGAAGGGCTACATCCTGCAACTGCTCGCGAGTAGCGACACGCTGTGGGACAGCGAAATCGCCCATCGCACTTGCATCGAATACGGCAAGCCCGAAGACGAATACTGGACGGGCAGCATTCGCGCCATCCTCGCGGATCTCTACTCCGGCGGCCTGGTGCAAGCGGCTGAAGACACGTTGGACGAAGCCACCGGCAAGGTGCACTTCCGCTACGCCATCACCGAGTTTGGCCGTCAACGCATGACCGATACCGGCCTGCTGGACATCGAACCGAAGGAGACCACGCAATGACGCAGTATTGGGGCTATCCGTTTGCCGATGTGCTGGCGATCTCGTTGATCGTCGGGCTGAGCGCGCTGGCGCTGTATCAGGCACGCACATACACGAAGCAGCTCTGACGCAGAAGCGACGAAAAAAGCGGCCCGCCGGCAGACCACGCCGGCGGGCCGTTTTTGCTTGGATACCGCTTATGCGCTCAGCGCCGGATCAGACGCGCTGACGCGGCCGGTTTCAACGTGACCGGCAAGGCGACGCGCGAAACCGGCATCGGTGCTGGCCGTGACGGTCAGGTCGTACCAGGCGTGCTGGCTGCGCAGGTCTAGGTACACCGACGCATCGTCACCGCCGCGCACTTCCCGCTGCACGCTCTCGCCCGTGTACGCGCTCTTGATGGTGAAGACGGTAGGCGCGCGGCCATGATTGATGAGGCGAAGTTGCAGGTTGCCGTTGGCCACATCGTAGCCTTCCTTCACCTCCAACGCGCGGCCATGCGGGCGCAGCAGGCCCGACAGCGTGAGCTTGCCGACGAAGCGGCGCAGGAAGCCGTTCGGGCCGTGCACCGTGAAGTCGTAGGCGCCGCCCGCGTTCACGGCCAGCTTGTCCGACAGGCGCTTGCCTGCTTCCACCGTGTAGGTGCGCGGCGCGTCCGGGCTGCCGACTGTGTAGACGAGGAAGGCGGCGCCCACGTCGCCGGTGTTCACGAATTCCAGTTGGAACTTGCCGGCGGCTTCATCCTGGCGGCCGCGCACGAACAGCTCGTACGGCAGCGCACGCGATGGGCGCAGGCCGGCTTCCTGCTTCGGCAAGGCCTGCACCAGCGGGGGCAGCGGCATGTAGCTGGCGTGGCGCAACTTGTCTTTCGGCACATAGGCGGCGGTGCTCGGCAGCGTGGGCACCACCTCGTTGGGCGTGGCGAAGTTGAACGCCGACGTCAGATCGCCGCACACAGCGCGACGCCACTTCGAGATGTTGGGCGAGCGCACGTTGTGCGTGCGCTTGAAGCGCTGTTCGATGAAACGGATGATCGACGTGTGGTCGAACGTTTCCGAGCACACGTAGCCGCCCTTGGACCATGGCGACACCACGAGCATCGGCACGCGCTGGCCCAGGCCGTAGCTGCCGGCGCCGTACGTGCTGTTGCCCGGAAAGTATTCGCCCGTGGTGTCGACCGTCGACAGGCCGTTGCTGCCCGACGATGCAAACGGCGGGACGAGGTGGTCGAAGAAGCCGTCGTTCTCGTCGTAGGTGACGAACACCGCCGTCTTGCTCCACACCTCGGGGTTGGAGGTCAGGATCTGCAGGACCTGGTCGATGTACCAGGCGCCATAGTTGGCCGGCCAGTTCGGGTGCTCGGAGAACGCTTCCGGCGCGGCAATCCACGACACCTGCGGCAGCGTGCCGTTCTGCACGTCGCGCTTGAGGATGTCGAAGTAACCGTCGCCGGCCGCGGCGTTGGTGCCGGTGCGTGCCTTGTCGTACAGCGGGCTGCCGGGCTGTGCATTTTGGTATTGCTTGAAGTACAGCAGCGCGTTGTCGCCGTAGTTGCCGATGTAGGCGTCGCTCGTCCAGCCCCAGGAGCCTGCGGCGTCCAGCCCGGTGCCGATGTCCTGATAGATCTTCCACGAGATGCCGGCGGCTTCGAGCACTTCCGGATATGTCGACCAGCCGTAGCCCGCTTCCGCGTTGTCAATGACAGGGCCGCCGCCGACGTTGTCGTTGCCGACATAGCCCGTCCACATGTAGTAGCGGTTCGGGTCGGTCGACGTGGGCGTCGCGCAGTGGTAGGCGTCGCAGATGGTGAACGCATCGGCCAGCGCGTAGTGGAACGGAATGTCCTGGCGCGTCAGATAGGCCATCGTCGTGGTGCCCTTGTGCGGAACCCAGCCGTCGTAACGCCCGCCGTTGACGGCAAGGTGCGTATCGTTCCAGCCGTGCGGCAGGTCTTGCAGGAACTGCAGGCCCAGATCGGGCGCGCTCGGGCGGAACGGCAGCACTTCGCCCATGCCCCCGGCCATCGGCTGGTGCCACACGCTCTTGCCGTTGGGCAGCGTGACGGTGCGCGTATCACCGTACCCGCGCACGCCCTTGAGCGTGCCGAAGTAATGGTCGAATGATCGGTTCTCCTGCATGAGGATCACGATGTGCTGCACGTCTTCGATATTGCGGTGCGCGTTATGGGCGGGAATCGCCAGCGCCTGGCGAATGCCTTCGGGCACCGCGCCCATGGCTGCGGATGCAGCAGCCAACTGGGCGGCGGAACGGAGAAAACCACGGCGACTGTTGGAGGTCATGTTCTCGTCCTGATGTCTGTGTTTTTTGGGGGGGTGGGGGGACAACACGGGGCAGCGACTGACTGAGCGCACACAACGAGATCAGTCGACGGTGTGGATCACGGGAGGCACCCGCAGATGACCTCCTGATGACTTCAGCGGGCCGAACCGTGCGGCGCGGCCGTCTACTCACCAGGCGCTAAGGTAGAAAGGATTCATGTCGGTTGCGTGAAGATGACTCACGCGCCGGCTTCGTCACCCGCCCCCCTCAAAGTCATCAAATTTTGTTGCAACTGCGAATCATTCTCACCTACACTGCAGCGCACCAAATGGCGCCTTGGCGCACATACCTAGACGGATAACCCCTTGCAGCGCCCACCGGGTCGCTGCATGCCCCGCCTGCCTCAGAAGCGGCCCCTACATCTGGACCCCCTGTGCTGCAGGGCCGAGCCCCCGCTCGCCTGCACACGCTCATGTCCCGTAGGAGCCCTCGTGCAACGTCGATCTGATACCGCCGCCAAGACTCAAACCGCATCCGCTGCCGCCGCGGCCGGCAACTTCCGCCCTGAATCCATTCCCGCGCTGCTCGAAGTGGGCGTGCAGGCCGAACATTGGTCAGCGGCACAACAACTGGCACGGCGGCGGGTGCTGTCGCGCCTGCTCCAGGCGCTGTTTCGTGAAGCGCTGCTCAACGCAGACCAGCTCATCGCCGATACACGCGCCGATGTGACGCTGTTGCCGATCTGGCAGCAGCGCGTGCTGTTGCGCTTCACCGGTTTGCGGCCAGGCGCGCTCGGGAGCTGGACATTGACGGGCGACGTCGCTGTGCTGGCGCACGACCGCCCGCCGACGCCCATTGAGCGTCCATCCGCCCTGCTCAACTGGATCACGCCCATGCTGGATATTGGCGATGCCACCGACGCCCACCGCCTGGCCGCCATCGCCCGGCTCGCGACGGAACTGGACAACAGCCAGGACAACGACACGCTGTGCCAGGCCTATCGACTGGTCTGGGGTGAGCGTCTCGCCGCCGAGCATCGCGTTGCGGCGTCGCAAGACGCGCTCGCCCTGCTCTGCGGCGACGGCACGCCGCACGCCCTGGCGCGTACCGAGCAGTGGGGCACCGGCGGGCATCCGTGGCATCCGGCCTACAAGACGCGGCTGGGGCTCGCGCCCGAGCAGGTGATCGCACTCTCGCCGGAGTTCGAGGCGCAGGTGTCCATCGGCGTGGTGGCCGTGGCGGCCCATCGCCTGCAGGTCACCACGATGGAGGGTGTGCAGCCGTACGCCCACTGGTTCGCGGCGACCTTCCCCGAGGCCATGGCGGCGTTTCGCAAAGCCTTGCTGGCACGCCAGCTCGCGCCCGAAGCGTGGCTGCCGCTGCCCGTCCACCCATGGCAGCGCGACACGACGCTCGGCGAGACCTTCGCCGCTGAATTTGCCGCAGGCGAATTGATCAACCTGCCGGGCATCAGCATTGCCGC
Organism: Ralstonia sp. 22111; assembly: GCF_052045895.1. Classification (NCBI taxonomy): domain Bacteria; kingdom Pseudomonadati; phylum Pseudomonadota; class Betaproteobacteria; order Burkholderiales; family Burkholderiaceae; genus Ralstonia; species Ralstonia sp. 22111. The sequence goes on along the minus strand of NZ_JBQEPR010000001.1, from coordinate 525,746 downwards.
CCGCCCGACAATGTCATTCCGCACCGTGGCCGCGACCGACGCGCCGGGCGGCCCGATGCTCAAGCTGCCGGTCAGCATGCGGCTGACCAGCGTTGAGCGCACCGTATCCCCCAAGTCGGCCGTGATGGGCCCACGCGTGAGCGCCCTGCTGGAACGCATCCTCGCGACCGACGCAGGATTGGCGAGCGTCCTGTCGATCGTGCCCGAACGTCACGGCATCCACGTGGCCGGCACAGACGATGATCGCGCCCGGCATCTGTCGATGATCGTGCGCGACAACCCCACCACGCGCATTGCCAGCAACGCGCGGTTGCTGCCGGTCGGCGCCCTCTTCACGCCGGATTTCACCGCAGACATGACGCAGGCTGCGGCGCCCCTGCTGCTCGACACCGTGCTGGCGCGCCAGGCCGATGGCACCCGCACCGAGCGGGCCGCACGTTTCTTCAACGCCTATCTGCGCGTCGCCATTCCGGCCATCGTCGGCCTCTATCTACGTTACGGCATTGCGTTGGAAGCGCATCAGCAGAACACCTTCGTCGTCATCAGCGAGGCCGGCATGCCGGAGCGGCTGGTGGTGCGTGACTTTGGCGACGTGAAGATTGCGCTGCCGACGCTGCAGGCACAGGGCTTCTCGATCGAACCGTTCCGCGCCGGCCACACGACGTATCCCGATCGGGACATCCCCCGCAAGAAGCTCATCCACGCCTTCCTGCTTTGCCACATCGGTGAACTGGCGCTGGCGCTGTTCCCGGACCACGGCAGCACGGTCGGGCTGCGCCAATGGCATGAGGCCATGCAGGCCGTGTTCGATGCGAACCGCCCGGCGCTGGATGCCGACACCTGGGCGCACGAGCGCCACGCGCTGCTCGAAGCGCCATGGACGTTCAAGACGTTCGTCCGCATGCGCCTGCGCGACCAGTCCGACGACATGCATGCCGCGTTGCCCAATCCGTTGGCTGCAGCAGCTCGCGCATGAATCCGGCAACGACTGTGGACGCGTGGCGGGGGGCCATCCGGTGGCTCCTCGTCATCCAGGCCCTTTCAATGGGCGCAATGGAAATGACGGGGCCGTTCTGGCCGCTGTTCCTGCGCGAGCTGTCACCGGTGCCGCACGTGCCGTTCGCGTGGGTGGCGAGCGCAGCGTACTTTGCACCGATGGCCGCCACGCTCGTCACCGCGCCATGGTGGGGGCGCCTGGCCGACCGTGTCGGGCCCAAGCCGATGATCCTGCGGGCGCTGGTCGCGCTGGCGGCGTCACAGCTGTGGTCGGTCTATGCAGACTCGGCGGCGAGCGTGCTGTTGGCGCGCACGGTGCAAGGTGGCCTCGCCGGCTTCCTGGCGGCCGCACAGATCTACGCGATGCGCGTGGCGCCGCCTGACATGCGCCGACGCGTGTTCGCCGATCTGCAGACCGTCACGGCGTGTGGCAGCTTCATGGCGCCGCCGGTCGGCGCGTGGCTCGTGGGGTTGATGGGCTTCCGGATGGCCAACACGGCGGGGGCGGTCGTGATCCTGGCGTGCATTCCGCTGGCGATGTTCTGCCTGCCCGCGATCAAGCCCGCTCCGAGATCCGAAACCGAGCGGGACACCGATGCTCGCCAGGCACGTCGCGCGCCGCTGGGCGGTTTGGTGATCGGCCTGCTGCTCGGCATGGTGGCAGTGCAGGCCGCGCGCGTCATGCCGCAAAGCTTCCTCGCGCCGTATATCACCGAGACGCTGCATGGGTCGGTGATGCTGGCAGGTCTGGCGTACAGCGCCACGGCCGCGACACTGGCGCTGTCTGCGCGCTGGTGGGCAAAGCGCTTTGCGGGTCTGCCCACACATGTCACGCTGGGGCGCGTCTGTGTCTTGACCGCCGCCTGCGGCCTTACTGCGCTCTGGCAGGGCGTCGCGCAAGGGGAAGCCGCGTTCCTCGCTGCGCGCCTGGCGTGGGGCCTCTGTCTGGGCGGGCTGCTACCGGTCCTCAATAGCCTGGTGGCAGAAGGCAGCCCGGAAGATCGTCAAGGCTTTGCCCTGGGGTTGTGCAGCAGCGCAGCCAAGGGCGGTGCGCTCATCGGCTTGGGCGTGGCGGCGTTGTTGACGGGTCTGTTTGGGTGGCGTGCGGGCTTTGTCGCCATGACCGCCATGTACCTGGGGGCACTGCTTGTCCTGCTGGTAATACGCCGCGCAGCCTCACCACATGCAGCATCGGCTGCGGCGCGCGCTCAACGCGCCTGACGTCCGGCGCGCCGCTGCAGCTGCGTCTGCTCGGCGCGCCAGGCGAGGTAACCGAGGCCGAGAAACGGCCACAGCCAGCCGATCCATTGCGACAGGCTGTTGAAGTGGACGAAACGCCCCAGCCGCCAGCTTTGTGCCGACACCCACGAATACGGGCTCGGCGGCAACACGTTGGACAGGATGATCAGCGCGATCAGCAAGGCCATGGCCAGCGCACCGCGCAGCCAACGCGGCAGGCGCACCAGCAGCACCAGCACCAGCGAGCCGACGACCAGCCCGAAACGCGCGCCGGATGAGAGCCAATCCCACGCGCCGCCCAGCGGAAACTGCAACACCGTCGCCCCCGCCTTCACCAGCAGCGCGCCGGCCAGCAACGCAGCCAGCAGGCGCAGCATGGGCGCCCCACGGCGCATGGCCACGCTGGCCAGCAGCCCCGAGCCGATCCAGCTGCAAGCGGTGATGAGCGCTTCCAGCAGCTCCTGACGCTGCAGTGCTTCCGGGTGCGCCGTCAGCTTGTCCTGCCAGTCGAACAGCTCCGGAAACCACCCGTTGAGGAAATTGACGACAAACGCATCCGGCGATGGATCGAGCAGGATGCTGCGGATCACCCCGCCCATGCTGAAGAGGAATTCCTGGGGAAAAATCTGTGCGAACGGCCACACCAGCATCAGCAGGATCGCAAAGGTCGCATGCGGCTCGAACCAACGGCGGCGCAGCCGGCGCAGCCCACCCCGATCGATGAGCCGCGCTGCAAACGGCAGCATCACGATGCCGCCCAGCAAGGCGCCCAGCGTATTCGTCGCCAGATCGACGTTGGACGACACGCGCGTGGGCAGATAGGTCTGGATCGCCTCCATGGCGCCCGAGAGCAACAGCCCGGCCAGCAGCGACAGCAGCACCGCGCGCCAGCCGGTGAAGCGTGGATGCAGCGCCAGCACCGTCAGCATGCCCAGCGGCATGTAGCCCCACACGTTGGTGAGCAGGTCGAAGCCGGTGTTGTAGCGCGGCAGCGGCGCGCTCAGAAAGGCAAACGGCGAGACGCCGGTGTCTGTCCAGCCGGCAAACGGATACAGGCTGGCGTAGACAACCAGCAGCACGAACCACCCCAGCCCGGCGCGTGCAAGCGGCGAGTGGCGATGCGGAGTGGGTGCGGCGGGTTGAGAGTGGAAGTCCGTCACCGGAAGAAGCTATCTAGGAAGAGGAGCGGACGTGCCCGGAAGAAACCGCCCATGATAGCGTCCGATGCCGCTCTTCACGGATGGTTCCTCCATCCGGTTGAGAGGTTGAGGTATCAGCGCCGGCGCGTACCAAATGCGGCCCCGGGTGTTGCAGGGGCGGCCGTAGTTGACGCCGCCAGCGGCAAACTCGCCACCCAGTCGAGCACCTCGCCGATGGCCTTGTCTGACGCCTGCGTGAGCGCCGTCACCCCACCCGCTGCGTCAGGGCTGGGCGCGGGCGCATCAGCCTGCACCACGCGCTGGTCGATCACGCCGCGCGCCAGCGACACCGTTGCCCGCAGGCGCACCACGCCGCGGCTGGCTTCGGGCCTGTCGAACACCTGTGAGAAGTCGACCAGCTCGACGCGCAAGCTCGGCACATCGGTCGTGGGATAGCCGACCACATGGCCGCGCGCGGCCGCCGCGTTGCGCAAACGCGCGTCGAACAGGTTCACGGGCGACTCCACCCAGCGGCTGTTGGCGTAGGCGTCGGTGCGCTGGCTTTGTGCATAGGCGAGGCGGTAGTAGATGGCGTTGCCATCCATCCAGCCGGGGCCGGCCACATCGGCCACGCGCAAGGCGGTGGGCAGGCGTGCGCCTGCGCTGGTGGCTGGCGCGAGTCCAAAGTCATACAGGGCGGCGGGCGCCACGGGCGTGCTGGAGCAGCCCGCCAGAAGCGACAGCGCCATCAAAGCAGGCAGCGCGTGCGCGCGGCGGAACACAGCAGACAACATCGGCATGGAATCTCCTCAGGGCTGGGCCGGAGCGCGGGCGGCGGGCGCGGTGAAGCCGGTCTCACCGGGGCCGGGCACGCCGGGCGCGGGGCCAAACAGCACGCTCTGCGGCCGTGCGTTGAAGTCCGTCACGGCGTGGTCGAAGCCGCGCACGGCCTGGCGGGCCTCACGCGCAAACCCGTTGAGCTGCGGCAGCGTTTCATAGGTCAGCACGTTGGCGGCAGATTGCATCGATTGCGTAGCCGCCGTCAGATCGGTCCCGGCGCCGGAAAGCGTCGTCATCAAGGGCCCCTTCGGGTCGGACAGCGACTGCGTGAGCTTGCGCGTGGCCACCAGCGTGGAATCGAGGTTGTCAGCAATCTTGGGCAAGCGGCGCATGGTCGGTTCCGCCTGCTGCGCGAGCGTGCTGTAGGCGTCCATCGTTTTCTGGAACGATTGCAGCGACGCCGTGACCTGCTGGCGGTGCTCGTCGTCAAACATGATCGACAGCGAGTTCAGCGTCTGATCGAGCTTGGAGAGCATCTGGTCGCCGCGCTTGTCCAGTTCGTCGAGGAAGCCGGCTTCCATGCGAATGCGAGCGGGGTCCTTCTGAGATGTGGCCAGGCGCACCGGGCTGGGCGCGTGCTGGCTGTTGTCGAAGCCGCGGTCGTCGAGCTGCACGTAGGCCAGACCCGTCACGCCCTGGTACGCCAAGCGGCCATATGTCGTGGTGGTGATGGGCGCATCCTTGTCGACCAGCACGCGCACGACGATCTGCCCCGGCACCTTGTCGTCAAAGCGGATGCTGTCGACCTTGCCGACGTCCAGGCCGCGATATTTCACGGAAGCCTGTGGGTTCAGCCCGTTGACGGTTGAGCGCGTGACCACGTCGTACGGCACGCGTACGGTCTGGTCGCGGTTGAACCACATGACAGCCAGCCCGATGAAGATGACCAGCCCGATCGTGAACAGCCCGGCCAGGAATGCGTGGGCCTTGTTTTCCATCAATCCTCCTGCGTCGAAAGCGAGGCTGCAGCCACCGCCTCCGTCATCTGCGGGCCCAGCGCCATCAGGGCCCGTTTGCCCCGCTCACCCAGGAAGTATTCCTTGATGAACGGATGATCAATCTGAATGATCTGCTCCAGCGGCTTGGCCGCCACCACTTTGCGATCCGCCAGCACGGCAATGCGGTCGGACAGCGCCACCAGGGTGTCGAGATCGTGCGTCACCATCACCACGGTCAGGCCCAGTTCCTGGCGCAACTCGCGGATGAGCGCGACGTAATCGTCCGACGCGCGCGGGTCCAGCCCCGCGGTCGGCTCATCCAGAAATACCAGTTCCGGCTCCAGCGACAACGCGCGCGCCAGCGCCACGCGCTTGATCATGCCGCCCGACAGGTCCGACGGCATCTTGTCGGCATCGGTGGATTTGAGCCCCACCATCTGCAGCTTGAGCATCGCCACGCGCTGGACGAACGCGTCGGGCAGTGTGCGCAATTCCCGCATCGGCAACGCCACGTTGTCGATCACGGACAGCGCCGAGAACAATGCGCCGTGCTGGAACTGCATGCCCCAGCGGTTGCGCATCGACTGCAGTTCGTTGCCCACCTGGCAGGTCAGTTCTTCGCCAAAAATGTGGATCGTGCCCGAGGTGGGTTTTTCCAGCCCCACCACCTGGCGCAGCAGCGTCGTCTTGCCGCTACCCGAGCCGCCGACGATGGAAAGCACCTCGCCGCGAAACACGTCCAGATCGATGTTGTCGAGCACGGTCACCTTGCCGTAGCGCTTGGTGACGCTGCGCACCTCGATCACGCGTTCGCGCGCGGGCGTGATCGCCGGCGGCGCTCCGGCATGCTCGATATGCGGATGGCGGGGCCGCGTCATATCCCGACGTCCTTGAAGAGGATGGCGAACACGGCATCGGCGAGGATGACGATGGTGATCGACACCACCACCGACGTGGTCGTGCCCTCGCCCAGGCTCTGCGTGTTGGGCTGGATGCGCAAACCAAAGTGGCACGCCACCAGCGCAATCAGCATGCCGAACACCACGCCCTTGCCGATGCCGAGCCACAGGTTGGCCACCGGCACCGCATCGGGCAGCGAGGTGATGAAATATGTCGGGCTGATATCGAGCTGGAACTTGGCCGCAAGAATGCCGCCCGCCAGCGCCAGCAGATCCGTCCACGCCACCAGCAGCGGCATGGCAATTGCCAGCGCAATCACCTTGGGCAGAATCAGCCGGAAGCCGTGGGAGATGCCCATCACGCGCATCGCATCGAGCTCTTCGGTCACCCGCATCACGCCGATCTGCGCCGTGATGGCCGAGCCGGATCGCCCTGCCACCAGAATCGCCGCCAGCACCGGCCCGAGCTCGCGAATGATGGCCATCCCCAAAATGTTGACGATGAAAATGCTGGCCCCGAACACGCGCAGCTGGTTGGCCGACAAATAACTCAGCACGATGCCGATGAGAAAGCCCACCAGCGCCGTAATGCCCAGCGCCTTGTAGCCAGTGCTGTAGATGTTGGCGGAGATCTCGCGCCACGGGCCGCGATGCGGCGCGCGCACGAACCTGCCGAAGTCGAACATCAACTGACCGACCATGGCGATGCCGTTACGGGCGTGATCGAAAAAGTCGAGCATGCCCTCACCGAGGATCGCCACCGGGTTCATGCGCGGCGCCAGGCGCTGCTTCCAGCCGCCCGGGTCGAGCTTGGCAACCCGATCGAGCATGCGGCGCTGGTCGGGCCGGGCATCCAGGTGTTCGGGCCACTGGTTGCCCCATGCGCGCCACAGCAGTTGCGCGCCAAAGTGGTCGATACGGCCCACCTCGGTCAGGCACCACGCGTTGGCGTTGTCCAGCCCGGCGCGGATCTGCTGACGCGCGCTGCGCACGCCGGCGCGCTCGGCCAGCGCGAGCGTGGTCCAGTCGCCGGAGAGAAAGGCGACGGAGCGCCCATCGACAACGCGCACCTCAAGCTGCGGTGTACGGCAGGTGATCAAACGGTTCTCCGTAAGCAGTGATGCCGGATATCGGTCGAATTGTAGCCAAGGCGCCGCCAAAGGCTGTCACACTGGCTGCCACACTGTGAGGCCTTTTCGTCGCTTGAAGCAAGCGCCACGCCCCTGTTTGGATGGCCGCTCGTACAATGCGCGCATTCTTAGCGCGAACTTGATCGCCCGTTTTTTTATGTCTCTTGCCCAACCCTCCGTGCGGTGGCGCCTTGCGCGCGAGCGCATCCAGCCCAGTGGCCCGGCCGCCGGCTGGCCCATCGATGTGGTTGAAGCCACCGGCTCCACCAGCGCCGATCTGATGGCCGCAGTGCGTGATGCCGCGTGGCCTGCCGGCACGCCGATTCCGGCCCATGCCGGCGCCGCCCCGCTGCTGGGCGCACGCGTGCTGGCCGCGCAGCGCCAGACCGCCGGACGCGGCCGCCAGGGCCGCCCGTGGGGTGGTGACCACGGTCTGACGTTTTCCATCGCGTGCGCCTTTGCGGGCGAGCCCGCACAGCTCGGCGGCCTGAGCCTGGCCGTGGGCGTGGCCGTCGCCGACGCCGTGGCTGGGTACGCGGACGCCCGGGGCGGCAGCGGACAGGCGCTCGCCCTGAAATGGCCCAATGATGTGCAAATTGCGGGGCGCAAGCTGGCCGGCATCCTGGTCGAGACCGTGCGAACCGAGCCGGGCCGGACCTGGGCCGTCATCGGCATCGGCCTGAACCTGGAACGGCCGCGCGTGCTGGAAGCCACGCTGGGCCGCGGCCTGTCGGGCGTGGAAGAACTGGTGGATGCGCCGGAGCCGAATGCCGTGTTTTCGGCGCTGCTCACGTCGCTGGGTGAACATCTGCAGCGCTTCGGCGCACAGGGCCTGGCGCCGTTCGTTGCGCCGTTTGCCGCCCGCGATGCCTTTGCCGGCGAGCGGGTGCGCCTGTGGCAGGACGGCACCGTGGTACTCGAGGGCGTGGCGCATGGCATCGACGCGCAAGGCCGCCTGGCGATCGAATCGGGCGGACGGGTGCAGTGGGTCCACAGCGGCGAGGTCTCCTTGCGCAGCGCAGACGCGGAGCAGCCATGACGCGCCTGAAGGTCTCTGCCACGCACGCCGCTCCCGCCCGTCCGCTGTTGCTGATCGACGCAGGGAACACGCGCATCAAGTGGGCGTGGATTGCCGGCGGCGCCGACGCCGAACTCGCCCTGCCCGAAGAACCGGGTGGCACGCCGTGGCAGCATGCCGGCGCCCGCGCACACGATCGATTGGCTGAACTGGTGGAAGACTGGCGCGATTGCCACGCCGCGGGCGTTGCCCCACCCGAGGTATGGATCAGCGCGGTGGCCGGCCCGGCACTGCGCGATGCACTCACCGCGCGCATCGCCCGCGTATTCGACGGGGCGCGCGTGCGCATTGCCGCGTCGGAAGACGCCACCGCCGGCCTGCGCAACGGGTATCGCGACCCAACGCAGCTTGGCACTGACCGGTGGATCGGCGCCGTCGGCGCACGCCACTTGTGGCCCGACACGGCCCTGCTGCTGGTGACGGCAGGTACAGCCACCACCCTCGATATCGTCACGCCCGACGGGCTGTTTGCGGGCGGCCTGATACTGCCCGGCCTCACGTTGATGATGCGCGCGCTGTCACGCAACACAGCGCAGTTGCCCGAAGTGGATGTCAGCTACCTGAGTGCGGGCGACGTGGTTGCGCCGCCCTGGGCCGACAATACGCAGGACGCCATCGCGCTGGGCTGCGTCATCGCCCAGGCGGGTGCAATTGCGCAGACGTGGATGGCACTGCAGAAGCAATACCCCGGCCCGGCACGCTGCGTGCTGAGCGGCGGAGCACGCGCCGCGCTGGGGCCGCATCTGCGCATGCCGTTCCAGATGCACGATAATCTCGTGTTGCTCGGCCTGCAGGTACTGGCGCGCGCGCGCCGGGAAGGCGCCGCGACGCTGGCCTAGCCTCGGTCGGCCGGGCTGCTGTTTTCGTCTGACGTCTTATCGTTGTTGCTGCTGTGTTCCTGCATTCCGAGCCACCGTCCGAATCCACGTCCGTTCGCACCATGACGCTTCGCCTCGCCCTGCTGCTCCTGCTGCTCGTCAACGGCGTTCTGCTCGCGGCCAATACCGGCGTGTTCGGGCCAGAAGTGTCCAAGGCGTGGTTCGAAAGCGAGCGCGAGCCCGATCGCATGCGCCGCCAGATCCGCACCGAAGAGATCCGTATTCTCGAACCGGCACCCGCTTCGGCACCGGCCGCCGCCGTACCCAAATCGGCGCCAGGCTCTCAGCCGGCGGCTTCCACGCCTGCCGCATCGGGCCCGCAAGCCAGCATCGAGCGTACGGCTCTGACCACCGCTACCGCCGCTGACAGCAGCGGCAGTTGCACCGAGCTCGGCGGCCTGACCGAAGCACAGGCCACGCGCGGCATCGATCAGCTCAAGCAACTGGCGGGTGTGCAGGTTGAGCGCGTCACGCGCCAGGAAGACAACCGCTGGTGGGTCCACATGCCGGCCCGCGACACGCGCGACGATGCCGATCGCAAGGTGGCCGAACTCAAGCGTCGCAACGTGGCGGATTCAGCCATCGTGCAGGAAGGCAATACGTTTGTGGTGTCGCTGGGCCTGTTCCGCGACAAGGAGCGCGCTCAGCAGCGTCTGGACGAGCTGCGCGCCAAGGACGTGCGAACCGCCGTGGTCACGCAAACGCGTCGGCTCGGCTCACAGACCTCGCTGCGTGTGACGACCACCGCCGATGCGGCGTCGGGCGTCGCGGCCCAACTGGCCGCCCTCAAGAAAAACCTTGGCGCCGAAGACCTGCACGCGTGCGCGGCGGTCACGGCATCGCGCTAAACGCTCAGGACGTCGCGCGCACGCGCTTGAGCAGGGCCGTCGTCGAGCGGTCATGCTCGAACGGAATCGCCAGGGCCGTACCGCCCCAGCTACGCACCACGCGCGTTTCTTCCAGCGCATCGATGTCGTAATCACCCCCCTTGACGTAGATGTCGGGACGCACGCGCTGGATGAGTTCGACCGGGGTGCGCTCGGCAAACAACACCACCAGACTCACCGCTTCCAGCGCAGCCAGCACGGCCAGGCGATCGTCCTGGGTGTTGAGCGGGCGGTCATCGCCCTTACCCAGCATCCGCACCGAGGCATCGGTATTCACGCCCACCACCAGCGACGCGCCCAACGCACGTGCCTGCGCCAGATACGTAGCGTGCCCGCGATGCAGGATGTCGAACACGCCGTTGGTGAAGACCACTGGGCGCGGCAAGGCGCGCACGCGGGCCTCCACGTCGGCGGAGTCGCAGATCTTCTGTTCAAAGGCGGGCGCGGGCTGGCGAGCGGTCATGGCGAAAACGAAATCGGGGTGAAAAACAAAACGGCCCATCGAATCGATGGGCCGCTCACTGCCACTGGCAAGGATCAGGCAGCTTGTTCGGCCGAGCCGAGCAGACGTGCGTTGAGTTCCTTGCGGTAGCGATTCAGGTCTTGCACGGTTTCGAAGGTGCGCTCGAACAGCAGACCCATGTTGTGCAGGATGCGCTCGATGACCTTCTTTTCCCAGCCGGCATCGAACTTGATCTGCTCGTCGAGCCAGTGCTCCAGCCAGTCCGGGTTCGGCAGGCGCGATTGCACCGTGTCTTGCGGGAACAACGCCTTGTTCACGTGCAGGTTGGTGGGGTGGAGCGGCTTTTCGGTACGGCGGGCCGAGGCCATCAGCACACCGATCTTGGCGAATGCGCTGCGCGCGCTGTCGCCGAACTGGCCGAGGTATTTCTTCATGTAGCGCAGGTAAGCGCCGCCGTGGCGAGCTTCATCCTGCGACAGATGCTTGTAGATCGCCTTGATGACCGGCTCGGTGTGCCATTCGGAGGCCCGGCGGTACCAGTGATTCAGGCGAATCTCGCCGCAGAAATGCAGCATCAGCGTTTCCAGCGGCGGGGCCGGATCGAACTCGAAGCGCACGTTGTGCAGCTCTTCTTCGGTCGGCACGAGGTCCGGACGGAAGCGGCGCAGATATTCCATCAGCACCAGCGAGTGCTTCTGCTCTTCAAAGAACCACACGCTCATGAACGCCGAAAAATCGGAATCGTGGCGATTGTCACGCAGGAACATCTCGGTGGCAGGCAGGGCTGACCACTCGGTGATGGCATTCATCTTGATGGTCTGCGCTTGCGCGTCCGTCAACAGCGACACATCGAACGTGTCCCACGGAATATCCTTTTCCATATTCCAGCGGACCGCTTCCAACGACTTGAACAATTCGGGATAGAGCATGGTAAGCCTTTGAATTTGCAGGCGGATTCTAGCAGACATGCTTGACCAACCCCCGATTTTCGGGGTTGCCGGAGCAAAGTTCTGTGTCTGCCCGTTTCCTCGTGACAACAGGCCCGCCGACGCCACAACCGCAACGTGGCTTGGCGACCCCCTGGCGCGCGATGCGGCCGCACGTTGTCTCGCGGTACACCGCGATGTGATCGACAGCACGCTGGCCGTCGTCTTTTGTGTCGGACCGGGCCGCCGCCCGGCAAGGCCTTCAGTATAGAAAGCGCTGCAATCCGTGGGGCGAATGGCGCGCGGCGCATAACGCACATTTCACCGGTGCGATCCCAGGGCGTTATACCCTAGACTAAAGACAAACTTCGGCCCGTCGGCTGAGCGTCCGCTTTTGGAGATTCGCCATGTTGTTTTCCGCCACCGTTTCCGGGCGACGCCCGCGCCTGCAACTGCATGCGTCGGGGGTGCTGCGTCGGCACCATGTGCTGATGATCGTCATTGCGATTGCCATTGCCATCATTGCATTGCTGCTGCCACGCACAGGGCATGCCGCCACGGCTGGCGTCGCACCGACCGTGCAAGCGCCGGTTGCCGCAGGCGCATGCCCTACCAGCCTGAACTTTCGCGTCAAACGCTTGCAGGACGATGCGCCGCAAGATCTTTGCCAGTACGCAGGTCGTGTCGTGCTGGTGGTCAACACCGCCAGCTATTGCGGCTACACGCACCAGTACGAAGGGCTCGAAGCGCTGTACGCGAAGTATCGCGACAAGGGCCTGACGGTGCTGGGTTTCCCATCGAACGACTTTCAGCAGGAACCCGGCAACAGCAAGCAGATCGCCGACTTTTGCTACAACACGTACGGCGTGAAATTCCCGATGTTCTCGAAGACGGCGGTGGTTGGCCCGGGTGCGTCGCCGCTGTATGCGTGGCTCGCGACGCAGACAGGCCAGCCGCCCAAGTGGAACTTCCACAAATACCTGCTGGACCGCACCGGCCGCGTCGCGGCGGTGTTCTCGAGCAGCGTCGAGCCGAGCGACCCCGCGCTCATGAAGCGCATCGATGCGCTGCTGGCTGAACCGTCGACACGCTCGTCGCGCTGATCACGCTGCGCGCATCGTGTCCGGAATGGCGCCATACAGAAACGCGGCCAGTTCGTCGCGGCGTGCCTGCACATCGCGTTCGCCCAGGTCGATCAGTTCCTGAGTGAATTCCGGCTCGAAGAGCAGATAGCTCGCAAATGCCGCGCCGCGCGCTTCGGTGCCGCCCAACGGCTTGAGCAGCGCGCGCACCGTACCTGGCAGGCGCTGCACGTGGCGCGAGGCAATCAGTTCGATGCGCTCGGACGGCGCCATCACCAGCACTTCGATCTTGCGCCAGCCGTCGCGCGCGTCGGCAATCTCGGGGTTGCGCGCCACCATGGCATTGACGTGCTGGAGCCGCTCGATATCGGCGGAAAGCCCGTCGAGAAAGATGCTCGCCAGCGCCTGCCCCGCAATCTGCGCGAGCGACGGATAGCCGGACGCCGGCACCGTGTCGTACCAGCCCGGCTGCGAGCGAGACGCGGCGCCCACCACCAGAATGCGATTCGCGCCCAGATGAATGGCCGGGCTCAACGGCGACATCTGGCGCATCGTGCCGTCGCCGAACCATTCGTCGTTGCCTTCGAGCGGCACCGGCTCGGCGGGGAAGATGAAGGGGATGCTCGACGAGGCGAGCATGTGCGCCACGCCGATCTGGTCTGCCACCGCAATCCGCTGCGAACGCCGCCACGGCAACACCACGTGCGGCGATTGATAGAACGTGACGTGGCGCCCAGTGGTGTATGACAGCGCGGTGATGGCCAGCGCGCGCAGCGCTCCGGCGTCGAATGCGGCCTGCACCTGCTGACCGTCGTGTTGCGACTCAAGCAGTTCACGCAGCGGCGTATTGTCGAACAGCGCGCGCGGCGTGCGGCCGGTCATCCAGCCGAATGCCAGTGCGGTCAGCCACCGGGCACCGCTGGAGCCCACGCGGCCGACATCCGTACGATAGACACGATCGGCATGCAGGCTGCCCCAGAGCTGGGTGAGCGCCTCGGTGGCGAGCGTGAAATCCTGCGCGCCGCGTGCGAGGCCCAGACTGTTGATCGCGCCCGCCGACGTGCCGCAAATGACGTCGAACGGCGTGCGTGCCACACCCGGCGCATACTCCTGCGCCAACCCCGCGATGCCGCGCAGCACACCAACCTGATAGGCGGCGCGCGCGCCGCCGCCCATCATCAAGAGCGCAGTGCAGTCTGGCGACATCGATCAGGGCGTGTCGTTGGTGGACTTGCGCGGCGCAGATTTCGCTGGCGTTTTCTTGGCAGTGGCCTTCTTGGTGGCTGGCTTGGCCGGGTTGCCCGCAGGCGCCTTGGCGGCCGGCTTCTGCGCCGGCTTGGCGGCAGCACGCTTGGGCTTGGCCGGCGCCGTCTTCTCTTCGATGTCTTCCGGCGCCGCATCCAACCCTTCCGCGCCCGGCGCACCGGCAAACCCGGGGAAGCCTCCCGGGAAACCCGGCATCAGGTTTTGCGGCATCGGCATGGCCGCCGCTGCGGAGCTGGCGATCTGGTTGAACTGCTGCTGCAGCATGTTCCACCACGGCGAGGGGTCCAGCGCGGCCGCGGCAGCGCGCGCGGCAGCTTGCGCCTGCGCGGCGGCGTGGGCCTGAGCCTGGGCGTTTTCGGCGCGGGCTTCGGCTTGGTCGTCGTCGGTGTCTTCGTCCGCCTCTGCGTCGTCTTCGGGTGGCGGTTCGTCTTCGGCCGGCTTGGCTGTGGCGGCCGTGTGCGGCCACGCGGGCTTGGATTCTTCGTCAGTCGAGGACGCACCCGGCGTCAGGCCGTCGAACGCAGACTTCATGGCATCTGGCGACAGCGCGGAGCCGAAGGTCTGCAAGGCCACCAGCGTGGCGCGCTGCACTTCCAGGCCCTGGATTGCCGTGCGCAGCAGGCTGGCGTTCAGTTGCAGCCAGCTCTCAACGGCGCGCAGGTCATGGATGCGCTTGTCGATTTCCTCGAGATCCATCGGCGGCGCGGCAAAGCTGGCCATGTTGGGCATGCCGCCACCTGCCATCCCGGCAAAGCCGCCGCCCCACAACTTGCGCAGGAACTCAAAACCGCCTTCGGCAAAATTGGGCATCTGGGTGAACATGGTGTCTCCTACAAATCGGTCGGGGTCGGACGTGCGGGCGTGTTTCTCATCAGGCGCCATCAAACGTGGGCGGGCGCTTCTGACGCAGGCTCGCAATACCCTCGCGCACGTCGGGGCCCGCAAAACCCATGAATTCAAGCGCCAGCGATGTATCAAAACTCGGGCCCGCCATGCGCAACCAGTTGTTCAGCGCGTACTTGGTCCAGCGGATGGCCGTCTGCGAACCCGCCGCCAAGCGTTCGGCGATTTCGAATGCGCGGTTGACGAGGTCTGCTTCGGGCACGGCCAGCGAAACCAGCCCAATGCGCTCGGCCTCTTCGCCTGTCATGGACTCGCACAGCAACAGGTAGTACTTGGCCTTGGCCATGCCGCACAACAACGGCCAGACAATCGCTGCATGGTCGCCCGCCGCCACCCCCAGGCGCGTGTGGCCATCGACGATGCGGGCGTCTTTGGCGGCGATCGAAATATCGGCCAGCAATCCGGCGACCAGCCCTGCCCCCACAGCCGGGCCGTGCATGGCGCTGACAATGGGCTTGTCGCAGTTGATGACGTTGTAGACGAGGTCGCGTGCCTCGTGCCAGACGCGGGTGCGCACGTCGAAGTCTTCGGCCATCTGCTCGACAAGGTGCAGATCGCCGCCAGCAGAAAAGCCCTTGCCCTCGCCGCGGATGAGTGCGACGCGCACCGAAGGCTCTGCGGATACATCGCGCCAGATCTCCGCCAGCTCGCGGTGCAGGCCGGCATCTGCAGTGGACAGCTTGCGGTTGGCCGACTGCGCCGCACCCATCACGATTTCGAGGATCGGGCCGTGCTGGACGAGCGTCAGCGCCTGGTAGCGGGCAAAGCGGGGAGCGAGCGAAGTCATGGTGTCCGAGGTAATGGATCAAGCATAGCGGATGAGACTGCGCGTGCAACGCGGGATGTGCGCCGTCATCACTTCGCGGTGTCGGCCAGGCGCCATTGTCCGCGGCGGATCTGCGCCATCACGCGGGCGCGCTGGTCCAGGCCCACGTGGTCTTGCGGGCTCATGTTGACCACGCCAGTGCTGGTGGGCAGGTTGCGCACCTGCTCCAGTGCGTCGCGCAGCGCCTCCCGGAAGGCCGGCGTGCCGGGCTTGGCCCGCTTGAGCGCCACCGGCACCGCATGCTGCAACAGCAAGCCGATGTCGCCCGTGTAGGCGGCAAAGATCGACACGCTACCCTTGCCAAAGGCCGCCTCGTAGCGGCGCGCAAAATCCAGCGCCTGCTTCTTGGCGGGGTGGGTGTCGGGCAGTTCGGCGGCGACCATGACGGGGCCAGTCGGCACGTAGGCGCCTTCGCAGTCCTTGCCGCACAGCCTGACGAAATCGTTATTGGAAACGCCGTGATTGAAGTAGATCTTGCCGGTGTAGCCGCGCTCGGCCAGCGCGCGGGCCGGCAGCGCGGCAGGCGTTCCGGAGCCGCCGATCACCACCGCGTCGGGCTTGTTGGCCAGCAGATGCAGCACCTGCGCGGTCACGCTGTTGTCGGTAGGCGAAAAACGCTCGGTATCGGTGATCCGCATGTGCTTCAGATCGGCAAAGCGCTGCACCTCGGCCAGAAACGCCTCGCCCAGCGCGTTGGCAAAACCGATGTAGGCGATGGTCTTCACGCCGTGCGCTGCAGCGTGCTCGGCAATGAGCGATGCCATGTGCGAGTCCGAATGCGGCGTCTTGAAGATCCAGCGCCGCTTGGCATCCATCGGCTCGATCAACCGGGCGGACGAGGCCAGCGAGATCACGGGCGTCTTGCCCTCGGCCGCCGCGTCGATCATCGCCAGCGTATTTGGTGTCGTGGACGAGCCCACGATCACGTCCACGTTCGACTCGCTCATCAGCTTGCGCGTGTTGGTGACCGCGCGCGTGGTGTCCGACGCATCGTCAAGCACGATCACGTCGACTTTCTCACCGCCGATCTCGCGCGGCCACAGCGTGGTGGCGTTCTTCTCCGGCTGCCCCAGCGAGGCCTGCGGCCCCGTGGCCGACACCGTGACGCCGATGCGGATGTCCGCCAGCGCGGCGGAAGACAGCAAAGCCAAACCAACCAGTACGCCAGCATGTCGCTGCATTGCGGGTCTCCTCCCGTGGTTTGGCAAAGAGCGTAGCGGTTTTGCGGCGGTTTGGCGATGCGGAGTCGCCCAGGCTAGACAGCTTCAGGCAGCGAGCGCAGTGATGCCGGCGCGCGGCAGCGCATCCTCCATCAACGCACGCATCGATTCGAGCACCGCAGATTGCGGCATCAGCCCGAAGTTGTGCAGGGCCATCACATGATCGACGCCCATGTCGGACAGCCGCGCGAGCTTCTCGGCCACCGCATCGGGCGTGCCGAACAGCGACAGGCCGCTGGCCAGCACATCGTCGTACGTCTGGCGGCGCGCGTAGAGCCGCGTGGCGACGTACAGATCGAACGCGTCGGCGGCCGTCGCGCGCACGGCGGCTTCGGTCGAGCCCACGTGCGTGTGCAGCGCGACAGCCGCCATGCCGCGCGTGTCCGCAATGCCCGCTTCGGCCAGGCCGCGCTGGTAATCGTCCATCAACGTGCGGATGTCGTCGAAGCGCTCGACCGAGGCATACGGCACGAACAGCATGCGCCGCCCTTGCCGGCCAATGTGATACGCGGCCTCGCGCCGCAGGATCGCCACGTGGATCGGCACGCGGGCCTGCACGGGCAGAACGTTGAGGCGCACGTCGCGCAGCGTGTGGAACTGGCCCGCGTGGTGCACGCGCTCACCGGCGAGCAAGCGCTCGACGAGCATCAGCGCTTCGTCAAAGCGCTCGCGCTTGATGGCGGGGTCGACGTCGTAGCCTTCGAACTCGTGCTTGAGGTAGCCGGAGCCCACGCCCAGCGACAGCCGCCCGCCCGAGAGCGCATCGACCATCGCGTAGTTCTCGGCCACCGTGGCCGGATGATGGAAGGTCAGGATCGAGATGGCCGTGCCCAGCCGCAGCCGTTGGGTCTGCGCGGCCAGATGCGAGAGAAAGACCGCCGGGTTGGGGACGGCGCCGTACTCGTGAAAGTGATGCTCGGCCACCCAGAAGGTGTCGTAGCCGAGCGCTTCGGCGTGGCGCGCCTGGGCGATGACGTCTGCGTAGAGTTGCGGCAGACTGCGGGGCCGGTCGGGGTAATGGTCCTGCACGGAAAAGATCGACAGCTTCATGGCGTCTCCCGGGTTCTCGAGGTCTTTTCCAGCGCGCAGGCCGCCGCGCCGGTTGTATCTTTTTACGTAACGCGTATCTTATAAAGCGACACCCGAGACTTCAAGATGCCCATCGACGACCCGCTGCCGCCAGATGCCTCGCGCGACGAATTGCCCACAGAAGACGCCGCGCCGGAACGCACCAGCGCCGGCATCCAGTCCGCCGAGATCGCGCTGAGCGTGCTTTCGGCGATGGCGCATGCCGGGGGCGCCCACGCCGTCTCCGAACTGGGCCGGCAGCTTGGCATGCCGCGCGCAAAGGTTCACCGCTACCTGGTGTCGCTGGAGCGCATGGGTTTTGTGGAGCAGGACCCCGCCTCCGCCCGCTACCGGCTGGGCACGCAGGCGTTGCAGGTGGGGCTGTCGGCGCTGTCCGACGTGGATTTCGTGCGTGAGGGCAGCAACCTGCTGCCCAAGCTGGCTGAGCGGCTGAACGAAAGCGTGTTTCTGTCGATCTGGACCGCGCGCGGCCCCGTCATCGTGCGCTGGGAAGACAGCGGCCGCCCGGTGGCGGTCAATGTGCGGGTCGGCTCGGTCATGCCGCTGCTAAACTCCGCCACGGGCCAGGCATGCGCCGCGTGGATGCCGGAAATCCAGATCGTCTCGCTCATCGACCGAGAACTTCGCGGCCCCGGCGCTGGCAAGGCCGGCCTGACTGATTGGCTGAACTGCCGCGCGCGCTGGCAGGCGGTGCGGCAGGAAGGCGTGGCCCGCATCGGCGGGACATTGGTGCACGGCATCGATTCGGTGGCCGTGCCGGTGCTCGATTCGCAGGGCAAGCTGGCCGGGGCGATCACGGCGCTAGGCTTGTCCAGCGTGTTCGATTCCAGCCTCGAGGGGCCCGCCGCGCGGCTGTTGCGCGAGGCGGGGCGGACGCTATCCCTTCGTCTGGGGTATCACGGGCAGGCGCTGACAGCCGGTGCCGCGGCGCCCAAGCGGGGGCGCCGTCCGAAGGCAGCACCGGAATCCGCCTAAGTCTTACGCCTGCGTGCCCGGCGCGATGACTTCCTGGTCGATCGCCCCGAAAATGGACACGCCATTGGCGTCGAACATCTCGATCTTCACGGTGTCGCCGTAGCGCATGTATTCGGTGACGGGCGCGCCGGATTCGATGGTTTCCAGCATGCGTTTCTCCGCAATGCACGCGTACCCCTTGCTGCGGTCCACGTTCGAAATCGTGCCGGAGCCGACAATGCTGCCTGCCCGCACGTTGCGCGTCTTGCAGATATGCGCGATCAGCTGGCCGAAGTCGAACACCATGTCGGTGCCGCACTCGGGCTGGCCAACCTTCTTGTTGTTCCAGCGCACCGTCATCGGCAGATGCACCTTGCGCTCGCGCCAGGCCTCGCCCAATTCATCGGGCGTGACGGCCACGGGCGAGAACGCCGTCGCGGGCTTGCTCTGGAAGAAGCCGAAACCCTTGCCCAGCTCCGCCGGAATCAGGTTGCGCAGCGACACATCGTTGGCCAGCATGATCAGGCGGATGCTCTCGGCAGCGGCAGCCGGTTCAGTGCCCATCGGCACGTCACCGGTGATGACGGCGACCTCCGCCTCGAAATCGATGCCGAACGCTTCGCTGCGGCAGACGATGGGATCATGCGCGCCGGCCAGATCGTCTGAGCCGCCCTGGTACATCAGCGGGTCGGTCCAGAACTCGGGGGGCATCTCGGCGCCGCGCGCCTTGCGCACCAGTTCAACGTGGTTCACATAGGCCGAGCCGTCCGCCCATTGGTACGCACGCGGCAGCGGCGCCATGCAATTGGCGGCGTCGAACGCAAACGGGTGGCGTGCGCGGCCCGCGTTGAGCTGGTCGTACAGATCCTGCAACTGCGGTGCATGAAAGGCCCAGTCGTCCAGCGCGCGCTGCAGCGTGCCGGCGATGTGCGTGGCGAAGTGAGCGGTCTTCAGGTCCCGCGAGACCACGGCCAGTTGGCCGTCGCGCGAGCCATCCTTGAGGGTGGCGAGTTTCATGAGCGTTGTATGGAGAAAGGCTGCGCGGATGGTACACCGAGCATCGGCTAAACTGGCCCGAACCGATCCATCACCCCTCGCCATGTCACCGCTGCCCGCCGACACCGATCTCGACCTGGAGCCTGATGCCGATGGCGAGCTGGATGCGCCCGCGCGCTCGGGCATCCAGTCCATCGAAGTCGGCTTCAGGCTGCTGGAAGTGCTCACGCACACCGATGGCCCGATGATGCTGCGCGATCTCGCGCGTGCCGCCCCCATGAACCCCGCCAAGGCACACCGTTATCTGGTGAGCTTTGCGCGCCTGGGGCTGGTCACGCAAACGCCCGAAGGCCGTTACGACCTGGGCCCGTTCGCGCTGGAAATGGGGTTGGTGAGCCTGAACCGGCAAAACCCGATGCGCCGCGCCCGGCCCGCAGCCGCCGCCCTGCGCGACGAGATCGATCACACCATCGGCCTGGCCGTGTGGGGCAACCAGGGCCCGGCCATCGTCCACTGGGAAGAGGCCAGCCATCCGGTGACGGTCAGCCTGCGCCTGGGCGACGTCATGCCGATGCTGAACTCGGCCACCGGACGCGTGTTCGGCGCCTACTTGCCCCGCGCGCAGACGCGCGCGTTCATCCAGCGCGAACTCGACCGCATTGCGGCAGCAGGGAATACCCCGAGCACCGAGAACCCCGAGCTGCCGCAAACGCTCGAAGCCTACGACGCCATCTGCGCCGACGTGCGTGTTCATGGCGCCTCCCGCATTCATGGCGGCGTGCTGCCCGGCATCAACGCGATGTCGCTGCCGGTGTTCGACGCCAACGGCCAATTGTGTCTGGTGCTGATCGCGTTGGGCGCACAAAGCACCTTCGACACCACCTGGAGCAGCCCGCTGGAGCGGCGCTTGCGGCTGGCCGCACAACAGCTTTCCGCCGATCTTGGATACGTTGCACCCAACGCCCCGCAATCCTGACGAACTGAATACCGACCGCGTGCAAACCCGCAGGCGTCGCTTCCATCGGCTCGGCCGGTTCGGGCTCGTGCTGCTGGCCGTGCTCGTGCTGCACGTGATTGCCGTCGTGTGGATCGCGCGAAGTCGTCAGGTGACGTGGCCGCCCGCGCCAGAGCAGATCATCCCCGCGCTGTTGCTGCATCCCGAGCCGGTGCAGCCGCCACAGCCCCCGGCTGCGCCCAAGCCCCGCCCCGCTCCGAGCCGTCCGCACCCCCAGGCAGCACCCGCTCCGGCGCCGACACCCACGCCGTCCGCGCCCGATCTGGCAAGCATGGACCCATCCGAGTTCACCAGCGCTGGCGCTCAAGCCTCGGGCGATACCGGCGTGGTCACCGATCTCAGCGGCGAAGGCCCGGGCGGGCCACCCGCGCCGCCCGGGGACGCTTTCTCGCTGCCGCCCTCGGCTACGCTGCGGTACGCCACTTACGTCAACGGCGTGCGCAACGAAGATGGTGTGATCCGCTGGGCCACCGATGGAAAAACTTACACGCTTGCCGTGGAAATTCCGTTGCCACTCTTCTTCGGCAAACTCGCGTTTCGCAGCGCGGGCACCGTCGGCCCGTATGGCCTGACCCCCGCGCGCTACGAAGAAGTGCGCGGGCGCCGACAACCCGACCTCACAACGTTCCACTACGCAGCCGACCCCACGCCGGCATCTGGCGCGCAGGGCGCACCCACGGTCACTTTCACCCGCACGCCCGCCGTGCTGCCGCTGCCCGAGGGCACGCAAGATCGCTTCAGCGTCTTCCTTCAGTTGACCGGACTGGCGCGCGGTGGCCCTGAGCGCATCGCCAGCCCGGGCCTCACGCTGGAATTCCCGATCGCCGATACCGACAGCGTAGAGGTGGCCCGCGTCCAGCACGTCGGCGAGGACACCATCGACACCCCGAACGGCACGATTCGTGCGCAGCACTTCATACGGCTGCCGCGCCGCGCAGAGGACAAACGGCGTGTAGAGATCTGGCTGTCTGCCGACCACGGCTGGCTGCCGGTCCGCCTGCGCCAGACCGAGCCCAACGGCATGCAATTCGATCTGGTCTACCAGTCCCAGGAAGGAGGCTGATATGAACGCCAACGCCCTCTCCAACGCCGGCACGGTGCACGCCAACGGCATCGACATCCACTACCGCACCGACGGCACAGATGGCCCGTGGGTCGTGCTTGCCCATGCGCTGGGCGTGGACCACCAGTTGTGGGACAGCATCGCCCAACGCTTGGCCAGCCGCCATCGCGTGCTGCGCTACGACGCACGCGGCCACGGCAAGACCAGCGCCCCGCACGGCGCCTACACGCTGTTCCAGCTGGCGGACGATGTAGCTGGCCTGCTCGATGCACTGTCGATTGAACAGGCGCATTTCGTTGGCCTGTCGATGGGCGGCATGGTTGGGCAGGTCCTGGGCGTGCGGCACCCACATCGGCTGCTGTCGCTCACGCTATGTGACACCGTTTCCTACACGCCGGTGTCGGCGCATGCCATGTGGGACGAGCGCATCGGCCAGGTCGAAGCGCACGGCATGAGCGGCATAGTCGAAGCCACGATACAGCGCTGGCTGACCACGCCGTTTCGTGAGGCCCATCCCGACGTTGTTGAGCGCATCCGCAGCTTGCTGCGCGCCACGCCACCCCACGGCTATGTCGGTACATGCCTGGCCATCAAGGCGCTGGACACACGCAGCTCTCTGGCGCGCATCGCTTGCCCAACATTGGTCATAACAGGCGAGCAGGACACCGGTGCGCCAGTGGAAGCGGCGCGCGAGATCGCCTCGCACATTCCCGACGCCCGTTTGAAAGTGATCTCCGACGCTGCGCACTTGGCCCCTATCGAACAGGAGGAGGCCTTTCTCGCCGATCTGGATGAGTTCTTCGGGCACGCAGGATGCGGGAGCCAATGCGACACGCCATAAGGCTTGCTTGCCTTGCCGATAGTTGCAGGCGCCCCGCACACGGCCCGTCGTCTACCCGCCGAATGGCGGAAGACGGCTTGCTTCTTTCGATGCAGGAACGGAAAGGTCTTGTTACGCGAACACAACGCACGTCACACATTTCGCCTCGCATTCGCGAACTTTGTGACCGATCATGAAGCCCAAGGGGTAAATGGAAAAAACGGTCATGAGGCGGGAGTTGATCGGCCCTTGAAGTCATGATGGTGGGCCCCATCTACCCGGTGCAGCAGTAGAGCAGTCCCCACAACAGCAAGACGATTGACGCCTCGGAGGTGCACCATGCAGATGATCTACAACAGCGACAACTACTGTGTTGTTGAGTTCGGTGTAGACGGCCAACACGCCATGCTGGCAGCGGGTGGCTACGAGATCGTCGACAAGAACCTCAAACGTGAAATTTTCCTCGGCGGTGAGTTGGCCGAGCATTTCCGCGAGGATGTGAAAAAGCTGATCGCCAGCGAGCCTACCGTTGAAGAAGTCGACGATTTTCTCGGCAAATTCGACACGGTGATGACGCAGCCGGTGACGATGCACTGAGGTACCGCGCGGGCAAGCCGCCCGCCAGACGGATCGACAAAAAACGCCCGGAGCATGGCGCTGCCGGGCGTTTTTTCGTGTGTGTCGCTCGACTATCGGATCGATAGCGTCTTTCTAGCATTGCTCCCACGGCAGGCCAGCATGACGCCAGCCGTTAAGCGTGTTGCGATGGCGCGTGCTGTCCAGATCCCCCTCGAAGCCGTGGCGCACGACATAGACATCACGGAAACCCGCTTCTTCCAGTGCGTGCGCCGCAGCGGCTGAGCGATTGCCGCTGCGGCAGATCAGCACGACGGGGCGCTCCACGCCGTGGCCGGTCAGTTTGCGCACGGTTGGCACGAACTCGGGGTTCACTTCCCAATGCGGGCCGTCGTTCCATGCAACGTGATGGGCGCCGGCTGGATGACCCACGAACAGGTGTTCCATTTCACTGCGGCAGTCGACAAAAAGCGCGGCGGGCGTGCGCTCCAGGAAGACGTGGGCGTCTGCGGGATCGAGCAATTGCATGGCGGGCGGCAGGGCGGGCAAATGGCGTGATATGGATTATAGGAGCGCGATTGCCCACAACAGCGGCAAGTCATTGATGCGACTGGTAAAATTCACCTTTGGCCGCAAATTCTGAATATTTGACCGGCCGCAGCACCTCGGAGTCCCTCCCCATGACCGCGCCCCTGCCCTACACCCGTGCCGCCAACCTGCCCGCGCTGCTGCGCGAGCGCATCCTGATCCTGGACGGCGCGATGGGCACCATGATCCAGCGCTACAAGCTGACCGAGGCGCAATACCGCGGCGAGCGCTTTGCCAACCACCCGATCGACGTGAAGGGCAACAACGAGCTGCTGCTGCTCACGCGCCCCGACGTCATCCGCGAAATCCACGAGCAATACCTGGCGGCCGGCGCGGACCTGATCGAAACGAACACCTTCGGTGCGACGACCATCGCGCAGGAAGACTACAAGATGGCGGACCTGGCCTACGAGATGAACGTCGTGGCCGCCCGCCTGGCACGTGAAGCCTGCGACAAATACAGCACGCCCGACAAGCCGCGCTTTGTGGCCGGCGCCTTTGGGCCGACGCCCAAGACCGCCAGCATCTCGCCCGACGTGAACGACCCGGGCGCCCGCAACGTCAGCTTCGACCAACTGCGCGACGCGTATTACGAGCAGGGCAAGGCGCTGCTCGAAGGCGGCGCGGACGTGTTCCTGGTCGAAACCATCTTCGACACGCTCAACGCCAAGGCGGCGCTGTTTGCCATCGATCAGCTCTTTGAAGACACCGGCGAGCGCGTGCCCGTGATGATCTCCGGCACGGTGACCGACGCCTCGGGCCGCATTCTCTCGGGCCAGACCGTCGAGGCCTTCTGGAACAGCCTGCGCCACGCCAAGCCGATCACCTTCGGCCTGAACTGCGCGCTGGGTGCTGCGCTGATGCGCCCGTACATTGCCGAGCTGGCGAAGATTTGCGACACGGCCGTCTCGTGCTACCCGAATGCCGGCCTGCCCAACCCGATGAGCGACACAGGCTTCGATGAAACGCCTGACGTCACGTCCAACCTGGTCGACGAATTTGCCTCGGCCGGCCTTGTGAACTTGGTGGGCGGTTGCTGCGGCACGACGCCCGAGCACATCAAGGCGATTGCCGAGCGCGTGGCCAACCGCAAGCCGCGCGCATGGCCGGGCCAGTATCTTGAAGCCGCCTGACATGAACGCACGCATCGACAGCACGATCCCCGTGCTGGCCTCGCTGGACCTGGCGGAGTCAGCCCGCTTCTATACGGAGCGGCTTGGCTTCACGCAGGAGCTGATTGCAGACGACTACCTGATCGTCAGCCGCGATGGCGCCGAAATCCATTTCTGGCTGTGCGACGACCGCCGCCTTGCCGAGCACACCTCGTGCTACCTGCGTGTGCCCAGCACGCAGGCCCTGTTTGAAGAATTCACCGCGCGCGGGCTGGAGCTCGTGCCGCCGGCGGTGCGTCCGTGGCGCATGAAAGAGCTCTACGTGATCGACCCGCATGGCAACCTGTTGAAGCTGGGCGAACACGCCCCCGCCTGACCGAACCCCGCACCATCATGACCGACCATCCCATGCGCCTCTCCGGCCTCGAACCGTTCAACATCGGCGAGAGCACGCTCTTCGTCAACGTCGGCGAGCGCACCAATGTCACCGGGTCCAAGGCGTTCGCGCGCATGATCCTGAACAGCCAGTTCGACGAGGCGCTGGCCGTGGCGCGCCAGCAGGTCGAAAACGGCGCGCAGGTCATCGACATCAACATGGACGAGGCGATGCTCGATTCCAAGGCGGCGATGGTGCGCTTCCTGAATCTGATCGCCTCGGAGCCCGACATCGCGCGCGTGCCGATCATGATCGACTCGTCCAAGTGGGAGGTGATCGAGGCGGGCCTGAAGTGCGTACAGGGCAAGGCGATCGTCAATTCGATCTCGCTCAAGGAAGGCGAAGAACAGTTCGCGCACCACGCCAAGCTCATCAAGCGCTACGGTGCGGCCGCCGTGGTGATGGCGTTTGACGAGCAAGGCCAGGCTGACACATACGCGCGCAAGACCGAGATCTGCAAGCGCAGCTACGACTTCCTGGTGAACCAGGTCGGCTTTGACCCGGAAGACATCATCTTCGACCCGAACATCTTTGCGGTGGCCACCGGCATCGAAGAACACAACAACTACGCCGTGGACTTCATCGAAGCCACGCGCTGGATCAAGCAGAACCTGCCGTACGCGAAGGTGAGCGGCGGCGTGTCGAACGTGTCGTTCTCGTTCCGCGGCAACGACGTGGTGCGCGAGGCGATCCACACCGTGTTCCTGTACTACGCGATTCAGGCGGGCATGGACATGGGCATCGTCAACGCGGGCCAGTTGGGCGTGTACGAGAACCTCGACCCCGAGCTGCGCGACCGCGTGGAAGACGTGGTGCTGAACCGCCGCCCGGATGCGACCGACCGCCTGCTGGAAATCGCAGACCGCTACAAGGGCGGCGGCACCAAGCGCGAAGAGAATCTGGCCTGGCGCCAGGAGCCGGTGGAAAAACGCCTTGCCCACGCGCTGGTGCATGGCATCACCGACTACGTGGTCGAAGACACCGAAGAAGTCCGTCAGAAGATCTTTGCCGCCGGCGGCCGTCCGATCCAGGTGATCGAAGGCCCGCTGATGGACGGCATGAACATCGTGGGCGACCTCTTCGGCGCGGGGAAGATGTTCCTGCCGCAGGTGGTCAAATCCGCCCGCGTGATGAAGCAGGCGGTGGCGCACCTGATTCCGTTCATCGAAGAAGAAAAGCGTCAGATTGCGGCGGCGGGCGGCGACGTGCGCTCGCGCGGCAAGATCGTCATCGCCACGGTCAAGGGCGATGTGCACGATATCGGCAAGAACATCGTCACCGTCGTGCTCCAGTGCAACAACTTCGAGGTCGTGAACATGGGCGTGATGGTCCCGTGCAACGACATCCTGGCAAAGGCGAAGGTGGAAGGCGCGGACATCATCGGGCTGTCGGGCCTGATTACGCCTTCGCTGGAAGAGATGGCCTACGTGGCCTCGGAAATGCAGCGCGACGAGTATTTCCGCGTGAAGAAGATCCCGCTGCTGATCGGCGGCGCGACGACGAGCCGCGTGCACACCGCCGTGAAGATCGCCCCGAATTACGAAGGGCCGGTGGTCTACGTGCCGGACGCTTCACGCTCGGTGAGCGTGGCATCGAGCCTGCTGTCCGACGAAGGCGCCGCGCGCTACGTCGAAGAGCTGCACGCCGACTACGACCGCATCCGCACCCAGCACGCCAACAAGAAGGCCACGCCGATGGTGTCGCTGGCCGCCGCGCGCGCCAACAAGACCAAGATCGACTGGAGCCACTACACGCCGCCCAAGCCCAAGTTCATCGGCCGCCGCGTGTTCCGCAACTACGACCTGAACGAACTCGCGCAGTACATCGACTGGGGCCCGTTCTTCCAGACGTGGGACCTGGCCGGCAAATTCCCGGACATCCTCAATGACGAGATCGTCGGCGAATCGGCCCGCCGCGTGTTCTCCGACGGCAAGAGCATGCTCGCGCGCCTGATCGCCGGGCGCTGGCTCACGGCCAATGGCGTGATCGCGCTGCTGCCCGCCAACACCGTCAACGACGACGACATCGAGATCTACACCGACGAATCGCGCTCGGAAGTCGCGCTCACCTGGCGCAACATCCGCCAGCAGAGCGAGCGCCCGATCATCGACGGCGTGATGCGCCCGAACCGCTGCCTGGCCGATTTTATCGCGCCCAAGAGCACCGGCATTGCCGACTACATCGGCCTATTTGCCGTCACCGGCGGCATCGGGGTGGAAAAGCGCGAGAAGCAGTTCGAAGCCGACAACGACGACTACAGCGCGATCATGCTCAAGGCCCTGGCCGATCGCTTTGCCGAGGCGTTTGCAGAATGCCTGCACGCCCGCGTGCGGCGCGACCTGTGGGGCTACGCGCCGGACGAAACGCTCGACAACGACGCGCTGATCCGTGAGGAGTACAAGGGCATCCGCCCCGCCCCTGGCTACCCGGCCTGCCCGGAGCACACCGTCAAGCGCGACATGTTCCGCGTGCTCGACGCGCAGGAGATCGGCATGAACCTGACCGAAGCGCTGGCGATGACACCCGCCGCATCGGTATCAGGCTTCTATCTGTCGCACCCGGACAGCACGTACTTCACGCTGGGCAAGATCGGCCAGGATCAGGTGGACGACATGATCGCCCGCAGCGGCGAAGATCGCGCGTTTGTGGAGCGCGCCCTCGCGCCGAATCTCTGATTCTGTGACAAGACGTTTAAGACATGGCGCGATCCGCACTGTGTCTTACGCCTGCAAACCCTTGCCGGCATTGGCTTTGTCGACGCTTCAAGAGGGGTGCGCCTTACATTACAAAGGCTTACACCCCCTAACAGTCGTAACCGGAAGGGCTCCATAGACTGAACCCATTCACTCAACACACACAGAGTGATGCCGCGACGAATCCTTCGCGTGGCCGTTCAGAACGAAAGGAGTCTCTTCCATGAACAAGCTGCTGATCTCCCTGTCCGCCATCGCCATCGCTGCTGCTTCGGCTTACGCCAACGCGCAAACCCCGTCGGCCGGCGCATCGCTGCAAACCAACGGCACGGCTGCCGTGGCCCCGGCGCAAGTCAACACGGGCGCAGGCCTGAAGGCCGATGTGAAGTCGGACGGCGGCGCCAAGCTGGACACCGAGTCCGCCAAGAGCCAACTGAACACCAAGGCCGAGCACGGCGCCAAGGCCGCGCACGAGCACAAGGCCAAGACGCAAGCCGGCGTCGACAAGACCGCAGACAAGGTCGGCAAGTCGGTCAGCAAGACGGAAAAATCGGCAGAAAAGTCGGGGAAGGCCGCAAAGGCTGACACCGCCGCCGGCCTGAGCGCCGACGCTGGCGCGAACGCTACGGCCACTACCCAGACCAAGTAACACGTCACTACACAGGAAAGCCGGGCATCGCCCGACGCATCCTGGCGACGCCGGGGCGGAACTCTTCCGCCCCGTTTTCTTTGGGCGCACGGGATCAGGCACGCGGATTGCTCAATGGCAGGCACTGATATGTTGCGATTCATGCACATTCCTGAGGGTTTTTATGGAAACGCTGACAACTCCCCCCGACCGCGCCAATAAGAGGGGCCCCGTTTCGGCGCAACAGTCCGATACAATTGCTGTCGTATCGAACCAACAAGCGCAGCGCGCAGAGCCGGGGAGCCCGCCCAGCGCGCTCATAAGGAGCAGCATGATTCGCGTCCTGATTGCGGACGACCACGAGATCGTCCGTGCCGGCCTTCGGCAGTTCCTGTCCGAAGAGCGGGACATCGAAGTCGCGGGGGAAGCGGCCAGCGGGGAAGAGGTGATGGAGCAACTCCGCACCGGCGCCTTCGACGTCGTGGTGCTCGACATTTCCATGCCCGATCGCAACGGCATCGACACCCTCAAGCTGGCGCGCCAGCGCCACCCTGATCTACCGGTGCTGATCCTGTCGACGTTCCCGGAAGACCAGTACGCCATCAACCTGATCCGCGCAGGCGCATCGGGCTATCTGACCAAGGAAAGCGCACCGGATGAGCTGGTCAAGGCCATTCGCACCGTGTCGCAAGGTCGTCGCTATGTGAGCCCCACCGTGGCGGAGCTACTGATTGGCGGCCTGGAAAAGCCGACCGACCAGCCGCTGCACCAGACGCTCTCCAAGCGCGAATTCCAGATCTTCTGCAAGCTGGCGCGCGGGCAATCGGTGTCGATCATCGCCGAAGAGCTATTCCTGAGCGTCAAGACGGTCAGCACGTACCGCACGCGGATTCTGGAAAAGATGGGCATGAAATCCAATGCCGATCTGACGTATTACGCCATCAAGAACGGCTTGGTCGAGTAGCACCCGGTTGGGCGCCAAAACCCCTCTGCGCGCCGCAAACCCAACTGGCATGTAGGACAACGCCTGATACCACCTCGGCAACCCGCTGGCTAACATCAACCCATGCTGGATCAAGCCGTCACCCTCTCCACCCGTGGCCTGCGCGTCCTCCTGATCGAGGACTCCCCGGTGCTTCGCGGCATGGTGCTGGAATACCTCAAGGCCTCCGCCTTCGTGGCAACGGTCGAGTGGGCAGACACCGAAGACTTGGCGCTGGGCCTTCTCGGGCAGGGCCACTATGACGTCGTGATCGTTGACCTGCAATTGCGGCAGGGCAATGGCTTCAAGGTCCTCCAAACGCTGCGCGATCAAGCGTCGCCCAGCGTGCGCATCGTCTACACCAATCACGCGCAAGTGCCGACCTATCGGCAGCGGTGCTTTGAAGCCGGCGCCAACTATTTCTTCGACAAATCGCTCGAACTCGACAAGGTGTTCGAAGTGATCGAAGAGCGTGCCGGTGTCGGCCGCCCCCGCCAGCAGCCCGCGCAGCATTTTCATCCCTGAGATTCTTCGTGCCCGCCGCGTCGGCTGTCGTGGCGCGCGCTCAACGCCATTTCTCACCCCCCAAGGAGCGTTCGATGAAGACCTTGTGTGCCGCACTTGCACTGACGTGTGTGTTCCTGGCCGGCTGCAACACCATGGCCGGTGCCGGCAAGGACATCCAGACCGGTGGTCAGAAACTGGAGAACTCGGCCGACAACGCCAAGCAAAAGATGTAACGCCGTCTGCTACACCGGCATCAAAAACAAAAAGCCCCGTGATGGGGCTTTTTGTTTGGGCGTTTGCATCGCGCTGGGCGTCTTACACCGTCGCGCCACCGTGGCCCGGCGCGGGCGCAATACCGCCAGTCAGCGCCTGCATGCCAGACGGTTCGTTGGCTGCCCCTCGGTCGAACACGGCATCGGTGGGGGGCAGTTCAACGATGATCGTCACACCACCGCCTGGCATTGAATCGATGACGAGCGTGCCGCCCAGCGCAATGGCGCGCTGCTCCATCCCCAGCAAGCCGTGATGGCCGACCATGCGGCGCCGCTCGATGTCGGCGGGAAAGCCACGGCCGTTGTCGCGCACGCGCAAGCGCACGCCCTCGTCGTCCACGTCGAGCGCCACCGACACCGTGGTCGCATGCGCGTATTTCGACGCGTTGGTGAGCGATTCCTGCACGATGCGATACAGCGCGATGGCCGCATCGTCGGTCAGCTTGGGCATGTCGTCGGGCAGGCTCACCTCCGTATGCCAGCCGTTGCGCGTGCCGACGTCCTCCGTCAATTGCGAGAGCGCCTCTACCAGACCCAAGTTCAGGAGAATCGTCGGGCGCAGGTCTTCGATCAGGCGGCGCTTGATCTGGATGCCCTGATCCACATGGGCCATCACACGCGTGATCTTTTCGCTCACCGCGGGCTCGCTGGCGTGAATGCGTGAGCGCAGCCAGTGCAGGTCCATCTTGGTGGCGGTGAGGATGGCGCCCAGTTCGTCGTGCAGCTCGCGGGCGAGCCGCGTCTTCTCGTCTTCGGTCACACGCTGCAAGTGCGCGGCCAGATCGGACAGTTGCCGTGTGCGCTCGCGCACCATGCGGTCGAGTTTCTGGCTTTCCTCTTCAGCCATGTCGCGCTCGCGCTCGGTCAGGGCGAGGCGCTTGGCGTGCTGCAAGCCCAGCACTACCAGCAGGATGATGTTGACCGCCGTGATGAGCGCAATGCCGTAACGCGACAGCGCCAGATCGCGCTCGGCGTGCTCAAGGCTGCGGGCCACGGTGGCAATCTCGCGCTGGCGGAGCCGGTCCAGACCCTGCCGCACCGCTTCCATCGACGCCTTGCCGAAATCGGTGCGCACGAGATCGAGCGCCACTTCAAGGTCACGCTTGCCGTAGATCAGCGTGAGTTCCATCTCGGTGAGCTTGCGGCTAACCTGGAGCGCTGTCTCCGAGAACAGCTTGAGCGCATCCGGATCGTTGGCGTAGTGATCACGGATTTCTGCCATCAACGCATGAATATGCGGAATGGCCTTGTTGTACGGATCGAGGTATTCGTCCTTGCCCGTGAGCAGGAAACCGCGCTGCCCAGCCTCGGCGTTCACCAGTTCGGCAAGCAGTTCGTTGATGGCGGTTTCAGCCTGCTGCGACTGAATCACCTGCCGATAGCCCTGGCTCAGGCGGATGTTGCCCGTCTCTGAGGCAATCAGCACCCCGAGCGTCAGCAGAATGCCGCCGGCGAGCAGCAGAGTGGAGCGCAAGGATGACCGCATGGCATGCAGACCCATAGGAAACGCGTCAAACCGCCCGACGCGGCGCGCGTTGCGTTTGTGTTTTTTTGGCAATTCGGATGATACCGCGTGGGCGCCCCGGGCGACACTTCGGGCGCACCCCGGTCAGGCACGCGATGTGCGTGGGAGTACGCCACAGGGCGCCGGCCTCACGCAATTTCGCCGCTGCCCTGCATCCCATCCATCCGAATCGGAGACGACAACATGCTGAAATGGGCACTCATCTTCGCCATCATTTCCCTGGTGGCCGGCGTGCTGGGCTTTACCGGCATTGCCGCAGGCGCGGCGAGTATCGCCAAGGTCCTGTTCTTCATCTTCGTGGTGCTGTTCGTGCTGTTTCTGGTGTTGGGCGTCACGGTCTTCAAGGCCGTCGATTAGCGCAGACAGCCCAGGCGCAGGCGCGGCCCGTGTCTTGCTAAGCCATTGACATGCGGCCCGCTTTCGCAAGCGCCGAAATTGCACCCGAACCAACCGCGCCGCCGGTGTGTCTCCCGCGGCGCCACGATGAGGAGCTTCACCATGTCACTCTTTGCCAGCCAACGCGTCCGCAGCCGAATCGATGACGTCAATGATCGGGCCCACCGCGCCATGAACAGCGCCAGCGACGCCGTGGACCACGCCCGGTACGCCGCTCGCCCCGCCGTGGAAGACGTGCAAAGCCTGCTGCGCTCCCTTGAAAATGCCATCCATACACTGACCGACGAAGGCAGTGCCGAGGCCAGCCGGGCCCGCCGGACGCTGCATGCGCGCGCCGACCAACTGCGCCAAGCCGCCAACGACCGCGCCCATCAAGCCCGCGAACGCATGGACTGGGCACTCGATCGCACCGAAGAAACCATTACTGCGGCGCCGTTCAAGTCAGTGGGTGTAGCCGTGGCGATTGGCGCGGCGATCGGGCTGGTCGTGGCGCTGGCCGGCGGCAGCAGCCGGCGCGACGCCAACGAATAAACCCACCTCGCCAATCACCCCGCAGGAGCAAACCCATGAGCCGGACCAACGTCGCCGCCCCCTCGGAAAGCGGCTTCCTCACCGACATCAAGACCTTGCGCGAACGTGCCCGCAAGCACATCGAGGAAGGCGCGGTGACCGAAGACTACAAAGCCGATCGGGAAACCGTGCTGCGGCTGCTGAACGAGGCGCTGGCCACGGAACTGATCTGCGTGCTGCGCTACCGGCGCCACCACTTCATGGCCAAGGGCATCAATGCAGAACCGATCGCCGCAGAATTTCTCGTGCACGCCAACGAGGAACAGGCGCACGCCGACAGCATTGCCACGCGCATCGTGCAACTGGGCGGCGAGCCCAACTTCAATCCGGAAGGCCTGTCCACGCGAAGCCATTCTGAATACGTGGAAGCCGATGGCCTAGTCGACATGATCAAGGAAAACCTGGTGGCCGAGCGGATCGCGATCGACAGCTACCTGGAGATGATCCGTTACATCGGGGACCGAGACCCCACCACGCGGCGCGTGCTGGAACAGATTCTGGCCGTTGAGGAAGAACACGCGGACGAACTGTCCGACATGCTTCACGACCAATAACGCGAATGCAGTAAGACGAGATACCGGCCAACGCGCCAGCCCCCTCCCCCGCTCCCGGCCCGCTGTGGCCGGATGCCCGGACCGCCCCGTTTGGCGGCCGGGCATTTTTTTGGCCTGCGCCGAAGCTCAGACGCCCCAGAGCACGCTGGACTTCTCGACCAGCGATTCTTCCAGCATGTGAAGCAACGGATAGGCGCGCTGGCCGAGGTGCGGCGGCTCTTCTTCGCCGTTTTCGTCCAGGTCCGTCGCCGACAGTTCGGCCACCTTGATATGTGCCTGGTGCGTGTCATCCTTGATGGCGCGCTTGAGGCGATCGATGGCGTGGGGCATTTCTTCGGGCGTGATGACACCGCGCTCGCCCAGCGTCTTGCCGATCACGCCGAGCAGCACCATGGCGAGATCCTTCTGCATCGAGAATTTTTGCGAAGCGTGCGAAGTAAAGGTGATCATGATTTCTTGTTTCCCTTGGTTGGGTGGGGGAGCCGCAGATTGCCATGACTGGGGGCGGATACCTCTGAGACCGCGGCTCACCTGATAAAATTTCGTACTTTTCCCCGAACAACGCAACTGGCGGCGCCGGAACTGGATTTCAATCCATTTCAGCACTGCCGGCGTCATGGTTTCTTTATGCTGCCCTCCCACAAACAGACGATCGCCCAATTGTTGTCCGACGCCGTCGGCTCCCTGCTGCCCGAAGGCCAAGCCCGACCGGAGATCGTCCTGGAGCGCCCCAAGCAAGCCGCGCATGGCGACATCGCCTGCAACGTCGCGCTGCAGCTCGCCAAGCCGCTGGGCACCAACCCGCGCGAGTTGGCCGGCAAGATCGCCGACGCCATCCGCGCCGATGCCCGCGGCCAGCGCCTGGTCTCGGCCGTGGAAATCGCCGGCCCCGGCTTCATCAACCTGCGCCTGTCGGCCGCTGCGCGTGCCGACGTGATTGCCGCCGTGTTTGCCGAAGGCGACCGCTATGGCGCCGCCAACACGCATGACGGCGCGCCCGTGCTGGTGGAGTTCGTCTCGGCCAACCCGACCGGCCCGCTGCACGTCGGCCACGGCCGCCAGGCCGCGCTGGGCGATGCGCTGGCGAGCCTGCTCGACTGGCAGGGCCACAAGGTCCACCGCGAGTTCTATTACAACGACGCCGGCGTCCAGATCCATAACCTGGCCGTCTCCGTCCAGGCCCGCGCGCGCGGCTTCAAACCGGGCGACGCCAACTGGCCCGAGGCCGCCTACAACGGCGACTACATTGCCGACATCGCCGCGGATTACCTCGCCGGTAGGACCGTACGCGCCTCCGATGGCGAACCCGTGACGGGCGAGCGCGATGTGGAGAACATCGAAGCCATCCGCCGCTTTGCCGTCACGTATCTGCGCAACGAGCAGGACATCGACCTGCAAGCGTTCGGCGTGAAGTTCGACCGTTACTACCTGGAGTCGTCGCTCTACACCGAAGGCAAGGTTCAGCAGACGGTGGACGCACTCGTCGCTGCCGGCAAGACGTACGAGCAGGAAGGCGCGCTGTGGCTGCGCACGACCGACGACGGCGACGACAAGGACCGCGTCATGCGCAAGTCCGACGGCGCCTACACGTACTTCGTGCCCGACGTTGCGTACCACACGACCAAGTGGGGCCGTGGCTTCACGCAGGTCATCAACGTCCAGGGCAGCGACCACCACGGCACCATCGCCCGCGTGCGCGCCGGCCTGCAGGGCCTGAACATCGGCATCCCGAAGGGCTATCCGGACTACGTCCTGCACAAGATGGTCACGGTGATGAAGGACGGCGCCGAGGTCAAGATTTCCAAGCGCGCCGGCTCGTACGTGACCGTGCGCGACCTGATCGAATGGTCCAACGGTGACGCCGAGAGCGAAGCCGGCGTCGACACCATCCGCGCCTGCGTGGACGCCGGTGAGCCGAACTGGCCCGCGCGCTTCACGCGTGGCCGCGACGCCGTGCGCTTCTTCCTGCTGTCGCGCAAGGCCGATACCGAATTCGTCTTCGACGTTGACCTCGCGCTCAAGCAGAGCGATGAGAACCCGGTGTACTACGTGCAATACGCCCACGCGCGCATCTGCTCGGTGTTCGAACGCGCCGGCGTTGATCCTGCCTCGCTCACCAACGCTGATCTGGCTGCGGTGACGGGCCCGGACGTCAGCCCGCAGGCGACAGCCCTGGTGCAACGCCTGGCCGCATTCCCCGACATGTTGGCCGACGCCGCACGTGAGCTGGCCCCGCACGCCGTAGCCTTCTACCTGCGCGACCTGGCAGGCGATTTCCACGCGTTCTACAACGCCGATCGCGTGCTGGTTGACGACGAGGCTGTCAAGCGTGCCCGTCTGGCGCTCCTGGCCGCCACGCGTCAGGTGCTGCGCAACGGGTTGGCGGTGATCGGCGTTTCCGCGCCGCAAAAGATGTAAACGCGCACGATTTGGCATCACACGGCGCTCTTATAATCGGGCGCTTCTAGAAGGATCGACATGGCACGCAATACGCAATCTTCCCGTGCCCGCTCGCAACGGGGCGGCACGTTTCTGGGTCTGGTGCTGGGCTTGATCGTCGGTTTGGCGATCGCC
Organism: Ralstonia sp. 22111; assembly: GCF_052045895.1. NCBI lineage: Bacteria > Pseudomonadati > Pseudomonadota > Betaproteobacteria > Burkholderiales > Burkholderiaceae > Ralstonia > Ralstonia sp. 22111. The sequence goes on along the minus strand of NZ_JBQEPR010000001.1, from coordinate 489,686 downwards.
GTGGTGGTGGCGGTGTACATCACCAAGGCCCCGGTACCGTTCGTGTCGCGTGGCGGCGCGCAGCCCAAGCCGAGCGAAGCGGGCAACGTGGTCAACACGCTTCCGGCGCCGGTGCAACCCGCGCCTCAGGCCAGCGCCCCGCAGGCGGCGGACCCGAACGCGCCGCTGTGGAGCCGCGTGCCGGCCAAGCCGGTCGATCAGACCGCCGAGCAGAACAACCCGCCGCCGGGCATCACCATTCACCCGGCCCAGCCGGGCTCGACCCCGCAGGTGGCAAGCGCACCGGGCGCCAAGCCGCCCAAGCCGCCGGTCACCGCCTCCAACGAGAAGCCGGTGACGGACCCGATTGCCGAGATTGCTCGCCAGGATGCCGCCAAGACCGGCTATTTCCTGCAAGTTGGCGCTTACAAATCCGCCGAAGACGCTGAGCGCCAGAAGGGCAACCTGGCCATGCAAGGCTTTGAAGCCAAGGTGACGCAGCGCGAGGTGAACGGCGCCACGATGTATCGCGTGCGCCTGGGGCCGTTCAACTCGCTCGACGAGATGACCGCCGTGCGCAGCCGCCTGCAATCGACGGGCGTGGAATCGTCGGTCATCCGCTTCGCCCGCCAGTAACGTGAAGTCTGTGCAGCCCGCTTTGAACCCCGCGGGCTGTGATCGGTCAGAAACCTGAGATTCAGTTACGCTGACAGCCGCGTCGAGCGGTTCCGCACGCGAATTCGCTGGTTTTTCCGTTGCTTTGTCCAGTTCGTCGTCTAATCCGTCGTCCATTCACCATGAAAAAACTCGCTGCTTTCCTGATCGCCCTCGCTACCGGCGCCGGCCTCCTGATGACCGCACCGGCCAACGCCGCGCCGACCGCCGGCAAGGAATACAAAGTGCTGCAAACGCCGCAGCCCGTGCCCGCAGGCAAGATCGAAGTGACGGAGTTCTTCTGGTACGGCTGCCCGCACTGCTACGACTTTGAAAACACCTGGACGGCGTGGGTCGCCAAGCAAGGCAAGGACGTGGTGATCAAGCGCGTGCCCGTGGCTTTCAATGCCAAGCTGGAGCCGCATACCCGCATCTATTACACGCTGGAAGCGCTGGGCAAGCTCGACGCCAAGGACGCCAGCGGCAAGACGCTTCATGACCGCGTGTTCGACCAGCTGCACAAGAACTACCGCTCGATGTCCGAGCTGGACGACATCGCCAAGTTCATGGCCGCCAACGGCGTCGATGAGAAGCAATTCCGCGACACCTACAACTCGTTCAGTGTGAACGCCAATACCAAACGCGCTGCGCAACTGGCCGATCAGTACAAGATCGAAGGCGTGCCGACCGTGGTCGTGCAGGGCAAGTACACCACCTCGCCGGCAGATGCAGGCAGCAACGTGGGCGCGGCCCAAACGCTCGACTATCTCGTCGACCAGGTGCGCAACCGCAAGATGTGACGGGTTGCCGCGTTTCCGGGCCTCTGCCCGGGCGTGACACCGCCATCGACGCCCGCCCCTGTGCGGGCGTTTTTTGTGCGTCGGCCTTCTTCACATCTTCACACCAACAGGACATCGACATGAGCGAGATCGTCTTCATCACGGGCGCTTCCAGCGGGATCGGGCAGGCACTGGCACGGCAGTACGCAGCGCAGGGCGCCAAGATCGGGCTGGTCGCACGGCGGGTCGACGCGCTCCATGCGTTTGTGCAGACGCTGCCCGCCGGTCTCCAGGGCCGCTGCCATTGCTACGCGGCCGACGTGCGCAGCGCCGATTCAATGCGCGACGTGGCCAACGCCTTTATCGCCACAGTGGGGCTGCCCGATGTCGTGATCGCCAACGCCGGCATCTCGGTCGGCACGGACTTGCGCGAACCCGGCGACCTGAAAGCCTTTGCCGCCGTGATGGACACCAACTGGATGGGCGTGCTCAACACGTTCCAGCCATTCGTCACGCCGATGCTGGCACGCGCCAAGCCTGGGCAGCCTGGCGGGACGCTGGTCGGCATTGCCAGCGTTGCAGGCGTGCGCGGGCTGCCGGGTGCTGCCGCGTACAGCGCGTCCAAATCGGCGGTGATCAAGCTGATGGAGAGCCTGCGCGTGGAGTTCCGCCCGCTTGGCCTGCGCGTGGTGACGATCGCCCCCGGCTACATCCAGACGCCGATGACCGAACACAATCCGTATCCGATGCCCTTCCTGATGCCGGTGGACCGCTTTGCACAGAAAGCCGTGAATGCGATCCATCGCGGCGTGCGCTTCACGGTGCTGCCATGGCAGATGGGCATCGTCGCCAAGCTGCTGCACGTGCTGCCGCGCGTGCTCTATGACTTTGCGTTTGCGCGCGCCGGGCGCAAACCCCGCAACCCCGAGATTTCGTCATGACTTACACCGATGCGGCTGGCATCGCACACGCGCCCGTCGACACCACACCGCGTATCGCCAGCCTGGTCCCTTCGATTACCGATCTGCTGTTCTCGCTCGACCTGGGCGATCAGCTCGTCGCCCGCACCGGCTTCTGCATCCACCCACGCGAAGCGGTGCGCAACGTACCGAAGGTGGGTGGCACCAAGACCGTCAAACTCGACAAGCTGCGCGAGCTGGCCCCCACGCACGTCATCGTCAACATTGACGAGAACACGCGCCCGACCGTCGACAAGCTGCGCGAGTTCATCCCACACATCATCGTCACGCATCCTTGTTCGCCGGAAGACAACCTCGCGCTATACCAGCTGCTGGGCGGTATCTTTCGCCGCGAAGCGCAGGCGCAGACGTTGTCGGATGCGCTCACGCAGGAGCTGGAGGCGGTGCGCAGCCGCCACTTCCTGCCGCACCGCGTGCTGTATGCCATCTGGCAAGACCCGTGGATGACGGTGTCGCGCGATACGTACATCTCGCGCATGCTCAAGCTCGTCAACTGCCATACATGGCCCGACGACCCGGCGCCCGTGCAATGTGGCACCGACAAAAGCGGTGATTGCGCCCGTCCCAACCGGCCCGACACGCGCTACCCGACGTTCCGCTGGAGCGATGAGGTGGTGCGCAACATCGACTGCGTGCTGCTCTCCACCGAGCCTTACAGCTTTACCGAAGAGCATGTCGACGCGCTGGAAAAGCAGATCGGCAAGCCGGTTTATCTCGTCGATGGCGAGATGGTGTCGTGGTACGGCAGCCGCGCAATCGAGGGTGTGCGATACCTGGGGCAATTTGCGAAGACCCTGCGTTAGGGTTGAATCATCCGGCCGCAGCCAAAAAAGAACCCGCCAGTTGGCGGGTTTTTCGTTGGCCGGAGCGACACGTTATCGCACAAACCCATAGTCGTACTCCACCTTGGCAATGCGCAGGTGGTACGACGCATACCATTGGTCACGCCCCAGCTTCTGCGCGGCAAGGTGCTCACTCTGGTTCTTCCACTCGCGAATGGCCTCCAGCGACGACCAGTACGACACGGTGATGCCCGGCCGCCCCTGGTCGCCGGCCAGTTCATCACGCACGGATTCAATGCCGAGAAAGCCCGGCATGCTGCGCGCCAGTTCTACCATGCGGTCGGCCATCGCGCCGTAGCCGTTGTCGCCGTCGGTGCGGGTGGAAGCGAAGATCACGGCGTAATAGGGCGCAGTCGGCGTTTGCGCGGGAAACGGCAGGACGACGGCGCTGTCGTCGAGAACGTCATGCTGGTCAGCCATGGTCGGCTCCGGTGAAGGGCACGGGTTGTTGAGTTTATGCAGCTACGTGGAATCGAACGATACCGTCAGCGCCGGTTTCGCGCACCAGTTCGCCTTGATGCCACAACGCATGCAGGTGGGCAAGCGCCTCGCCCATCGCAAAGGTCATCTGGTGCACGTCAAACTGACGCTTGAAGATGACGTTGACGATGTCGCGTGCCGATTGCGGTGCGGCCTTGCACGCAGCCAACGTTTCGGCCAGGCGATCCGCATGGTGATCGCGCAGTTGCCGAATGCGCGTATGCAACCCGCGGAACGGCCGCCCGTGCGACGGGAGGATCAGCACATCCGGCGGCAGCGGCTCGTATTTGCCCAGCGAATCCAGATACAGCGTGAGCGAATCCGCCTCGGGTTCCAGATCGAACACGCTCACGTTGGTGGAAATGCGCGGCAGGACCATGTCGCCGGAAATCAGCACGTTGGCGTCTTCGCTGTAGAGCGCGACGTGCTCGGGCGCATGGCCGAAGCCTGTGATGACACGCCATGTGTGCGTACCGATGGCGACGACGTTGCCGTCCATCAGGCGGCGGTACTGGCTGGGTACGCCCGGCACGAGCGTGCTGTAGTAATCCTTGCGGTTGCGGATGCCTTCGATGGAGGTTGGGTCCGTCAAACCGTGGCGCTCGAAATGACGCGCGGCAAATTCGCCGCCGGCGTTCGACGCGCCGGTGCCACCCACCAGCATGCGCGCGAAGGCGTAGTCGCCCAGGCTCATCCACAGACGCACATTCCAGCGTTTTTGATCGCCGCCCTCGCACAGCCAGTTCGACAGGCCGACGTGGTCCGGGTGGCAGTGCGTGACCAGCACGCGCAGCACCGGCAGGCCGTCGAGGTGGTTCGCGAAGATCGTTTCCCAGTACCCGCGAATCGCTTCGTGGTTGATGCCGCAATCGATGATTGTCCAGCCGTCCTGCCCGTCCTGCCGATCGCGCAGCAGCCAGAGATTGATGTGATCGAGCGCAAACGGCAGCGGCATGCGCAGCCAGTAGACGCCGGGGGCGACTTCAAACCGCGTGCCGCCTTCGGGAAGCGTGTCGCCAAAGGGATAGTCGAGTTGGTGTTCGAGCGCGTTCATGTGGATGGGGTCTCGGTCGCCGCCCTTGGGTGCTCCGGGGCGGTCTTTGCGATTGCGGTTTGGCGCCATTGACGCTAACGTAAACGTCAATTCGCCGCCGGTCATCCATCTTAAGCGAAAACTTAATGTCGCCGCCCGGCGTGCATGCGCCATCACACCTCTGCCGTTACTCCGTTCCTCGCCGTATGTCTGCCTCCACTCCGTCTGCCGCTGCTGCGCTCGCCGCCGATCTTGAATCGGGCGATGCCAGCGCGCTTGCCGACGCAAGCTTCACCATTACCGACCTTGCCCGCGAGTTCGACATCACGCCGCGCGCCATTCGCTTCTATGAAGACCAGGGACTGCTGGCGCCGGATCGCCAAGGCCCGGGCGGGCGTCGCCGGGTGTATTCGGCCGGCGAGCGCACGCGCCTGAAGCTGACCCTGCGCGGCAAGCGGCTCGGCCTGTCGCTGGGCGAGATCAAGGAGATCCTGGATCTGTACGAGTCGCCGCGCGATACGGTGCCGCAGCTGGAACGCTTCCTGGCGTCGCTGGCGCAGCACCGCGCGGTGCTCACGCAGCAATTGGAAGATCTGAACGCCCAACTGGCCGAGATCGACCAGCACGAGCGCCAGTGCCGCCGCTTGCTGGAAGATGCGCAGGGCGGCACGGGCAAGCCGCCCAAGCGACGCAAAGCCGCCTGATTCCGCAAATCTACGTAACGGCCGATCATTGACGTTTACGTAAACGTCAATACAATACGCAACACTTGGCAATACCCTCCCGGCACCGGTGCGTCCGCCACAAGCGGCGTGCACCGCACTGCGCCAGACCACTTACCCGAGACAACGCGGCTTGAACCGCGCCCAAGGAGACCACCATGATTGATCTGCCCGGCCTGAAATTCGACTTGGGCGAAGACATCGAGATGCTGCGCTCGGCCGTGCGCGATTGGGCGCAGGGCGAGCTGGCACCGCGTGCCGGCGAAATCGACCGCACCGACCAGTTCCCGATGGACGCGTGGCGCAAGATGGGCGAGTTGGGCGTGCTCGGCATCACGGTGGCAGAGGAGTACGGCGGTGCCAACATGGGCTACCTGGCGCACATGATCGCCATGGAAGAAATCAGCCGCGCCTCAGCGTCGGTCGGCCTGTCGTACGGCGCACACTCGAACCTGTGCGTAAACCAGATCCACCGCAACGGCACGGCGGCCCAGAAGGCCAAGTACCTGCCCAAGCTGGTTTCCGGCGAGTGGGTGGGCGCCCTGGCGATGAGCGAGCCGAATGCCGGGTCGGATGTCGTCAGCATGAAGCTGCGTGCGGAACTGAAAGGCGACCGCTACGTGCTCAACGGCACCAAGATGTGGATCACCAATGGCCCCGACTGCGACGTGCTGGTCGTCTACGCCAAGACCGAGCCCGAACTGGGCGCGCGCGGCATGACGGCGTTCATCGTCGAGAAGGGCATGAAGGGTTTCTCTGTTGCGCAGAAGCTGGACAAGCTCGGCATGCGCGGCTCGCACACGGGCGAGCTGGTGTTCGAGAACGTGGAAGTGCCGGTGGAGAACATCCTCGGCCAGGAAAACGGCGGTACCAAGGTGCTGATGAGCGGCCTGGATTACGAGCGCGCGGTGCTCTCCGGTGGCCCGATCGGCATCATGCAGGCCTGCATGGACGTGGTCACGCCGTACATCCACGATCGCAAGCAGTTCGGCCAGAGCATTGGCGAGTTCCAGCTCATCCAGGGCAAGATGGCCGACATGTACACCACGCTGCAGGCCTGCCGCGCCTATCTGTACACGGTCGGCAAGAACCTCGACTCTTTGGGGCGCGACCACGTGCGCCAGGTGCGCAAGGACTGCGCGGGCGTGATCCTCTACACCGCCGAGAAGGCCACGTGGATGGCCGGCGAAGCCATCCAGATCCTGGGCGGCAACGGCTACATCAACGAATTCCCGGTCGGCCGCCTGTGGCGCGACGCCAAGCTGTACGAAATTGGCGCCGGCACGTCGGAAATCCGCCGCATGCTGATCGGCCGGGAGCTGTACGCAGAGACGATGTAACGGGCGGGATCAGGCGGGCTGGCGGCACGGGGCCATCAGCCAAACGGATAAGGAGGCGCAACGGTTTCAGGACGCGAACACGGCACCGAAGACCCTACAATCTAGGTCTGCCTGGTTTGCTGGTTTCGCCGCTTCCCTGCCCCTCCCCGCGCACACGCCATGTCCCATTTCCCAAAGCTCCTCTCGTCGCAGATCGCCTTTGACGTCGCCCGTACGATGCTCGACGGCTTCGACAAGCACTATCGCTTGTTCCGCGAGGTGAGCGTACAGGCCAAGACTGCGTTCGAGACCGGGGACTGGGCGGGCCTGCAGCAACTGCAGCGCGACCGCATCGCCTACTACGACGAACGCGTGCGCGAAGCGTCGGTCATCCTCGAAGACGAATACGACGCCGAGAACATCGACGACGAGATCTGGCGCCAGATCAAGCTGCATTTCATCGGCCTGTTGACCAACCATCACCAGCCCGAGTGCGCCGAGACTTTCTTCAACTCGGTGTGTACGCGCATCCTGCATCGCTCGTACTTCAACAACGATTTCATCTTCGTGCGCCCGGCCATCTCGACGGAATACATCGAGAACGAAGAGTCGCCCACCAAGCCGACGTACCGCGCCTATTACCCCGGCACGCGCGATGGCCTGGGCGCCTGCTTCGAGCGTATCGTGCACAACTTCCAGCTCAACGCGCCGTTTGAAGATCTGGAGCGCGACATTGGCTACATCGTGCGCGCGGTGGGCGAGCATTTCGGCGACTTCCGCATCGCACCGAATTTCCAGATCCATGTGCTGTCGTCGCTGTTCTTCCGCAACAAGGCGGCGTACATCATCGGGCGCGTGATCAACGGCGACAAGACGTTCCCGCTGGCCGTGCCAATCCTGCGCAATGCCGCGGGCCAGCTCTCGCTCGACACAGTGCTGCTGCGGCAAGAACAGTTGCTCATCCTGTTCTCGTTCACGCACTCGTATTTCATGGTGGACATGGAGATTCCGTCTGCCTACGTGACCTTCCTGCGTGACCTGATGCCGCGCAAGCCGCGCGCCGAAATCTATACCTCGCTCGGCTTGCAGAAGCAGGGCAAGAACCTGTTCTATCGCGACTTCCTGCACCACCTGCAGCATTCATCGGACAAGTTCATCATCGCGCCCGGCATCCGGGGCCTGGTGATGCTGGTGTTCACGCTGCCCTCGTACCCGTACGTATTCAAGGTCATCAAAGATTACTTCCCGCCGCCCAAGGAAACCACGCGCGAGCTGATCAAGAGCAAGTACCAGCTTGTGAAGCGCCACGACCGCGTGGGGCGCATGGCCGATACGCTGGAGTATTCCGACGTGGCCTTCCCGCTCTCGCGCTTTGATGAGGACCTCATCAAGGAGCTGGAGAAGCACGCGCCGTCAATGGTCGAATACCAGCGCAGCGATGACGGCGGTGAGGAGATCGTCATCCGCCATGTCTACATCGAGCGCCGCATGACACCGCTGAACATCTGGCTGCACGAAGGCACCGATGCGCAGGTCGAGCACGGCATCATCGAATACGGCAATGCCATCAAGGAACTCATCGCCGCCAACATCTTCCCCGGCGACATGCTGTACAAGAACTTTGGCGTGACACGCCACGGCCGCGTGGTCTTCTACGACTACGACGAGATCGAATACCTCACCGACTGCAACATCCGCACCGTTCCCCAGCCGCGGACCGAAGAAGAAGAAATGTCCGGCGAGGTCTGGTACAGCGTCGGCCCGCACGATATTTTTCCGGAGACGTATCGCACGTTCCTGCTTGGCGACCCGCGCGTGCGCGAAGCCTTCCTCAAGCACCACGCAGACTTTTTCGAAGCCTCCATGTGGCAGGGGTACAAGGAGCGCCTGCTCTCCGGGCAGATGCACGATTTCTACGCGTATGACGCAGCCGAACGCTTCGTCAATCGCTACGGCGCGAGCGCGCCCGACAACGCAGCCCAAGACAACACGACGCTGCCGCAGCGCGCCGCCGCTTAACCCTTTAACACGACGGGAAACCATGCCACATCGCATCAAAGAGCTGTTCGAGAACAACCGGAAGTGGGTCGAGCGCGTCCACGCTGAAGACCCGGCTTTCTTCTCCAATCTGGCCAACCAGCAGAACCCGGAATACCTCTGGATCGGCTGCTCGGATTCGCGCGTGCCTGCCAACCAGATCATCGGTCTGCCGCCGGGCGAGGTGTTCGTCCACCGCAACATCGCCAACGTGGTGGTGCACTCGGACCTGAACTGCCTGTCGGTGCTGCAGTTTGCGGTGGAAGTGCTGAAGATCCGCCACATCACGGTGGTGGGCCACTACGGCTGCTCCGGTGTGAAGGCCGCCCTGACAAAGCAACGTTTCGGACTGGCCGACAACTGGATTCGTCACGTGCGTGACGTGGCCGAGCAGCATGAAACGTATCTCGGCACGGTGGTCCGCGAGCAGGATCAGCATGACCGGCTGTGTGAGCTGAACGTGATCCACCAGGTGAATAACGTGTGCCTGACGACGATCGTGCAGGACGCTTGGGATCGCGGGCAGCCGCTGACCGTTCACGGTTGGATTTACGGCGTGAAGGACGGGATGTTGCGCAACCTGGGGATGGCGGCGAGCTCCAATGAGGAACTGCATGCTCAGCTTGGTGAGGCTTGGCTGAATTATGGGAAGGAAGGGAGTACGCCTAGTCCGGTGGGGTTTTAAGTTTTTGCTTTTTTGAGGGCTGGATTTGATGTTGGTGGTTCATCCCTTGTTTCATCCCCTGCCGGGGCTGACTCACTTTCTTTGTCTTGCCAAAGAAAGTAAGCAAAGAAAGGCGCGCCCGAGATGGCGAAGGATTCCTTGAATTTATGTCGCAGGGAGGGGAAGGGAAAAACTCGCTTCGCTCAGACAGTTTCCCTTCCTCTTTCCTCCCTGCAACAGAAATTCAAGGCGCCATCTAGGGCAACAAAGTCAACGGCCAAACCATCGACCACAAGTGCGGCGGGAACCAACAGCACAACGCAAAGCAAAGCGAGCAACACGGCAACAAACAAGAGCCACTAGGGCCCGCACACCAACGGTTCGGCCGTTGACGTTCCCGCCCTAGATGGCGCCTTGAATTTTTGTAAGCGGGCGGAAACAAGACGGGAAACTGTTTGAGCGAAGCGAGTTTTTCCCGTCTCCGCCCGGTTACGAAAATTCAAGGAGGGGGTCGCCATCTTGGGCGCGCCTTTCTTTGCTTACTTTCTTTGGCAAGACAAAGAAAGTGAGTCGGGCCCGGCAGGGCACGAAACGGAGATGGACCAACAAGGCCCGCCCACCAGCGAGAGACACATAAACCCTGCACCACAAGTGCAGAACCATGTCCAAAGCACAGTTCCAGGAGATTGCAGCAATGTCCGACCGCATCGTCATCGCCTCCGCCGCCCGTACCCCGATGGGCGCCTTCCAGGGCGAACTCGCCAGCCTCACTGCCCCACAACTCGGCGCCGCTGCCATCCGCGCGGCAGTCGAGCGTGCGGGCTTGAAACCGGAACAGATTGAAGAAGTCATCATGGGCTGCGTCCTGCCTGCGGGGCAGGGGCAAGCGCCGGCACGTCAGGCCGCACTGGGCGCGGGCCTGCCGCTGTCAGTCGGCTGCACCACCGTCAACAAGATGTGTGGTTCGGGCATGCGCGCCGCCATGAATGCGTACGACGCGCTGCTCGCAGGGTCGCTGGACGTTGTGGTTGCGGGCGGCATGGAAAGCATGACGAATGCGCCGTACCTGATCCCGAAAGGCCGCGGTGGCTACCGAATCGGCCATGGCATGATCTATGACCACATGATGCTCGACGGCCTGGAAGACGCTTATGACAAGGGCCGCGCGATGGGCACCTTCGGCGAGGACTGCGCCGAGAAATACGGCTTCACGCGCGAGGCCCAGGACCACTTCGCGATGACATCCGTGCGCCGCGCGCAGGAGGCCACCGAATCCGGCGCATTCCGTTGGGAGATCACGCCCGTCACGGTGTCGAGCAAAGCCGGCGACACCGTCATCGACACCGATGAAGGCCCGCGCCGCATCAAGGTCGACAAGATCCCCTCGCTCAAGCCCGCCTTCAAGAAAGACGGCACGGTGACGGCCGCGTCGTCTTCGTCGATCAACGATGGCGCAGCTGCGCTGGTGATGATGCGCGAGTCGACTGCCAAGCAACTCGGCATCACGCCGCTGGCGGTGATGCTGGGCCACACCACGCACGCGCAAGAGCCGAGCTGGTTCACCACGGCGCCGGTCACGGCCATCGACAAGCTGTTCAAGAAGCTCGCCTGGAACTCAGGCAACGTTGACCTGTTCGAGATCAACGAGGCGTTTGCCGTGGTGCCGATGGCCGCCATGCACGACCTGCGCATCCCGCACGAAAAAGTGAACGTGAACGGCGGCGCGTGCGCGCTGGGCCATCCGATCGGCGCATCGGGCGCACGCTTGATCGCGACGCTGCTGGGCGCGCTGCGACACCGCGGCGGCAAGCGCGGCGTGGCAAGCCTGTGCATCGGCGGCGGTGAAGCCACGGCTGTCGGCATCGAACTCTACTAAGGCACGCGCATGACGAACGCAACGTCGCGCCGCACGCGCACCGCGCTCATCCTGGGCGCGTCGCGCGGCATCGGCCTGGAAACGGTCAAGCAATACCGTGCGGATGGCTGGCGCGTGATTGCCACCGTGCGCACGCAAGAGGCCGCCCAGGCGCTGCAGGCTCTGGGCGCCGAGACCCACGTGCTGGACCTGACCGACGCCAACGCCGTCGCCGGCCTGGCGTGGAAGCTCGACGGCGAAGCGCTGGACGTGGCGATCTACGTGGCGGGCATCTACGGCCCGCGCACGCAGGGCGCCACGCCCGTCAGCCAGGCAGATTTCGATGCCGTGATGCACACCAACGTGTGGGCGCCGATGGGCGTGCTGCCTGCGGTGCTGCCGATGGTGGAAGCCGGACGCAATGGTGCGGACGAACCTGGCGGCGTGCTCGCCGTCATCTCCAGCCGCATGGGCAGCATTGGCGACATGACAGGCAACGGCGGCTGGCTGTATCGCGCCAGCAAGGCGGCGGTGAACGCGGTGCTGCGCGGGGTGTCGATCAACGCCAAGAACGCCACGTGCCTGACCTTCCACCCCGGCTGGGTACAGACCGACATGGGCGGCGCGGGTGCGGCCATCACGGCGCAGGAAAGCGTGGCCGGTATCCGCCGCGTGATTGCCGGCGCCACGCGTGCCGACAACGGCGGGTTCCGCAACTACGACGGCAGCGTCATTGAATGGTGAGGCCGGAACGATGCTGCTGACCCAAGAGCAAGAGATGATTCGCGACGCCATCCGCACCTTCGTGCGCGAGGCGATCACCCCGCACGCGGCCGCATGGGACCGCGATGCGACGTTCCCGAAAGACGTGCACCGCCAACTGGGCGAACTGGGCGCCTATGGCGTGGCCGTGCCGGAAGAACTCGGGGGCGCGGGACTCGACTACCTGTCGCTGGCGTTGATCCTGGAAGAAATTGCTGCCGGCGACGGCGGCACCTCCACCGTCATCAGCGTGAACAACTGCCCCGTGTGCAGCATGCTGATGGCGTTTGCGAACGACGCGCAGAAGCAGCAGTGGCTCGTGCCGCTGGCGCGCGGCGAGATGCTCGGCGCGTTCTGCCTGACCGAGCCGCATGTCGGCTCCGACGCATCGGCGCTGCGCACCACGGCCGTGCGCGATGGCGACCACTGGGTCCTGAACGGCGTCAAGCAGTTCATCACCAGCGGCAAGCATGCCGACGTGGCGATCGTCATGGCCGTGACCGACAAGGCCGCAGGCAAGCGCGGCATCAGCGCATTCCTGATGCCGACCAACACACCGGGCTACATCGTCGCGCGGCTGGAGGACAAGCTCGGCCAGCACTCGTCAGACACGGCACAGATCGTGTTTGAAGATTGCCGCATCCCCGCCGATTGCCTGCTGGGCGAAGAAGGCGCGGGCTACAAGATGGCGCTGTCCGGGCTGGAAGGCGGACGCATCGGCATTGCCGCGCAGAGCGTTGGCATGGCGCGTGCGGCCTTTGAAGCCGCGCTGGCGTATGCCAAGGAGCGCGAAAGCTTCGGTCAGCCGCTGTTCGCGCACCAGGCGGTGCAGTTCCGCCTGGCCGAGATGGCCACACGCGTGGACGTAGCACGACAGATGGTCTGGCATGCCGCCAGCCTGAAAGACGCCGGGCTGCCGTGCCTGAAAGAGGCCGCCATGGCCAAGCTCAATGCCAGCGAGATGGCCGAGCGCGTCTGCTCCGATGCCATCCAGGTCTTCGGCGGCTACGGCTACGTGAACGACTTCCCGGTGGAGCGCATCTACCGCGACGTGCGCGTGTGTCAGATCTACGAAGGCACGAGCGATATCCAGAAGATCTTGATCGCCCGCGCACTGGCGTAGGCATTTTCGGGGAAGGCGCAGCACAACAGGGGAGCACATCATGAACGGGGCCATCGATTTCTACTTCGACTTCTCATCGCCGTACGGCTACTTCGCCAGCACGCGCGTGGAAGAACTCGCGCAGCGGTACAACCGGGCGACGGCATGGCATCCGATCCTGCTGGGGGTCGTGTTCAAAACGACCGGCGGCTCCCCGCTGCCACAGGTGCCGCTCAAGGGCGATTACGCATGGCGCGATTTCGAGCGCACGGCACGCTTCAACGGCATTGAATACCGCAAGCCGACGCACTTCCCACTGCCCACGCAATACGCAGCGCGCGCCACGCTGTGGGTACACGACCACCACGGCGGCGACCGCGCCATCGACTTTGCGCGTGCGCTTTACCGCGCGCTGTTTGTCGACGACATCAACATTGGCGAACCAGCGGAGGTGATGAAGATTGCCGACGCAATGGGCATCGACGGTGCCGCGCTCAATGCCGGCGCAAGCAGCCAGCAGATCAAGGATCAGCTCAAGGCCGAGATCGACCTGGCCATGTCGCGCGGCGTGTTCGGCTCGCCCTACGTGATCGTCGACGGCGAAGCATTCTGGGGCTTCGACCGCTTTGACCAGATTGAAGCGCTGCTGCGCGACGGACGCATATAAACGACCTCCACGAAAGCGGCGGATGTACCAGCCGCCGCCGACGAACCCCTTACTAAGAACGCATGACTGCAGTGACCTCCCCCGTTTCGAACCACCCCCGCTTTGACGCAATCCTCTTCGATTGCGACGGCGTGCTGGTCGACAGCGAACCCCTCGTCAACCGCCTGATCTGGGAGATGCTGACCGAGCTTGGTATCAGCATCAGCCCGGAAGATTCCATCAAGCGCTTCCTGGGCAAGGCCATCCGCGAAGAGCTGGATGCCATTGCCGAGATGCGCGGCGCGCCGCTGCCGCCGAACTGGCTGTCCACCTTCCACGCGCGCCGCAACGCGCTGCTCGAAGCCGAGGTGGAGGCCGTACCGCATATCGCGCACGCCATCGATGTGCTCTCCAGGCTGGGCCTGCCGATGGCCGTGGCCTCGGGCGCCGATCGCACGAAGGTTGAATTGCAGCTCAACCGCACCGGATTGATCGAGCACTTCCAGCCCACGGACGTGCGCATCTTTTCGGCCACCGAAGTCGCGCGCAGCAAGCCCGCGCCCGACGTGTACCTGCTGGCCGCGAGCAGCCTGGGGGTATCGCCGTCGCGTTGCCTGGTGATCGAAGACAGCCCCACGGGCGTCACCGCCGGGCACGCTGCCGGCATGACGGTGCTGGCATACGCCGGCCGCAATGCGCCGGGCCCGCTGATCGCCGCGGGAGCCACCCGCACGTTTACCGACATGCGCGAACTGCCGGAGCTGCTGGCCTGATGCCTGCCGCACAACCCAAGCCCATCGGGCCGGCCGACGCCTGCCCCTGCGGCAACGGCGCCTATGCGCGCTGCTGCGGCCCCTTCCACGCGGGCGACGCCGCGCCGGCCACGGCCGAGCAACTCATGCGCTCGCGCTACAGCGCTTATGTGCTGGGCGACACGGCGTACCTGCGCCGCACGTGGCATCCGTCCACCTGCCCTGTCGACCTGGAAACCAGTGAAGCAGAGGCCGCCGCCACACGCTGGCTCGGCCTGGACGTCAAGCGCCACACGCCCCAAGACGCCACGCACGCGACGGTGGAGTTCGTCGCGCGCTACAAGGTGGGCGGCCGCGCGCATCGCCTGCATGAAACCAGCCGCTTCGTCCGCCTGGACGCCAGCGGCGCTGAATCCGCCGAAGGCCGTTGGCTGTACGTCGACGGCACCTTCCCTGACTGAACCGCACCGACCTTCTTGCACTGCTGCCATGCCGACGCTAGAGACCAAGCTGAACCCCCGCGCCGAAGACTTCAAGGCCAACGCCGATGCCATGCGCGCGCTCGTCGCCGACTTGCGCGACAAGGTGGCGCGCATCGCCCAGGGCGGCGGTGAAGACGCCCGCGCCAAGCACCTCGCCCGCGGCAAGCTGCTGCCGCGCGACCGCGTGCAGCAACTGCTCGACCCCGGCACGCCGTTCCTGGAGTTCTCTCAGATGGCGGCGTACGGCATGTACGACGACGCCGCGCCGGGCGCCGGCATCATCACCGGCATCGGCCGCATCTCGGGGCAGGAATGCGTGATCGTCTGCAACGACGCCACGGTCAAGGGCGGCACGTATTACCCGATGACGGTGAAGAAGCACCTGCGCGCGCAGGAGATCGCCGAGCAGAACCACCTGCCCTGCGTGTACCTCGTCGATTCGGGCGGCGCCAACCTGCCGAACCAGGACGACGTGTTTCCCGACCGGGACCACTTCGGCCGCATCTTCTACAACCAGGCCAACCTGTCAGCCAAGGGCATTCCGCAGATCGCGGTGGTGATGGGTTCGTGCACAGCCGGCGGCGCGTATGTGCCGGCCATGAGCGACGAATCGATCATCGTCAAGGAACAGGGCACGATCTTCCTGGCGGGCCCGCCGCTGGTGAAGGCGGCCACCGGTGAAGTGGTGAGCGCCGAAGACCTCGGCGGCGCCGATGTGCACACGCGGCTGTCCGGCGTGGCGGATTACTTCGCCAACAACGACTCGCACGCGCTGGCGCAAGCGCGCAGCATCGTCGCGCACCTGAACCGCCGCAAGCCGGATCAAGTGCAGATTCATGCGCCGGTCGAACCGCGTTACGCCGCCGAAGAACTCTACGGCGTGATCCCGACCGATACGCGCAAGCCGTTCGACGTGCGTGAAGTCATCGCACGCATCGTCGACGATTCCGCCTTTGACGAATTCAAGGCGCGCTACGGCACGACGCTGGTCTGCGGCTTTGCGCGCATCTGGGGTTACCCCGTCGGCATCATCGCCAACAACGGCATCCTGTTTTCGGAGGCCGCGCTCAAGGGCGCGCACTTCATCGAGCTGTGCTGCCAGCGCAAGATCCCGCTGGTATTCCTGCAGAACATCACGGGCTTCATGGTCGGCCGCAAGTACGAGAACGAAGGCATCGCCAAGAACGGCGCGAAGATGGTGACGGCGGTGGCGACGGCGCAGGTGCCGAAGTTCACGGTCATCATCGGCGGCTCGTTTGGCGCGGGCAACTACGGCATGTGCGGGCGGGCGTATTCGCCGCGCTTCCTTTGGATGTGGCCAAACGCGCGCATCTCGGTGATGGGCGGTGAGCAAGCTGCCAGCGTGCTCGCCACCGTTCGCCGCGACGGCATCGAAGCCAAGGGCGGCCAGTGGAGCGCGGATGAAGAAGCCGCGTTCAAGGCGCCGATCCGCGACCAATATGAGCGCCAGGGCCATCCGTACTACGCCAGCGCACGCCTGTGGGACGATGGCGTGATCGACCCCGCCGACACGCGCAGCGTGCTGGGCCTCGGGCTGTCGGCCAGCCTGAACGCGCCGATCGGCGACATGAACTTCGGCGTGTTCCGCATGTAAGCGGCCCGCCAACCGAACAGGACATTTGCAGTGAACAGCAACACCGCGCGAACGTGGCGCAGCGCCTGGGCAGCCGTTGGCTGCGCGCTGCTGCTTGCGGCTGCGCATGCGAGCGAGACCGCGCCGGCCGGCATCAGCGAGACCATCGTAGAGGTGCCCAAGTCTGCGGGCATCTTCACGCTCAAGCTGGAGACGACCATTTACAAACCGGCCGGCGATGGCCCCTTCCCGCTCATCGTGCTCAATCACGGCAAGGCGCGCGGCAAGGCGGCATTCCAGGCGCGTGCCCGTTACAGCGAGCAGGCAGCGGCGCTGGTGGCGCGCGGCTACGTGGTGGCCATCCCGATGCGGCAGGGGTTTTCCAAATCCGGCGGCGCGTATATCGGCAGCGGCTGCAACGTGGAAGCCAACGGCATCATCCAGGCCGAAGACGTGGTGGCCGCGCTCGACTACATGACCGCGCAGCCGTACGTCGACCGCAACCGCATCGTCGTCATGGGCCAGTCGCATGGCGGCCTGACGACGCTGGCCTTTGGCACCATCGCGTACCCCGGCGTACGCGGGCTGGTGAACTTTGCCGGCGGCCTGCGCAACGACACCTGTGCCGACTGGGAAGGCAACCTCGTGCGCGCATTCGAGACGTACGGCCGCCAGTCACGCTACCCCTCGCTCTGGTTCTACGGCGACAACGACAGCTACTGGCCCAAGCCGATGCCCGACAGGATGTTCGCCGCCTACACCAGTGCCGGCGGCAAAGGCCGGCTGGTGGATTTCGGCAACTTCAAGAGCGACTCGCACGGCATGTTTGCAAGCCATGCGGGGCTTGCCATCTGGCTGCCGCAGGTGGATGCCTTCCTGCGCGAACTCGGTCTGCCGGCAGGCCCGGTGCAAGCGGCGGCGCCGGGCAGCAACGCTGAAGCCTCCGGCGCAGACGACCCCAAGTCCGACACCAACAAGGACCCCGAATGAACGCTTTCGAGACCCTCGCCTTCGCCCAGCACGGCGCCGTCGCCACGCTCACGCTGAACCGGCCCGACGTGCGCAACGCCTTCAACGAAACGGTCATCGCCGAGCTGACCGGTGCGTTCCGCGCGCTGGCCAATGAGCCGAGCGTGCGCGCCATCGTCCTGTCGGGCAACGGCCCTGCGTTCTGCGCGGGCGCCGACCTGAACTGGATGAAGAAGATGGCCGGCTACTCCGATGACGAGAACCGCGCCGACGCCCTGCGCCTGGCCGAAATGCTGCGCGCCATCTACACCTGCCCCAAGCCCGTGATCGCGCGCGTGCAGGGCGACACCTATGCCGGCGGCGTCGGCCTGGTCGCCGCGTGCGACATCGTCGTCGCCGTCGACACGGCCAACTTCTGCCTGTCGGAAGCGAAGCTCGGACTGATTCCGGCCACCATCAGCCCATACGTGATCCGCGCGCTGGGCGAGCAGGCATCGCGCCGCTACTTCATCACTGCCGAGCGTTTCTCCGCCGCAGAGGCGCATCGCCTCGGCCTCGTGCATGAGCTGGTGAGCGCAGACGCCCTCGACGCCAAGGTGGCCGACATCACGGCCGCGCTCGTCGCCAACAGCCCGAACGCCGTGCGCGAGAGCAAGCGGCTCGTGCGCGAGGTGTCTGGCGCTGCGGTCAATGACGCACTGCTGGCCGACACCGCTGAACGCATCGCCGCCATCCGCGCCTCGGAAGAAGGCCGCGAAGGCGTGCAGAGTTTCCTGGGCAAGCGCAAGCCGAACTGGCTGCTGCCGGCCTGATCCGCATAACAACGACACCACGCATCACTTGAAGGAAGTCCTCATGCAATCCACTCCGCTCAACTTCGTTCCGAACGCCGCCAAGGCGCCCGTCACACCGGGCCAGGCGCCCGACGCGCGCTGGAGCCGCGAAGCCATCGAAGCGCTGTTCGCGCTGCCGTTCAACGACCTGCTGTTCCAGGCGCAGCAGGTGCACCGCGCCAACTTTGATGCGAATGCGGTGCAGCTCTCGACGCTGCTGTCCATCAAGACCGGCGGCTGCCCGGAGGACTGCTCGTATTGCCCGCAATCGGCGCGCTACGACACCGGTGTCGAGGCTGAAAAACTGATGCCGATCGACGAAGTGCTGGAAGCCGCATCGCGCGCCAAGCAAAACGGCGCAAGCCGCTTCTGCATGGGCGCCGCGTGGCGCAACCCGAAGCCGCATCAGCTCGACGCCGTGGCCGACATGGTGCGCGGCGTGAAGGCGATGGGACTGGAGACCTGCGTGACGCTCGGCATGCTCAAGCAGGAACAGGCCGCGCAGTTGAAGGAAGCGGGCCTGGATTACTACAACCACAACCTCGACACCGCGCCCGAGTTCTACGGCGAGATCATCACCACGCGCACGTACCAGGACCGGCTCGACACGCTCGAGCATGTGCGTGACGCCGGCATCAACGTGTGCTGCGGCGGCATCGTCGGCCTGGGGGAATCGGTGCACGAGCGTGCGGGCCTGATTGCCGAGCTGGCGAACATGGAGCCGTATCCGGACTCGGTGCCCATCAACAATCTCGTGAAGGTCGAAGGTACGCCGCTGGCGGGCAACGAAGAACTGGATCCGTTTGATTTCGTGCGCACGATTGCCGTGGCGCGCATCACGATGCCCAAGGCGATGGTGCGGCTCTCCGCTGGCCGTGAGGCGATGGACGACGCGCTGCAGGCGCTGTGCTTCATGGCGGGAGCCAACTCGATCTTCTATGGCGAGAAACTGCTGACGACGGATAACCCGGAGGCGGATGCTGACCGCAAGCTGCTGGCGCGGTTGGGGATGCGGGTGGAGGTGCAGGATCACATGCACCATGAATCGCATGCGGGGGCGCAGTCTTCGCATTGTCATATCGACATTACGCCGGCGGACTGATGCTTTTGATGGGAGGTGGTTTTTGTTTTTTGTGTTGGTGGTCTGCCTCCCTTTCGTCCCCTGCCGGGGCCGACTCACTTTCTTTGTCTTGCCAAAGAAAGTAAGCAAAGAAAGGCGCGCCCGAGATGGCGACTTCCCCTTGAATTTCTGTTGCAGAGAGGGAGGGGAGGCAAACTCGCTTCGCTCAGACAGGCCTCCCCTCTTTTTCCTCTCTGCAACAGAAATTCAAGGCGCCATCTAGGGCTCCAACCGCCACACCATCGGAGCACAAACGCAGTAGTGAATACGCGGCAAGACGCGGAGCGAAGCAAACGGCAATACAGCAACAAACACGGGCCTGACAGAGCATGCACACCAACGGTTTGGCCGTTGACGTTCCTGCCCTAGATGGCGCCTTGAATTTTCGTAAGCGGGCGGAAACAAGACGGGAAACTGTTTGAGCGCAGCGAGTTTTTCCCGTCTCCGCCCGGTTACGAAAATTCAAGGAGGGTGTCGCCATCTCGGGCGCGCCTTTCTTTGGTTACTTTCTTTGGCAAGACAAAGAAAGTGACTCAGCCCCGGCAGGGGATGAAACAAAGGATGCACCACAAGTGCAAAACCAAAACCAGGAGACGTAACAACACCATGATCACCAAGCTCCTCATCGCCAACCGAGGCGAAATCGCCTGCCGGGTCGCCGCCACCTGCCGCAAGCTCGGCATCCGCACGGTCGCGGTCTACTCCGATGCCGACGCCAACGCCCGCCACGTCGCGGCCTGCGACGAAGCCATCCACATCGGTGAGCCCGCCGCCCGCGACAGCTACCTGCGCGCCGATCGCATCCTCGAAGCCGCGCGCGCCACGGGTGCCCAGGCCGTCCATCCCGGTTACGGCTTCCTCTCGGAGAACGAAGCCTTCGCCAAGGCCTGCGCAGACGCAGGCATCATCTTCGTCGGCCCGCCGGCCTCGGCCATCGAAGCGATGGGCAGCAAGAGCGCGGCCAAGGCGCTGATGGAAACGGCGGGTGTGCCGCTCGTGCCCGGCTACCACGGTGACAACCAGGACGCCGCCTTCCTGCGTACGCAGGCCGATCGCATCGGCTACCCCGTCCTCATCAAGGCGAGCGCCGGCGGCGGTGGCAAGGGCATGCGCGTGGTGGAATCGGGCGATGCGTTCGAAGCCTCGCTGGCCTCGGTCAAGCGTGAGGCCTCATCGAGCTTTGGCGACGACCGCGTGCTGATCGAGAAGTACCTCACGCGGCCGCGCCACATCGAAATCCAGGTCTTCGCAGACAGCTTCGGCGGCGCCGTCTACCTGTTCGAGCGCGACTGCTCCGTGCAGCGCCGCCACCAGAAGGTGCTGGAAGAAGCCCCCGCCCCCGGCATGACGCTGGACCGCCGCCGCGCGATGGGCGAAGCCGCCGTCGCTGCCGCACGCGCCGTGGGCTACGTGGGTGCCGGCACGGTCGAGTTCATCGTCGACGAAGATGGCACGTTCTACTTCATGGAGATGAACACGCGCCTGCAGGTCGAGCACCCGGTCACCGAAATGATCACGGGCGAAGACCTCGTCGAATGGCAATTGCGCGTCGCCTCCGGCGAGCCGCTGCCGCGCACGCAGGACGAACTGCACATTCACGGTCACGCGCTCGAAGCACGCATCTACGCTGAAAACCCCGACCGCGATTTCCTGCCCTCCATCGGCACGCTGAAGGTGCTGCGTACGCCGGCTGCGGTGGAATTCACCGTGGGCGCGCAAGCCAATGGCGAACCCGCCGCTGTGCGCATCGACGCGGGTGTGCGCGAGGGCGACGCCATCAGCCCTTACTACGACCCGATGATCGCCAAGCTCATCGTCTGGGGCCGTGACCGTGACGAAGCGCTCGCGCGCATGCTGCAGGCACTGGGCAGCTTCCACCTGGTGGGGCTGTCGTCCAACGTGGCCTTCCTGCGCCGCCTTGTCGCATCGAAGCCGTTTGCGACCGCCGATCTGGATACCGGCCTGATCGCCCGCAATCACAACACGCTGTTCCCGGCAGCGCCGGACGTGCCGCAAGACGCCATCGCCCTGGCCGTGGCTGCGCTGCTCGCCCGCGAGGCGCGCAGCCTGCGCACCGACACGCGCGATCCGCATTCGCCGTGGGCGCGCGGCAGCGGCTGGCGCCTGAACGGCGCGGCTGAGCGCACGCTGCGCTTCTCGCACGGTGACCAGGCCGTCGACGCCACGCTCGTCTACGGCCGCGACGGCTCGCGGCTGAAAGCAAACGGCCATGAAGCGCCCTTCACTTCGCAGCGCCACGCCGACACCTTCACCGTCACGCTGGGCTCGCACAAGGCGACCGGCCAGGTGCATCTCGACGGCGACACGTTCCACGTCTTCACCGGCGGCGCGCACTGGACGCTCGAGCGTCACGACCCGCTCGCCCATGCTGGCGAAGCCGACGACGAAGGCGGCAAGCTGACCGCGCCGATGCCCGGCAAGGTCATCGCCGTGCTGGCCGCGCCGGGGCAGACCGTCACCAAGGGCGCGCCGCTGGTCGTCATGGAAGCCATGAAGATGGAGCACACGCTCACCGCACCCGCCGACGGCGTTGTCGAATCGGTGCTGTATGGCGTGGGCGATCAGGTGACGGAGGGTGTGCAGTTGCTGGCGTTCAAGCCGGCGGAGTGACATCGGAATGACACCCGAATGACGCTCAACGGGGCCGCCACACGCCTTGGCGGCCCCTGCTACACTGCTTGACGTATACGTCAATTACCTGCACTGAAGTCGCCCCACATGCACATCCAGATCTACACGCCCGACGGCAAGCCCCAACCCTGGCTCGATGGTTTTGCGCAGGCACTGCCCGAGGCGCGGCTGTCGGTGTGGGAGCAAGGTGCGGCGCAGGATGCTGACTACGCCGTGGTGTGGCAACCGCCCGCCGATATGCTGCGCGGCCGCACGGATTTGCGCGCGGTGTTCAACCTCGGCGCGGGCGTCGATGCCATCCTGGGCCTGCGCGCGCAATCGCCCGATGCGATTCCCGAAGGCCTGCCGATCGTGCGGCTGGACGACGCCGGCATGGCCGCGCAGATGGGCGAATACGTCACGCATGCCGTGCTGCGCTTCTTCCGCCGGCTCGATGAATACGAGCGCCAGCAGCAAGCGAAGATGTGGCGCTTCCTCAAGCCGTTCAACCGCGACGAATTCGTCGTCGGCGTGCTCGGCATGGGCGTGCTCGGCACGCACATCGCCAAGACGCTGGCAGGCTTCGGCTTTCCGGTGCGCGGCTGGAGCCGTTCTGCCAAGCACGTCGATGGCGTCGATTGCCGGGCCGGTAGCGACGCACTGCCGGGCTTCCTGGCGGGCACGCGCGTGCTGGTAAACGTGCTGCCGCTGACCGCCGACACGGAAAACGTGATCGACGCAAAGCTGCTCGCGCAACTCGCACCCGGCGCGTTCGTCGTCAACGTGGCACGCGGCAAGCATCTGGTGGAAGACGACCTGCTGGCCGCCGTGCGCAGCGGGCATGTTGCCGGCGCTGCGCTCGACGTGTTCCGGACCGAGCCGCTGCCGGCCGACCACCCTTTCTGGACCGAACCGCGCATCCATATCACGCCGCACATTTCGGCGTTGACGCTGCGCGAGGTCAGCATTGCCCAGATCGCGCGCAAGATCCGCGCGCTGGAAGCAGGCGAGCCGATTGCCGGCATCGTCGATCTGCAACGAGGTTACTGACATGTCATTCCCGCATTTCGTGAAGGTGGTCGAGGTCGGCCCGCGCGATGGTCTTCAGAACGAAAAGGCGCCGGTTTCCACCGACACCAAGGTCGAACTGGTGAACCGGCTGTCCGAGGCGGGCTTCGTGAATGTGGAAGCCGCGTCGTTCGTGTCGCCCAAATGGGTGCCGGCAATGGCCGATGGCGCCGACGTGATGGCCCGCATCCAGCGCCGGCCGGGCACGCTGTACTCCGTGCTCACGCCCAACATGAAGGGCTTCGAAGGCGCGGCAGCAGCGGGCGCGGATGAGATCGTGATCTTCAGCGCCGCCAGCGAGGCCTTTGCGCAGAAGAACATCAATTGCTCGATTGCGGAGTCGATCGAACGCTTTGTGCCGGTGGCCAAGGCGGCCAAGGATGCGGGCATTCGCGTGCGCGGGTCGATCTCGTGTTCGCTGGGCTGCCCGTATCAGGGCGAGGTGCCGGTGTCGTCGGTGGTGGATGTCATCAAGCGCATGGCCGACCTGGGCTGCGACGAGATCGACATTGCCGACACGATCGGCGTGGGTACCGCCGGGCAGGTGAAAACCGTGATGGAAGCCGCCGCGGCGACGTTCCCGATCGACCGCCTCTCGGGCCATTTCCACGACACGTACGGCCAGGCACTGGCCAACATCCTCGCCAGCCTGGAAGTCGGTATCGCCATCTTCCACGCATCGGTGGCAGGGCTGGGCGGCTGCCCGTATGCCAAGGGCGCGACCGGCAACGTTGCCACCGAAGACGTGCTGTACCTGCTGCACGGCCTGGGCATCCGCACCGGCATCGACCTGGACAAGGTGGTGCTGGCGGGCGACTTCATCTCGCAAGCCATCGGCCGCCCCACGGCGTCACGTGCAGGCCGCGCGCTGCTGCTCAAGCTGCAGGACCAGATCGCCCAGGCCTGCATCTGAAACCCCACCAAGAACAACGACGATGACCGCTACCGATACGAACGCGCCGCTGCCTGAATCCGCTCAACGCGTGGCCGACCACCTCCGCACGCTCGGCTACGAAAAAGCCATCGTGATGCTGCCGGCCACCGGCAAGACCTCTGCCGAAGCGGCTGCCGGCCTCGGCTGCTCGGTGGCGGAGATTGCCAAGTCGATCATCTTCCGTCGTGCTGAAGACGACGTGCCGGTGCTGGTGATCGCCAGCGGCACCAATCGTGTCGACGAGGCAAAGGTTTCCGCGCACGTGGGCGCGCTGGCCAAGGCCGATGCGAAGTTCGTGCGCGAGAAAACCGGTTACGCCATCGGCGGCGTATGTCCAGTCGGCCATGCGGTCAAGCCCGTGATGCTGCTCGACCAAGACCTGTTCCAGTACGACAGCGTGTGGGCTGCGGCCGGCCACCCGCATGCGGTGTTCAACCTGACGCCTGCCGAACTGGAAGCGATGACCGGCGCGCCCGTCGCCGACATTGCCCAGCGCGACTGATCGCACACGCATGGACGCCTGCACCCGCGCGCAACTGAAGCTATCGCTGGGCAAGTTGCGCAACGGCCGCCAGCAGGCGGAGCGTACGCAGCCGGTGTCGTCTCCGTGCATCAGCGTCTGCAAGATGGACGATGCGCGCGGCCTGTGTATCGGCTGCATGCGCACGATCGACGAAATTGCCGCGTGGTCGACCATGAGCGATGCGGCTCGTCTGGCCGTGTGGAAAACCTTGCCCGAGCGCGCCTGCGCCTGGCTCAACGACGCGCCCTGCGCCTGAGCGCCCATCACCATGGCCGAACACGACATCGTCACCCTGCCTGATTCGATGCGCGTGTTCGAGCGCGGTTGGCTGTCGTCCAACAACATCCTTTTCTTTGATGACGAAGCGCACGGTGGCTGCGCGCTGGTAGACACGGGCTATCTCACGCACGCCCCACAAACGGTGGCGCTGGTGCGGCACGCACTGCAAGGCCGGCCGCTGCGCCGCCTGCTGAATACGCACCTGCACTCCGACCACTGCGGCGGCAATGCGGCGCTGCAGGCCATCTACGGCAGTCACACACGCGTGCCCGCCGCTCAGATCGACGACGTGCGCCGCTGGGACATCGACGCCCTCAGCTACGGCCCCACAGGCCAGGAGTGCGCGCGCTTCACGTTGCCCAAAAGCGATGCCGACGCGGGCCTCGCCGACGGCATGACGCTGCGTCTGGGCGGCTTCGACTGGCAGGTCATTAGCGCGCCGGGGCACGATCCGCACGCGGTCATCCTCTTCAACCCCGACACACGCGTGCTGATCTCTGCCGACGCGCTGTGGGAACGCGGCTTTGGCGTGATCTTTCCCGAGCTGGAAGGCGAAAGCGGTTTTGCCGAGCAGCAGGCCATTCTTGAGCGCATTGCGCAACTCGACGCGCGCGTGGTGATACCCGGACACGGCCGGCCGTTCACCGCCGTCAATGCTGCGATTGA
Organism: Ralstonia sp. 22111; assembly: GCF_052045895.1. Classification (NCBI taxonomy): domain Bacteria; kingdom Pseudomonadati; phylum Pseudomonadota; class Betaproteobacteria; order Burkholderiales; family Burkholderiaceae; genus Ralstonia; species Ralstonia sp. 22111. The sequence goes on along the minus strand of NZ_JBQEPR010000001.1, from coordinate 463,981 downwards.
CGCATCGCTGGGGCGGCTTGCGTATCTGCGTGCTGACCCCGAGCGCAACGCACTGCACGCCATTCGCGTGTTGGTGAAGTTCAAGCTGCTCGAGCAGCAGGCGTTGTCGCACGACGCGCTTTTCACGTGGTTCACGCAAACCACATTGATGCCACGCTTGCAAGCGCGCTTCTTCGCGAGCCAATCGATGGAGACATTGCTGGATGCCGCGATTGCGGCGCTGGTTAAGGCTGGCGCCGCCACCGTCGAACACGGCCGCATCCTGAACCGCGATTGACGTGCCGCGCGGTGGCGATGCCCCGCTACAATGCGGCGACGCCTCTTCTTCTCCCCAGGGCATGCCGAAACCTGCCACATCCAACCCGGCCGAAGCCGCCACCCAAGCCGCCACTGAAGCCGAAGCACCGCGACGCAAGCGCGGCCGCCCCGCGCAGGATGCCAACGAGGGCTTGCGCCGCGCGCTGATCGAGCAGTCGGCCAGGCTGTTCCGCGAGAAGGGCTACGGCAACACCACGGTGCGCGACATTGCCGCTGCCACGGGCGTGCATGCGGGCAGTTGGTTCTATTACTTCAAGACCAAGCAGGACATCCTGCAGGCCGTGATCGAACACGGCCTGACCGTGGCGCTGGCCGACATCGAGGCCATCGATATCGACCACCTGCCGCCGCGCGAGGCGATGCGCCAGCTGGTGCGCGCGCACCTCTACACGATCCTTGCGCCCCACCAGGATTTCATTCCGGTGATGCTGTACGAATGGCGCTCGCTCGATGCGCAGGCGCAGGAACGCATCATCGCGCTCAAGGACCGGTACGAAGACATCTGGACGCGCGTGATCGAGCGCCTGCGTGCCTCCGGCGAATGGGCCCACCCGACGCCCGTCGATCGGCTGCTGATGTTCGGTGCGCTGAACTGGACGGCACAGTGGTACCAGGCTGGTGCCGGCATCAGCATCGACGCGCTCGCCGATCAGGCGGTGCTGTTCATCCTGCGTACGCCGCCGCAGCAGCCTGCCGCCTAGCGCTTCCTTAGCGCGCATCGCCCTCGAACAGCGTCTGATTGGCGCTGCGCAGCACATGCTTCTGGATCTTGCCCGTCGCCGTCATGGGCAGCTTGTCGACCACGGCGATGTGCTTGGGCACCTCAAAGCTGCCGAGATGCGCCCGACAATGCGCCTGCAGCGCGGCCGCATCGGCGTGTGCATCGGGCTTGAGGCAGACGAACGCGGCCACGGCTTCCACCCAGTGCGCGTGCGGCAAGCCGACCACTGCGGCATTCGCCACGGCCGCGTGCCGTAGCAACACTTCTTCCACCTTGACCGAAGGCACGTTCTCACCGCCGGTCTTGATCATGTCCTTGATGCGGTCCTTGAACTGAAGCTGGCCGTCGGCATCCCACATGCCGAGGTCGCCTGTGTGGTGCCAGCCGAAGCGGCGTGCGTTGGCGGTGGCCTGCGGGTCCTTGAAGTAGCCGAGCATGACGTTGGGGCCGCGGTGCACGATCTCGCCCAGTTGGTTGGGGCCGAGCAGATTGCCTTGATCGTCCATCACCGCGGCCTCGTTCACCATGCACGGCTGGCCCCAATAGTTGCCGGTGCGCTGCAGTTGCTGGTCGGGCGCGAAGTACATCGTCATCGGGAAGATCTCGGTCTGCCCGGAGCCGAGGGCAAAGTTCGGGCACACCTCGGCAATCAGGCGTTCGAGCAGCGGCTTGGCCATCGGCGCCATCGCATACAGGCACAGGCGCAGGCTGGAGATATCCCGCTGCGCACGCAGCGGATGGTGCAGCAGCGCGGCGTACATGAGCGGCAGGCCGAACAGTTGCGTGATGCGCTCGCCGGCAATCGCGTCGAGCAGCGCCGCCGGATCAAAGCCGCGCTGGATGACGAGCGTGGCGCCCACCATCATCGCGGATGCAGCCGTCGCAAACTGCGCGCAGTGGAACATCGGCAGCAGGCACGAGAACACGTCGGTCTCGTTCAGGTTCAGGCCGGCGATGTTGGACATCAGCGCGGCATGCACCGAGCGGTGCGAGTGCATTGCGCCCTTTGGCCGGCCGGTCGTGCCGCTGGTGTACATGATGAGCGCGAGATCGCGATCGTCGATCACCACGTCGGGCAGCGTATCGGCGTGGCCTTGCAGCGCCTGCTCCACGGTTTGCGGGCCGTCGGCAACCGGTTCACCGAAGCATTGGTGCGCCGGGAGCCCCAGCGCATTCAGCGTGTCGCGCAGCGCCGGGTACAGCGCCGCGTCGATCACCACGTGCCGCGCCTCGGCATGTTCGAGGATGTAGCGCACGTCATCCGGTCCAAGCATCGCGTTGATCGGCACCCACACCAGCCCCGCCTTGAGAATGCCGTACGCGGCCACCAGAAACTGCGCCGAGTTGCCGCAGAGCATCGCCACCTTGTCGCCAGGCATGAGGCCGCTTGCAAGCAGCGCGTGCGCATAGCGATTGCTGTCTGCGTTGAGCTCGGCATGCGTCATGCGACGCGGGCCATCGACCAGCGCGACTTTCGCGCCGAACTTGCGTGCACTGCGATGCAACGTATCGCCCAGCGTCACCCGGTTCGGCAGGTTGGCTTCAAGCGTGGTGTCTGGCGTGGCTTCGGACATGGGACGTCTCCTGTGGACTGCATTGACCGCATTGACCGCACGAATTGCACGACGAAACGATGAACAGGAACGGCAACGCAGCCGTCAGGCCGCGGCAATCTCCATCAGCAACCCACCGGGCGCAACCTGCGCCCCGACCTGGGTGAACAGCCCCCTCACCTCGCCTGCGAGCGGCGCGGCAATGCTGTGCTCCATCTTCATCGCCTCCACCACCAGCAGCACCTGACCGGCGCAGACGGCCTCCCCTTCGGCCACATGCACGGCAACGACGCGACCGTTCATCGGTGCGCTGATGCGGCCGCTGCCCGCTTGTGCGCCGCTGCGCTCCGCCTTGGCGTAGGTGGTGTCGACGGCGGTGTGTTCGATGCCATTCAGCACGAAGTGGCACGCAGCCGGGGTGAGGGCGTAGTCCACCGCGTGGCATGTGTCACCCAGCGCGAGCGTGAGGTGACCGTCGCCCTCAGACACAAGCGCAGCCTGCGCGGCACCGCCGTCCCAGGTCAGTTCCCATTGCTGCGCACCGAGCGCACGCAGGCGCATGTCGATGGCTTCACCGTCGAGCGTGAAACGGCACAGCGTCGGGTATGTGCGGCTGCTGGCCCAGCCGCGTAGTTCTGCGGGATAGCGGCGTGCGGCGCCTTCGCGCAAGTGCGTGAGCAGCACGGCGGCCGCCTGGCAGACCGCTGCATCGGGTACGGCAGACTGGCGCGTCGGGGCCGGGAAATGCCGCTCGATGAACACGGTGGACACATCGCCGGCAAGGAACGCCGGATGCACCACGCAATCGCGCAGAAACGCCCGGTTGGTTGGCAAGCCAAGCAGCAGGCAATCGTCCAAGGCGTGCGCAAGACGCCGGCATGCGTCAGCGCGGTCGGTGCCATGCGCGACGATCTTGGCGAGCATCGAGTCGTAGTACGGCGAAACGACGAGCCCATCGGCCAATGCATGGTCCGTGCGGACATCCTGCGGCGCACGCCAGCGGGCGACGGTGCCGGTCTGCGGCAGGAAATTCTGCTGCGGGTCTTCTGCGCACAACCGCACTTCGATGGCGTGGCCGCCTTGTGCACGGCGTGCATCGATGGCGCCTTGCGCCAGCGGCAAAGGCTCGCCCAGCGACACGCGCAACTGCCACTCGACCAGATCGACGCCGATGATCGCTTCGGTCACGGCATGCTCGACCTGCAGCCGCGTGTTCATCTCCATGAAGTAGAACGCGCCGTCCGGGGCGAGCAGGAATTCCAGCGTGCCCGCGCCCACGTAGCCGATGGCACGCGCCGCCGCCACCGACACCGCACCCATGCGCGCGCGCACCTCGGGCGACACCGCGGGTGACGGCGATTCTTCGATCAGCTTCTGATGCCGACGCTGCACGGAGCAATCGCGCTCCCCGAGGTGGACCACGTTGCCATGCGTATCGGCAAACACCTGAATCTCGATATGGCGCGGCTCGACGATGGCTTTTTCGAGGATCAACTCGCCCGAGCCAAACGCGTTCTCCGCTTCGGAACGCGCAGACTGCAGCGCCGCCGCAAACTCGTCCGCCCGCTCGACGCGCCGCATGCCGCGCCCACCGCCACCGGCCGCCGCCTTAATCATCACCGGATAGCCAATCCGTGCGGCTTCCTCCGCCATGCGCTCGGCGGATTGATCTTCGCCCTGGTAGCCCGGCACGCAGGGCACGCCGGCGGCTTCCATGAGGCGCTTGGCACCGGCCTTGTTGCCCATTGCGTGGATGGCACCTGCGGGCGGCCCGATGAAGACGAGGCCCGCGTCTGCACACGCGTTGGCAAAGGCGTCGCTCTCCGCGAGGAAGCCGTAGCCCGGATGGACCGCCTGCGCACCCGACTTGCGCGCCGCCTCCAGCAACGCCGCAATGTTCAGGTACGACGCCTGCGGTTGCGATGCGCCAATCGGCAACGCCAGATCGGCCGCGCGGAAATGCGGCGCATCGCGGTCAGCGTCGGAATACACGGCAACGGTGCGCATGCCAAGGCGACGCGCCGTGCGCATGATGCGCAAGGCGATCTCGCCCCGGTTGGCAATGAACACGGAGCGGAAGGCAGCATGCGGGGCGGCCATCGTTCAGCCCTTCTTGCCGGGCAGCGTGTTCATGTATTTGCAGATGATGCCGAGCATCACCTCGTCCGCGCCGCCTCCAATCGAGCCCAGGCGCCCATCGCGGTAATAGCGCGAGACCGGGTTGTCCCACGTGAAGCCCATGCCGCCCCAGAACTGCAGGCAGGCATCGGGCACGATGCGCGCGAGCCGCCCAGCCTTGAGCTTGGCCATCGATGCCAGCTCCGTCACGTCCTGCCCGTGGATGTACAAGTCGCACGCGCGATATGTGAGCGCACGCAGCGCTTCCACTTCCGTCTTCAGCTCGGCCAGCTTGAAGTGCACCCACTGGTTGTCGAGCAGGCTGGCGCCGAAGAGCTTGCGCTCGCGTGCGTACTCGGCGGTGGTCTCGATGCACATCGTCATCGTCGCCAGGCTGCTGGCCGCGGCCCACAGGCGCTCCTCCTGGAACTGCAGCATCTGGTACGTGAAGCCCTTGCCTTCCTCGCCGATGCGGTAGCGCTGCGGCACGCGCACGTCGTCAAAGTAGATGAGGCCCGTGTCCGACGAGTTCATGCCGATCTTGCGGATCTTCTTGCCGACCGACACGCCCTTCGTGTTCATCGGCACGATGATGAGCGACTTGTTGCGGTGGGCCGGGTCATCGGACGTGTTGGCCAGCAGGCACATCCAGTCGGCCTGCAGGCTGTTGGTGATCCACATCTTGCTGCCGTTGATGATGTAGTCGTCGCCGTCCTTGCGCGCGGTGGTCTTGATGCTCGCCACGTCGGAGCCGGCGCTCGGCTCCGATACGCCCACGCAGGCCACCGCATCGCCGCTGATGGCGGGGGCGAGAAACTGTGCGCGCAGTTCATCCGAACCGAAGCGTGCGAGCGCGGGCGTCGCCATGTCGGTCTGCACGCCAATCGCCATCGGCACGCCGCCGCAGTGGATGTGGCCAAGCGTCTCGGCCATCGCCATCGCATACGAATAGTCGAGCCCCAGCCCGCCGAATTCAGTCGGCTTGGCGATACCGAGAAAGCCCAACTCGCCCATCTTCTTGAAGAGCTGCTTGGCGGGAAACATCTCCGCCGCTTCCCATTCATCCACGTACGGGTTGATGTCGCTGTCGATGAAGCGTTTCAGGTTGCGCTGCAGTTCCTGGTGTTCGTGGGTGAAGTGCATGGTGTCTCGCTCCGTTGTCCTGTTGTGCTCGGCAGTTCGTGTATGGATTTCGGGATGGCGTTACGGGCGCGCAACGCCAAACTGGATGGGATGCAGCGTTCGCCTGCGCGCCTCGTCGCAGACGGACAGCACGCAGGCGAGCACCTTGCGCGTGTCGCGCGGGTCGATCACGCCGTCGTCCAGCAGCCGGCCCGAAATGGTGAACGCGTCGGACTGCCGCTCGAACGTGTCGATCACCTTGGCGCGCATCGCTTCGATGGCGTCGTGGTCGACGGTCTGCGTCTTGCGTTGCATGCTGGCGGCCATGACGGTCGCCATGGTGCCGGCGGCCTGCTCGGCGCCCATCACGGCCGTCTTGGCGTTGGGCCAACTGAAGCAGAAATCCGGAAAGAAACCGCGCCCCGACATGCCGTAGTTGCCCGCCCCGAACGACGCACCGCAATGCACCGTGATGCGCGGCACGGTAGCGTTAGCCATGGCCTGGATCATCTTCGAGCCGTGCTTGATCATGCCGGCCTGCTCCGACGCCTTGCCGACGATGAAGCCGGTGGTGTTTTGCAGGTACAGCAGCGGCGTATCGGACTGGCAGCACGCCTGGATGAAGTGCACCACCTTGGTGGCGCCCGCCGGGTCCAGCGGCCCGTTGTTCGTGATGACGCCAACGCGCATGCCGCAGATCGCCGCGTGCCCGGTGACGGTGCCTGGGCCGTAGTCGGGCTTGAACTCCAGGAAATCTGATCCATCGGCAATGCGGGCAATCACCTCGCGCATGTCGAGCGGTTTGCGGTGATCGGCCAGCGCAATGCCAAGCAGTTCTTCGGCATCGAAGCGCGGCGGCGCATAGGGCCGATTCGCTGCAGGCACATCGCGGTTCCAGTCGAGCGCGGCAACAAGTTCGCGCACGATGCGCAGCGCATCCGCATCGTCTTCGGCCAGGTATTCGGCCAGGCCCGAAGTGGTGGCGTGCATTTCCGCGCCGCCCAGTTCCTCTTCGGTGGCGATCTCGCCCGTGGCTGCCTTCAGCAACGGCGGGCCGGCGAGGAACGCGCGCGCGCGGTCGCGCACCATCACCACGTAGTCCGACAGGCCCGGCATGTAGGCGCCGCCCGCCGTGCTCGACCCATGCACCACGCTGATCACCGGAATGCCCGCCGCCGAGAGCCGCGCGAGCCAGTAGAAGCCGCTGCCGCCGTGGATGAAGGTCTCCACGCGATACGTCAGCAGGTTGGCGCCAGCCGATTCGACGAGATGGATGAACGGCAGCTTCTGCTCCAGCGCAATGGCCTGCGCGCGCTGGAACTTCTCGATGCCCATCGGCTGCACGGCACCTGCGTCGATGCCCGCGTCGTCAACGATGATCATGGCGCGCACGCCTCTCACCCAGCCGATCCCAGCGATGAAGCCGCCGCCAGGAATGGACCGCGCCGGGTCGGCGTGATCGAGGCAAAAGCCCGCCAGCGTCGACAGCTCAAGAAACGGCGCACCGGCGTCGAGCAGGCGGCCAAGCCGGTCACGCGGCAGCAGTTGCCCGCGTTGCTCAAAGCGCGCGCGCGAGGCTTCGGACTTGTCGCGCGTGCGGTTTTCCAGCGTGCGCAACTGCCCGACGCGCTCCGTGAGCGCGGCATGGTTCTGCTGATACGCGTCGCTCTGCGGCACGATGCGCGACTCAAGTGCCGGCATTGCGGTCCTCCTTGTCTTGCAGCACCTTGGGCGTCACGGCCAGGTGAAAGCCGTTGAACGGCGCGGCACCATGGCGCGGTGCCGGCATCGGCGCCCCGGGCCGCACGTTCGGCCGGCCGCCATCCACGCGCAACGTCGTGCCGGTAATGAAGCCCGCCGCTTCCGAGAGCAGATACACGATCGCCGACGACACTTCCGCCTCGGTGGCAAAGCGCCCGAGCGGCACCGTCGACGGCATGCTGCGAATGGTGTCGGCCATCCACGGCGGATACGCGTCCATGCCCGACGACGCCACGTAGCCCGGCGCCACCGCGTTCACGCGCACGCCGTACTGCGCCCATTCGAAGGCGGCCGTCTCCGTCAAGTTGACCATGCCGGCGCGTGCTGCGCCCGAGTGGCCCATGTTCGGCATGCCGCCCCACATGTCGGCCACGATGTTGACGATGGCGCCGCCGCGCTGCTGCATCGCCTGGTTCAGGCATTCGCGCGCCATGAGGAAGCCGCCCGTCAGGTTCGTCTGCACCACCGCTTCCCAGCCCTTGGCGGAGATGTCCTTGAGCGGCGCCGGAAACTGGCCGCCCGCGTTGTTGACCAGCGCGTCGATGCGGCCGTGCTCGCCGTAGATTTGCGCAACGGTCGCTTGCACGGCGGCCTCGTCGCGGATGTTGCAGACGTAGGCGTGCGCGGTGCCGCCGGCTTCGACGATCTCCGTGCGCACCGCGGCGAGCTTCTCTGCATTGCGCCCCACCAGCGCAACGGCCGCGCCGAGCGACGCCAGCTCATGCGCCGTGCACCGGCCGATGCCGCTGCCGCCGCCCGTCACCACGGCCACCTGCCCCTGGAACAGCCCCGGTCGAAAGACTGAGCGATACATGGTTCTCTCCCTGAATGCTGAATGCGCGCGTTAGGCCCTTAGGCCCAGCCGAGCTGTCGCGCAGCAAGGTCGTTGAGGACTTCCTCCGCGCCGCCGCCGATCATGTAGACCTTCACTTCACGATAGATGCGCTCCGACTTCGTGCCGCGCATGAAGCCCATGCCGCCAAGCAATTGCACGGCCGTGTCGGCGCAGAACTGCAGGCTCTGCGTGGCGAAGTTCTTCAGCATGCACAGCTGCGCGACGGGTGCATCGCCGGCTTGCATGCGCCGCATCAGGTCTTCAAGCAAGGCGCGCGTCGCTTCGATACGCGTGGCCATCGCCACCAGTTTCTGCCGCACGACTTGATGCTGCACCAGGCGCTTGCCGAAGGTCTCTCGCTGGGTGGCCCATTCCACGGCTTCGGTCAGGCACGTGCGCGCCAGGCCGTAGGCCTGCATCGCCAGCGCAAGGCGCTCGTGGTTGAAATTGCGCATCACCAGCTCGAAGCCGCGGTTTTCCGCGCCGAGCAGGTTGCGGGCCGGCACGCGGCAGTTGTCGAAGTGCAGTTGCGCGGTGTCGGAGCACCACCAGCCCATCTTCTTGAGCGGTGTGCGGGACAGGCCCGGCGTATCGCCCTCCACCAGCAGCACGGAGATGCCGCCCGCGCCCGCACCGCCTGTGCGCACCGCCACGGTGATGTAATCCGCCCGCATGCCGGAGGTGATGAAGGTCTTGCTGCCGTTGACGATGTAGTGATCGCCGTCGCGCACCGCGCGTGTGGTGAGGTTGGCGACGTCCGAGCCGCCCGAGGGCTCGGTGATGGCGAGCGCGCTGATCTTCTCGCCCGCCAGGATTTCGGGCAGCACACGCGCCTTCAATTCTGCCGATCCGCCAGCCACGATGGGCGGCGCGCCGATCGTGTGGCTGAACAGCGATGCGAGCAGACCGCCGCTGGCCGCTCGCGTCAGCTCTTCGATCATCGCCAGTTCCAGAAACAAATCGCCCGGCGTGCCGCCGTGCTCCTCGGGGAAACCGATGCCGAGCAAGCCAAGGTCGGCCGCTTCGCGGTACAGCGCACGCGGAAACGTCTCGGCCTCTTCCCACGCGTCGATGTTTGGCATCACGGCCTTGTCGACAAAGCGACGAACGGTCTCACGAAACGTTTCGTGATCGGCGTCGAAGCGGGCAGACGGCAGCAGACCTGAGAGCATGATCGCCTCGTCAATCAAGAATGGTCGACCGGCACACGCACCGGCATCGTCAGCAGCACCTGCGCCATGCCCTTGCCGAGCGGGTCGTTGCGCAGCGACGCCATGCCGCCACCGCCCAGCGCCTGCTCGCACACAAAATTGAGGGCGTGGATGCCGGGCAGGTCGTAGCGCGTTACACGCCCCTTCACGACGTGGGCAAGGTACGCGGCGACGGCGTCTTCCGTCAATTGCGCGCGCAGCAGCGGCAGGTCTTCAGGCCGACGCGCGATGACGCCGATATTGGACGTGTCGCCCTTGTCGCCGCTGCGCGCGTAGGCGAGGTCGATGAGGGGCACTTCGCGCGTTGGGCCAGGGGGCAATGCAACGGAGGCCTGCGCCGCAGCGGACGGTTCAAGCGCGGCGCCACCCGTCGGCACGGCGATGTCGATGCTGTCGCCACCCAGCAGCGTCACGCGCGCCTGCACGCGCGCCTTGTCGATCAGAAAAGCGTATTGCTTGATGGCAGGCACCACGCTTGGCCGCCCACCTGCGCCTGTCGTGCCCGGTGCCCACGACGTGCCGGCCGGGGCGATTTCGCGCGCGAACAGTTCCAACGCCTGCTTGTTTGGATGCGTCACCGCCAGCCACATCACCGATTCAAATCGCGGCACGTTCGGCTGATGCGGCCCGAACAGATACGCCGAACCGAGCGTCTCGATATGCGTTGCGCTGTAATCCGGCAGACCGAGTTGGCGGAACAGGCCGCGCGTGCGCTCCAGAATCGCCTCGGCGGTGCGGCGCGCCTTGCGATCGGCGTCGATGCCGACGACGGTGAGCTGACCCGTCGCGCGATAGCCGTCGGCATACGTTGCGCTCACCTTGTAGTCGGGCGTGGGCGCGAGGCCGCGTGCGCCGCGCACTTCGACGCGATGCTCGGCCGCCTGCGTCATCGTCACCTGCGTGAAGTCGCACACCACATCGGGCAGCACGTAGCGCGCCGGGTCACCGATTTCGTAGAGCAGTTGTTCGCCCACCGTCGCAGGCATCACCAGCCCGCCCGTGCCGTCGGGCTTGGTGACGATGAAGCTGCCGTCGGCCCGGCATTCGGCAATCGGGTAGCCGCTGTGTGCCCAGTCGGGCACGGCTTCCCAATCGGTGTGCAGTCCGCCCGCCCCCTGGCAGCCGCATTCAAGGATGTGCCCGGCGAGGCTGCCGGCGGCGAGCCGATCGTAGTCGTCGGTGGCCCAGTCGAAGTGGTGCATCAACGCGCCGAGCGTGACGGCGCTATCGACGCATCGCCCCGTAATGACAACCTGCGCGCCCGCATCGAGTGCCGCCTTGATCGGCAACGCGCCGAGGTACGCATTGGCGCTGACCACCTTGTCGGGCAAGGGGCGGCCGCTCTGCAATTCGCGCACACCTTCATCGCGCAGAGCAGGCAACAGCGGCATGACGTCGTCGCCTTCCACCACCGCAATGCGCACGCTCACACCCAGTTCATCGGCCAGCGCCTGCAGCGCCGTTGCGCATCCGCGCGGATTCACGCCGCCCGCGTTGGCGATGATGCGGATGTTCTGCGCCAGCGCATCCTTGAGCACCGCGCGCATCGCCACGCTCACAAAGTCGGTGGCGTAACCCAACTCAGGGTTTTTCATGCGCGCGCTGGCCAGCAGCGACATGGTCAGCTCGGCCAGGTAATCGAAGACGAGAAAGTCGAGGCGGCCCGAGGCGACCAGTTGCATCGGGCCCGTGATGCTGTCGCCCCAGAAACCGCTGGCTCCGCCGATGGAAACGGTGTCCTTGCGCATGTCAGCGCCCCGTCCAGTTGGGGGCGCGCTTTTCGCGAAAGGCGGCTTGGCCTTCCTGTGCGTCTTCGGTCAAGGCAAACAGGCCGATCTGGCTTTCGGTAAAGGCCATGGCCTGCTCGAAGCTGAGCGATTCCACTTGCTTGAGCGTGTACAGGCCGCGCCGGATGGCCGACGGCGATTTGTCGACCAGCCGCGCAAGCAATGCATCGACCGCCGCATCAAGCGCTTCTGGCTCAGCGACTTCGTTGACGAGGCCGGCGGCGAGCGCGCGGTCTGCGCTGATCGGTTCGCCTGTCAGGCATAGCTCGTTGAGCACGCGACGCGGCAACTGGTGCTGCAGCACCGCCAGCACCTGCGCCGGAAACAGGCCGACCTTGACCTCCGGCAATCCGAACGTGGCGCTGCGGCTGGCCACTGCCAGATCGCACATCGCCAGCAAACCCATACCGCCCGCCATGCAGGCGCCGTTCACGCGGGCGATGAGCGGCACAGTGCAGCGACGCGCCTGGCGAAACAGATCCGCCAGGGCCTGATGCGGCTGGGAATAGTCGAAGCGAAAGGATTGGCCGGTTTGCAAATCGGCGCCGGCACAGAAGGCACGCGTGCCGGTGCCGGTCAACACCACGGCGCGCACGTCGGCGTCACGACCGGCGTTGGCCAGCGCGGCAGTCAGCGCTTCGAGCACGGACGCGTTGATCGCGTTGCGGCGGTCTTCGCGCTGAATGGTCAACCACAGCGCTTGGCCGCGCCGCTCGATGAGGAGTTCCGGGTCCATGCTCGCCTTGAAAAGGGATTCGGTTGGACAGCCTGCCCGGCAATACTAAATCATTTGCTTGAAAAAATGGAAGCGTTCGGGTGCCGTAGCGCTCAACAATTTTCTACAGCGGAGCCGGAGCGTCCTAACTCCCTGATTTATATGGCGGTCCCACTGCGACCGTAAGCAATTCGCCAGCCGGCGCGTTGACTCGCTCACATGTAAACGATAACAATTCTCATTTACAACAAACATGTGACAACAACTTTCAGGGGAATGTCACCACGTCATGTCCGCAGCACAGATCGAACGCAAGCGCACCGAACATTCGGTGGTGGGCTACCTGACCGGCGCGATGAGCTTCGCCGTGGCTTCAGCGCCGGCGCTGGCCGACACGAAGAAAGACGCCGTATCCGCCACCCTGCCCGAGCAGACCGTGACCGGCACCAACGGCTTCAAGACGGATACCGCGTCAGGCGCCAAATTCACTGCGCCGCTGCTTGATACGCCCAAGTCCGTCACGGTGATCCCCGCAGAGGTGTTGCAGGGCACCGGCTCCGTCACGCTCACCGAGGCGCTGCGCACGGTGCCGGGCATCGCGTTTGGCGCCGGCGAAGGCGGCAACCCCGTGGGCGATCGCCCGTTCATCCGCGGCTACGACGCGCAGGCCAGCACCTTCCTCGACGGGCTACGTGACATCGGGGCGCAATCGCGCGAGATGTTCAACGTGGAATCGGTGGAAGTCATCAAGGGGCCGTCGGGCGCGTATGAAGGCCGGGGCTCGGCCGGCGGGGCGGTCAACATCGTCACAAAGACGCCAAAGCTTGAGCACTTTACCGAGGGCACGCTGTCGGTCGGCAACGCGGCGTACAAACGTGCCACGGCCGACGGCAATTACCAGATCGGCGAGCACGCCGCGTTCCGCCTGAACGCGATGGCGCACGACGCCGCCGTTGCCGGCCGCGACGTGACGAGCTTCAGCCGCTGGGGCATCGCGCCGTCCATCGCTTTTGGGCTGGGTACGCCCACGCGCGCCACGCTGTCGTACTACCACCTGCAATCGAACGACACGCCGGACACCGGCATTCCGTACAACAACGGCACGTTCAACCGCCGCACCGACGGCCGCCCGCAGCTGTTCGCCCCCGGCGACGGCGCGCCCGTGAATGTCGACCGCAACGTCTACTACGGCCTGTCGCGCGACTTCCGCCGCGACCGCGCTGACATGGGCACCTTCACGCTGGAGCACGATGTGTCGACCGCGTTGAAGCTGCGCAACACCACGCGCATCGCCCGCACCAGCCAGGACACCATCTGGACGCAGCCCGACGACAGCCAGGGCAACATCTACTACGGCATGGTCTGGCGCCGCACCAATTCGCGATACTCGGTGGCCAATACCGTCGCCAACCAGACGGAAGCAACCGGCAAGTTCGACACCGGCGGCCTCAAGCACAGCTACGCGGCGGGCCTGGAGTTCTCGCGCGAGCGCAGCCGCAATGACACATACGCGGTGGCCACCGGCAGCAACCGCTGCCCGAACGGCGTCGGCGCGGCGGGCGGCTACAACTGCACGGATCTGTTCAATCCAAACCCGAACGACCCGTGGGCGGGCAGCATCAAGCTCAACAACAATCCGGCAGAGACGACGGTGCGCACCCAGTCGGCCTACGTATTTGACACGATCGAGCTGTCGCCGCGCTGGCAGGTCAACGGCGGGCTGCGCTTTGATCGCTATTCGGCATCGGCCACCACGTCGGCCAATGCGCAGGGCGTGCGTTCGACCTTCTCGCGTGACGACAACCTGCTGAACTACCAGCTCGGCCTGGTGTTCAAGCCTGTGCAGAACGGCAGCATCTATGTGGCGTATGGCACATCGTCGACACCGTCGGGCTCGGTGGCGGGCCAGGGCGCCGATACCAGCGCGCTCACGCCGGACCGCTCGGGCAATCGCGGCGACGTGCTCGCTCCGGAAAGGAACCGCGCCTACGAACTCGGCACCAAGTGGAACGTGCTCGACAGCAAGCTTGCGCTGACGGCTGCGATCTTCCGCATCGAGACGACCAACGCCCGCATCGTGCAGCAGGACGGCACCGCCGCCATGGCCGGCAACAAGCGCGTCGATGGCTTCGAGCTGGGGTGGTCGGGCGCGCTGACCAACCGCTGGCAAGTGTTCGGCGGTTACACGTATCTGAAGAGCGAGCTGCGCAACAACGGCGGCGCGGGCGCAGCTTTCGGTGGCACCAATGGCACGGCCTTCCCCAACACGCCGAAGAACAGCTTCAGCCTGTGGACGACGTATCAGCCGATGCCGAAACTCACGCTCGGCGGCGGCGCTTATTACGTCTCGAAGGTGTGGGGTAGCACCAACCCCGCCAACCCGAAGTGGGTGCCGGCGTACTGGCGCTTTGATGCCATGGCCGCATACCGCATCGACAAACACACCACCCTGCAGCTGAACGTGCAGAACGTGTTCGACAAGGTGTACTTCAACCAGGCGTATGCATCGCACTACGCATCGCTGGCGCCGGGCCGCACGGCCATCCTGACGCTGGGCATCCGCTACTGATGCCGACGCACGCAGCAACCGCCGCCGCTGCCGACCCGGCGGTGGTCGATGCCATCCACGCCGTGCTAACCGGCCCCGCTGATCGCGCCGCGCGCTGGCTGGCTGGTGCCGCCCAGCGCGGGCACACGGAAGCGCAGGCGATCCTCGGCCAATGGCTGCTCGATGGGCGCGGCGTCGAACGCAACCCGGGCGAAGCACTGTTCTGGTTCAAGACCGCCGCGCTGTCGGGCCACGCGATGGCTGCCAACATGCTGGGCCGCTGCTATGAGCACGGTTGGGGCGCGCCCGCCTGCGACAGAACCGCCACACATTGGTACGCCCGCGCCGCCGATGCCGGTCTCGATTGGGGCCAGTACAACTACGCGACAAGCCTGCAGCTCGGACGCGGCATCCCGGCGAACCGCGCTCGCGCCTTCGCGCTCTTCCAGGCTGCGGCTGCACAAGGACACGCCAAGTCGATCAACGTGCTCGGCGGCTTCTATGAAGACGGCTGGGAAGTCGAGACTGACACGGCAATGGCCCTGCGCTGCTACCTGCGTGCCGCAGAGGGCGGCGACTTCCGCGGCCAGTTCAACGCTGCACGCCTGCTCGCACTCGCCGACCGCGCAGACGACGCCCTCACCTGGATGCAGGCCGTGCCGCGCACCGCTACGCCCGCCTTCCTCGCGAAGGCGCATGACTTTCTTGCAAGCCATCCCGATGCGCGTTTGCGTGCGCTGGCCCGCGCGCTGACCATCCCATCGCCATGTTGCTGAAGATTCCCGCCGTCCTCACCAAGGAACAGGTCGCGCAGTGCCGCGCCACCATAGACGCTGCCGAGTGGGTGGACGGCAAGGTCACGGCCGGCGCGCAGTCGGGCCAGGTGAAGCAGAACATGCAGCTGCCCGAGGGCTCGCCCGCTGCGCGCGAGGTCGGCAGCTTGATTCAGGATGCACTTTCGGCCAATACGTTGTTCTTCTCCGCCGCGTTGCCGCTTAAGTTGTTTCCGCCGCTGTTCAATCGCTACGCGGGCGGGCAGACCTTCGGCAACCACGTCGACAACGCCGTGCGCCACCTGCGTGGCACCGATTTCCGCATCCGCAGCGACCTCTCCTGCACGCTGTTCCTGACCGAGCCTGAAGACTACGACGGCGGCGAACTCGTCATCGACGACACCTTCGGCGAGCACCGCGTCAGGCTTGCGGCGGGCGACATGGTGCTCTACCCCAGCAGCAGCCTGCACCGCGTCACGCCCGTTACACGCGGCGCACGCGTCTGCTCGTTCTTCTGGCTGCAGAGCATGGTGCGCAGCGACGCGCATCGCACGCTGCTGTTCCAGATGGACACGGAACTGCAGCGGCTGATGGGGCTGCTGGGGCAGGACGACGCATCGGTTATCGCGTTGACGGGGACGTATCACAACCTGCTGCGCGAGTGGGCCGAAGCGTAGACGCCCGCCTCAGGCAAAGTACGCCCGCATCTCCTTGAGCAACGCCTCCGGTGCCTCTTCCGGCACGTAGTGGCCGCATGGCACCGTGCCGCCGCTCACGTCCTCGGCCACGGCACTCCACAGCTCCAACGGCTTGAAGCAGCGTTGGATCACGCCGTGCTCGCCCCATAGCACGCGCAGCGGCACGCTCACGCGCTTGCCGGCGTCGCGGTCGGCGCGATCATGTTCGAGGTCGATGGTGGCGGCGGCGCGGTAGTCCTCGCACATGGCGTGCACGCAGGCGGGTTCGCGCATGGCTGCGGCGTAGGTCGCCATTGCTTCCGGGGCGAACGGTTCGAGCCCCGCGTGGCGCAGGCCCATCAGCTTGCCGATGTAGAAATCGGGCGTGGCGTTGATGAGCGTCTCGGGAAACGGCGCGGGCTGGATCAGGAAGAACCAATGCCAGTAAGCAGTTGCAAACGCCATGTCAGTGTGCTCGTACATCGCCAGCGTGGGGGCGATGTCGAGCAGCATGGCGCGCTCGACGTGCAAGGGGTGATCGACACACAGGCGATGCGCCACGCGCGCCCCGCGGTCATGCGCGCACAGCCGGAAGCGGCCGAAGCCGAGTGCGCGCATGACCTCCACCTGGTCCTGCGCCATGGTGCGCTTGCTGTATTCCGCGTGCCGGGCGCTGCCGGCCGGCTTGGACGAGGCGCCATAGCCGCGCAGATCGGTCGCAACGACGGTGTAATCGTGCGCCAACTCATGCGCGACCTTGTGCCAGATCACATGGCTTTGCGGATGGCCATGCAGCAACAGCAGCGGCGGACCGCTGCCGCCGATCACCCCCGCGATCTCCACCCCGTTGACCATTTGGCGGAACGGACGAAAGCCGGGAAACAGCGCGGCGTCTGCAGCAGCGGTGGCGGCATCGATGGAAAGCGGCGTGGTCATGCAAGTCTCCGGTGATCAGTCGTGGGGGAAGCAATGCGTGGCGAATGCTCCGCATGCTAGCGCAGAGCGGGCACGCGCGTTGCGGCACCGTCCACTGCCGTTCCCTTCTTTCGCTTTCCCCTGATAAGGAGTTCGCCATGACCCCATTGCAAGACTTGCGCATCGCCATCCTCGTCGACGATTTGTTCGAGCAGGCCGAGCTGGTCAGCCCCAAGCAGGCGCTGGAAGACGCCGGTGCCAACGTCAGCATCGTCGCGCCGAAGGCGCCCAAGCGTGACGGGTCTGCACCATGCAACCAAGGGCGACACCTTCAAGGTGCACCTGACGCTGGACCAGGCCAAGGCCGACGACTTCGATGGCCTAGTGCTGCCGGGCGGCGTCTTCAACGCTGATGCGTTGCGCGTCGTGCCGGCCGCACAGGCCTTCGTGAAAGCGTTCGAGCGCGCGCAAAAGCCGATCGCCGTGATCTGCCACGGGCCGTGGCTGTTGGTGTCTGCGGGCTTGGTGCGCGGGCGCACGCTGACGAGCTGGCCGACGCTGCAGGACGACATTCGCAATGCCGGCGGCATGTGGGTGGACCGCGAAGTGGTGGCCGACCGCAACTGGGTCAGCAGCCGCAAACCCGATGACCTGCCCGCCTTCAACCGCGCCTTCATTGAACTGCTGACGCAGCACGCCCACGTCTGAGACCGGCGGGTAGACCGCGTACGGCGGGGTGCCGGATCGTTCCTATAATCGAACGACATGCTCTGCCCTGTTGTGCCGGTTTGCCAAACCAGGAGACGCCATGCCCGCCGCCAAGCACCTGCCGCCCGTGCTGCAGCACCTGACGCTGCCCGTGATCGGTTCGCCGATGTTCATCGTCAGCTATCCGGAACTGGTGCTGGCGCAATGCAAGGCCGGCATCGTGGGGGCGTTTCCTGCGCTCAACGCGCGCCCGGCCGAAGTGCTGGACGACTGGCTCACGCAGATGAACGAGGAACTGGCGGCATACCGCACGGCGCATCCGCACGAGGTGGTCGGACCGATCGCCGTCAATCAGATCGTGCACCACTCAAACGCGCGGCTGGAGCAGGACGTGGCCACGTGCGTCAAGCACAAGGTGCCGATCTTCATCACCTCGTTGCGCGCGCCGGTCAAGGAGATCCTGGATGCCGTGCATAGCTATGGCGGCATCGTCCTGCACGACGTGATCAACCTGCGCCATGCCGAAAAGGCACTGGAAGCCGGCGTCGACGGGCTGATCCTGGTGGCCGCGGGTGCGGGCGGGCATGCCGGCACGCTGTCGCCCTTTGCGCTGGTGGGCGAGGTGCGGCGCATCTTCGACGGACCGATCGCGCTGTCGGGCGCCATTGCCACGGGCGATGCCATCCTGGCCGCGCAGGCCATGGGCGCCGACCTCGCCTATATCGGCACGCGCTTCATCGCCAGCCAGGAGGCCCACGCGGCCGAAAGCTACAAGCAAGCGATCCTGCGCGCCGCCGCATCGGACATCGTCTACACCAACCTTTTTACCGGCGTGCACGGCAACTACATCCGCGAGAGCATTGAACTGGCGGGCCTGGACCCCGCCGCCCTGCCGGAGGCCGACAAATCGAAGATGAACTTTGGCGACGGCAGCTCGCGCGCCAAGGCTTGGAAAGACATCTGGGGCGCAGGTCAGGGTGTCGGGCAGATCGCCGATCTGCCGCCCGCCGCCGAAATCGTGGCGCGCCTGAAGGCCGAATACGACGCGGCAAAGT
Organism: Ralstonia sp. 22111; assembly: GCF_052045895.1. Classification (NCBI taxonomy): domain Bacteria; kingdom Pseudomonadati; phylum Pseudomonadota; class Betaproteobacteria; order Burkholderiales; family Burkholderiaceae; genus Ralstonia; species Ralstonia sp. 22111. Next base: position 445,164 of record NZ_JBQEPR010000001.1, on the reverse strand, counting down.
TGCGCCTCGCGCTGCACCTTCGCCTCTAGAAACTGCCTGCGCCCGGCCATGCGTGCATGCCCCACCGCACTTGAATTGACTTGCGCTGGCGGCGCTTCTACATTCCAAAGATTCAAGACACGATATGCGTGGGGCTGCGGGATCGGCCACCGCGCAACCGTATGCGCAAGCATCCTTGGGGGGATGTTCGACAGGCGTCTGCTTTCCTGTTGCGCGCACCGACGACAAAAGGAGAACAAGATGACGCACTGCCCTGCGCCCGCGCGCCCGCTTACCAAGCTGGCGGCTGTGGCGCTGAGCGTGGCGGCCTCGGCGCTTACCCTGGGCCTGACCGGCTGCTCCACCCAAAACGCCGCGACCACGGCACCGATCGAACAACGTCTGCCGCAACCGAACGAAGCGCTCGTGCGCTCGGCCTATGTCTACGCGTTTCCGTTGATGATGACCGACGCGCTGCTGCAGACGACGTCTGCGCTGGCGCCTGCCGGCACGTTCATGCACCAGCGCACGCTGGAAGACGAAGCCCTGCCCACCGGCGTGCGCGCCCGCGTGGACGTACTCGCCAGCAGCGCCTTCATTGATTTGCGGAACGGCCCGGTCGTCCTGAGCCTGCCCGACGCCGGGCGCCGGCACGTCTGGGTGGCACTGCACGACGGGTGGAACGACGTGTTCGAATCGCTCGGCAACCGCACCACCGGGGCGCGTGCCGCGCACTACGCCATCACGCCGCCGGGTTGGGACGGCACGCTGCCCACGGGCGTCAAGCAGATTGCCGCGCCGACCAGCCTCGTCTGGGTGGTGGCACGGACGCCAGTGGCCGGACCGCGCGACCTGAGCGCCGCACGCCGCATACAGGACCGCTACCGCATCACCCCGCTGGAGGCCTTCGGCAAGACCACCCCGCGCGAGGCCGAAGCCGGGGCAAAGGTGAACGCGGACAAGGCCACCGACCTCGACGTCAGCCTGGATGCCGCGCGCCGCCGCGTCACCGCGCTGGACGCCAACAGCTACTTCACGCGCTTTGCCGAGCTGCTGAAGGACAATCGGCCGCACGCGGCCGATTCGGCGATGCTGCAATCGTTGCGTGATCTGGGCATCGTGCCCGGTGCGCCGTTCGACGCCAAAGCTGTAAGCGCCGCCAACCTGAAGGTGATGGACGCCGGCGTGGCAGCCGCACGCGAGACGCTGGCGCTCGCCGTCAAGCAGCCGCCCGTCACGCAGAACGGCTGGTTCATCCCGCGCATGGTCGGCGCCTACGGGCTGGATTACGCCCAGCGTGCCATCGTGGCGTGGAACGGCGGCGGCACCGATCTGCCGCAGGACATGCTCATCGCCACCGCCACGACCGACGCCAACGGCATGGCGCTGGACAGCACGCACCGCTACGTACTGCATTTCGAGCGCAACCAGCTCCCGCCCGAAAATGCCGGCTGGGCTGTCGCCGCCCTGTCGACTGTCGGGCAGCCCCGCCATGCGTCCGAAGGCCGGGGCCTGCGCAGCGTGCTGAGCGAAGCGGATCGCCCGCGCCTGAACCGCGATGGCTCGCTCGACATCCTGATCCAGCGCGCGCCACCCAAGGGTATGCGCAACAATTGGCTGCTGCCGCCCACCGGCCCGTTCCTGCTACGCCTGCAACTGACCTGGCCGAAGGAAGCGGCGCTCGATGCATCGTGGCTGCCGCCCGCCGTGCAGCGGCGGGACGCCCCACCCCAATAACCGCCGCGCCCGATCGCGCGACCCGGCCTCGGCCACACGCACCACGAGCTTGCCGAAGTTGCGTCCTTCGAGCAGGCCGATGAACGCGGCTGGGGCGTTCTCCAGCCCCGCGTCAACGCGATGGTCTCTGTCGTCTGGGCATGGCACGGCCCAGAGCAAGGCTCTTCGGGCCACGCCTCAACTTCCAGTTTACTAGAGGTAAATTTCCATTAAACTGGATGCCATGGACATCCACCAACGTATCGCCCAGCGCTTGCGCGAACTGCGCGACGCCCAGGGGCTCTCGCTCGACGCGCTGGCAGAACGCAGCCAGGTCAGCCGATCGGCCATCTCCCTCATCGAGCGCGGCCAGAGCAGCCCGACCGCAGCGGTGCTGGATCGGCTCAGCTCCGCGCTGGGCGTGACGCTTGCCTCGCTGTTCGAAGACAGTGCAGCGCCGGCCGTGGAGCCTTCGCCGGTATCACGCGCGGCAGATCAGCCTGAGTGGACCGACCCCGCCTCCGGCTACGTGCGCCGCAACCTGTCGCCGGCGGCGCGTTCGCCCTTGCAGCTCGTCGAGGTGCACTTTCCGCCCGGCGAGCGCGTGGCCTACGACACCGGCGCGCGCGACGCCGAAATCCACCAGCAGGTGTGGATCGTCGAAGGCACGATGGAAATGACCGTGGGCGACACACACTGGCGCATCAATGCCGGCGATTGCCTGACCATGCGGCTGGACTGCCCGATCGTCTATCACAACCCCACGCGGCGGCCGGCCCGCTACCTCGTCGCGCTGACAACCGTATCCGCTGCCCACTGGAGGCCCTGATGATCGACACCCTGACCATTCGGCGCGTGGGCGCCAACGAGGCAAGCGCGTGCGTCGATGCCTTGGCCGATGTGCTCATCGATTGCGTGGAGGGCGGCGCGTCCGTCAGCTTCATGGCGCCGCTGTCGCAAGACAAGGCGCGGTCATTCTGGCGCGGGGTGGCCGAAGGCGTGGCCCGGGGCGAGCGCGCGCTGCTGATTGCCGAAGATGCGGCCGGCGCCATCCTCGGCACCGTGCAGTTGGTGTTGGCGCAACCGGAAAACCAGCCGCACCGCGCCGACGTCGCCAAGATGCTCGTACACCGCCGCGCCCGTCGGCAAGGCCTGGCGCAGCGGTTGATGGCGGCCATCGAAGACGAAGCGCGCGCCGAAGGCAAGACGGTGCTCGTGCTCGACACGGTGACGGGCGGCGATGCCGAGCGGCTGTACTCACGCGCCGGCTGGCAGCGCGTGGGTGTGGTACCCAACTACGCGCTGATGCCCGACGGCGCGCTCTGCGGGACGACGTTCTTCTGCAAGCAGTTGGGCGCCGCGGATTAAATCGTCAACGTGCCGCGGCCGATTTCGATCACGCGGCCACCCACGTGGATCGTGCCGTCGGCATCCACTCGCAGCGTGAGGTGGCAGGGTCGTCCCACTGCAGCGCCCTGCTCGATGCGGTAGCTTGCCGGCAAAGCATGGCCGGTCGACCGCAGCCAGCCGCCCAGGTTGGCACACGCCGAGCCGGTGCCCGGGTCTTCCCACAGGCCGGTGCCGTATTCGAAGAAGAAACGCGAGACCACCGGATCGTTGCTACCAGGCGCCGGCATGGTGAAGACGTACGCGTTGCGCCCGTCGTTGCGGCTGCGCGGCCACGCATCGAAGGCAGACGGGTCAGGCCGGGCGCGCTCCACATCGGCGCGCGTCTTGACCGGCACCATCAGTTGCTCGATCCCTGCATCAACCCACAGCGGCGGCCCAGCCAGCGCATCGGCGTCCAACCCGAGCATCTGGGCGATGGCCGGATCGGCTTCGCGCGTATTCAGCGCGCCGGAGCGCGGCGGCACTAGCGACCACCCCTCGTCCTGCGCCGTCAATGACACGATGCCCGACTGGCAACGCAGCGTCAGTTCATTGCCCGGGCCATACAGCTCGCGCACCACTTGCGCGGTGCCCAGCGACGGGTGGCCGGCAAACGGCATCTCGTAATCGGGCGTGAAGATGCGGAAACGCGCCGTGGCGCCATCCGTGTCGTCGGGAAAAATGAACGTGATCTCGGACAGGTTGAACTGGCGTCCGATGGCCTGCATGGTGGCGTCGTCCAGGCCCCGTCCGTCTTCGAAGACGGCGAGCTGGTTGCCGCCGAACGTGGATTCGGCAAAGACGTTGAGCAGGCGGAAGGCGTAGCGCGACATGGTGGCGTCCGAAGTGTTGGCGAAGAAAAAAACGGTGTGGCGATGCGTCATCATCAACGCACCACCACACCGCCTCCATGCACACTTGCAGACACTTTGCGCGAATCCGGCCTGACAGTTGGCGGACAGCGCGAACGTCAGGGGCTTACTTCCGATAGTCGTACACGCCGCGGCCGGTCTTGCGGCCCAGGTAGCCGGCGGCCACCATTTCGCGCATCAGCATGGCCGGGCGGTATTTCGGGTCGGCAAACTCGGTGTACAGCACTTCCATCACGGCGAGCATGGTGTCCAGGCCGATCATGTCGGCCAGCGCCAGCGGCCCGATCGGGTGGTTGCAGCCAAGCTTCATGCCTTCGTCGATTTCCTCCGGCGAGGCCAGGCCCTCGCCCAGCACGCAGAACGCCTCGTTGATCATCGGGCACAGGATGCGGTTGACGACAAAGCCCGGGCTGTTCTTGACCGTGATCGGCGTCTTGCCCAGTTGCTTGGCCAGCGCTTCCACCGCCGCATGCGTGGCATCGCTTGTCTGCAGGCCGCGGATGACTTCCACCAACGCCATCATCGGCACCGGGTTGAAAAAGTGCATGCCGATGAAGCGGCTCGCGTCTTGCAGCACGGCAGCCAGCTTGGTGATCGAGATCGACGAGGTGTTCGACGCCACGATTGCGTGCGGCGCTGCGGCAGCCTCGAGCTGCTTGAGGATCTTCACCTTCAGGTCGAAGTTCTCGGTGGCGGCCTCGATGACGAGGTCGGCGCGCTTGAGGTCGTCGTACGAAGTCGAGCCCTGAATGCGTGCAAGCGCTGCGGCCTTGTCAGCTTCGGTCAGCTTTTCCTTCTTGATGAGGCGGTCGAGGCTGCCGGCCACGGTAGCAATGCCTTTCTGCACGGCGGCATCGCTGATGTCCACCATCACCACATCCAGCCCGACGACGGCGCACGCTTGCGCAATGCCGTTGCCCATTGTTCCGGCACCGACGATGCCGACGACTTGAATTGCCATGAACTGCTCCTCGCTTGGTATTGGAATGAGAGATGGAAATGAAACAGATTGCAAAGGATAAACGACGCGACGATGCGCAGAAAAGCCTTGCCAACGCTCGCGTCACATTCCACCGGATCGCCGTATGATGGCCGGCGTCGCGCCGCTCTTTCCTCTCAGGCGCAAGGACGCCGGAAATGGACCGTTTTCTCAGTATTGAAGCCTTCGTGCGCGTGGCGGAAACGCGCAGCTTTGCCGAGGCCGCCCGCCAGTTGGGCGTGACGAACTCGGTGGTCACCAACCGCGTGCAGCAACTGGAGCGCTTTATTGAAGCGCCGCTGTTTCACCGCAGCACGCGGCACGTGCGCTTGTCCGAAGTGGGCGAGACCTACTACAAGCAATGCGCCGAAGCCGTCTGCATGCTGACGGACCTCACCGACCAGATGCGCGGCCTGCGCGCCACGCCCGCCGGCAAATTGCGCATCCGCATGCTGCCCGGATACGCGCTCAGCCATTTCGCCGAGCCGCTGGCGAGGTTCGGTGCGCAGTACCCCGATATCCAGCTCGACGTGGTGGTGGACGACAGCGTGGTCGACCCGATTGCCGAAGGGTTCGACGTGGTGTTCCAGATTTTCCCGCCCATCAACGATTCGCTGATCGAGCGGCGCCTGTTTCCGCTGCGGCGCATGTTCTGCGCCACACCCGCGTACGTGGAGGAATACGGCATGCCGCAGCAACCGGCCGATCTGCTGCAGCATTCGCTGGCGCTGTACTCCGGTTACCCGACGCGCAAACGCTGGGAGTTCTCGCGCAACGGCGAAACCCTTCCTGCGATGGACCTGCCCGAGCAGGTGCGCTCCAACTCCGTGCATCTGCTGCGCGACTACGCTCTCACCAGCGCCGGCATTGCGTGCCTGCCGACCCTCGTCATCAGCGACGATCTGGTTGCGGGCCGCCTCGTGCCGGTGCTGGCCGACTACGACCTCACACCGCTGCACTTCTCGGCCGTGTATCCGGCAACGCAGCGCCAGGCAGTCAAGGTGTGCGCACTGATCGATTGCCTTGCCAGCCACCACGCCGGCGAGCTGGCTTGGGACAAGCCCTTGCTCGAGCGCGGCTGGGTCCGCTGACGTCCGCTGACCGCCACGCGCGTCGAATCCCACGACCGGCGCGCGTGTCCAGGGTACCGACGGAATGTTTCGGGAAGTCGCGACGATTGTTCGGCAATCGCAAAAACTGCACTCGCCGATTGGGGCGTTGCGCCCGGAACGCAACTTCCTATGATGGATGGGCCGTTGATCGCGCCGCGCCGATGCGGCGCCAGGTCTGCAGCATCCCCCCCTCGCATCTCCTATCGGAAACTGGATACGGCCATGAATCCCAAGCTGGAAGTCCTCACCCCCCAGAACTGTCAACTGATCTTCATCGACCACCAGCCGCAAATGGCCTTCGGCGTGCAGTCGATCGATCGCCAGGTCCTGAAGAACAACACCGTTGGCCTTGCCAAGGCCGCGAAGATCTTCAACATCCCCACCACCATTACGACCGTCGAGTCGCAAAGCTTCTCCGGCTATACCTACCCGGAGCTGCTCGACGTGTTTCCGGATCAGCCACTGCTCGAACGCACCTCGATGAACTCCTGGGACGACCAGAAGGTGCGCGATGCCCTGGCAAAGAACGGCCGCAAGAAAGTGGTCGTCTCGGGCCTGTGGACGGAGGTGTGCAACTGCACCTTCGCGCTGTCGGCCATGCACGATGCCGACTACGAGATCTACATGGTCGCCGACGCCTCGGGCGGCACGTCGAAGGACGCGCACGACTACGCCATGCAGCGCATGGTCCAGGCCGGCGTGGTGCCCGTGACGTGGCAACAGGTGCTGCTGGAATGGCAGCGTGACTGGGCCCACCGCGACACGTATGACGCCGTCATGAAGCTGGTGAAGGAACACTCCGGCGCCTACGGCATGGGCGTCGACTACGCCTACACGATGGTGCACAAGGCCCCGCAACGCACCGCGACCCCGCACGAGGCGCTGGCTGCAGTGGCCGCCAACTGATCGCGCGGCCCCATAGAAAAGAAGACGCTGCACCGGCCGGGCGACGCANGCAACCGCATGCGTCGCCCGGCTGCCCCTTCCATCAGCCATCCCCCTCTCTCTCATTCCCATGCAAACGATTACCACCCAAGACGGTACGCGCATCTTTTACAAGGACTGGGGCAGCGGCAAGCCCGTCGTCTTCTCGCACGGCTGGCCGCTCAATGCTGACGCGTGGGACGCGCAGATGCTGTTCCTCGTGCAGAAGGGCTTTCGTGTCATCGCGCATGACCGGCGCGGCCATGGCCGTTCCGACCAGCCGTCGCAGGGCAACGACATGGACACCTATGCCGACGACCTCGCAGCGCTGCTCGATGCGCTCGACATCCAGAGGGCCACGCTGGTCGGCCATTCCACCGGCGGCGGCGAAGTCGCGCACTACATCGGCCGCCATGGCACCAAGCGCGTCGCCCGCGCCGTGCTGATCGGCGCGGTGCCGCCCATCATGCTCAAGACGGCCGCCAACCCGAAGGGCTTGCCGATGGACGTGTTCGACGGCATCCGCAAGGGTGTGGCGGAGAACCGCTCGCAGTTCTACCGCGATCTCGCCACGCCGTTCTTCGGCTTCAACCGGCCGGGTGCGAAGGTTTCGCAGGGCACCATCGATGCGTTCTGGGCGCAGGGCATGACCGGCGGCATTCACGGCCAGTACCTGTGCATCAAGGAATTCTCGGAGGTCGACTACACCGAAGACCTGAAGAAGATCGACGTGCCGGTGCTGTTTCTGCATGGCGACGACGACCAGATCGTGCCGATCGACAATTCGGCCAGGCTGGGCGTGGAGCTGGTGAAGAACGGGACGCTGAAGGTCTATCCGGGCGGCCCGCACGGCATGTGCGTGACCGAGGCGGACAAGGTCAACGCGGACCTGCTGGCCTTCCTCAGCACCTGATCGGCACGGGCGGCGCCGTTTGCGCGCGCCGCCCTTGGCATCCTGGAGCCCTCCTCGTGAAGCCCTATCTCATCTCCATCGGCGTCGGCATGCTGGTCGGCGTCATCTATGCGTTGTTGCACGTCCGCTCACCGGCGCCACCGGCGATCGCACTGGTCGGGCTGTTGGGCATGCTGATCGGCGAACAGATCGTGCCGGCCGCGCAGCGCCTGCTGGCCGGCGAGCCGATCACCATGGCGTGGTTCCGCCACGAGTGCGTGCCGAAGATCACGGGCGCGCCGGCCCAGGCGGCACCCGAGGCACCGCCGACAAACCTTGCTGCCAGCGGTGAGCCCGGCAGCACCAAGCCGCGCAATCCAAGCTGACGCCATGACACGCCTGTCGCTCGACCCCTCGCACGCTGCGGCCCCTGCCGATACCGCCCTGCATGTTGGCCTGCTGTTCCTGCGCCTGACCGGCAGCGCCCTGCTGATTACCGTGCATGGGCTGCCCAAGGTGCTGCACTACAGCCAGGAACTCACGCGCATTGAAGACCCGTTCCACATGGGCGCCGCGCCCACGCTGCTGCTCGCCATCCTGTCAGAAACGCTGTGTCCGCTGCTGATTGCGCTTGGCGTGCTCACGCGCCTGGCGTGCCTGCCCATCATCGCCACGTTGCTGGTGGCCATGCTGGTAGTGCATCCTGACTGGTCGCTTGCCGATGGACAGTTCGGATGGATGCTGCTGATCATCTTCACCACCGTCCTGATTGCCGGGCCCGGACGCTTTTCGATCTTTCCCAAATACTGACGCAATGACCGCCGACCTCATCCTGCACAACGGCCGCATCCACACGGTCGACCGCGAACGCCCCTCCGCCAGCGCCGTTGCCGTGCGTGACGGCCGCTTTGTTGCCGTGGGCGACGATGCCACCGTGATGGCCCAGCGCGGCGCCTCCACCCAGGTCATCGACCTGCGCGGGCGCACCGTCATTCCCGGCCTGAACGATTCGCACCTGCACCTGATCCGGGGCGGGCTGAACTACAACCTGGAGCTGCGCTGGGAAGGCGTGCCCTCCCTGGCCGACGCGATGCGCATGCTCAAGGAGCAGGCCGCGCGCACGCCATCGCCGCAATGGGTGCGCGTGGTCGGCGGCTGGACGGAATTCCAGTTTGCCGAGCGCCGCATGCCCACCCTCGAAGAGCTGAACCAGGCCGCGCCCGATACGCCCGTGTTCGTGCTGCATTTGTACGACCGCGCGCTGCTCAACCGCGCGGCGCTGCGCCAGGTCGGCTACACCAAGGACACGCCGAACCCGCCGGGCGGCGAGATCCAGCGCGACGCCTCCGGCGAGCCCACCGGCATGTTGATCGCCAAACCCAACGCGATGATCCTCTACGCGACGCTCGCCAAGGGGCCGAAGCTGCCGCCGGAATACCAGGTCAACTCCACACGCCAGTTCATGCGCGAGCTGAACCGCCTGGGCGTGACGAGCGCCATCGACGCGGGCGGCGGCTTCCAGAACTACCCGGAAGACTACGAGGTCATCCGCGAACTGTCGGCGCAGAACCAGCTCACCATCCGCATCGCCTACAACCTCTTCACGCAGAAGCCGAAAGAGGAGCTGGCCGACTTCAAGAACTGGACCGGCAGCGTGCAATACCGCCAAGGCGATGATTTCTTCCGCCACAACGGCGCGGGCGAAATGCTGGTCTTCTCCGCGGCCGACTTCGAAGACTTCCTGCAACCGCGCCCCGACCTGCCCGAGACGATGGAGCAGGAGCTGGAAACCGTGGTGCGCCACCTCGTCGCGCAGCGCTGGCCGTTCCGGCTGCACGCCACCTACGACGAATCGATCTCGCGCATGCTCGACGTGTTCGAGCGCGTGAACCGCGACATTCCCTTCAACGGCCTGCCGTGGTTCTTCGACCACGCGGAGACGATCTCGCCGAAGAACATCGAACGCGTGCGCGCGCTGGGCGGCGGCATCGCCATCCAGGACCGCATGGCCTTCCAGGGCGAATACTTTGTCGACCGTTACGGCGCAGCCGCTGCCGAGCAAACGCCGCCCATCAAGCGCATGCTGGCCGAAGGCGTGGCGGTGGGCGCTGGCACCGATGCCACGCGCGTGTCGAGCTACAACCCGTGGACGTCGCTGTACTGGCTGGCGAGCGGGCGCACCGTGGGCGGCATGGCGCTGTATCCGGAAGGACTGCCGCGCGAAGTGGCGCTCGAGCTGTATACGCACGGCAGCGCGTGGTTCTCCGCAGACCAGGGCAACAAGGGGCAGATCAAGGTCGGGCAACTCGCCGATCTGGCAGCGTTGTCGGCGGATTTCTTCAGCGTGCCCGAGTCCGATATCAAGACCATCGAATCGGTGCTGACGGTGGTGGGCGGTCGCATCGTCTACGGCGCGGCGGAGTTTGCCGAATTTGGCCCGCCGCCGATTCCGGTGCTGCCGGAGTGGTCGCCCGTGGCGCGCGTGCCGGGACACTGGCGGCCGGCTGCGCCGATGCAGCAGCAGGTGCATCAGTGCGTTGGCTCGTGTTCGGTGCACGGCCATGCGCATCAGAAAGCGCGCACGGCCAATGTGCCGACCACCGACTTCCGCAGCTTCTGGGGCGCCTTCGGGTGTTCGTGCTTTGCCTTCTGAAGCGGCGTCGTCTGCAACGGCCACACCGGCGTCAGCGCGTTTCCTGATCGCCCAGGGAACGCTGCTGGCGTTCGTCGCGGGCTATGTGGATGTGGTCGGCTTTGCAGCGTTGTTTGGGCTGTTCACGGCGCATGTGACCGGCAACTTCGTGATGATCGGCCTGGAGCTGGCGGGCTCCGGCCAAGGCGTGCTCGCCAAGCTGCTGGCGCTGCCGATGTTCGTGGTGGCCGTTGCGGCGACCAAGCTCGCCGTGACGGCGCTCACGCGGCGCGGTGTGGCGCCGCTGCGGCCGCTGCTGCTTGCGCAGGCCGTTCTGCTGCTGGCCTTCATGGCGGCGGGGCTGCTGGCGCTGCCGATTCAGTCCCCCGATGCGCCGGCCACGATCGTTGTCGGTCTGATTGGTGTCGCAGCGATGGGCGTGCAGAACGCCAAGGCGCGCATCGTGCTGTCGGAACACGCCCCCACGACGATCATGACGGGCAACACCACGCAGATCGTGATCGACGTGGTGGAGCTGCTGTCGCCCGGCGCTACGCAGAAGGATGTTGCGCGCACGCGGTTGCGCAAGATGGTGCCGCCGCTTGCCGGCTTTGCCATCGGGGCGGTGCTGGGGGCGGCGGCGTTTGCGACGCTGTCGTTCTGGTGCGTGTTGCCGCCGGTGGGCATCTTGGTGGCACTGGCTGTGATGCAGCGGTAGGTTTTGTTTCTGGATAGTGGTGGATGATGTCTTGTTACTGGCGGAACGGCGGGTGGTCCATCCCTGTTTCGTACCCTGCCGGGCACGACTCACTTTTCTTTGTCTTGCCAAAGAAAAGTAAGCAAAAGAAAGGCGCGCCCGAGATGGCGACATCCCCTTGAATTTGTGTGACCGTGCGGGGAAGGAGGCAAACTCGCTGCGCTCAGACAGCCTCCTTCCTTGATCCGCCCGCTCACAAAAATTCAAGGCGCCATCAAGGGCTCAACGTCAAAAGAAAAGGCCAACCCATCGCGAGTGGGCCTTTGTCGTTGGGGCTGGCGCCCCGGTGGTTTGGGTTTTGTCCTTTGACTTTCCTGCCCTTGATGGCGCCTTCAATTTTTGTAAGCGGGCGGAAAAAAGGCGGGGAACTGTTTGAGCGCAGCGAGTTTTCCCCGCCTCCGGTTACGAAAATTGAAGGAATCTTTCGCCATCTCGGGCGCGCCTTTCTTTGCTTACTTTCTTTGGCAAGACCAAAGAAAGTGAGTCAGCCCCGGCAGGGGATGAAACAAGGGATGCACCGCCAAGGCAAAAACAACCAAAAAAGAACCCCTACATATTCCGCCGATACTCCCCCCCCACCTCAAACAACGCATGCGTAATCTGCCCGAGCGAGCAGACCCGCACCGCGTCCATCAGCACCGCAAACACGTTCTGATCTTCAATCACCGCTCGCTGCAGGCGCTGCAGCTTGGCCGGGGCTTCCCCCGCATGCCGCGCGTGAAAATCCTGCAGCCGCGCGAGTTGGCTCTGCTTCTCCTCCTCGCTGGACCGCGCCAGTTCAATATGCGGGGGCACCACGCTCTCGGCGTCGGGATTGCGGAACGTATTCACGCCGATGATCGGCAGCGAGCCATCGTGCTTGCGCTGCTCATACAGCATCGACTCCTCCTGGATCTTGCCGCGCTGATAGCCGGTTTCCATGGCACCCAGCACGCCGCCGCGCTCGGCAATGCGTTCGAACTCCTGCAGCACCGCTTCTTCCACGAGGTCCGTCAGCTCATCGATGATGAAGCTGCCCTGGTTCGGGTTCTCGCACTTGGCCAGGCCCCACTCGCGGTTGATGATGAGCTGGATGGCCAGCGCGCGCCGGACCGACTCGGCCGTCGGCGTGGTGATGGCCTCGTCGTAGGCATTCGTGTGCAGGCTGTTGCAGTTGTCGTAGATGGCGATCAGCGCCTGCAGCGTCGTGCGGATGTCGTTGAAGGCGATTTCCTGCGCGTGCAATGACCGGCCTGATGTTTGCACGTGGTACTTGAGCTTCTGGCTGCGCTCGTTTGCGCCGTACTTGTCTCGCAGCGTCACCGCCCAGATGCGACGCGCGACGCGGCCGAGCACGCTGTACTCCGGGTCCATGCCATTGGAGAAGAAGAACGACAGGTTCGGCGCAAAGTCATCGATATGCATGCCGCGCGCGAGGTACGCCTCCACATACGTGAAACCGTTGGCGAGCGTGAAGGCGAGCTGCGAGATCGGGTTCGCGCCCGCCTCGGCAATGTGGTAGCCCGAGATCGACACCGAATAGAAATTGCGCACCTGGTGGTGCACGAAATATTCCTGGATATCGCCCATCACCTTGAGCGAAAACTCGGTCGAGAAGATGCAGGTGTTCTGCCCCTGGTCTTCCTTGAGGATGTCGGCCTGCACCGTGCCGCGCACGTTCTGCAGCACCCACGCGCGGATCTTCGCCTCTTCGTCTTGCGTCGGCTCTCGCCCGTTGTCGGCGCGGAACCGGGCCAGGTTCTGGTCGATGGCGGTGTTCATGAACATCGCCAGGATCGTCGGCGCAGGCCCGTTGATCGTCATGGAAACCGACGTGGCAGGGCTGGTCAGGTCAAAGCCGTCGTACAGCACTTCCATGTCGTCGAGCGTGGCGATCGACACACCGGAGTTGCCGACCTTGCCGTAGATGTCGGGGCGCAGGGCCGGGTCTTCGCCGTACAGCGTGACGGAGTCAAACGCTGTGGAAAGCCGCTTGGCGTCCATGCCTTCGGAGACGAGCTTGAAGCGCCGGTTGGTGCGGAAGGCATCGCCCTCGCCCGCGAACATGCGCGTCGGGTCTTCGTTCTCGCGCTTGAAGGCGAACACACCGGCGGTGTACGGGAAGCTGCCCGGCACGTTTTCGCGCATCAGCCAGCGCAGCACTTCGCCGTCATCTTCATACGGCGGCAGTACGACCTTGCGGATCGTGGTGCCCGAAAGCGTGGTGTGCGTGAGCTGCGTGCGGATTTCCTTGTCGCGAATCTTCACGACGTATTCGTCGCCGGAATACGCACGGCGCAGGTCGGGCCACATGGCGAGCAGCTTGCGCTCGGCAGCGCCGAGTTGTGCGTCGCGCTCGGCCGCCTGCTTGTCGAGCGCGGACAGCGTCTGCACCGTGGCACCGGCCTGCTCCAGCATGCGGTGGCTGGCCTGCAATTGCTGACGTTCCCGCGCGAGGCGGCTTTGCGCATCAACTCGGCGGTGGTAGCCGCGCACCGTATCGGCCAGCTCCGCCAGGTAGCGCACGCGCGCGGGCGGCACGATGGCATCGTGGCTGGTGGAGCATTTGCCGGCTGGGCGCGGCAACGTGCGTTCGGCCAGCGCCATGCCGCGCTCGGTCAGCCGATCGGCCAGCGCGTGATACAGCGCCGTCACGCCGTCGTCATTGAAATGCGAGGCCTGCGTGCCGAACACCGGCATGTCTTCGGGCCGGGCGTGCCATTGCTCGCGGTTGCGCTGCACCTGCTTGGCGACGTCGCGCCATGCATCCTGCGCGCCCTTTCGGTCGAACTTGTTGATCGCCACCAGATCGGCAAAGTCCAGCATGTCGATCTTCTCCAACTGGCTGGCGGCGCCAAACTCGGGCGTCATCACATACAGCGACAGATCGACATGCGGCACGATGGCCGCATCGCCCTGCCCGATGCCGGAGGTCTCGACAATGATGAAATCGAACCCGGCAGCGCGGCAGGCGGCAATCACGTCGGGCAGCGCGTCGGAAATCTCGCGGCTCGCCTCGCGCGTGGCCAGCGAGCGCACGAAGATGTTCGGATGGTTGATCGCGTTCATGCGAATGCGATCGCCCAGCAGCGCGCCGCCCGACTTGCGCCGCGACGGATCGATCGAGATGACCGCAATGCGCAGCGCGTCCTGCTGGTCGAGCCGGAAGCGGCGGATCAGCTCGTCGGTGAGCGACGACTTGCCCGCACCGCCCGTGCCCGTGATGCCAAGCACAGGCGTCGGCGCGGCCATCGCAGCCGCGTGGACGGCCTCGCGCAACGCCGGATCGACGCGGCCCGATTCCAGCGCGGTGATCAGTTGCGCCAGAGCGCGGCGATCGCCGTTGGCAACGGGCTCCAGCGTAGCCGGCGCGTAGACGGAGAGATCGATATCGCAGCGCTGCACCATGTCGGCAATCATGCCGGCCAGACCCATGCGCTGGCCGTCTTCTGGGCTGTAGATGCGCGCGACGCCGTAGTCCTGCAGCTCGCGGATCTCCGCCGGCACGATCACCCCGCCGCCGCCGCCGAACACCTGGATGTGCTGGCCGCCGCGTGCGCGCAGCGCGTCGATCATGTACTTGAAGTATTCGACGTGGCCGCCCTGGTAGCTGGACACGGCAATGCCCTGCACGTCTTCCTGCAGCGCAGCGTTGACCACCTCATCCACCGAGCGGTTGTGCCCGAGGTGGATCACCTCGCAGCCCATCGACTGCAGGATGCGCCGCATGATGTTGATCGACGCGTCATGCCCATCGAACAACGACGCGGCCGTCACGAAGCGCACCTTGTTGCGCACCGGCGCGGCTTCGCTGGCAGGCGTGGGATCGGCCGCGCGGGCAGCGGAAAGATCGGTCATGTCTCCACCTTCGATAAGTGGGGCGCCGGCGTTGGATGTGTCGTACGACGCACAAGGCGAAGCGTGCCGGTCGGCGGGTCGAACAGACAGTATTTTCGGGGTTGACGCACACGTCAACCGGCGGCACGGGCGAGGACCTTTCTGCTCTTCTGCGCCCCCGGGGCTTGATGATGGCCTGCGCGCCATTCCCTTAAATCAGCACGCCGGCATCCGGAGCGTTTTGCGCAAATTGCGGGCGGCTGGAGCGGTCCAATCTTGGTGCAACACCCAGCTTGCACACAATCGATACAAATCGTTAGAGTCGGATTTTGGTCGGAAACGGGTCCGGCCACAGGGGGAACTTCCAATGCCAAGCCGCGCAACGATGCGCTGGTGTCTGACCGCCTTGCTGGCGTGGTCCGGTCACGCCCTGGCGTGGGACTACACGCCCGGCGCCATCCCGGGGCTGATCAGCGTGCTTGGTTTCCTGACCGTGCAATCCCAGGCGCTGGACCGCGCCATCCAGCGCTTTCCCGGTCAGCGTGAAGAGCTGATCCGCGCCCGTACGCAGTTCGACAACGCGTTCCCGCAGGCGCTGGCCCGCACGCGCCGCCTGATCGCCGGCATTCCGCTATCCGACGACGAGCGCCAGCTGCTGATCGAGCGCGCGCTGGACATTCACCAACCGAGCGTGGGCGTTGCCACCCAGACGGCCCAGACCGCCCACGCCCTGGCCGGACGCGTTGTTGAGCGCGCACAGGGCAGCCAAGACCGCGCCACGCTGCAGACGCTGTTGGCGGTGGTCTACGACGACCGCCCCGCCGATGAGTTGAGCAGCCGCTTTACCCAGGCCGTAACGTTGTCTGACTGGCCGAATGCGCGCGGCGCGAGCCTGAGCCTCAGGCTGCCGTTTTCCTGGGAGCGCGTGCCCCCGACAGCGCCGCGCAAGCCCGACCCCGCGCGGGTGGCGATCGGCGCGTGGGCCAATCAGGGCGGCTCGGGGCTGTCGCGCCTTGAAATGATCGTGCGCCCGACAGAGGGCGATCTTGAAGCCGTGCCGGACAACCGCGAACCGCGCTGGATGCGCGACGCCGTCAAGCAAGCCGTGGCCGGCCCGTGCAAGCTGCTCGGGTGGGGCACGCAATCGTTCGGCGGGCGCCCAGGCGTGTGGGCCAGCTACATCGGCGAATCGCCCGGCCCGCATATCCCGCGCGCCACGGGCAATACGCTGGTCGGCCGCGTCTTCATGGTGCCGACCGACGGCGCGCTGCTGATGCTGCACATGCAGTCTCCCGCCACATCGCCCGAACAGGCCAGCACCGTGCGCTTGCGGTACGAGCCTCTGTGGAATGCCGTAGCGGCATCCTTCAGCGTCGCCAGCGCCAAGCCGTAACCCTCCCCACGGCAGAACGCACCACGACGGCGCATTTGCCACACCGCCCGCACCAATTCAAGGCAATCACGCACCGATTTCGGGCCAATCTCCACGCGCAGCCCGACCCCTGCCTCGCGCGCACGGCCATGGTGCGCCATGTCACCTTTTTGCACACCGTTGGAACAAGAATTGCATCAGTCGGCGGCTTTTGCGTCATTTGTGGGCATGCACTGCACCCGGATGGCGCTGACCCTCAACCCGCACGACAACTGCAATGAACTCCATCAAAACCGGGGGCGACGCGCTCTTCATCCTGCTGGGCGCGATCATGGTGCTGGCCATGCATGCCGGCTTCGCGTTCCTTGAGCTGGGCACTGTCCGTAAGAAGAACCAGGTCAATGCACTGGTCAAAATCCTGGTCGACTTTGCCGTGTCGACCATCGCGTACTTCTTCATCGGCTATTCGGTCGCGTACGGCGTCAACTTCTTTACCGGCGCCGACGTGCTCGCCCAGCAGAACGGCTACGAGCTGGTGAAGTTCTTCTTCCTGCTGACCTTCGCGGCGGCCATCCCGGCCATCATCTCGGGCGGGATTGCCGAGCGCTCGCGCTTTGAGCCCCAACTGGCGGCAACCTTCGTGCTGGTGGGCTTCGTCTACCCGTTCTTTGAAGGCATCGCCTGGAACGAGCGCTTCGGCATCCAGCACTGGCTGCAGAGCGTGACGGGCGCGGAGTTCCACGATTTTGCCGGCTCGGTGGTCGTGCATGCCGTGGGCGGCTGGATCGCGCTGCCGGCGGTGCTGCTGCTCGGCGCCCGCCACGGCCGCTACAAGGACGACGGCCGCATCGCCGCGCATCCGCCGTCAAACATCCCGTTCCTGGCGGCTGGCGCGTGGGTGCTGGCGGTCGGCTGGTTCGGCTTCAACGTCATGAGTGCGCAGACGCTCGACAAGATGAGCGGCCTCGTTGCCATCAACTCGCTGATGGCCATGGTGGGCGGCACGCTCACCGCGTGGTGGATGGGCAAGAACGATCCGGGCTTCTCGTACAACGGGCCGCTGGCCGGCCTGGTGGCCGTGTGCGCCGGCTCCGATGTGATGCACCCGCTGGGCGCGCTGGCTGTTGGCGGCATTGCGGGCGTGCTGTTTGTCTGGATGTTCACGCGCGTGCAGAACGTCTGGCGCATCGACGACGTGCTCGGCGTGTGGCCGCTGCACGGCCTGTGTGGCGCATGGGGCGGCATCGCGGCCGGCATCTTCGGCCTGAAGGCGCTGGGCGGGCTGGGCGGCGTGTCGTTCTGGGCGCAGGTGGCGGGCACGGCGGGCGGCATTGTGATTGCGCTGATCGGCGGCACGGTGGTGTACGGCACCCTGCGCAAAGTCGTGGGGCTGCGATTGGACCGTGAGGCCGAATTCATGGGTGCCGACCTGGCGATCCATCGCGTCTCGTCCACGCCGGAATCGGAAACGCACTGGTAAGCCTGGGATGTGGCGGGAGGCGGGAAGGCGCGCGCGGCGCTTGCTACAGTGGAAGCGTCTTCCCTTGCCCAACTGCAGGAGTGCCGCATGCCCGATATCGATCCGAATCACCCGATCACCGTCGAGTCGAACCCGCGCCGCGTGACGGTGACGCTCAACGGTTTCACCATCGCCAGCACGCATTTGGCCCGCACGCTGCGCGAGGCGTCGTACCCGCCCGTGCAGTACATCCCGCGCGACGATGTGCAGATGAACCTGCTCGAGCGCACGCAGCATCACACCCATTGCCCGTACAAGGGCGATGCGTCGTACTACACGATCGTGGCTGGCGACGTGCGCGCTGAAAACGCCGTCTGGACGTACGAACAACCCAAGCCCGTCGCGCGTGAAGTGGCGGGCTATCTGGCGTTCTATCCGAACAAGGTGACGATCCAGGAGGAATGAGCGCGCAGGCGCAGCTGACATGACGCTGTCATGCAGACAGCGCACGATGCGGCTGTTCCTCTTCTCACGGATCCTCTTTCCGTGAAAGTTCCGAGACCCGGCGCAGACGATCTGTGGCCGGGTATTTTTTTGGGCGGATGCCGGTGCTATTCTCGGCGGCACCATGTTGGACTTCCGCACTTACGGCCTGGCCGCGCCCCCGCACTCGCACGACTTCATGCAGGTCGTGATGCCCGCACGCGGCATCCTCGAGATGGACGTGGACGGCCGCGGCGGCCGCGTCGACACGCACCACGCCGCGCTCATCCCGGCGGGCGCCACGCATGCGTTTGAAGCCACCGGCGCGAACCGTTTCATCGTCTTCGACATCCCCGGCCAAACCGTGGATGCCCCGAGCCTGGGCGGCTTGGCCGATCGCGTGTTCTTTCCGCTTACGCCCGGCCTGCGCGCCCTGACAACCTGGCTGCAAGACGCGCCCATCGTCGACACGGCGCTGGCGAATGCGTGGTCATCGCTCGCGCTGGCGACGCTGGCCGCGCATCCGGCCAACCAATCCACGCAGATCCGCGCACGCCCCGACGCGCGTGCCGAGCGCGCATGGCACGCCATCGAGCACCGCTACGCGGAGCCGCTCTCCGTCGATGCGCTTGCCGCAGAAGCGGGCGTGAGCGCGCGTCGCCTCGCCACGCTGTTCCGTGCTGCATACGGCACCACGCTGCATGCGCATCTGGCGCAGGTGCGGCTGCGGCATGCATTGACGCTGCTGGAAACCACCGCCCTGCCCATCGCCGAGATTGCCGCGCGCACCGGCTACTACGACCAAAGCGCCCTCACCCGCCACCTCAAGGCGGCCCACGGCATCACGCCCGCAGCGGTGCGCCGCTAGCCCGACCCATTTCCGTTTTTGCCAAAGCGCAGCCGTCTTCACCAAGACGCGCGGCGCGCGCACGCGCAGAGTGCCGGTTCAATTGATCTTTTCGGACAGGCGCTCCATGGCTGTTGGCGACACCTCCACTGCAACGCAGCTTCATCACGGGCAGCACGACGCGCGGCGCGACCACCTCACGGGCATCGGTTACGGCGTTGCGGCCGGCGCGCTGTGGGGCATCATCTTCGTCGCGCCGAAGATGCTGCCGCAGTTTTCACCGCTGGCGCTGTCGGCCGCGCGGTATGTGCTGTACGGCGTGCTCTCGCTGGTGCTGGCGCTGCCCGAGTGGCGCACGCTGTGGCGCAAGACGACTCGGCGCGACTGGGTGGCGCTGCTGCTGTTATCGCTGCCGGGCAACATTCTTTACTACCTGTGCGTAGCGGGGGGCGTGCAGCGCGCGGGCGTGGCGCCGGTCTCGCTCATCGTCGGGCTGTTGCCGGTGACGGTCACGCTCGCGGGCTCGGCCGAACGCGGCAGCTTGCCGTTGCGTCAGCTGGCCTTGCCGTTGCTGATGGCGGTTGCGGGCGTGCTGTGCATTTACCTGGATGCGCCCGATGTGCATTCGGATGCCGGCGGCAGAACCTATTTCATCGGGCTCTTGATGGCAGCGGGCGCGCTGGCGTGCTGGACGGTGTATGCGGTGTGCAATGCGCGGTACCTGCGTGCGCGGCCGCAGTTCACGAGCCGCGAATGGTCGCTGTTGACGGGCGTCGCGACCGGGGTGCTGTCACTGGCACTGGCCGTGCCGGCGTTTTTGCTGCCCGGCATGGCAACGGCGTCTGCGCAGCCCGCATCGGCGTGGGGGATATTCTGGCTGGTGAATATGGGCGTGGCGCTGGGGGCGTCTGTGCTGGGCAACAGCCTGTGGAATGCGGCCAGCCGCAAGTTGCCGTTGACACTGTCGGGGCAGTTGATTGTGTTTGAGACGGTGTTTGCGCTTTTGTATGGGTTTATCTATGAGGCTCGGTTGCCTCATGGGCTTGAAGTGGCTGCAGCGGTTTTGTTGGTGAGTGGGGTGGGGTTGGCGGCGCGGCGACATGGGTAGGTTTTTTTTGGTTGTTTTTTGCCTTGGTGGTGCATCCCTTGTTTCATCCCCTGCCGGGGCTGACTCACTTTCTTTGGTCTTGCCCAAAGAAAGTAAGCAAAGAAATGCGCGCCCGAGATGGCGACTTCCCCTTGAATTT
This sequence comes from Ralstonia sp. 22111, assembly GCF_052045895.1. Taxonomy (NCBI): domain Bacteria; kingdom Pseudomonadati; phylum Pseudomonadota; class Betaproteobacteria; order Burkholderiales; family Burkholderiaceae; genus Ralstonia; species Ralstonia sp. 22111. The sequence continues at coordinate 424,688 of NZ_JBQEPR010000001.1, read as the reverse complement.
ATGTCGCAGGGAGGGAGGGGAGGCAAACTCGCTGCGCTCAGACAGCCTCCCCTCTTTTTCCTCCCTGCAACAGAAATTCAAGGCGCCATCTAGGGCAGGGAAAGTCAAAGGCAAAAGGCACACCATCTGGGTGCAAGCTCAAACGACAAAGGCCAACCGCACGATGGGTTGGCCTTTTTCTTTTGACGTTGAGCCCTAGATGGCGCCTTGAATTTTCGTAAGCGGGCGGAAAAAAGGTGGGGAACTGTCTGAGCGCAGCGAGTTTTCCCCACCTCCGCCCGGTTACGCAAATTCAAGGAGTCTTTCGCCATCTCGGGCGCGCCTTTCTTTTGCTTACTTTTCTTTGGCAAGACAAAGAAAAGTGAGTCGGTCCCGGCAGGGAACGAAAGGGGGATGGACCACCAACGCAAAAACCAAAAACCAAAAACCAAAAACCAAAAACCAAAAACCAAAAACCAAAAACCAAAAACCAAAAACCCAATCACGAAACCACCGGCTTCTTAGCCGCCAGCAACCCTTTCAACGCCCCCAGCCGGTCCTTCGGCGACATCGCTGGCATGGTGTCCTCTGGTGTCGGCCCCGCGTCTTCGCCAAGCTTCATCTCGGCGATATAGCGCGACGGCTCGCACACCACCGTCTCGCGCGCACGCTTGCGCTTCTTGCACCAGCTGATATGCAGGCTGCGCTGTGCCCGCGTAATGCCCACATACATCAGCCGCCGCTCTTCTTCGATCTTCTCGTCGGTCAGGTCGTCGTCTTCGCGGCAATGCGGGAGGATGCCTTCCTCCACGCCCACCAGGAACACGTGCGGATACTCCAACCCCTTGCTCGCATGCAGCGTGGACAGGCGCACCGCATCCGGGTCTTCTTCCTTGCCTTCGAGCATGCTGATCAGCGCGATGGTCTGCGTGAGCTCCAGCAGGTTTTTGTCGGCGTCCATCAGGCCATCGGCTTTGTCGAAACCGGTGGCCTCTTCGTCGTCATCCTTCTCGGGCTTGGTGCCCTTGCGCTTGAGCCAGTCGAGGAACTCCAGCACGTTGGTCCACTTGTTCTGCGCCTGGCGCTCGTCGTAGGTGTCGTACAGGTAGGCCTCGTAGTGGATGCCTTCCATCATCTCGTCGAGCAGCGTGGCGGCCGGCTCCTTCGCAGCGCGGTCGGACAAGCGCACGATGAATTCGCAGAACACCCGCAGCGGCTCCAGCTGGCGCGGCGCGAGTTGCGCTTCGATACCGCCCATCATCGCCGCCTCGAACAGCGACACCTTGGCCTGCCCCGCGAACGAACCCAGCACTTCCAGCGTCGCGTTGCCCACGCCGCGCTTGGGCGTGGTGATGGCGCGGATGAACGCAGGATCGTCATCCGCATTGGCAATCAGCCGCAGGTAGGCGCACAGGTCCTTGATCTCGGCCTTGTCGAAAAAGCTCTGCCCGCCCGAGAGCACATACGGAATGCGCTCGCGGCGCAGGATCTGCTCGAACAGGCGCGCCTGGAAGTTGCCGCGATACAGGATCGCGTAATCGCGAAACTGCGCGCGACGCTCGAACTTGTGGGCAGAGAGTTTGAAGACCACGCTCTCGGCTTCGTGCTCTTCGTCATTGGCGCTCGTCACGTTGATGGCGTCGCCCATCCCGTGCTCGCTCCACAGCGTCTTCTCGAACAGCTTCGGGTTCTGCGCGATCACGGCGTTGGCCGCGTTCAGGATGCGCACCGTGGAGCGGTAGTTCTGCTCCAGCTTGATGACCTTCAGGTTCGGAAAATCCGTCTGCAGCAGCTTGAGGTTGTCGAGCGTGGCGCCGCGCCAGCCGTAGATGGCCTGGTCGTCGTCGCCCACCGCCGTGAAGGCCGGCGCCCGCAGGTGCGAACCGCCCGCCAGCAGCTTCAGCAGCTGGTACTGGCAGGCGTTGGTGTCCTGATATTCATCGACGAGGAAGTAGCGCAGGCGGTTCTGCCACTTCAGCCGCACCTCTTCATTGCGAGCGAACAGCTCGGCAGGAATGCGGATCAGGTCGTCAAAGTCCACCGCCTGATACGCGTGCAGCGTCGCAACGTAATTGCGGTAGACGAGCGCCGCCTGGTGGTCATCGACGTTGTTGTTGGCGAGCGCCTCGGCAATCGCGGTGTCCGGGTCGACGAGACCGTTCTTCCACAGCGAGATCGTGCTCTGCACGCGGCGGATCAACTGCTTGTCGGTGGTCGCGAGTTGCTCCTGGATCATCCCGAAGCAATCGTCCGAATCCATGATCGAGAAGCGCGGCTTGAGGCCCACATGCTCGGCCTCAGCCCGCAAGATCTGCACGCCCAGCGAGTGGAAGGTACAGACCGTCAACTGCTTGATGGGAATGCGCTTGCCGTCTTCGCGTGTCTTGCCGTCCATCAGCTTGGCCACACGCTCCTGCATTTCCTTGGCCGCCTTGTTGGTAAACGTAACGGCGGCGATGTGCTTGGGCTCGAAGCCCTTGTCCAGGATCAGGTGCGCGATCTTCTGCGTGATCACGCGCGTCTTGCCCGAGCCTGCCCCGGCAAGCACCAGGCAGGGGCCGTCGAGGTAATGCACACCTTCGGATTGGGCAGCATTGAGCCCGTGGGCGAGACCGGAAGACATGGGGAACAGGCAGAAGAAAAAGCAGGCGGGAACGACAGCGGAGGGCGATGGTAGCACGGCGTCTTTGCATCGATCGGGCCGGTGCCGCGCCACCCGCGTGGGGCCCCACGGACGTGCTCGACACTGCACCGAATGCGTTTGCGCCCCCCCCCCCCNTTTCGCACCGGCGTTACACCGCTTACGCGCCGTTACACGAACCCCGTAAGCGGCCGGGCGCGGCACGCCGTTATGGACGGGACAGCGGCTGAATCGGTCGGCCGCCCACCGGAGAAACCACCATGCACCGCATTGTTAAAGCCCTGGCCGTTACCGCCGTCGCCCTGTCTGCCACCACCGGCGCCTTCGCCCAAACGCAGTGGCAAAAAGACCACCCGCGCCGCGCCGAGGTCAACCACCGCCTTGCCAACCAGAACAGGCGCATCCACAACGAAGTGAAGGAAGGCGAGATCACCAAGGGCCAGGCGCGCCAGCTGCACCGGGAAGACCACCAGATTCGCCAGGAAGAGCGCGACATGGCGGCTCAGAATGGCGGCGGCATCACCAAGCAGGAGCAGCGGACGCTGAACCAGCAGGAAAACCAGGTCAGCCGCCAGATCGGCAAGTAAGCCAGAGCACGACCCGCCAACACCCGCACTCCGGCCACACCCCTGGAGCTTGGCGATCCCGCCAGCGCCCCGAGGGTGTGGCCGTTGTCTTTGGCATTTGGCCTTTGACGTACCTGCCCTTGATGGCGCCTTGAATTTTCGTAAGCGGGCGGAAAAAAGGCGGGGAACTGTCTGAGCGCAGCGAGTTTTCCCCGCCGCCGCCCGGTTACGAAAATTCGAGGAGGCTTTCGCCATCTCGGGCGCGCCTTTCTTTTGCTTACTTTTCTTTGGCAAGACAAAGAAAAGTGAGTCGGTCCCGGCAGGGAACGAAAGGGGGATGGACCCAAAGCATAAAACCGGCCCTCCTCTCAAAAACCGTCGAATCCCCCCCCAATTGACAATCCCATCCCCCTTCCGTACATTCGCGCCATCCATCCGGGAGAGCGTGCCCGCCGTATACGGCAAGGCGCCGCCGAAGGGGTAGCACCCGAAAACTCTCAGGCATCCAGGACCGGGCGGATCGGCGGACATGCGTCCGACCGCACTCTGGAGAGCTGGCGCCGCACGACCACTGCGGGCGCCCACCGAAGGGGCTCACGAACGGCGCGCACCGCTATGCGCCCCGCTTCGCAATCTCTCAGGTACCAAGGACAGAGGGGCCATCTGCGCAGCTTGTTGATCTTCATGGCGTCACCATGAGGGATCAGGCTGCGCGGGTGGCCTTTTTGCTTTTCTGGTTCCCGATCCATGCGCCGCGCCCAAGCCACGGCGGCGCGCTCAGCCGAGAGATTCCATGACGCTCCAACACACGCCGCTCAATGCCATCCACCGCTCGCTGGGCGCCCGCATGGTCGACTTTGGCGGCTGGGACATGCCCGTCAACTACGGCTCCCAGATCGAAGAGCACCACGCCGTGCGCCAAGACGCCGGCATCTTCGACGTCTCGCACATGTGCGTGGTCGACCTCACCGGCGCGCGCGTGCGCGACTTCCTGCGTGGGCTGCTCGCCAACAACGTCGACAAGCTGCAGACGCCCGGCAAGGCGCTCTACAGCTGCATGCTGAACCCCAAGGGCGGCGTGATCGACGACCTGATCGTCTACTTCTTCCGCGAAGACTGGTTCCGCCTGGTGGTCAACGCCGGCACTGCTCCGACGGATCTGGAATGGATCGTCGCGCAGAACGCGGCCGCCGGCACCGACGTGACCATCACGCCGCGCCGCTCCGACAACAACGCTGGCGCCGAGCCGCTGGGCATCCTGGCCGTGCAGGGCCCGAACGCGCGTGCCAAGACCTACGCCGCGCTGCCCGGCACGCAGGCCGTGGGCGATGCGCTCAAGCCGTTCAACGCGGGCTTCGTCACCGTGGAAAACGTGGGCGAGATCATGGTGGCCCGCACCGGCTACACCGGTGAAGACGGTTTTGAACTCGTCGTCCCGGCCTCGCAGATCGCCGGCGTCTGGGAGCGCCTGCTGCAGGCCGGCGTGCGCCCGGCGGGCCTGGGCGCGCGCGACACGCTGCGCCTGGAAGCCGGCATGAACCTCTACGGCCAGGACATGGACGAGCACGTGTCGCCGCTCGACGCCGGCCTCGCCTGGACGGTCGACCTGCAAAGCGAACGCGACTTCACCGGCAAGGCCGCGCTGCAAGCCGGCGGCCAGCGCGAACAGTTCGTCGGCCTGATCCTGCGCGACAAGGGCGGCGTGCTGCGCGCCCACCAGAAGGTCATCACCGCTGCCGGTGACGGCGAGATCACCAGCGGCACGTTCAGCCCGAGCCTGTCGCTCTCCATCGCACTGGCGCGCCTGCCCAAGGACGTGGCCATCGGCACCGACGTGCAGGTCGAAATTCGCGACCGCAAGTTGACCGCGACTGTGGTTAAACTGCCGTTCGTGCGCAATGGCAAGGCGCTGGTCAGCTGAACACCGAATCTGCATTCCCCAATACCCATCTTCCGGAGAAACCTTTCATGAGCAACGTCCCCGCCGATCTGAAGTACACCGAACACGACGAGTGGATCCGCGTTGAAGCCGACGGCACGCTGACCATCGGCATCACCGACTTCGCGCAGGACGCGCTGGGCGACATCGTCTTCCTGGAACTGCCGGACGCTGGTCGCGCAGTCGCCAAGGACGAGGCGATTGCCGTGGTCGAATCGGTCAAGGCCGCCTCCGACATCTACGCCCCGGTCTCGGGCGAGATCATCGCCAACAACGCCGACGCCGCGGGTGCGCCCGAGTCGGTCAACGCCGGCGCCTACGAGGCCTGGCTGTTCAAGATCAAGCCGACCAACGCCGACGATGTGAACGCGCTGATGTCGGCCGAGCAGTACGCCGCCAAGATCGGCTAAGCCGGTCACCGAAGCCGATGTGCCTGACCCGCACATCGGCGCTTTGCCTGAATTTCGAGCCCTTGCCATGAACGCTCCGCACCCCGCTTCCTCGGCGCTTGCTGCCGAACGCCCCACCCTCGCCGCCCTGGAGGCGTGCGACGCCTTCGCGCACCGCCACATCGGCCCGTCGCCGGAAGAGCAAGCGCAGATGCTTGCTGCACTTGGTTTTGATAGCCGCGCCAAGCTGATCGACGCCGTGATCCCGCCCGCCATCCGCCGCCAGGACGGCGTGCCGCTGGGTGAATTCACGCAGCCGCTGACCGAAGAAGCGGCGCTCGCCAAGCTGCGCGGCATCGCCGGGCAGAACCGCGTGGTCAAGAGCCTGATCGGCCAGGGCTACTACGGCACGCATACGCCGGGCGTCATCCTGCGCAACATCCTCGAGAACCCGGCTTGGTACACGGCCTACACGCCGTATCAGCCGGAAATCTCGCAAGGCCGCCTGGAAGCGATGCTGAATTTCCAGCAGATGGTGATCGACCTGACGGCCATGGACATCGCCAATGCGTCGATGCTGGACGAAGCGACCGCCGCTGCTGAAGCCATGACGCTGCTGCAGCGCATCGGCAAGTCGAAATCGACCGTGTTCTTCGTGGCCGACGACGTGCTGCCGCAAACGCTGGAAGTCATTCGCACGCGCGCCGAGCCGATCGGCGTGCAGGTGGTGACCGGCCCGGCGGCCGACGCTGCCAAGCACGACGCGTTCGGCGTGCTGCTGCAATACCCGGGCGCCAACGGTGCGCTCCTGGGCGATCTGGCGACGTACCAGGCGCTGACCGATGCCGTGCACGCCGCCGGCGGTCTGGTCGTGGCCGCCGCCGACCTGCTGGCGCTCACGCTGCTGGCTGCGCCGGGCGAATGGGGCGCCGACGTGGTGATCGGCAACACGCAGCGCTTTGGCGTGCCGTTTGGCTTCGGCGGCCCGCACGCCGGTTACATGGCCGTGCGCGACGCGTTCAAGCGCTCGATGCCGGGCCGCCTGGTCGGCGTGACGATCGATGCGCAAGGCAACCCGGCCTACCGTCTCGCGCTGCAGACGCGCGAGCAGCACATCCGCCGCGAGAAGGCCACCTCGAACATCTGTACCGCGCAGGTGCTGCTGGGCGTGATGGCATCGATGTACGCCGTCTACCACGGCCCGCAAGGCCTGAAGCGCATCGCGCAGCGCGTGCACCGCCTGACCGCCACGCTGGCCGCCGGCCTGCGCGCGATCGGCTACACGCTGGAATCCGACGCCTTCTTCGACACGCTGACCGTCGCCACCGGCGCGCGCACCGCCAACCTGCACATCGCTGCGCAGGCGCACGGCATCAACCTGCGCCAGATCGACGACACCCGCCTGGGCATCTCGCTGGACGAGACGGTCACGCGCGCCGATGTCGTGGCGCTGTGGGAAGTCTTCGCGCACGCCGCCCACGCCGCCGCGCCGGACTTCGACCAGACCGAAGCGGGCGTGGCCGATGCGTATCCGGCATCGCTGGTGCGCCAGAGCGCGTACCTGACGCACCCGGTGTTCAACGCACACCACTCCGAGCACGAAATGCTGCGCTACCTGCGCAGCTTGGCCGACAAGGACCTTGCGCTCGACCGCACGATGATCCCGCTGGGCTCTTGCACGATGAAGCTCAACGCCACCGCAGAAATGCTGCCGGTGACGTGGCCCGAGTTCTCGAACATCCACCCGTTCGCACCGGCCGACCAGACCGTCGGCTACCGCGAGATGATCGATCAGCTCGAACAGATGCTGTGCGCCGCCACCGGCTACGCCGCCGTGAGCCTGCAGCCGAATGCCGGCTCGCAAGGTGAATACGCTGGCCTGCTGATCATCCACGCCTACCACGCCAGCCGTGGCGAGGCGCACCGGAATGTCTGCCTGATCCCGTCGTCGGCGCACGGCACGAACCCGGCATCGGCGCAGATGGCCGGCATGCAGGTCGTCGTCGTGGCGTGCGATGAGCGCGGCAACGTCGACCTGGCCGATCTTGAGAAGAAGGCCGCCGAGCACAGCAAGAACCTGGCGGCGATCATGATCACCTACCCGTCCACGCACGGCGTGTTCGAGGAAGGCGTGAAGCGTGTCTGCGAAATCGTGCACAGCCACGGCGGTCAGGTGTACGTGGACGGCGCCAACATGAACGCCATGGTCGGCACGGCCGCACCGGGCCACTTCGGCGGCGACGTCTCACACCTGAACCTGCACAAGACGTTCTGCATTCCGCACGGCGGCGGCGGTCCGGGCGTGGGCCCGGTGGCCGTGGGCGCGCACCTCGCACCGTTCCTCCCGGGGCGCGCGGCTTCGGGTGAAGACGCCAGTCAGAACATCGGCAACGTGTCGGCTGCGGCATTCGGCTCGGCGTCGATCCTGCCGATCTCGTGGATGTACATCGCGATGATGGGCGCAGCGGGCCTGACCGCCGCCACCGAGACGGCCATCCTGTCGGCCAACTACGTGGCCAAGCGTCTCGCACCGTACTACCCGGTGCTGTACACGGGCGCGCACGACCTGGTGGCGCACGAGTGCATTCTCGACATCCGCCCGCTGCAGAAGGAATCGGGCATCAGCAACGAAGACATCGCCAAGCGCCTGATGGACTTCGGCTTCCACGCACCGACGATGAGCTTCCCGGTGCCGGGCACGCTGATGATCGAGCCGACCGAGAGCGAGCCGAAGGTGGAGCTCGACCGCTTCATCGACGCGATGATCGCCATCCGTGGCGAAGTCGACAAGGTGATCTCGGGCGAATTCGACCGCGAAGACAACCCGCTCAAGCACGCCCCGCACACCGCCGCTGTGGTGATGGCCGACGACTGGTCGCACAAGTACACGCGTGAGCAGGCCGCCTACCCGGTGGCATCGCTGCGCAAGCAAAAGTACTGGCCGCCGGTCGGCCGTGCCGACAACGTCTACGGCGATCGCAACCTGTTCTGCGCCTGCGTGCCGATGAGCGAGTACGCGCAGGACTGATGCCCCTCGAAGTGAGATGAACGCGGCGGCGGGGCGGCATGCTCCGCCGCCGTGTCATATGTAACGTGGCGCAACCCCTGTAACCTGCTCTCACAGCCGCTGTTTTCAGAGTTCCTCGCCGTTTATGGTGACGACAGTTCACCCGATCGACGAGAGCCTGCCATGCCGATGCTTCAGCCTGCCCCACTCTTCCGTTTGCTTGCCTGTGCCGCCGTTGTCGCGGTATGCGGTGCGTGCTCGCCGATACAGGCGGGGGCTGCGGCATCGGTGTACGCCGGCACGCACAATACGGCGGGGCCGGCGCGCGATTGGTGCAGCGTTTCGCCCGCGCTGTCCGGCGAACCTGCTGCTGTCAAGCTGATCGCCCGTGCCACTCAGCACCTCGGGCAGACGCCCCACCCGCTGCCGCGTCTGCATACCGAAGGTACGCTGCCGCACCAAGGCATCTACGACGAATCCGTTGTTGCCGCGCGGGACTTCCCAGTCATGCGCGACGCCGCAATGGCCTGGCGTCTCACCGGCGACAAGCGCTTCGCCGAACAGGTCGACACCTTCCTGCACGCCTGGGTCGGCACGTATGTACCGAGCTTCAACCCGATCGACGAGACGAAGTTCGATGCGCTGATTCAGGCCTACATGCTTGCGCGCGACGGCCTGACGCCAAGCACGCGTGAAGAGACGCAACGCTTCCTGCGTACGCTGGCCGAAGGCTATATCGCCCGCACCGATGCCGCCCGCCAGCCGCTGTCCCATACGTGGATCAACAACTGGCAAAGCCATCGCATCAAGCTGATGGCGATGTCGGCTGCCGCGCTGGGTGACCACGCGTTGCTCGCGCATGTACATCGCCTGTTCCTGCAGCAGGTCGCCAATAACGTGCGCCCGGACGGGTCGGTGGAAGATTTTGAAGACCGCGACGCGCTTCACTACGTCGTCTATGACCTCGAGCCGCTGACGATGGCCGCGATTGCCGTGCAGCCTTTCGGCCAGCAGTGGCTACGTGAGCGCGCAGCCAACGGCGTCTCGCTCGCTGCCGCCCTCGATTGGCTCGTGCCGTATGCCGACGGCAGCCGCACGCACGAGGAATACGTCCACTCGCACGTTGCCTTCGACAAGAAGCGAGCCGATGCAGGCCTCGCCGGTTTCTCCGGCATGTGGGAGCCGAAAAGCGCCTCCACACTGTATTGGCAAGCCGCGCGGCTGAACCCGAAATACCGCACGCTGGCCGAACGGCTCGCCGCGACTGCGCCCGACTGGCTGGCGCTGTGCGCAGCCCGTTGACTGGCGAAGCGACGCGCTGACAGCGCGCATACAACAACCTGGCGCAAGTAGCCACAAGCCGCTTGCACCCTTTAACGCCCCCGGAGCCTCACCCATGGCTGTTTCTGTTTTCGACCTCTTCAAGATCGGCATTGGCCCGTCCAGCTCGCACACCGTCGGGCCGATGCGCGCCGCGCTCATGTTCGCCTCCGGCCTCGAAGCCGATGGGCTGATGTCGCAAGTCGCCAGCGTGCGTGTCGAGCTGTACGGCTCGCTCGGTGCCACCGGCAAAGGCCACGGCACGGACCGCGGCGTCATCCTCGGCCTGATGGGCGAGGCGCCGGACACAATCGACCCCGACACCATCGATGCCAAGCTGGCGGAGCTGCGTGCATCGCAGTCGCTGTCGCTGCTGGGCCGTCACGCGATGCGCTTTACCGAAAAGGAACACATCGCCTTCTACCGCCGCGAAGCGATGGCCGAGCATCCGAACGGCATGAAGTTCCACGCCTTCGATGCGGCCGGAGAACGGCTACGCGAGGCGCGCTACCTGTCGGTGGGCGGTGGCTTTGTCGTCACGGCTGGTGCACCCAACACGCAGGTGCTGGCGGCGCACGACCAGTTGCCGCATCCGTTCCGCAGCGGCAAAGAGATGCTGGCGATGTGCGAATCGACGGGCAAATCCATTGCCCGGCTGATGCTCGAAAACGAACTGACGTGGCGCACCGAGGCCGAAGTGCGTGCTGGTCTGCTCAACATCTGGCACGTGATGCAGGCGTGCGTGGCGCGCGGTTGCCGCACGGAAGGCGAGCTGCCGGGGCCGTTCCACGTGCGTCGCCGCGCGGCGGAGTTGTATTCACGGCTTACGGTGCAGGCCGAACGCACGCTGTCCGACCCGCTGTCGGTCATCGACTGGGTGAATCTGTATGCGATTGCCGTCAACGAAGAGAACGCCGCAGGCGGGCGCGTTGTCACGGCACCGACCAACGGCGCAGCGGGGATCATCCCGGCGGTGATGCATTACTACGACCGGTTCGTCCCCGGCGCGAACGACAACGGCGTGGTGGATTTCCTGCTCACCGCCGGCGCGATCGGCATGCTTTACAAGATGAACGCGTCAATCTCGGGCGCAGAAGTCGGGTGCCAGGGCGAAGTCGGTGTGGCGTGTTCGATGGCGGCGGGCGCGCTGGCGGCCGTGCTGGGCGGCACGCCTGCGCAAGTCGAAAACGCTGCGGAGATCGGCATGGAGCACAACCTCGGGCTGACATGCGACCCGGTTGGCGGGCTGGTGCAGATTCCGTGTATCGAGCGTAATGCGATGGCGTCGGTGAAGGCGGTGAATGCGGCGCGCATGGCGTTGCGTGGGGATGGCACGCATTATGTTTCGCTGGATTCGGTCATCAAGACGATGCGCGAGACTGGCGCGGATATGAAGACGAAGTACAAGGAGACGGCGCGGGGTGGGTTGGCGGTGAATATTGTGGAGTGTTGATTTTTGGTTTGGGTTTTGGGCTGTTGGTGCATCCCTTGTTTCATCCCCTGCCGGGGCTGACTCACTTTCTTTGGTCTTGCCCAAAGAAAGTAAGCAAAGAAAGGCGCGCCCGAGATGGCGAAAGACTCCTTGAATTTATGTCGCAGGGAGGGGAAGGGAAAAACTTGCTGCGCTCAGACAGTTTCCCTTCCTTTTTCCTCCCTGCAACAGAAATTCAAGGCGCCATCTAGGGCAGGAAAGTCAAAGGACAACAGCCACACCCTCTGGGCGCCAGCCCAAACGACAAGGCCAACCTCACGACGGGTTGGCCTTTTGCTTTTGACGTTGAGCCCTTGATGGCGCCTTGAATTTTTGTGAGCGGGCGGATCAAGGAAGGAGGCTTGTCTGAGCGCAGCGAGTTTGCCTCCTTCGCCGCACGGTCACACAAATTCAAGGGGAAGTCGCCATCTCGGGCGCGCCTTTCTTTTGCTTACTTTTCTTTGGCAAGACAAAGAAAAGTGAGTCGTGCCGGGCAGGGTACGAAACACAGATGGACCACAAACAACAAATCTAGAGGACACCCCAAAAAAAACGCACAAGCCCCCGCCCCTATCCACTCCTATAATCCGCGCCACAAGAACCCTCTTTGGAGACCCGCAGGATGCAATCCCTCCATCCTCCCAAGCACATTCCGGCAGCGACCCTGCCGGAGCTGACGCTACGCGGCATGATCCTCGGTGCCATCATCACCGTAATTTTTACCGCTTCAAACGTGTACCTCGGCCTGAAGGTCGGCCTGACGTTCTCATCGGCGATTCCGGCAGCGGTCATTTCGATGGCGGTGCTGCGCATGCTCGGCGGCACGAACATCCTTGAGAACAACATGGTGCAGACACAGGCGTCTGCGGCCGGAACACTGTCTTCCATCATCTTCATCCTGCCCGGCCTGGTGATGATTGGGCACTGGCAAGGTTTCCCGTTTTGGCAAACGTTTGGTGTGTGCATGGCGGGCGGCATGCTGGGCGTGGTGTTCACGATTCCGCTGCGCCACGCCATGGTGGTGCAGAGCGACCTGCCTTATCCCGAAGGCGTGGCGGCAGCAGAAATTCTGCGTGTAGGTAGCGGCCAGTCGGCGGACGGTGAAGACGCGGCCGATGACGAGGCGGTGCCGGCCGCCACCGGCATGCGCGACCTAGCCGCGGGCGGCATTGTCGCGGCCATCGTGGCGTTTGCAACGAGCGGCCTGCGCTTGCTGGGCGAAGGGGCAAGCTGGTGGTTCGCGGCGGGTGCCGCAGTGGTGCGCTTGCCGCTGGGCTTTTCAACGGCACTGCTGGGCGCGGGCTACCTGATCGGGCTGGTGGCCGGGCTGGCCATGCTGGTGGGCCTGGTGATCGCCTGGGGCATCGCCGTGCCGTATCTGACGTCCATCACGCCGATGCCGGCGGGCAAGGCGCTCTCGGCGTTCGGCACGGATGTGTGGCGCACGCAGGTGCGCTTTATCGGTGCCGGCGTGATTGCAGTGGCGGCCGTGTGGACGCTGGGCACGCTGATCGGCCCGGTGGTGCACGGCGTGAAGCGCTCGTTCGGTAGCTTGCGCCCGAAAGCCGATGGCGCGCTGCGTACCGAGCAGGACATGGCGCCGCGTTGGATCCTGCTGGTCACGCTGGCCATGGTCGTGGTGCTGGTGATCACGTTTGCCGCGTTCCTGGCGCCGACCATGCTGTCGGCTGGCTCGCGCTGGACGCTGATCACCTGCGCGGTGATCTTTGCGGTGGTGTTCGGCTTTCTGGTGGCGGCGGCGTGCGGCTACATGGCCGGGCTGATCGGTTCGTCGTCGAGCCCGATTTCGGGCATCGGCATCATCGCCATCACCCTGGTGTCGCTGCTGCTGTTGGCCATCGGCGCGGACAACGGCATCGTGGGCTCGCCGGAAGCGAGCAAGCTGGGCATTGCGCTGGCCATTTTCACAACGTCGGCCGTGGTGGCCGTGGCGACCATCTCCAATGACAACCTGCAGGATCTGAAGACCGGCTGGCTGGTCGGAGCCACACCATGGCGCCAGCAGGTGGCACTGCTGATCGGCTGTGTGGCGGGCGCGGCGGTCATCTCGCCGGTGCTGGAGCTGCTGTACAACGCGTATGGCTTTCCGGGCGCGCTGCCGCGTGCCGGCATGGACGCGGCGCAAGCGCTGTCCGCACCGCAGGCCACGCTCATGACGGCCATTGCCACCGGCATCTTCACGCACCAGTTGGAATGGAACATGGTGATTGCCGGCATCGTCATCGGCATGCTGCTGATCGCCGTCGACTGGGCGCTCAAGCAGCGTGGCGGCGTCGCCCGGCTGCCGGTGCTGGCGGTCGGCATCGGCATCTACCTGCCGCCGACGATCAGCACGGTGCTGGTGACGGGCGCGGTGCTGGCGTGGGTCATCGAGAAGATTCTCGCCAAGCGCGCGCAGGCGGCCGGTGTGCCGTACGCGCGCTATGCCGAGGTGCCGAACCGCCACGGCGTGCTGCTGGCGTCGGGCCTGATCGTGGGTGAAAGCCTGGTGGGCGTGCTGATGGCAGCCGTCATCGGGGCCACGGGCAAGGATGCTCCGCTGGCGATCGTGGGCGCCTCGTTTGAAGGCACGGCGCAATGGCTCGGGCTGATCGTGTTCGCCTTGGTATGCTGGGCGTTTGCGCGCCGCGTTCTGGCGGTGCGTCCGACTCATTGACCCCGCCACGCACCATGCTGCTCCGAGACGCAACGCAGGCCGACCTGCCGGCCATCGTCGACATCTACAACGATGTGATTGCCAACTCCAACGCGATCTACACCGAAACACCGGTCACGCTGGAAGACCGCACCGCATGGCTGGCCTTGCGCGCCACGCAGGGGTATCCGGTGCTGGTGGCTGACGATGACGGGCAAGTTGCAGGCGTTGCATCGTTTGGGGATTTCCGGCCGTACCCGGGCTTTCGCACCACCGTCGAGCACTCGGTGCACATTCACCGCGACTGGCGCGGCAAGGGACTGGGCAGCCTGCTGGTCGAGGCGCTCTGCGAGCGTGCCGCGGCACTGGGCAAGCACCTGATGGTGGGCGCCATCGACGGCGCCAATGCAGGCTCGATCCGCCTGCACGAAAAGCTCGGCTTCAAAGAAGTGGGCCGCATGCCCGAGGCCGCCATCAAGCACGGCCAGTGGCTCGACCTCGTGTTCATGCAGCGCTGGCTGGAAGCGCCCGGAACGGTCCGCAACGGCTGACCGTTCCGGGATGCATCAGGCGGGCTGCGTTGCCGCCTGCGTCCAACGCCCGCAACCGCGTCGCACGGTCTCGTGCAGGTTGCGGGTTTCACGTTGCGCCGCTCGGATCCATTCGGCATCCGCATCGCGCGCCTCCACCACCTCCCGCACCATGTCGAGCGCGCCTTCGGACGACAGCGCTTCGGCGTGTGCCGACAGCACCTTGCTCGTCTCCAGGATGTGATCGGCCAGCGCCCCACGGTTGCCCGTGGCCGGGTCGACGTATTCGCCGGCCAGCCCGAAGCGGCACGCCTGGAAGCGGTTGAAGGTGTAGACGAGGTAATCGTCTTCCACGGGCATGAACGGGCGATCGAGCAGCAGCCAGCGGCCCAGCGCCTGAATGTAGGCGGCGATGGCGGCGGCGCGTTCGACGGTCAGCGGGGTGTCCATCACGCGGACTTCGATCGTGCCGAATTCGGGCTTGGGGCGGATGTCCCAGTAGAAGTCCTTCATGCTCTCGATCACGCCGGTGGCGTGCATCTTGTCGAAGTACGCGATGAAGGCGTCCCACGTGAGCACGAACGGCGCACGGCCCGACATCGGGAAGGCGCTGACCGAATTCATGCGCGCCGAAGCAAACCCCGTATCCACGCCCTGCACGAACGGCGACGACGCCGCCAGCGCAATGAAGTGCGGCACGTAGCGCGACATGGCGTGCAGCAGGTACAGCGCATCGTCGGGATTCGGGCAGCCAATGTGCACGTGCTGGCCGAATACCGTGAACTGCTTGGCGAGGTAACCGTACAGATCCGAGATGTACTGATAGCGCGGCGATTGCGAAATCTGGCGCTGGCTCCACTGCTGGAACGGATGCGTGCCGCCGCCGCAGATGCCGATGTTCAGCGCCGTGGCGGCTTCGGCCATGCGGTCGCGCATCTCGCGCAACTGCCAGAGCGCTTCATCGTGGCTGTGGCAGATGCCGGTGGAGATCTCGATCATCGAATCGGTGATCTCGGGCTTGATGTCGCCGGGGTATTCCTTGCCCTTGAGCATGCGCAGCAGGTCTGGCGACGCCGAAGCGAGGTCGTAGTCATGGCGATTGACGAGCTGCAATTCCAGCTCGACGCCAAACGTCAGGGCTTCGGATTTCGAGAATGGATCGAGGGACATGGGGCTCAGTGCCTCCCTTCGTCTTGTCGCACCTCACCTGCCCAGCGCAGCGAGCGCGCGGTCAGGATCGGTGCAGCAATCTGCTGGATAGCCAGCGTGCACAAAATGATGGCCGCCAACGGGCCACCGGTTTGCGGATACAAAGCCGCCGTATCGTGCATCAGCAACCATGACAGTCCCGACATGGGCCCAAGCGCCAGGCCCAGCGCGATACTCTGCCGCATCGACAGCCCCGAGAACGAGCCCAGCGCCGTTGTGGCCGCCAGTTTGGCGATGAAGCGTGACAGCACCAGCGCCACCGCCGCCACACCGCCGATCACCCAGTCCGACGCCTTGAGCGGCAAGCCGAGCGACACGATCATCACCACAATCAGGATGCTGCCCGCGCTGCCGAAATGCGACGGCCACACACGCGGATGATCGTCCTGGTGCTTGAACACCACGCCTGCCAGCAGCAGCGTGAGCGGCACCGACAGCTTGAGCAGCTTGGCCATCGCCAGCGCAAACAGCACCAGGCCCACCAGCACCAGGAACGCGTAGTGATCGTCACCTGCCATGCGGTGATACAGCGCGTGGCCCACCTTGCCGACCACCCAGGCTAGAAGCACGGAACCTGCCAGCAGGTACAGGGGATGGAACAGCGCCGCCGCCCAATGGCCGTATTCGCTGTGCAGCCACCCGGCGGTGAGCGGCGCCAGCACGCTTGCGTAGATGCTGTTGAGCGCGCCCAACGAGAGCAACCGCTCCGTCACCTGGCCTTCGGCGCGCAGTTCGTTCTTGAGTTGCAGCAGCACCGTGGGGGACGTGGCCACCGCGATGGCGCCTGCAGCCACCGCCACCGGCGCCGCCACGCCAAACAACTGCAGCACCCAGGTGACGAGGCCCCAGGTCAGCAGGCTCTCGAAGCCGCTGGTGAGCAAGAGCCAACGATTGGCACGCAGCCACTCGAATGACAGCCGGTGCCCCAGTTCGAACAGCGCCAACGCCAGCGCCATCTCGATCAGGATGTGGGTCTGGTCGAGCATGTCGGCGTCGATGAGCGGGCGGCCGAGCACGCCGGCCACCAGCCCCGCCGCCGCATAGCCGACGATGCGGGGCAGCTTGAGCGCGGCGCGCGCGAACTCGCCGCACAACGCCGCGCCGACCAGCGCCAGCCCGATCCAGAAGAGACCGCCAGGTGCGGGCGGCCACGAAGGGAAGAGATCGTGAAGTCCTGTCATGGCCGACATGGTACCCGAAGCACCCGATCGGAAAAGTCAGCCAAGCACTGACACGCGTTAGACCCGTGTTACGCGCTATTTAACAATGGATAGATGATTTTCGGCGCAGAAAGCGACAACTCTGCGTTTGGAGTCATTCGCCACCGGCAAAGAAAAACCGCCCCGGAGGGCGGTTTTCATACTGCGAATGGCTGAGAGCCGGTCGGATTACTTGCCGCCCACGCTCTCCAGCGGCGTCCACTTGCCACCGGTGACCTTGTAGACGGTGATGCCGCCGTCCTTCAGGTCGCCCTTCTCGTCATAGGCGTAGTGCTTGGCGGTCACGCCTTGCATGTTGGTCGCGGCCAGGATCGGCAGGTACTTGCTCGGATCCGACGAGCCGGCCTTGACCATGGCTTGCATCAGGGCCATTGCGCCGTCGTAGGCGTACGGCGAGTACGTCTGCACCGGCGTGCCGAAGCGCTTCTCATAGCGGGCCTTGTAGGCGGCGCCGCCCGGCATCTGCTCCAGCGGCAGACCAGCCAGCGAGCACACCACGCCTTCGGCCGATTGCGCGCCAGCCAGCTTGATGAAGTCGTCGGTCTTGGACATTTCGCCCGACATCAGCGTGGACTTCATGCCCAGTTCGCGCATCTGCTTGACCAGCGGAGCCGATTGGCCTTCCGCGCCGCCGTAGAACACGGCGTCAGGCTTCTTGGACTTGATCTGCGTGAGGATCGACTTGAAGTCGCTGGCCTTGTCGTTGGTGAACTCGCGACGCACGATGGTGGCGCCGGCAGCCTTGGCCGCCTTCTCGAATTCGTCTGCCAGACCTTGGCCGTAAGCCGTGCGGTCATCAACGATGGCGATGTTCTTGTAGCCCAGCTTCTTGACGGCGTACGTGCCGACCACCGAACCCTGCTGGGTGTCGGAGGTCATCATGCGGAACGTCGTCTTGTAGCCTTGCTTCGTGTATTCCGGTGCCGTTGCCATCGCAATTTCTGCGATGCCCGCGTTGTTGTAAATGCGCGAGGCCGGGATGGTCGTACCCGAGTTGAAGTGGCCCAGCATGCCCTTGATGCCGCTGTCCACAAGCTTCTGTGCGACGGTGGTGCCGGTCTTCGGGTCAGCTTGGTCGTCTTCCGAGATCAGCTGGAACTTGACTTCCTTGCCGGCGATCTTCGGATGCGTGGCGTTGAACTCCTCGACCGCCAGCGTCAGGCCGTTCTGCATGTCCTTGCCGTACTGGGCTTGAGGACCGGTCATCGGGCCGGCGTAGCCCAGCTTGATGACTTCCTGGGCCGATGCCCCACCCGCCAGCGCGCACAGGGCGGCGGCCAGACACAGTTGCTTCAATTTCATTTGTGCGTCTCCTAGTTCAAACGCAATTTGGATCAATAGCGCGACGGGATCACCGTCGCCCTCCTCCCGCTTCGCGCTCCATCCGCACCCGTCGTGCGGATGGCGCTGCGAATCCTGCTCGTGCTCCCCGTCAGCCGATGGTCATCAGGCTGGCGTTGCCACCCGCCGCGGCCGTATTGACCGACAGCGAACGCTCGATCAGCAGGCGCTCCAGCGCCAGCCCCTCCCCGCCATGCGGCAGGCCTTGCACGCCCACGATGGGGCCGGCACGTCGTGCCAGTCCTTCGCAAATGGCGCGCAGATGGTCCGAATCGCCGTGGTGCAGCACCGCATCAAACGCCGCTTCGTCGGTCGACCCGACCACGCGGACGCGCGATTGTACTGCCGCCGGCAGGCCCCGAAGTACCGCTTCGATGGCAGGGTTTTCCTGCACAACGGCCACGCTGCCAACGGCCAGAATCGCCGCCAACTGGCGCAGCCAATCGGCCGGATCGGCCGCCACGCACAGCACCGCTTCGCGCGGCAGCAGCGTGTAGGTGTTGCGCTCGCCCGTCGGGCCCGGCAGCGTGGCCGTGGCGCCCGTGGCAGACGCCGCAGCCAGGCGTTCGCACAGCGATGCCAGCTCAGGCGCCTGCTTGCGCGCCCAGTCCGTCAGTGCATCGAACGGCGCCAGCAGCGCGCGGCGCGCATCGGTATCGATGTCCGTACCGGCACCTGCGGTCAGTTGCAGCGCGGTGCGCATGCCGTCCTGCGGGCACGTCGAGAGCAAACGCAGCAGATACAGCGGGCCGCCAGCCTTCGGGCCCGTGCCCGACAGCCCTTCGCCGCCGAACGGCTGCACGCCCACCACCGCGCCGACGATATTGCGGTTCACATACAGGTTGCCGACGTGCGCGCGGTCCACCACGTGCGCGATGGTCTCGTCGATACGCGTGTGGATGCCCAGCGTCAGGCCGTAGCCCGTGCCGTTGATCTGCTCGATCAGCTTGGTCAGGCCGGCGTTGTCTGCCGTGCGTTTCCAGCGAACCACGTGCAGCACGGGGCCGAAGATCTCGCGCGTCAGGTCCGACAGGCTGTCGAGTTCGATCACCGTCGGCGGCACGAAGGTACCGTGCGCGCATGCAGCCGGCACAGGCGCCTGATGCACGCGGCGGCCCTTGGCGCGCATCGCTTCGATGTGGCCGACGATGTTGTCGCGGGCTTCGGCGTCGATCACCGGGCCGACATCGGTGGCAAGGCGATCCGGATTGCCCATTGCCAGCTCGGCCATGCCGCCCTTGAGCATCGCGAGCACACGGTCGGCGACGTCATCCTGCAGGCACAGCACGCGCAGCGCCGAGCAACGCTGGCCTGCCGAATCAAACGCAGACGACAGCACATCCGCCACCACCTGCTCGGCCAGCGCAGAAGAATCGACAATCATCGCGTTCTGACCTCCAGTCTCGGCAATCAGGGGGATCGGCGCGCCGTTGGCATCCAGGCGGCCAGCCAGCGTGCGCTGCAGGATGCGCGCCACCTCGGTCGAGCCGGTGAACATCACGCCCTTGGTGCGCATGTCCTTCACAAGCGCGGCGCCAACAGTCTCGCCGCGGCCCGGCAGCAGTTGCACGGCACCGGCCGGCACGCCGGCCTCGCGCAGGATGCGCACAGCCTGGGCGGCAATCAGCGGGGTCTGTTCAGCGGGCTTGGCCAACACCGGGTTGCCGGCTGCCAGCGCGGCGCTGACCTGGCCGGTGAAGATCGCCAGCGGGAAGTTCCACGGGCTGATGCAGACCACCGGGCCCAGCGGACGGTGCGTGTCGTTGGAGAACCCGCCGCGCACCTGTGCCGCGTAGTAGCGCAGGAAGTCGACGGCCTCGCGCACCTCGGCGATGGCGTTGGACAGCGTCTTGCCCGCCTCGCGGATGATCAGCCCCATCAGGTGCTGCATCTCGCCTTCCATCAGGTCGGCGGCGCGGTCGAGCAGCGCGGCGCGCGCCTCAGGCGGCGTGGCTTGCCAGATCGGGGCGGCGGCGGCGGCGGCCGACAGGGCGGCATCCACGTCGGCTTCGGTGGCTTCCGTCACATGGCCGACGATATCGCGCAGGTCGGACGGATTGCGCACCGGCTGTGCCGTGCCGCCCACGTACGGCGCATCGCCAATGGTCGGCTCGGCGTTCCAGACCGTGCTCGTGCCTGCAAGAAGAGCGGACGACAACGACGCCAGGCGCTGCTCGTTCGCCAGGTCGATGCCCGACGAGTTGGCGCGCACGTCACCGTAGAGATGGCGCGGCAGCGGAATCTTCGGATGCGGCAGGCCGAGCGTCCCTTCATCGGCGTGCATCTTTTCCACCACCGCCACCGGGTCGGCGACGAGGTCGTCCAGCGGAATCGACTCGTCCGCAATGCGGTTCACGAACGAGGTATTGGCGCCGTTTTCCAGCAGGCGGCGCACGAGGTAGGCCAGCAGCGTTTCGTGCGTACCGACCGGCGCGTAGATGCGGCACGGGCGGTTCAGCTTGCCCGGCTTGTTGCCCACGACCTGTTCGTACAGCGGTTCGCCCATGCCGTGCAGGCACTGGAATTCGTATTGGCCGGGGTAATAGTTCTGGCCGGCCATGTGATAAATGGCCGCCAGTGTGTGCGCATTGTGCGTGGCGAACTGCGGGAAGATCGCCTCCGGGGCGGCCAGCAGCTTGCGGGCGCAGGCCAGGTACGACACGTCGGTGTAGACCTTGCGCGTGTAGACCGGATAGCCCTCCAGGCCGTCGACCTGGGCGCGCTTGACCTCGCTGTCCCAGTACGCGCCCTTCACCAGGCGGATCATCAGGCGGTGCTTGCTGCGGCGGGCCAGATCGATGATGTAGTCCAGCACGAACGGGCAGCGCTTCTGGTAGCCCTGCACCACGAAGCCGATGCCGTTCCAGCCGGCAAGCTCAGGCGCAAAGCACAGGCGCTCCAGCAGATCGAGCGACAGCTCCAGGCGGTCGGCTTCTTCCGCATCGATGTTGATGCCGATGTCGTATTCACGCGCCAGCATCGCCAGCGCCTTCACGCGCGGATACAGCTCGTTGATCGTGCGGTCGTACTGCGCGCGGCTGTAGCGCGGATGCAGCGCCGACAGCTTGATCGAGATGCCCGGCCCTTCGTAGATGCCGCGCCCGCCCGAGGCCTGCCCGATCGCGCGGATGGCCTGCTCGTACGACGCGAGGTAGCGCTGGGCGTCTTCCTCCGTCATCGCGGCCTCGCCGAGCATGTCGTAGGAATAGCGGAAGCCTTCGGCCTCGAACTTGCGCGCGTTGGCCAGCGCTTCGGAAATGGTTTCGCCGGTGACGAACTGCTCGCCCATCAGGCGCATCGCCATGTCCACGCCCTTGCGGATGAGCGGCTCACCGCTCTTGCCGATGATGCGCGTGAGCGCCTTCGACAACCCTGCTTCGTTGTGCGTGGCAACCAGCTTGCCCGTGAGCAGCAGGCCCCAGGTGGCAGCGTTCACGAACAGCGACGGGCTCTGGCCGACATGCGAATACCAGTTGCCGTTGCTGATCTTGTCGCGGATGAGCGCGTCGCGCGTGGCCTTGTCGGGAATGCGCAGCAGTGCCTCGGCCAAGCACATCAGCGCCACGCCTTCCTGGCTCGACAAGGAAAATTCTTGGATCAGGCCCTGCACCAGGCCCTCGCGGCCGGTGCCGACCTTTTGCGTGCGCAGCTTGCCGGCCAGATCGCGGGCGAGCTGCTTGGCTTCCGAGGCGAGCGCGCCCGGCAGGCGAGCCTGCTCCAGCAGCATCGGAATGGCTTCGGTTTCGGGCCGGCGGTAGGCGGCCGTGATGGCAGCGCGCAAGACCGACTGCGGTTGCACGCTCTGTGCGAATTCGAGAAACGGTTGCACCGCAGGTTCGTCACCCTCGTGCACGTCCGAGACGGCTGCGGCGGCGGACGGGAGGCCATCCGCCACCGGGCCGTTTGCATCAGTTGGCAGCTGCCCCCGCTCCACTTGATCCAGATACGTGAAGATCGCCTGCTTGATCAGCCAATGCGGCGTGCGGTCAATGGACTGCGCAACGCGCTTGAGGCGTTCACGCGAAGCATCGTCCAGCTTGACCCCGAGGGTGGTTGTAGCCATGTGGGTTCCTATCCTTAGCTGCCATTGCCAAAGCTTGTGGCCGGCAAATCGGAGCGGATCATACGCCCGGCAACTCGGAAGGTGCAACCTAGTAGAACCCCTTGCTTCAAAAGGGCTAGATTTGGTGCAACCGCACATGCGCCGGGTTAGGGAAATGCGCACCTTCGGGGGGATGTGAAGGAAAACCCTGGCACGCCACGGTTGAACGCTGACGGTTCAGCCTCCGAGCCTCGTGCAGGAGTGTTTTCTTGTGGCGTTCCACGGTCTGAGCCTCGCATTTCACCGTTTCAGGCTCATGCATGATGCTCGGACGGTCGCGCTCCAGGGTTTTATCGTGGCGTTCGAGGCTTGGATGGTCGATCGCCACGGTCCGAGGCTCATGTTCCGACCCTGGACCGTGACGCTTCAGTCTTTTCCGGTCGCGCTCCAGCCTCGGAGATTCGTTGAATTCATGGTTTTCGGCCCATGCGCAGGCCTCGGACCGTCGCGCTCCGCGGTTTCAGGGTCGCGCTCCACGCCTGAAGGCGGACGTGCCACAGTTTTCGGTCGAGATTTTGGAGCTCGGACAGTGGAGCACCGCGGTTTGACCCTCGCGTTTCGCTGTGTGGGGTCCACCGCCCGTGTTCCGACCCCGGGATCAGATCCGCAGTGGATCGATCTCCAACTGCCAGCGCACGCCTTTCACGGTCTTGCTGATGCCGGCAAACCCGTCCGTCCAGGCGGATAGCAGCTTTTGCAGGGCCGCGCGCGAGGCACTTTCCACCAACAGTTGCGCGCGCTCGCGGTTGGCCAGCCGCACCATCGTCATCGGCACCGGATCATGCAAAAACACCGGTGCGCCCAATTCAGCCGCCAAGGCTTCACCAGCCGAACGCGCCGCGCCCAAGAACTCCAGCGCGCGCGCGACTTCCTTGTGCTCGGCGGTGAGCAGCGCTTGATAGGAAAACGGCGGCAAACCGGCTTGCTTGCGTTCCCGCAGCAACTGGCGCGCAAAACCGCCGTAATCGTGCCGAACCAGCGCCTGCAGCGCCGGCGCATCCGGATACCGCGTCTGGATCAGCACCTCGCCGGCCAGCCCGGCCCGGCCGGCACGGCCCGCCACCTGCATCAGCGAGGCAAATAGATGCTCGCCGGCGCGAAAGTCATGGCTGAAGAGCGAGGGGTCCGGCGCCACCACGCCCACCAGCGTCACGCGCTGAAAGTCATGCCCTTTGGCGACCATCTGCGTGCCGATCAGGATGTCGACGCTGCCTTCGTGCACGGTGTCGAACAGCGCTTCGGCGCTGCCCTTGCGGCGGGTGGAATCGGCGTCGATGCGGGCGACGCGGGCTTGCGGAAACAGTTCGCCAAGCGTCTCTTCGATGCGCTGGGTGCCGCGCCCGAGCGGGGCGATATCAACGTTGCCGCAGTCGGGGCAGTGATGGGGGATGCGCGATTCATACCCGCAGTGGTGACAGCGCAGGCGCCGCTCCGGCTTGTGCAGCACCAGGTACGCCGAGCAACGCGGGCAGCCCGACAGCCAGCCGCATGCGTCGCAGGACAGCACGGGCGCGTAGCCGCGGCGGTTGAGGAACAGCAGGCTTTGTTCGCCACGCGCCAGACGATCGGCAATCGCATCGACGAGCGGTTTGGACAGCCCATCGCGAATCTGGCGCCCGGCGCGGCGCTCGAGGTTCAAATCGATGAGCGACACGCGCGGCAGCACGGCTTCAGCCTGCGCGCGTTGCGAGAGCGTCAGACGCGTGGTGGCGGTCTGCTCGGCGCGCCACCAGGTTTCCAGCGACGGCGTGGCGGAGCCCAGCACCACGGGGATGTTCCGCTGCTTGGCACGCCATAGCGCCAGGTCGCGTGCGGAATAGCGCAGCCCCTCCTGCTGCTTGTACGACGTGTCGTGTTCTTCGTCGACGAGGATGAGCGCGAGGTTGGGCAGCGACGCCAGCATCGCCAGCCGCGTGCCGAGCACGATGCGGGCCTCGCCGCGATGCGCGGCCAGCCAGTTCAGCGCACGCGGCTGCTCGGCCAGGCCGCTGTGCAGCGCCGCCATCGGCACGCCGGGAAAACGTGCGGCGATGCGCGCTTCCAGTTGCGGCGTCAGGTTGATCTCGGGCACCAGCATCAGAACCTGTGCGGCCGGGTCGCGCGCCAGGGCATCGGCGATGGCGTGCAGGTAGACCTCGGTCTTGCCGCTGCC
This sequence comes from Ralstonia sp. 22111, assembly GCF_052045895.1. Taxonomy (NCBI): domain Bacteria; kingdom Pseudomonadati; phylum Pseudomonadota; class Betaproteobacteria; order Burkholderiales; family Burkholderiaceae; genus Ralstonia; species Ralstonia sp. 22111. The sequence continues at coordinate 400,166 of NZ_JBQEPR010000001.1, read as the reverse complement.
GGTGACGCCGTACAGAAGGAACGGGCTGAATGTGCCAGCCGCGCCAGCTTGGGCAATGGCGGCCACGGCGGCAGCCTGTTCGTCGTTCAGGGCGGGTGCGACCGAAGGCGCAGGCAATTCGAGCGGTTGCGGCAACAGCGCCTTCGGCCGCAGTTCTGCGCGCAGCCATCCGACCGTCGCCCAATCCCGCAGCTTGGCAACGGCTTGCCCGTGCAGCTCGACCGCCGCGCTGGTGCTCAACTCACCATCGCCGGTGAGCGCTTCGGCCAGGCGCATGGCGCCGGACGCACGTTTCGGAATGCTGTCCAGCAACGCGGCCCGGGCCGGTTCGAACATCACATAGACGGTTTCGTTGGCCTGTCGGGCAAGGTTGTCCCAGCTTCCGGGCGTGCGCCACAACGGCGGCAGCGCCGGCAACGTCACCTCGCCCAGTGCACGGTGGTAGTAGCCGGCAGCAAATTCGGCCAAGGCACGCCATTCGCCATCGAGCGGCGGTACCCAGTCGAGCACGCGCTCGACATCGCGCAACTTCTCTTGGGGCACATCGGTGGTCGCGGCAGTGTCGACCACCAACGCCACCACGCGCCGGTTGCCAAAGGGCACCACAACCAACTGCCCCGGCAGCACAGGCGACGCACACCGGTAGTCGAACACGGCATCCAGCGGCGTATCGATCACCACCCGCACGATGGCGGCCGACGCCTTGGCATCAGAAAACGCAGCGTCGACTTGGGTGGTGGTCATGCAAAGCGCAAACGGTTGAATTGCAAAGGGATTGTTGCGATGCAGCGGCGGATTGTGCACCTGGGAAATGCGTCTTGCCCATCTCACCTTGCCTTCACAGCCATTGCCATGGTCGGCTCAATGTTCAAGTATTACTTGAGGTTTGTGCCTTGGCGCCCTGATCGGCGACCGTTTTCCCGGCTATCCACACGGCCTGTGGATAACTTTGTTGAAAAGTCGCCTGCCGCGCCCGTGAAGGCCAATGGATTCACCGTTTTTCTAGCTTGCACGATTTACGCGCACGCGGCTTTCTTTTATAAAAATCAAACACTTATGCGTTGGATGCACACAGGCCGCCCTGTTGCGCCGCGGAAAGAACCAGCCGCGACAGCTTTGTGCATAAGTCAAGTCTTGACAGCCGGCTTACGCACCAGAAAGCGCGAAATAAATCGCTTGACACCCCTTTCGGGCCAGATGGGGCCACCAGCACGCGAGTAGTCACTCACCCCGACTGCACCAAAGCGGCGAAGATTCCACCCGTGCCCCCGGCTTCACGCACAACTGCGGCCCAATTCAAACGCTATCGCACCGCAACATTGATCTCAATCGTGTTATTTCGCTTTCGTGCGAAGCGCGCGGCTGAAGCTGTGCACTTCGTCCACCAGCACCGTCACGGCTTCGGGTGGCGTGAACTGCGAGATGCCGTGGCCGAGGTTGAAGATGTGGCCGTCGCTGTCGCCGCTGGCGGCGTAGTCTTCCAGCACGCGGCGCACTTGGGCGCGAATGGCGTCGGGTTCGGCAAACAGCACCGTCGGGTCCAGGTTGCCCTGCAGGGCGACGCGCCCTGCCGTTCGCTGGCGGGCGAGCTGTAGGTTGACGGTCCAGTCCACGCCCAGCGCGTCGGCACCGGTCTCGGCCATGGCTTCAAGCCACAGGCCACCGCCCTTGGTGAACAGGATGACCGGCACGCGCTGGCCGTCGGCCCCGGGGCGGATGCCTTTAACCACGCGTGCCATGTAGGCCAGCGAAAACTCCTGGTAGATGCCATCGGCAAGCGCCCCGCCCCAGGTATCGAACACCTGCACAGCCTGGGCACCCGCCTCGATCTGGGCGTTCAGATAGTCGATCACGGCTTGCGCGTTGATCTCCAGGATGCGGTGCATCAGGTCCGGGCGCGCGTAGAGCATCGACTTGACGGTGCGGAAGTCGTCCGAACCGCCGCCTTCCACCATGTAGCAGGCGAGCGTCCACGGGCTGCCCGAGAAGCCGATGAGCGGCACGCGCTGGCGGCCGTCCTGCACGAGCGCACGGCGGATTTCCGCCACGGCATCGAACACGTATTGCAGCGACGACATGTCGGGCACCGACAGCGCCGCCACGTCGGCTTCCGTGCGCACCGGCTTGGCAAAGCGCGGGCCCTCGCCCTGCGCGAACGACAGGCCCAGGCCCATGGCGTCGGGCACGGTCAGGATGTCGGAGAACAGAATCGCCGCGTCCAGCGGGTAGCGATCCAGCGGCTGCAGCGTCACTTCCGTCGCATACGCCGGCGACTTGGCCAGGCCGAGAAAGCTGCCGGCGCGCGCACGCGTGGCGTTGTACTCGGGCAGATAGCGGCCCGCCTGGCGCATCAGCCACAGCGGCGTGTAGTCGGTCGGCTGGCGGCGCAGGGCGCGCAGGAAGGTGTCGTTGGCGAGCGGGGCGGACATGGCGATGGACTCTTGAGGAGGGCGCCATTGTAAGGGATGGTGTTTTTATCCCGCCCTGACCCAGGCCAACATGTCGCAGATCACGGGCGCAGATATCACGGCACCTTGTGCGTATCGCCCGCGCGCTGCGGCGGCAGCTTGATCGCCATCGCCTTGAAATCCGTGCTGGTGGTCAGCGTTCCGTGCACCACACCACGCGGAATCACGATCAGATCGCCCGCCCGCACCTCGCGCGGCGCGCTGTCGAGCCAGACGGTGGCCGTGCCGGACATCACGTACTGGATCTCGTCGGAGTACGTATGCGTGTGCCTGGCCACGGTCCCCACCTGGATGCCCACCGTGCCGTTGGCCGCCGTCACCAGTGTTTTCGTGCGCAGCGTGCCCATCTCGGCGATGACGGGGCCGATCTCGTCCGGGGTCATGCTGCCCATGTTGACGATCTGCGCCGTAAGCGTCGGCGCCGAGGCTGGAGCCGCTGCCGCAGCCGGTTGGGACGCTTGCGCAAACGCGCCGGCGCAGCAGGCAAAGATGGCGGCGGCAGAAACCGCCCGGATCACAGCAACAGGACGATGGCGATGCATGGTTGGGCTCCTCATGACGCGGTCGCCGTCAAGGCGCGGCGGTCAGCGGCGCGCTGGTTGGCTCATTCGTTTGGCGCGCTCGCGGCGATTGTCGCATCGGCACGCGCAGGCGTAGACCTAGGGCGATTCCCGAGAATCCGGGGCGCCGCCCCCAAACCGGCTCGCCTATAGTGGACGGCGCCAAGCCCGCCACAAAACGCACATCACAGGAGACCGGCATGACACACAAAGGAAGCTGCCACTGCGGCAACGTCGCGTTCGAAGTCGAAGGCCATCCGGAAAGCGCGATGGCATGCAACTGCTCGATCTGCCAGCGCAAGGGCTCGCTGCTGTGGTTCGTGGCGCGCGACAAGGTTCGGCTGCTGACGCCCGAAGACAACGCAAGCACCTACCTCTTTCGCAAGCACGTGATCAAACACCGCTTCTGCCCGACCTGCGGCATCCATCCGTATGCCGAGGGCGTCATGCCCGACGGCACGCCGATGATTGCCATCAACGTGCGCTGCCTGGAAGACATCGATCTGGCCAGCGTGCCGGTCACCCAGTTTGACGGGCGGTCGATGTAGCGCCGCAGTGCGCTACAGCCACATCTGCATCACCCGCTCGCTCGCCTCGACGGGGTTGCCGCCCGGCATCCACACCGCATCCAGCATCGGCCGCACGAGATCGAGTTCGGTGGAAATGCCGTCCTGCCGGCCAAATCGTGCCCCGTTGGCAGCCTGCGCTTCAACAATGCGGCGGTCCTGCTCCGCCACCCGATACAGGAACGGCCAGACGAACCAACGCACGGCCCAGGCCGGCGCCCAGCGGTTTTCCACATGCAGCGTGGCGAACAGGCGCGTGCGCATCTCGTCTTCGGGTGTGAAGTGCAGCGTGAAATACAGCGCACTACCGTTGGCGTAGCGGTATTCGAGCTGGGCGGTGGCCGGGGCGGCGATAGCGAAATGCGCACGCTCCATCGTGCGGGGCGATTCGAACAGGCGGTACAGCAGGCCGCTTTGCTGCGCCTGGCCGGCGTAGTCGACCTGCAGGCCATCTGAAGATTGAGTGATGGTCACCGTCATCGGCTGGCGCGCGCCGTGGCTGCGCACGAGGCCCGGATGCACGAGATGCGTGTGCAGCGGATCAAGAAAATTCTCCAGCGCATCGGCCGGGCGCGCCTGCCACAGCGTGCTCCAAAGAAAGCGGCGGCTCCCCGCCGGTAACCGATTCAGGAATACGGGCAAGGCAGCAGGCGCAGCTTCACCCGGCGGCCGCGCGCTCATCCAGATCAGCCCGTCGTGCTCGAACGCCTGCCAGGCATTCACTTGCACGGCGGGCACGGCGGCGTCTGGGCACATGCCCGGCATGGCCGTGCAACGGCCATCGGCGCCGAACGTCCAGCCGTGGTACTTGCACTGCAGTGTTTCGCCAACGAGCTGGCCGTCGGATAACGGCACATGCCGATGCGGGCAGCGGTCATCGAGCGCAAGCAGTCCGCCCGAGGGCAGCCGTGCGAGCACCACCGCGCGGCCAAACAGGGTCACGCGCATCGGCTTGTCGCGCAGGCGATGCGCCTCGGCAACGGGGTACCAACCGCGCAGCAGCGTGGCGTTCCAGGCGGTCATAACTGAAAGCGTTGCATGATCGGCACGCCGATCCGGGTGGTGAGAGCACGCAGCACAGCAATGGCACAGCGCGTGGCGGGTGGCAGATGCCTGCAATAGACGGCGCTCATCTCGATGGCCGGCAGGCCGCCGCGCAGGCGCTTGAAGTGCGCGGCGCCGGCGCTCAGGTTCAGCTCGGCATCGCGTGTGATGGTCAGCCGCAGCACGTGCGCCATCAGCAGGCGATACAGCCCTGCTTGCTGGGGCCACGTCGTGTCGTAGCCGACGATGGGTGCAGTCAGCAACGGTCCTTGCCCAAACACGCCAACCACCGCGCGCAGCACGCCATGCGCATCGCGAAAGCCTGCGCACTCCAGCAGCCGCGCTGCGTGCCATGCGCGCAGGAACGCTGCCGTGTAACGCGGATTCAGCGCGGAATATTTGTCGAGATAGAGCTGCGCATACAGCTGCTCGGCCTGGGCGAAATCGGCATCGGTAAAGCCGTCGTGCGGCACGAACGTCAGCGGGGTCGCGTCGAGCAGCTTGAGATCCCGCCGCAGATCGCGACGCAGTTCCGACGTGCGCGAAGCACGCTGCAGGTGCCGGAACAGATAGACCTGCCGCGTGGGGATCAAATCGAAGCCGGCAGCGGTGGCAGCGCGTAGCCAGTCGGCATGCTGGATCGTATTGAGTGAACGCAGCCAGATCGCGCGGTCCGGCCAACGCTCGCGGCACGTGCGCGCCAGCGCATCCAGATCGAAGCCCGCTGCCGATGGATACAGGTTCGTACTGACGAGCCAGTTGTTGACAACCACCGCGCGATCCAACTGCGCACGCCGCATCCACGCGTCGGCCAAGCCGATGGCGCCACGCAGCAGCGGCCGCACCATGCGCGGCATCAGACGCTCGGACTCTTCCGACGCATAGCGGCCGTATGTCGTGATGGGCGAGCAGACCCAGGCGTTCTCGCCATGGCCGGCGCGATCCTCACTGCCGTTGATGGTCACGGGCAGCGGCAGACCACCAGCCTCCACCACATCGACCTGCGTCACCAGATTGGCAACGAACGGCATCGACACCTGCCCGCGATGCACGTGCAGGAACGCGCCGGCCTTGTCGGCAAAGCACGCATGGGGCACGGCGCCGGGCGCATTCATACCTCGGGCAACTCCTGACCGTCCCACTCGATGTCTTGCGTGGCGGCTTCGCGCATGTTGCAACGCTGGGCGATGGCCACGCGCGCATAGGCGGCGAGATCGCACACGCCGCCCCACAGCGGGCGGCGGTCGCCTGGTGTGGCGATGACGTCGGTGGCAGCGTGCCAGTCGTGGCGCCATTGGCGCAGCGTGCCGTGGCGCAACGCATCGAACAGCCCTGCCGATGCCATCACCGCAGCCGCCATGCGCGGCACACCGGGCGACGGTTCGACGCAGCCGTCGAGCGTGCCGGCCAGCGCGGCGGGCAACGCATCGTCCAGGCCGAACAGGTGGCACCCGCTGGTGGCGCGCGGGTTGCATTCGAGCGGGCTCACGCGGCCATCGGCCTGCTGGATCCAGTCGAACGAGAGCTGCCCCGTGAAGTCAAGCTTGCGCGCGAAGTTGGCAACGAAATTGCGTACCGCATCGATGCGTGCGGGCGCGAAGTAGAAGCTCGCGCTGGTCGACATGCGCCAGTCGGGGCGATACAGCGCATGGGCTACAAGCCGACCGCGATCGGCCACGCTATACGAGCAGAACTCCTGGCCCGCCACCAACGTCTGCACCACCCAGGCGCCGAGGTCGGCCAGCGGCGGCCCATCATCGGGAATGCCGTCGCGGTACAGGCGCACATGCACGCCAAAGCGCGAGAACTCGGGCTTGAGCACAACCGCGCGGCCGGCTGCCCAGGCGCGCGCTTCGTCCAACGTACGCACCCGCGCGGAGACCGGTACATCGGCCCCGCAATCCTGCGCGAGTTCAAGGAACGTCCATTTGCTGTGCACCGCGCGCAGCTTGTCGAAGTCTTCGGCCAGCACCCGCACGTGGGTCGGCAAGTGATGCCGGTAGCGCGATACGAAGAACACTTCTTCGCACGTCGGCACCAGCAGATCGATGGAACGTTCGTGCACGATGCGTGCCAGGTCGGCCGCAAACTGCGCGGGCGCATGGCGCGGCGATGCAATGCGAAAGCTGGCCGAAACCGCCTTGGAAGCGCCGCTGATCTGGCACGGAATGCTGTCGGCAATGCAGACCGTCCACCCCTGGTGGGCAAAGCGGCGGGCGTGGTCGAGCGCCACCGGCGCGCGGCCACCAAGGATCAGCACATTGGGCATGCAGGCGGAGCGTTGAGGTCAGGCAACGTCCGCCGAAAGCGAGGGGCGCGGGGAAGTTGCCGGGGCTCCATTCTAGGCAAAGGGGCACCCGGCCCGGGCGCGTTGAAGAGGGGTACGGTGCGTCAGACGCCGCGCAGCTTGAACAGGCCCACTGTGCGTGCCAGCCCCTGCGCTTGCTCGTTAAGCATCGACGATGCGGCCGTCGACTGCTCCACCAGTGCGGCGTTCTGCTGCGTGGCCTGGTCCATCTCGGCCACGCTGCGATCGATCTGGCTGATACCGGTGCTCTGCTCGTGCATCGCGCCGTCGATCTCGCCGATGATGCGCGCGACACGCTCGATGCCCTGCACGATTTCCTGCATCGTGGCGCCGGCGGCCTGCACGCGTTGCGCGCCGGTCTTCACGCTGGCTTCCGATGCCTGGATCAGGTCTTTGATTTCGCGGGCGGCCGTGGCGCTGCGTTGCGCCAGCGTGCGCACCTCGCCGGCCACCACGGCAAAGCCGCGGCCGTTCTCGCCGGCCCGAGCGGCTTCCACTGCGGCGTTCAGCGCGAGGATGTTGGTCTGGAACGCGATGCTGTCGATCACGCCGATGATCTCGGTAATACGCGCCGACGACTTGGCGATTTCGTCCATCGTGCTGACGGCGCTGGAGACCACCTCGCCGCCGCGCGTGGCGGCATCGCTTGCATCGCTGGCCAGCCGCGTGGCCTGCACGGCCGCATCGGCGGAGTTCTTCACGCTGGTCGTCAGTTCGGTCAACGCGGCAGAGGTTTCCTGCAGGTTGCTGGCGGAGACCTCGGTGCGGTTGGACAGATCACGGTTGCCCGCTTCGATCTCGCCGGTAGCGGATTTCATGCTGTCGACGCTGGCGCGCACGTCCAGCAGCACTTCGCCGATCTTGTCGATGAACGTGTTGAACGACGCGCTGATCTGCGCGACTTCATCGTTACCGACCACAGGCAGGCGGTGCGTCAGGTCGCCGCCGCCGGAGCCGATGGTGTCCATCGCATCACGCACCTGCGACAGGCGGCGGAACGACTGCGACGTGAAGAATGCGGCAATGCCCAGCGCCGCCAGCGTCAGCAGCACGATGGCGACGGCCAGGGCACGTACGACACTGCGCAAACCCGCGGTGGCCTCGGCTTTGTCCAGCGCGATCACCAGGCTCCAGTCGGTGCCCTGCACGGCCTGGGCCTTCAGCAGCTTCGGCGCGCCTGCAAGCTCCACTTCCAGCGGAGCATTGGCTTTGGCAAGCGATGCCAGCACATCGGCATTGAGCGCCGCCGACACATCGGACACCGGCTTGAGCATCAGCTTGGCGTCGGGGTGGGCGATGACTTGCCCGTCCTTGGCCACGACAAACGCCAGGCTCGACGGCGTCGGGTGCACAGCGGCCACCACGTCGCGTACACGGTCCAGCGGCACGGCACCGCTCACAGCGCCGGTGGCTTCGCCATTGCGCATCAGCGGGGCAGAGAACGAGACGTACTTCACGCCCGTAGACACATCACCGTAGGGCTTCGTGACGAGCAGCTTGCCAGCGGCAATGGCTTCCTTGTACCAAGGGCGGACGGTGGGGTCGTAGTCCTTGGGGGTGGTGCTGCTGGTGGACAGGAACGATTTGTCAGTCCAACCAATGGTGGTGATGGGAAAGCCGTCCGCATCGCCCATGTGCTTGACCAGGCCGCGCGGGTCGCCATGTTCGACGACGTCCGCCGTCGTCTTTACAGCACGCGCTTTGGCCGCCACCCATTTGTCGATGACGAGCGTGTTGGCGCTGGTGATGGCGGCAAGATTCTGATCGATCGATTCCATCGTGTTCGAACGCACGATGGAATACGTGGCGGCGCCGGACAGCGCCAGGGCACCAACCACGGTGGCCGACGAGATGAGGAGAATTCGGGTGCGGAGAGAGGAGATCATGTTTCTTCTAGGCCAAACGTTTTCCATGAATCTGACTGCGTACGGTATTTGCCGCAGCGCCCTCCAGATCCGACTGCCGGCTGTCGGGGGCCACTCCAAGCTGCTACGGCACCGCGCAAGCGAACTTGAGGCGGCGAAACCCTCCCCCACGAAGGGATGACTGCTATAAAAGGAAGCGCCCCGCATGATTGCCCAGGCAATCCATTCCCCTGAAACTGAAGCCCATGCACGACGCCGTCCACATCGACCCCGCCACCGGCGAAATCCGGCTTGCCGACATCCGCATCACACCGCAGACAAAAGCGGATGCCCTGCCCGCGCGCTTTACAGTCGGGCCTGTACGGTCCGTGAGCGTCGAAGGCAGAGACGTCCCCTGCCAATTCGCGACAGTGGCTGCGCTGGACGACGCCACGCCCGTGACCGTCAGCCTGCGGTTTGAAGCCGATGCGCTCGTCAGCGTATTCGTCGAGCTGGCGCAGCCGGTCTCGTACGACGACATCGACGTGGTGGAACAACGCCACCGCCGCTGGATTGCCGGCAAACTCGGCCAAGACCCGGGTGGCCTGACCCGCTACCCCTGGGGCAGCGCCGGCGTGGCGCAAGACAAGAGCGGCGGCGTGCACATCTTTCTGCACAACTGCAACAACACCTGGGGGCGATGAATACGTTGTAAGAAGCCCCGGCGTCGGCCCCAATTGCCGCTCCGGTATCGTTTGCAGTACCGTCGCTGGCATTCCTACGGAGCCGGGAGCCCTGCGCCATGGCCGTGCTGTTCACCATCCTGAAGATTGCCGTCGTGCTCGTGCTGGTGTCGTCACTGGCCGAGGCCGTCGTGCTGTCATTGAGAAAAGGCTGGGCCAACTACGATTGGAAGGCCGCTGGCGTGTCGGTGGTGGATTTCCTCGTACGCGAGTACCCACTGCGCTGGCTGCTGCCGCTGGCGTTCTGGATGCAAGGTCTGGAATGGGTCTACCAGCATCGTCTCTGGACGCTGCCGATGGACCACTGGACGGGCTGGGTTGCGTGCTTTCTTGGCCAGGAGTTCTGCTACTACTGGTACCACCGTGCCGCGCACCGCGTGCGCTGGTTCTGGTGTACGCATGCCATCCACCATTCGCCCAATGACCTGAACCTGTCGGCGGCCTACCGCTTCGGCTGGACAGGACGGTTGACCGGCACGCTCGCCTTCTTTGCGCTGGCACCGCTGCTGGGCATGCCGCCGCGCATCGTGCTGATGCTGCTGTCGCTCAATCTGCTGTACCAGTTCTGGATTCACGCCACGTGGATCCCCCGCCTGGGGCCCCTGGAATGGGTGCTGAACACGCCCTCGGCACATCGCGTGCATCACGCGTCCAACCTCGAATACCTCGACGGCAACTACGGCGGCGTGCTGATCGTGTTCGACCGGCTGTTCGGCACCTACACCCCCGAGCGCAAGGACGTGCCCTGCCGCTACGGCCTCGTGCACCCGATGCGCACATACAACCTGCTGGTGATCGAATTCGCACATTGGCGCGCGCTCTGGCAAGACCTGAAGACCGCACGCTCGGCCAGCGAAGTGCTGGGCTACCTGTTCCGCCCACCGGGCTGGCGGCCCGATGGCAATGGCGACACGACGGAGGATTTGCGCCGCCGCGCCGCGCTCATTCCCGAAGAGCAGCCAATCGCCCCGGCCGTTGCAGCCAACTGAATCAGGGCAAACGCAACGTCTGCGCCAGGTGCCCATACACCACGGCAATCCGCCGCAGGTGGCGCGATTCCGGATGCGTCAGCAGCCACAGCTCCGACTGATTGGCGTCTTGCAGATCGCGCAGCGCGACCAGATCGCTGCGCTCCTGCGCCATCACCACGGGCAGAATCCCGACGCCCATGCCCATGCCGACCATCTCGGCCGCAATCTGCAGGCTGTTGACGAAGTACGTGGGTATGACCTTGGGGAAATGCCGTTTGCGCCAACTGACTGACGGGTGATCCGGAATTGCATCGTCAATGGCGAGCCACGGCGTGCGGCCCGCCTCGACATCGGCGTAGGTGATGCCGCTTGCGCGCCCGACGTATAGCCCCACGCGAATCGACCCGATGTGTTTGCCCACCAGATGCTGCGGCGGGCGCCGCGTGGCCCGCACGGCAATGTCGGCATCGCGCCGGGTCAGGCTGGCCAGCTCGTTGCTCACACGAAGGTCGTAGCTCAGGTTCGGATGCTCGGCTTGCAGCGCCTTTAACGCGGGCGCGACCATGCCAACGAGGATCGTGTCCGTGGTGGTGATGCGCACGGTGCCGGATACCTGATCCGGCACCGCATGTACCGCCGATCGCGCAACCTCGAGCGCCGACTCCACCTGCTCGGCTTGTTCCGCCAGCGCGTGCGCCAGGTCGCCCGCCAGATAGCCCGTGCGGGAGCGCGCAAACAGCGTGGCGCCCAGGCCGCGCTCGATGCGCTGCAATGAGCGGAACACGGTGGACGCATCCACGCCAAGCCGTTCACCGGCCCCCGCCAGCGTGCCTGTGCGCACCATCGCCAGTACGATCTCAAGGTCGGCTGCGCTCAGCCGGTATTGCGTCTGCGCAAGCATGATTTGCTGTTCTGCCTATTTCATTGGCAACGGCGCAATCCTACAGTGTCGTCACCGCCGCCGTTGGCGGCTTTCCCAACCGTTCACGAGACCAAGACCATGAAGCTCTATTACTCCGCCGGCGCCTGCTCGCTGGCCGTGCATATCGCCCTGCGCGAAGTGGGCGCGAAGTTTGACCTCACCGCTGTCGACCTTGCCAAGCACCTCACCGCCGACGGCACGGATTTCTACACGATCTCACCGCGCGGTTACGTGCCTCTGCTGGAGCTGGCCGATGGCTCGCGCCACACCGAAGCCGCGGCGCTGCTGCAATACGTGGCCGACCTCGACCCGGCACAAGCACTGATCGGCAAGCCTGGCAGTGCGCACCGCCTGGCCGTGATCGAATGGCTCACGTTTGTCAGCACCGAGCTGCACAAAGGCTTCGGCCCGCTCTGGTACAAGGAAACGCCCGAAGCCACCCGCCAGGGCGCCAAGGACAAGCTGGCCAAGCGCTTTGCCGAACTCGATGCCCGCCTTGCCAAACAGCCGTACCTGGCCGACACCTACAGCGTGGCCGACGCCTATGCCTTTGCGGTGCTGAACTGGACGAACTTCCTCTCGCTGCCGATGGGCGCGTATCCGAACGTGCAGGCGTATATGGCGCGGGTGGGTGCCCGGCCGCAGGTGGTTGAAGCCTTGACGGCCGAGGGCCTGGTCAAGGCCAGCGCCGTCGCCTGACCGATCGCCCGGATCGGCGGTCCTAAACAAAACCGCCGATCCCACCCCCTACTCCGCCTAACGTTTGCGGAACGTCTTACAACACATCTCCATGTTGTAGATGGGCTCTATCCGGGCTGCACGCCGTGCTGTCACAGGTGCGTCGCTACAATCGCACGCTTTGCGTCTTCTGCAGTCCGCAGCTCTCCCATGTTCAAGCACATTGTTCTCGCCGTGGCCGTTGCGGCTGCCGGCTTGCCCCTCCTCGCTCGCGCAGATGTGCGCGGTGCAGGTTCGACCGCCGCTGCGCCGGTCTATCGCGTCTGGTCGGAGGGGTATGCCGCATCGTCGGGCGTGACGCTCAGCTATGACGCGGTGGGCTCAGGTGAAGGCCTGAAGCGCATCCGCGCGGGCGCGGTGGATTTCGGTGCGTCTGACGTGCCGCTCTCCAGCGCGGAGGCCGCCAAGGCCGGCCTCGTCTGCGTGCCGTCGGTGGTGACGGGTGCGGTGCCGTTCGTGAACGTGCCAGGTGTGCCGCGCGGACAACTCAAACTGACGGGTGAACTGCTGGCGCAGATCTTCCTCGGCAAGGTCGAGAGCTGGGATGCGCCTGAACTGCGTGCGCTGAACCCGGGCGTGACCCTGCCCAAGCTAAAAATCCATCCCGTCGTGCGCTCCGATGGCTCAGGCACGACGTACCACTTCACCGACTACCTGAGTGCCGTCAGCGCCGACTGGAAACGCACTTACGGCACCAAGTCGACCATCAACTGGCCGGCAGGCTTCACCGCAGCAAAGGGCAGCGGCGATGTGGTCAAGGCGGTGCAGGCCACGTCCGGCGCCATCGGCTATGTCGACTACAACTACATCCTCGACAACGACCTGAGCGGCGTGCAGTTGCGCAACCTGGCAGGCCGCTTTGTCAGCGCGCAGGTGAGCGGCTTTCGCGAAGCGGTGATGCAGAGCGCGTGGAACCGCAAGGGCGATTTCACCGCGCCGCTGGTCAACCTGCCGGGTGCGGAGACATGGCCGATCACCATGGGCACCTTCATCGTCGTGCCGGCGGTCAGTGCATCGGGCCCGCGCACGCTGGCCGCGCTGAAGTTCCTGACGTGGGGTTACTTCCACGGCGACGAGCTGGCCGCGCGTGCGAAGTTTGTGCCGCTGCCCGAGCGCGTACAGGCGATTGCGTATCGTGAGCTGGCGCGCGTGACGGATGCGTCGGGCGTCGCCATCGGCCTGCAGAGCATGCCCGCGAACTGGAGCAAATGATCCTTGCCGGCGCGGTGTCTGTGCCGGCAACCGCACCGTTTTGATGCCGCACGGGCAGCCCGCCGAAAGCTTTGCAACAAGGCTGGATTGTTCCGATGCGTTTCCTATAGTGGTCACTCGCCGCGCAAGCAGCCCCGCGCGTCATTGCCAAAGCAAGGACGGGAAGCAGACATGGGTACCGCCATCGCAGACCAGGACGAGCAGATCCACCAGATCGCACAGGACACCGGCGTACCGGCCGATGTCGTCCGCGAGCAGTACATGCAGACAATGCGCACATTGGCGGCCGACGCCAGCGTGCACGACTATCTCTCGCTGTTTGTCACACGCCGGGTGCTTGCCGCATTCCGCCCGCGCCGCACGCCGACGCGTTAGCCCCGCCCTGCTTATTCCTCGCTGATCATTCCGACGAATGCGTGCGCTGCGCGGCGCATCCATTCGCGTGCGCGCTCGGCCTCGAACTGGATGCGCGCAAAGGCGTGCGTCATGCCGGAGGCTTCGATGGTGATGACCTGCGCGCCGTGCTGCACGAGGTAGTCGGCGTATTGCAGGCCGTCGTCGCGCAGCACGTCGTGCGCGGCCACGATGACGACGGTGTCGGGCGGCGTATAGGCCGGCGCGCGCGCCATCAGGAAAATGCGTGGGTCGTGCTCGGCGAGTGGCTTGGCGAGTGCTTCGGCACCGATGTATTTTTCCCAGTACCAGCGCATTTCATCGCGCGTGAGGCCGGGGCCCTGTGCAAACGCGTTGTAGCTTTCGCTGCCGAAGGCCGGCGTGGTGACGGGGTACAGCAGCAGCTGCGCATTCACAAGGCCGGGGCGCATGCCCTGCGCGGCCTGCACCGCAAGATGGCCGCCCGCGCTGTCGCCGCCCACGGCCAGGAAGTCCGGATCAAGGTCGAGGTCCGCGCGCTGCTCGGCCAAGTACGCGAGCGCGTCGCGTGCATCGTCCGCCGGCGTGGGAAACGCATGCTCGGGCGCGAGGCGGTAATCGACACTCACCACGGCGCAGCCGGTGTCTTGCGCCACCAACGCGGCCAGCATGCGATGCGTTGTGCGCGGCGCGCCAACCACCCAGCCACCACCGTGGAACCACACCAGCAGGCGGGGCGTTGTCACGCCTTTTGGACGAAAGACGATGGCGTCGAGCGTGCGCCCCGCAAGCGGCAGGCTGAGGTCCGAAACGTCAACGCCATCAGGATCGGGGCGGTCGGATACCGCAGCAATCGCCTCGAAGCGCGCGCGTTGCGCGGCGGCGTCTTCAGGCGGAGGCAAGGCGCCAAACTGTTCGGCAAGGCGTTGATAGAACTGCAGGATTTGCGGATCGACGGCCATGATGTAAGCAGGATGCGATGACCGCCAGAGTGTAGCGCGCCGGGTCGGCATGGACCTTCAGATGGGCCCGGCCCCAACCCACACGAGCGGCAGGGAAGCGTCAGTCCGGTGCGCCGCCGCATCGGTCAAAAGGCCGGGGGGGCCAGCGCTTATTTTTGCTCGGCGATACCGAGTCGCCAGTGCTCGATCTTCGTGCAGCGGTCTTGCACGGCCGGAATGCCTGCGTTGCGCGCGACGGCCATTGCCTCGTCATTCACGATCCCAAGCTGCACCCAGATGCCGCCCACGCCCAGGGTCACGGCTTCCAGCACGACAGGCAGGACTTGTTCCGAGCGACGGAAAATATCGACCAGATCGATGCGCTGGCCGGCGGCGGCAAGGGTTGTCGCTGCTTCGGTGAGCGAGGCGTAGCAGGGCTCACCGAGCACGTCTTCGCCCGCGTGCTGGGGGTTGACGGGCACGATGCGATAGCCGGCCTGCTGCAGATAGCGCGCCACGTCGTAGCTAGGCCGCGTGGGGCGTGGCGACAGGCCGACCACGGCGATGGTCTTGCCGGACAGCAGCCGGCGCATGGTGTCTTGCTCGTCGGCGTAGGAAGGATTGGCGGACATGGTTGGCGATGCAGAGGCAATCAGGTTGTGGGCCGCTTGCATGCGGCGCCCAGGTCATCGAAGCGCACGGCGGCTCGGAAGGCGCCCGACGAATACGGGCCGACCTCATACGGCCCGTAGTGCACGACGATGCGGTCTCCTTGCAGCGTAAACGGAAACGCCGCGTTACGCAGGTCCCGCTCCTTGAGCGCACCGCGCGGCGCCTCGGGCGCCCCTTCGCGCTTGAGCGCATCGACGATCTGCGTATTGAGGTTCTGCAGGCACGTGGATGTGGGGTTCAGCACATCGGCCAAGGCAATTGGCTGAAAGCCCTGCGCACCGCGGCGCCAGTTGCCGGCTGTGAAGCTGTAGTTGCCATGCGCGCCGCCGCTGTAGGCCCACACCATGCGCAAGACGCTGACGGTGTCGCCGAGGCCGACGGCGCTGATGCGGATGACGCATTCGGTGTCGTATTGGTCGCACTTGCGCACGCGCAGTGATTGGATCAGCGCATCGATGGCGGCATCGCCCGTCACCGGGTAGCGCTCGGTCAGCTTGGCCTGGCCGGAGGTGCCCGTAGCCTCCTGATAGCGCGCCACGCGCTTCAGCGTGAAGGGCTGGCTGCGGCCACCGTCGCTCCAGGTGCCAGTAGCGGTGGCGCCGTCGGCCGAAAACGCACCGGAGAGCGTGCCGCCCTCGCGCACGACGGATTGGCCGGCCGCATCGAGCGCTTCTGCACGTTCGCGCCACACGAAGCGGTGCTCGGGCGCATTACGGCCTTCGATGGTCCAGAAGGCGCGGCCCTGGGGGCGGTCATCGTAGGCTTCGCCGGTTAGTGTGTCGGCCACCGGATCCTTGTCTTTGTCCTGCGCTTTGGGTGGGGGGTCGTACACGTTCAACCACACGTTCCAGCCGGGGCTGTCGGCGCCCTTTCCCACCGCGCCCTGCCAGAAACTGCCGGCCAGACGCTCGGACTGCTCTTTCGTTTTTGCAAGAGGAACGGTTGGCGCAGAAGCAACAGGTGCGGAGGCGGGCGGCGCACTCGACGGCGTTGCAGGCGGAGCTGAGGCCGCTTCGGGGCCAGCCTGTGCGCCCGCAGCCGCGCCTAGTGCCCCCATCAAGGTAACAAAAACGCCCGCGCCCACCGACTTCTGCAACACATGGTGCATCGCATGCCTGTGCATGCCTCCCTCCTATGAAACCGACACCCCAGACTCGGACACACCCCACTGGTTCGCCTTTCGCCAAGCCCCGTCTGCCTAAGCGGCAAAGTGCTGGGACTGTGCGGGTGCAGCAGGCGTTCCCTGAGCAGGCCCTCCAGGCGCTTTTGCATGCACACCAAGCGACTTTTACAGCGCTTGCATTCGATTGCAATCCGACACACTTTGTTACGCCTCAGGGCCACCCCGTCACCCACAATGCCTTCGCACCTCAGTGTTTGTGTCCAATTGTTGTGCGCCATATCGGGCCCCGGACGGTCATTCCTCCGACACGATGGCGACGACACAGTCCACGGTGCAAGGTTACCCCCTCCTTTCGAATTGACCCCTCGAAGGGATTTCCCGTCCGCGCGGTGCTCCCCGGCCCGCGCGCTTTTTTTTTTGTGCGCGCAATTCGCGCGCCTGCCCACCCGCTTCCTCCCTCTCCCGAATGCCCTCGATGTAGCCGATGCATCCGTCGGCTGTCTGCGCAGCCGAAACACGCTCTTACAAAGCCAAGTCGGCCCCTCGACGCCTGCCGCGTTAAATGGAGACATCCACGCGGCACAGGCCGCCATAAAAACGAGGGCTCACCATGTCCAATGCTTCCCGTCGTTCTCCTCTCTCCGGTGTCCGGCTGCCGCATGTGCTGCGCGCGGTGGGTGTTGCCGCCGTATTGCTTGTCTGCGGTGCGCAGGCTGCAATGGCCGCCGATCCGGCTTCGCGGGTGGCGCGCCTGTCGGACTTTTCAGGCACGGTGAGCTTCGCACCCGCCGGCTCCGATGACTGGGCCGGCGCCTCGCTCAACCGCCCGCTCACCACGGGCGACCGCCTGTGGTCGGACCAGGGCAGCCACAGCGAGCTGCACGTCGGGTCCACGGCGCTGCGGCTCGGGCAAAACACCGGCGCCACGCTCGTCGACCTGGACGACCGCAACACACAGGTAAAGCTCACCCAAGGCGCCCTGTCGGTTCGCGTGCGTTCGCTGCCCGCCGACCAGACCATCGAGATCGATACGCCCAACCTCGCGTTCACGCCGCAAGCACCGGGCGAATACCGTCTCGACGTCGCACCCGATGGCTCCAGCACGACCGTCACCGTCTGGCACGGTCAGGGCACGGCCTACGGCGATGACCGCTCTACTCCGCTGGGCGCGGGCCAGCAAATCCGCTTTGGCGGCACCGACCTCGCCGAGGCCGGCGGCACCGACAACCCCGGGCGCGACGCCTTCGACCGCTGGGCGGAATCGCGCGATGCCCGCGAAGACGCATCTGTGTCTGCCCGCTACGTCGGTCGTGAAATGACCGGCTATGAAGCCCTCGACGACAACGGCACATGGCGTGAAGAAGACGGCTATGGCGCCGTGTGGGTGCCGCGCGCGGTGCCGGTCGGCTGGGCCCCGTATCGCACGGGCCATTGGGCGTGGGTGGCGCCCTGGGGCTGGACGTGGGTCGATGACGCGCCGTGGGGCTTCGCACCTTTCCACTATGGCCGTTGGGCGTATGTCGGCTCCACCTGGTGCTGGGTGCCCGGGCCGGTGGTGCCGCGTCCGGTCTATGCGCCGGCACTCGTCGGTTTCGTGGGCGGCGGTGGCGGAGGCGGGGTGAGTTGGGGGATCCACATCTCGATCGGCTCGCCGGGTGTGGCGTGGTTCCCGCTTGCGCCGGGCGAGGCATATCGCCCCGTGTATGCGGCCAGCCCGACGTACGTGACGAACATCAACCGCACCGTGGTGGTGAACAATGTCACGGTCAACAAGACCATCATCAACAACACCACCAACGTGACCAACGTTCGAAACGTGAACCGGGTCACATATGTCAACGCAAACAACCCCGCCGCCCTGACGGCAGTGCCGGCCAAGACGTTCGTGAACGGCCAACCGGTCGGCCCCGCCATGACGCATCTGCGGCCTGAACAGCTGCGCGCGCAGATGGCGCACGCACAGTTTGTGTCGACGCCGGCGCTGGCACCCGTGCGTGCCAGCCTGGTAGGCGCGGCGGCCAATGGCGGGCCGCATCAGTTGCCGCCGCCGCAGGCGTTCACACGTCAGGCGATTGCAGTGCACGCTCCCGCCACGCCGGCAGGCGGACACGATGCGTTGGCAGAACGCTTCCGCTCTCAAGGCGGAGCGCTCCCGGGCGCTGGCCCTGCGTGGACAGGTGGCAACGCGGGCACCCGCGTTGCGCCGGTGCGGGGTCACGCCAATTTGGAGATGCCGACCGCGCCAGCGGCTGCGCAGGCAGCGGGTCTACGGTTGAGTCGCGCCGCACCGAACGGGTCTGCACACGCCGAGCCCGGCCGACCGGCGGAACAACGCGGTCCGAATGGTCCGCAAGGATTGATGGGCTCCCCGAACCCGCAGAGCACGCCGATGCCGCATGGCGCCCAGCCGGGACCGGCGCCGCGGGCCCTCATGGCCCCGGACTCGATCAACCGCCCACGTCCCTTGCCGGGTGCCGCCACGCCGCAAGAGCGGCCGGGGCAACCGCAGGCTGCGCCTGCGCCGCAAGGCCCGGCCGGCATGACGACACGTCCGCCGCAGCGCGACGGCGCACCCGGCACACCGCGCGACGAGCGCCGCGCCTTCGAGCCGCGTCCGCAACTGCCGCAGACCGGCCCTCAAGCGCCGCATCTTCAACCGCAACCACAGCGCGGTGGCCAGGAGCCGAATCGCTTCAATGGCAATCCTGCCCCGGCCATGCAGGAGCGTCCGCACAACGAGCCGCCGCAGATGCGCACACGCCCGGAGCCTGAACAGCGCCGGCCGGAACCGCACATGGAAGCCCCGCGCCCCGCACCGCAACCGCATGTTGAGATGCGTCAGCCGCAACCGCAGGCCCAACCGCGTCCGCCCGAAGCCCGTCCGCCGCAGGCTCAACCGCCTCGGCAGGAACACCATGAAGCCCAACCGCATCCGCAAGGCAATCGCGGTGATGAAAAGCGCGAAGGCGAGCACCGCTGAGCGCAGGTGACACGCCAGTTCGCAGGCAAAAAAAAAGCAGCCCTTCGGGGCTGCTTTTTCGTCTGCGCCGACCGATGACACCGGCCGGTACACACTTGCCTTAGCGCTTGCGACGCAGGCGGGCGATCGCTGCAAGCTGCGCAGCGGCCACGGCCAGTTCACTTTGCGCACGGGCCAGATCCAGGTCACTGCTTTGATTCTGCAGCGCCTCTTCGGCCGCACGCTTGGCTTCGTTCGCCTTGGCTTCGTCCAGGTCGTGACCGCGGATTGCGGTATCGGCCAGCACGGTCACCTTCTTCGGCTGCACTTCGAGAATGCCACCAGCAACGAACACGAACTCTTCGCCGCCGTCTTCCTTCTCGATGCGCACGGCGCCCGGCTTGATGCGCGTGATCAGCGGCGTGTGACCAGGCAGAATGCCCAGCTCGCCGGCTTCGCCGGGCAGTGCCACAAACTTGGCATTGCCGGAGAAGATCTCGTGCTCAGCGCTGACGACGTCTACATGAATGGTTGCCATCTCGATTCCTTTGCTCAGAAAAGCGGCTTCCTGAATGGGCTTCAGTAAGCCAGTACTGGCCCCGGCTTACGCGCGGTGCCAGACGTTGCTCTTACTGGAGCTTCTTGGCCTTCTCGAAGGCTTCGTCGATCGAGCCGACCATGTAGAACGCCTGTTCCGGCAGGTGATCGCACTCGCCGTCCACCAGCATCTTGAAGCCGCGGATGGTTTCCTTCAGCGGCACGTACTTGCCCGGCGAGCCCGTGAACACTTCTGCAACGTGGAACGGCTGCGACAGGAAACGCTGGATCTTACGAGCACGGCCCACGGCCAGCTTGTCTTCCGGCGACAGTTCGTCCATGCCCAGAATCGCGATGATGTCGCGCAGTTCCTTGTAGCGCTGCAGCGTCTTCTTCACGCGGTCGGCGACTTCGTAGTGCTCCTGGCCGACCACTTGCGGGTCGAGCTGGCGCGAAGTCGAGTCGAGCGGATCCACTGCGGGGTAGATACCCAGTGCAGCGATGTCACGCGACAGCACGACGGTCGAGTCCAGGTGCAGGAAGGTCGTTGCCGGCGACGGGTCGGTCAAGTCATCGGCAGGCACGTACACGGCCTGGATCGACGTGATCGAGCCAGTCTTGGTCGACGTAATACGTTCCTGCAGCTTGCCCATTTCTTCAGCCAGCGTCGGCTGATAGCCCACGGCGGAAGGCATACGGCCCAGCAGTGCCGACACTTCGGTACCGGCCAGCGTGTAGCGGTAGATGTTGTCGACGAAGAACAGGATGTCACGGCCTTCATCGCGGAAGCGCTCGGCCATCGTCAGGCCGGTCAGCGCCACGCGCAGACGGTTGCCCGGCGGCTCGTTCATCTGGCCGAACACCATGGCCACCTTGTCGAGCACGTTGGAGTCCTTCATTTCGTGGTAGAAGTCGTTGCCCTCACGGGTACGCTCGCCCACGCCAGCAAACACCGACAAGCCCGAGTGCTGCTTGGCGATGTTGTTGATCAGCTCCATCATGTTCACGGTCTTGCCGACGCCGGCGCCACCGAACAGACCCACCTTACCGCCCTTGGCGAACGGGCAGACCAGGTCGATCACCTTGATGCCGGTTTCCAGCAGGTCCACCGACGGCGACAGTTCGTCGAACTTCGGAGCCTTCTGGTGAATCGCGCGCTTTTCGTCGCAGGCGATCGGGCCGGCTTCGTCAATCGGGCGACCCAGCACGTCCATGATGCGGCCCAGCGTGCCGTGACCAACCGGCACCGAGATCGGCGCGCCGGTGGTCGCCACGCGCATGCCGCGACGCAGACCGTCGGACGAACCCAGCGCAATGGTACGCACCACGCCGTCGCCCAGCTGTTGTTGCACTTCGAAGGTCAGGCCCTTCTCGGCGAACGAAGCGTCGTTGCTGTCATCCAGCACCAGCGCGTCGTAGACCTTCGGCATCGCGTCGCGCGGGAACTGAATGTCCACCACGGCGCCGATGCACTGCACGATATTTCCGTTTGCGATACTCATTTGTATCTCCAATAACTTGATTCTTTGCCGTGGCTATCAGACTGCCGCTGCGCCGCTGACGATCTCGGACAGTTCCTTCGTGATCGCTGCCTGACGGGTCTTGTTGTAGACCAGTTGCAGTTCGCCGATCACGTTCTTTGCGTTGTCCGAAGCCGCCTTCATCGCCACCATCCGGGCCGATTGCTCGGACGCCATGTTCTCGGCCACCGCCTGGTACACCAGCGCCTCGACGTAGCGGATCAGCAGCTCGTCGACCACCGTCTGTGCGTCCGGCTCGTAGATGTAATCCCACGAGTAGGCCTGCTTCTCGGCGTCGGTCTGCGCGAGCTTGTCGGCGGTCAGCGGCAGCAGCTGCTCGACCACCGGCTCCTGCTTCATCGTGTTGATGAAGCGGGTGTACGCGAGGTACACGGCATCGATCTGCCCAGCGTTGAACGCGTCCAGTTGCACCTTGATTGCGCCGATCAGCTTTTCCAGATGCGGCGTGTCGCCCAGATGCACGACGTTCGAGACCACCTTCGCACCGACGCGGCCCAGGAACTGCATGCCCTTGGTACCGATGGCGGTGGTTTGCGTCTCAACGCCCTTGTTCTGCAGATCGCGCAGTTGGGTGGTGACGGCACGCAGCACGTTGGTGTTCAAGCCACCACACAGGCCCTTGTCCGTCGTCACCACGATCAGGCCGGCACGCTTGATGTCGCGCGCAACCATGAACGGGTGCTTGTACTCCGGATTGGCCAGTGCCATGTGCGCAGCCACGTTGCGGATCTTCTCGGCGTACGGGCGGGCAGCACGCATCCGTTCCTGCGCCTTGCGCATCTTGGATGCGGCGACCATTTCCATCGCCTTGGTGATCTTGCGCGTGTTTTGGACGCTCTTGATCTTGGTGCGGATTTCTTTTGTTCCGGCCATTTCTTCCTCTCCGTTCAAACCTGGTCACGCAGGCTACGCGCGACCAGTTTCGGGAATGACGCGGTTAGAACGCGGCGGACTTCTTGAAATCCTCGATCGCGGCACGCAGGGCGGCCTCATCGTCCTTCGAAAGATCCTTCGTATCTTCGATGCGGTTGATGAGATCGGCGTACTTCGTCTTCAGCGTGTCGTGCAGGCCCTTTTCGAAAGCCAGGATGTCCTTCACGTCCACGTTGTCGAGGAAGCCGTTGTTGGCTGCGTACAGCGACGCGGCCAGCTGCCACACTTGCAGCGGCTGGTATTGCGGCTGCTTGAGCAGTTCGGTCACGCGGCGGCCGCGCTCGAGCTGCTTGCGGGTCGCTTCGTCCAGGTCGGAAGCGAACTGCGCGAACGCAGCCAGTTCACGATACTGAGCCAAGTCGGTACGGATACCGCCGGACAGCTTCTTGATGACCTTGGTCTGAGCAGCACCGCCCACACGCGACACCGAAATACCGGCGTTGATTGCGGGACGCACACCTGCGTTGAACAGGTCGGTTTCCAGGAAGATCTGACCGTCGGTGATCGAGATCACGTTGGTCGGAACGAACGCGGACACGTCGCCGGCCTGCGTTTCGATCACAGGGAGTGCCGTCAGCGAACCGGTCTTGCCCTTGACTTCACCGTTGGTGATCTTCTCGATGTGCTCGGCGTTCACACGTGCAGCACGCTCCAGCAGGCGCGAGTGCAGGTAGAACACGTCGCCGGGGTAAGCTTCACGGCCAGGCGGACGGCGCAGCAGCAGCGAAACCTGACGGTACGCCCAAGCTTGCTTGGTCAGATCGTCATACACGATCAGGGCATCTTCGCCGCGGTCGCGGAAGTATTCGCCCATCGTGCAGCCGGCATAGGCCGACAGGTACTGCATGGCAGCCGAGTCCGAAGCGGCAGCCGCCACCACGATCGTGTATTCCAGCGCGCCGTGCTCTTCGAGCTTGCGCACCACGTTGGCGATCGTCGAAGCCTTCTGGCCGATTGCCACGTACACGCAGAAGATGCCCTTGCCCTTCTGGTTGATGATGGCGTCGACGGCCACGGCGGTCTTGCCGGTCTGGCGGTCGCCAATGATCAGCTCACGCTGGCCACGGCCGATCGGCACCATTGCGTCGATCGACTTCAGGCCGGTCTGCACCGGCTGGCTCACCGATTGACGTGCGATCACGCCCGGGGCGACCTTTTCGATCACGTCCGTCTTCTTGGCGTTGATCGGGCCCTTACCGTCGATCGGCTGGCCCAGTGCGTTGACCACGCGGCCCAGCAGTTCCGGGCCAACCGGAACTTCCAGAATGCGGCCCGTGCACTTGACTTCGTCGCCTTCGGAAATGTGCTCGTACTCACCCAGCACCACAGCGCCGACGGAGTCGCGCTCGAGGTTCAGCGCGAGGCCGAACGTGTTGCCCGGGAATTCCAGCATTTCGCCTTGCATCACGCCCGACAGGCCATGAATGCGGCAGATACCGTCCGTCACGGAGATGACCGTGCCGGTGTTCTTTGCGTCAGCGCCAGCCTTCAAGCCCTCGATACGGGTCTTGATCAGGTCGCTGATCTCGGAGGGGTTCAGTTGCATCGAATGCTCCTAATTCTTCAATCTGTCTGCGGGCGCGATATCGTCGATGGCATCGGCGCCTCGCAAAACAGCATTACGCGGCGGTCAGCGCAGACTGCATCTGCGTCAGGCGCGCGCGCACCGAGGTGTCGAGCACTTCGTCGCCAATCTGCACACGCACGCCGCCGATCAACGAAGGATCGACGCTCACGTGAGCCTGCAGCTTCTTGCCGAACTTGCGTTCGAGCGTGGCGACCAGTTCGGTCAGGGGCGCGCCCTCAAGCGGGAACGCACTGGTGATCTCGACGTCGGCGGCGCCTTCGCTGGCATTCCGCAGCACATGGAATTGCGCGGCAATTTCCGGCAGCAACGACAGGCGCTTGTTGGCCACCAGCAGGCCAACCAGTTCCTTTGCTTCATGCGATACCGGAGATTTCAGCGCCGACAGGAAGATCCCCGCCACATCGGCTTTGGAGAGCTTCGGATCATCGGCGACTGCCTTCATGTCGGGCACGGCGGCAATTTGCCCCATTTCCGACACGAGCTCAGACCATGCACCCAGATTGCCGGCCTTCGCCACGCGGAACAGCGCCTCTGCGTACGGACGGGCAACGGTTGCGAGTTCTGCCATGATTACAGCTCAGCCTTGAGTTGATTGAGCAGATCGGCGTGGACCTGCGCATTGACTTCACGCTTGAGGATCTGCTCGGCACCCTTGACGGCCAGCACAGCAACCTGGTCACGCAGCGATTCACGCGCGCGCACGGTTTGCTGCTCGGCTTCTGCCTTGGCTTGCGCGATGATGCGCGCGGCTTCGGCCTGGGCGTTTTGCTTGATCTCATCGGCGCTCATCTGGGCGCGCTTTTCAGCGTCCGCGATGCGTTGCGCGCCTTCATTGCGCGCTTCGGTCAGTGCCTGGTCGACCCGCTTGTTGGCCAGCTCCAGCTCGGCCTTGCCCTTATCGGCAGCGGCCAGGCCATCGGCGATTTTCTTCGCGCGTTCGTCGAGCGCCTTCACCAGGGGCGGCCAAATGAATTTGGCAACAACCCACCACAGGATGAAGAACACGACCATCTGCGCGACGAGTGTGGCGTTCAGGTTCATGGTGTGTTCCTTTCGGTATTGAGACTACGGATCAATGCACGAAGCGGCGAGGGTCACGCGCTGCGTTCACCCAGGCCGCCTCCGGCATCATGCAGACCGAAAAGAATTACTTGATGACCGACAGCAGCGGGTTGGCGAACGCGAACAGCATGGCCACACCAACGCCGATCAGGAATGCCGCGTCGATCAGGCCAGCCAGCAGGAACATCTTGGTTTGCAGCGGGTTCATCAGCTCAGGCTGACGTGCGCAGGCTTCGATGTACTTGCCGCCCATCAGTGCGATGCCCAGGCAGGCGCCGATAGCACCCAGGCCAATGATGATGCCGATACCGATGGCGGTCAGACCTTGGATGTTGGCGAGAAATGCTTGCATGATGACTCCCT
The DNA here is from genome assembly GCF_052045895.1 of Ralstonia sp. 22111. NCBI lineage: Bacteria > Pseudomonadati > Pseudomonadota > Betaproteobacteria > Burkholderiales > Burkholderiaceae > Ralstonia > Ralstonia sp. 22111. The sequence continues at coordinate 374,699 of NZ_JBQEPR010000001.1, read as the reverse complement.
TTTACGTGAAAGACTAAGAACTTGAGAACTTGGAAAAATCAAACGGAACCGGAGAACCTGAACCGCAACTACTTAGTGGTGTTCATGTGCCTGGCCGATATACACCAGCGTCAGCATCATGAAGATGAAGGCTTGCAGCAGCACGATCAGGATGTGGAAGATCGCCCACACTGCGCCAGCCACCACGTGACCCACGAAACCCAGCGCCGACGCGTCGGCACCGAACGTCCAGACCGAGCCAAGCAGCGCGATCAGCAGGAACACCAGCTCGCCCGCGTACATGTTGCCGAACAACCGCATGCCCAGCGACACAGCCTTGGCGAGGAATTCGATGATGTTGAGGATCAGGTTGAACGGCGCGAGGTACCACTTGGCGCCGAACGGTGCCGACAGCAGCTCGTGCGCGAAGCCGCCAGCGCCCTTGATCTTGAAGCTGTAGTAGATCATCAGGATCAGGACAGCGAACGACATGCCGAACGTGCCGTTCAGGTCAGCCGTGGCCACTGCGCGGTGGTGCGGCACGTGCACGCCAAACGTACCGAGGAGGTGGTTGACGCCCGTGACCCAGTCCACCGGGATCAAGTCGACCGCGTTCATCAGCGTGACCCACACGAAGACCATCAGCGCCAGCGGAGCAATCCAGGAACGATCGCCGTGGATGATGCCCTTGGCCTGGTCATCGACCATCTCGACGACGAGTTCAACGAAGGCCTGGAAGCGGCCCGGAACGCCGGAGGTGACGCGACGCGCGGCAATGCCCAGGAAGATGATGCCGATCAGACCCATCAACACGGACCAGAACATCGTGTCCCAGTTGATGACGGAGAAGTCGACAACGGAGGCCTGCTTGCCGCCGATGCTATTGAAATTCTGCAAATGCTCCGCGATATACGCGGAAGGCGTGAGAGCGTGCTCGGCGGCGTGGCCGGCGGCTTCTGCGACTTCAGTTGCCATGATGATTCAGTCCAATATTGCGAAACATTCTTCGTGACCCATTCCGACTCGCGCCCGATTCAGCCAGGTTTCCCCTGGGGATCGCGGACTGCACGCGGCTGGAACGCGCCACCTTATTCTTTCGGAGTGTCAGCGCAATGAACCGGGGGCTTCTCCTGCCTCACAGGTTCCTGCCACGTGCCAACACGTCCAGTGTGCCCGCCATGTCGCGGTGGGCTGGAGCCGACTCAACGCGCTATCGCAGCGCGAGACCGACCCAATACATCTTGAGCGCCAGGATCAGGGTGATCAGCAAGGGCGGCCAATGCAGGCCCTTGAAGACAACCACCACGATCACCAGCAGCGCGACCGTGCCGAGCACCTTGATCGCTTCGCCCACCACCAGACGGGCGATGGAATCGAACCCCTTGGCCGTCGACAGCCGCATCGCGAACCATGCCGAAGGCACCACGCACACGCCACCGCCCAGCAGAGCAGAAAGCGCGGCCTCGCCCGCTGACGCAGCGCCCGTGCCCGCGAACCAACTGCCGACATACCAACCGAGCGCACACAACAGTGTGATGGCCACCTGGCCGAGCACGATGGAAAAAGGCGTGATGCGCGAGGCCTGCAGAGCCTGCTCGCCGAACAGGGCGACCGCTTCGTCATGTGAAAGCACATGCACCGGCGGCTCCGCCTTCTCCTCATCGTCCCAACCATCGTGCTTCGGATCCTGCACCGACTGAGGTCGGGCGGCGTTCAACGAAGCGTAAGAATCGGGCCGTTGCCGGTCGGCTGGCTGCATGGAAGAATGTGCTTTCATCATGCCGCACCGCTTTGGGTCAGGCGGATTTAAAACCGCACGATTTTACGGGACATGGCGTTCACCAGTCAACGCGCAAGCGAACGCTCGTGCGGGCGCCTTCGACAGCACTCTGTGCGGCTGCGTTCCATTCCGCGTGCGCAATGCGTTGCTGCTGCCGGGGTACCGAATCCGCCTGATGGAGCGGCACCCCGTTGATTTCATGATGGTGTTGGCAACGCTCCGCGTCGATGACGCGGGAGGTAATCGCACCAATTCCGTGCCAACTGACCGCCCCCAAATGGCGCAAAGACGCTGGTGACAGCCTGTGCGTCAAACTGTCGCAGACGGAACTCAGGCAGCTTCTTCGTCGCCGTCAGGACGCAGACGCGCCAACAAGCCATCGAACTCATCGAGACTGCTGAATTGCACGGTCAGCTGGCCACGGCCCTTTGCCGCCAGCTTGATCTGCACCCCCAAGCCGAGTTCGTCTGCAAGTTCTTCTTCCAGACGCGCAACATCACGGCCACCCTGATGCCCGCCCTTCTGCTTGAGTGACTTCAGCTCGAATGGCTTGAGCGTCAGTGCCACGAGTTTTTCCGTCTCGCGGACCGACAGGCGCTTGTTGACGATCTGATTGGCCAAGGTGATTTGCGTGGCACCATCGACAGCGAGCAGCGCACGGGCGTGACCCATATCCAGGTCGCCGGCCATCAGCATGGTCTGCACAGGCTGGGCGAGATTGAGCAGACGCAGCAGGTTGGACACCGCGCTGCGCGAACGCCCCACCGATTCCGCCGCCTGCTCATGTGTGAACTGGAATTCACGCACCAGGCGCGCGATGCCCTGCGCCTCTTCCAGCGGATTGAGGTCTTCGCGCTGGATGTTTTCGATCAGCGCCATGGCGGCGGCCGATTCATCCGGCACGTCCTTCACGAGGACGGGCACTTCGGTCAGGCCGGCAAGGCGTGATGCGCGGAAGCGGCGTTCACCCGCAATGATTTCGTACTTCGGCTTGGCACCGTCGGACTCGACCTTGCGCACCAGAATCGGCTGCATCAGGCCTTGGGCGCGGATGCTCGCGGCAAGCTCCTGCAGCGCGCCTTCGTCCATGCGCGTGCGCGGCTGATATTTGCCGGGCTGCATCTGTTCGAGCTTCAGCACCGTCGGCGCGCCCTCTTGCTTGGCGGCTTCGACAATCTCGGCCGGACTGCCGAGCAGCGCTTCGAGGCCTCGGCCCAGTCCCTTTTTCTTCATCGTGCTCATGTTGTTCCTCGTGCTGCTCAGGCCGGCGTGTCGGCCATCTGCCGCACGCGCGCGATCATCTCGGCGCCGAAATCCAGATAGGCCTTCGCACCTTTCGATGCCACGTCAAATGCCACGCCCGGCATGCCGTACGACGGCGCTTCGGCCAGACGCACGTTGCGCGGAATGACTGTCTTGAACACCTTGTCGCCGAAATGCGATTCGAGCTGCGCCGATACCTGCTGCTGAAGCGTCACGCGCGGGTCGAACATCACGCGCAACAGGCCGATCACCTTGAGATCGCGATTCAGGTTGGCGTGCACCTGCTTGATGGTGTTGACGAGATCTGACAGGCCTTCGAGCGCAAAGTACTCGCACTGCATCGGCACAACCACGCCATGCGCGGCACACAGGCCGTTGAGCGTGAGCAGCGAGAGCGACGGCGGGCAATCGATGAGGACAAAGTCGTAGTCGGCTTCTACCTCGGCGAGCGCAAGCTTGAGGCGGTTTTCGCGATGCTCGAGATCGACCAGTTCGACTTCGGCGCCGGCCAGGTCGCGGTTGGCGGGCAGCACGTCGTAGCGCCCAGCCTCCGAGCGCTGGCGCGCCTGCGGAATCGTCGCCAGCCCGACCAGGACCTGGTAGACGCTGAATTCGAGCGTGTGCTTATCGATGCCCGAGCCCATCGAGGCGTTGCCCTGCGGGTCGAGGTCGACCAGCAGCACGCGCTGCCCTTGCGCGGCCAGCCCGGCCGCGAGATTCACCGTGGTGGTGGTCTTGCCGACCCCGCCCTTCTGGTTGGCGATCACGAAAATATTCGACATGACTCCTCTGCGGTGAATGGCTCGCTACAACGTTCGCTCACGCCGACGGCGCAAGGATGACCAGGTGACGCTCGGCCGGCAGCCCCGGCACGGTCAGGCGTTCGATGGCTTCGACGGTCCAGCCGGCGGGCAGGCGCTCGATTTCGGCATCCGGGCGTACGCCCTTCATGGCGACCATGCGGCCGCCCGGCGCCAGCAGATGGCCGGCCAGATTCACGAAATCCACCAGCTCGGCAAACGCGCGCGAGGTGATGACGCCGTAGCCGGTGGCATCGGCCAGCTTTTCCACGTGGCCCCAATGCGATTGGGCATTGGTCAGGCCAAGCTCTGCACGGCACTGCGTCAGGAATGCCGTCTTTTTTTGCACGATGTCGACCATCGTGACGCTCACATCTGGAAAAGCGATGGCCAGGGGAATACCGGGCAGGCCACCGCCCGAACCGACGTCCAGCACGCGCGGTGCGCCAGGTTGAGCACGCCGAGCCAACTCAGCAATGCGCGACACGGCCGAGAGCGAATCCAGCAAGTGATGCGTCAGCATGTCGCCGGCGTCACGAATGGCGGTCAGGTTATAGACGCGGTTCCATTTGGCGAGCAGCCCTTGGTAAGCGAGCAGGCGATCCAGCTGCGCGCCGTCCAGGGACAAGCCGAGCGCGCGAGCGCCGGCTTCCAGTTCTGCTCGGGCGTCAGTCAATGCATCCGCCATCAAGCCGCCTCGCCTTGGGAATCAGCGCGCGGGCCCACTTGGCCGCGCAACACGCCCTTCTTCAAATGCACGAGCAGCAGCGACACAGCGGCCGGCGTGACGCCGGAGATACGGGAAGCCTGTCCGATGGTCTCGGGCTTGTGCTTGGCCAGCTTCTGTTGCACCTCGATCGACAGTCCGCGCACTTGCGAATAGTCGAAATCCGCTGGCAGACGGGTGTTTTCGTTTGCGCCCAAACGCTCCACTTCATCGGCTTGGCGGGCGATGTAGCCGTGGTATTTGATGCCGATTTCGACCTGCTCGCGAATCTGCTCGGCCAGCAACGGATCTTCCGCCAACGGCGCTTCGAGCGCGTACTTACCGCCCTGCATGCCCATGAGCGTTTCGTAGGTCACGTTCGGGCGGCGTAGCAAGTCGGCCAACGCGTACTCGCGCTCAATGCCCTTCCCGAGGACCGGCTCAGCGTCTTCCAACGGCAGCGTGGCCGGGTTCACCCAAGTCGACTTGAGGCGTTCTGTTTCACGTGAAACAGCGTCGCGCTTGCGGTTGAAGGCATCCCAGCGGGCGTCGTCGACCACGCCCAACGTGCGACCGACTTCAGTCAGGCGCATGTCAGCGTTATCTTCGCGCAGGCTCAGGCGGAACTCCGCACGGCTGGTGAACATGCGATACGGCTCGGTCACGCCCCGGGTGATGAGGTCGTCAACGAGCACGCCAAGATAGGCCTGATCGCGGCGCGGCGTCCAGGCGTCCTTGCCCTGCACTTGCAAACCGGCGTTGATACCAGCCAGCAGACCCTGCGCCGCCGCCTCTTCGTAACCGGTCGTGCCGTTGATCTGGCCCGCAAAAAACAAGCCGGAAATCGCCTTCGATTCCAGCGATGCCTTCAGCCCCCGCGGGTCGAAGTAGTCGTACTCGATGGCGTAACCGGGGCGCAGGATGTGAGCGTTCTCCAGCCCGCGCATCGAATGGATCAGGTCAAGCTGCACATCAAACGGCAGGCTGGTCGACACGCCGTTCGGGTAAAACTCGTTCGTCGTCAGGCCTTCCGGCTCCAAGAAGATCTGGTGGCTATCCTTGCTGGCGAAGCGGTGGATCTTGTCTTCGATGCTCGGGCAATAGCGCGGCCCCACCCCTTCGATCACGCCCGTGTACATCGGGGAGCGATCCAACCCGGCGCGGATGATGTCGTGCGTGCGCTCATTGGTGTGCGTCACCCAGCACGGCACTTGGTGCGGGTGCATGTCCGCGCGGCCCATGAACGAGAACACCGGCACCGGATCGAGATCACCCGGCTGCTCTTCCAGCACAGAAAAATCGATGGAACGGCCGTCAATGCGCGGCGGCGTTCCGGTCTTAAGCCGTCCTTGCGGCAGCTTCAATTCCTTCAACCGCGCCGACAGCGACACCGCAGCCGGGTCGCCCGCGCGGCCGCCGGTGTAGTTGTTCAGCCCGACGTGGATCTTGCCGTCGAGGAACGTCCCCGCCGTCAGCACCACGGCACGCGCCCGGAATTGCACGCCAACCTGCGTCACGGCCCCGACTACGCGGTCACCTTCCACCAGCAGGTCTTCCACGGCCTGCTGGAACAGCATCAGGTTGGGCTGGTTTTCCAGGCGATGACGGATGGCAGCCTTGTACAGCACGCGGTCCGCCTGGGCGCGAGTCGCACGCACCGCCGGCCCTTTGCTGGAATTGAGGATACGGAATTGGATACCGCCCTCGTCCGTCGCGATGGCCATGGCCCCGCCTAGAGCATCGACTTCCTTGACCAGATGGCCCTTACCAATGCCCCCGATGGACGGGTTGCAGCTCATCTGCCCCAGTGTCTCGATGTTGTGCGTCAGCAGCAGGGTCTGGCAACCCATGCGCGCCGCCGCCAAGGCGGCCTCGGTGCCGGCGTGTCCGCCGCCCACCACGATCACATCGAATTCAATTGGATACAGCATGGCTTCCTCCTCGCATGGAGGCATCGAAAATTTGAAGAAGCGGAATTATAAGTCGCGCAGCTACCCCGCAGTTCGACCATGCGGCAATCGCGACAAAATTCGGCCGCTTTTCGTGTTTCACGTGAAACATGCACCGCTTGTTGGCAGCGTTTGTGTTTCACGTGAAACACATCAACGGGCTTGGCGCCCTACCTTCGCTGCCCGAATGCGCGCGCCGAAAGTGGACGAAGACGCGGAGCGTGCCCGCCATCTGCGGCGTGGGCGGGACATAGAGACGAAAGCGATACATCGAAGGCGCTGCCGGCCTCAAGCTGACTGACGCGCAGATCTCACTGAAATCCAGGCCGCGTTCCCCCAGACCACGGCATCGCCCATTCCGCAGAGCCTCGCCTACGGTTGCGCCGCAAAAAGCAAAACGCACGGCGCGAACCGTGCGTTTTGCGTGGGAAGACGACGTTGGCTAGGTCGTCAGTTCTGCAGCTTCCACTTCCCGTCCTTGATCTCCACCATCACTCGCGCCCGCTGATCCAGCCCGAGGTGATCCTTCGCATTCATGTTCATCACGCCGTGCGAGATCGCCAGATTGGTCGTCGTCTCCATCGCATCGCGCAGCCCCTTGCGGAACGCCGGCGTGCCGGGTTGTCCCTTCTTCAGCGCTTCGGGCATCGCATGTGTGAACAACAAACCGGCATCCCACATGTGCCCGCCAAACGTGGAGACCTGTCCGCCGTAGGCCTTCTCATACGCCGTCTTGTAAGCCAGCGCCGGCTTCTTCACCGGGTTGCTGTCGGGCAGTTGCTCGGCAACCAAGATCGGACCTGCCGGCAGGAACGTACCGTCGCAGTCCTTGCCGCACACGCGCAGGAAGTCGGCGTTCGCCACGCCGTGCGTCTGATACAGCTTGCCCTTGTAGCCACGCTCCTTGAGCGCCCGCTCCGGCAGCGCGGCCGGCGTACCCGAGCCTGCGATCAGCACCGCATCCGGATTGGCCGACATGATCTTCAGCACCTGCCCCGTCACCGACGTATCGGTCCGTGCAAAGCGCTCATTGGCGACAACCTTCAGCTTGCGCAGCCCCGCCACCTTGTCGAACTCCTGCGCCCAGGAATCGCCATAGGCATCGGCAAAGCCGATCAGCGCGACGGTCTTCACGCCGTGGTTGACCATGTGTTCGGCAATGGCGGTCGCCATGTGCGAATCGTTTTGCGGCGTCTTGAATACCCACGCTCGCTTGGCGTCCATCGGCTCGATGATGCGCGCAGATGCGGCCAGGGTGATCATCGGCGTTTCGCTCTCGGCCACCACATCCACCATCGCCAGCGAGTTCGGCGTGACGGTCGAACCGATCACCAGGTCGACCTTGTCTTCGGTGATGAGCTTGCGTGTGTTCTTGACGGCGGTGGTGGTGTCAGACGCATCGTCGAGCACGATGTACTCGATCTTCTTGCCCGCGATTTCCTTGGGCAGCAGCGCCACGGTGTTCTTTTCCGGAATGCCGAGCGAGGCGGCCGGACCGGTGGCAGATACCGTGATGCCGACCTTCACCTGGGCGAATGCCGTACCTGCCAACAGCGCCATTGCGGCGAGTGCAATGCGGGATGCGCGCGAAACCTTCATGCCGTCTCCTGAGATGTGCCGAGCGGGTCTGCGCCCGCCCTGAATCTGCGATTGGCCGACCGCTGGGTCGGGGATGAACGAGTCTAGAAGGAGTCACGCCACGCGGGCAAGGGGGAGATACCCCAAACCTTAACGTGTTCACGACCTGGGCAACTTCAGCCCACGCGATACACCCGCCCGCTCTGCACGCCCTCCACGCTGCGGCGGTAGGCCAGTGCCGCGCGCGCCGCCGTAATCGGTTCGAAGCCGGGAAAGAACGGGCCATAGGCACCCATGGATTCGGTCAGCACGGTCGGGCTGACGGCATTGATGCGGAGGCTGCGCGGCAACTCGCACGCGGCTGCCCGCACGAAGCCTTCCACACCAGCGTTCACGGCCGTCGCATTGGCGCCCTGGGCGATGGGCTCCTGCCCAACGATGCCGGTCGTGAGCGTGATCGAACCGCCATCGTTCAGATAGTGCTGGCCGACCAGCGCCAGGCGCACCTGCCCAAGCAGCTTGTCCTGCAGGCCGACGTTGAAATCCGCTGCGGTCATCTTGGTGAGCGGCCCGAAGAACAGGTTGCCGGCGGTGGAGACGATGGCGTCCACACGGCCAAGCCTGTCGAACAGCGCGGCCACGCTGTCGGCGCTGGTGATGTCGACCTGATGCTCGCCTTGCGTACGTCCCACGCGGATGATTTCGTGCGCACCGCCCTGCTCCAGTTCCGCCACCACGGCGCGGCCAAGCGTACCGCTGGCGCCAATTACGACAATCTTCATGCTCTGCTCCCCTCACAAATCCGGTTGGAATGGCGCCCATTCTTGGCCGAACTCACTATGTGATAAAGCCGTGATACCTTTGGGTATTCCTAATCGATAGTTCGGAATATGGACAAGCTACGGAGCATGGAAACCTTCGTCGCCGTGGTGGAGGGCGGCAACTTCACCGAGGCGGCGGTAAGGCTGGAAATGTCCGCAGTGATGGTCGGCAAATACGTGAGCGCGTTGGAAACGCAATTGGGCGCGCGCCTGCTCCAGCGCAGCACACGACGCCAAAGCCTGACCGACGCGGGGCGCGTGTTCTACGAAGACGCCAAGCGCGTGCTGGAACAGGTGCGCTGGGCGGAAACGTCTGTCGAACGGCTGCGCGCATCGCCTTCGGGCACGCTGCGCGTGAGCGCGCCCACCACGTTCGGCGCGTGCGTGATCGCGCCACTGGCGGCGACGTTCCAGCAGGCGCATCCGCAGGTACGTGTGGAGTTGAACCTCAGCAACAGCATGGTCGATCTCGTCGACGAAGGGTTCGATCTCGCCATTCGCATCGGGCCGTTGGGTGACGCCGATCTGGTGGCCAAGCCGCTGTGCGTGTATCGCATGGTCATCTGCGCGTCACCGGATTACCTTGAGCGGCACGGCAGACCGGAAACGCCGGCCGACCTGCCGCAGCATCGCTGCCTGTCGCACATGGTGTGGAATAACCGCAATGCGTGGCAGCTCGCCGGCTGGACCGGCGCCACGCCGTGGCGCGACGACCCGGCCTTCACCTGCAACGACGGCCATGGCCTGCGCGCGGCGGCGGTTGCCGGTGCCGGCCTGCTGCTGCAGCCCGAAGTGCTCGTCGCCGACGACCTGGCAAGCGGCCGACTGGTGCGCGTGCTGCAAGCGTATGCACCCGAGCCGCGGCCGATTCATGTCGTGTATCGACAGGATCGGCGGCCGTTGCCGAAGCTCTCCAGTTTTGTTGGGCATTTGCTGGAGCGGGTGCCCACGTTCGTCCCCGCATCGGCGGCACAATAGCGCCCATGAACCCCGAAGACCTCCAACGCCTCGTCACCACGCAAATACCCTTCGGCAAATACAAGGGCCGCCTGATTGCCGACCTGCCGGGCCACTACCTCAACTGGTTCGCGCGCGAGGGCTTTCCGCCGGGGCAGATCGGCCACCTGCTCGCGCTGATGCAGGAGCTGGACCACAACGGCCTGAAGGGCCTGCTCGACCCACTGCGCCAGGGCCGCTGACAACGCGATCGATCAATCGCCGTTGATGTACCGCAACAGCCCCGTCGCCAGCGCATCAAACACGACGCGACAGCGCGGGCTGTCACGCAGGTCTTCGTGCATGGCGAGCCAGGTGTCGAGCGTGATGCTGATCTGATCGCTGAACAGACGAACCAGATCCACGTTGTGCCGTGCCAAGCCGACCTGGCAGAAGCCGACGCCAAAGCCCGCACGCAGTGCGGCAATCGCAGCCAGATCACTGTCGGTACGCAGCGCGAAGCGGTTGCGCTGGATCCATGAGAACTGCGCTCGCACGCTGCGCAGGAATGCGTTCTCCTTGTCGTAGCCGATCAACGTGTGGCCAGCGAGTTCTTCCACCGTGCAGGGCGTGCCGCGCTGTGCCAGATAGCGCCGGTGCGCAAACAACCCCAATTCGATCTCGCCAAGGTGCCGCGCGACGAGCACGCCCTGGCTCGGCGGCTGCATGCGCACGGCGATGTCCGCCTCACGGCGCAGCAGGTCTTCCATCCGGTTCGACGGCACCAATTCGAGCGTCAGCTCCGGATAGGCGGCGTGCAGATCGGCGAGGATGGGCGGCAACACCTCGACCGCCACGACCTCGCTGGCGGTGATGCGCACGGTGCCGCGCACGCCCTCGCCTTGGCTGGAGGCGGCGCGCAGCAAGGCAGCGCTGGTGGCTTCGAGCGATTCGGCAAACGGCCGCAGCGACAGCGCCGCTTCTGTCGGGCTCAGCCCCTGCTGCGTTCGGACGAAGAGCGACATGCCCAGCGCCCGTTCGAGCGCATCGACATGCCGCCCCACCGTCGGCTGCGTCAGCCCAAGCGCCCGGGCGGCACCCGATAGCGATCCTTCTCGCACCACGGCAAGGAAGGTCCGATACAACTCCCAGCCCGGCTCCGATTCACTCATACAAAATCGTATAGCTGCACGCTCATCGTCAACAATTCCATTGAAGCACAGTCGCGCCCAGAATGCCTCCATCGCAACGCTCTCTCTCACATCAGGAGCACGGTCATGGAACAGGCAAAACGTATCGCATTGGTATTGGGCGCCACTGGCGGCATCGGCGGTGAAGTGGCACGTCGGTTGGTGGCACGCGGCTGGCATGTGCGGGCGCTGCAGCGCAATCCGGATGCGCTGACGAACCGCAACACCGCATTCGAATGGATTCGCGGCGACGCGATGGTGCGCGAAGAGGTGGTCGGCGCGGCGCAAGGGGCAGAGCTGATCATCCACGCCGTCAACCCGCCGGGCTACCAGAACTGGGCAGGGCTGGTGCTGCCCATGATCGACAACACCATCGCCGCGGCCCGCGCTTCAGGTGCACGCATCGTGCTGCCGGGCACGGTGTACAACTTCGCGCCGGACACGTTTCCCGTGCTGCGCGAAACGACAATGCAGGCACCGCTCACCCGCAAGGGCAAGATCCGCGCAGAGCTGGAGCGCCGCATGCAGGCCGCCAGCGCCGAGGGCGTGCGCAGCCTGATCGTGCGCGCGGGTGATTTCTTCGGGCCGCAAACCAGCAACACGTGGTTTGCCGGCGCGCTGGTCAAGCCGGGCAAGCCCGTCCGCACCGTCACGCAGCCGGGTGCCGCCGGCATCGGCCATCAATGGGCGTACTTGCCGGACGTGGCCGAAACCATGCTGCGTCTGATCGAGCAAGGCGACCGTCTGCCGGACTTCGCCGTCTATCACATGCGCGGTCACTGGGATGCCGACGGCACGCAGATGGCCGCAGCGATTGGCCGCGCAGTGGGCCACCCCGTCAAGACGCGCGCATTCCCGTGGTGGCTGATGCCCGCGCTGGCGCCGTTCTCGGAGATGCTGCGCGAGATGCGCGAGATGCGCTACCTGTGGCAGCACCCGGTGCGCATGGACAACGCCAAGCTCGTGCAAGCACTCGGCGCTGAACCGCACACCCCATGGGACGAAGCCGTGGGCACGACGCTGCGCAGCCTAGGCTGCCGCTGAAACCCGCGCGGCCGTCGCCAGGAAGTGGCCCAGATCAGGCGTGCGCTGCCGGGCCACCTTGGCGAGGTCATCCCAGCTGCGCAGTTGCAGTGCATCGGCCGCGTACGGACGCTGCATGAAGGCCTCCGCCTCCTGCGCCGAAAACACGCCGCCCTGCAATGCCAGGCTCCGTACAGAATCGGCTGACAGGCGCGCGTAGTAATGCGCATCCATCGCGCACAGGCAGCGCTTGGCATCCACGTGCAGCCGGATCGGCTCCAGCACGGCATCCGGAAACGTCGCACGCAGAAACGGCAGCGCAAAGTACTGGTGCTGATCGTCGATGCCGTGGGCGGTCGGCGTCTCGCCCTGCAGGTTCAGCAAATGACCGAGGTCGTGCAACAGCGCCGCCGTGATCAGCGCATCCGACGCGCCGGCCGCCTCCGCCAACGCGGCCGTCTGCAGGGCATGTTCGAGTTGCGTGACGGGCTCGCCGCTGTAGGCAATGTTGCCGTGACGGTCGAAGAGCGTGCGGATGTCGTCGAGACTCAGGGCCATGATGCTGCGCGGGCAAAAGCGGAACCTTGCAGCGTAGCCCGCCCGTGCGTCAACACGGTGACAATGCGCCGCGCATTAGCCCGCGTGATCGGCGCGATTAGAAAGTTTGGTTGGGAATGCGCGGCGCGTGCCCTTATCTTCAGTGCCCACTCACACACCGGAGCGCAACATGCTCGCAGGACGCGCCGTACAGGTCACGCAGGCGCTGGAACAGGTCACGGACTATTGGTCACCGCGCATTGTCGGCCAGGTCAACGACCAATACATCAAGGTCGCCAAGCTCAAGGGCGAATTCGTCTGGCACGACCACCCGAATGAAGACGAGTTGTTCTTCGTGGTCTACGGCCACCTGAAAATCGCCTTCGAAGACCGCGCCGATGTGCACCTCGGCCCAGGCGAATTCTGCGTCGTGCCGCGCGGCGTGCGTCACTTTCCCGTTGCCGACGAGGAATGCGGAATCATGCTCATCGAAACGGTGACGACGCAGCACACGGGCGATGTCGTTACCGAGCGCAGCGTGGCGCTCGAGAAACAACTCAACGGATGAACGCGTCGTAAGCCGTCTTCAAAATCAGCGCCAGCACCACCACGATGAACACCTTGCGCACGAAGCGGCTGCCGTGCCGCAGCGCGAGGTGGCTGCCGACCTGATTGCCAGCGACGTTGGCAACCGCCATCACCAAGCCGAGCTGCCACCATACGTGGCCCTTGGCGGCTAACAGCAGCAATGCCGCCACGTTGGTCGCGAGGTTGACGATCTTGGTGGACGCCGACGCGTGCAGGAAGTCGTAACCGAACACGCGCACGAACACGATCATCAGAAAGCTGCCGGTGCCCGGGCCGAACACGCCGTCGTAGAAGCCGATGGCCGCGCCGGCCAGCAATGCCGCCGCACGCTCGCGCCAGCCCTTGAGGCTCGGGGCGTGATCGGCGCCCAGGTTCTTCTTGGCCACCGTGTAGACGAGCAGCGCCACCAGCACAAACGGGAGCGCACGGCGCAGCGGTTCGGCCGGGATATGCATGAGCGCCCAGGCGCCCAGCAGCGAAAAGGCAAACGCCGTGACCACGGCCGGTGCCGTCGCGCCCCAATAGATGCGCACTGTGCGGCCGTAACGCACCGCCGCCGTCGCGGTGCCCGACATCGACGCGACTTTGTTGGTGCCGATGAGAGTGGCGGGCGCGATGTTCGGATACGCCGAGAACAGCGCGGGGATCTGCACCAGGCCGCCGCCACCGGCCACGGCATCGATCAGGCCGGCCAGAAAACCGGCCACGGCGAGCAAAGCGAATTCCATCAGGAGAAAACGAAGCAGGAAGGATTAGCCGAGCGACTTGGGCGACGGGCGTGCGCTGCGCCGCCAGCAGCCGGATGCATCGGGCGTGAAGCCGAGCGCCGCTGCGTCTTCAGCCGAAAGCGCCGCGGGCGGCAGAAGGACGTGGAGTATGCCATGTGCTCTGGCGTACTCATTGACAGCCACCAAGGCCACATCACGCGTGGCACTGTCACCGGAAAACACCATCACGCCCGCCGGCAGCCACGCCACCAAGCCGCCCAGCACCAGATGCGGCACGAGCGTCATCGGAGCCACTCCGATCAACGCCTCGCCCCTTTCGATCAGGAAACACGGATGCGCGCTCGGATGGGCGAGCAGCGTATCGACGGCATGCGCCAACTGCAGCGGCGAGGCGGTCGACGCGAGGGCGGCCAGCAGGCGCGGCCGGTCTTCGGGCGTGGCAAGGCGGGTGGACAGGGTCATGAGCGGCTCTGGCGAGGGCGCCATTGTCATGCAGCGCGCGCATAGGCGTCGACACCGAATGCATTTCTCTTGTGAATGCGCGCGAACCAGAATGGACACGTCCCCCTTCCCCCGGAGCCCGTCATGGCCGACCCGACCCACGCTCTCACCCTGCAATTGCTGCAGTCGCTGGCCGAGCGGCCGCGGCCCTACGCCGAAGTGCTGGAAACGTGGCGGACGTCGTGTCCGCGTTTGTCGATCTGGGAAGATGCGTGCATCGACGGGCTGGTGGACTGCGCGCCCGGCTCTGCGCCTGAACTGCGTCTGGTAACGGTCAGCGCCCGGGGCCGGGCACTGCTGGCTGGCGCTCATGCGAAAAAGTGAGCGCACAAACTAAAAGGCCCTGCCGGGGATCGCCTGGCAGGGCCTTTATCTATTTTGCATCTCCACCGTACGTGCGGTGTGTGCTGTCGTCTCCTCGCTCCCGCCTCATTTATCTCGTGCGAAAACCGTAACGCGACTGTAAAAGATGCACCGCAATGCAGCAACTAGAGCAAACCCTTACGGTGCATCAGGCACCAAGTTCAGCCGTTTGGGTGAAACTCGCTGGCATCTTCTGGCATTGTGGCGTCAACGTCGCAACCAAGGCACGCGCGCCGCGATTTCGCCCATGATGCCGCGGCGGAAGGTCAGCACGCAGATCACGAAGATCGCGCCCGTGACCGTGGTGACCGATTCGCCGAGGATATTGAAGCCGTCGATGCCGGTCGCGCCGGCCAGGAAGCTGCCGACGTCGCCGAGCTTGTTTTCCAGCGCAATCACCAGCGCCGCGCCCAGCAACGGACCCGACAGGATACCCAGGCCGCCCACCAGCGTCATCAGGATGACCGAGCCCGACATCGACCAGTGCACATCGGTAAGCGTCTCGAAGCCAAGCACCAGCGTCTTGAGCGAGCCGGCCAGGCCCGTGAGCGCCGCCGACAGCACGAAGGCCAGCAGCTTGAAGCGATCGGTGTCGTAGCCGAGGGAGGTGGCACGCGGCTCGTTCTCCTTGATGGCCTTGAGGATCTGCCCGAACGGCGAGTGGATCGTGCGAACGATCAGCAGGAAGGCCAGCACCACGATGGCGAGCACGACGTAATACAGCGTCAGGTCGGACGACAGGTCCAGCACGCCGAACAGCTTGCCGCGCGGCACGCCTTGCAGGCCGTCTTCGCCGCCGGTGAACGGCACCTGCAGGCAGAAGAAGTACAGCATTTGCGCCAGCGCCAGCGTGATCATCGCAAAGTAGATGCCCTGGCGGCGGATGGCCAGCAGGCCCACGACCAGACCGATGAACGCGCCCGCCGCGGTGCCGGCCAGCAGGCCAAGCTCGGGCGTCACGTGCAGGTCGCGCATCATGTAGCCGGCCACATAGCCCGCGCCGCCAAAGAAGGCAGCGTGCCCGAACGACAGCAGCCCCGTGTAGCCCAGCAGCAGGTTGAATGCGGAGGCAAACAGCGCGAAGCACAGCAGCTTGGCGACGAACACCGGGTACGCACCGACAAGCGGCGCGGCAATCAGCGCCACCAGCAGCAGGCCGTACAAAACGTATTTGAGGGAAGAAGAGTTGGTCATGTTGGCCGCGCCGCTCATTTCTCTTTACCGAACAGGCCCGCCGGACGCACCAGCAGCACCAGCACCATGATCACGAACACCACGGTCGCCGACGCCTGTGGATAAAACACCTTGGTCAGCCCCTCGATCACGCCCAGGCCCAGCCCGGTGATGATCGAACCGAGAATCGACCCCATGCCGCCAATCACCACCACCGCAAACACGGTGATGATCATGCTCTGCCCCATCAGCGGCGAAATCTGGATGACGGGCGCGGCCAGTACGCCAGCAAACGCGGCCAGCGCCACGCCAAAGCCGTAGGTGAGCGTGACCATCAGCGGCACGTTCACACCAAAGGCTTCGACCAGCTTCGGGTTTTCGGTGCCGGCACGCAGGTAGGCGCCCAGCTTGGTCTTCTCGATCATGAACCACGTGGCGAAGCACACCGCCAGCGACGCCACCACCACCCAGGCGCGATAGTTCGGCAGCATCATGAAGCCGAGGTCGGTTGCACCTTGCAGCAATTCGGGCGTGTCATACGGCAGGCCCGACACGCCGTAAATAGCGCGGAACACGCCTTCGATGACAAGCGTCACGCCCAGCGTGAGCAGCAGGCCATAGAGATGATCGAGCTTGTAGATGAAGCGCAGCAGCGTGCGTTCAATCACCACGCCCAGCAGGCCGATCACCAGCGGCGAGAGCACCAGCATCGCCCAGTACGGCACGCCCAGGTACGAGAAGCCCATCCACGTGAGCACCGCGCCCAGCATGAACAGCGCCCCGTGCGCAAAATTGATGACGTTGAGCAGCCCGAAGATGACCGCAAGGCCGAGGCTCAACATCGCATAGAAGGAACCGTTGACCAGACCCAGCAACAATTGGCTGAGCATGGCCGGTAGCGGAACGCCGAAGATTTCCATCGCGGTCAGGAAGAGAACACCACACCAACAACGTTGATGGCGCCGCCATCCACACGGACGGCGGCGCCGGATTGCCTACGCTTTTACTTCTTCATCAGCGAGCACTTCGACTCGGCCGGCGTGGTGAAGGCCTGTTCGCCCGGGATCGTCGCCACGACCTTCAGGTAATCCCACGGCTTCTTCGATTCGGCCGGCGTCTTTACCTGCAGCAGGTACATGTCGTGGATGGCACGGCCGTCCTGGCGGATGTAGCCCTTCGTGTAGAAGTCGTCGATCTTGGTCTTCTTGAGCTGGGCGATGACCTTGTCCGGATCATCCGTGCCGGCAGCCGCCACGGCCTTGATGTAGTTCGACACCGCCGAATAGTCCGCGGCCTGCAAGCTGCTCGGCATCTTCTTCATCTTCATGAAGTAGCGGTTGGCGAACTTGCGCGTGGCGTCGTTCATGTCCCAGTACCAGCTGTCGGTCATCAGCAGGCCTTCGGCCGTCTGCAGGCCCAGGCTGTGCACGTCGTTGATGAACATCAGCAGGCCGGCGATCTTCATCGTCTTGGTGATGCCGAATTCCTTGGCCGCCTTGATCGAGTTGATCGTGTCGCCGCCAGCGTTGGCCAGACCCAGGATCTGCGCCTTCGATGCCTGTGCCTGCAGCAGGTACGACGAGAAGTCCGACGCCGACAACGGGTGCTTGACCGAACCCACCACCGTGCCGCCGTTGGCCTTGACCACGGCCGTGGTGTCGTTCTCCAGCGAATGGCCGAAGGCGTAATCGGCGGTCAGGAAGAACCACGACTTGCCGCCCTGCTTGACCACCGCGCTGCCCGTGCCCTTGGCCAGCGCCACGGTGTCGTACGCATAGTGGATCGTGTACGGCGTGCACTCTTCGTTGGTCAGGCGCGCCGTGCCGGCACCGATGTCGATGAACACGCGCTTCTTCTCGGAAGCCACCTTGTTCATCGCCAGGCCCGTGGCGGAGTTCGTGCCGCCCAGCAGCATGTCCAGGCCTTGCTGATCCATCCACTCGCGCGCCTTCGAAGCGGCAATGTCGGCCTTGTTCTGGTGATCAGCCGTCACCAGTTCGATCGGCTTGCCGAGCACCTTGCCGCCCGCATCCTCGATCGCCATCTTGACCGCTTCGACACCGCCCTGCCCGTCGATGTCGGCATACAGACCCGAGAGATCGGTGATGTAGCCGATCTTCACCTTGTCGCCGCTTACCTGTGCGTGCGCGCCGAATGCTGCCGCGCCCAGCCCTACCGCCATCAATGCACCAGCCAGCTTCTTGAGTGTCATGGTCTTGTCTCCTGTGTCGTACGCGCCGCGTATCACGCTGGCGCAAGGGTCTTGCAAATCGATCGGGAAAACACCTTAAACGCCGAGCAGCTCGTGCAGCACCGGCATCTTGTCCTGCAATTGCGCCGCTTCGAAGCGCTCGACGATGCGGCCGTGTTCCATCACATAAAAGCGGTCTGCCAGCGGCGCGGCAAAGCGGAAGTTCTGCTCCACCATCACCACCGTGTAGCCGCGCTTCTTGAGCATCAGGATCATGCGAGCCAGGGCCTGCACGATCACCGGGGCCAGCCCTTCGGAAATCTCGTCGAGCAGCAACAGGTTCGCGCCCGTGCGCAGGATGCGCCCGACCGCCAGCATCTGCTGCTCGCCACCCGATAGACGCGTGCCCTGGCTCTGGCGGCGCTCGGCCAGGTTCGGGAACATCTCGTAGATCTCGTCGATGCTCATGCCGGCATTGCCGGTCTTGGCCACCTGGCCCTTCAGCACCGGCGGCAGCATCAGGTTCTCTTCGCACGACAGACTCGAGAAAATGCCGCGTTCTTCTGGGCAGTAGCCGATGCCGCAATGGGCGACCTTGTGCGTGGGCAGGTCGATCGTTTCCACGCCCTGGCCGCTTGCGTCATGTACGACGATGGAGCCCTTGCGCGTGCCCACCAGGCCCATGATGGCGCGCAGCGTGGTGGTGCGGCCCGCGCCATTGCGGCCGAGCAGCGTGACAACCTCGCCGCGGTTCACGGTCAGGTCGACACCATGCAGGATGTGCGATTCGCCGTACCAGGCGTGCAGGTCCTTGATCTGGAGCGCGGGCGTGCTCATTCAGTGTTCTCGTGTGTTCGGGTCTAGCGTTCGCTTACGTTTGATACGCGGCACGCAGCCGCGTCGCGTGATCGATTGGCGTCGATCAGGTAGCCTCAACAGCCTCAATGGCCTTCCAGCGCCGCATCGGCGGTGCCCATATAGGCCTCCATCACCTGCGGGTTCTTCGAGACGTCTTCGTACGGGCCTTCGGCCAGGATCTGGCCGCGCTGCAGCACCGTGATCTTGTCGGCGATGGACGAGACCACGTTCATGTTGTGTTCGACCATCAAGATCGTGCGGCCCTGCGCGACGCGCTTGATCAGCTCCGTCACACGGTCCACGTCTTCGTGGCCCATGCCTTGCGTGGGCTCGTCGAGCAGCATCAGCTCGGGCTCCATCGCCAGCGTGGTGGCAATTTCCAGCGCGCGCTTGCGGCCGTAGGGCAGCTCCACCGTCACGGTGTGCGCGAACTCCGTCAGCCCCACCTGCTCGAGCAGCTCCATCGCACGCGCGTTCAGCCTGTTGAGCGACTGCTCGCTGCGCCAGAACGCGTACGCCGTACCGAGTTGCCGTTGCAGCCCAACGCGAACGTTTTCCATCACCGTCAGATGCGGAAACACGGCGGAGATCTGAAACGAGCGGATGACGCCGCGGCGCGCAATCTGTGCCGGCTTTTCCGATGTGATATCGACGCCGTTGAACAGAATCGTGCCGCGCGTGGGCACCAGGAATTTGGTCAGCAGGTTGAAACAGGTCGTCTTGCCGGCACCGTTCGGGCCGATGAGCGCATGGATGGACCCACGCTGCACGCGCAAGTTGACGTCGGACACGGCGGTAAAGCCCTTGAAGCCCTTGGTCAGTCCGCGCGTTTCGAGAATGATGTCCTGCGCCATGATTCCCTCTTGTCTCCCGCCCTTTTTATGGTGCGGATGATTGTCAACGGCTGTTGCGTTGCAAAACATCGGGGTTTTTACCGAGACGATTACACACCGCTTACGCCTCGGAAACCCGCGCCGGTATTGACTTTGCGGCTCGCAGGAGTGGGTTACGTAGAGTTACGTATCGGGGCAATGCCGATTGCGTATCCAGTGGACACGGGCGGTGTGTCACGCCCGTGTCATCGGCAACGGAACCGGCGTCAGGCTGGCACGGCCTCACCGCGTGCACGCGCCTTGCGCGCAGCACGAATCATCTCGCTCGCCTTCTCCGCAATCATGATCGTCGGTGAGTTGGTATTGCCTGACGTAATCGTCGGCATGACGGACGCGTCGACCACCCGCAGCCCCTCGATACCACGCACGCGCAATTGCGCGTCGACCACCGCGTTTGCATCGTCAGCGCGCCCCATGCGGCACGTGCCGACCGGGTGGAAGATGGTCGTGCCGATCTCGCCGGCGGCGCGGGCGAGTTCCTCATCGGTTTGAAACGCCGCGCCGGGCAGATACTCCTCCGGCCGGTATTGCGCCAAGGCCGGCTGCGCAACGATGCGGCGCGTAAGCCGCAACGAATCCGCCGCGACCTTGCGGTCTTCCTCTGTCGACAAGTAGTTCGGCGCAATGCTCGGCGCAGCAAACGGGTCGGCGGACGTGACGTGCACCGTGCCGCGCGAGGTCGGCCGCAGGTTGCACACGCTCGCCGTAAACGCATTGAACGCGTGCAGCGGATCGCCAAACTTGTCGAGCGAAAGCGGCTGCACGTGGTACTCCACATCGGGACGCGCCACGTGCGGATTCGAGCGCGCGAACACGCCCAATTGCGATGGCGCCATGCTCATCGGCCCGCTCTGGTTGAACGCGTATTGCATGCCGATGAGCGCTTTGCCCCACCACTTGGAGGCGCGCGTGTTGAGCGTCGGCACGCCGTTCACCTTGACCACGCTGCGCAGCTGCAGATGGTCCTGCAGGTTTTCTCCCACACCCGGCAATGCTTGGCGCACCGGGATGCCGAGCGCCTGCAGACGTCCCGGCTGGCCGATGCCCGCCAGCTCCAGCAACTGCGGCGAGTTGATCGCGCCGGCCGAAAGAATCACCTCTTCGCGCGCCGCCACCGTGTAGTCCTGCCCTGCGCCGCGATACGTCACGCCGGTGCAGCGCTTGCCGTCAAACGTCAGCGCCCGCACCTGCGCACCCGTCACGATGGTCAGGTTCGGCCGCTGCGACGCCGGGCGCAGGAAGCCCTTGGCCGTGTTCCAGCGGATGCCGCGTTTCTGGTTGACCTCGAAGTAGCCGACGCCGAAGTTGTCGCCGCGGTTGAAATCACTCGTGCGCGGGATGCCCGCCTGCACAGCCGCTTCGATGAAGGTCTCCAGCACCTGCCAGTGCAGGCGTTGCGGCTCGACGCGCCATTCTCCGTTTGCGCCGTGCCATGCGTTCGCGCCGCCGTGATGGTTCTCGCTGGCCTTGAACAGTGGCAGGACGGCGTCCCACTTCCATGAATCGTCACCGGTGATGGCAGCCCAGCCGTCGTAGTCTTCGCGCTGGCCGCGCATGTAGATCATCCCGTTGATCGACGAGCAACCACCCAGCACGCGGCCACGCGGATACCCGAGCGAGCGGCCGTTCAGGCCAGGTTCTTCGCGGGTGCGATAGAGCCAGTCGGTGCGCGGGTTGCCGATGCAATACAGATAGCCGACGGGGATGTGGATCCAGTGGTAATCGTCCTTGCCGCCTGCTTCCAGCAGCAGCACGGAGACGTCGGGGTCGCGGGTCAAGCGGTTGGCGAGGACGCAGCCCGCAGAGCCCGCGCCGATGATGATGTAGTCGTAGGTGTCCATGTCTCCGTGCTTCTTTTCCTTGGTGTTATTGGTTTTTGTTTTTGTGGTGCAACCAACTCACTTCAAATCAAATCCGCGAAGCCAACCACTCCGTCATCTTCCCAAACACCTCACTACGCAGCGGTTCGGCTTCGTTGAAGATCTCGTGATAGCCGGTGTCGAACCAGGCCAAGGTCCGCAGATCCTCCGGCGCGTTCGCATAGAAATCGCGGCTGCCGGAAGGATCGACAATCGAATCCGCGCCGCCAGCCATCAACAGCATCGGCGCTTCGAGGCGCGGCGCGTCTTGCTGCGCCTGCGTGATCGCATTGAGCATGAACTCCAGCAATGATGCGCTGATTGTGCCCTGCACCAGCG
Organism: Ralstonia sp. 22111; assembly: GCF_052045895.1. Taxonomy (NCBI): domain Bacteria; kingdom Pseudomonadati; phylum Pseudomonadota; class Betaproteobacteria; order Burkholderiales; family Burkholderiaceae; genus Ralstonia; species Ralstonia sp. 22111. The sequence continues at coordinate 352,644 of NZ_JBQEPR010000001.1, read as the reverse complement.
GGTCTGCTCGATAGGCCGGCGCGATGCTCGGGTCATGCGACAGCTTGGCCGGGTCCACTGGATTGGGCACCGCCAGCTTGGGCGCCAGCGCAGAAAGAACGCCACGCACGATGCCCGTTCCGGGCGGCAATTTCACGCGCAGCGCGGGCGACGACAGCAGCACGCCACGCACGGGGCGGATACGCGCGGTGGTGAAGCGCGCGACGATCAACCCGCCCATGCTGTGGCCGAGCACGAACGGCATCTCGTGCCATTCGGCGACAGCCGCGTCGATGATTTCTGCGAGATCGGTGAGGTAGTTGTCTTGCGCGTCGAGCGCCATGCGCGGGCCGCCGCTCTTGCCATGGCCTCGCAAGTCGAAGGCCCGTACGCGCAGGCCAAGGTCGGTGAGCACCTTGGCCACATGCGGATAGCGGCCGCTGTGTTCGGCCATGCCGTGAACGAGGATGACGGTGCCGCGCGGCTCGCCGGTGTCGGGCGCGGGCAACCAGGTGCGGACCAGCAGTTCAGTGCCGTCCTTCATGCGCTGGCGGGATTCCAGTGCTTGCTGGGCGGTGACCTGAGCGGGGGCTTGCGTCATCGGCGTCTCCTCCTTGGGTTGCCAGATTGTGGCATAGACGCCGCCTGTCGCAATCCGCGTCAATCGAGCGGTCCGTCAGTGGCAGCAGGCGTCAGAGTTATCGGGTTCACCGCCCTCGCCGGCCACGCTCTCGAGGATCGGGCAGTCGGGGCGGTCATCACCGTGGCACGCATTGGCGAGCGTCATGAGCGTGTCGCGCATGCTCTGCAGTTCGCTGATGCGCGCGTCGAGATCCGCCACGTGCCGCAGGGTAACGGCCTTCACATCGGCGCTGGCGCGTTCGCGGTCGTTCCATAGCGAAAGGAGCGTGCGAATCTCTTCCAGCGAGAAGCCCAGCGAGCGCGACCTGTGGATAAAGCGCAGCACGTGCACCGCCCGCGCGTCGTACATGCGGTAGTTGCCTTCGGTGCGCGGGCTGGGCGGCAGCAGGCCAATGCTTTCGTAGTAACGGATCATCTTGGCCGACACGCCACTGGCCTTTGCGGCCCCGCCAATGTTGACGGGGCCTTGGGTCTCGTTGATGTCCGTGCGGGTCATGCGTTGTCTCCGGTAGTCCGCCAGCGACGCAGCATCAGTGCATTGGTGACCACGCTTACGCTGGAAAACGCCATGGCCGCGCCGGCAAAGGTGGGGTTCAGCAAGCCGAATGCCGCCAGCGGAATGCCCACCACGTTATAGATGAAAGCCCAGAATAGGTTCTGGCGGATCTTGGCGACGGTGCGGCGCGACAGGTCCAGCGCGTCGCTCACCAGACGCGGCTCGCCGCGCATGAGCGTGATGCCGGCGGCCTGCATCGCCACGTCGGTGCCCGTGGCCATGGCGATGCCGACATCGGCCGCCGCCAGCGCAGGCGCATCGTTGATGCCATCGCCCACCATCGCCACCACATGGCCGCTCTGCTGCCACGCAGTCACGCGTGCGGCCTTGTCTTGCGGCAGCACTTGCGCGGCCACTTCGTCGATCCCCAGTGCCTGCGCCACGCTGCGTGCGGCGCCTGCGTTGTCGCCCGTCACGAGCGCGGTGCGCACGCCGCGCGCCTGCAGCGCGGACACGGCCTCCTTCGCACCGGGCTTGAGCGCGTCGCCAAATGCAATCAGGCCCCGCAACTGCACGCTGCCTCCATCACCCTGCGCAAGCCACGAGACGGTATTGCCTTGTGCTTCCAGCGCGTCGGCGCGCGCTTGCAATGGACTGCGATCCAGCCCAAGTTCATCCATCCACCGCGCATTGCCGAGTTGCAGCGATGCGCCATTCACGATGCCGCGCGTACCGCGCCCAGCCAACACTTCCGGCGATTGCGCGGGCGCGGCTGCGCGACCGCGCTCCTTGGCATAGTCGCGCGTGGCCTGTGCCAGCGGGTGCGTGTTCTCAGCCTGCAGCGCGGCAAGCTGATCGAGCAGTGCATTGGTCTCGATACCGGATGCGGCTTCGACCGCCGTCACGCGCGGCTGGCCGACGGTAAGCGTGCCCGTCTTGTCGAAAACGACGAAATCCACCTGCTGTGCGCGTTCAAGTGCCTGCGCATCTGCAATCAGGATGCCGCGCCGCGCACCCGCACCCGTGCCGGCCATGATGGCGGACGGCGTGGCAAGACCCAGCGCACACGGGCAGGCAATCACAAGCACCGCGACCGCGTTGACGATGGCCGTCTCCCACCCGGCACCAGCGATAAACCAACCGGCCAGCGTGAGCAACGCCGCCGCCAGCACCGCCGGCACGAAGATGGCGCTTACCCGGTCGACCAGTTGCTGGATCGGCGGCTTGGCGGCCTGCGCGTCTTCCACGAGGCGGATGATGCGCGAGAGCATGGTGTCGGCGCCGATCGCCGTGGTGCGCACGAGCAGCACGCCATCCGTGGCGATCGCGCCGGCGGTCACGTGATCGCCTTCGTGCTTGGGCACAGGCAGGCTTTCGCCGGTCAGCATGGATTCATCGACGTGGCTTGCGCCTTCCAGCACCACGGCATCCACGGGGATGCGTTCACCGGCGCGCACGGACACCACGTCGCCCACGCGCACCTGGGCGACGGGGGTATCGCGCAGCGTGCCATCGGCACTGCGCACGCGAGCGGTATCGGGACGCAGTGCCTGCAGCGCGCGGATGGCCTGCGCGGTCTGGCGCTTGGCACGCACTTCCAGCCACTTGCCAAGCCGCACCAGCGTAATGACCACGGCTGCGCTTTCGAAGTACAAGTGCGGCTCATGGTGCATCCCGCCCGCTCCCGCGCGCCACCACAGCCACAGCGATAGCCCATACGCCGCCGACGTGCCAAGCGCGACGAGCAGATCCATATTGCCGGCACCCGCGCGCACCGCCTTCCAGCCCGCCTTGTAGAAGCGCGCGCCAATCACAAACTGCACCGGCGTCGCCAGCAGCCATTGCGCCCAGGCGGGCAACATCCAGTCACCGCCGAACCACCCCGAGATCATCGGCAATACGAGCGGCACGGAGAGTGCGGCGGCAATCCACACGGGGCCGGCACCCTCCCAGAAGTCGGGTTCGGCTGGCGCCGGGGCGGCGGTTTCGTCGGAAGCGACGCGCGCCCCATAGCCGGCGGCCGTGACGGCGGCGATCAATGCATCGCTGGCGGCGGCGCCCTGCACGCGCGCGCGCTCGGTCGCGAGATTTACGCTCGCTTCGGTCACACCTGGCACTGCGCGCAAGGCACGTTCGACGCGGCCCGCACAGGCGGCGCACGTCATCCCGCTGATATCCAAATCGGTGGAAGTCACGTCGGCAAGGCTGGCGGCAGTCATGGAAGCGTCCGTTCTGAAGAAGATGACATCAGCCTAGACCTTCCCATCTTGGCAAGGTCAAGTTGCATTTTACGCTTGCGGTTCCCACGATGGGAAGGTTCATACTGCTTACGTGATTCTCTCTTCCTCTTTTCAGGAGCAAACCATGACGACGTCTTCCACGATCTTTTCCGTGTCTGGCATGAGCTGTGGCCACTGTGTGTCGGCCGTCACACGTGCGGTGCAGCAAGTCGATGCCGGTGCCAGTGTCAAAGTAGACTTGGACAAGCAGACCGTGGCCGTCACCAGCGGCGCCAGCACCGATGCGGTCAAGGCCGCCATCGAGCAAGCCGGCTACCCGGTCAAAGCCTTCGCCTGAACCTAGCGCGGGCAACAAAAAAAAAAGGCGTGCCGCTGTGGCACGCCTTTTTGATTGTGCGGAAACCGCTTAGAAACGGTAGCCGACGTTCAGGAAGGTCACGACCGGGTTGATCTTGATCTTCGCTTCGCTCACAACGTGGACGCCGGTCGCCGTGGTGCTGTCAATCGTTGCCGTGGTCTTCAGCGGCAGGTACGACACCGACAGACCAACGAACCAGTCCTTGGTGATGGCGTATGTAGCACCCACGTTCAGCACCGGGTTCAACGAACCGTCGGTCGACACGTTGCTCTTGCTGCCCGGGCCGGCCAGCTTCGTCTGGAAGGCGCTGTTCGTGATCTTCTCGTCGGAGAACCACGTGTAGTTCAGGCCCAGACCAACGTACGGGCGGAACTTGGTGTCGGCGTTGAAGAAGTACCACTTCGCCAGCACGGCCGGGCTCCATTGCTTGGCCGAGCCAATTTCGCCGTAACCCGACAGCGCGCCAGTACCTTCGATCTTGTGGCGCGGCGGAATGCCGCCCACGAGTTCAACGGCAATGTTGTCGGTAAAGAAGTGCGTGAAGGCGAGACCAACGGTGTCGGCTTCCTGAATCTTGGCACCCGTGCCGGACTGCGATTGATTCACCGGCATCCCGCCGATGCTCTTTACCAGCAGCGGATCGCTCGAGCTGTTCGGCATCACGCGGAACCAGCCGAGGCTAACGATATTGCTGCCGGCAGCCTGTGCGTGCGCGGCGGTGGCGAGGATCATCCCGGCGGCGGCCGCCAGTGCTTTTTTATAGGCCATCTCTGTATGTGCTCCTGTGTCAGACGCATCCGATGCAGACGGTTGAACCGTTTGCGGTGCGTTCTAAGTCTCCTCCCAGGCGGAAGGGATGGCCATTATCCCGTGTGATTGCCTTGGCTAGAACCCTTTTTCTAGAGGTTTCCTGTTACAAGCTGTGCGCTAGATCGGCCTGCTGCGGGCGTCTTCAGCACATGCTCAGTTTTTAAACAGGCTTGGACTTGGACAGCGCGAGCACGCACGCGGCCAGATCCCACAGGGCACTGCCAACGCTTTTGAATACCACTGGCGACACCGGCGCGGGCTGCGTCAGCGTGTCTGGCGGCGTATCGACGCACTGTTGTAACGGCCGCACACGCGACCACGGCACGCCGGCCTGCAGCAGGTCGCCCGCTTCGGCTTCCAGGTCGACCAAGGTATCGGCGTAGAGCCGATCGACCGCGGCGGCATGCACGCACAGACGCGGCGGCAGCTCGGCCATGTCGGGCCGGAACGCGCCAACGGCGGCGATGAAGTGATGTGCGCCCCAGGCATAGCCAGCAGGGTGACTTGGATCACCCAAATCGGGCAGCACTGGTTGCGATGACGGCGTCGCCGTGATGACCAGCGGCGTCTGCGGGAGCACCGCACGGGCGGCATCTGCCACGCCAGCCGCATCGCCACCCGCCAGCGCAGTGGCGTCCATGCCGAGCGCGCGAGCGTACCCCGCCAGCCCATCCGCGCTGGCAGCCGTGCGCGCGATGATCGTGACGCGTCGTGTACCCAACCCGAAGCGGAAGGCTTCCAGATGCGCGCGTGCCTGGGCACCGGCCCCGACCAGCAGCAAATCCCCCGCCGGCTGAGGCGCCAGCAAGCGCGCTGCCAGCAACGACACAGCCGCTGTGCGGTGTGCGGTGACGGTGGGGCCATCCAGCATGAGTTGGCGCTCGCCGGTTCGGGCGTCCATCACCACCACCTCGCCGTGAATGGCCGGCAAGCCCTGCGCAGGGTTGTGCGGATGCACGGTGATCATCTTGGTGACAGCGATGTCGGCGTTGGACGCGGGCATCAGCAGCAAACTGCCGCCATCAGCCACCGGCATCACAAGCCGCGCGGGCGCCTGGGCACGGCCCGCGCGTGCATCGCGCAATACCTGAGCGATGGCATCGGCCAGCGCGGCATAGGGCAAGCGGGCCGCCGTGGTGGCAGCATCGAGGGTCTGCAGCATCGGGCTCCCGCAGAGGAGAAACGTCGGACGGACCTTATGCCGCGGCGCGGCGCGCGGAGGGCGTGCGGCGCGTAAGCAAGCCGGCGCTGATAAGGAGTTGGGCGGCGGCGTAGCTCCACCAGATCGCCAACTCGTGATCAGTAAACGGGAAGACGAACACGCTGATACCAATCATGGCATCGGAAGCCGCAAAGGCGAGTGCGCCCCAAGCCGTCAGCGGCCCAGGCAGGCGCGCCAGCAATGCCGCGCACACCATCGCCGAGAGCACCAGCATGTAGACGATCACGGGCCCTTTTAACTCGCGCAGACCCGGCCAGTACCACAGCAACATGCCGATGGCCACGCCGATCATCAAGCCGACGCCAATCATGCGGATGGCCGACGACGCCCCGCGCAGCCCCACCAGCACCCGCAGGTAGCACACGTGCGCCAGCAGGAAACAGCCCAGCCCCGCCATGAAAGAGAACGCCAGCCACGGCAACGCTAGCCATAGATCGCCGAGTGCGGAAAACACCATCGCGCCGATCAGCCAGCGCCGCTCGCGTGGAATCTCGTGCAACGATGCGGCGCGCGCCAGCAGCAACGCCATCAGCATTTTCCACAGCGGCTGCGCAACGATGCGGCCCACGAGTGGGGTGCCGGGCGGTACCTCGACGGCCACCATGGTCAGCATGCCGCCGTAAGTGACGCCTGCCACTGCAGCGGCCACCCACCACGCGCGAACCCGTGCCGGCATGCCGTAGCCGCCTGACAGATGCGCCGGCGTGTGCACCGGATGCGTGGTGTGTCCCTCAACCATTGTGGTCTCCCGCCTAGACAGGCGTTTCAAATCAGCAAAGTGATGTCGGCTTGCAGCGTGACACGCCGCGCACCCTGGCGCAAGGCGCCAATTTACCCACCAAGGTGGGATAGCGGCAACGCGCCATCTCGCTTCAAGGCCGTTAGAACGATATTGGAACGCACGTTATCCACACCCGGCACGCGCATCAACTTGCGCATGACGAATTCCGACAGCGCAGGCAGATCGGGCACCACCACACGCAGCATGTAATCGGCGTCGCCGGCCACGGAATAACACTCCTGCACGGCGTCGAGCAGGCTGATCTCTTCATGAAAGCGTTCGACGATGGCGTCGCCGTGGTGCGCCAGCTTGACGCTGGCAAACACCGTCACGCCCAAGCCCAGCCCCGTCGGCGAAAGCACCACCCGGTAGCCCTCGATCACGCCTTCCGATTCAAGCCGCGCCAAACGCCGCCCGACCTGGCTGGCCGACAGGTGAACCTGCTCCGAGAGCTGCTGATGCGTCGCACGCCCATCGCGCTGAAGGGCCGCCAGCAGGGCCAGATCGAAGGTATCGAGCGAAATCATGCACATCTCCTGCGTTGATAAGCTGAATTTTGCATGGTTTCCGCAAACAATGTGCAATGGGTGGCGGTTTTGCGGCCAACCCGCGTGGGCGCGCCCATACACTGGCCGGACTTTGATTGCACAAGATCGACATTACAAATGGACATCGCAACCACCGCCCCCGATGCAGCCCAAAACGCCGCTCCGGCCGGCTTCAACGGCACCCTGACCGACAAGCTGCGCGAGCAATTCGCAGAAGGCCTCGACGGCCAGACGCTGCGCGCCGACTTCACCATGCAGCAGCCAGTGCACCGCTACACCGCTGCCGATCACGCAACGTGGCGCACGCTGTACGACCGCCAGGAAGCGCTGCTGCCCGGCCGTGTGTGCGATGAATTCCTGCAAGGCCTGTCGACGCTGGGCATGAGCCGCGATGCCGTGCCGTCATTCGACCAGCTCAATGAAACGCTGATGCGCGCCACCGGCTGGCAGATCGTCGCCGTGCCGGGCCTGGTGCCCGACGAAGTGTTCTTCGATCACCTGGCTAACCGCCGTTTTCCCGCCAGCTGGTGGATGCGTCGCCCCGATCAGCTCGACTACCTGCAAGAACCGGATTGCTTCCACGACATCTTCGGCCACGTGCCGCTCTTGATTAATCCGATCTTTGCCGACTACATGGAAGCCTACGGCAAGGGTGGCCTGAAGGCCGCACGCCTGGGCCAGCTCGACATGCTCGCGCGCCTGTACTGGTACACGGTGGAGTTCGGCCTGATCCGTACGCCGGCGGGCCTGCGCATCTACGGTGCGGGGATCGTGTCGAGCAAGAGTGAATCGGTGTACGCGCTGGATTCGGCGAGCCCGAACCGCATCGGCTTTGACGTGCGCCGCATCATGCGTACGCGCTACCGCATCGACACGTTCCAGAAGACGTACTTCACGATCGACAGCTTCGAGCAGCTGTTCGACGCCACGCGTCCGGATTTCACGCCGCTGTATCAAGAACTCGCCACGCTGCCGACGATCGGTGCGGGCGATGTGGTGGAGGGCGATGTGGTGCTGAACGTGGGCAACCGCGAAGGTTGGGCAGACACGGCGGACATCTGAGCACAGATATTTGAGCGCTGACTATACTGCGCGCATTCAAGACAGAACTTCGCCCCCATCATGATGCCCACCCTGAACGACGACCAACGCAAAGCTCTCTTTGCCGAAGTGCCCGGCTGGACGCTGCAGAGCGACCGTGACGCCATCCAGAAAACGTTTACCTTTGCCGACTTCAACGCCGCGTTCGGCTTCATGACGCGCGTGGCAATCAAGGCCGAGCAGATGAATCACCACCCGGAGTGGTTCAACGTGTGGAATCGCGTGGACATTACGTTGTCCACGCATGATGCGAACGGGCTCACGCACCGTGACGCCGATCTTGCGCGCTTTATCGAACAGGCCGCGAAAGGCGCAGGCGCCAAGTAATCACCGCAATGCTGGCGCTCAGCCCTGTATGGTTGCGCGCCACGCCTCATACGCTGTCCGCGCCTTGTCGCCCAACTCCTCAGGGGCGATGCGGGTGGCGCCTTGTACAATCATCAGCGCATACGGCTTGGCCAGCGCCGACGCCTCGGCACACAGCCGCAGTTCCTCGCCTTCGGCGGGCGAACGGGCACGCCAGAAATTGATGGCGGCCTCCAGATCGGTGATGGTGAGCAGGGCATCGGTCATCCGCGCATTGTAGCGCTGACCAATCTCGCCGATTGTCCCTTTTTGCCCTTTCCGCCCCGCATCTGGATCGAGTCAATGCGCATCCTGCTGATTGAAGACGACCGTGCCATCGCCAGCGGCATCCATTCCGGGCTCACGCAAGCCGGGCATCGCGTGCATGTCGTGCACGACGGTGTCTTCGCCACTGAACAACTCACGCGGCAGACACACGATCTGGTCATCCTCGATCTTGGGCTGCCCGGTATCGACGGTATGACGCTGCTGTCGCAGTTTCGTGCGCGCGATCGCGTGACGCCCGTGCTGATCCTGACCGCCCGCGACGGCCTGCTCGACAAAGTGAATGGGCTGAACGCCGGCGCGGATGATTACCTGCTCAAGCCGTTCGAAATGCTCGAACTCGTGGCCCGCGTGGGCGCACTGCTGCGCCGTCGCAATGATTCGGCCGAACCCGCAGCGCGCCCTGACATTCTTGTCGGACGGCTGCGCATGAGCGGCGTGGAGCGGCGCATCTTTGTCGATGCGGCGCCGCTGGAACTGTCGCCGCGCGAATTCGCCGTACTGGAGCTGCTGATGCTGCGCCAGGGCCGGGTGGTCAGCAAGGTGCAGTTGCAGGATCACCTCGCGAGCTTCGGCCACGCCATCGGAGAAGCCAGCCACGATGTGGTGGGTGACACGGCCATCGAAGTCTATGTGCACCGGGTGCGCCGCAAGATCGAGCATTCCGAGGCGGAGATCGTCACGGTGCGCGGCTTCGGTTATCTGTTGCAGGCACGCGCCGCGGCGTAGCTCTCGTTCATGTTCAAGCGCCACCGCCCTGCCTCGTCGTCGGTTTCATCAGCTCCGGCCAAGGGTGGCAACGGTGCAATCAGCCTGCGCCTGCATCTGTTGCGTGCGCTGGCGACACCGTTGTTTGGTTTGGTGGTGGGTACCGGTGCGCTGGCGTATTGGCTGGCGGCGCACTACACCGCCCAGGTATTCGATCGCGCCTTGGTGGGCGTGGCCAACACGCTGGCCGAACAGTTGCGCATTGCTGGCCCGAAGGTGCCGGCGGCCAAGCTCTACGACATCGCCCTCACCGCCCAGACGCTCGTTCAGAACAGCGGCGACGACCGCATCTACTGGCGCATTTCCGGCCCCACGGGCACGCTGGTCGGGCGCGACACGCCGCTGGGCTACGGCTCGGGTCAGGTGCGCATTGGCGATGCGCGCGTGTTCTACAGCTGGATCGACGGCAAACAGGTGCGCGCCGTCCATCTGCTCGTTCCGGGTGTAAGCGCGGAGGTGCCCAAGCCGCGCTCGCCGCGCCAGCCTGTGCCGCCCGAACCTGAAGACGACGTCACGCGCCCGGCGCTTGCGCCCACACAGGCGCAGACGGCACCGGCGCTCAATCCATCCAATCCGCCCGACACCATGAAGGCCGAAGACGGCATCGTCGTGGAAGTGGCGGAGCTGCTGGACCATCGCGATACCGCCGCCAAGGAAGTGCTGCTGTCGGTATCCATTCCGTTGATCGTGCTGCTGGCCATCGGGGGGCTCATCCTCTCGCTCGTGCTCAAGGAAGAACTGCAGCCGTTGCAGACGCTGGCCGACACACTCAACAAGCAGAGCGCACGATCGGTGACGCCGCTGCCCGCGGAATCAGCGGAACACGTGCCCGCCGAACTGCAACCGCTCATCAACGCGATGAACGCGCTGCTGGCCCGGCTGCGCGACGCACTCGAAGCGCAGCGCACCTTCATCGCAGACGCTGCACATCAACTTCGCACGCCGCTCACCGCGTTGAAGCTGCACGCCGATCGCGCGGTCAATGCCAAGACGTTGGACGATGCCCTGCCCGCATTGTTGGAGCTGCAATCGGGTGCGAACCGCGCGGTGCGTCTGTCCAACCAGTTGCTGACGCTGGCGCGTGCCGAATCGGGCATGACGCTCGATCAGCTAGGCCAACCGATGCGGGTCGATCTTGTCTCGCTCGCGTTCGATACCGGTGCCGAGTGGGTGCCGCGCGCGCTTGCGCGGGGGCTGGATCTGGGCTTTGAGGCCTGGCCGCAGGAAGCGACGTCACCGGGTTCCCTGCAGGCGCCGGTGCTGGCCAATGTGGTGCTGCTGCGCGAGGCCATCAACAACCTGCTCGACAACGCCATCAAATACGTGCCGGCCGGCGGACGCGTGACCTTGCGCGCCGGCATGGAGGCCGACGCGGCGTCCCAGTGGTGGGGTGTGGTGAGTGTCGAAGACAACGGCCCCGGCATTCCGCAGGAGCGGCGCGGTGAAGTGTTTCAGCGCTTCTTCCGTGGGGATGCGGACCACCGCCCGGGGCAGCCGCAAGGCAGCGGCCTGGGCCTGGCCATCGTGCACGACATCGTGCGTCTGCACGGCGGCACCGTCGCCATTGATGATGCGACCGCGCGTGATGGCAGCCGCGTGATGCGCTTCGTGTTACGCCTGCCGCTAGCAGGTGAATCTGTCTGAACGACGGTCGTCCGGCTTATTTCTTCTTGCGCTTATCAGGCGGCGCCAGCATCGTGCCGCGGCACTTCTTTGCGCCGCAGCGGCACGCAAACTGTTCCTTCAGTGCCTTGGTCTGGCGGCCCTCGATGACGAGGCCGTAGTCGTAGAACAGTTCTTCGCCGGCTTCGATGTCGCGCAGGGCGTGAATGAACACGCGGCCATCCGCTTCCCGCGCCTCGCAGTTCGGCTTGCAGGCGTGGTTGATCCAGCGCGCGCGGTTGCCGCCGTACTTGGCGTCGATCACGCTGCCATCTTCCAGGCTGAAATAAAACGTGTGATTCGGGTCGGACGGGTCATGGGGATGGCGGCGCAACGCCTCCTTCCACGTGATGTGCTCGCCCTTGTATTCGATGATCTTCTTGCCGCGTGCGATGGCGACCACGGCGTACACGCCGCGACCATGCACGCCCGATTCGCGCACCTCGATGCGGTCGCGGCGGCGCAATTTGGCCGGAGCTTCCGGCGCGGGCGAGGACTCAGCCAGAGCCGGCGTGGCATCAGGAGACGTGCGTGTCATGGGAAATGGCGCAGTAAAGCGAAACAAAAACGTCGATCAACGAAGCCGTGAGCCTACACCAAAAGCATGGCTTCTCGACACTTGCAGCAACCCCATGCCACCCGGCCAATGTGGATAACTTAGCCTGCAGCTGTGGATAACTACCGGCAAAGGCTGTTGGCTGTCTGTGGCTGCCCTGTCGACGGTGTGGGCACAAGTGACCGGGTTGCCAGTCGGGCGATCGGAAAAAGCAGCAAGCTATCCACCTGAGGGCACACGCGGTACCCCCTGTTTTGCTTGCCGCAAGTGCTTGAACCCAAAGCCCTTTTCCCACTTATCCACAGAAACTATCCACCGTTATCTACTACTACTATCTGTATACATAAGAAAAAAGGTAAACCAACCAATCGACTTGCGTCGAACCTATCGACGAGCCAACAAGCCAATCGCAAACCGGATCATCAAGTGTCAACAATGATGTGATGTGATGGGATCGCCTCGCAACGTAGGCCCCATGCGGGTTTGCGGAACCCGGATGCCGGGCGCGGTTACAAAGCTCACGTGCCGGCGCTGTTCGCATGCCGGTATCATGTCGCCCTTGGAGCCATCCCCCGGACGCTCTGTTGTGTGTTTTATCTACTCTTGAAGGGAGTCAAGCAATGACGAAAACCGAACTGATCGACGCCATCGCCAGCGGCGTAGACGGTCTGACCAAGGCCAAGGCCGAGCAGGCACTGAACGTGACGCTGCAAGCCATCATGGAATCCGTTGGCAAGGGCGATGCGGTCAGCCTCATCGGCTTTGGTACCTTCAGCCAAGGTGAGCGTGCCGAGCGTATGGCTCGCAACCCGCGCACCGGCGAAGAAATCAAGGTCGAGGCGGCCAAGACGGTCAAGTTCAAGGCCGGCCAGAAGTTCAAGGACGCTGTCAACGCCTGATGCAATGACAGCCCTCGGCGCAGCCAGCCGGTCTGGTGAGCGCCAACGACGCGGCATGCCGCTGCATGCGTGAATCGACCGCAGCATTGGCGTACCACGTCGGAAGGCCTGTCTCCCCGTCAGGCCATCCCTTCTCCCTCTTCCATGTCCCGCCCTTTCCTGCGCAATTCGCTCGCTCTGCGTATTGCCCTGCCGATCGTCCTGATCGCACCGGTCCTTTGGTTTGCCGGTTGCGCGACGCCGCCTGCGCGCCCGCAAGCCGAACCGCTGCCCGACAACGAAGTCGTGCAGACGCGCCCCGGTGCCACGCCGCGCGAAAAGATGATCGAGATTGCCCTGACCGAATGGGATCGGTGGGGGCGCCAGGTGGTGCGCGTCGGGCGTGACGATACGTATTGCGTGGCCGGCGGTGGTTTTCCCGACCAGCCGCAAGGCCGTTGGCTGACAGCCGACGACCCCACGCCTGCCCCGTCGGATGAAGAAAGCGGCACCGACATGCCGCTGCCCAATACCGTTGCCACGCCAGCGGTACCGCCCCCTACGCCTTGCCTGCGCTATCCGGATGGCACAGGCGGTGAAGCCACCGCACGGGGTTGTATGCTGGCCAAGCGCTACTGGGGCATCGTCGGCAAGACACCGACCTGCCAGCAGTTGACCACCGGCGGCTGGGCGTGGTCTGCGGTGTTCATCTCGTGGATCATGCGCAAGGCCGGCTTGCAGAACGATCAGTTCCTGACCGGCGCCACGCATGCGGAATACGTGACCGACGCGCGCGACCATCTGCTCAAGCATCCCGCCTTCGTACTCGAACGCACGCCAGCCGTCCCGCGCCCCGGCGACCTAATCTGCACCGCACGCGGCGCAGATCGCTTCATGACGGACCCGGCCGAGATCCAGGCCGGCAGAACGCCGATGCACTGCGACCTCGTCGTTGAGGTGGACCCCGTGCGCCATGAAGTGAAATCGATTGGCGGCAACGTGCAGCAATCCGCGTCGATGAGCATCACCGAGTTGAATGACGCCAACCAGCTCGATCCGTACACGAACTCGGTCATGCAGTGGTTGGTGATTTTGCGTAACCAGTTGCCCTAGCAGAGAGCGAGCCAACGGATGTAACGTTGTTTGACGCCGGACGCAAATTCATTAACATGTGAATCACTTGAGCGCCGGCAACCCGACCGGCGCATGGCCTCTGCGATCAGGAGACAGGTCATGACGGTGCTTTCGCTTTCACCCGACGCCGGATCGGACATCCAGGCGCATCGCCCAGCCTGGTGTGGCCCACGCGAATGGGCCGCACGCGTAAAGCTGGCGGCGTGCTACCGCATCTTTGCGCAGCTCGGCTGGACCGAACTGATCTACAACCACATCACGCTGCGCCTCCCAGCCGAAGATGACAGCGCAGACGATGGCGCCCCGCATTTCCTCATCAACCCGTTTGGCCTGACCTATGCCGAGGTTTGCGCGTCGAACCTCGTGAAGATCGACCTGCAGGGCAATGTGCAGCGCGCGGCGGGACAGCCGGACTGGCCCGTCAACCCGGCCGGCTTTACCGTGCATGCCGCCATTCACGCGGGCATTGCCGGTGCGCATTGTGTTATGCACACGCACACGACTGCCGGCATGGCCGTGGCCTGCGCGCGCGATGGTCTGTCGATCAGCAACTTTTACGCGGCGCAACTGCACGGCAAGGTGGCGTATCACGACTTCGAAGGCATCACCGTGCATGCAGACGAGGGGCCACGCCTGGTGAAGAACATCGGTGACAAGCCCGCCGTGATCCTGCGCAACCACGGACTGCTGGCCTGGGGCGATTCGATTGCGCGGGCGTTTGCAGTGCTGTGGCTGCTTAACCGCGCGTGCGAGATCCAGCTCGCTTCCACTTCGATGGGACCGGTGCTGGAGATACCCGAGGCGGTAGCGCGCAACTGCACGCGCGATTCACTGCAGTTCAACCCGAACTTTGGCGCGGGCGAAGACGTGTTCGCGGCGCTCACCCGCACCATCGACCGCATCGATCCTTCCTACCGAACCTGATCACATGACGCGTATTTGCATTGTCGGCGCCGGCGCGGTCGGCGGTTATCTTGGCGCGAAACTCGCGCTGTCCGATCAACCTATCAACGTGCTGGCCCGCAGCGCGACGCTTCAAGCGCTGCAAGCCGAGGGGCTGCGCTTGACCGAAGACGGCAATACGCGAACCGTGCCGGTGCACGCGAGTGACGATGCGCGTGCGCTCGGTGTGCAGGATGTCGTGGTCGTTGCTGTCAAGGCGCCCGCCATGGAAAGCGTGGCGCAAACCATCGCCCCACTCATCGGCCCCGAGACCTGTGTGGTGGTGGCGATGAACGGCGTCCCATGGTGGTTCTTTGATCGACATGGCCCGCTGGAAGGTCTGCGCCTGCAATCGGTCGATCCGCACGGCCGTATCGCGCAGGCGATACCAACCAGGAACGTGCTCGGTTGCGTGGTGCATCTGACGTGCTCGACGGCTGCACCCGCGCACGTGCGCCACGGGTTCGGCAAGCGACTGATTCTCGGCGAACCTGCGGGCGGCACTTCACCGCGCCTCGATGCAGTTGGCTCACTCTTTGAACGCGCCGGTCTGCAGATCGAACGCAGCGAGGCCATCCAGTGCGACATCTGGTTCAAGTTGTGGGGCAACATGACCATGAACCCCGTGTCGGTGCTGACCGGAGCAACATGTGACCGCATGCTCGACGACCCGCAGGTGAGTGCGTTCTGTCTGGCCATCATGGAAGAAGCGAAGGCAATCGGTGCGCGCATCGGCTGCCCGATCGAACAGAGCGGTGAAGAACGCAGTGCCGTCACGCGGCAACTTGGCGCGTTCAAGACGTCGATGCTGCAGGATGCGGAAGCCGGTCGCGGGCCGCTGGAGATCGATGCGCTGGTGGCGTCGGTGCGGGAAATCGGCCAGCACGTAGATGTGCCGACGCCGCAGATCGATGCACTTCTGGGACTGGTGCGACTGCACGCCCAGACCCGCGGGCTTTATTGAACCACCGGGCCGGGTTACTGATACGTGAGCGTAAAGGTGGCGCTGCCGTTGGCAACACCGGGCACGATGCTGTTGTCGATTTGCACGTAGCGCGCCTTGAGGGGAATCGCGTAGTCTCCATCGGTATCTGCCACTTGCCATTTGAATAGCTTGGCGAGTTCCAACGGCTTGTCATCGTAGAGAAGTTGGATTGCGACGCCCGTGGCGCTGGTGGCGGCCGCGTCCAGTTTCAGCATGCCCTGCGCGGCGTCATGTGCAGTACCGTCCAACCGCAGATTGATGCTCGTACCCTTGCCGCAGTTCAGAGGAATGTTGAACGCTTGTGTTCGGCCCGGGGGCGAAGTGCCCGGCCCCTTGAACGCACTAATGGGCACGTCGCCAAGTTTCACCGGAATCAACTTGCTGCTCACCGTGCACGACATGACATCGACCTTGAATGCGCCGATATTGATGGTGGACTCCGGCGTGTGCCAAGAAGTCTTGTTGTTGCGGAGGATGAAAGAGCCGACCTGCTTTCCTGACACTGACCCGGCGCCGATGGTTGCGGCCGTCTTGTAGAAGCGAACCAACGCTTTGCCTTGCCTTGGCAGCGCGCTGAACATCCCGTTCACCGCGCAGTAGACGTAGTGGTTCGGGTTGTCGGTGTTCGAACCGGTGACCCAGCGCGTTACGTTGGCGCATGCATCCCATGTGCCCCCCGGGGTCGATATGCCAACGGCATAGCCAATTCCATCAACATTCGTCTTATAGACGCGTTTGCCGTCGAAGTCGGCAACGTATGTTCCATATGCTTTGATGCCGACCTCTTGCCAAGGTAGCTTCGGCTCGGTGTTGGAGCACTTGAAGGTGCTTACGATGTCCGATGCCACCTCTGCAATGACGCTCCCCACGGGAATGTCTCTCTGGATCGCAAGGTCCTTCGGCTGAATCGTGGTGCTGCTCGTAACGGTTTCGCACGTGTACGCAAGGGCACTGCCCGCAGCGAGGCACATCAACGCAGTCAAAAAGCTCCGGTATCCAATGCGCACGTCCTACTCCCGTCATGATTGAGAACAGTGAATGGAAGCACGTGAGCCCTGGCGTGTATGTAGGAACCTTCTTGTTTTGGCGTTAACGCGAGGCGCAGATCAGGGCAGTATCAAAACCTGGGTAGGAGGGAAATCAGCGTGCGTGGCGTACGCACGCTAATCGCAACTTGAGTGAGCCTGCCGCGCCGACTTATTGATACGTCAGCGTAAAGGTCGCGCTGCCGTTGGCAATACCGGGGACGACGCTGTTTTCCGTTTGTACGTACCGCGCCTTGAGCGGGATCGAATACGTACCTTCGGCGTCGGTTGTCTGCCACTTGAAGCGCTTGGCAAGCTCCACGGGCTTATCGTCATAGAGCATCTGGATGGCCACGCCCGTGGCGCTTGAGGCGTCGTTGTCCAACTTCAGCATGCCTTGCGTGGCGTCATGTGCCGTGCCGTCAAGTTGCAGGTTGATGCTGGCGCCTTTCGGGCACGTCAACGGAATACCGAAGCTCTTCGTGCGGCCCTCTGGCGGCGACGTGCCCGGTCCCTTAAACGCGCTGACAGGAACACCTCCCATCGGAACATTGATTGCCGCGCTACCCAAGGTGCACGACAGCTTTTCCACTGCGACGGAGCCAATGCTGAACTGCGCTTCGGTCTGCCAGTAACTTTGGTTGTTCTTCAGGATGAAGGCGCCAACCAGTTGGCCCGACACCGTGCCCGTTCCCGTGCTAGCTGCTGTCTTGTAGAAATTGATCAACGCCTTATGCTGCATGGGTTGCGCGGTGAACATGCCGTTGATCGCACAGTAGAGATAGTGGTTGGGGTTCTCTTTGTTCGTTCCGTTGACCCAGCGTTCCAAGCCTGCAGCACATCCGTTCACCATCCTGATGCCGATGGCATAGCCAACACCCTCAATGTTGGTCTTGTAGACACGCTTGCCATCGATGTCTTTCAGGTAGGTGCCATAGGCCTTGATGCCGGCTTCCTGGTAGGTCAACGCAGGCGCTTCATTGGAACACTTGAAGGTGTTCACCACATCCGACACCACTTGCGTAATGAGTGCACCCTCCGGAAGGTCGCGCTGCACCGAGATCGTAGTCGGCTTGATGGTGGTACTGGTCGAGACTGTGGTGCAAGTGAAGGCAAAAGCGCCCTTTGCAGCGGTTAGCATGAGGCCCGCTGCCAGCCTTGCGCACCATACGCGCATGTGTTGCTCCGGTTCGTTATCGTCGGGCAACATAAAAACACGTGATCCAATGTCTGTGGATAGGATTTGTCCCATTCTGCAAACTCAGCTGTTGCAGACATGGCGTGCGCATATCAACGGCGGCAGGGCAAGGTGAAGCGGTCTGCTGGTTAGAAAGACCAACGCGATCCATCGCCACGACAGCGAGGATCGCGTTGATCAGAACAGCCGAGAAGAAGTGAAGGTGATGCTTACGGCGCAAGCGCGGGATGCTTCAGCGCATGCGCCGTTTCGATCCACTGCTGGTGATACGCCGCATCGTCGCGCTTGAGGCCGAGTTCGCCGTTCTGATACGCCATCGCCAAGGCCTGCACGGCTTCGGGCAATTCGTGTTCAGCGGCGTCCTGGTACAGCGCCAGCGCACGGGCCTCATCGCGCGGCACGCCATCGCCTTCACGATATGCATTGGCCAGCATGAACATCGCGGCCGGAATCTCATGGCGCGCGGCACGATCAAACCAGTGTGCAGCCTGCGCCGTGTCAATGGTGGTGCCGTAGCCGCTGCGATACATCACACCTAAGTAGTACGCGGCCGCAGCGTCGCCCTTGTCGGAAGATTGACGTAGCAAGCGCAGCGCACGCGGGTAGTCGCGCTCCACCCCGCCGGTGCCGAGCAGCAGCGCCTTGCCCAGCGACAACTGCGCGCGCGCATCGCTCGGTGCAGCGGTTTCCAGCCAGCGCATCCCTTCGTTACGCAAAGCGCTGTCGTGCGCGCCGAGCAAGGCTTCGCCCAACGCGGATTGCGCCGGCACTGAACCGCTGCGCGCGAGCTGACGCAACCTCTGCAGCGCCTCGGGCTCCATCGCTTGCACGACCATCGCGCGCCACGATTCCAGCTGCGTGGCATCCACGGCGGGCGCCTGGCGTGCGTGCGACAACCAACCGCCGGCCATCACGACAACCGCCAGCGCGGCAGCTACGGTCAGCATCGGCACCGACTGGCGCGGAGATTCCATCGCCGGTGCGCCGGCCCATGCAGAACGAAGAGAAGGCATGGCGTGGTCCTCTTACTGCGTCAGGTCGATCTGGTACACCGCCAGGCCCTTGCCCGAGCCGTCATCCGCGGCCACCTGCGTGACGTTGGTGATGCCGGCGGCCGTGGCGCTGGCCAACTTGTTGGGCGCCGACGTGAACTGCACCTGCGCCACCGAGCTGGCCAGCTTCGTGAAGCGCCAGCTGCGCTGCGAGCCGTTGGTGGCGCGCTTCACGCTGCCGATCTTCTTGATGTAGCTGATGAGCACGTCACGGTTGGCATCGGGCGACGCATAGATCGTCTTGCTGCCGTCCAGGCCCGGGAAATTGCCGCCGCCGCTAGCACGGTAGTTGTTGGTCGCCACGATGAACTGCGCTGCCGGGTCGAGCGCCACGCCCTTGTACATCAGGTTCTTGATGCGGCTGCCTACCGGTTGCGTGACGTCAATCTCGTACGTCAGGTCCGGCGTGGTGAACATGTCGAAGTTGTAGCCCGGGAACGTGCTCACCAGCTTCTGCACCGTCGCTTGCGTCGGGTCGATGGTGTTGAAGCGCTTGGCCGCCGTCTCCAGCCAGTTCTTGATGTCGGAGCCCGCCACCTTCACCGCGTAGACCGTGTTCGGATACAGGTACAGGTCGGCCGCGTTGTTGATCGCCAGCGGGCCGGCCGCCACGTCGGTGAAATCCGTACCGCCACCAAAGCCGCTCTTGAACGGCGCGCTGACCGACAGCACCGGCAGCGACGCGTATTGCGGCAGGTTCGCCTGGATGTACGCCGACACGTAATCGGCCTGCGCCTGGTTGACGATCTCGATCGCGCCCGGGTCGCCCACGTCGGCAAAGTACGTGCTCATGTTGAAGTCGGTGCTGCCCACCGGCGTCTTCACATAGTTGATCGTCGCCTGGTGCTCGGTGGCAATGGCGGCCGAAACCGTCGGATCAGCGGCTACGTAGGTCTTGTCAGCGTTCTGGATCGAGCGCGCTTCCACCGTGGTCTGCGTCTTGTCGACAGCCCAGTTCGTACCGTTGAACGTCAGGCCGAGCTTGATGACGCCCAGATGCTTGCCCCAGTAGTTCGCCATCACGGTCGGCACGCCATTCACGGTGCCGGCCACCTTATCCACACCCGGCAGGTTGAACTGGCTCACGGTGCTCTTCGCATCCGGGAAGAGCTGGTGCGAGTGGCCGATCAACATGGCATCGATGCCCGGCACGGTGGACAGCCACCAGCTGCCGTTTTCCATCGTCGGCGAATACGTCGAGTTATCCAGCCCGCCGTGCGAAATCGCCACCACCAGATCGGCGCCCTTCGCGCGCATTTCCGGGATGTACTTGGCGGCGGTCTCCTTGATGCCGACGGTGTAGACCTTGCCGTCAAGCCAGCGCTTGTCCCAGCTCGTGATGGTGGGCGGCGTAAAGCTGATGATGCCGACCTTGACCGGCGCGCTGATCGTGCTGCCGTCCGGCGCCGTGGCCGTCACCGTCTTGGTGATGATCGTGTACGGCTGGAACAGCGGCGCATTCGTCTTGGCGCTGATTACGTTGGCCAGCACCTGCGGGAAGTTCGGGCCCGCGCATTTCTTCTGCGTGGCCGGATCGGGCAGGCCATCAACGTTGAACGTATTGCCCGTAACTTGCGACAGATACGGCAGGCCGTAGTTGAACTCGTGGTTGCCGATGCCGCCACCGTCGTACTTGGCGGCATTCATCACCTTGTAGATCGCCAGCGTCTGGTCGCACGTGACGGGGCTGACCATGGCCTGGTAGTCCGACAGCGCGGTGCCCTGGATGGTGTCGCCGTTATCCAGCAGCAGCGTGTTCGGGAACTGCGCGCGCGCTTGGTTGATGAGCGTCGCTACGCGCTCGAAGCCGAGCGAGTTGTCGGCCGCGAGCTTGAAGTAGTCGTACGACAGCACGTTGGTGTGCAGGTCGGTCGTTTCCAGCACGGCCAGCGTGGCCTTGGTGCCTGCAGGGGCGGCGCTGGCGGCAGGCGTGGCGCTGCCGGTGGATGGGCTATCGCCGCTGCCGCCGCAGGCAGCCAACGACATCGACAACACAACAGCAAGCGGCAACGCCGCCGAACACAACGGTCGGACTCGCATGAACTTCTCCCTGAAGTTTATTTTTTGGTCTGCGAACTACGAACTGCTGAATGCGAATTGCTGATGAAGCGAATGACACGCAGACGCGCACGCAGAATCGGGGGAACCGTTTGCGCAACGCGAGAGGACAACAGACTGGGCCGGGGGGCACAGAAGCGGAGAAGTATCAAAAGCGTGCATGACGATGCTGTGACCGTCGCATGACATTTACGCGTGGCCTCGGCAGCGTGGAGAACAGCGCCGGTTGCGGGTCTCAGCCGGATGGCGGAGCGGCGGGGCCAAAAAATCCAAGGCGTTTCGTCAACAACGTTAGAATGAGCCCATTTTTCCGCGTAGCCGTTCTATGTCCCAGAAGAAAGCGCCGCTGTTCGAGATCCGCAGCGGCACCGTCGATGCCCTGCTGCTGTCGCCGCGCACCGCCGACATGGACGCCTTGGCCGCCGAACTCACGCGACGCTTTGCCGACACACCGGAGTTTTTCTCCAACGACGTGATCGCCATCGATGTCCGCCGCCTGGCCGAAGACGAGCGCCTGCCCATCGACCGTTTGGTGGAGACCCTGACCGCGCTGCGTGCCCATGCGATCGGCGTGGTGGCCAGCCCCGAGCAGGCCGAGTGGGCCCAGGCCTTTGGTCTGCCACTGCTAGACAGCCACGGCCGCCGCCCGCGCGGTGAGAAGGACGGCAAGGACGCACAGGATGCGCCCGAGCACGCCCAGGCCGCCGAAGCCCCTGTCCCTTCCCCCGCCGTTCCGCCCGTCGATGCCGTGGCCATGCAGCCCGGCACGATGATCGTCGATCGCCCCCTGCGTTCCGGCCAGCGCATCTATGCGCGCGGCGACCTCGTCGTGCTCGACCTGGTGAGCGACGGCGCCGAGGTGATCGCCGAGGGCAACATCTACGTGTATGCCTCGCTGCGCGGCCGCGCGCTGGCAGGCGTGAAGGGCAACCTGGACGCGCGCATCTTCTGCACGTGCCTGGAGCCTCAACTGATTTCCATCGCCGGCATCTACCGCACCGGCGAAACCCCGTGGCCCGACGCCTACGCCAGCAAGCCTGCGCAGGTCCGGCTCGCGGACAACACGCTGGTTTTCGAACCGTTGCGGATGAAGTGACGCACCCCGTGCGCCGAGCGATTTAACTTTTCGATATACGAGCCATGACCAAGATCATCGTAGTCACCTCCGGCAAGGGCGGCGTCGGCAAGACGACCACCAGTGCGGCGTTCTCTGCCGGCCTTGCGCTGCGCGGCCACAAGACCGCCGTCATCGACTTCGACGTCGGCCTGCGCAACCTCGACCTCATCATGGGCTGCGAGCGCCGCGTCGTGTATGACCTGATCAACGTGATCCACGGTGAGGCCAACCTGAACCAGGCCCTCATCAAGGACAAGAAGTGCGAAAACCTCTTCATCCTCCCCGCCTCGCAAACGCGCGACAAAGATGCGCTCACGCGTGAAGGGGTCGAGAAGGTGATCGAAGGCCTGAAGGAAATGGGCTTCGAATACATCGTCTGCGATTCGCCGGCCGGTATCGAATCGGGCGCGCTGATGGCGATGTACTTTGCCGACGAGGCCATCGTGGTGACGAACCCGGAAGTGTCTTCGGTGCGTGACTCCGATCGCATCCTGGGCATCCTGTCGTCCAAGTCGCGCCGCGCGGTGGAAGGCAAGGAGCCGATCAAGGAACACCTGCTGCTCACCCGCTACAACCCGAAGCGCGTGTCCGAAGGCGAGATGCTGTCGCTGAGCGATATCCAGGAAATCCTGCGCATCAAGCTGATCGGCGTGATTCCGGAATCGGAAGCCGTGCTGCAGGCATCCAACCAGGGCCTGCCCGCCATCCACCTGGAGGGCTCGGACGTGGCCAACGCCTACCACGACGTGATCGACCGTTTCCTGGGCAAGGAAAAGGAACTCCGTTACGTCGAGTACAACAAGCCCGGTTTTCTGCAGCGCCTGTTCGGCGGCGGCAAGTAAGGAGACGCCTCAATGTCGATTCTGTCTTTCCTGCTGGGCGAGAAGAAGAAGACTGCAAGCGTTGCCAAGGAACGCCTGCAGATCATCCTCGCCCATGAACGCACCGGCGGCGGTGCTCCGGCCGACTACCTGCCCGCATTGCAACGCGAGCTGGTGGCGGTGATCTCCAAATACGTGAAGATCGGCAACGACGACATCAAGGTCAACCTCGAGCGCCAGGACAACCTGGAAGTGCTGGAGGTGAAGATCGAGATTCCGCAGGCCTGACCCTCGGCCTGCGTCGTTACCTCACGCGAATGATGCGGCCCGCCGGTGTGTCCGGCGCGGCTGGCATCGGCCCCACATAGGCGGCTCTCGGGCGGATCAGCTGCCCTGCCGCGCGCTGCTCAAGCGCGTGTGCAATCCACCCTGCCGTACGCCCCGCTGCAAACAGGCCAAAGCCGGCACCTTCCGGCAGCGCCAGCACACGCCGGGTGGCCACCAGCGCGAAATCCACCGATGGCCCATCGCCCGTCAATCCGGCCACGGCATCCATCACGGTTTGCAGCCGCTTGCGCACCGCGCCCGTCTTCGGCAACTGCGCTAGGATCGCATCCGCGCGCGGGTCGGCTTTGCGATACAGCGGGTGGCCAAAGCCCGGCAGCGTATCGCCGCGATCCAGCCGTCGGCGCAATGCCGTTGTCACGGAGCGCTCGCTTTCCAATTCGCTCAGCAAGGCCTCCACGCGCGCCGTGGTGCCACCATGCCGGCCACCGGTGAGCGCGGCCAGCCCGGCGCTGACCACGGCGCCCAGGCTGGCGCCGGTCGATGCCACCACGCGCGCCGCAAAGCTCGAGGCATTGAGTTCGTGATCGGCACACAGCACCAAGGCGACGCGGATGGCCTGGGCGGCGTGCGCGTCAACATTCCACGCCGCCTGGCATTGCAGGTGCACGGGCGCGGCATCCGGCTTGCGACCGAGCATGGCGGCAAATACGACGCGCAGCAGCGCCCCGGCATCGCGCGCCGTGCGTGCAGCGTCCTGTCGCCACGCGGCTTCATCCAGCGCCGGCAAGGCAAGCGCGCAGAGCGCCATGCAGCGTTGGCGGATGTCTGCGTATGCCAGCGACGTGAGCGCCGCGTACCAGCTCTTCGGCAACACCGGCGCGGGCGTGTTGAAGGCGGCCGCTTCTTCGCATTGCCACAGCCGCGCCGCCACGGTTTCCAGCGTGGCGTGTTTGGCCAGTTCCAGAGCCGGCATGCCGCGGTAGAACAACTGCCCGTGATCGATGAGCGTGATGGCCGACTCCATCACGGGCAGGCCCCAGTCCAGCGCATGGCGCACCACCTGGCGCGGGCGCCGTCCGCCGGAACGCTGATCTGCGAGCCGTGCCACATCGGCCTCGCGGTAGCGGCTGGCGCGTCCGTCGGGCGACGGGTACGCCGCGAGCAGTCCGCGGCTCACATAGGCGTACAGCGTTGGGCGCGAGACGCGCAGGCGCTCGGCGGCTTCGGCGGCATTGAGGTAAGTGGTCATCAGGCCGGATGCGGTGGGCGGCAATCGAGGTTGATCAGTCTAGTCAATGTTGACGCTATCGGCCGCACAGGACTGTAATGGGCGCACCTCGCTCGCGGAGCCCCGCCATGCCGTCACCCGTTGCTGATGTGGTTGATCCTTCCATGCAGACTGTCAGCGCCACAAGCGCACTCGGCCAGTTGTGGACCGTGCTCGGTCAGCCGGCCGATGTGCTGTCGCGCGCCACGCTCACGGGCGCCGAGCCGGCGCTGCCGTCGTCGTTTGCCGTGGGCACACTGGCGCAGAGCACCATTGCCGCCGCTGCACTGGCGGCCGCACAGGTCGACACGTTGCGCAGCGGAAGGCAGCAGACCGTATCGGTCGACATGCATCATGCCGCGCTGGAATTTCGCTCCGAGCGCTACTTCCGTGTCGACGGGCAGTTACCGCCCGAACCGTGGGACAAGATCGCTGGGCTCTATCGCTGCGGCGATGGCCGCTGGGTGCGCCTGCACACCAACTTTGCGCATCACCGCGACGGTGTGCTGAAGCTGCTCGGCTGCGCGTATGACCGGGCCGCTGTAGCCGCCGCGTTGAACCAATGGCAGGCCGAAGCGTTTGAAGAGGCGGCCGCGCAGGCGGGGATGGTCGTCACCGCTGCGCGCACGTTTGAAGAGTGGGACGCGCACCCGCAAGGCATTGCCGTCGCAAGCCAGCCGCTGATGACGATCGAACGCATTGGCGATGCGCCATCGCGGCAGCTTCCTGCGCATGCCGACGGGCGTCCGCTCTCGGGCGTGCGCGTGCTGGATCTCACGCGCGTGATTGCGGGGCCCGTCTGCGGCCGGACGCTCGCAGCGCATGGGGCGGATGTGCTGCTCGTTACGGCGCCGCATCTGCCGGCCATCCCACCGCTGGTGATCGACACCGGCCGTGGCAAGCGCTCTGCGCAGCTCGACTTGCGCGATGCGGCCGGTGCCGACCAACTCCGCACGCTGCTGCGCGACGCCGATATCTTCGTGCAGGGCTATCGGCCCGGTGGCCTGGCTGCGTTGGAGTTTGGTCCGGAGCAGGTTGCCGCGCTGCGCCCCGGCATCGTCTACGTGAGCCTGTGCGCATACGGCTATGACGGCCCCTGGGCCAATCGCCGAGGCTTCGATTCGCTCGTGCAGACCGCCAGCGGTTTCAACTGGGCCGAAGCGCAAGCGGCCAGCGATGCCAAGCCACGCCCGCTGCCCGCACAGGCACTCGACCACGGCGCGGGCTACCTGATGGCGGCTGGCGCCATGACTGCGCTCGCACGCCGCATGACAGAAGGCGGCAGTTGGCACGTGCGTGTGTCGCTCGCCCAGACGGCGCACTGGCTGCGCAGCTTCGGCCGCATGGCCAACGGGTTCGATGCGGCCGACCCGCGCTATGAAGATATCGGTGCGTATCTGGAAACGTCGCCGTCTGGTTTTGGCGCGCTCACGGCGCTGCGCCACGCGGGGCAGCTCTCCGACACGCCGCCGCACTGGACGCTGCCGAGCGTGCCCCTGGGGACGCATCCCGCGCGGTGGTAGGATTCGCGCCTACCGTTTTCTCTGCCCGCGCCTGATACTCCGGGCGCACATGGCCCGCCGATGCTCAGTTACCGTCACGCCTTCCACGCCGGCAATCACGCCGATGTCCTCAAGCACGCCGTGCTTGTGCAGATGCTCGATTACCTCACGCAGAAGGACAAGCCGTTCTGGTACATCGACACGCACGCCGGTGCCGGCCTCTACGCG
The DNA here is from genome assembly GCF_052045895.1 of Ralstonia sp. 22111. Taxonomy (NCBI): domain Bacteria; kingdom Pseudomonadati; phylum Pseudomonadota; class Betaproteobacteria; order Burkholderiales; family Burkholderiaceae; genus Ralstonia; species Ralstonia sp. 22111. The sequence goes on along the minus strand of NZ_JBQEPR010000001.1, from coordinate 326,356 downwards.
CTGGACCACGAATGGGCGCAGAAGAAGGCCGAATTCGATACAGGCATTGGCCCCTTGTGGCGCGCGGCTGAGGCGGGCGAAACGCTGCCGCCCCTGCTTGATGCGTACCTCGACCGGGTGCGTGAGCTGAACCCCAACGGCGAACTCAGGCACTACCCCGGCTCGCCGTGGCTGGCGTGGCAGATGCTGCGCGACGCCGATCGCCTGCGCCTGTTCGAGCTGCACAGCTCCGAAATCAAGGTGCTGTCCAACAACTTCCGCGGTGCAGGCCGCAAGGTCATGCTGTACGACGGCGATGGCTTTGCCGGCATCAAGGCGATCCTGCCGCCGCCGCCGCGCCGCGCGCTGGTGCTGATCGACCCTTCGTTTGAAGACAAGCAGGATTACGCCCGCACCGTGCACGCGCTGCAGGACAGCCTGCAGCGCTTCGCCACCGGCATGTATGCGGTCTGGTATCCGCTTGTGCAGCGGCGCGAAGCCGCGCAGTTTCCCTCGCGCCTGAAGCAGTTGCGCCCCAAGGATTGGCTGCACGTCACGCTCACCGTCAGGCACCCGGTCGAGGGTGGCCTGGGCTTGCACGGCAGCGGCATGTTCATCGTCAACCCGCCGTGGACGCTGAAGGCGCAATTGCAGGAAGCCATGCCCACGCTGGTGCGCCTGCTCGGCCAGGACGACGGCGCCAAGTTCATGCTGGAAGGCGAGTCGAGCTGACGCGGCCGCCTCGGCCGGGCCGTACGCCTAGAGATTTTCGGGCGCGGTCTGCGCCGGATGCGATGCCAGCGGATAGTTCTCCAGATCCGCGGCAACCTGGGCGATGCGAGCAGCCGCCTGCGTGACTTCCCGTACGCCGCTTGCGCCCAAGGTCCGCGCCGTTTGCGTGGCATGGATTTCCTGACGCAACGGTGCCATCCGGGGTTCACCGGTGCGTATCCGTTCCTTCGCCTGCCGCACGAGGCGTCGGTTCTTCGGTGCCAACTTGGCAGCGTCCGGTGCTGCAGACATCTTCTGGCTGACGCGTGCTGCGAATTCGCTGGAGATGACCGGCGTGACGGCAAAGACTGCACCGTCCCGAAGCCGGAAATCAGGGCCCAGATGCTCCATCGCCACATGCAGATTCGTTTGCATCTGCTGGTGGTGATCGCGCTGCAGTTCGCTCATGTCCGCATGGGCCTTGGCACCCGTACTCTGGTCGTATTCGCGCTCGATCCCGACGTCGCGCTCGCCGCCAGCAAACTCACCATCCACCGCGAAAATGGCGGGGCCTTTGCCCCACGGGTCCATGACGAGGTCGTGGTCGGGGTCGCGCCCCCTGGCGGCGTGCCATTGCGCCCAGCGGTGGTCGATTGTCGTGCTGCCCACGGCATACGCGTATTCGCCGCTGCCCAGCTTGGCGGCATGCAGAAACGCCGCCACGTTGGCATGTTCGCCGCAGTTGCCGGCCTGCGCCGCCATGGCGCTCGCCGCGATGCTGACCCCTGGACCGTAGTTGGATCGAAGCTGTGTCCTCACGACACGGCCGGCCACCGCCCGGATCGTGCTCTGGCCGTTGCTGTCATGGATATCGTCGACGACATTGCCGCGGCCATGCGACAGGGCTTGGCGGGTCTCCATGACGGTTTCGTTCGCGCGCACGAGCCGGTCCAGTTGTCGGCCTTCAACGGGGCGGCCGTCGGTCTGCCGCGCGTGTACATAACCGCCCAGTTGGCATTCGCCATCGGACAGCGCCCTGCGCGTATCGGGCTCCAAGGCCTTGATCTCGACCTGCCGCTCACGCATGCGTTGGGCAGCAAAGCTGGCCAAGCCCTGCAACGTCACTGGCGCACGGCGTGGCGCGTGGGCGGCCGGATCGGCCGGGCGGCTGGTTGATGTGGAGGCGTGTTCTTCAGCCGGCGGCGTCGGACGGAGGCAGCTTAGGATCGATCGCAATGGGGACGGCATGGGCAGCTCCAGCTCCTGTGGTCCGCCGGATACGCGGCGGCGCAGGCAGATTACGGGCGTGCTGCCCGGCAATAGCGGCGGGAGCCGAAAACCTGGCGCGATGGGCGAAGCAGCCATGTCACTCCCCTGCCACATGCCCGTGCTACCTAGTCGGGCTTAGACTTGCACTGCGTTGTCCATGCGCAGCGCCCCCCCCTCGGCAACATCGGCAATATCCGCAAGATCGGCAGGAGCAACACACCATGAGCGAACGCGACGCAGCCCGCCAGGCGCGCCTGCAGGAAGACCTCCTCGACACGCTTGACGAAGAGCTGGAGATGGAAATCGACGACCACCTGCTCGGTGGCGGCGAAGGCATCAGCGACGAAGCGCGCGAAACGCGGCGCATGTACTTTCGCGAGCTGTTCCGCCTGCAGGGCGAGCTGGTCAAGCTGCAGGACTGGGTGATCGAGACTGGCCACCGGCTGGTGGTGATCTTCGAAGGGCGCGATGCCGCCGGCAAGGGCGGCGCCATCAAGCGCATCACGCAACGGCTGAACCCGCGCGTGTGCCGCGTGGCTGCACTGCCCGCTCCCACCAACCGCGAACGTACGCAGTGGTACTTCCAGCGCTATGTGGCGCACCTGCCCGCCGCCGGCGAGATCGTCCTGTTCGATCGCAGCTGGTACAACCGCGCCGGCGTCGAGCGTGTGATGGGTTTCTGCACCGACGAGGAATACGACGAGTTCTTCCGCTCCGTGCCCGAGTTCGAAAAGATGCTCGTGCGCTCGGGCATCCAGATCGTCAAGTACTGGTTCTCGGTGACGGACGAAGAGCAGGAAGTGCGGTTCCAGAGCCGCATCGATGATCCGCTCAAGCAGTGGAAGCTGAGCCCGATGGATCTGGAGAGCCGCCGCCGCTGGGAAGCCTATACGCAGGCCAAGGAGGCGATGCTGGAGCGCTCGCACATCCCCGAATCGCCGTGGTGGGTGGTGCTGGCCGACGACAAGAAGCGCGCGCGCCTGAACTGCATCCACCATCTGCTGGGCCAAGTGCCTTATCACCCGGTGCCGCATCCGCCGGTATTGCTGCCCGAGCGCGTGCACCACGCCGAGTACATCCGCCACCCGGTGCCGGAAGAGATGATCGTCCCGAACGTGTACTGATCCGGCGTGGCGAGAACTACACCGTCGGGCGGATCTCAAAACCGGGGACCGGCGCCTCATGCTCTCCCGTGACCACCTCCAGCTGCGTGACCAGCGCACTGTCCGGACCCTCCCACATCCATTCCCGCATGCTGAGCACATGGGCCTCGGGTCCGGCCAGGAATGCCTCGACGGCGCCGTCGCGGCGGTTGCGTACCCAGCCGCGCAACCCCAGCAGGCGCGCGCGGTCCGCACAGGCAGCGCGGTAGCCGACACCCTGCACGCGGCCCTGTACGGTAACGATCACTTGCGCAATAACGGACATGGCGGGCCTCCGGTGCAACACGGCAGGAGATGTGTTGGGTAAAACATGACAAACCGGCGCTGTCGCATCTCTGTCACATTTCTGGAATGTGACGTCGTCAGACTGACAACCGCGCGGCGGGCTCTGACGTTACGCAAGGTAAACTAGGCGGCTTGCCGCCGGGTGCCAAGCAACGCTTGCGCAAAAGCACTGCGCCCAGCCCCGTAGTACGCCATGCCATGTATTGCGCCTGGGCCTTTGGCCTTGAGGCGCCCGAATTTCGTCCGCGGTTTCCGTCCCGGTTATCCAAGATGCAGCAGAACGACAACGAAACCACCATCCGGGGCCGTTTGGGTACCACCTTCGGTACCAACTTTGGCGTCAACTTCGGCCACCTGCTGACGGCGCCGCCCAACCGGTTTGACCTGGCGCTGCTGCCGATCATCCTGGCCGCCATCGTGCTCGTGGCCTATGCCGCCAAGCAGATGAACGTGCCCTACACGCCCGGCGAGCACCTGGACGTGAGTCTGGACATCATTGAGCTGCCCTATTACCTGCTGCGCACCAGTATCCGGATGCTGCTGGCGCTGGGCGCGTCGCTGGCGTTCTCGTTTGCGTTTGCCGCCATCGCTTCCAAAAACCGCACGGCTGAGAAGGTGATGGTGCCGGCGCTGGACATCCTGCAATCGATTCCGGTGCTGGGTTTTCTGTCGATCACGGTCACGGGGTTCATCGCGCTGTTTCCGGGCAACCTCGTCGGCGTGGAATGCGCGGCCATCTTCGCCATCTTCACGTCGCAGGCGTGGAACATGGCGTTCTCGTTGTACCAATCGTTTCGCACCATCCCGACCGACCTGGAAGAGGCCGCCACGGTGTTCCGCCTGTCCAAGTGGCAGCGCTTCTGGCGCCTGGAAGTGCCGTTCGCCATGCCGGGCCTGCTGTGGAACATGATGATGTCGATGTCGGGCGGCTGGTTCTTCGTGGTGGCGTCGGAAGCCATCTCGGTGTCGGGCCACGACATCAAGCTGCCGGGCATCGGCTCGTACATCTCGCTGGCGATCCAGCAGCAGAACCTGCCGGCCATCGGCTGGGCCATCCTGGCCATGCTGATCGGCATCATCCTGTACGACCAGCTGCTGTTCCGCCCGCTGATTGCCTGGGCAGACCGCTTCCGCTTCGACACGATGTCGTCAGAGCGCGAGCCGCAATCGTGGCTGCTTGACCTGCTGCGCCGCTCTGAGTGGGTCAAGGCCCTCCTTGAGCGTACCGCCGCGATGGCCGAGCGCACGCTGTCCTGGGGTGCCGAACGCACGCGGCCCACGGCCGCTGGCGGCAACGGGTTCCTCCCGCGCTTCCCGTGGTCGCACCGGATTGCCGATGTCGTCATCATCCTGGCCGCACTGGTGGCGGTGGCGCACGTGCTGCAGTTCGTGCGCTCCGAGGTGGGCTGGGCCGAGGTCGGCCACGTCTTCTGGCTCGGCTTCCTGACCATGGTGCGCGTGATCCTGCTGATCGCGCTGGCCGCGCTGGTGTGGGTGCCGATCGGCATCCGCATCGGCCTGAACCCGAACGTGGCGCGCATTGCGCAGCCGGTGGCGCAGTTCCTGGCGGCGTTCCCGGCCAACCTGATGTTCCCGCTGGCGGTGATGCTCATCGCGCGCTTCGCGCTCAATCCGGAAATCTGGCTGAGCCCGCTGATGATTTTCGGCACGCAGTGGTACATCCTCTTCAACGTGATTGCCGGCGCGTCGGCCATCCCGACCGAACTGAAGCTGGCCGCACGCAACTTCGGCCTGCGCGGCTGGCTGCTGTGGAAGCGCTTCCTCATCCCCGCCGTGTTCCCCAACCTGCTCACGGGTCTGGTGACAGCCGCTGGCGGGTCATGGAACGCCAGCATCGTGTCGGAATACGTGTCCTGGGGTGACCGCACGCTGGTGGCAACGGGCCTGGGCAGCTACATCGCCGAGATGACATCGAAGGGCGACTTCCCGCGCATTGCACTCGGGATTGCCGTGATGAGCCTGTTCGTGGTCGGCTTCAACCGGCTGCTGTGGAACCGCCTGTACGACATCGCGCAAGAGCGCACCCGCCTGTAAGAACATGCTCATGATCCTGCTGCGCACCCCGATCTTGACCCTGCGATGCTCGCCGTACGCATGTATGGCTGCGCGTCTCGGGCCAACCTCGGGGTGCTCGCTGCGGATCCCGGGCACGTTCCAAGACGACCTATTTAGCTGAGAACACACATGGTTACCACCAGCACCCATAGCCAGAGCGCTGAAAGCGTCATGGAGCTGCGCGGCGTCTCGAAGATCTTCCGCACCGCAGACCACACCGACCGTGCCGTGCTCGAAGGCGTGGACCTCAACCTGCGCCAGGGCGAGATCGTCGCCATGCTGGGCAAGTCGGGCTCGGGCAAATCGACGTTGCTGCGCATCATGGCGGGCCTGGTGCGCGCCGATCGCGGGCAGGTGCTGTTTCGCGGGCGCGAGTACAGCGGCCCCGTGCAGGGCATCGCGATGGTGTTCCAGTCGTTTGCGCTGTTTCCGTGGCTGACGGTGCAGCAGAACGTCGAGCTGGGCCTGGAAGCGCAAGGCGTGGCCAAGGCCGAGCGGGAAGAACGCGCTGAACAGGCCATCGACCTGATCGGCCTGTCGGGCTTCAACAGCGCCCTGCCCCGCGAACTCTCTGGCGGCATGCGCCAGCGTGTGGGCATTGCGCGCGCGCTGGTGACCGAGCCCGACCTCCTGCTGATGGACGAAGCGTTCTCCGCGCTCGACGTGCTGACCGGCGAGAACCTGCGCGACGAAATGCTCGACCTGTGGGAAGACCGCCGCACCAACATCAAGAGCATCCTCATCGTCTCGCACAACATTGAAGAAGCGGTGATGATGGCGGACCGCATCGTCATCCTCTCGAGCGATCCGGGGCGTATCCGCGCCGAGGTGCGCGTGCCGTTCCCGCGCCCGCGCAACCGGGATTCCGCCGCCGTGCGCAACCTCATCGACGAGGTGTACGGCCTCATGACCTCGCCGGAGCGCGTGGGCGTGCATGTGGGCGTGGAGCCCGCGGCCGAGCAGCTTGCCTACCGCCTGCCCGATGCCGAGATCGGCCAGATGGAGGCCATTCTCGACCTGCTGGTCGAGGCGCCGTTCAACGGCCGTGCCGACCTTCCGCACCTGGCAGAAGAAGCCGGCGTGACCGACGACGATCTGCTGCCCGCGTGCGAAGCGCTTGCCCTGCTGCAACTGGCCACCATCGAACGCGGCGACATTATCGTCACCCCGTTCGGCAAGACCTACATGGAAACCGAACCGCCCGAGCGCAAGGTGCTGTTCGGCCAGAAGCTGCTGGAGCGCGTGGCCCTGGCCGCGCACATCCGCGCCGAGCTGGACGCTAACGAAGACGGCGAGATCCGCGAAGAGCACGTGCTGCGCGAGCTGGAGGCGTACCTCAAGCCCGAAGAAGCCGAGCGCGTGCTCAAGATCGGCATCGAGTGGGGCCGCTACGGCGAGGTGTATGAGTACGTCTACAACACCGGCATGCTGACCCTGCCCCGTGAAGAGCGCGAGGAACGCGAGGAGCGTGAGGCGCAGGAAGGTGGGGATAATGCGGGCTGAGGCAGCCGTGAGCAGCAAGAGTGCTCGCCTCGTGTTCCACGGAACACCCCACTGCTCTGCATGAGCAAACTCTGATCTGTTCTGCCTCTGCCGCCCATTGCTTCAATAGGCGGTGGCGCCGTATTCGCGGTGCTGCTTTTGTGCCATGCGAGAAAGCGGCCGAGGACTGGGACCCCCGGCGGTAACCGACAAGGACTAAGGACAAGTACTTGCCGCCACTCTCGTGTGGCCGCTCCCCCTTTATGGGCGAACCCGGTAGGGACGGCTTTACACCGATCGAGCGCTACCGCTCACGTTCCAGCCTTGCTTGTACTCGCCCACCCTCTCCCCGCGTGGCGACCTTCCTCAAGCGTGCTGAACAGCGACCATCGCGTTCACGACGGCCTTCGCCAAGATCAGAACCACAACGATTGCGTTTGGAACCCTCCCCATGGCGTTCGGAACCCAATGGGATGGCGTTCAGAACGCGATAGGGTCGCGTTTCAGACGCATCAGATTCGGTTCTGAACCTCTTACATGGCGTTCCGAACGCGAAATGTCGGGCCACAAACGTCACGCATGAAGTTTTGAACGTGAAGGTGTCGCGTCCGGAACTGTATTGGCGTGGTCCTGAACACCCTCTGCATCAGCATTTTCTGAAAAGCGCTGGCTGGCATTGCGTACGGCGTGGGCAGCGTCCACTCTCGCGCAGTCATGCCCCTAAGGCATGACGCTGCCAACCCGTAACAGAGGAATGTGATGTCGCAAAACCTGATTTCATTTCAGATCAGTGCAACCGATCTGGCCGCCGTGGACGGCGCGCTGAAGACGCTGGAAGACAAGCTCACCGGCTTGATCGACCTGACCATCGAACAGCGTCGGTTTCTGACCAAGATGGGCGGCAAATCCGAAGCGTTTGCCCGCACGGCGGTCGAGGTGCTCGGTGCCAACCCAAACGTGCTGCCCGCCAACTTCAACATTGCAGAGCTGCGCCGCGATCTGGCGGCGTTCGACCTGTTGCGCAGCCGCGTGATGCGCCTGGGCCGCATTCACGAACGGATGGCCGATTCGCAACTGGCGCTGGGCAGCGACGTAATGAACGCTGCCTTGGAGGGGTATGCCTTCCTCAAGGTGGCCGGCCACGGTGAGGGGCTGGATGCCGCCCGCAAGGAACTGTCGGTGCGATTTGCCAAACCGTCGAGGAAAAAGGAGGACGCGGTAGGCGTGGAGTAAGGCTGCCTGCGCAAGGAAAACCGCCGCAAGGCGGTTTTCTGCTGAATCCGACTGAAGAATCTAAAGAGGGGCACTCGAAATGAGCACGTCAGACAAGAAGATACATCTCTAGTGCGGGATGAAATTGAGACTGATTAAGGCGATTTTTATCCTATTGGTCATTGCTCTTGTTGCTCAGTACGCTTTCTTTGTCAGAAGTCGGATATATGCGAATGAGTGCAGAAAAGAGGTGGATGACCTTCGTCGATATATTGGCGAGGTTTGCTATCTTCCTTATCGAGACGGTGCGTTGTTCAGGCTGTATGACGCAAAAACAAATAAGCTAGTCGCGGAGAGGACATATAGTGATATCTACCCCCAAATGCTCTTTGATGGTGACCGTGTTTATTACCATCTTGGAGTCTCTCCTGAGGAGTACGTACCGCTGCCGCCGACATTGCTAGATCGCCTCAGAGCCAAGCTCCCATGATCAACAAGTGGTGAGGCGCGGAGCCCGCTGCGACGGGCCACAATCGAACGCGGCGTAAGTGCGCGTCGCTGCTGACGTAAGAAGAGCCGCTCGATGCGGCTCTTTTTCATAGTCGCGACAGTTTGTAACCCCCGTCAACGCCACCGCGAACCACGCCGTTTTGCGTGGGCGGCCATCCATTTACGCGAGCCCGCTCGTCCCAGCCTTCCCTCGCCAGCCGTCCTTTGCCGTCCCGTCCCGGAGGTCGAAATGCGTCGCGCGTACGTTCGAACGTTGTTAGCCGTTTCGCTGGCCGTCGGTGCAGGCTTCGGCCTGGTGCATGCAGCCCGCGCCTGCGAGATCCCTGCCCCAGTGCGGACGATCGATCCCCCAGGCTTTTACGACGACGCAGCGGGCTATGCGCGCGACGTGAAACCAATGCGCAATTTCATCGCGCACCTCAACGCCTCAGCCGACAAGGGCGATTGGACGTGCGCCCTGAGCCAGCTTCGAACCTGGGCCGAAGCGGACGCGCTGATGGGCAAGATTTCCGGCTATCAGGGCCACTACGAGCGGTCGTGGGCGGGAACAGATTTCGCCATGGTGATCCTGCGCATGCCGAGCGACATCCGCAAGCGAAACCAGGCGCAGCTCGATGCCATCGCACCGTGGCTCGAACGCATCGCGATCGCCACCCGTAACGCAGAGGCGATCAACCATCTGCATAACAACCTCGTGTACTGGGCCGGGCTCAACCTGATTGCCACCGGCACCGCAACCGACAACAGCTACCTGATCAACTCCGGGCTGCTGCGCGTTCGCGAGGGCATTCGCGATATCGGCCCGGACGGCGCGCTGGCACGCGAGGTCAAGCGCGGCGATCGGGCGTTGCACTACCACACGTTCGCGCTCATTCCGCTGGTGTTTGCCGCAGAGCTGGTGCAGCGGCGGCATATCGACCTGTACCGGGAGAACGACCACGCCATCGGCCGCCTGGCGAACCTTGTGATCGATGCGGTGGTCGATCCGGCGAGCTTCGAAAAAATCACGCCGATCAAGCAGGCGCTGTTTCCGTGGACCTTCCAGGATGAGCTGTGCTGGATGGAGCCCTACTACGCCCACGTGCGAGACCCGCGGCTGCCTGCGCTGATTGCACCGCGCCGCCCGTTTGCGGAATGGCGGCTCGGCGGCAACGTTACGGCGGCGTGGGGTGCAGAACTGCCCGGTCATTGAGCGGGCCGGGCAGTGTTGCGCCGTATTGGGGTCTCGCTAAGTGCGATGGCTTACCACCCCCAACGCACCCCCGCCTTGCCATTCACTCCATGCAGACGACGATCCGCGCTGACCTGGTAGCCGAGGCTGGCATAGAACACGCCGTTCTTCGCCACCTGCGCCGTGAGGCCGCCCGTCAACTCCAGCGTGGTGCTCGGCAGTTGCGAGGTGAACGGCACGAAGCCACCATCCGGCGACGACATCTGCGTGCCCGTCTGGCCGCGGAACTCGTGCCATACATTGGCACGCACCCACGCCGTGTGCTGACGCTCCGGCGATTCGCCCCAGCGCTTGCTAACGCGCACGCCCAGGCGGCCGAGCATTGAGTTCACGGAGTTGAAGCGCACATCGGCGGCACCATCGTTGGCATCGGCAAACGCGGCACGCTGATACACAAGCTGCGCTTGCGGCTCGACACGCCATTGCGGTGACAGCGCGATCGGGTAGCCCGCCTCGAGCGATGCGGCGTAACCGAGCGCGTGCGTCTTCAGACCGTTCACGCCGTGCGGCGAGGCATCGGCGTCGTAGCGCGTGCCCTGCACCACGCCATCCAGATACCAGCCCGACGGACCAAAGTGCGTCCAGTACAGGCCGACCGTGTTGGCGTTGACGCTGTCGCGGCCGGCGTCTGCGCCATCGGCGTGTGTCACGTCTGCCGCGATGCGGCCGGTGGCGAAGTAACCGCCGGCGTGGTCGTGGCTGCCATCTTCGCGCTGGCGCTGGTAGACATCGACTCCGAACTGCACGCCACCAAAGTCATAGCTGAACGCGGGGCCCTGGCTGCCGTAGACACCGTTGCCATCCGCCATGCGGCTGCCCCTCTGGGCGATTACACGCACCCAGCCGGTGCGCAGCACGGGCGACGTGCCTGCCGGTGCAGCGGCCTGATTGCTCTCTTCACCCACACGTTCGTGCAGGGTATCGAGCAGCGCGCGGCCGTACAGCAGCGTCAGTTGCGGAATGGCCGTGTAGAGCGACACCTCCGGACGCAGCGCCGGCTGCGTGGCGCCCGTGTCAGTGCCGGTCGTGCCGGTGCCCGTGCCTTGGGTTGCGGTCTGCCGCGTGCGCAGATACCAGCTGTCCGTGCTGGCCGAGCCACCGCGTTGCAGCGTGTACTCATACGGGCCAGCCACGACACGGCTGGCCAGCGCAAAGGCATTGGCCTGCGTGGTTGCGCCGTTGATGGCGCTGACGACTTCGATGCCATCGCCCGTCGTCTTCGCACCCGCGCCGCCGGCGTTGGTCACACGTACAGCCGTATTGCCGCTGGCCGTGCCGCCCGAGATGACCAGCTTGTCGGTCGGCGAATTGTCGGCGCCCAGCTGGGTGTTGATGGCCAGCACGCCGCCATTGCCGACGTAGTTGCCGTTGACCACCAGCTTGTTGCCGACGCCCGCACCACCAACCTGCACCGTACCGGCATTGTTCAGCGAGCCGTTGATCGTCAGGTTGCCGCTACCCGTGTTGGCAAACGCGGCCAGCGCGTCGGCCACCGCTACCGTGCCGTTGTTGGTGACAGCGCCGTTCACGGTGCCGTATCCGCCCAGCGTGGCGTTGGCTGCGATCTGGACATTGCTGCCGCTGCCCCCCGCCATCGTCCGCAAGCTCTGCGGTGCATTGGTGCCTGACACGCCGAGTGCGGCACTGGCGTGCGCCGCATCGCCAATGGCCAGCGCCCCGCTGGCGATCAACGTATCGCCCTGGATCGCGTTGTTGGCGGTCAGCACGGTCGTGCCCGTTCCGGCCTGCGTGATGCCGCCCGTGCCGGAGACGGTGCCGCCGAACGTGAACACGTCCGAGCGGTTGAACATCAGCGTGCCGTTGTCCACGACATTGCCCGTGATCGAACCCGACGTGCCGCCGTTACCGAGTTGCAACGTCCCCGCAGCGACAGTGGTGCCGCCCTGATACGTGTTGTCGCCAGCCAGCACCAGCGTGCCGCTGCCAGCCTTGGTGAGCGCCCCCGCGCCCGAAATGCCCTGGCTCACGGTTGACGTAAAGCCCTGCGTATCGATCGTGCCGTTGGCATTGGTGATGCTGAGAGCGCGCGTGCCGGCCACATCCACATTGCCGGTCAGTTGCAACGTGCCGCCGTTGAACGTCAGCCCACCCGTGGCGCCGCCCAATGCGCTGTCCGCCCCAATGGCGAGCGTGCCCTGCGTGATGGTCGTGCCACCGCTGTATGTATTGCCAGCGGCAAGCGTGAGCGTGCCCGTGCCGGTTTTCTCCAGCGCACCTGCACCGACGATTTGGCCGGCATAGCTGCCATCTACGTCCTGCTGAAAGCGCACCAGGCCATTGTTCGTCACGGCCTTTGTCACGCCCAGCGCGTCGCCTTGCAGCGTGCCGCCGGCATCCACCTGCATCGTGCCGGTGTAGGTGCTGTTGTCGCCTTGCACGATCAGCGTGCCCTGCTGCACCTCCGCATTGGTCACGCCCATGCTGGCGAGCGTCTTGGACAGCGTCCATGTGCCGCTGTCCTGCTTCTGCAGGGTCTGGAAGTTCGTGATGGTGCCCAGCGTCGCACTATCCGTGCCGTTCAGCGTGATGACGTTCGCGCCGCCGCCGCCACTGATGCTGCCGCTCACCGACGAGCCGGTGTACAGGTGCAGCGCATCATTGCCGCCCGCAAAAATCAGGTTGCCGATCACCTTGCCGCGGTTGGTGAAGTCGACCGACCCGTTGCCCGATGCGCCCATCACGTTGCCGTTGGCGACGTCCGTCTGGATCGTTCCCGTGGCGTTGTTGACGACCGTGTTGCCGCCCGTTGTGTTCTGGAACCAGATGGCGGCGCCGTGCGCCGATTTGATCAGGCCGTTGTTGACGATGGTGTTGCCCGTGCCTTCCGGGTTGACGGCTTCGCCGCTGAGCTGTGTGCCATTGGCCAGCACCTGGCCGCCTTGCTCAACCGTCAGCGTGCTGTTGTTGCGGAAGTCGATCGCGTTACCGCCTGTACCGTAAAAACCGGAAGTCGACACAGCATTTGCGCTGACCGTGCCGCCCGCTTGCACCGTGATGTTGGCGTTGTCGCGCACGGCAATGGCGCTGGTGTCACCCACCGCCAGCGTGCTGCCGTTCTGCACCGTCACCGTGCGGTTGTCTTCTGCCGCCACGTTGCCGGTGCCGACGGTGGATGTGGCTGGGTTGGGTGCCGCCGTATCGCAGACGGTGGTCTGCCCGGTGGTGGTGCAGTCTGCATGCGCAAGCGCCCCGAACAAGGCGAATGGCGAAGCAACAAGCGCGATGGATACAAACTGAAGCCGCCCGCGGCGGCGCTGGAACAATGGCGTAGACATACGTTTGCGTCCGCGCGCACGCGAAAAGAAGCCGCTACGTCTGTCCCCCCGGACAGACGTAGCGCGATTTGCGCGGACTTCCCCTTCTTATCTTTAATGGTTTGATGAAGTCCTACTTCCCCGGTGGGCCGATCATCTCGCCAAGGTTGTCTCCGACCTTGCCACGTCTTTAATGGTGGACTTGCCAGACCAACTCATGACGGCGAGCATCAGCCCTGTCCGCGCAACTTGACCCACTACATTGTTTTTTTAAGTGTTGCGGACGGCGTGATTCTAGGAATGCCAATCCATAGCGATGTACAAAGAATGTAAAAATCAACGGGATTTGAGAATGTGTTTCTTCCCAACATCGAATAGGCGGAGTTTTTATTTCCATTCAATAAAAAAGAAGTGAAAAACCGAGACCAACCGAGGATTCCAGCGATGCCCCTTTCTCTGCTGTTAAAAGAAGACTTAAGAAGTCGCAGCGATTTGCGCAACGAAAAAGACGTTTGGCGCATCCACGCGTTGCGCTGGAATCCGATCGGGGTGCTGATGCTGTGCGTGGTTGTTCTGGCGCTGATCTCCGTACCCGCATCGGCGCAGCAAATCGTCAGCGATCTTTCCGCACAACCCACCGGCCGCATCCACTTCAACAGCGTCACGCCCAAGAGCAAGTGGGAGCTGGTGCATCGCGAGTTCGACATGACGCCAACGCCCATCTGGGGCACGCTGTATCTGCCCGAGAACCCGCAGGGCGGGATACCCGCGATGGTCATCTCGCATGGCTCGGCCGGGCCGCAGCAGAAAGACATCGACCGGTGGGTGCGCCTGTTCAACCAGATGGGCATGGCGGCCTTCGTGGTGGATTCGTATGGCCCACGCGGCATTGCCAACACGATGGACAACCAATCGCAGTTGAACCCGGCGGCCAACGATGCCGATGCGCTGTTCGCGCTCAAGCTGATGAGCACCGACCCGCGCATCGACCCGAAGCGCATCGGGCAGATCGGTTTTTCGCGCGGCGGTGGTGTGGCACTGGACATGACGCTCGACGCGTTCCGCAAAGGTGTCATCGATGACGACACGCGGTTTGCGGCGCTGATCGGCTTTTACCCAGGATGCTCGGCGCTCTGGTGGGAGGTTCCGCCGCCACCGCTGTCCGGCGCCCCGCTGATGCTCGCGCTGGGCGAGAAAGACGACTACACGCCCGCGCAGCTCTGCCGCAATGCGGCGGAGGTCATGCAGCGTGACGGCCAAACCGTGGACGTGCACGCCTACCCCGGCGCGTATCACGACTTCGACAACACCCGTGCGTACTTCAAGTACTTCCCCGGTGCGACCACAGCGCGTGAGTGCCCGCAGACCATGATCGACGTGCAGCACGACGCGTACTACCGGCTGCAGACCGGTGAGACGTACGCCAGCCTCCAGGCCATGGAGGCCGGCTACAAGCGCTGCATCGTCCGGGGTGTATCCACCGGCGCCAACCTGCAGCAAGCCGAACGTGCCGAGGCCGACGTTAGGGCGTTCCTGACAAAAGCGATGGGCTTGCCCCCGCGCTGATGTAGGAACCTCTACAACATTGCAGCGGTTATGACGCGCGCCTATGCTGCCGTCATGACCGCCTCCCCCGATCCCTGGCTGCTGCTCATCGTCAGCCTGCCGACTGCCCGAGCGACCGCGCGCATGCGTATCTGGCGCGCCATCAAGGCCATCGGCTGCGCGGCCTTGCGTGATGGCGTCTACCTGCTGCCTGCGCGTGCCGAACACGCGGCGCAGCTCAACGAACTGGCAGACGAGACGTTGCAGGAAGACGGCCAGGCCTGGGTACTGCGCGTGCAGGCCAGCGATGCGGCGGAAGACGCGGCCTACCGCGCCCTGTTCGACCGCACGCCCGACTACGCCGAGTGGCTGGCCGAGCTGTCTGAAGCACGCAAGACGCTTCCCGAGCTGCCCAGCGCCGAGCGCAACCGGCTGCTGCGCCGCCACGCCCGCGCCTACGAGGCCATCCGCAAGATCGACTTTTTCTCCAACGAAGCGACCGTGCGCGCCGATGCGCAATGGCGCGACTTTGCTGCGGCGGCCGAAGCCACGCAATCGCCGGGCGAACCGCGCGCCGCTTCCGGCGGCATCCCGCGCCGTGATCGCACGCAGTACCAAGGCCGCCTTTGGGCAACACGTCGGCACCTGTGGGTGGACCGCGTTGCCAGCGCCTGGCTCATCCAGCGCTTCATCGATCCGCACGCGCGGTTCACGTGGCTCGCCAGCCCGGCCGATTGCCCCGCCGATGCGCTCGGCTTCGACTTTGACGGTGCCACCTTCACGCATGTGGGCGAGCGCGTTTCGTTTGAGGTGCTCATCGCCAGCTTTGGGCTGGACGACGATGCGGGGCTCGCGCGCGTAGGCGCCATGGTCCATGCGCTCGACGTGGGCGGCGCGGCCACGCCCGAAGCCGGCGGGTTCGAAGCCATCCTGGCGGGCGCCCGCAAACGGCTCGCCGATGACGATGCGCTGCTCGCAGAGATCGGCACCGTGCTCGATTCCTTGTATGTGCATTTTTCCGGCAGCCGGAAATCCTGACCGCAGCCACCCCGCAGGTAACCCATGAACATTGCCCTCGAACGCCCCACCTACACGCTGCGGCAGCTCATCTTGTATTTCCTGCGGCTTGGCGCACTCGGCTTTGGTGGCCCGGTTGCACTGGCCGGCTACATGCGCCGCGACCTGGTGGAAACGCGCCAGTGGATCACCGAGGCGGACTACAAGGAAGGCCTCGCGCTCGCCCAGCTCGCGCCCGGGCCGCTGGCTGCGCAACTGGCCATCTACCTTGGCTACGTGCACTTCCGCATCGTTGGCGCCACGCTGGTCGGCATTGCGTTCGTGCTGCCTTCATTCCTGATGGTGGTGGCGCTGGGCTGGGCCTATGTGCACTTCGGCGGGCTCACGTGGATGCAATCGGTGTTCTACGGCGTGGGCGCCGCGGTGATCGGCATCATCGCGATGAGCGCACACAAACTCACCACCAAGAGCATTGGCAAAGACAAGCTGCTGTGGGCCGTCTACCTGTTGCTGGCGGCAGTGACCGTGTTGACTGAATCCGAAGTGGCGTGGCTGTTTCTGGCGGCTGGCGTTCTGGTGTGGTTCTGGCGTGCGCCGCCCAAGTGGCTGCGCCAGGGCCGCATGAACGCGGTTGCCGTCGCACCCGTCGCGGCCGCCAGTGGTTTGTTGAGCGCAGTCGATTCACCTCTGCTTGCGCAGCTTGGCGCGTTCTTCGCCAAGGCCGGTGCGTTCGTATTCGGCTCGGGGCTCGCCATCGTGCCGTTCCTTTACGGCGGCGTGGTCACGGAGCACCACTGGCTCAACGATAAGCAATTCGTCGACGCGGTGGCCGTGGCGATGATCACGCCCGGCCCGGTGGTCATCACCGTTGGCTTTATCGGCTATCTGGTGGCGGGGCTGCCCGGCGCGTGCGTGGCCGCGCTGGGCACGTTTCTGCCGTGCTACCTGTTCACCATCCTGCCGGCGCCGTACTTCAAGAAATACGGCAAGCTGCCCGCCATCCTGGCCTTTGTCGATGGCGTAACGGCAGCGGCCGTGGGCGCCATTGCCGGCGCGGTGATCGTGCTGGCCAAGCGCTCCATCGTCGATGCGCCGACGGCACTCTTGGCCGTGGCCACCGTGTTGCTGCTGGTGAAGTTCAAGAAGCTTCCCGAACCGGTGATTGTGGCGGGGGCAGCCTTGCTGGGCCTGGCGCTGTATCCGCTGCTGCATCGCTGATACACGATCGGCGCCCCCTGTCGCGCGCCGCAATATCTTCGGCGCGCCGCAAGCGTTTGCAACCCAAATGGGTGAGACCACACCCGCCCAAGCGGCGTTACGATTGGTTTCAATTCGACCAAAGTGCGTGCCATGGCCGGGACTATCCTTCGGGCACCCCCCAACCGAGGAGACAACCATGAAAACAACTTATCGGAACATCCTCCTTGCATTGCCCCTGCCATTCCTCATCGCTGCATGCGGCGGCGGGGATGGCGGTACGGCTGCCGGCACGGGCACCCTCCATGTCTCGATGACGGACGCACCGTCCTGCGGTTTTGATCACGTCTACGTCACCGTCAACAAGGTGCGCGTGAACGCCAGTGCGTCAGCGGCAGACACCGACGCCGGCTGGACCGACATCGCGTTGGCCACACCGCAGAAGGTCGATCTGCTATCCCTCACCAACGGCGTGCTGACTGACCTCGGTACGGCCCCGCTGCCCGCCGGGCAATATCAGCAGTTGCGCCTGGTGCTGTCTCCAAATCAGGGCAACACACTGGCCAATTCCGTGGTGGTGACGGGCTCGTCGACCGAGCAGGCGCTGGCCACCCCGAGCGCCGCACAGAGCGGCTACAAGATCATCCAACCCTTCACGGTGCAGCCCAACACGCTGGTCGATCTGGTGCTGGATTTCAATGCCTGCAAATCGATCGTGCAGCAGGGCAATGGCGGCTACAGCCTCAAGCCGGTCGTCACGGCAACGCCCACGGTGGTGAGCGGTTCGATTACCGGCTACGTGCCCACCGCACAGGCCGGCGCCACGGTGTATGCCGAACAGAACGGCCAGGTCATCCGCGGAACGGTGGCAGACGCCACGGGCAAGTTCGTGCTGTCGCCGCTGGTGCAGAGCAGCACCAATGGTGCGTATGACGTGGTGATCGTCGATAACGCGCTGCCGACCGGCCATGCCACCGGCATCATCCGCACCGTGCCTGTCACGGCCAGCACCACGACCACGGTCTCCACCACGGGCGCGCCGATCACGCTGCCGGCCTCGACCACCAATACCGCTTCCGGCACGGCCACCGCATCGGCGCAGGCCACGTTGCGCGCGCTGCAAACGGTGAACTCGGTGTCGTACGAGATCACCTCGACCAATGCCAACCTCGATACCGGCGCGTACTCGCTGGCATTGCCCGCAGCCGCGCCGTTGGTCGGCACGTACAGCGCGACGCTGCCGATCGCGCTGTCGGCGGTGTCGGCATCTGCCGGCCAGTATTCGGTGCAGGCCACCAGTGCAACGGGCGCCACGCTGAGCAATCCGGTCAATGTTTCGGCCGGCAGCCAGACCGGGGTCAACTTCAGTTTCTAACCAGGGAAAAAAAGGGGGCGGAGCCCGCCCCTCACAACACAATGAAGAACATCATCCTCATCCTGTCTTTGGGTGCGTCGCTGCTGGGCGGTTGCGTCTACGTGCCGGTCGATGGCCCCGTCGCACGCCCGCAAGGTGGCCCGGGCAATGGCTTCTGCCCGCCTGGACAGGCGAAGAAGGGCAATTGCTGAGCCTTTGACCTCAGCGCTCGCGCAACAAAAAAGCCGGTCTGCGTGACCGGCTTTTTCTTTGCTGCGTTGCGGTGCTTACTTGCCCTTGCCCGCGTGTTTGTGCTGCGTGGATTTGCCATGCTGATGCGCACGGTCTGCCGCACGCGCCTTGCCTTTATCGCGGTCCAGGCTGTCGGGGCCGTTGGTGTTGGACATGCCGTGGCTGCTCATATGTGCTGCAGAACCACCACCGGCATTGCCCTTGGCCTGCGCCGACAGCGAAACGGTGCACAGCGCTGCCATTGCCGCCGCCACCATCCATTGTGCTCGGGTCATCTGCTTCCTCCTCCTGGTTTTTGGTTCCACCGATTCTAGGCAGGCACAGATGAGAATGTGCGTTTCAGTGCAACCAAACGTAACCACCATCGCGAGCGTGCAGCACTATGGGGCCAGGGCCTCTGGGTCTGACCTCATTTCCACTTGGCGCCAATCTCCGCCAACCCCGCCTGCTGCAAATCCTCCGCACTCATCACGATGCGGAACTCGCAGTCTGCGTTGAACAGCAGGAACCACGGCTCGGCCAGCGCGGGAATGTGCGAAGCCGATTCCGCGTTCACGATGAGCACCGCGCCGCGATGGCCGTTCTGCTCGGTGAAGTACACCGCCTCGGGCTTGCTTTCGGCCATCACGCGCGGGATCAGCTCGGCGATGGAACCATCGCGCACGTAGGTGTTGAAGGGTTCGTGCGGGATCCGCACGTTCACGAGCATGCGCATGATTTGCCTCCTGGGTGATGGCCAGGGCAAGCGCCGCGGCAGGGCCGCCACGGCCATGCATGGCCGAACACCGTAGGTATAGAACGGGCGCCGCGTTAGCGTTATCAGCCGTCGGCTAGGCGAGATGGCCTAGAAGCCAGGATGAGGGCGCAGCAAATCCGGCAGCGTCTGCCCCTCAATCCAGCGGCACCAGCGCCTTCGGCACGACGTATTGCTTGCCGTCGTACGCAAGCCGGTAGGTGGTGCGTTGCGGCTTGGCGTCGTGCGTCTGGCATTCGCCGGCCTTGTCGACCGTGTTGGTGGAGGAAGACTTGGTTTCCGACACCGCGATATCGGCGTAGCCGTTGTGGGTGTCCGATGTCATGTTCAGCGTGCGCTTGGTCTGCTCGAACGTGCCGGCGCAGTTGGTATCCCATTCACCGCCCCCGCTTTCCACGACAACGCCGTTCAACACCGGTTTCAATTGATTGCCCTGCACGGTGTAGAGCCAAAGACCGGTCTCGCTGAACGGATTGGGTCGTGAGTCACCCTCTTTGACGATGCGCACGCCAAACGCCATCTGGCCGGGCGCGACCACATAGCGCGCGGTATCGAACGTGACGGAGCGGATACGCACCGCATCGTCCGACATGCGCGCGGGCAGGCGCAGACGTTGCCGGATGCCGCCGTTGGCCGTGTCGAGCACGAACAGTACAAGGTCGCCTTCGTTACCTGCGTCAGCATCCTCCTGTTGCATCAGCGGCACCGCCATGAGCGTGAGTTCCGGGTGCGCGGGCCACGTGCGGCACACCACTGCATGCGGGTTGAACGCCTCCGACAACTGGATGCGGGCGCCTCCGACCTTGTAGCCGCTGCCCGTGCGTTTCGCAACGGGGTACGCCCGCTTGATCGCACCTCCTACCTGCGCGGTGCAGGCATCTTCAGCAGCGTGGACGGCTTGCGTGCTGAGCAGCAGGCCGGCAATGCACAGCAGATGAGATACGTGAGCGTGTTTCATGTTTGTTGACGGTGGCGTTCGTTCACTTCGGTATCGGCTCGTAATGCACCTTGCTGCGCCATTTGCCGTTGACGAGCGTTTCGACGGTGACTTTCATCTTGTCGCCAGGCCCCTGCGCGTCGTCAATGCGGCGCTCGACGGCAACCGGTACGTCGTGTTCAACGGCGTACACCGTGCGCTCGTGATAGCAGCAACCGCTCTTCGCCCACGTGCGCAGACGCTTGTTCTTGGCGTCCACTTCAAAGAACCCCAGCGTTTCCTGGATCAGCGCCGTCATCTCGCTGTTGGGTACGAAGCGCTGCGCCTGCGCATTGAACAGATAGATGTCGTAGCCCGGGCCGCCGTAACTGCCCTCGTTGCCGGTCTGGATGCCGAAGTCTTCTAGGCCGTCGAAGTTGAAATCACCAACGTTGATCACGCCCTGGTAGTCATAAAGGCGCGCTGAGTTGACCAGCGGCCCCTTGCTCCCCTTGGGCAGCGTGACAAAGACCTTCGGCAGGTTGATGACCTGGCGCACGGCGCGCTGGCCCTTCTCGTGGATGAGCAACTGGGCGGGGCCTTCGCAGGTGGTGTCCTCTTTGTCGCTTTGCGCCGGGCAGGCTTCGAGCATGCGCAGCACGAAGTCGTGCTGCTTCGCGATCGCCGTCAGCGGAAAGACCTGACCATTGACCGGCTCGCTTGGCTCCGGAAAAGCGGGTTGGGCTTCCAACTCGTCAATCCGCGAGCGGTATGCGGACTTCAATTCTTCCACGTCGATTTGGCCCGATGGCGCGCGCTGTTTCAGCCAATCGCGTTGCGCGGCCTTCAATTCACCGGTGTCGACACCGTGCTTGCTCAACGCAGCGCGGTACGTATCGGCCAGTTGGCTATCCAGCGCAGAAAGCTGCGCGTCATTGCAGATGGCATGCTCGATTGGGCTGCGCGCGGCGGTGCAGTCAAAACTGGCTGCATGCGCCATCGAGGGCAGCAACGCAATGGCAAAGGCGATGGCGGCAATGTCGCGAAATGGCGTCATTGGATAAACCCTTGGGGGCGGGATGTGAATGTGTGCGCGATTGTGCTGGGGAATTGGGCCAAGTGGTGTGCTTTCTTTCCGCCAATTGCCGTTGCAAGCATCGTTGGCGAGAACCGCAACCGCGCGAGAACGTTACGCCGACTGCGCACGACCCCAGCGTGATGGCCGCTCAACTGGCCCCATCGTTCTTGAGCCAGAGCAAAGCAAGCATGAGGGTGCCTCCTAACATGGGCTGGCGGAGGCCATGAAAGCAACGATGTGATGCTGTCGGCGTGCCGCATCGGTTCCAGACACGTTGATAGGAGAGCAACCATGTACAGATTCATCCGCACCGCTACCGTCAAGAATGCCGCGGTGCTGCCGTCGGCATTGGCTTTTGCGGCAGAGGTCACGGCCCACCTCAACAAGGCGTATTCGCTCAACATGCGCTTCGGTGCCGAGCAGTTTGGGGGCGGCAATGTTCATTGGCACTTCGATGCCGATAGCCTCGACAAGATGCAGCAAGTGAACGAGAAACTACTGGGGGATCGGGACTACGCTGCCTTGCTCGAAAAGTACAAAGATGTCTGGGCCGAAGGCTCCATGCAGGACACCGTCGTCCGGCTGGCGTGAGACTCAAGCGCAGAAAGAATGTCCCCCTCCCGGCCCGAATGTTCGACTGACCGAGCGCTGGCCGGGCCCGCAGCGACTTCGACAGGTATTCAGCCAGTGCGGCACGGCAAGACTTTTCCTACCATGGCAAGCACCCCCGCAGCGACAACAAAACGAGGTATGCGATGGCCCTTTCTGTCTGTGCACGATGCCCGGCACAAGGCACTTACCTGCCGAGCGACACACGCCATCCGGTCCGCCCTGGTCTACGTAATCTCGTAACCGCGTTATCACTCGCGGCGGCGCTGCTCCCCTTGGCCACATGGGCCGCCGACCCCGTCGACGACGCGCTGGAGCAGTGCCTGAAAACCCCGCACGGCCAAACCACGGCCGGCATGACCGAGTGCACGCACACCGCCTACCAGGCGTACGACCGCCAGATGAATACGCTGTATCAGGCCGTGATGGCCAAATCCGACCCCGTATCGCGGGAGGCCATCCGCAACGCCCAACGTGCGTGGCTGGCCTATCGAAACGCCCAGAAGACCGCCGACAACGCGCCGTGGCGGGCGGATAGCGGCTCGATGGCGAGCCCCGATATCGAAGGCCTGAACGTCGAGGCGATCCGGACGCGCATTGCAGAGCTGGAGTACTACCCGCACTAGCCGGGCGGGGGAAGACTCCACTGTGGATAACCGCCCTTCCCCCTGTGAATAACTCCAGGGACAAGCGTGTTGGTTCTCCGGGGTCAGCGTGCAGACAGCACGGGAACAACTTCCCACCGTGTCGGCAGGGCCCGACGCGATCCCCCGCACTCATCCACGCAACGGCACACGCTGTCCGATGGGTTGTCCGTTCTGCAAGCCTTTGATGCTAAAGCGCTTTTAGTGCTTATCCACAGGACTTATCCACCGTTATCTACTACTACTATCTGTATACATAAACAAGTAAACCTATAAACCCTCTGTCGGGCATCGAGCCCGTGGCTGGGTTGTGGGCAAAGCAGCATGCAGGTGCTGGCGATGGGCGGAGCAACCACCGGACGCCACCGCCCAATCTCTCGCGCAACAGCGTCAAGTGCTCCCCAAGCGGTTCCCGATATCGCAGACTGACCGCCTTGCTGTAGCTCTATATTTCGAATATATTGGAAATATGGAAGAAAACGACGTTATCCGATCCCTCGCCGCGCTGGCCCACGGCCTGCGCCTCCAAGTGTTTCGCATGCTGGTGGTCGCAGGGCCTGCGGGCATGACGCCAGGCGCGATTGCCGAACGGCTCGACGTGCCGGGCGCCACGTTGTCGTTCCACCTCAAGGAACTGACGGCTGCGCGCCTTGTGACGCAAGAGCGTGACGGCCGCAACCTGATCTATCGCGCGGCATATGACCACATGAACGCCCTGCTGGGCTTCCTGACCGCCAACTGCTGCCAAGGCGAAGCCTGCCTGGAAGCGAGCGCCACCGACTGCAAGTGCTGAAGGAGCATCCCATGAAACGATTTCACGTCCATCTCCACGTTGACGACCTGAGCAAGAGCATCGCCTTCTACTCCAAGCTCTTTGCCGCCGAGCCGACGCGCGTGGAAACCGACTACGCCAAGTGGATGCTGGATGATCCGCGCATCAACTTTGCCATCTCCACACGTGGCAATGCTCCGGGCGTTGACCACCTTGGCTTCCAAGTCGATGACGCCGCCGAGCTGGCCGACCTGAAGGCCCGCGCCGAAGCCGCAGACATGGCACTGCTCGACGAAGGCGAAACCACCTGCTGCTATGCCCGCAGCGACAAGCACTGGATCACCGACCCGCAGGGCATCGCCTGGGAGCACTTCCATTCGCTCAGCAACATCCCGGTCTTCAGCGAAGACAAGAAGGAAGAAGCCGCCCCGGAGGCTTCTGCCTGTTGCGCACCGCGTACCCCAAAGGGCAAGCCGATCGGCATTGCCGTGAAGTCGGGCTCCGGCTCATCCTGCTGCTAAGGGCGCACGCATGACCACCAACGTCCTCATCCTCTGCACCCACAACTCCGCACGCAGCGTGCTGAGCGAAGGGATGCTCAACCACTGGGCCAAGCAACTCGGCAAAGACGTGCGCGCCTACAGCGCCGGCAGCGCACCGAGCGGCCGCCTCAACCCATTCGCACTCGAAGCCCTCACCAACGCAGGCATCGACACCACCGGCTACCGCAGCAAGAGCTGGGACGAGTTTGTTGCGGACGGCGCCCCGCAGATGCGCATCGTCATTACCGTATGCGACAGCGCTGCAGCCGAGACCTGCCCGTATTGGCCGGGCAGTCCCGTGAAAGTGCATTGGGGCTATGCCGACCCGTCAAACGCGACCGGCGGCGACGAAGGCAAGCGCCTCGCCTTTGACCTCACACGCCAAGCCATCGGCTATCGCATGCTGCAGTTGCTGGCACTGCCGCTCGACAGCATGAGCAATGCCGAGCTGCAAACGGCGTTGGAAGGCATCTCGCAAAATTGATCTGAAGCCTGCCCAATGACTGCATCCAACGTAGCGCCGCCGGCACAGGCCGTCGCCAAGCCTTCCATCAACTTCTTCGAGCGCTACCTGACCGTCTGGGTGGCCCTCTGCATCGTTGCCGGCATCGTGCTCGGCCAGGTGCTGCCCGGCCTGTTCCAGCAGATCGGTCGGATGGAATACGCGCAGGTCAACCTCCCGGTCGGGTTGTTGATCTGGGTGATGATCATCCCGATGCTGGTCAAGGTGGACTTTGGCGCATTGCATGAAGTGCGGCAGCACGTCAAAGGCATCGGCGTCACGCTTGTCGTGAACTGGCTCGTCAAGCCGTTCTCGATGGCGTTTCTCGGCTGGCTCTTCATCCGCCATCTGTTTGCGCCGATGCTGCCTGCAGACCAGCTCGACAGCTACATCGCAGGCCTGATCCTGCTGGCTGCGGCACCGTGCACCGCAATGGTGTTCGTCTGGAGCCGGCTCACGGGCGGCGACCCGCTCTTCACGCTGTCACAGGTGGCGTTGAACGACAGCATCATGGTCATTGCATTTGCGCCGCTGGTCGGCTTGCTCCTGGGCATGTCCGCCATCACGGTGCCGTGGGCAACGCTGCTGACTTCGGTCGCCCTCTACATCGTCATTCCGGTGATCCTCGCGCAGATCTGGCGCAAGGTGCTGCTCGCGAAAGGCCAATCGGCGTTCGACGCCGCAATGGCGAAGATCGGCCCGTGGTCGATCGCGGCGCTGCTGGCAACGCTGGTGCTGTTGTTTGCGTTCCAGGGCGAAGCGATCCTGAAGCAGCCGCTGGTCATCGCGCTGCTGGCGGTGCCCATCTTGATTCAGGTGTTCTTCAATTCAGCGCTGGCCTACTGGCTCAACCGCGCGGTGGGCGAAAAGCACAACATCGCCTGCCCGTCTGCGCTGATCGGGGCGTCAAACTTCTTCGAGCTGGCCGTCGCGGCCGCGATCAGCCTGTTTGGTTTCCATTCCGGTGCGGCACTGGCCACCGTCGTTGGTGTGCTGATCGAAGTGCCCGTCATGCTGCTGGTGGTGCGCATCGTCAACCAGACGCAGGGTTGGTACGAGTGCCGGACCTAGCGGTACACGTTTCAATCCGGCGGTCAGCGCGCTCGAATCGTCTGGCGGGCACCCACCCCGGCCATAACGCCTGAGGCGTCAACGCGCGCCTCCTCCTCCCCCTCTCCTTCTCGCTTGCGTCACGCGCGGCGCGTACTACTCTTTACGAGGCCCCGCGCTGCCCGTTTGCCCGCGTCGCGCACAGCCCGTACGACCTGATCCACAGGCTGCTTCCTCATCGGCCCGGCCAGCCACCTGCCCCCCGGAGAGAAAGCCATGCGAAAATTGTTTGCCGCCGTCGCGCTCATGCTGGCCATGACGCCCTTTGCGCAAGCGCAGGTCAAGCCCTATCCACCCGGCTTTCGGCACCAGAACATCCAGACTGACGGGGCGACGCTGTTTGTGCGTGTGGGCGGCAGCGGCCCGGCCGTGGTGTTGCTGCACGGCTTTGGCGACACGGGCGACATGTGGGCGCCGCTGGCCGCCGAGCTGGCCCGCACGCATACCGTGGTGGTGCCGGATCTGCGCGGCATGGGGTTGTCGTCGCACCCCGAAGGCGGCTACGACAAGCGCACGCAGGCCGCAGACATCCGGGCGGTGCTGACGAAGCTGAACATCGACCAGGCCGATGTGGTCGGCCACGACATCGGCACCATGGTGGCGTTTGCCTATGCGGCGCGCTATCCGGACAAGACCACGCGGCTGGTCGTCATGGATGCCCCCGTGCCGGGCGTGCCGCCGTGGGAACAGATCGTCCGCTCGCCCAAGCTCTGGCACTTCTCCTTCGGCGGCCCCGATGCCGAGCGGCTCGTCAAAGGCCGCGAGCGCATCTACCTCGACCGCTTCTGGAATGAGTTTGCCGGCGACCCTTCCAAGATCGACGAAGCCACGCGCGTGCACTACGCCCGCCTCTACGCCAAGCCGGGCGCCATGCATTCGGCATTTGCGCAGTTCCTGTCGATCCCGCAAGACGCGGAGGACAACCAGAAATCCATCGCCACCAAGCTGCCCATGCCGGTGCTCGCCATTGGCGGCGCCAAGTCGTTTGGCGAGAACGAAGCCATCGTCATGCGCAATGCCGCCACCAACGTGCAGGAGCTGGTGATTCCCGATGCGGGGCATTGGTTGATGGAGGAGCAGACGCAGGCTACGGTCAATGCGGTTGTTAAGTTTTTGGCGCAGTAGCGTCGGCCTTCTGCATTTTCTTTATTGGTGTTTCACGCATCTCAACGAAAGGAGTTTCCAATGCAGCCAGTCGTCCGAGTTTCGATTCTGCGGTGCCCGCCAGACAAGTTTGCCGAGATGCGGCAGATGATGAACGACCTCGAAGCCGTGCTCCGGCCCGGTATCGAAGCCATGCGCGGGTTGGTCGCGTTTTATGTGGGCGAGGACGAGTCGACATCGTCGCTGTCGAACGTGAGCCTGTGGACCGATCTGGACGCGGCCAAGCAACTGGATACGTTCCGGCCGATGCTGGACTCGGGCAAGCCGTTTCTCGACAAGGGCGGCACGTTTGAGCGGCCGATCATGAATTACCTGCCGATGTGGGAGTTGAAGCCGGTGGAGAAGGTTTGAGGGCTTGCAAACAGGTTGCCCACCAGACACCGCACACCATGCAGTCAGTTGATGAAATGGCCCGGCAGCGCAATGTCTCGATTGCGCGCCTGCAAGGACTTGAAGTTGCGCCGATTTCTGTCGATTGCGCCAAGCCAGTCGACGTCGGGTTCTATGCAAAAGAGAAGATGCGCTTCCTGAACCCGCTGTCATGGCTTCCAAAGGCGGAAATCCGCCCCGGCCTTTTTGCGTATGGCAAACAAGCGCCGAACGTTGCTCACGCGGTTGCCGCAGACAGCGACCTATGCGCTGCGCTGGACGTCCTGTTGACCCGCTACGCGGGCGCAGTCGAATGGTGCGATGCGTCCCTGCATGCCCGCGTGAACATCTGGGCCGGGACGATCGACGGAGATTCCACGGGCGGTGAGCGCTTCTTCTCCAACCTTGAAACTGCCGCCAGACGCCTTGGCGATATCGCGCAAGGGCGTACCCAGGTCGCAGCCGACTGGTCGACGCGATCATTCGGCCCGACGTGGTTCCGCAATCGCGCCATGGTTGGTGGACTACTGACGGGGTTTCTAGGGGCCTTCCTGCTTTTGTTCGCCATCGTTGGGTTGAGTGCGCTCCGGCGGATGGCGCATTGAGGCCGCGCGCCTTGTCACAAGGTCTGTTCAACGCATCTGTGCTCACATGAACATCACCTTGAAGTTGGCCGGCTTCCTCGTCCTCCTGACGGCGTGTTCGCACGCAAGCGCGCTTACGCCGTCGCCGCTGCCATCGGAGGTCAGAGCGTTCATTAAAGAACGGAAAATCTGCGACCACTTTCGTGGGGAACCATTCGAGGGAGACAGCCCGGAACAAGTGGAGCGAAGAGAATTTCTGTTCGACAGCTTTGACATCTACTGCGCCGGCACAGACAAGCGTCTTGCTGCGTTGAAGCGGCGGTACAAAGACAACCCCGCTGTCATGAGGCGGCTCAGTGAGTTTGAGGAGCGCGTTGAGTGATAGCGCGGGGCGGCTTCCCTACCGTCCGGAGACTGCGCCGCCTGTTCACCGGTAGACATAAGGCGTCTCCGCGCCGGTGAAAGGCCGGCTTTTGTCGCTTAACGAGGGAGGCGGGCCTGACGATGGGGTTAGCGATCCGGCTCTCCGAGAAAACCGGTAGACCCAAAGGTCTCCCTATCCGGCCCGCCATAGGAAGCGTGCGGGTGTGTTGAAGCCCGCTGCATCGTTGCTACACGGGGTGGCGGGCCTGACGGCGGGGGTAGCAAACCGGCCCTTAGAGAACGACCGGCAGACCCGAAGGTCTCCCCGCCCGGCCCGCCATGAGAAACACAAGCGAACGAAGATGGACTCTCGCTGGCGCGGCAGTCTGTCTAAAGACTGCAGTACGGGTTGCTACGCTCGTCTACCGTTGGTGTCGCGGCGGGGATTATAGCGACGGGGTACAGGCCATCGCGTCTGATTTGCGGTCAACTGAGCACCCAAGTCCCATTCGACAATTCAGGCGTGGCATTCCCGCCCGTCACGGGAATGCGTCAATCCGTTGTTATTGGCTGTTGTAGCCACGCCGCTCTATGGCGGCCAACACGTCCCACGTCTGCGGATCAACGTCGCGGCCCCCGAGCGACATCGAAACGTACGCATCAATCGCATCCATAAAGCCTTTGATAAAAGCCGGCGGGAACGCGTGTGTGGAGAGGTGTTGAAGCTCCTCACGCAACATGCCCGGTCGGCATTGGCCGTGGGTGCGCATGGCGGTGCGGGTGCGCCTGAGATACGCCTGCGCTGCAATTGCGCCGTTCAGGTAGGTACGGTTTTTTGTAAGCGTGCCTGCCTCAGACGACGTGGGCGCTGGACTGGGTGGTGCTGTTGGTGGAGATGGGTAAGACGCGGGACGGTGCCCGCTTGCGACTCCGGTCATGGAACCTCCTGTGAGACAAGAGAGGCCCAGCCATTCGCTGCTACACGAGGGTGGCGGGCCCGACGACAGGGGTAGCAGACCGGCCTCACAGGAAACCGGCAGACCCGAAGGTCTCCCTGCCCGGCCCGCCATAAAAACAATAGGCGTGCACAAGCTCCGGATGAAAAAAAGCCGCGTGGCAGCGGCTATCCGGCCTGTGAGAAAGAGACGGGCTGCTACACCCGGCTGCCGTTGGTGCGGCAGCGGGGGAATTATAGCGATGGGGGTCGGCTTTAGCGTCTGATTTGCAGCCAATGGAGTGCCCAACAGCAACGGTGGGGTTCGCAACTGCAACCTTCAGGTTCTGAACCCCAATCGTGAGGTTCCGAACCCCACGCATGGCGTTCTGAACTCGGATGGTGGAGTTCAGAACGTGACCCTATGACGTTCTGAACGTCTCGGTTCAGGTTTCGGACCTCACGCATGAGGTTCAGAACCCCAACCGCGAGGTTCAGAACCTCACACTTGCCGTTCCGAACTCGGGGCCATGGCGTTCCAAACCGCATTGATGGCGTTCTGAACCCTATCGACGTAGGCAATTTGTGAAAAGGGGTGGCGAACCATTGCTGCTGACCCAAGCAACGTCCAGTCTGCGGCCGTCATGCCCCCAGGCATGACGTTGCCAACCCCAAAAAAAGGAATGCAATGTCGCAGAACCTGATTTCGCTTCAACTCAGCACAACAGATTTGGCCGCCGTGGATAGCGCCCTCAAGATGATCGAAGACAAGCTCACGGGCTTGATCGACCTATCGATCAAGCAGCGCCGGTTCCTGAACAAAATGGGCGACAAGTCCGAGGCGTTCGCCCGTATGGCGGTCGAGGTGCTGGGTAACAACCCCAACGTGCTGCCTGCCAACTTCAACCTTGCAGAAGTCCGCCGCGACCTGGCCGCGTTCGACCAGCTCCGGAGCCGCTTGGTGCGCGTGAACCGCATCCAGGAACGGATGGCCGACTCGCAGCTCGCGCTAGGGAGCGATGTCATGAACGCCGTGCTGGAGGGGTATGCCTTCCTCAAGGTGGCCGGCAAAGGCGAAGGGTTGGATACGGCGCGTAAGGCGTTGTCGGCGCGGTTTGCTAAGTCGCCGAGGAGGAAGGAGGGCGAGACTGTCGTCGAGTGACACGAGGCGTAGTTGCTGCACGTGACGGAAGCCGCCTTGCGCGGCTTCCATGCTGTGAATCCCTTTGGGGCATCGCCCCTTTCTCTATTTCGCCCTGTTTGCGAAATTCCGAATGTCCTGCACACCGTAATAGACCGCTTCCATGCGACCACCGCTATGAGCGACTTTCAACGGTGCTATGTAGGCTTGCCGAACATTTTGGAATGATCCGCTCCGACCCAGTCCGCCGAAATTCGACGCAATGCAGAAATAGTTTTTATGCGCCTTGGTTAGGACCGAATAAACCGCTTTTGAAGAGTCAATACGCTGTGGGCGATCCGTTCCTAGCCTCTTTGCTCGGGAAATCGGAACCCGCATCGCTCCAACAACGATGAGGTCACGCGATCCTTTGTTTGCCGTCGCGTAGCCGAAAACTACGTCATGACGAGCATAGGAAAAAAGCGAGTAGCCCAGAATCTCATCGTCGCTGACTGTTCCGGTGCGATCAAGCTCGCTGTATTCGACGTCCGGGCCGCTACTTTCCAGAAGCATGCAGCTTCTCAAGACTGATTCCGGGATCTGAGCGAGCGCATTGAGTGAAAACAATCCCAAGAACAGCGCTATGAAGTGCTTCACAAATGCTCCTTGGATTTTGTGAATTTCAGATAATCCGGATTCTGTTTCCAGAATATTGTTCCGCCATGTGCGGCGGTTGAGTCGTAGATATGGTCATAGCGATATATCTCCTCCGTCTTTACCTCGATTTTCCCGTTCTTCTTTGTCTTGGTAGTTTTTGTCTTGATCACCAATTTGGTGGACTCTTTGATCCCATATATGTTGTGATTAGGGTTTGTGAACTTTATGCCGTTCCTTACCTTGAAATGTCTGTCGTAGTTTGACTTGATGTCTGCCCCATCCCAAAAGTAGGCGCCACCTGAATAATCATGACCACCGCTTAACGCATTCGTCGCAGCCCTCACAGCATCTGACATAGCGGATGATCTCCCAATGTCAGACTCTGAAGCACGCATCAGCCTTCCGAATCTTTGGTTTCCATCGGCAACAACAAAGGAAAAAGACTTTTCTTTTGCAGTGAAGGCCACTATCGAGGCGTAACCTCGTGCCTTTGATTGTCGAACCATCACATTCGCAAGCGCTGCCATTTCCTCAAATACGTCCTTGGTCGAAGACTCGCCATATGCGATGGCGGCAAGAAGACGAGTTTCGGCGTTCAGTTTCTCGCTCATGCTCGCACCTGCCCCTTCTTGTCCAGCCACATCACAATTCTTAGGTGACGATCACCGGTCACGGCAACGGTGCGTCCGTTCGTCATGACGCTGTTCCGAACGAACTGGTCTTCGTCAGAGAACAAGTCATACCGATAGCCGTCGATAGGCTGTCCGTCGTCTCCCAAGAGTTCGTAATACTGTTCGATGATTTCTCCGTCGACGCCATTTCCTGCTGAACCCTGGGAATACACGGGACTTTCAGCGCTGGCGCCTGCACCTTGCCGATTAACCTCAATGTTGAAGTTGTGCTGCGACGGAATGACCAGGGGCTTCGTTTCGCATTGGCACATTACCTTGGCGCCTCGCACCAAGATTTGCAGCCCGCTTCGAAGGGTGAAGCTCGGATAGGCATCGTTGAATACCTTCCCCATCGTCCCGCATGCGGGGCAGGTGGCCAAGTCCCCTTCCTGCCCCACCTCGACACCATCATGCTCAAAGCCAACCGCTGAAGAAATCAACCTTCCACCAGTGGTTGTTACGTCCCCATGCTTCAGCGCCTCTCGCATATCTGCCATGCGTGCATCTCCTAGCTCGTTGTGTATCGCGTTGACCTTGCCGCTCTCGGCAAGCCGAAAGAATCGCGACCAAGCCTAGCCAGAAGGGGCTCGGATATCTGCAAAGGTTTGTGCCTCTTGGATTGGATGTGTGTCTGCGACTCGCCAACACGCGGGATGAACTTCAGTCGGCCTGACAGGAGTCGACGTCCTGGAGAAATTCCGTCGCCATGGATGAGGTCCAATCAAGGCGATGACGGTGCTTGTTGAAAGCTGCTTCGGCGCTGCATCCACATTGGCGGCTGACAGGCAGCTGCCGGCCATCAATTGCCGATGCGGCAGGGTGCGTTTTTACATCCTGTTTACACCCCTCCCCCCAACCTTTACCCCGTTTTTACCCCCCTTTCCCTACTGTTGCACTGCACGCAGGCCCTGTGACGGGAGCCTGCCTGCACGCCGCATCCGGCCCCAGTTGACGCGCATCTGCGCCGGGCCGGGCGGCACCTAAAACAACAAGGGAAAGGTCCATGCAAGCCAAGGTTTCTTTGCACGCCACCGTCATCGGTGGCGTTGTCTTCTGTGCCGCAGCACTGTCCAGCGCGGCCGCTTTTGCGCAGTCCACTGACACTGCGCCGGCCCCCGCCGCTGCACCCGCCAGCCCGTTGACGGCCAACGTCACGCTGGCCAGCCAGTACCGTTATCGCGGTCTCATGCAGACCAACAACAAGCCGGCCATTCAGGGCGGTGTGGATTACGCGCTGCCCAACGGCTTCTACGTGGGCAACTGGAACTCGTCGATCAGCTGGCTGGGGGATTCCAACCCCAACGTCTCCGCCCCCATCGAGATGGATTTCTACGGCGGCTACAAGACCGAGCTGATGAAGGACGTGCCCATTGATGTGGGCGTGCTGCAGTATTACTACCCGGGCAGCTACCCCGACGGCTACACGCGCCCGCACACCACCGAGGGCTATGCGCAGATCGGCTATGGGCCGGTCTCGTTCAAGTACTCGCACGCGTTCTCCAACCTGTTCGGTTTTGCAGATAGCCACCACAGCCAGTACTTCGATCTGTCGGGCAACTTCGACACCGGTTTCTGGGGCCTGACGCTGAACCTGCACGTGGGCTACCAGCAGGTGCCGCATCAGGTGGTGCGCACGTCGTATGCCGACTGGAAGGTGGGCGTGACGAAAGACTTCGGCAGCGGTTGGACGGCATCGCTTGCGTACATCGACACCAACGCTGCACGCGCCGCGTACACCAACACGCGCGGCAACTACATGGGCAAGGCCACCGCGCTGCTGGCCGTGACCAAGACGTTCTGACCATCACGACCTGAAGGAAAGGGGAGCGCATATGGACCTCGTTTATCTCGCCGGCCTTGCGGTGCTGGCGCTGGCAGTGGGCGGCTTGCTCGCCCTCTCCGGCCGGCTTGCCACCAAAGACCAACCCACCACGCACGCGATGGAGAAACAGCAATGACGTGGCTCTATGTGCTGTCCGGGGCCATCACGGTGGCCTTGCTGGTTTATCTGTTCGTGGCCTTGCTCTGGCCCGAACGCTTCTAACAACACTGCGAGGCACACCATGAATGCGTTCCTCCTCCAGCTGGCGATCTACCTGGTCGTGCTGCTGGTTCTGGCCAAACCGCTGGGCGCGTATATGACCGGCGTGTTTGGCACGGATAACAACCGGCCATCGCGCACACACTGGCTCGGCCCCATCGAGCGGCTGTTCTACCGCGCGGCCGGCGTCAACCCGCAGGCCGAGATGGGCTGGAAGCGCTATGCGCTGGCCGTCATCGTCGTCAACGTGCTGGGCGCGCTGGCGGTGTATGCGCTGCAGCGCGCGCAGCAGTGGCTGCCGCTCAACCCGCAGGGCTTTGGTGCCATCACGCCGGATTCGTCCTTCAACACGGCCATCAGCTTTGTCAGCAATACCAACTGGCAAGGCTATTCGGGCGAAAGCACGATGAGCTATCTCACGCAGATGCTCGGCCTGGCGGTGCAGAACTTCCTGTCTGCGGCCACCGGCATTGCGGTGGTGATTGCGCTCATCCGTGGTTTTGCTCGGCACTCGGCCAACACCATCGGCAACTTCTGGGTCGACTTCACGCGTGCGACGGTCTATGTGCTGCTGCCGCTGTCGATTCTGGTGTCGGTGTTCTTCGTGAGCCAGGGCGTGATCCAGAACTTCGACGGCCACAAGGAGGTGACCACCGTCACCGCCACCACGTACGACAACCCGAAGATGGACGCGCAGGGCAACCCGCTCAAGGATGCCCAAGGCAACCCCGTCACCGAGAAAGCCACCACGCAGACGCAGACCCTGCCGATGGGCCCGGTCGCGTCGCAAGAGGCGATCAAGATGCTCGGCACCAACGGTGGCGGCTTCTTCAACGCCAACTCCGCACACCCGTACGAAAACCCCAACGCGCTGACCAACTTCGTGCAGATGCTGGCGATCTTCATCATCCCGGCGGCGCTGTGCTTTACGTTTGGCGGCATGGTGGGCGATGGCCGGCAAGGCTGGGCCGTGCTTGCGGCGATGACGGTGCTGTTTGCCGTGCTGGCCGTCTTCCTGGCATGGGCTGAGCTGCACGCCAACCCGATGCTCGCCAACCTCGGCATCGATCAGGCGGTGGGCAACATGGAAGGTAAGGAAACGCGCTTCGGCATCGTGGCCTCGTCGCTGTTTGCCACCATCACCACGGCGGCTTCGTGCGGTGCCGTCAATGCCATGCATGACTCGCTGACGGCGCTGGGCGGCTTCGTGCCGATGTTCCTGATGCAGCTGGGCGAAGTCGTGTTTGGCGGTGTGGGCTCGGGCCTGTACGGCATGCTGGTGTACGCCATCCTGGCCGTGTTCATTGCGGGCCTGATGATCGGCCGCACGCCGGAATACCTCGGCAAGAAGATCGAGGTGTTCGAGATGAAGATGACGTCAATCGCCATCCTCGTCACGCCGCTGCTGGTGCTGGTGGGCACGGCCATCGCCGTGGTGGTCACGCAGGGCAAGGCCGGCATCTTCAACCCCGGCACGCACGGCTTCTCTGAAGTGCTGTACGCCTTCTCGTCCGCCGCCAACAACAACGGCAGCGCGTTTGCGGGCCTGTCTGCCAACACGCCGTTCTACAACGTGGCGCTGGGCATTGCGATGTGGCTTGGCCGCTTCTGGATCATCGTGCCGGTGCTGGCCATGGCAGGCACGTTTGCCGCCAAGAAGCGCCTGCCCGTGACGGCCGGCACGCTGCCCACGCATGGGCCGCTGTTTGTGGTGCTGCTGATCGGCTCGGTGCTGCTGGTGGGCGCGCTCACGTACATCCCGGCCCTTGCTCTCGGTCCGATCGCAGAACACCTCGCACGCTAAGCGCACGGCGAGTCGTCTACCCCATATCAACAGGTGCCTTATGGCTATCCGTTATCCCGAATCCGAACCGGCTGTGCGTACGGTCAAGCACAAGCTTGAGCCGAGCGCCGGTACTGGTGCTGCTGCAGCCGCCGAGCCGCAGGCACGCAGCACGCATACGACGCACACCACGCTGTCCGCCAAGGATGTGCGCAAGCTGTCGATGTTCTCGTCGGCGCTGGTCAAGCCCGCCATTGTCGACAGCTTCCGCAAGCTGTCGCCGCGCGCGCAGGCCAAGAACCCGGTGATGTTTGTCGTCTACGTCGGCAGCATCCTCACCACCATCCTGTGGATCATGGCGCTGCGCGGCCAGGCCGAGGCGCCGGCGGGCTTCATCCTCGCCGTGTCGGTGTGGCTATGGTTCACGGTGCTGTTCGCCAACTTTGCCGAAGCGCTGGCCGAGGGCCGCAGCAAGCAGCAGGCCGCATCGCTGCGCGGCATCAAGACCACGGTGCAGGCCAAGGTGCTGGCAGACCCGCATCGCAGAGACCGTGTGGAAGCACGCGCCGCCACCGCGCTGCGCCGTGGCGACATCGTGCTCATCGAAGCCGGCGACATGGTGCCCGGCGACGGTGAGGTTATCGAAGGCGTGGCCTCGGTGGACGAAAGTGCCATCACCGGCGAGTCGGCTCCGGTCATCCGCGAATCGGGCGGGGATTTCTCGTCCGTGACCGGTGGCACGCGCGTACTGTCGGACTGGATCATCGTGCGCATCACCGCCAACCCCGGTGAGAGCTTCCTCGATCGGATGATCTCGATGGTGGAAGGCGCCAAGCGACAGAAAACGCCCAACGAGCTGGCGCTGACGATTCTGCTGGTGAGCCTGACCATCATCCTGATGCTGGCGACCGTCACGCTGCTGCCGTATTCGCTGTTCTCGGTGGAGGCGATGAAGGCCGGCTCGCCGATCACGATTACCGTGCTCGTTGCGCTGCTGGTGTGTCTGATCCCGACCACCATTGGCGGGCTGCTCTCCGCCATTGGCGTGGCGGGCATGAGCCGCATGATGCAGGCCAACGTGATCGCCACGTCAGGCCGCGCCGTGGAAGCGGCGGGTGACGTGGATGTGCTGCTGCTCGACAAGACCGGCACGATCACGCACGGCAACCGCCAGGCGTCGCGCTTTATCCCCGCGCCGGGCGTGACGGCCAAGCAATTGGCCGAGGCGGCGTGGCTGTCGTCGCTGGCCGATGAAACGCCGGAGGGCCGCAGCATCGTCACGCTCGCGCGCAATCTGGGCGAGGCGTCCATCGATGAAGCCGCGCTGGCGAAGACGCAACCCGTGTACGTCGCCTTCTCTGCGCAGACGCGCATGAGCGGCATCAATGTTGGGCAGAACGCGCAGGGGGACTCGGCCCGCCAGATCCGCAAGGGCGCGGCCGATGCGATCCGCACGCATGTGACGCTGCTGGCCGGCAAGTTTCCCGATGCCGTGTCGACCGCGGTCGATGATGTCGCGCGCCAAGGCGGCACGCCGCTCGTGGTGTCCGACAACGACCGCGTGCTCGGCGTGGTGGAACTGAAGGACATCGTGAAGGCCGGCATTCGCGAGCGCTTTGCCGAGCTGCGCCAGATGGGCATCAAGACGGTGATGATCACCGGCGACAACCGCCTGACCGCCGCGTCCATCGCAGCCGAAGCCGGCGTCGACGACTTCATTGCCGAGGCCACGCCCGAGACCAAGCTGGCGCTCATCCGCGAACAGCAGGCGCAGGGCCGCCTTGTTGCCATGACCGGTGACGGCACCAACGATGCCCCCGCGCTGGCACAGGCTGACGTGGCCGTCGCCATGAACAGCGGCACGCAGGCCGCCAAGGAGGCCGGCAACATGGTCGACCTGGATTCCAGCCCGACCAAGCTGATCCAGATTGTCGAGATCGGCAAGCAGATGCTGATGACGCGCGGCTCGCTCACCACGTTCTCGATTGCCAACGATGTGGCGAAGTACTTCGCCATCATCCCGGCTGCTTTTGCGACGACGTATCCGCAGCTGGCCGCGCTGAACGTGATGCATCTGGCGACGCCCGCATCGGCCGTGATGAGCGCGGTGATCTTCAACGCGCTGATCATCGTGTTCCTGATTCCGCTGGCGCTCAAGGGCGTGAAGTACCGCGCGCTAGGGGCCGCTGCGCTGCTGCGCCGCAATCTCTTGGTCTATGGCCTGGGCGGCCTGCTGCTGCCCTTCCCGGGCATCAAGCTCATCGACATGTTCCTGGCCACGATGGGCTGGGTTTAAGGAAGGAGTGCATTCATGGCAACCACAACGCAAACCGTGCAGGGCGATGTGCCGCAACAAGGTGGGCTGCTGCGTGCGGCGCTGGTGGTGTTTGTTGGGCTGTCGCTTATTACCGGGGTGCTGTATCCGGTGGTGGTGACGGGCGTCGGCAAGGCGCTGTTTCCGGCGCAGGCCGGGGGCTCGATCATTGAGCGTGGCGGCAAGGCGGTTGGCTCGTCGTTGATCGGGCAGAACTTTGACACCCCGGAATATTTCTGGGGGCGGATCTCGGCGACTGCGCCGAATCCGTATAACGCGCAGGCTTCGGGTGGTTCGAACTTTGGGCCGAGCAACCCGGCGTTGACGGAGGCGGCGAAGGCACGCATTGCGGCGCTGAAGGAAGCGGACCCTGGGAATGCTGCGCCGATTCCTGCGGACCTTGTGACGGCTTCTGCGAGTGGGCTCGATCCGCAGATTAGTCCGGCTGCTGCTGCGTACCAAGTTGAGCGTGTTGCGCGGGCGCGGCATCTTTCGGTGGAGGTGGTTCAGCGGGTTGTTGCTGAGAACACCAAGGGGCCGGTGCTTGGGGTGTTTGGCGAGGCTACTGTGAATGTGTTGGAGGTGAATTTGGCGTTGGATGGGTTGAGGTGAGGTTTGTGGACCACCGGGTTATGTGTTGGTGGTCCATCCCCCTTTCGTTCCCTGCCGGGACCGACTCACTTTTCTTTGTCTTGCCAAAGAAAAGTAAGCAAAAGAAAGGCGCGCCCGAGATGGCGACACCCCCTTGGATTTGTGTCGCGGGGAGGGAGGGGAGGCAAACTCGCTGCGCTCAGACAGGCCTCCCCTCTTTATCCTCCCCGCAACAAAAATCCAAGGCGCCATCTAGGGCAGGAATGTCAACGGCCAAAACGGTGGTTTGCGTGGCCTGTCGGAGGCTCGTTTGTTGCGGTGTGCTGCTTCGCTTCGCTCGCGGTCTCCACCGACTCTTGCTGCTTTGCCTCGTGTCTTGCCGCATAAGCACGACTGCGTTCGTGCTCCGATGGTGTGGCCTTACCTGCCCTAGATGGCGCCTTGAATTTGCGTAAGCGGGCGGAAAAAAGACGGGAAACTGTCTGAGCGAAGCGAGTTTTTCCCGTCTCCGCCCGGTTACGCAAATTCAAGGAATCTTTCGCCATCTCGGGCGCGCCTTTCTTTGCTTACTTTCTTTGGCAAGACAAAGAAAGTGAGTCAGCCCCGGCAGGGGATGAAACAAGGGATGCACCACAAAACAAAAAGCACCCAAAATACACAACATGCAAGAAGCCGCGCGCCCGAACCCAGACCAACTCTTAGCCGAACTCCAATCCGGCCAAGAACAGTCCGCCCGCGGCAAGCTCCGCATCTATTTCGGCGCCTCGGCCGGCGTAGGCAAAACCTACGCGATGCTGGCAGCGGCAAAGGCCGCCCGCGCCGCCGGCATCGACGTCATCATCGGCCTGGTCGAAACCCACGGCCGCGCCGAAACCGCCGCGCTGGTCGCCGACCTTGAGCACCTTCCCACCCGCCAAGTCGAATACAAGGGCCGCACGCTGCCCGAGTTCGATCTCGATGCCGCGCTGGCGCGCCGGCCCGCACTCATCCTCGTCGACGAGCTTGCCCACTCCAACGTGGCGGGCTCGCGCCACCCGAAGCGCTGGCAGGACATTGAGGATTTGCTCGCCGCCGGCATCGACGTCTGGACCACCGTCAACGTCCAGCATCTCGACAGCCTGAACGAGGCCGTCGGCAGCATCACGGGCATCCGCGTGTGGGAAACCGTGCCCGATGCGGTGTTCGATGCCGCCAACGAAGTCATCCTCGTCGACCTGCCCGCCGATGAACTGCTGCGCCGCCTGGCCGAGGGCAAGGTCTACATGCACGAGCAGGCGCAGCACGCGGCGCGCAATTTCTTCCGCAAGGGCAACCTCATCGCGCTGCGCGAACTCGCCCTGCGCCGCACCGCCGATCGCGTCGACGATGACGTGCAGGCCTATCGCCGCGCGCGCCGCATTGAAAACGTCTGGCGCACGCGCGAGACCGTCGTCGCCTGCCTGGACCCGCAGGGCGATGGCGAACAGGTCATCCGCAGCGCGGCGCGCCTGGCCGCGCAGCTGGAATGCGACTGGCATGCCGTGGCCGTGGTGATGCCGCATCTGCGCGCCGCCGATGCGCGCGCTGAACGTCTGCACGCGTTGCTCAAGCTGGCCGAAGACGCGGGGGCGCGTGTGGAAACGCTGGCCGGCACCAACGCCGTCGAGGCGATCACGGGCTATATCCGCCGCCACAACATCACCAAGGCGGTGATCGGGCGGCCGCCGGAGAAGCGCTGGCGATCGGCGCGCGCCATCGTCGTCGCGCTGCGGTTGGCGATCGGGCTGGAGCGCCGGTTGCCCAGCGGTGACTTTGCCGAGGCGCTGGCGCGGCATTGCCCCGAGGTCGACGTGATTCGCGCCGCGGCCGACCCGGCGCATATCCAGCTGCCGCCGCGCGCGGCGGACATTGGCCGTGCTGACGTGCGCAGCGAGGCGCAGCGTGTGGCCGATGCGCAAGCCAGTTGGCTCAAGCCGGCTTATGTGGCCGCGTGCGTGTATGTGGGCGTGGCGACGGCGCTGTCCAGCCTCGTGCGGCCGGTGTTCGACCTGGCCAACATCGTCATGCTGTTCCTGGCCGCCGTGGTGGCGGTGGCGATGCGCCACGGGCGCGGGCCGGCGGCGCTGGCATCGGTGCTGTCGGTGGCGCTGTTCGATTTCTTCTTCGTGCCGCCACGATATTCCTTTGCCGTGAGCGACGTGCAGTACCTGCTGACGTTTGCGGTGATGCTGGCCGTGGGCATGCTGGTGGGCCAGTTGACGGCGGGCTTGCGTGAACAAGCCGAGGTGGCGGTGCAGCGCGAGGCGGCCGCACATGCGCTGTACGAGGCCGCTCGGGAGTTGTCCGCCGCGCTCACGCTGGATCAGATCGTCAGCATCGGCGGGCGCTTCGTCAACGCCACCTTTGGCGGGCGCTGCGCGTTCTTCTTCGTCGGGCTCGACGGGCGGCTTGGTGCGCCGCAAGTCGCCAAGCCGGAAGGCAGCACCGATGCACCGTCCGGCATGCCGAATCTTGACCGCGTGCTGGCCGATTGGACGTATCAACACGGCCAGCCCGCCGG
The DNA here is from genome assembly GCF_052045895.1 of Ralstonia sp. 22111. NCBI lineage: Bacteria > Pseudomonadati > Pseudomonadota > Betaproteobacteria > Burkholderiales > Burkholderiaceae > Ralstonia > Ralstonia sp. 22111. The sequence goes on along the minus strand of NZ_JBQEPR010000001.1, from coordinate 285,741 downwards.
CACGGGCACGCATACGCTGCCGTCGGGCTCGGTGCTGTATCTGCCCTTGAAGGCGCCGATGGCCATTCGCGGTGTGCTGGCCGTGGAGCCCGAAACCTTCCACGTGCTCGCCCAGCCCGACAACCGCCGCCAGATCGACGCCTGCGCCACGCTCATCGCCATTGCCATCGAGCGCGTGCATTACGTGGAAGTGGCCCGCGACGCCCTGGTGCGCATGGAATCGGAGCGGCTGCGCAATTCGCTGCTGGCCGCCGTGTCACACGATTTGCGCACGCCGCTCACCGGGCTGGTGGGGATGGCGGAGACGCTGCTGCGCGCGCAGCCGCCCCTGCCCGCGCTGCAGGCCGAGGCTGCGGCCGCCATCGGCCAGCAGGCGCAGCGCATGCGCACCATGGTCACCAACCTGCTCGACATGGCGCGCCTGCAGAACCAGGACGTCAAGCTGCGGCTGGAATGGCAGTCGATCGAAGAGCTGGTTGGGGCGGCGTTGCAGGCAAATCCGCTGCCCGATCATCGTGTGGTTGTGGATAACCTCGCGGCCCTGCCGCTCATTCGCTGCGATGGGCCGTTGATGGAGCGCGTGCTGTCGAATCTGCTGGAGAACGCGGGCAAATTTGCGCCGGCCGGCAGCGAGGTGCGCATCTCTGGCGAGATCGCCCACGACGAAGCGCGCGGCAACGAACTGCGCCTGCGTGTGCGCGACCACGGGCCCGGCGTGCCCGCCGGCTCGGTGCGCACCATCTTCGAGAAGTTCACGCGCGGCGAGAAGGAATCGGCCACCACCGGCGTCGGCCTGGGCCTCGCGGTGTGCGAGGCCATCGTCAGCGCGCATCACGGCAGCATCTGGGTGGAGGCACCGGCCGATGGCGGCGCGTGCTTCGTCATAGCCCTGCCCGCCGCCGAGCCGCCGCCTGTGGAAGACGCCGAGCCCCTCGTGTAGCCTGCACCGTTGTTGGGCATATGGACATGCCGAAAATGTCGTTCGGTTACGTTCGCCGCTATGACAGGATTTCGTCACACGCCCGCTACCCGCGGGCGGATTTCATTCACGACAAGATCCACGAGGTTTCTCCATGTCTTTGTTCTCCCGCCTTGCGCGCGTGGCCGTACCGGCCATCGCCTTTGCCGTCGCCACCGCCGCCAACGCCGACACCAAGCAGATCAAGCTCGGCACCATGAGCGGCCCCGATGCGCAAATCTGGGAAGTCGTGCAGAAGGTCGCCAAAAAGGATGGCCTGGACGTCAAGATCATCGAGTTCAACGATTACGCCCAGCCCAACCCCGCACTGGATTCGGGCGACCTGGATGCCAACGGCTTCCAGCATCAGCCCTTCCTCGATGGCCAGATCAAGGCGCGCGGCTACAAGATCGTCAACGTGGGCCTGACCTACGTGGCGCCGATGGGCTTTTACTCGAAGAAGATCAAGTCGCTCGCGCAGCTCAAGGAAGGCGCCAAGGTCGGCATCCAGAACGATCCGTCCAACGGCAACCGCGCGCTGCTTCTGCTGCAGAAGGCGGGCGTGATCAAGCTCAAGGCGGGCGCCGGCACGAACGGCAACAATGCGACACCGCGTGACGTGGTCGAGAACCCGAAGAAGATCAAGCTGATCGAGCTGGATTCGGCGCAGCTGCCGCGCTCGCTGGATGACCTGGACGCCGCTTCGATCAACACCGACTACGCGGTCAAGAACGGCCTGACGCCGGCCAAGGACGCCATCGCACTGGAAGATCGCCAGGGGCCCTATGCCAACCTGATCGCCGTGCGCGAAAAAGACAAGAACCAGCCGTGGGTGAAGACGCTGGTACACGCCTACCAATCGGAAGACGTGCGCAAGTTCATCGACACGCAGTTCAAGGGCGCGATCCTGCCGGCGTTTTAAGCAGCAGGCGCTAAGTCAGCGGTTACTTTCGCGGATTGTCCCGCGAGTGAGGCGCGGCAGGTTTGGAGCTGGAAGAGGTTTTCAGCGCGCCGCGTTGTTTTGCTGCGCTGCGTCATCGTGTGACAGATGCAATCGTTTTCGTCACGCGTGGCGTTGCGGCAACGCTTGTAGCTTCTCGTTACATTAAGTAGTTCTACGTTATTGCAACGCAACAAACGATTCGCTATAGTAGGAACTGTCTCCTCCACCCTCCTTGGTGGATTGTGGCCCGAGCACCTGGTGCTCGGGCTTTTTTCTTTGGCGCGCGGCTTTTGTTGTTCTTCTGGCCGCCTTGCATCTCAGCCGGTTCCGGCTACCCTGAATTCTCAATTTTTCTGCGTGTTTTGCTCAGCGACGTTGCCCGATAGCAACGAGCGAGGATTTTTCAAGCGTGCGCTTCGAGTCGCCCCTCGAACACCTACACGTCTCTCGGAAGGAAAACGGCAAAGCGTTGCTTGAATCACGTCAACGCGGCGAATGTGCGCGTAACCGCCTGCTTTGTGCGGCTAACATCGCGAAATATCGTCAGCTTTTGTCCTACAAGCCTTTCGGCCAACCCCGGACAGTCTGACTTCACCCCCTCCACTAAACTTCACCTTGCTCTCTCTTTAGAGAGCACTCCCCCCCTTTTGAGCCCGCCCCTGTTGCGGGCTTCATTTTTTTCGGGCACGATTTCCTCCATCCCGACGCCGTCGACACCGGCGCCGGAAGCTCAAAAGGTTGGGGGAATCGCTCAAGGCCCGCGCAGTTGAAAAGCTGCGCGGGCTTTGTTTTTTCTGTCGCCGCGCATCGACTTCGCCTGACAAGGCGCGTGGCCGGTGCTTCAATGGCGGCTGACGGCGGCGTCACACAGCGCAAGCGAGATGCGCCTTGCCTCCGATCCCTACAACAACAAGGACTGGCCGATGGAAGGTTTCGCGCAACTCGCCGTGCTGGTGGTGGACGACCACCCCGTGCAACGGGCCGCGGCCCGGCAACTGCTCCATACGCTGGGTGTGCAGCAGATCCTGACCGCCTGCGACGGCCGCGAGGCGCTCTACCTCCTCCAGCTTTGCCACGTCGATCTCGTGCTGTGCGACATCGACATGCCCGGCATGAACGGCCCCGAACTGATGGAGCAGATGCACCTGCGCGGCGGCCACGTCTTTCCGCGACAGGCGCCTGTGTGGGCGTGGGTCAGCGCGATGGACGCGCCGATTGTCGAGTCGCACATCAGCCTGGCCGATGCGATCGGGTTGACGCGCACGCGCGGCGTGCACAAGCCGCTACGCCCGGCACACGTGCTGCCGCTGCTGGAAGAAGCCGCCGCGCGGGAGCGGGACGGAGCACCGGCCGCAGCCGCTGTCTTGCCGCAATTTTCCGACGACGAGCTGGCCGCGCTCATCCAAGAAACGCCTGAACAGATCGAGGTCGTATTCCAACCCCAGCACGATCTGGCCACCAACCAGATAGCCGGCGCCGAGGCGCTCTGCCGCTGGATGCATCCGCTGCATGGGCGTGTGTCGCCTGCGGCGTTCGTGCCGCGCCTGGAGGCGCTCGGGCTGGCTGATGGCCTGTTCTTCCATGTGCTGGAGCATTGCGTGCGCGTGCAGCACGCGCTAGCCGCGCATGCATATCCCGTTTCGATCGGCGTGAATGCGTCTGCGCAGACGCTCAGCCGCGCCGGCACCATCGAGCGCATCGAAGCCATCGTGCGCGAGGCCCGCATTGCGCCGGCCGCCATCGCCATCGAGCTGACGGAGGATTCGCCCGTGCACGATGCCACGCAACTCACCATCGCACTCAACCGCCTGCGCCTGCTGGGCCATCCGCTGGCCATCGACGATTTTGGTGTGGGCATTGCCACGCTCAAGCTGCTCGCCGACCTGCCCTTCAGCATCCTGAAGATCGATCGCTCGTTTACCGCCGCGGTGGACCAGACCAGCCAGCGCGGCGTGATCTGCCGCACGATGATCGAACTGGCGCGCACGCTGCATCTAGAGTGCATTGCCGAAGGCGTGGAAACTGAAGCACAGCGCCAGACGTTGCGCGCGCTGGGCTGTGCGACGGGCCAAGGCTATCTGTGGGCGGCCCCGCTGTCTGTCACCGCGTTTCTTGCTCACGTGCAGGCGGCGGCATAAGTACAAACGCTGCAGGGCCATTCAGTTTCTCTCAACCCAGATAAAAGCAGCTTCTGCCCCGAAAGGTTACGCGGCGCCAAAGTAAGAAAAGTCTGATCCCGCAGGGCATATCCGGTGAGTAAGGTACCGGCTCCTTTCAGCGGTGCTCCTGACCTCCATGACGGCTCCGATCTCTTCCACCCTGTTGCTCGTCACGCCGGCCAAGTCTTCCCCGGCGACGCGCCCGGCCTGACGGCGTGCGCATGTGCCCTGTCCTCTCGGTCGTGCTGGCGGACGATCATCCGGTGATCCTCATGGGGCTGGCCGCGGCCATTGGGCAGTTTCCACAGCAGCAGGTCGTCGCACAGGCGCACGACGGGCGCGAGCTGATGCAGGTGCTCACGTCCGTCGACTGCAACGTCATCGTGACGGACTACAACCTGGGTGGCGAACCGGCCTTCGATGGCATGCAATTGCTGGCGCGCCTGCGCAAGCAGCATCCCAGGTGCGGCATCGTCGTCTGCACGATGGTCCACAACCCGGCGCTGCTGCGCGCCATGCGGCAGATTGGCGTGGCTGGCATTGTCAGCAAGAGCGATGATTTTGTTCATGTCGGGCACGCCGTCATGGCGGCCGCGCGAGGCGTGCGGTATGACAGCCCCCGCATCCTGGAAGACACGGGCCTCGGGTCCAACGAACGCGATGCGTTCGAGCGGCTGAGCGCGCGAGAGCGCGAAGTGCTTCGCCTGTATGCGGGCGGCGCGGCCGTGTCCGACATAGCGCTCATGCTCGGTTCGAGCGTGAAGACCGTCAGCACGCAAAAGGCTGTGGCGCTGCGCAAGCTTGGCCTGGCGCGCGAGATCGATCTTTTCCAGTACGCCCGCGCCAGCGGGCTGACAGCGCTCCGCTGAGCGTCCAGCGTCAGCTTGCCTGGCGGTGCATCGGCACGGCTTGAGCCGGCGCGATGGCGGTGCTGGATGCTTGCGCGGGCGGCCCTTCCACGCCCATCAGCCAACTGAACAACGGCGTTGCCAGCAGCGCGCCGACCAGTTGCGCCAGCATGTAGCCCGGGACATCGCCGGGGCGGATGCCGGAGGGGCCGTCGGTCAGTGCGCAGGCAAAGGCCAATGCCGGGTTGGCCAACGATGACGACGACGTGAACCAGTACCCCGCCGCAATATAGGCGGCCACCACCAGCGGCAATTGCTTCGGCGCGTGACGGCCGCAAGCGATGCCCACGCCGATCAGTCCGAACGTTGCCAGCGCTTCGCTCCACCACAGTGCAGGCCCCGTGGCGGCATGCGTGCCCGGCGCCCACGCCGGCATGCCGAACATGGCGTGCGCAGCGGCCACACCCAGCGCGGCGCCCAAGGCCTGTGCAGCCAGATAGGCCAGCGCCTCATGCCCACGCAAGCCGCCCCGCAGCAACGTCGACAGCGTGACCGCCGGGTTCAGGTGCGCCCCAGACACCGGCGCGAACACCGTCAGCAGTGCCAGCAGACCAGCGCCACCCGCCAGTGATTGCGCCAGCAGTGTCCACGTGGCATCGCCGCCGGAGAGCCGGCTTGCGTGGATGCCCGTGCCGATCACCACCGCAATCAACAAGGCCGTACCGAGCCCCTCCGCGACGATGCGGCGCGCCAGGGATGGTGAAGCGGACGCGGCCGAAGCCGCGGTACGAAGGTGGGACACAGTGGTCATGCGGGAAGGAGGCGAACGATGCCAAGCGCATCGCGCGGGAGTTTGGAACCTCCGCCGGGGCCGATCAATGCACAGGGGCGCGCTTGTGTCGCGCGCCCGAGTATCGAATGTCGCGGGTGGTTTGATAGCGTGGTTCAGGCAGGGCTTGCAGAGCCAGCGGCGGCCAGTTGCCGCTGCTGTGCGGCCAGTCGCGCAAAGCCGACGGCCGCTGCGCCAAGCGCTGCCAGCATGGCGATGCATCCCGCCATCGTGCCGTGCGCCATGCCGTTGGCGCCGCCGGCAGCGGCAAAGTTGAAATACAGCCCGCCGATGCAGGCGACGCCCAGTGCGCCCGCCAATTGCTGTGCGGTGATCAGCAGCCCTGCTGCCGCGCCTGCCTGCGTACGCACGACACCAGTCAGCACCAGGCCGATCAACGGCACGACGACCAGGCCTTGCCCGGCCCCGTACAGCGCCACCGCAATGCCGATGCGCGCCATGCTCGGCGTGGCGGGGTGCGCCCACTCCGTGCCGAAACCCGACAGCAGTGCCAGCAAGCCCAGCGCCATCAGGCCGAGGCCTGCCAGCAGGGCGCGGACACCGTAGCGCCGCACCAAGGCATTGGCTACCCGCGACGTGATCAGAAACGTGATGGCCAGCGGCAGGATGGCAACCCCCATGCGCACCGCAGACAGCTGCCGACCGTTTTGCAGATACAGCGTCAGCACCAGGAAGAACGCCATCATCCCGATGTAGTGCAGCGCCGACGCCGTCAGGCCCGTCATGAAGGCGCGATGCCGCAGCAAGGTGGGCGGCAGCAGCGGCGTACCGCCGGCACGATCGACACGGGCTTCAAGTTGCTGGAACGTCGCCATGCCCAGCACGCCTACGACAAGCAATGCCAGGGTCCACACCGGCCAGTGCAGTTCGCGGCCGAACAGCAGCGGCACCAGCACGGCAGCCACGCTCACGGCCATCCACGCCACGCCGGCTGTATCGAGATGCACCTTCGCTGCGTTGGCGCTCGGGTGCGGAATCCAGCGCCAGCCCAGCAGCGCGGCAGTCAACCCAACCGGCACGTTGATCAGGAAGGCCGAGCGCCATCCCAGCCCGGCGATGTCGGCGCTGGTGAGTGCGCCGCCCACCAGCAGCCCGGCCGCGCCGCCGGTGCCCATCACCAGGCCGAAGATCGACAGCGCGCGGTCACGCTCGGCGCCGGCAAAGAGCGCCTGCACGCTCGCCAGCACTTGCGGCACCATCATCGCGGCCGACAGGCCTTGCGCAAAGCGCCATGCAATCAGCGCCGCCGCACTGCCCGCCAGCCCGCAGCCGGCCGAGGTGGCGGTAAAGGCCATGAGGCCAAACAGGAACACGCGCCTGCGCCCGAACAGATCGCCCAGGCGGCCGCCGGTGATGAGCAGAATCGCGTAGCCAAGCTGGTACACCGCCAGCACCGCCTCCAGTTGCGCGGGTGTGGCGTGCAGGCTCGTGCGGATGCTCGGGATCGCCACATTGGCAATGAACGCATCGACGATGAACATGAATTGCGCCGTCACCATCACACCAAAGGCGAGCCAGCGGCGGGGTTCGGATACTGAGGGGGCAGAAGAAACTTGGGTCACGATCGGCTCCGGAAAGAGGGATGAACGCAGCGTAGGTGCGCGAGCCGATTCGATGCAGAGCTAGGATTAACCTAGGATTGGGTTGTCCCTCCCACCTTCACGCGCTGTCGTGTGTAATGCCCCCATGGACGATTTCACCGCCGACCTTGCCCCCTTCCCTGCCGCGCCGCGCAACGAGCTGGGCGAATTCCTGCGCAGCCGCCGCAGCCACCTGCGTCCGCAGGACGTGGGGCTGCCCGAAGGCAGCGGGCGCCGCCGCACCGCTGGCCTGCGCAGGGAAGAAGTCGCGCAGTTGGCCAACATCAGCATCGATTGGTATGTGCGCATCGAGCAGGGGCGCGACGTGCGGCCCTCGGTGGCGACCATCGAGGCGATCGGGCGCGCACTGAAGCTGTCTTCGGATGAGCGCGCGCACATGCGTGGCCTGGCGCGCGCGGAATCGGTCTTTACTGCGGCGGCGACCGGGCGTTCGGCCGCCGAAGCGGTGCCCGATGTCTTGCGCCGCGCCGTTGCCGGCATGGTTTTGCCCGCTCACGTGCGCAGCTACCGCACCGAACTCCTGTGCTGGAACGAGGCGACCTCGCAGCTCTTCATGGATTTCGGCACGATGCCGCCCGAAGACCGCAACTCGCTGGTCTACATGTTTTTGTACGCCAATGCGCGCGAGCGTTTTGTCGAGTGGGAAAACGAGGCGCGGCGCATGCTGGCGAAGTTTCGCGCGGTGTACGATCCGCACGCAGACGACCCGGTGCTCGTGGCGCTGGTCGACCGGCTGCGCACCAGCAGCCGCGAGTTCGATACCTGGTGGCGCCAGCACGAGGTGCGCGCCCAGCGCGCGGAGCACAAGCTGATCCGCACGCCCGGCGGCAAGGTCGTCCGCTACGACTACATTGGCCTGCCGGTGATGGAAGACCCGCGCCTGCGCATGGTGCTGTACGTGCCGGTCGAGGACGGCGCCTGAACGTTCAGGCCGTCAGCGCCGCCAGGATGGTCTGCGTGTCGCGTACGCGGCCCAGTCGCGGGAACACGTTCTCCACCGACGATCGATGCATCGCCGCATCGTTCGAGCTCATCGCATCTTCGGCCAGCACCAGCGCGTAGCCGTGTTCCCACGCGGCACGCGCGGTCGATTCCACGCCCACGTGCGTCGAGATACCGCCCAGGACGATGGTGGTGATGCCGCGACGGCGCAGTTGCAGATCGAGCTCGGTGCCGTAGAACGCGCCCCACTGGCGCTTGGTGATCTGGATGTCGGTGGCCGCCACTTCCAGCTCGGCCGGTTGTTCCCACCATTGCGGCGGCAGGCCGCCCGGCTGTGTGGGCGCGGGGCGGTCGACGGGCTGGCGCGGCGCATCGGCGTAGTCGGCCGCCCAGCCCACACGCACCAGCACCACGGGCGCACCCAGCTCGCGAAAGCGCTTGGCGAGCTTGGCGGATGCGCCCAATACCTGCTCGGCCGTGTACGGCCCCTGCGCAAACGGCAGGATGCCGCGTTGCAGGTCGATCAGCACCAGCGCGGTGGTTTTCGCAGACAAGTCGGACAGGGTTTGCAGCGGTTCAGACATCAGGTGCTCCAGGTCAATCGGATTTACGGACGGCGGATCACACACGTTGCGGTGGCATGCGCCAGCAATGTGCCGTCCTGCGTTTTGAGCGTGCCTTCCGACACGCCGATCGTGCGCGAGACATGCAGCACGCGTCCAACGGCCACCAGCGGCGTATCCACCGGCACGGCCTTCACCATCTTCACGTTCAAGTCGACCGTGCCGTAGCCGACGCCGGCTTCGAGCATCGAATGCACGGCGCAGCCCGTCACGGAATCCAGCACCGTCGCCGCAAAGCCGCCGTGCACACCACCCAGCGGATTGAGGTGGCGCTTGTCGGCCTGGGCGGTGAAGTGCACGGTGCCCGCTTCAATGGAATCCATCGTCATCGGGATGGTTTCGCTGATGGACGCGCGCGGCAGATCACCGTGCGACATGGCCTGCAGCAATTGCAGGCCGGTCATTTGGGACGGATGCATGGGAAAGGACCGGTGGAGTTGAGATGGGGGCGACTCGACACTCTACCGCGAGGCCAATTGCCAGGGCTGCAATGCGTTGCATTGTCTGGCGCAACAACCCTCGCCTCTGCACATGTCCCAATGCGGGTAGACCCTAGCGTTGCGCCTACGCCGACGCGAAAGGCTCCAGAAAGGTGCCCCCTTCTACGCTCGCCCAGCGATTGCATCGGCGGCCTGACCAACCGCTGTTGCGCGTTTCCCAAAGCCGGCATCACGACCGGACACCATCACCCACAAAGGAAGGAGACTTCAATGTCCCGCACCAAGTTTGCCCTTGCGGCAACAGCAGCCGCTGCGGCCACGCTGGCCACCAGCGCCGCCCATGCCCAGTCGAACGTGACGCTCTACGGCCTGATCGACACCACCATCAGCACCGTCAACAACACCAACGCTGCTGGCGCGCGCACCACCGGCTTCCAGATCCCCTGGTTCTCGGGCAGCCGCTGGGGCCTGACCGGCAAGGAAGACCTGGGCGGCGGCACGTCGGCCATCTTCAAGCTGGAATCGGAATATGAAACGCCGACGGGCAATATGGACACCCCGGGGGTGCTGTTCAATCGTGACGCTTGGGTGGGCCTGTCGAGCGAATCGCTGGGCAAGCTGACCTTCGGCCGCCAGAACGCGATTGCCCGTGACGTGTCGGGTATCTACGGCGACCCGTACACCAGTGCGAAAGTCGGTCTGGACGAAGGCGGCTACACCAATACCAATAACTTCAAGCAACTGATCTTCTACGCAGGCAGCGCCACCGGCACGCGCATGAACAACGGTGTGGTGTGGAAGAAGATGTGGGGCGGCCGCTTCCTGACGGCCCTGGGTTATCAGTTTGGCGAAGTGCCGGGCCAGTTCACGCAGGGCACCACCGAATCGCTCGCACTGGGCTACAACGGCGACAACTTCCATCTGGCGGGCTTCGCGCAACAGGCCAAGGTGGGCGGCTTCATGGACCGCTCGTACTCGGTGGGCGGCAACGTGATCATCGGCATGTTCCGTGTCAACGCCGGCTACTTCCACTACACCGGCGAGCAGCCGGCCGCGCTGGGCAATCGCAAGGACGACGCCTACACGCTGTCGCTGAAGATCGCTCCGCAAGGCGCGTTCGACTATGAGATCGGCTACCAGATCATGAAGGCCGACAACGCTGCCTTCAGCGCCGACGGCAACACGCTCAACGCGTACGCCAGCGTGGTGGGTGCCACCGCAGCGGGCAGCGGCCGCAAGAACACGCTGTACGGCTCGGTGTTCTACCACGTGTCCAAGCGCACGGAGTTCTACGTGGCAGCCGACTACATGAAGCTGAAGGATCAGTACATCGTAGGCGGCACCAACGGCCACAACAGCCAGACGGAGTTTGGCGTCGGTATGCGCACGCGCTTCTGAAGCTGCGTGTCGTGAGCTAGCGGCGCTCGCGCACCTGATCGACAAACCTGTTGGTATAGGTGCGCGAGAGATCGATGTGCTTGTCGCGCGCGTTGGCATTGCTGGCGGCGAGGACGCGCAGGACGGTGGGTGGGCCGTCGTCCGGCATGCGTCCGTCGGTGCTGAACGTGGGCAACGCGGCGGCAAGCGCTTTTGTGTACAGCTCTGGATGATCGCGCCTGAATTCAGGCGGCATGCGGGCGGCAATATCTTCAGCACCGTGCGTGCGCATGTAGCGCAGGGTGTGCACGAATGCGCGGGCCAGTCTGGCGGCGACGTCCGGATGCGCTTCCAGCCATTCGGTCTGCAGGTACAGACACGCGGCCGGATACGAACCGCCCAGCGCGGCACGCGTGTTCTCCAGCGTGCGCAGGTCGAGCAGCACGCGGGCTTCGCCGCTGTGCACAAGGCGCGAGACCGTCGGGTCGGTGGTCATGCCGGCATCGATGCGGCCGCCGCGCAGCGCGGTGACGAAGCTGCGCTCAGCGCCGACGGGCAGCATGGTGTAGTCGCCGGCCGACAGCCCCTGCTGCGTCATCAGGTAACGCGTGAGAAAGCTGGTGGATGCGCCCAGCCCCGTCACGCCCAGCGTGCGGCCGCGCAGGTCACGCATCGACTGTACCGTCGCCGGCAACCGTGTCGACACGACTTCCACCTCGCCCGGCACCTGACTGAATACGACAATGGCGCGCACTTCCTTGCCCTTGGCCTGCAGGTCGATGGTGTGGTCATAAAACCCGACCACGCCTTGCGCAAAGCCGGTGAGCAGTTCACTCTCCGCATCGACGCCGGCGGGCTGCGAGACCAGTTCCACATCGAGCCCTTCGTCACGGAAATAGCCCAGGCGCTGCGCCAGCGTAGCGGGCAGGTAGATCATCTTGGCGGTGCCGCTGACCATGAGCGTCAGGCGCGCCGGGTCTTGCGCGAGGGCATGCGAAGTTGCCACTGCCAGAAGGGCAGCGAGCCACGGCGTGATCCAGCCCCGGACGCCGCGTGCGCGAGCGCTCCTGCAGGTAAAAACACCCATTGAGTTGTCTCCGGCTCTTTTGTAGATATCGGTATCGCGCGGTCCGGATCTGGTGAATGACGCCTCCGGCGCGCGTAGGCAGCCGCCACCATTCTAGGAAGCGGCAACCCACAAATCGCTTTCATTTTTCGGACGCGCTGTTTTCGCATGAAGCTGCTCCTGATCGAAGACAACGCCCCGCTGGCGCACTGGCTGTCTGAAGCCCTGCGCCGCGCCCAGTTCACCGTGGATCACGCCACCGATGGCGAATCCGCCGACACGCTGTTGCTCACGCAACACTACGATGTGGTGCTGCTTGATCTGCAGTTGCCCACGTTGTCAGGGCAAGGTGTATTGCAACGTTTGCGGGGCCGCCGCAACCCGGTGCCGGTGCTGATCCTCACTGCGAGCGGCGGGATCGACGACAAGGTCGCATGCCTGGGTGCCGGCGCCGATGACTACCTCGTCAAGCCGTTCGAGATTCGTGAGCTGATCGCGCGCATCCAGGTGCTCGTGCGGCGCAGCGCGCCCGATCAGTCCGTCGAACTGCAGTGCGGCGACCTCACGTACCACACCGGCAGCCGCACGTTCAACTTGGCCGGCCAGCCTCTGGTGCTGCCCGCGCGCGAGCACACCGTGCTTGAAATCCTGATGCTCAAGCTGGGGCGCACCGTGTCCAAACCGGCGCTGGTGAACGGCGTGTTCGGGATGGATGACGAAGCCAGCCCCGAGGCCATCGAGATCTACATCCACCGCCTGCGCAAGAAGCTGGAGCATTCCGCTGCCACCATCGTTACGCTGCGCGGCCTTGGTTACCTGCTGCGCGATGCCTCCGCCGCGCAGTCCTGACCAAGCGCCAGCGCAGGCCCCCGCGCGGGCGCGCAGTCTGCGTGCGCGGCTGGTGTTGTGGCTGGCACTGCCGCTGGTCGTCTATGTGGCGGCCGATGGTTGGCTCGACCTGGCCGCCGCACGCCACAACGCCGACCTCGTGCACTTCCATGCGCTCGATACGGCCGCACAGATGATCAGCGGCCAGATCGAGTGGGACGAAGGCCGCCTGCGCGTGTCGGTGCCGCCGGCGGCGCTGGCCGTGTTTGCCGCGCCGGAAACCCCGGTGCGCGACCAGGTGGCGTACCAGGTCAGCACCGAGCACGGTCGCCTGCTGGCCGGGCGGCTCGACTTCGGTACGCGCCCGGCGTTTGACGCGGCGGGCCTGGCCGATGCCGGCACCTACACCGATACCGTGGAAGGCCAGCCGGTGCACGTCGCCGCCGTGGTACGAACCATGTACGACGCCGGCCGTACCGAACGCGTTGTCACGCGTGTCGCGCAAACCATGAACGGTCGTGACGCGATGATCCGCCAGCTGTGGTGGCCTGGCACCGTGCGCCAGCTCGCGCTGGTGGGGCTGGCGCTGGCGATGATCCTCATCGGCCTGACGTTGGAGCTGCGGCCGATCTTGCGGCTGGCCGGCAACGTGTCGGCACGCGCGCCCACCGACCTTGCGCCGCTCGACCCCGATGGCTTGCAGCACGAGCTGCAGCCGATTGCCGGCGCGTTCAACCAGTACCTGCAGCGCATTGCCGACAACGCGATCACGCAGAAGCGCTTCATTGCCGATGCAGCGCACCAGATGCGCACGCCGCTGGCGATTCTCGATACGCAGATGCAGGTGGCGGCGCAAACCAACGCAGATGCCGCGCTGCACGAAGTCCTGAAGGCCGCGCGAACCAGCACGCGCAACCTGGCGGACCTCATCAACGACTTGCTGCTGCTGTCTCAGGCCGAAGCATCGGCCGCGACGAGCGAGGCGGTCGACCTCTCGCAGGTGGCGCGCACCGTACTGGAAGATCTCGCGCTGCTGGCCGATGGCCGCCGGATTGATCTGGGCATCGAACCCGCCGAGCAGCCCGTGTGGACGTCGGGCAACCGCACACTCATTGCCGCGCTGCTGTTCAACCTCGTCGACAACGCCGTGCGTTACACGCAGGAAGGCGGCCGCGTGACGGTGCAGGTGTCGGCGGACTACGGTTGGGCCATCCTGGCCGTGACCGACAACGGCCCCGGCATTCCGCCCGAGGCGTTTGCACGTGTGTTTGAACGCTTCACGCGTCTGGAAGGCACGCAGACCCAGGGCAGCGGCCTGGGCCTGGCGATCGTGCGTCAGATCGTGGATCGCATGGGCGGCCAGATTGCGCTGGCGCCCGGGCCGGGTGGCGCTGGGCTGGCGGTGACGGTGTGGCTGCGGCGAACGAGTGCGCCCGCCGCAGCGTAAGTCACCGCCGCTGCCTTACCGCTTCGGCATTTATTGCACCGACACAAACACCGGGTTCGAGTAGAACCACAGATCGTTGTAGTTGCGATCGTTGATGGCGTTGAAGCGCGCGGCGTTCTCCGTCACCACGGTCTTCTGGTCGGGCAGCGGATTGCCGTTGCTGGTTTCGCCCGACACGTTCATGCCGAGGTTGGTGCCGCGCAGGCGGAAGTACTGGTTCTTGGCGGCCGTGTAGGTGTACGTGATGCTGTTGTAGCCATCCGCGTCGACCTTCCAGTCGGCCTTGGTGAACGTGGCGATGACCTTGGTGGAGTCGTTGGTGTCCTTGGCATAGGCTGGCGTGCCAGATGCAGCCTTGCCCGTCACGTCGCCCGCAATCAGATCAACGTGGTCCACCACCGGACGCATGTTGACCTTGAAGCCGCTGCCTAGCGGGTACTCGTAGTTGTTGTGATCGGGGCTCTTGAAGCGGATGGTGATCGTCACCTTGTCGCCAGCCTTGGCCGTGAGCGTGCCGCCCATGTCGGCGGAGGTGGCTGCGGTACCCGCGCTGAAGTCCAGCGCGTTGATGAGGTCGCCAAACACAGCGAACGACTTGCCCGAGCGCATGGCCGCCAGCAGCGTCTTGAGGTCAGTGTTGGTGCCCGGCAGCCAGATGTAGGTCTTGGCGTATTCGCCGGGGTAATAGCCGCTGCTAAATTGCTGCGTGGCATCGACTTCAAAGTGGTGGTCGGAATCGGCAAAGTTCCAGACGCGGCGGCCCTCGCCGAGCAGCGCATCCCAGACGCCGCCGACTTGCGCGACCACGTAGTCGACGCCGCCGTACGTTCGGTTCTTCAGGTTGGCGTCGGTGTAGGCGCTGGTATAGCCGCCGCGGTCGGGTTCCATCTGGTTGCCGACCATGCCTTCGATGCCGAACATGATGTCGGGCGCCGTGTCGTTGAACTCGCGGAAGTCCGCCACCGTGTACTTGCCCGGGTTGCGCGACGGGTGGTTGATCAGGCCGTAGCTGGTGTTCGGGTAATTCGTCTTGAGCCACTTGAAGGCATTGACCACGTCGGCGTGTGTCGTGCCGGCGCGCGGGCCTTCCTGCTGCCATGCGGTCACATCGTTCGGATCGAAGAGCGATGCCGACTGCTGCGTGAAGAAGTACTCGAACTTGTTCAGGCCTTTGGCCGACGTCTGCAGCTTGTCGGCGCCATCAAAGATGCCGACGTTCAGGTGATCGTGCGTGGGCATGTCCCACTCGGCGGCGGAGAAGATCAGCTTGCCCGCGTACTTGCCTGCCGCCTGCGCTTGCGCAATGGCGGGCATCTCGTACTTGGCGATCCCGGCCGATGCGGCAATCGAGCCGCTCGCAAGCGTGGCGCCCGTGGCATCGCGCGGCGAGGGGCGCAGGTGGTTCGATACGGCCATCCAGTCCAAGCCGTTGAGGTCGAACGCGTGGTCGAGCACCGTCGACAGGGGCGTGACGGCATCGGCGGATTCCGCCGTGTGCACGTGCAGGTCGCCCGTGGTCCACATGCCTTGCGGCTTGGCGGGCTGTGTCGGCGTGGTGGGCGTCGTCGGGGCTGGCGAGGTGCCTGCCGTGCTTGTGGGCGCGGGGTCGTCACTGCCGCCGCAGGCATACAGGCCGAGGGTCATGCACGCCGGCACCGCAATCGCGAGCAGCGTTTTCTTGGTCGAAAGCATTGTGGTTTCCTGTCGATTCGATGAGGTCGGGCAAACGCTTCCGGCCACCCATGCGTGCGGGCGGCTCATGCACGACTAAAACGTTTGCGCGGCCGAATCTTGGCGACAAACCATGAAAATTTAGTGACGAAGCGGTATGAAAACAGGAAGCGGTGTGGCCCAAAACGAATCCGTCGGGCACGCAAACAGCGCGCAAAGAAAACGGCCCCAAAAAGGGGCCGCGTTCATCGCGATTTGTCTCCGCGTCAGGGCGGGCCCTCGGCGGACGTAGCGAGCAATTATTTCACCGCGGGTTTCAACTGCTCCGCCATTTGCAAATGCTCGCGCAGCGCAGGCAGGTTATGTGAGAAGAACGCCTTGATGTCGGGGTCCTTCGCATCCTTTGACGCCTTGTCGAACAGGGAGACGGCGTCCTTGTGGGCCTTCACCCCCACCTCGTCGGCGTAGGCCTTGTCGAACTTCGCGCCTTCAAGTGCGCTGAGCTTGTCGACCTTGGCGCGCTCATCCGCAGGCAGGCTGTCCGGCACCGTAATGCCCTTTTTACTGGCCAGCGCCTTGAGTTCGTCGCCCACCGTGGTGTGGTCCTTCACCATGCGCTGTGCAAAGGCGCGTACGTCCGGGTTGCTCGCACGTGTAATGGCAACTTGGCTGGCCTGCACTTCAAGCATCCCGGCAGCCGCAGCCTTGGTGACGAAGGTGGTGTCGGACTTGTCCGTTGCCGCCCGCGCGATACCGAGCGCGCCGCTAAAGCCCAGCGCACCGGCCACCAGCAGCGCCGCAACGCGACGCGCACCAATATGCTGTGTTGATCTGTTCATGAGTCGTCCTCCTGCGCGGGTGCGCATCACTTTTCGTGGCCGATGGCCTTGGAAACGGCGGCCGGCGTGTCGTACTCGTCGTCAGGCATGTCGCGCAGGGTCTTGAGGGTGCTGTCGTCTGCGCCGTTGGCCTGCGCGGTCTTCATCAACTCTTGCTTCTTCGCGGGGTAGGTCGCGCCCTTCAGAGCCTTCTGAATGCCGATCGGCGAATGCGTTGCGTGTTCACGCGCGCTGCCGCCCTGTGTGCCGCGCTCGTGCGACTTCGCACCGGCACGTTCAGACGATTTGCCACCGCTGCCATGGCTGGCGTGCCCGCCACGCTCCTTGTCGGACGCACTGCTGCGCTGGCTTGTGGACGTCGATTTCGAGTGCGACGCGTGCTTGCTCTTGTCGCGAGTGGGTTTCATGACACCTCCGCTGGTCGGTTGACTGGGCCGTCACCGGAGATGGCACGGCCCGCAACCGTTTTGCAGCAGCGAACATGCCTGCGTGGCGCTGTGGTGAGGACGAAAGAAAAATGCTACGTAGATGCGGCGCGCGGGCTACGTTACCGATACCGGCTTGGCGCGCCGGCGACTTTTGGGCCGGGAGCGTATTCCGACGCCCACCTCCTTGCGAAACAGAATGCGCTTGTTGGTAAGTGCGTTGCTCTAAACCGCGAACGCGTGGGCTCTCATGTGCCCACCTCCTCGGATGGCCCAGCGCCGCGCTGCAGCCGCTTCTGTTCCTTCTCGATCTGTTTGATGCTCTTTGCCGGCGTAGGCAATTGCTCTGGCATGGTGCCGCCGATCTCCTTGATGGTCTGGCGGACCTTTGCGCCCACTTCGAAATGCGTTTGGTTGGCCTCGCGCTTACCGCGTACGCCGTCGCGTCGCAGCTTGTCTTCGGTTTGTGTGGCGCGGAACAGGTTGGCGGCAAGCTCGGTGCTTCCCATGTGGTCGAGAATCTGTTGACTCTTCGTAAGCCCTTTGGCTGTGTGGATGTCCTTGGCGCCCAGGCCGCCGTAAAGGCCCTTGTAGCCGTGGTTTTGGAATATGGCGTAGTCCAGCCCGGATTCCACCCCTGCCCGTTTGGCAGCGGTCGTCAGAGCCTTGTTGTGTTCTGTCAGTTCACCACGCAGCATGAGGCGGCGGGTGTCTTCAGACAGCGAGCCGAAGTGCGCTTGATCAGCCAGTTCTTGGCGCCGCGTCTGCACGGCAAAGTAGGTTTGCCCGTTGGCGATGACCGGCTTGGACGGGTCGCCGTTCTGGACGATGAGGTAGCAGGCATAGCGGGTGAGCCGGAAGTCCACGATCTTGCGGACCGCCCCTGAGCCGAGCTCGACCATTTTGTTGAACTCACCGAAATGGTCTTCGATGGCTTGGCTCGATCGCTTGCAGGCCACTTTGGCTTTCTCGATAACCTGCACAAAGTTGCGCCAATCCTGGTATTCCAGCACCGGCGCCAAGTCCCGCGCAAACCAGAACTCGGAGTCGTCTTCGTTCAGCTGCTTGATGCTTTCAAACGTGTGCGCGTGCTTGGTGTTAATGCGCCTTTCGCTCATTGCCTGCTCCCAGATGGTGGGCACCTGGGCTGCGGGCCGACAGCGTGTCGGAAGCGGCGCTGCCGAGGACGGGCGGCGCGGTGCCTGGGTGCCGATTGTTTGCGGAGCAGACAATCTAGGCAGTGTCAGGCGAGTTTGTTGTCAAACGTTGTCAAGTTGTGCCCGGGTGGGCGCGGTGCATCAGAGCAGTCCTGCAAACGCGCGGTGCTCCAGCGAGGCGAACAGCGCCTCGAGTCGTGCCATTGCGACACGGTGGGCAGATTTGAGGCGTTCGATAGCGGTGAGGTAACGCAGGGCGGACGGACTAGAAGGACATCAAGGGCAATCCATTGAAGTTGCAGCAGCAAGCCGCCGGATGAGCCTTCCGGCGCGCGCGATCAACCCACCCTGCGCTTGGCCCCACGCGGCATCGGCAGCGGCGCCTCTCCCAGCGCCCGGTTCACCGCGTTCGGTTTGTCGACCAGATCCTGCAGCGTGTAGCCATCCAGTACCTCAAAGTACGCCCGCAACGCTGCGTGCAGCACGCCGCGCAGGCCGCACACGCGGGTGATGACGCAGTGGTTATCGTCGCCGTGGAAGCACTCGACCATGCGGAAGTCGGGCTCGGTGGCGCGTACCACGTCGCCGAGGTTGATTTCGGCCGCTGGGCGGCCGAGCGTGATGCCCCCCGCGCGCCCGCGCACGGTGTGCAGGAAGCCGTCCTGCCCTAGCTGCTGGACGATCTTGATGAGGTGGTTCTTGGGAATGTCGAAAGCATCCGCAATGCGCTGGATCGTGACGAGTTCGTCCGGGTGCACGGCCACGTAGATCAGCGTGCGCAGGGCGTAGTCGGTGTAGTCGGTCAGTCGCATGGCGGGCGTGCGGCGTTGCCGCAGGTAAAAACATTCATAAGAGGAACATCTTATCGGGAAGTTGCCTACAAGATGCGCCGGTTTGCCGCAGGTCAATTTGTTGCATCACAAATATACGTTTAATAGAATCCAATGCAAGCGGTTGCCTGAGCCCCAGGCCATCCAGAACAAAGCGTGACGGCGCCCCCCGTCTTATTTGTTGCGTATTTCACGCATATTTGGAGTCCAGCATGCTGTCCGACAAGTCCAAGCCCTATATCGATGCCAGCGTTCCCGTGCTGCGCGAGCATGGCTTGACCATCACCCAGACCTTCTATCACAACATGTTCGCCAGCCACCCCGAGCTGACCAACGTGTTCAACATGGGCAACCAGGCCAATGGGTCGCAGCAGCAGTCGCTGGCTTCGGCGGTGTTTGCGTACGCTGCCAACCATGGCAACAACGCGGCGCTGGCGCCCGTGGTCAACCGCATCGTGCACAAGCACGCGGCCGTGGGCATCAAGCCGAGCCATTACCCGATCGTCGCGCGCCACCTGCTTGGCGCGATTGCCGAAGTGCTGGGCGACGCCGCCACGCCGGACCTGCTTGCCGCCTGGGACGAAGCCTATTGGCTGCTCGCCGCCGAGCTGATCGCGGCGGAAGCGCGCCTGTACCAGCACACCGGCAGCGGCCCCGACCATCGTCAGCCGGTGCGCATTGTCAGCCGCCGTCTGCAGGCCGAAGACGTGGTCTCGCTCACGCTCGAAGCCGTGGGCGACGCGCCATTGGCCGATTTCCTGCCGGGGCAGTACATCTCGGTGCAAGTGGAGCTGGCGCCGGGCGCACTGCAGCAGCGCCAGTACAGCCTGTCGGACGCTCCGAATGGCCGCACGTGGCGCATCTCGGTCAAGCGTGATGCGGGCGACGCTGACCGCCCTGCAGGCACCGTGTCGAGCTGGTTGCACGCCAATGCGCGCGAAGGCGACGTCCTGCTGGTCAGCCAACCGTACGGCGACTTTGTGCCGCAACTGGCAACCGACAACCCGATCGTGCTGATGTCGGCCGGTGTTGGCATCACGCCCATGATTTCGGCGCTCAACACGCTCGCGCAGGAGAACAGCGCGCGCAAGATCGTATTCAGCCACGCCGCCCGTGCTGCCTCGCATGTTGCCCACGCCGATGATCTCGAGCGTGCCGCACAAGCGCTGCCGGCGTTCGAGGCGCATGTGTTCCTGGAGTCCGGCGAGGACGCGGAGTTCGCATCGCGCCCGGCCCAGCCTGGCCGCATGACGGTCGACACGTTCGTGCGCGACCACGGAGCGGAAGCGGACTTCTATCTCTGCGGCCCGCTGCCGTTCATGCAGGCACAGCGTGCGGCGCTGCTCGCCAGCGGTGTGCCGTCGGAGCGCATCCACCGCGAAGTGTTCGGCCCCGATCTGCTGGACGACATCCTCTGACCTGAACCACGGAAATCACCATGCCCCGCCAAGCCCCGTTGCTCACCATCGGCAAGCCCGACCCGGCAAGCCGCGTGCCTTACACGGGGCGAGCGGTCTTCGCGCTCGGCTTCCGGCCGCTCTACCTGTTGGCCGCGGCGTTTGCCGCGCTGGGGATGGCGTTGTGGGCAGCGTTGCTGCTGGGTGTCCTGCCCTCGGCCCAAGGTCCGGCCACCATGGCGCCACTGTTCTGGCACGCGCACGAGATGGTGTTTGGCTTTGCGGCGGCGGTGGTGGTTGGTTTCCTTTTCACAGCGGGTAAGAACTGGACCGGCCTGCAGACGCCGCAAGGCACGCAGCTCGCGGCGCTGGCTGCGCTGTGGCTGGCGGCACGTGTGCTGATGTGGACAGGCCCCGTGCCGCTGGCTGTGGCTGCGGACGTGGCGTTCCTGCCGGCGTGCGGCGTGGCGTTCCTGCGTGTCCTGCGGCGCGCAAAAAGCGCCCGCAACTACGGCCTGGCGATCGCGCTGCTGGTGCTCGGTGGCGTCAACGCGGCGTTTCATGCCGCGCTGGCTCTGGACGCGCCGCTGGCCGCACTGCGTTGCCTCGATGCAGCCGCGGGGCTGGTCTGCCTGTTCGTCACGGTCATTGGCGGACGCGTCATCCCAATGTTCACGTCCAACGCCGTTCCTGGCGTGCACGTGCGCCGCGTGGTGTGGGCCGAGCGCGCCATCGTGCCGGCGACGGCGCTCGCCGTTGCCATGCTGGCGACGCCGCTTCAAGGCATTGTTCCAGCCATCGTGTTTGCGGCGGCGGCGGTCGTGCAGGCCGTCCGCTGGGCCGGCTGGGACACGCGCCGCACGCTGCGCACGCCTATCGTCTCCATCCTGCATGTGGCGTATGCCTTCCTGCCCATCGGCATTGCCATGTTGGCCGCCGCAGCGCTCGGCTGGGGCGACCGTTCGACCGCGCTGCATGCGCTCACGGCGGGAGCCATCGGCGGCGCCATCATCGCCATGATCACGCGCACCGCGCTGGGCCACACCGGCCGGATGTTGCGTACGGGCCGTGCGGAGAATTTCGCCTACGCAGCCGTCGCGCTGGCTGCACTCGTGCGCGTGGCCGGCCCCGCCCTGTTGCCGCGCGAAGTGTGGATCGGCGGGGCGAGCGTGCTGTGGGTGGCGGCGTTTGTGGTTTATCTGTGGCGCTACACGCCGTGGCTGATGGCGCCGCGCGCTGACGGCCGGGAAGGCTGAGCTTCACCCTGCCCTTCCCGCCTCGGGCGGCTTCCGTAGAATGGCGCAGCTCCTTCGCATACTGCGCCCACGATGGATGTCCATTTGACGATCCACGGCCGGCACGACCTTGCCGGCCAACTCTATCGACAACTCCGCACCGCCATCCTCGATGGCCGGCTCGTGCCGGGCGAGCGCCTGCCTTCCACGCGCGACCTGGCGCTGCAGATCGGGGTGTCGCGCAAGACCACGCTCGACGTATTCGAACGCCTCATCGCCGAGGGCTATCTACAGCCGCGCCCCGGCTCGGGCACCTTCGTGGCCGAAGCGACTGAAGGGTTGCGCGCCCGCGCGCCGGCCGCATCGCCTGCGGCGCAACTTGCGTCGCCCACGCCGCCCGTACGCACCTTCGACACGCCCTGGAACAACATGCCGGGGGTGCTGCCCCAGCCGCGCCCGAACCTCGTCTACGACTTTGTGGGCGGCGTGACGGAGAAGCGCCTGTTCCCGTTCGACGTATGGCGCCGTTGTGTTGCGCATGCGCTGCGCCAGCAGGCGCGCGGGCGCGGCGGCTATCACGATCCGGCGGGCGACCAGGCGCTGCGCCTGGCCATCTCGCGCTATCTCGCATTCAGTCGCGCGGTGGTGTGTGCGTGGGCCGATATTGTCGTCACGCAGGGTGCGCAGCAGGCCATCGACCTGATCGCCCGCGTGCTGGTACGCCCCGGCGATACGGTGGCGATCGAAGACCCGGGTTACCCGCCCGCGCGCATTGCGCTGCAGGCGCTGGGCGCCAACGTCGTGCCGGTGCCGGTCGATGCGGAAGGGCTTGTCGTCGATGCGCTGCCGAAGCACGCCAAGCTCGTCTACGTAACGCCGTCGCACCAGTTTCCGCTGGGCATGCCGATGAGCCTGGCGCGCCGCGCACAACTGCTCGACTGGGCGCAGCGCCATGACGCGCTGATCATCGAAGACGATTACGACAGCGAGTTCCGCTTCGACGGCCGCCCGATGGAATCGCTCAAGAGCCTGGACGCAGCCGGTTGCGTCGCTTACGTGGGCACGTTCTCGAAGACGATCTTCCCAGAGCTGCGCATCGGCTACGTGGTACCGCCGGCCTCGCTGGTGGCGCCGCTGCGGCACGCCAAGCAGGTGGCCGACTGGCACAGTGAATCGCTCATGCAGGCGGCGCTCGCCAAGTTCATGCTCGACGGCGATTTCGGCAAGTACCTGCGCCGCATGCACAAGGAATACGCGGCGCGCCGCAATGCGCTGCTGCGGCATCTGTGTGGCCCGCTGGCCCCGTGGCTGGTGCCCGTGCCGTCGGCGGCGGGCATTCACATGGCAGCGCAGTTGCAAACGCCGTTGGCGGAAGCCGAGCTGGTCAAGCTGGCGGAGAGCGTGGGCGTCGGGTTATACGGCACGGCCAGGATGCATGTGGCGCGGCCGCCGCAGCCCGGGTTGCTGATCGGCTACGGCCATGTAAACGTTGCGGAGATCGACGCGGGCCTCGGCAAGCTGGCGGAAGTGCTGGACAGAGTGGCTACCTGATATTCGCTGCGATTGGCAATTTCAAGGTGCCACCTGCGCGCCTAGACTGGCTTCAGTTCTCAAGCACAGGAGCCATCTCATGGAACCCCGCCTCGACTTCTACCAAAGCAATCCCGCCGCCATCCAGGCCGTCATGGGCCTGGAAAAAGCGCTGACTAAAAGCACGCTGGAAAAGCCGCTGACTGAACTTGTGCGCCTGCGTGCCTCGCAAATCAACGGCTGCGCCTATTGCGTCGACCTGCACACCGCCGATGCCCGCAAGGGCGGTGAAGACAACCGTCGCCTGGCTACCGTGTCGGTCTGGCATGAAACGCCATTCTTCACCGATCGCGAACGCGCCGCGCTGGCGTGGACGGAAGCCGTCACCCTCGTCGCAGAAACTCGCGTGCCCGATGACGTCTGGCAAGCCGTGCGCGCGCAGTTCTCCGATGCCGAGCTGGTCGACCTCACGCTGCTGGTCAGCACCATCAACACGTGGAACCGCCTGGCCATCAGCTTTCGCAAGCTGCCCGCCTGAGCGCCGCATATACTGCCTCGCGCGGCGCGCGCCGCACACGGAGGCCACATGCTGCACAACGTCCGCACCCTAAGCGTGAATGTCGAGCGTCACTTTGATGACGTGGCCATGTTCCTGGCCGAGCCGCTGAACTTTCCGATCTGGGCGACCGGCCTGTCGGAAGGGCTCGCGCCCGGTACGCAGGGTTCGGGCGCGGCCCCCGACGAATGGATTGCCAAGGCCGCCCCCAACAGCGACGAAGGCAGCGTCTTCATCCGCTTCAGCCCGCCCAACACATTTGGCATTGCCGACCACTGGGTCCGCCTGCCGGACGGGTCAATCGTGTACGTGCCGCTACGGGTGGTGCGCAACGGCGCCGGCACCACCGTCTCGCTTACGCTGTTTCAGCAACCGAATATGGACGATGCCCAGTTCGACGCCGATGCCGAATGGGTGCAGCGTGACCTGGTGAAGCTGAAGATGGTGCTGGAAGCCGAATAACCGCTCAGGCCTTTTCCGCCCGCGGAGCTTGCGGCACCGTTTGCGGACCCGACGCGCCTGCGGATGCGGCTGCTGCAGCCAGTGACGGATCGCCCTGCGCATCCGATCCCTTCACCTGGCTCACCCAGAACACGCAGAACAGCCCTGCTGCCACGGCCAGCCAGCCGTTGAGGCCATAGCCCTCGATGCGGCCGCCGGCACCGGCGGACAGCAGCAGCCCGCCCACCCACGCGCCCACGCCGGTCCCTACCGACATCACCGCGCTGTTGGCCGACAGGAACGCGCCACGCACTTGCGGGGCGGGCACTGTCGTCATCAACGCTTGCATCGGCACCATGCGGCTGGAGAGGATCACCATGAAGAACGGGAAGAACAGCAACATGCCGATGTAGGGCCAGTCAGGCAGATGCGTCATCACCAGCACCGGGATGAACGCCAGCAGTGTTGCGCCAACGAACATGCGGCGGCGACCGTAGCGATCAGCCAGCTTGCCCACGGCGCGCGAACTGAAGAACGACGCCGCGCCGCCAGCCACATACAACCACGACAGGCTTTCGGGCGACACTCCGTGGTTGGCCACCAGCACCGGCGAGATGAACGGAATCACCATCATGTGCGAGCCCATCATCACGAAGGTCAGCACAAAGGCGCGCAGGTGGCGCGGGTTGGTGAGCAACTGCCACAGGCCGGAGAGGATCTCGCCCAGCGTCTGGCTGCGCTTGCCTGCCAGATGTTCGGCCAGCGGCGGAATGGTCTGCCGCGCGCCTAGCCAGATCAGCACCGTGAGCGCCGTCAGCAGGAAGAACGGCGCCGACCAGCCGAAGTGCGCGCCAATGGCGATGCCCACGGGCACGCCCGCCATGGCCGCCAGCGCAAACGACGACATCACCACGCCGGTGGCCGCGCCACGCCGCGCGGGCGGCACCACGTCTGACAGCACGGCCATGATGATCGACCCGAGCACGCCGCCCGTGACGCCCGCAAATGCGCGGGCAAACAGCAGCATGCCGTAGCTGCCCGACAGTGCACAGGCCAGGTTGGCCAGCGTGAAGAGGCCGTAGACGGTCAGCAGCAGGCGGCGCCGGTCAAAGCGGTCGACATAGGTGGCGGCCAGCAGGCCGGAAGCGCCCGAGCACAGCGAATACACCGACACCGCCGTGGCGAACGCCGCCGGGCCGATGCCAAACGTATGCATGATCTGCGGACCAAGCGGCATCATCACCATGAAATCCATGATGACGGTGAACTGCGTGAGCGCGAGCAGCCAGAGCAACCGGCGCTCGCGCGAGGAATCAAGTAAGGGCATGAGGGCGAGCGAAGAAGAGGAGTAAGCGGCGCGCGCAGGCTGGGGCCGGAGTCGGCTGGCTGGCACGCCGTGTTGTGTCGCAAAACATATCTTAAGATAGTTGTCGCGACACAAGAAGTCAAACTTTATTCAAGCGGGATTCTGCGCCTCGTCACGGTTTCGAGGCGCGCAATGGACTATTTCGCCCGGAGCATCCAAAGCACGTCGAGCACGTGCTGTGTCGATCGCGCTACGTCACCGGCGCGGTGCGCAATGCCAAGTTCACGCCACAACGCAGGTCGCAGCGGGCGCATGGTGATGCGCGCATCCGATGGCGCGGCGGAGGCCTCATGCGGCAGCAGCGTTGCGCCGTAGCCGGCCGCGACCAGGCTCTTGATGGCGTCGTTGTAGTTGAGCTGGATACGCGGCACGGGGTGATGACCGTCAGCGGCGAACCACTCCGTTGTCTGGCGCGAGAGTCGTGTGGTCGCGTCGTTCAGGATCAGCGGCTGCGCAGACAGCCACGCGGGCGTGATGCGCGCCGGGCTCGTCCAGTGCGCAGGCAGGAACGCCATCACCGGATCGCGCCGCCATGGCTTGATGGCAAGCCCCGCCACTTGCGATTGGGGCAGCGCCACGAGGCCAATGTCGAGCGCGCCATCGGCCAGACCCGCCAGCGTTTCCTGTGACGTGAGCACCGCCACCTGCACGTCGATGCCGGGGTGGTCCTGCCGCAGCACGTCGAGCGCCTGCGGCAGCAAGTGCGCGATGGCGCCAGTGGATGCGCCCAGCCGTACGCGTCCGCTCAAGCCTTGCACCTGGCGTTGGATGTCGTCCAGCGCCTGTTCGGCATCGGCGAGCAGCTTGCGGGCGCGCTCCACCATCACCTCGCCGATGGCGGTGGGCTGCACCTGCCCGCGCTTGCGCGAGAGAAGTTGCGCGCCTACGCGATCCTCCAGCTCGGCGATATGCAGGCTCACGGTGGGCGCCGCCAGATGCAGCGCCCGCGCGGCGTCGGCAAACGAGCCGCGGCCGGCCACTTCCACGAGTGTGCGCAGGCGGTCCAGGCTGATCTCTCGCATGATTCAGAAATGCTGAATGTGACGGTTATGAAATTCAACTTTTCATATTCTAGGTCGCGATCGAAGATGGGGGGCTCGCATTCACCACCACCCTCACCCTCTTTCCATTGGAGCGCTCCGCCATGTCCACGCCCCTCGTCTTCATTGATGGCGACCAAGGCACCACCGGCCTGCAGATTCACGAGCGCCTGCGCGGCCGTGTGGAGCGGCAAGACCTGAAGCTGCTGACGCTTCCCGCCGACGCGCGCAAAGACGCGCAACACCGCGCCGAGGCCATCAACGCCTGCGATATCGCCATCCTGTGTCTGCCTGATGCGGCCGCGCGCGAGGCGGTCGCGGCCATCGTCAACCCGGCCGTGCGCGTGATCGACGCCAGCTCCGCGCATCGCACCACGCCCGGCTGGGTGTACGGCTTTCCGGAGATGAGCGAAGGGCAAGCCCGACGTGTTGCCGCAGCGTCGCGCGTGACCAACCCGGGCTGCTACCCGACCGGCGCGATCGGGCTGCTCCGCCCGCTCGTGCAGGCGGGCCTTGTGCCGGCGGATTACCCGATCAGCATGCATGCCGTGTCCGGCTATTCGGGCGGCGGCCGCGCTGCAGTCGAAACCTACGAGGGGCCGGATGCGGCAAAGGCATTGCCGTTCCAGGTGTATGGGCTGGGTTTGGCGCACAAGCACACGCCGGAAATCCAACTGCACGCGGGGCTCACGCAGCGGCCGATGTTTGTGCCGGCCTACGGCGCGTATCGCCAGGGCATCGTGCTGACGGTGCCGCTGGAGCTGCGTCTGCTCAACGCCGGCGTGGATGCGGCTGCGCTGTACGCATGTCTGGCCGACCATTACGCTGGCGCGCAGCATGTGGAAGTGATGCCGCTGCAGGCGCCGTCCGCTTTGCCGAATCTGGACCCGCAGGCGCTCAACGGCACCAACGACATGCGGCTGGGCGTGTTCGCCAACGACCACGGTCAGGTCTTGCTCACGGCAGTGTTCGACAACCTCGGCAAGGGCGCCTCAGGCGCGGCGGTCCAGAACCTCGACCTGATGCTGGCGCGGTAGTGGCAAATCGAATCGAAGTCATCGCAACATTTAATTGGTCGATCGTGAGCGGCTTCGCTATCGTCAACGCCGCCCGTGTACGAACTGCCCGATGCTGTTTGCGCCCGGGGCCGGACCAACCCATTGCCTGAATGCAACATGTCTAAAACCACGTATTACGCGCCGCATGGCGGCCATCCGCCGCAGACGGATCTGCTGACCGATCGCGCGATGTTCACCGAGGCGTACGCGGTGATCCCCAAGGGGGTGATGCGCGACATCGTCACGAGCTGGCTGCCGTTCTGGACCCACACGCGCCTGTGGGTGATCGCCCGCCCGCTGTCGGGTTTTGCCGAAACCTTCTCGCAGTACATCGTTGAAATGAACCCGGGCGGCGGCAGCGACAAGCCCGAGCAAGACAAGAACGCCGAAGCCGTGCTGTTCGTCGTTGAAGGCGAAGCCGAGCTGACGCTGCAGGGCAAGAAGCACACGCTCACGCCCGGTGGCTACGCGTTTATTCCGCCAGGCGCCGACTGGACGCTGCACAACGTCAGCGATGCGGCCGTGCGCTTCCACTGGATTCGCAAGCACTACCAGGTCGTCGATGGCATTCCCCTGCCGGAAGCCTTCGTCACCAACGAACAGGACGTCGAGCCGATCCCGATGCCGGGCACCAACGGCGCTTGGGTGACGACGCGCTTTGTCGACATGAGCGATATGCGCCACGACATGCACGTCAATATCGTCACGTTCGAGCCGGGCGGCGTGATTCCGTTTGCCGAAACCCACGTGATGGAACACGGCCTGTACGTGCTGGAAGGCAAGGCGGTTTATCGCCTCAATCAGGACTGGGTCGAGGTCGAAGCGGGCGACTTCATGTGGCTGCGCGCGTTCTGCCCGCAGGCGTGCTATTCCGGTGGCCCTGGCCGCTTCCGTTACCTGCTGTACAAGGATGTGAACCGCCATATGAACCTGACGCTGAACCCGTCGCGTTAAGCGCCGCAGGTGTCAGAAAAAAAGCCCGCCGGTGGTTTGCCGTCGGGCTTTTTTCATGGCCGTTGATTTTCGTTTCTGCGATTGCGCCTACTTGCGCGTGGCGACGATGAACAGCCGGGGGAACGGCAGCAGCACCGTGCCATCATCGAGAGCCGGATAGGCCTGGGCAATCATGTCGCGATAGCGGGCGAGGAACGCGGGTCGCTCGTCCTCGCTCAGCGCTGCGAGGAATGGCCGCAGCGCGCTGCCCTTGAACCATTCGACCACCGCATCGGCGCCGCCTTGCAGAGGATGCATGTACGTGGTGCGCCACACGTCGACGCGCGAGCACAGCGGCGCCAGCAGTGCGTAATAGCGGCGCGCATCGAAGCGCTCTGTGCGCTCCACACCCTTGAGCTTGCCGGCCCATGGCCCCGCAGCGGCCACTTCGCGCATGAGGCGGTGCGCAGGTTCGTCGAGGTTGTCCGGCATCTGCACGGCCAGGTGGCCACCCGCCGCAAGTTTGCCGACAAGTTTCGGAAACAGCGTGTCGTGCGCCGGCAGCCATTGCAGCACCGCATTGGCGAGAATCAGGTCATACGCGCCCGGCTCATCCCACGCAGCAATGTCGGCGACATCGAAGCGCACCTCGGGCAGCCGCTTGCGCGCGGCTTGGATCATGTCGGCCGAGGCGTCGATGCCGCGAACAGCTGCGGCAGGCGCACGCGCCATCAGCGCTTCCGTTGAATTGCCCGGCCCGCAGCCGATATCGATGGCGATATGGATGGGCGTGGGCGGCACCGCGGCAAGCAGGTCCCGGACCGGCCGCGTGCGCTCATCCTCGAATTGCACATACTGCTTTGCGTACCAATCGTGTGGGGTCGTCACGATGCGCTCCTTGTCGTTGTGTGCAGAATGCGCAAAGTGTCCGGTTTTCCAATCGATCAGTAAAATGAATTCAATTTCCAGATTGATTCATAGCGTTGATGAAAATTGATACGCTCGGCGTGCAGGCATTTGTGGCGATTGCAGAGAGCGGCAGCTTTACGCAAGCCGCCGACGCACTCCACGTGACGCAGACCGCCATCACGCAGCGCCTGCGCAAGCTGGAGGCGTTTCTTGGTGTCGCGCTGGTGGAGCGCACCACGCGCCGGACCGAGCTGACGGAAATCGGCGAGCGCTTTCTGCCGCAGGCGCGCCGGCTGCTCAATGAGTTGTCCGATGCGCTCACGGAGATTCGCGAGACCGGCCTGAGCCAGCGCGGCGACATCACCATCGCCTGCGTGCCGACGGTGGGCGTGCAGTATCTGCCGCGCATCCTGCGCGCGTTCTCGGAGCACCGGCCGCATGATCGCGTGAAGATTCTCGACCATGCATCGGCCTCCGTGCTGCAAGCCGTGCTGCGTCGTGAAGCCGAGTTCGGCATCAGCATCGCGGGCGACCAGCATCCGGAGCTCGTAAGCGTGCCGCTGACGAGCGATCCGTACGTCCTCGTCTGCCGCGATGATCACCCGCTCGCGAAGCGGCGGCGCATCCGGTGGCAGGCCCTGCAGCCCCACCCACTCATCTTTGCCGGCGAGGTGAGCGGCAACCGCAGTCTGCTCGACGGCGCACTGAAGGCGAGCGGCGTGACGCTGCATTCGTTCTACGAAGTGCAGCGCAGTTCAACGGCGCTCGGCTTGGTGGCTGAAGGGCTCGGCGCGGCGGTGGTGCCGCGGCTGGCGATTCAGAAGAACGCGTACCCGATGATTCGTACGGTGGAGCTGGTGGAGCCTGAAGTGTCGCGCACGCTGGTGCTCGTCACGCGCAAGGCTGCGCACCTGTCGCCCGCAGCGCGTGCGTTGTACGACCGGATCGTCGACGGGGCAACATCAGCGAGGTGATGCTCGCGTGGAGGGCCGTGCTTACACGGTCCCTCTCACGCCATACCGGCCCGTCACGCGCGAGCGCCGTCCGTGCTGCCCGGGTAGCTCGTATCGCCGCGCCATGCCAGCACGTCATGCGCGCTGGCTTGACGATCTGCGCCTTGCGCATACGGGTCGAAACGATCGTACTTCCACGACAGATAGCCGTAGGTATCGGCCTGCCGATCTGCACCTTGCGTGAACGGGTCCGTCTTGTCGACGGCGCCTTGCGTGTACGGATCGTACTTGGCCTGCGCGGCCGAAGCCGGTTGGGCGATGAACAGCGCGGCAGAAGCGGAAAGCGTGGCAAGCAAGGCCAGGGCAATGCGGTGGGTGTGCATGATGAACTCCTCGAGCGGTTAACGTGCCGCCGGAGGCGGCATCCCATCGGATCGCTGGCGGAGCGTGGCCGCCCGGATCCCACAGGTTGGTCGCGGTGCGCATGCAAACCTGACACTGCATCGACGAAAAACATGCCGCACCAGCCTGTACTTGCAGATACGCAGGCCATGCGGCAGTGGATGCAGCGGTGCAGAAAAAAGCGTGGACGCTGCTACGGCAGCTGCATCAGCCCGTGCACGCCTTGCCACCCCACATACAGCCCCACCAGGGCAATCAGCACGCCTGACAGGTACGGCGCCTTGCGCGCAAATTCACCAAAGCCGCCCCAGCGGCGAGAGACGTGCTTCACGCTCAGCGCAGCCAGCGCGCCCGAGGCCACCAGCGTGAGGGCCAGCCCGATGCTGAAGCACAGCACCAGCGCCGCGCCCAGGGTGATCTTCTTGAGTTGCAGACACAACAGCAGCACGGTGATCGACGCCGGACACGGAATCAGCCCGCCCGTGAGCCCGAACACGATGATCTGGCCCGTGGTCACTTCACGGTTGGCAAAGCGGCGGCGGATGTCGTTGGCGTGCGCGCGTTCGTGGGCGTCCTGGTATTCGGCAGATGACACATCCAGCCCGCCATGGCTGTGATCATGGTCGTGGTCATGCTCGGTGAACGTGACGTCGTAGTCATGCCGATGGTGTTCGTGGCCGAGCGACAGGCGCGCCACAAAGGCGTGCGGCTCGGGAATGGATTGCTCCGATTCCAGAAAGCCGTCGCGCTGGACGAAGCGGAAAGTCTGCCCACTGCCGTCTGGGCGCTCGGTCACGATCTGCACCTGCTCGGCCGACCATGCGGTGCCGCGCGTGCCTTCCCGCGTTAGCCGGAAGCGCGGAGGTACGCCATCTTCGAAGATGGCCAGCTGCACGATGCCGTGGCCGGTGTCGATGCGCTGGACATCGTCATGGCCGTGAGCGTGATCGTGATCATGGTGATGATGGTCGTGGTGGTGATCGTGCGCCGCGTGCGTGCTGCGCCAGGTGCGCCACATCATCCACGCGGCCACGGCCACGATCAGCACGGCCGACACCATCTGGAAATACGGCTCGGTGGTCTCCGCGTTCCAGTTGCGGCCGAAGTACAGGCCCGCCATGGCCACCGCCCACACCACCGCCGTGTGCGACACCGTGGCCGACAGCCCCAGCAACACCGCCTGTGTGAGCGTGCCGCGGATGGCGACGATGAACGCCGCCATCATCGTCTTGGAATGCCCAGGCTCCAGGCCATGAAGCGCACCCAGCAGGATCGCACTGGGAACGAACAGCCAGGCATTGCCTTGCTGCAGCAGGGTGGTGAACGCGGTCATGGATGGCAGTCGATAAATTCGGGTAGGCGAAATATACTCCCCCCTAGTATAGTGATGCTACCCTCCCGCGTCATTCACACCACCTCGATACCCGATTCCATGGCACATACCATCCGCGACAAAGCCAAGCTGCTGGCGCGCGTACGGCGTATCCAGGGGCAAGCCGCCGCGTTGGAAAAGCAACTCGCCGAAGAGGGCGATTGCACGGCCATCCTGCAGCAGATTGCTGCCATTCGCGGGGCCGTCAACGGGCTGATGGCGGCGGTCATCGAGGGCCACCTGACGGATCACGTGGTGAAGGAGCCCGCCGAGGCCCAACGCCAAGAAGATCTCGACGCGGTGATGCAAGTGATCAAGTCGTACCTGAAGTAGCGCGCCGCCCTTGCGCCATGCGTGCGATGCCGATACGCTGCTCGAACGCCATCGGCTAATTCTGATTCGCCGACTCTTTGATTCTCTGAATCTTCGTCTTCATGCCTCGACTTCACGCCATCCTCCTCGCCGCCGGCCATCGCGCCCGCGTGGATGACGTGTGCGTGCAGCCCGGGCCCTTCCCTCCTCCTGTCGTGTCTTGGGGCTACGACGCGATCGGCGCACAGCCGCCGCCGCCTCCGCCCGCTCTCGGCTGATTTCCAGCCGCTTCGTTTCCGGTTGACCTGAACAAGGCTCGGGCACATGCCCGAGGTAGGCGCTTGCCTGCGCGCCGGAACCCGACATCATCTTTTTTCGACAGGTGAGTGGTATGCGTTCCATGCAAGCCGCGCTGGCAGGGTCCGGCGCGACGGTTCTATTCGTGCTGCTGTGGAGCAGCGGCGCAATCTTTGCGGCGATCGGGGTGCAGCATGTCCCGGCGTTCGCGTTTCTGGTTGGGCGCTTTGCGCTCGCGTCTTTGGTGCTGGCGGGCCTAGGCCTGCGGCGCGGGCAGTGGTGGCCGGCGCCGGGTTCCCGGCTGAAGGTGGCCAGCACCGGTGCATTGCTGACCGGCGGCTATTCAATCTGCTATCTGCTCGCGCTGGACCGCGGCCTCACGCCCGGGCTGCTGGCCACGGTGCTCGGCGTGCAGCCGCTGCTCACGCTGCTGGCAACCGAGCGTATATGGTCTGCACGGCGGATGGCCGGCCTGGCGCTCGCGCTGGGCGGCCTCTCGCTCGTGGTAGGCGGGGCCGATGCGCAGCAGGTGCCGATGGCTGGTCTCGGCTATGCGCTGGCCGCGCTCTTCAGCATGACGGTGGGCGCCATCTGCCAGAAGCGGCTGAACCAGTCGCCCATCGATACGCTGCCGCTGCAGAACGCAGTGAGCCTCGTGCTGTGTGTGGGGTTTTCCATCGCGCAGCCCGTGCAATCACTGGCATTCACGCCGAACCTGCCGGGCATCGCCGCTTTGTTGTGGATGGGCGTGGTGATATCAGTGGGGGCGCAGTTGCTGTTTTACCGGCTCATGCAGCGCGGCAATCTCGTCAATGTGACGAGCCTGTTCTACCTCGTGCCGGTGGTCACGGTGCTGCTGGATGACCTCGTGTTCGGGCATCGCATGGCCCCCGTCGCAATGGCCGGGATGGCGATGATTCTGGTGGGGTTGGCGGTGGCGTTCCGGGCGCGTCGGTAGATCGGTGTGCGGTTGCCATTGCCATCAGGCGGCGGGCAACCGCACCGTCACCCGCAGCCCACCGGCACCGCCATCGGTCTCGCCCAGTGCAACCTCCCCACCCAGTCGCCGCACCACCGTGCTCACGATCGATAACCCGAGCCCCGAGCCTGTCACCTCGTTGCCGAGCACGCGATAGAACGGGTCGAACACGCGCGTGCGCTCGTCGGTGGGGATGCCGGGGCCGGTGTCCTGCACGGCAATCGTCACGACGTGCGCGTCATTGGCCACCGACAGGTCGATGCGTCCGCCTTCCGGCGTGTAGCGGATGGCGTTATCTACGAGGTTGCGTACCACGACGAAGAGATCGAGTTCGTTGGCATGGACCTGCGCATCGGCTTCAGTGGTGACGCCCACGTCGAGCTGCTTGGCGTCGGCCAGTGGCATGAGGTCTTCGAGCACGCTGCGGAACACGCGCTGGACGGAGACGGTGGCCGTAGGCACATCGGTGGCCTCTTGCGCGCGTGCCAGGGCCAGAAGTTGTTCGAGCAGCCCGCGGCTACGTTCGATTCCCTGGCGCAGCGTGCCGAGCCGCACCAGCGCGTCGGGCGACATCGCGGCCTGCCCAAGCCGCTCGGCTTGCAGCGACAGTGCGGACAGCGGCGTGCGCAACTCGTGCGCGGCATCGGCGACGAAACGGTGCTGTGCATCCATGGACTGCTGCACGCGCGCGAGTAAGCGATTGATCGCCACCACGAACGGGCGTACCTCATCGGGTACGGCTTCGGGGGCGATGGCGTGCAGTTGGCGCTCGTCGCGTTGGTCCACCTCATGCGCGAGCCGCTTGATGGGCGCGAACATCTTGCGCAGCACGTGGGCAACTGCCAGCAGAAGGATCGGCACGAGAATCAGGAATGGCATCAACGTGCGCAGCGCGCTGTCGCGGGCGGTTTCGTCTCGCACGGCGGTCTCCTGCGCCACGGCGATACGCTGGCCGTTGACAAGTGTGCGGACCCACACGCGGTACTCGCGCTTGCCCAGGCGCGCGGTCTGCATGCCGTCGACCAGCTCGGGCATGTTGGCCGCGGGCGCAACGGCGGCCCGCGGCAACACCTGGACGATCACGCGCGCCTCTTTGTCCGAGACCTTGGGCGCATCAGCCGGGTTGCCGGGGGCGGGCAGATGCGCGGGGTCGAACATTGCCCCGACCTGGCGCAAGACATCGTCCTGCAATTCATACGCTTCGCGAAAAGCCGATGCAAACGCAAAGCCGCCGGCGAGCACCGCCACCGCCACGATGATCACCGACAGCCACACCGACAGCCGCCGCTGCACGGATGCAGCCGCAGATGTGGATGCTGTCATTGCCCCTTGGGCACCATCCATCCCACTCCCCTGACGTTCTTGATGGCCTGCGCGCCGAGCTTTTTGCGCAGCGCGTGGATAAGGAATTCGACCGCGTTGCTCGCCACCTCGTGGCCCCAGCCGTAAATGCGCTCTTCCAGCTCTGCGCGCGAAAGGATGGCGCCCGGCCGCAGCATGAGCGCCTGCAGCAATGCAAACTCGCGCGCGGACAGGCGTACCGGTTCGGCATCGCCCATGCGCGCTTCGTGCGCGGCGGGGTCGAGTGTCAACATGCCATTGGTGAGCACGGGGCTCGCTGCCCCGCCCTTGCGGCGCAGGACGGCGCGCATACGGGCGAGCAGTTCAACCATCTCGAAGGGCTTGAGGATGTAGTCATCGGCGCCGCCGTCGAGGCCGCGTACGCGCTCATCCACCGCATCGCGCGCGGTCAGGATCAGTACGGGGACCGGGTTGTCGCGGGCACGCAGGCTGCCGAGCACCGCGTGGCCGTCCTTTCCCGGCAGGCCGAGATCGAGCAGCAGCAGGTCGTAGTGTTGATGTGCGGCCACGTCCAGCGCCGTCTGGCCGTTGCGTACCCAGTCGACCGCGTAGGCGGCGTCCTGCAGCGCGGCTTCCACGGCCGCGCCAATCATCGGGTCGTCTTCAACGAGGAGCACTCGCATGCAGTGTCTGGTGAGCGGTCAGGCAGATTGCAGCGCACCACGCCGCGCCTG
Source organism: Ralstonia sp. 22111 (assembly GCF_052045895.1). NCBI lineage: Bacteria > Pseudomonadati > Pseudomonadota > Betaproteobacteria > Burkholderiales > Burkholderiaceae > Ralstonia > Ralstonia sp. 22111. Next base: position 249,921 of record NZ_JBQEPR010000001.1, on the reverse strand, counting down.
CCAACTCGTAAAGGCAATGGTGATGAGCAGGATCGCCAGCAGCACGGCCGATGCACCCGCCGTGCCGAGGTTCAGCCCGCCCGCGCTGACGGGTTTGGTCAGCAGGTCCCCGCCCGTGGCACCCAGGGGCCGGGTCAGCACAAAAGCCATCCAGAACAGCGCCACGCGTGAAATGCCGGTCAGATAATACGCCGCTGCAATTAGCGCAATCGCCCCGGCAATGAGCAGGGCGCCGCCCGCAAAACCCAGCCCCGAAGAATCGGCCAGGAAGTCGCCCAGCGCCGTGCCCAGCGTGTTGGACACGAGGATGGCGCACCAGTACAGCAACTCCTGCCCGCTGCTGCGCACGTGCGTGACCGACAACGATTTCTGCGTCACCTTCCAGTAGACGAGCACCGCGCACAGCAAGCTGGCGAGGATGGCGGCGCCGGTGGCATACCCCAGGCCCAGCGTGCGGTCCATGAAGTCCGACAGCGTGGTGCCGGCCGTGCTGGTGGCGAGGATCACCGCCCAGTACAGCAGCGGGTGATACGTCCTGCTGCGCAACTGGGCGCCCAGCGTGACGAGAAAGACGCCGATCAGCAGCACCGAGCTGGCGGCGTAGCCGATCTTGAGCGTCATTGAGAGCAGATCGCCCGCCGTCTCGCCCAGTGTGGTGGCGCTGATCTTCATGATCCAGAACGCCAGTGTGATTTCGGGCAGTTTGCTACGCGACGCGGCGGGCTTGAGTGTGGGTGTGGAGAGGGTCATGCGGATCCTCCTGAGAGTTGGGGGGGATTCCGCATCAGTCTGCCGAGGCAGACTTAGACGACCCATAGCCGCCCGGTGGCCGATGCCTTACTGCGCGAGCTGCCGCAACTTCCATTCCCCGCTCGGCTGCTTGCACAGCCATGCCGTCCACTGCTCCTTGCTGCTGCCGCGCGTGAGTTCGCTCTGCAGGCGGCGGCACGATTGCCCCGCGTCGGTCTTGGTTTCCAACGGGGTGATGGTCGCGTCGACGGCGGCCTGCTTGCCTCTGGCCGGCGCGGTCCATTGCGCGGGCGTGTTGTCGGCGGCGCTCTTGAGCACATCGCCAATGGCCTTGGTAAACGACTTCAGCTCCGTCGGGCTCATCGAGCCGATGATGGTGCTGGCCAGCACATTGCGGAAATAGGCAAACGAAGGCGTGGCGGCGGCAAAGAGCGCGGCGCCAGCAAAGGCAAGCGCAAGACGGCGGCGATGCGACATGGGTCCCCCAAGGATGTGACGAAAAGAAGCCTTTATCCTAGACCATGCGGCGTCGGGCCGTTGGGGCGTGCGCTGCGGAACGTCGCCGCGCCCGCCCCCGCCACCTTCAAGCCTTGGGCGCCTTCACCAGCACCACCGGGCATTCGGCATGGGCAAGCACCCGGCCCGCCACGGAGCCCATCAGCGCTTCGACGAACACGCCACGCCCATGCGAGCCCATGACGATGGCTGCGGCCCCAGCATTTTGTGCGTGCTTCACGATGCGCTCCGGTGGAAAACCCACCAGCGCGTGCCGCTCGAACGGCACGCCGGCCGCACCCAGGATCGCGCAGACCGAAGCCATGGCGCCGGTGCTTTCCTCCGCGTACCACGCGTCAACCTCTGCCTTGCCGACGAGCGACTTGATATCGCCCGAAAGGTCCGGCATGCAGTGCACAACGTGCACCGTCACATCGCTACCGAAGAGGGTCTTGTCGGCAATGCATCGCGCTGCCGCATCGGAGTAGGTCGATCCGTCCGTCGCCAGTACCAGGGTTTTCATGTGGCCTCCTTGCCATGTCTGCGGCCGCGCCTCTTGCGCGGTCGGCGTCTGCTTCCAACGTAAGCGCTGCTGAAAACTGCGCGTTGATACGAGTCAACGGAAGGCCCATGGTGCAGTCACGCTCTCAGCGGTTGCACAGGAAGGCAGGCAGAATGCGCAGGTTGCCCCAGACTTCGCGCCCCTCATGACGACCACGCCATCCCTCGCCGATTACCCGCTGCTGTCCACCGACAAGCTCCGCTACGGCGACACCGACCGCCAGGGCCACATCAACAACGCCGTCTTCGCCACGTACCTGGAGACAGGCCGCGTCGAGATGCTCTTCACGCCAGACAACCCGTTGGCCGCGCCCGGCTGCGAGTTCGTCATCGCGCAGCTCGTGCTCGATTTCCGCAATGAAATTCTGTGGCCGGGCTCCGTGCAGATCGGCACGCGCGTGGCGAGCGTCGGGCGCAGCTCGGTCAAGCTGGAGCAGGCGATCTTCCAGAACGGCCAATGCGCCGCCACGTCGCAATCGGTGATCGTGCAGATCGACGTTGCCACGCGCCAATCGAGCCCCATTAGCGACAGCGCCCGCCAGCGCCTGGCTGCGCTCACCGCTACCCCCGCTGGCGCAGAAGCGGAGTGATGCACACGGTACGCAAACGAACGCCTTCGAAAAATTTTTAACTTTGCTTGCACTTGCGCTCCTTGCCGGGAGCAAGATGTCTCTCCCGTTCAATCACGCGGAGGTGACCATGGGACTGTTGGATGAAGTGGGCAAGATCGCCGGCGCCGTCGCCGCCGTTGAAGCCGCCGAGAAAGTCGATCCGGATGCCGGCCTGCTGACCAAGGCCGTTGCCGCGGTCGCCGGTTTCAAGGGCGCTGGCGCGCTGGAAGAGATGATCGAAAAGAAGGACGAAGCCAAGGCCGAAGGCACCGAGGCCGCTCCGGAAGATGGGGCAGCGCCGCAGGCTTGATTGCTTGCAGGCTCAAAAGGATTTGGGGGACCCCGCCGGTTGGCGGGGTTTTTGTTTTTATTGAACGGTGGAGTCCGCAGAAGCCTTATGGTTCAGCCCAATTGTCGGGCGCGCATAGCTTCATCGATTTCAGGGGAATCGCTCCAAAGGCATTCTCTTTTGGAATCAGCGAGAAGTATTTCCAGTCGGCTTCATTGACGAAAACCTCTCCGCTTTTGCATAACAGGTGTGCTTGCCTGGGTCGTTTGCTACACGACGCGCCGCCAATTGCACAACGTTGCCATTGAGAAATCACGCCGGCAGGTAGACGCTGACCATTCTTGAGTTCGGTGTACGTTTGAACATCCCGGGTCGCAATCGCCATATACATGAAATCCAGGTCCGGCTGTACGGGTCTTGCTGCTTCTGCCCGGAGATACCGTGTGTGTAGATTAAAGCCGTAGTGGAAAACAGCGGCAAGAATCACCACTGTCATCAATGTCGCCAAAATCGCGGCCATTCGACGTGCCGTAAAGTCTCCTCTCCGTGTGAGGAAAAATCCAAGTATTGGGAATGCCAAGACAGTTGCGAGACCCGCCAGCAAGGCGGCTTCGAGGTCAGGGCTTGCACAATCGAGGCCGCAACCGGGGTTGTGGTCAAAGGCCGTCATAATGCGTATGACGATCGTGGCGGTTACGAACCCGGCGAGCAGAAAAATCACTGACGTCAGAACTCGCTTCATTTAACCTCCCAAAATAAGATTCTCTTCGAGTCGCGCAAATCAGAGAAGCCAAGCGACGATCCAGGGAAGAGCGAGTTCATTCCAAACATTCGGCCGACGGTTGCGATTGAGTTAATTGGCCCGCTAATCGTCAACCGCGATCCATTCCAAAGATCTATATGGCCACCGCTGGCGTCGCCTGCAGAATCGCTCCTGCGAGACCAGTAGCTATCGAACATGACGATACCGGTTCGACCTTTGATTTTCGATTCCCAATCTTTGCCCGTGATGTTCTCGGTTTTGCGTAGCCCGCAAAACGGCTGCCTGCTCAACCAAGACCCCATCTGGTCTGCAAGGACCGCCGTGTGCCTTCCATCCATGAGGATTCGCCCGAATTTGCTGCCGGGCTTAACCGTTACGTTGGCAGATGTGAACGATTTCATTTCGATACCAACCTTGTGCAAGGTCACGCTCAGCCGAATCGCACACTGGTTCTTGAAGTTGGGCGGCACTTCGCCATTCTCTTTGTAGGGGCTGCCGGTCACATAGTTGCCCCACAAGTCCGCAAACGTCACCGCCGGAGCGTCTATTCGGCACACCGATCCCGGCGTTGCATTGGTCCTGACCTGAGCCTTCTGTTTGAGCGGTTTGCGTTGTGCTGCCGTCATGCCGATTCCCCCGCTTGCTTTGCAAGAGCCTCGTCGCCCCAGAAAACGGTGTATGCCTCCTCGCCGAGTGTGACAACGCGTGGTAGCGCACCATTGGCAGGCGTGCGGCCCGAGAAAGTACGGCCGTCCGAGGTTTCGATGTAGTACGGCAAGCCTTCCAAGTGCGGCGATACGAGGTGCGTCTGTTCGTCGTGACTGGCTGAGGCTCCCGTGCTCGCCACCGCGGCATGGGGATGGCCGGCGGCGGCATGGGATGCGCGTTCCCCGCTGCCCATGTCTTCATACCAGGCGTTGCCGGCGAGCAAAGCGACGATGCGTTGCGGAGTCGGGCACTTGCACAGAACCTCGTCGCCATCCAAGGCAACCTCGCCCATGAAATTCATCCGGCGCGGGCCGCCAGCCTTTGCAATGGTGCCGACGCTCTTGCACGCTTCGCAGTACGCTCGTCCGGCGATCAGGGCGACTTGGTGATCTGCGCTTCCGAATGTGCATGGAGGCCCCGAGTAAGGCAGGACCGTTCCGCCGTTTTGAAGCGCATCGCCGACAACAGCAATTCTTCGCATCATGGTGTGGCCTCCACGATGCAGCTCAACCACCGTTCGTTTTGCATAGAACCTGCCTCCGATTTACCGCTTCGGATTGTCTTGGGCAGATCGAGCGCCAAGCAGGATTTGGCGAAATATTACGAATGGGATGGGCTTGTTCGATCGCTATAATCCCCACCGTCACCGCACCAACGGTGATCGGGTTTCGCAGCCCGTTCACGCTCACCACAGACGGACAGCCGCCTTTCGCGCGGCGTTTTTATGTCCGGTGCTTGCGCACGCCTATGCTTTTTACGGCGGGCCGGGCAGGGAGACCTTCGGGTCTGCCGGTTTCCTGTGGTGGCCGGTCTGCGAACCCTGTCGTCAGGCCCGCCACCCTCGTTCGCAGCGAATGGCGGGTCTCCTGCAATCACCACAGGAGGCCACATGGCTACCGCACTCCGCGGGCATCGCCCCGCGTCTTACCCTTCCCCGCCGCCTTGGCGCTGCAGGCTTCCCACGCAACCGGGAGGTGCCGCATGTCGCTGACCAAGAACCGCCTCTACCTCGACGGTGCAGTCTCGGCGCGCGCTTTCTTGTGCCGCACGCGCAGCGTCATGCACGACGCCGGTCATTGTCGGCCCGGCAGGCTGCGCGAGCAGCTCACGTACTTCTCGGAACACGCGTATCCACCAGCATTTGTGAAAGGCTTTATCGATGCCATCGACGCGTATCTGTCGATGTCGCTCGGGGGGAGCGACGTAGACCCGCGCACGTGGGAGGTGTTAGCCGCCATCGAGCGACGGCAGGTCACCGCCGCATAACAACAGCCAGACCCATCCCCGAGACGGGCGGGGATGCCGGCACCACGCTGCAACAACGTGCGAGGCGCTGTGGCATGCTGGGCCCTCACATTTGTGACGGACACAGCGGGAGCCATCTTGAAGCTCGATCACATTGCCTTCGTCGCGCAATCGCTTGAGCAGGCGCAGGCGTATGCCTCGCAGTTGTTTGGCGTGGAACTGCCTGCGGGCGGCAAGCATCCCCTGATGGGCACGCACAACCTCGTCACGCGGATCGCGCCGGGCGTCTTTCTGGAGTTCATCGCCATCGACCCGGAAGCCCCGCCGCCAAACAGGACGCGCTGGTTTGCGCTGGACCGCCTGATGCGGGAAGGCACATTGGAAGAGGTACCCCGGTTGTTCGGATGGGTCGCCAGCGTTCCCGATCTGGCGCGCAACGCGAGCGAATCACCGCAGCACGCATTGCTTGAAGTGACGCGCGGCGATTTGCGATGGCACTTCTTCCACCGCAAGGACGGTGAAGCAGAAGCGGGCGGATGCTGGCCCGCACTCATCGACTGGGCCGGCGGCCAAAGCCCGGTCGACCGGATGCAGGACGTCGGGCTGCGCCTGCACCAATTCCAACTCGCGCATCCGGAGGTGACGGCCATTCGCGAGAAGCTTCATCAGCTCGGCTGGGACGCTGCAGGAGCGGAGAACCGATCTGTCGCATTGACCGATGCGGCACGGCCGGGATTGACGCTCGTGCTCGATACGCCGAATGGGCGCGTGCAGATCGAAGGCGGCGGGCTGTAACTGCCGGCCCAGGGTTAGGCGGCGCGCCGCTCCCCCACCCGCTGCCGCGTCGAGAACCCGTCGCGCACGCACTGCGCCAACGCCAGCGCCGCCGCACTCGCGCCTTGCGCAGGCAGCAGCAGGCTGATCGCAAACATCGGCAGCTCCGGCAGGCCGGCTTCGGGCCCGAGGATGTCGAGGTCCGCCGGCACCGTTGGCGTCAGCCATGCCGTGACGGCCAGCCCCGTGCGCACCGTGGCGGTGGTCGCTTCGATGTTGCCGCTCTCGAACACCGTGCGCCATTCGATGCCGTGCTCGCCCAGCGCCTTGAGCACGCGGGCGCGGAAGGCGCAGCTCTCGTCCACCATCGACAGCGGTAGCGGCCGCTTCGCATGCACGTTGCCGCCGCGCGGGCCGACCCACACCAGACGCTCCACGCACAGGCATTCGCCCGTGGCTTCATCCACCGGCGCCTCGACCACGGCGACGTCCAGCTCGCCGCGCGCAATGCGCTCCGCAAGCTCGGGCGAGGTGCCGCAGACGATGGTCAACTCCACCGACGGCCACGCTTCGGTAAACGCCCTGAAGATCGGCGGGAAAACGGTGCCGACCAGGTCGTAAGGCACGCCCAGGCGCACCGGCCCCTGCAGCGGGCGCGCGGCCATGTCGGCCCAGATTTCGTCGTTGAGAGCGAGCAGGCGTTTGGCGCGGCCGAGGAACCGTTCACCGGCGTGGGTGAGTTCCAGCCGCCGGCCGTCGCGCTCGAACAGGCGGCATTCGAAGGCGTCTTCGAGCCGCTTGATCTGCTGGCTGATGGCGCCCTGCGTGAGGTGCAGCGCGTTGGCGGCCACCGTCATGCTGGCGTTTTCGGCCACGGCAATGAAGGTGCGGACGAGGGTGATGTCGAGGTTCTTGGCCATCGCTGCATTCTAGAAGCTAATGCCTTGGCGAAAAAACCGCATCGTTGCTAATGGCTTGCGAGCGTACTGGGCGGCCCGATCGGCAACCCGCCGTGGGCGGCATGCCTCCTGTCAGGGCCGCGCGCAACCGTGTGCCAGTGCGGAATTGCTGCGTTGCGGCATGCCGCAAGCGCCACCAAAGCAACGCTCTGCCAGCCGCAGCGTGCGGGTTTGCTGCATGCCATCGAACGATGCCTCTAATGCGGGTAAGCCCGGTCGTTTGAAACAACCCGGCGCGCCTAGGATGTGAACTCGTGACCGGCAATAAGCCGGCGGCGTCGCTCGCCCATTAGAAAACCATCCGGAGACACCCATGGCCACCGAATCGCAGACATCCGCGCTCACCTTCGACTACGTCATCGTCGGCGCAGGCTCAGCCGGTTGTGCGCTTGCCAGCCGGCTGACCGAAGACCCGGACGTGACCGTCGCGCTGCTCGAGGCCGGGCCGCACGACCATCACCTCTCGGTATGGGTGCCGGCCGGTTGCGCGGCGTCGCTGCCGTTCAAGAACAAGCGCAACTATGGGTTCCAAACCGTGCCGCAAGCGGGGCTGGGCGGCCGCCAGGGTTATCAGCCGCGCGGGCGCGGGCTGGGCGGCAGTTCGTCGCTCAACGCGATGATCTACATCCGCGGCACGCCCAGCGACTACAACCACTGGGCGGCGCTCGGCTGCACCGGCTGGAGCTGGAACGACGTGCTGCCCTACTTCAAGCGCTCCGAAGGCAACGAACGCTTTGCCGGCCGCGACGACGACGCGCTGCACGGCGGCACCGGCCCGCTGCACGTGAGCGACCTGCGCACCGGCAACCCCATCGCACAACGCTTTGTCGATGCCGGCGTGGCCGCAGGCTACCGCCGCAACAACGATTTCAACGGCCCCGACCAGGAGGGCGTCGGCCCATACCAGGTCACGCAATACAACGGCGAGCGCTGGAACGCCGCGCGCGCCTACCTGCATGGCGGCGACAAGGCCGATGCCACGCTCAGCCGCAACCGCCGGCAACTCACGGTGATGCCCGACACGCAGGCGCTGCGCATCGTCTTTGAAGGCAAGCGCGCGGCGGGTGTGATGGTGGAACGTGCAGGCCGCACTGAAACGCTGCGCGCGCGCCGCGAGGTGATCGTCTCATCGGGTGCGTTCGGCTCGCCGCAGTTGCTGATGGCCTCGGGCGTGGGCCCGGCGGAGCATCTGCGCTCGCTCGGCATTCCCGTCATCCACGACCTGCCCGGCGTCGGCCAGAACCTGCAGGATCACCTCGACATCATCCTGCACAAGAAAGTCTTCAACCTGGATTTGATCGGCTATTCCGCGCGCGGCAGCGCCCACATGCTGGGCGAGATCCTGCGCTACCGGCGCGAGCGTCGCGGCATGCTGGCCACAAACTTTGCCGAAGCCGGCGGCTTCATCAAGAGCCGGCCCGAACTGGCCGATCCCGATTTGCAACTGCACTTCGTGGTGGCCATGGCCGACAACCACAACCGCACGTTCAACTACGGCCACGGCTATTCCTGCCACGTGTGCGTGCTGCGCCCGAAGAGCCGCGGCGAAGTGCGCCTGGCCTCCGCCGACACGCGCGAGGCACCGCTGATCGACCCGAAGTTCCTCTCCGACCCCGACGACATGGCCGGCATGCTCGCCGGCTTCCGCGCCGTGAAGAGCATCTTCGCGCAGCGCCCGCTCGCCGACCTGGGCGGGCGCGAGCTGTATTCCGGAAACATCCGCGGCGACGGCTCCGACGACGAAGCCGTGCGCGCCCTCATCCGCCAGCACGCCGACACCATCTACCACCCCGTCGGCACCTGCAAGATGGGCAGCGCCGACGATGGCATGGCCGTGGTCGACCCCGAACTGCGCGTGCGCGGCCTGACAGGCCTGCGCGTGATCGACGGCTCGGTCATGCCGACGCTCATCGGCGGCAACACCAACGCCCCCATCATCATGATCGCCGAGCGCGCCGCCGACCTCATGCGCCAAGGCGGACGCCCGACGCTGAACGTGGTGAGCAGCATCCCGGCGCAGGCAGCGCCGGCCGAGGTGCACTGAGCAACAAGACACATCTGGGCGCCAACGCACGCACACCAACGGTGTGGCCTTTGACGTAACTGCCCTAGATGGCGCCTTGAATTTGTGTGAGCGAGCGGAAAAAGGAAGGAGGCCTGTCTGAGCGCAGCGAGTTTGCCTCCTTCCCCGCACGGTCACATAAATTCAAGGGGAAGTCGCCATCTCGGGCGCGCTTTTCTTTGCTTACTTTCTTTGGCAAGACAAAGAAAGTGAGTCAGCCCCGGCAGGGGATGAAACCAGGGATGCCCCAACAACATCAACGAGCACCCCGAAGCAAATCAGACATCAGTTCCCAGCACTATCCGTAGGCGTATTAAACGAATCCCGAAGCAAATAACTCATCGGCACGTCCAGATTCACCCCATTCGGCGGAATCGACTGCTGAAACCACTTCTTGTACAGCTTCGGCACCTCGCCATCGACAATCAGCCGCGTCATCGACTGGTCGATCAGCTTCTTGAACTCCGGGTCCTGCTTGCTCAGCATGATCGCGTACGACGACACCAGCTGCGTCTTGCCCGCCAGGCGGTAGTCAGCCGGGTTCTTGGCCGTGGCGCGCATGCCCGAAAGCAGAATGTCGTCACCGGCAAACGCGTTGGCGCGGCCGTCGGCCAGCATTGCAAACGCGCTGCGCAGGTCGTTGGCATCCACCACGTGCATCGTCATGCCTGTCTCGTTGAGCTTGCGTGCGAGGTCGGCGTTGGTCGAGCCGCGCGCGGCCACCACCGTCTTGCCGTTCAGGTCTTCCCATTGCTGGATCGGCGAGCTGGCCTTCACCAGCATGCGGCCCTTGGTGATGTAGTGCGGAATGGTGAAGGCGACCTTCTCACGGCGCTCGCGCGAGTTGTTGGTCGAGCCGCATTCCAGGTCGGCCTTGCCCGAGGCGACCACGTCCATGCGTGTGGCGGCTGTCACCGGCACGTACTGCACCTTCAGGTCCGGGCGCTTGAGCGAGGTCTTGATCGAATCGATCAGGCGGGAGCAGATGTCGATCGTGTAGCCGACCGGCTTGCTGCCATCGAGGTACGAAAACGGAATCGAGTCTTCCCGATAGGCTACGTGCACCGTGCCCGAATCGCGGATGCGATCGAGCGTCGGGGTGGCGGCAACGGCGTTGGATGGGAAGAAGGCGGCGGAAACAGCAGCGGGAACGGCAAGCGCGGCCAGCAGCCACGTGCGCGCAAAGAACGGCATCGTCAAAGTCCTAGGAGAGGTTCGGGCTTCTAATGGCCAGCCGGCCGCATCGGGGCCCTATCGACGCGGCCGTGCGCGCAATCGATTGCCGGGCGACATCCGCCCGGCTGCGCAGCATTGGCTGGGGCGCGCCGTCACTCCCCCCGGGAATGCCAAACGTGAAGCAATGTCACGCGCCGCCATGGGCGCGCATTATGCGCTGACTGCGGGTATACCCTCAAGCACCTTCTCGGTGCATGGTTGGCGAGCGTTGCGCTAATCCGCCACCTTGTCGGTCGGGAACTTGAACGAATCGCGCAGCAGGAAGCTCATCGGGATTTCCAGCTTTACGCCATTTGGCGGAATCGGCTGCTGGAACCACTTCTTGTAGAGCTTTTCCGCCTCGCCATCGAGGATCGTGCGTGACATCGCCAGGTCGATCACCTTCTTGAACTCGGCATCGTCCTTGCCGAGCATGATCGCGTATGGCGCCACAGCCAGGTTGCTGCCGACGACCACGTAGTCCGCCGGGTTGGGCGACGTCGCCCGGAAGCCATAGAGCAGCACGTCGTCCATCGCAAACGCATCGGCGCGGCCGGCCGCCACCATGCCGAAGGCTTCGGCGTGGTCGCGTGCCTCCACCACGTTGACCTTGAGCACGCGCGCATCGGCCATCGCGCGGATCTGCCCGCCGTTCGTGCTGCCGCGCGTGGACACCACCGTCTTGTTGTTGAGGTCTTCCCAGCGGTGGATGCCCGAACTGGTCTTCACCAGCATGCGGCTGCTGGCAATGTAATGCGGAATAGTGAACGCTACCTTCTCGCGCCGCTCGCGCGTGTTGTTGGTCGATCCGCATTCGAGGTCTGCGCGGCCCTCGGCAATGGCTGCGATGCGCGTGGCGGGTGTCACGGCCACGTATTGCACCTTCAGATCGGGCCGCTTGACCGCCACCTTGATCGCGTCGACCAGCCGCGCGCAGAGGTCGATCGAATACCCCACCGGCTTGCCGCCATCGACATAGGAGAACGGTACGGAGTTCTCGCGATATGCGAGCCGGACGGTACCGGTATCGCGGATGCGGTCAAGCACGGGGGATGCAGCCAACGCCTGGAAAGCGCACAACGCCAGGCCGGCCGCGAGCAATGCGCGGGTCGGGTGCGGCACGGAATGTCTCCTGTCTGGGTATTTTTCTGGTGCCGGCGCGCTCGCGCGGCTCCCCTACCCTAGGCGAGGTGATCTTTCATCCCGCTTTCACGCCGGCCTTCCCGCGTTCCTCTTCACAGAATCTTCATACAGGCCACGCGCGCTGCAGCACCGCACCCAGCTCCTGCGCGTGCCCATCGAGCGTGCCGAACACCCGGCCATGCTGATGATGGAAGCGGCTGGCGATGAAACGCTCGGCGTCGTCGGGGTGGGCATGGGCGACCATCAGCGCGGCCTGTGCGGTGAGCGCCAGCCCCTGCGCGATGCGGCGTGCTGAGGTTTCCTGGATGTCACCCGGCTGATGCAGCATCGCCTGCAGCGCCGCCAGTTCCGCGCGCACGGCACGATGGCCCTGCGCGCGCTCGCCAATGTCGTGCACCAGGCGCAGCGCATCGTCCGGCGTGCGGGCGATGGCGCGCAGCACGTCCAGGCACATCACGTTGCCCGAGCCTTCCCAGATGGAGTTGACCGGGGCCTCGCGGTACAGGCGCGCCATCGGGCCTTCTTCCACGTAGCCGTTGCCGCCCCAGACTTCCATCGCCTCGCCGGTCGCCTCAATAGCGCGCTTGCAGACCCAGAACTTGGCGGCAGGCGTGACGATGCGCTTCCACGCCGCGGCCAGCGGATCGACATCGGCGCGCTCGAACGCGTTGCCGAGTTCCATCATCAGCAAGGTTGCGGCTTGCGATTCCAGGGCCAGATCGGCCAGCACATTGCGCATCAGCGGTTGGTCGGCCAGCAGACGGCCGAAGGCCATGCGGTGGCGCGCGTGGTGCAGCGCCTGCATCAGCGCGTGGCGCAGGATGGCCGCGCTGCCGATCACGCAATCGAGCCGCGTGTGCGTCGCCATCTCGATGATGGTCGGAATGCCGCGCCCTTCCTCGCCAATGAGGATGCCCTCCGCGCCGCGAAACTCCACCTCGCTGCTGGCGTTGGAGCGGTTGCCGAGCTTGTCTTTCAGGCGCTGGATCTGGATCGGATTCTTGCTGCCATCGTCCCGAAAGCGCGGGACGAAGAAGCACGACAGCGGGCCGTCTTCCGCGCCCATGCGCGCAACCACCAGGTGCGCATCGCACATCGGCGCGGAGAAAAACCACTTGTGGCCGGTGATGGCGTATGTGGCGCCACGGCCTTCGCCGCGCAAGGGCGTGGCGACCGTGGTGTTGCTGCGTACATCGGAGCCGCCCTGCTTTTCGGTCATGCCCATGCCGACGAGGATGGCGGTCTTCTGGCGCCATGGCAGATCGCGTGCGTCGTGTTCGCGGGCGTAGAGACGCGGCCCGAGGTCGGCAAACAGCGCCGTCTCTTTTTGTAGAACGGGGATGCTCGCGAACGTCATCGTCGCCGGGCACAGCGTGCCGGATTCGATCTGCGCCTGCATGAAGTAACCGGCGGTGCGCGCGGCCCATGCACCGGCGCGCGGCTCGGCGAAGGGCAGCGCCTGCAGCCCCTGGCTGCGCATCAGCCCGAGCAGCGCGTGCCACGCGGGGTCGAAGCGGATGGCGTCGATGCGCTCGCCGGTGCGGCTGTGCGTGTGGAGTTCGGGGTGGTAGGTGTTGGCCTCTGTGGCCCACTGCAGCGTCTCGGGCGCGCCGAGCTGGTCACCGAAGGCTTGCAGCGCGCTGGCGTTCCAGCCGCCACCCAGGCGTTCGAGTGCGCTTTGCAGCGTGGTGTCGGACGTGAAGGGGTTGAAGCCGGTCAGGTCCGGGACCTGGTTGAAGACGCGGTGGGTGGCCTCGGTGGGCATTTGGGGTCTCCTGGCGTGGTGCTTTTGGTTGTGTGGGCCATGGTAGACCACCGGCGGTGGAGGTGGGTGGAGAGGGATTTCTATACGGTTGCCGCTTGCATGGCGGCCCCATCCCACTCGAGGAACAGATACACGCCCTTGTCCTCCACCAGTCGAAACCCCATTCGCTGATACAGACGCTGAGCGGGGTTGAAGCGCTCCACATGGATCTGCACGCGTTTTCCTGAAGCGCGGGCCTGCGCAAATACAGCTGAAAGCACCGCGCTGCCGATCCCCGAACCGCACTGCTCCGGCACCAGCGAGATATCGATGATGAGCAGGGCTTCCTGCCGGTGCTGCAGGTAGATCCGCCCGGCAGGCACGCCCTCCTGTTCGATCACGAAAAATTCCGCCTCGGGGTACGCAAAGTAGGCGCGTTGCTGTGCATCGAACTGCATCCGCACGAACTGCGCTTTCTGTTCATCAGTCCAGCCGGTCGCCTGCAGTTCGGCCTCGCGGGTGGTGCCGTAGAGGTGCAGGAGGAAGGGCTGGTCTGCGTCGGTCAGGGGGCGCAGCGTGGTGCCATTGCGCTCGATGCGGAAGGTGGGCATACCGGTGTCTCAAGCAAGGTTGAAGCAGGCTTGGTAGCGGAAGCCTTCCGCGGTGCGGGCGATCGGGACCAGGAACATCGGCTGCTCTGCAAGCGTGTCGTGCTGCAGGAAGTACGTGCCCTGTTGCAACGTGAACGAGGCATCGCCCTCGAACAACAGGGAGAACGCCTTCTGGCCTGGGCGCGCAAAACGGGATATCGCGACTTCGTCCAGGCGCAGCGTGAATGGCAGGTCAGGCGCTTGGCCTGGCTCTGTCGTCACGGAGAACGCGGTGCCAACGTGCGGTTGGAATAGCTCAGCGGAAATGGTCATGGATGCGGGGAATCTGGAAGATCCAAGGTGAGGTCGGGCCGGCGTGACATGCAAGCCCGGCCCGCTTCGACAGACTGAATTAAGGGTGCGTCGGCCACGCGCCTTGCAGGGCGATGCAGTAATTGCTTGTCAGGTATGGCTGCATGTTCTCGTGCGGCTGGTTGTCACCGCCGATGCCCACTGCTTGCGGCGACAGTGTCGTGAGCGCTGGGGTTGGGGTCGCGGGAACGAAGGCCTGGTTGTTCGGAACCATGAAGCGTGAGGCCAGGCGGCCGCCCGCCGTAGTCGACGCAGGACGCGCGTTGTCACCATAAGCGGTGTGCGAGTGCGACGGCATTTCCGCCGTTGTCAGCGTGATAGTGGATGCGCCTTGCGGATCGCCCAGCGCCCCGTTGACGGGCCCCATCACTGCGCGCGCCCGCAAATCGGGCAGCCCGAAGGTGGATGTGCCGTTGCCGCCGTAGTTGACGCCCAGGATCGAGAACAGTTCAGTGTTCTGAGAGATGGGCATGATTGCGCCGTCGCAGGCGGCCCAGTCCACCGGGGCGAAACTGAAACCGAAGATGCGGATTTCGCCAACGAATTGATCAGACATGTGATCTCCCTTTTTCCGCTCAGCTCTGCGACGGGAAAATGCCCGCCGTGGCGATGATGTAGTTAATGGATGCCGTCGGCATGTGGTTAGAGTGCGGAAGACTGCCGCCCATCTGACCGATCGTCTGCAAGGCCAATGCAGCCTTGGTTGTCGGGTTGGGGGTGCCGGCGTCGTAGAACCCCTGCGCGCTAGGGACGGTGGACAACAGCACGCCCGGGCCCGGCGTGATGGTCGAGGCATCCGCGCTGGTGGCGTTGATGGTGTGCGTATGCCCGGGCATCTCAGTGGTCGTGATCGAAACATTCTCAAGGCCGAGCTGCTGACCGATGAGACGGTTGGTCAGCCCAGGCCCCTGCCCTTGGCCAACGGGCAGCTTGCCCTGCAGCGCGGGCAACGCGAAGGTGGTCTGACCATCGCCGCCATACGTGGTGCCGAGCAGACTGAACAGCGGCTCGTTATCGGAAATGTAGAGCGTCTGGCCCTGGCAGAGCAGCCACCCGACCGGCGCGTAGTTGCCGGCGAACAGGCGGATTTCGCCAATGTACGGTTGTGCCATGCGTTGTCTCCTAGCCGCGTGACGGGTAGATACCCGTCAGCGAGATGATGTAGTTCAGCACCAGCGAGGGCTGCATGTTTTCATGGGGTTGCGTGCTTCCGGTGGAGCCGCAGGCCTCGGCAGACATCGCCGTCAGGGTGCCGGGCGCGCTGTAAAGCAATGTGCCGGGGCCGCTGATGCTGGGATTGGTGGCGTTGTAGAGGTTGCTGGTAGCCAGAAGGTGGTCTTGCGCGGTGCCGGCATTGCTTGCCGTGGCAGGCGCAGTCGATGCAACAAACGAATGGATGTGCATCGGCAACTGCTGCGAGGTCAGCGTGACGGTTTCGACGCCGCCGACCTCGCCTTGCAAATACGTCTGATTGTCGCGGTGCAGCGGCGTGCGACCACGCAGATCCGGCAGCGCGAAATTGGTCGTGCCGTTGCCGCCGTACTGAATGCCAAGTAGCGAGAACAGTGCGGAGTTCTGCTGAATCGGTAAAAGTGCGCCATTACACATCGCCCACCCTTTTGGTGGAAATGGAAATGCGCAGAGGCGAATCTCGCCCAGGTATTGATCCACAACCCCTCCCTCGTGATGTGGCACTGCCACGATATTGATTTTTGCTGGGCGCCATTTTTATCACCCATTGGTCAGGTGCCGCAATTTCAGATGAACCCCGGCTATGTTGTATCGATAAGACATAATGCTCAGTATTTCCAATCGATAACACGTATTGCCGGTGTCAATGGGTAAGCGGTTCCAAGACCCATGGCACGTGTCCATCTCCTCATTCTTTGGGATTGACGGCACGGGAGGGTTTTCCTAGCATCGCGTCGGAATCACAGTGCCTATCCAGATAATGAAAAAAATAAGAAGGCCTGGTTTCTTGGGGTTTCCGTAAGGGTTAACGCTTGGCCTTTTCATCATTACGGATGATGCAATCGGTTGTGGTGGAATAAACCTGGCGCGGCTTCCAAAAAAAACGGGGAGTGCCTGATGGCAATCAGGCCCGAAATTCCCGAGGCGCAAAAGAAAAAAGCCCGCAATACAGCGGGCGGGACGAGGGAGAAATGCGCGTGCTGACACAAACCAGCCCGTATGGCCGGCGTGGGGTGGCCGGATCGTTAATGTTTCAGTGCTCGGGAGGCGCGGGTGCCGCATACCGTTATATCGGCACATCCCGTCAGTGGTGCGTTGAGCAACATCGCCTAGTGTGGTGGCGTTGGCTGCGGGCTCTGATGTTAATGCTCGTACTGTGGGCGTCGGCGTCGGCAGCATGGGCGGACTGCACCATTAACTGGAACGTGCAGCCTTCGGAGAGTCAAGGCAATGGTACCTACAGGCGGGAGCTCACTAGCGCCGAATACAGCGCCTGCGATACGGACGGTGTGACCGCAGGTGCGAACGGTATCTGGATGGATTCCAACGGGGATATTGGCTCGGTTGCTGCTCCTGACGGCTCTTCCATGTCCGTCGATTTGAGCTCCTACCCGCATGACTACCTCGTGCTTCAGCCGGCGACGGGCAAGACTGGGCCGTGGACCTTTGCGTTCTACGGATGTCCCGCCGGTGTCAGTTGCTTTCCATATACCAGCAACGTGACGATCAACGTCACAATGCCTGCGCCTACGGTAACCAATATCTCCCCCACCGCAGGCACGACCGCCGGCGGCACCTCCGTCACCATTACCGGCACCAATTTCACCGGCGCCACGGCCGTCAAATTTGGCGCGACCAACGCCACCAGCTACAACATCACTAGTTCAACGTCGATCACAGCCACCTCGCCCGCAGGGGCGGCCGGTACGGTTGATGTCACCGTGACCAACGCGAACGGAACCAGCACCACCAGCGCCGCCGATCAATACACCTTTGTGGCGGCTCCCGTTGCGAATGCTGTGAGCACCACCGTTGCACACGGCAGCACCAGCAACCCCGTCACGCTGAACATCACCGGCGGCGCAGCCACCAGCGTGGCCGTGGCCACGCAGGCAGCGCACGGCACAGCCACCGCGTCGGGTACATCGATCACCTACACGCCCAACGCGTCGTACTCGGGCACGGACTCGTTCACGTACACAGCGACCAACGCGGGTGGTACGTCTGCGCCGGCTACCGTGACGGTCACCGTGTCGAATCCGACAGTCACGTATGGGCCGTCCTCGCCTGCAGCCGGCACGGTGGGTACGGCCTATAGCCAAACGCTGGCTTCGGCCAGTGGCGGCACGGCGCCTTATACCTACACGATCGCGTCGGGCGCGCTGCCAGCCGGCATCTCGCTGGCCAGCGACGGCACGCTGTCGGGCACGCCCACGGCGGGCGGTACGTTCAACTTCACCGTGACGGCCACCGACAGCAGCACTGGCACCGGTCCGTTCACGGCGACCAGCGGCGCGCTCACGCTGACCGTTGCTGCACCGACGATCACGCTCTCGCCGTCTTCACTGACCAATGCCACTGTTGCGACGGCATATAGCCAGACGATAACGGCCAGCGGCGGTACGGCGGCCTACACCTACGCCATCACTTCCGGAGCGTTGCCGGCGGGCCTCGCGCTCAGTTCTGGCGGTGTGCTGTCGGGGACGCCCACGGCAGGCGGCACGTTCAACTTCACCGTGACCACCACCGACAGCAGTACCGGCGGTGGCCCGTATACCGGCAGCCGTGCCTATTCGCTGATCGTCAATGCGCCCACGTTGGCGATCACCCCGGCATCGGGCAGTCTCAGCGCTTCAGCGGGCGTCGCTTACAGCCAGACTTTCACAGGCAGTGGCGGTCTAACGCCGTACACCTATAGCCTGGTGGTCAATAGCGGGACGATGCCGACCGGTCTCTCGTTCAACACCAGCACCGGCGTGTTGTCCGGTACGCCCATCACCACGGGCGTGGTCAATTTCACGGTGACTGCCACCGATCACGCAACGGGCACGGGCCCGTACAGCACGTCTGGCACCTACACGCTGACCACCTCGGCGCCCACCATTACCGTGTCGCCCACCACGCTGACTGCGGCAACTGTCGGCGCCGCCTACAGCCAGACCGCCACGGCCAGCGGGGGTGCAGCGCCTTACAGCTACGCGCTGACTGCTGGCGCGCTGCCAGCGGGCTTGAGCTTGAATGGCAGCACCGGCGCAATCACGGGTACGCCCACGGCGGGCGGCAACTTCAACTTCACCGTCACGGCCACCGACGCCAACAGCTATACCGGCTCGCGTGCGTACACCCTGACGGTCAACGCTGCCACCGTCACGGTGAGCCCGAGCACGTTGCCGGGCGGTACCGTCGCTACGGCATACAGCCAGACCCTCTTGGCGAGCGGCGGCACAGGTCCTTACACGTATGCCGTCACGGCAGGTTCGCTGCCGACGGGGCTGACGCTGTCCAGCAACAGCACGCTGTCGGGTACGCCCACGGCGGGTGGAGTGTTCAACTTCACCGTCACCGCGACTGACAGCAGTACCGGAACCGGCCCCTACACGGGTAGCCGCGCCTACTCGCTGACGATTGGGTCGCCCTCGTTGACCATCACGCCGGCCTCGGGTTCTCTCAGCGGTGTGGCAGGCAGCGCTTACAGCCGCAATTTCACGGCAAGTGGTGGTACGAGCCCGTACACCTATGGCCTCGTGGTCAACAGCGGCGCCATGCCCGCGGGCCTGACGTGGAACGGCGCCACTGGCACGCTGGCAGGTACCCCAACCACGGCCGGTACGGTCAGCTTTACCGTCACCGCTACCGACAGTTCGACGGGGACGGGCGCTCCGTTTGCGGTAAGCGGTGTCTATACGCTCACCATCGCCGCGCCTAGCGTGACGGTATCGCCGGCCACGCTGCCCAACCCGGCGATTGCATCGGCTTACAGCCAAACCATCACGGCAGCCAATGGCACGGCGCCGTACACCTACACCGTGACGGCGGGTGCATTGCCGGCAGGCCTGAGCTTGAACACCACCACCGGCGTCCTCTCGGGCACGCCCACCGCAGGCGGAACGTTCAACTTCACCATCATGGCGACGGATGCCAACAGCTTCACGGCCAGCCGGGGCTACAGCGTCACCATCGGCGCGCCCACGGTCACGGTGAATCCGGCGGCTGCAACGGCTGCGCAGGTCACCACGGCCTACAGCCAAACTTTCAGCGCCACCGGCGGCACCGCGCCTTACACGTACGCCGTGTCCACCGGTACGTTGCCCGCGGGCCTCAGCCTGAACGCCAGCACAGGCGTTCTGTCGGGCACGCCCACGACGCTGGGCAGCAGCACCTTCACTGTGAAGGCCACTGACAGCAGCACCGGCACCGGCGCTCCGTACACCGGTACACGCAGCTACACGATCACGGTCGGCCAGGTGATCGGCACCGCGCCTGCAATCACGGCGACCACCATGTCGACGGCACCGATCACGCTGCATGCAACGGCCAATGCAACGGGCGGTCCGTTCTCGTCCATCGCGATTGTCAGTCCGCCTGCCAGCGGCACCGCCGTCGTCAACGGCCTGGACATCGTCTACACGCCGACCCCGACCACCTCCGGCGCCGTCAACTTCACCTATGCGCTGATCAACACGGCTGGCACATCCGCGCCGATTCCGGTGACGGTCAATGTGAACGCCGTGCCGATTGCCGTGGCGCAGAAACAGGCCATCACGTCGTCGGGTCAGGCGGTGAGCGTGGACCTGACCGAAGGTGCCACGGGCGGCCCCTTCACGGGCGCGACGCTGGTGTCGGTGGTGCCAGCCAACGCCGGTACGGCCACGATCGTGCAGAAGGCCGTGCAGACACCGGCCGGCCTGAAGCCGCAGGCTGCGGCGGCATCGACGTACGTGCTGAACTTCACCCCGTCGGGCACCTACAGCGGCCAGGCCGTGCTGACGTACACGCTGTCCAACGCGTTTGCCACCTCTGCACCGGCAACGGTGCAGGTGAGCGTTGCGCCGCGCAAGGACCCCTCGGCCGACCCGGATGTGGCAGGTCTGATCAACGCGCAAGTCCAGGCCGCGCGCCGTTTTGCCACCACGCAGATCGACAACTACAACCGTCGCCTGGAAGCGCTGCATGGCACCGGTCGGGCACCGTCAGGCAACGGTCTGACAGTCGCCATGCCGGGCCAGCGCGTAGACATGCAGGCGCGTTGCCAGGATGTGGTCGGCATTTCCGCGCACGATGCTTGCATGCGCGGTGAGGGCCAGGGCGTGCGGCCATTCGCGCGCGGCAAGCGCACCATCGATGCAGCCAGCGGCAACGCCGACAAGTCGAACGCCGATGCAGGCCCCGACCTGCCCGGAGCTGATGCGGCCGGCGCGGGCCCGGACAACACCGACCCGAACCTCGCGTTCTGGAGCGCGGGTACGCTGGACTTCGGTTTCGCCAACGCCGGCACGCAACGCTCCGGCTTCCGCTTCACCACGGGCGGCGTGACGGCCGGCGCGGATTACCGTGTGTCGGATCAGCTCTCGATCGGGGGCGGTTTCGGCTACGGGCGCGACTCCACCGACATCGGCAACGCGGGCACCAAGAGCACGGGCGACAGCTATAGCCTTGCGCTCTACGGCAGCTATCGCCCGCTACCTTCGTTGTTCGTCGATGGTGTGGCCGG
Organism: Ralstonia sp. 22111; assembly: GCF_052045895.1. Lineage (NCBI taxonomy): Bacteria > Pseudomonadati > Pseudomonadota > Betaproteobacteria > Burkholderiales > Burkholderiaceae > Ralstonia > Ralstonia sp. 22111. The sequence goes on along the minus strand of NZ_JBQEPR010000001.1, from coordinate 228,958 downwards.
CTTCGGCACGCTCAGCTTCGACTCGCGCCGCTGGGTGACGGACTCCAACGACTTCGCCACCGGCAAGCGCAACGGCAAGCAAGTGTTCGCGTCCGTATCGGCCGGCTATGAGCATCGCGATCGCACCTGGCTGATCTCGCCTTACGGGCGCCTCTCGGTCTCGCAATCGACGCTGGATCAGTTCACCGAATCAGGCGCCGGCATCAACGCGCTGACGTATTTCGACCAGACGGTGACGACGGTATCCGGCACGCTCGGCCTGCGTGCGGAATACACGCAGAAGACCAAGTGGGGCACGTTCCTGCCGTTCGCACGGGTGGAGTACCAGCACGACTTCAATGGGCAGAGCAATGCAGGGTTGGCGTATGCCGATCTGGCCTCGGCGGGCCCTGCTTATTACGTGCCGGGTACGCCGTTTGGGCGCGATCGCATGCAGATCGGGCTGGGAACGAAGTTCCGCACCGGGCCGCTCACGTTTGGGCTGGACTACAGCGTGATGGCCGGGATGGGCGGTTTGCAGCAGGGGGTTCGGTTGACGTTCGCTGCACCGTTCTGACGCAACAAGCGGTCAGCGCCCAACAAAAAGCCAGCCTTCGGGCTGGCTTTTTTTTCGGACGCGATGTCAGCGCATCAGGTAGCCGTCGAGGATGCCGCCGGTTTTTCTCCGGTCAGCAAGTAATGCATCAACTCCTTCACCGGCCGAATCGCCTCGCCAAACGGCAGCTTCCCCGCACCACGGAAGAACAACCCGCGCTCCACATCCCCACGCAGCGCCTGCGCCAGCTTCAGGTCAATGCAGAACTGCCCCACCTTGCCGATGCCATCCCGCAGCCCGCACGTCTGCAGGCAATCGAACCCCTGCAGGCAATCCCGCACCTTGGCCTTGGCCTGCAGCGCGCTTTCGCGTGACAGATAACGCGACAGCCAAGGCGTCATCACTGCCCGCGCCGGCAAGCCAGCCACGCTGACGAACTCGCCGATATCGCCTTGCTCCGCGCCCGTCAGCACGCGCTTGAAGCGCACGTGCGCATCGCCCTCTTCCGTGACCGCAAACGCAGTGCCGAGCTGCACCGCAGCGGCGCCCTTGTCGAGCCAGTGCTTCACCTTGGCATGCGAGTCGATGCCGCCCGCCAGGATGATCGGAATCTGTTCCGCAGCCAGCCCCAGCTTGATGAACAACTCTCGGCATTCGTCCAGCACGCGCGCAAACGAAAAGCGCTCGTCGCGCAAATCCTCAATGCGGGCTGCGCCCAGGTGTCCGCCGGCGTGCGTCGGATGCTCGATCACCAACGCATCCGGCAACCGAGACTTCTTCATCCACCGCTTGAGTACGACGCCGACGCCGCGCGAGTCGGAAAGAATCGGGATGAGCGCGACTTTCGGGTGCTCTGCCGTCATCTCGGGCAGGTCCAGCGGAAGCCCCGCGCCCATGACGATCGCATCCGCGCCGCTTTCGCACGCCTGACGCACCAGCGCCGGGTGCGATTCCACCGCCTTCATCACGTTCACGGCGATCATGCCGTTGCCCTGGCTGCCTTCACGCGCGGCGCGAATCTCGCGGTCCAGCGCGACGAGGTTGGCGGCGTTGATGGCGTCCTTGTCGCGCGACTTCTCGGTGGCGGCGACGAGGTCTGCATGGTGATGGCGCAGGTCGATGCTGGCGATGGTGCCGACGCCGCCTTCGCGCGCCACGGCGCCGGCCAGCCGGTGCGCCGAAATACCCACGCCCATCCCGCCCTGCACGATGGGTACGAGGCTGCGCCCCGCGAGTGTGAACCGACGCTCCAGCATGACAACTCCCAGCGGCCGTGCCGCAATGCAATAGAAAAGGGATTGAGCGTCGCATAGGTGAAACGCGGCGGGGTTGCGCAAGATCAAGGCGGGCGGTGCCGGTGCGCGCCGCCGCACATTGCGTGGCGGTTTGGACTGAAATGACCGGCCAACCGTCACCTCAAGGGTTTTCGTGCTGGCAACGCCGGCAGCCCTGTGCTTAAATTCAGCCTCGTTGGATGAAACAGGGGTGCCGTACGGATGGGCCGTGCGGCTGAGAGAGTCCCTTCGCACCCGATCCGGTTCGTACCGGCGTGGGAAGTTTCAGAACACCGCGTAGTCTCTGGCAGCCACCCCCTCAGTTCTTCTGGCCACGCCACCTCTCCCGGTTTCGTCCACTGCCTGCTCCACCAGGCCACAGAATCTAGGACGAGACCATGCCCCAAGCCAAAAACGCCCCCGCCGCATCGTTCGACTCGCTGCAGTCCGAGCTCGACCAGAAGTTCGCCTATCCGGCCTCCAGCAAGACCTACATCGTCGGCAGCCGCCCGGACATCCGCGTGCCGATGCGCACCATCAAGCAGACCGCCACGCGCACCGACAAGGGCGAGATGCTGAACCCGCCGGTGCCGGTGTACGACACCTCGGGCCCGTACTCCGACCCGGACGTGCACATCGACCTGAAGGCGGGCCTCGCCCCGCTGCGCGCCAAGTGGATCGACGAGCGCGGCGATACGGAAATCCTCTCGGGCCTGTCGTCCGAATACGGCCAGACGCGCGCCAACGACCCGGCCACGGCCCACCTGCGCTTCTCGCACATCTCTAAGCCGCGCCGCGCCAAGGCCGGCGCCAACGTGAGCCAGATGCACTACGCGCGCCGCGGCATCATCACGCCGGAAATGGAATACGTCGCGTTGCGCGAATCGCTGAACCTGCAGGCGCTGCAAGACAAGCCCGAATACCGCCAATTGCTCAAGCAGCATCCGGGTTTCTCGTACGGCGCGAACCTGCCGCAGCGCCCGGAAGACATCACGCCGGAATTCGTGCGTGCGGAAATCGCTGCCGGCCGCGCGATCATCCCCGCCAACATCAACCACACCGAGCTGGAGCCGATGGCCATCGGCCGCAACTTCCGCGTGAAGATCAACGGCAACCTCGGCAACTCGGCGGTGACGTCGTCGCTGGCCGAGGAAGTGGAAAAGATGGTGTGGGCGATCCGCTGGGGCGCCGACACGATCATGGACTTGTCCACCGGCAAGCACATTCACGAGACGCGCGAATGGATCCTGCGCAACTCGCCGGTGCCCATCGGCACGGTGCCCATTTACCAGGCGCTGGACAAGACCGGCGGCGTGGCTGAAGACCTGACGTGGGAGATGTTCCGCGACACGCTGATCGAGCAGGCCGAGCAGGGCGTCGACTACTTCACCATCCACGCGGGCGTGCTGCTGCGTTACGTGCCGCTCACCGCTGACCGCATCACGGGCATCGTCTCGCGCGGCGGCTCGATCATGGCCAAGTGGTGCTTGGCGCATCACAAGGAAAACTTCCTGTACACGCACTTCGACGAGATCTGCGAAATCATGAAGGCGTACGACGTGTCGTTCAGCCTGGGCGATGGCTTGCGCCCCGGCTGCATTGCCGACTCGAACGACGCCGCGCAATTCGGCGAGCTGCACACGCTGGGCGAACTGACCAAGAAGGCGTGGGAGCACGACGTGCAGGTCATGATCGAAGGCCCGGGCCACGTGCCGCTGCAGCGCGTGCAGGCCAACATGGACGAAGAGCTGAAGCACTGCTTCGAAGCCCCGTTCTACACGCTGGGCCCGCTGGTGACCGACATCGCCCCGGGCTACGACCACATCACCAGCGGCATCGGCGCGGCCAACATCGGCTGGTACGGCACCGCCATGCTCTGCTACGTCACGCCCAAGGAACACCTGGGCCTGCCGGACAAGGAAGACGTGCGCGAAGGCATCATCACCTACAAGATCGCCGCGCATGCAGCGGACCTTGCCAAGGGCTGGCCGGGCGCGCAGCTGCGTGACAACGCGCTGTCGAAGGCACGCTTTGAATTCCGCTGGGAAGACCAGTTCAACCTCGGCCTCGATCCGGAGAAGGCACGTGCCTTCCACGATGAAACGCTGCCGGCCGAGGGCGCCAAGATCGCGCACTTCTGTTCGATGTGCGGTCCGAAGTTCTGCTCGATGAAGATCACGCAGGAAGTGCGCGACTACGCGGCATCGCTCGATTCCAACGCCACATCCGCAGCAGTTAACCCAACTGCGGGCATGGAAGAGAAGTCGATCGAGTTCCGCAAGAGCGGCAGCAAGATCTACAGCTAACCACAACCGGTGCAATGCCAACCTCAACTTCATTCGACGTAACGATCCTCGGCGGCGGCCTTGCTGGCCGCCTGTGTGCATGGCAGCTCGCGCAGACGGGGGTGCCGCCCGCGCGCATTGCCGTGGTGGAGCGCGGCGCGCGCGACGGCAGCGGTGCTGCTGCCTACGTCGCCGCGGCCATGCTGGCACCGCTGGCCGAAGCCGCCGTGGCCGATCGTTTTGTCGTGGACTTGGGGTTGGCAAGCCTGGCGCTGTGGCGCGATTGGTTGCCCAAGCTGCGCACGCCGGTGTTCTTCCAGGAGGCCGGCACGCTCGTCGTGTGGCATGCGGCAGACCGCGGTGAGGCATCGCTGTTTGCCAACCACGTGCGCAATGCCGCGCCGCCCGAGCGCGTGGCCGCCGATCTGCGTGCGGTAGACGCATCCGGCATCGCCCAGCTCGAGCCGCTGCTCGCGCAACGCTTCACGCAGGGGCTGTATCTGGCAGGCGAAGGTCAGCTTGACCCGCGCGGCGTTTTGGATGCGCTGGCGACCGAGCTGGAAGCGCTGGGCGTGCAATTGCGCTGGAACACGGAAGTGGCTGATCCGAGCCCAGATGCGCTCGCTGCTGCGGGGCTGGGTGCGCGCCTCGTGCTCGATTGCCGTGGGCTCGGTGCCAAGCCGCAGTGGCCACGCCTGCGTGGCCTGCGTGGCGAGGTGGCGCGCATTCATGCGCCGGATGTGTCGCTCACGCGGCCGGTGCGCATGCTGCATCCGCGCTACCCGCTGTACATCGCGCCCAAGCCGGGCAACGTGTACGTGATCGGTGCGACCGAGCTGGAATCCGACGACATGTCGCCGGCCAGCGTGCGTTCCACGCTGGAATTGCTCTCTGCTGCCTACGCTGTGCACCCCGCGTTTGGCGAGGCGCGCGTGCTCGAGCTGAACACGCAGTGCCGGCCGACGCTGCCCGACCACCGTCCGGCCATCCGCTGGGATGGCGCTGGCACGTTGTCGGTCAATGGCCTGTACCGGCACGGCTACATGATTGCGCCCGCCGTCACCCAAGCCGCGGTTGCCGCGGCGTGCGACGTGCTGGACGGCTGTGCCTTCGATACGGACGACTGCGAATGGCCCGCGCTGTTCGCCGCCGCATCCCCCGAACCTGTTTTGTCATGACGCTGAACGTCACCCTCAACGACCTGTCGCTCGCGCTGCCTGCGGGCAGCACGCTGGCCGATGCCATTGGTGCTGCTGCGCCGCAATTGCAAATTGCGCCGCCGTTTGCCGCATCGGTGAATGGCGACTTTGTGCCCAAGGCGCGCCATGCTCAGCACGCGCTCAACGCGGGCGACCGCATTGCACTCGTGCAGCCCGTTGTGGGCGGCTAGGAGTCTTCGATGACCACTACGAACCTTTCCGCCGTGGCGGACCCGCTGCGCCTCTACGACGAGACCTTCGCCTCGCGCCTGCTGCTCGGCACCGCGCGGTATCCGTCGCCGCAAGCGCTGGAAGACGCGGTGCGCGTGTCCAACCCCGCCATGCTGACGGTGGCGCTGCGCCGCCAGAGCGCGGGCTCGCCCGAGGGCGGTGCCGGCTTCTGGAAGATGCTGCGCGAACTCGGTGTGCCTGTGCTGCCCAACACCGCAGGTTGCTATTCCGCCGACGAGGCCTACACCCTCGCGCAGATGTCGCGCGAAGTGTTCGAGACGGATTGGATCAAGCTCGAAGTCATCGGCGACGACTACACGCTGCAGCCCGATACGCTCGCGCTGCCGGCCGCGGCCGAACGTCTCATCAAAGATGGCTTCAAGGTGCTGCCGTACTGCACCGAAGACCTCGTGCTGTGCCGCCGCCTGCTCGACGTCGGCTGTCAGGCGCTGATGCCGTGGGCCGCGCCCATCGGCACCGGCCGCGGGCCCACCAACCCATACGGCCTGCGCCTGCTGCGCGAGCGCCTGCCCAACGTACCGCTCATCGTCGATGCGGGCCTGGGTGTGCCGTCGCACGCCACGCAGGTCATGGAATGGGGCTACGACGCCGTGCTGCTGAACACCGCCGTCGCGCAAGCGGGCGACCCGGTGGCGATGGCGCACGCGTTTGCGATGGCCACGCAGGCCGGTCGCCTCGCGCGCCTGTCCGGCCCGATGCCCGAGCGTGATGTCGCGCAGGCGAGCACGCCGGTTGTGGGTTTGCCGTTCTGGCATGCGGAAGAGAAGAGCGCATGAGCCTGTCCGCCTTGCGTTTCTCCGCCACGTGGCCGGAAGCGGCTGCGCTTGCCGCACGGATCATCGATCGCCATACCGAAGCCTTCGGCCGCGCGCCGCACGCGTGGAGCGTGACCGACCGTGCTGACGAAGCCACTACTCCCAACACTGTTCTGCTGACCACCGATGCCGCGCAGGCCGAACGCGCTCGCTCCGTTGGTGCGGCCGTTGTGCTGACGGCAGTGGAAGGCGATCAGCGCATCGACACCGTGCATGATCGCCTCGGCACGTATCGCTTCACCTCTGCAGCAGCAGGCGATGCGCTTGATGCGCGCTTTGTCGCCGTGTTCGGTGCGGCGCTCGCGCTGGCATTCGAGCCGCGCGATGCGCTGTGCGTGGCGCGCGCGTGGATCGCCGAAGCGAATGCCGATGCCCTCGCGTGGCCCACGCAATTCGATGCCCTGCCCCGCGTGCTCGAACCAGCGTTGCCGTGCCCCACCGCAGCAGACCTTGCCTTTGCGCCGTGCCCGACGCAACTCGGCGTCTACGCCGTCGTGCCGGATGCGGACTGGGTCGCGCGCCTCGTCGCGCTCAAGGTGCCGACGGTGCAGTTGCGCTTCAAGTCGGACGACGCGCAGGCCGTGGTCGACCAGGTGCGCCGCGCAGAAGCCGCAGCACGCGGCAGCGCCACGCGCCTGTTCATCAACGACCACTGGCAAGTCACGCTGGACGTGCACGCGCAGGTGCCCAATAGCGGCATCTACGGCATTCACCTCGGCCAGGAAGACATCGACGATGCCGACCTGGTGGCGATCCGCTCGGCCGGTTTGCGCCTTGGCATCAGCACGCACGGCTTTGCCGAAATGCTGCGCGTCGCACCGTTGAACCCGAGCTACCTCGCACTGGGCGCCGTGTTCGCCACGCCCACCAAGACCATGCCGACCGTGCCGCAGGGCCTCGGCCGCTTGTTCGCCTACGCGGCGGCCATGCGCACGCGCGTGCCGGCTCCGCCGCTGGTTGCCATTGGCGGCATTGATCTGGCAGCGATGCCGCGCGTGCTGGAATCCGGCGTGGGTAGCGTGGCCGTGGTGCGCGCCATCACCCAGGCGGCCGATGTGCCGGCGGCGGTGGACGCATTGCAAGCGACGTTCGCGGCGCACGTGCGCGCGTAAGCATCGTCAGCCGCACGTCCGCGCGCTTGCGCCGCCCACCCGGGTTTTCGCTGACCTATCCTGTTCGTGCGCCGCTGCGGTTGTTGCCGCAGCGGCTTTCCAACACACGCTGCAGGAGACAAGACATGGCGGTCCAGCCCATCCCCGAGGGTTACCACAGCGTCACCCCGTACCTGAGCATCAAAGGCGCCGCGCGCGCCATCGACTTCTACAAGCAGGCCTTCGGCGCCACCGAGATCATGCGCATGAACGGCCCCAACGGCACCATCGCGCACGCTGAAATCCGCATCGGCAATTCACCCATCATGCTGGCGGACGAAATGCCGAACATGATCTGCGCCAGCCCCGACACGCTGCAGAGCACGTCGGTCGGCATGATGATCTACGTACCCAACGTCGACACCGTGTTTGCCAATGCGCTGAAGGCCGGCGGCACGGAAGTGCGCCCCGTGGTGGACCAGTTCTACGGTGACCGCTCCGGCACGCTCAAGGACCCGTTCGGCCACGTGTGGACCGTGTCCACGCATGTGGAAGACGTGGCGCCCGACGAGATGGCCAAGCGCATGGAGAAGTGGACGAAGGAGCAGGCAGCGGCATCGGCTTGAATATCGACGTAGCAAATAAAAAAGCGCGGACGAGAGCCGCGCTTTTTCTTTGCCCCGGGTAATGGCCTAGCGAGGCTGGCACGTCACCTGCACATTGTTCACATCACCATTGACCGTGCCGCTGGCATTGGTCACCACGCAGTTGGCCGATGCGGGCTGCGTGCTGATCGTCACCAGGTAGCTGTCGTCGAACGGCACCAACCCCCCAAACACGAACGGGCCGTTGGCCGCCAGCGTGAGCGAATCGCGGCCGTTGTTGAGCAACACGATCGACTGGCCCCCGGGCAGCCCGGATAACGTCCCGCCAATCGAGAAGACGCTGCCGATGGGCGAGCCCAGGCTGATGTAGCCGTTACAGGCACCGAGCAGCGCGCACAGCGCAGCCACCGGAAGGCGGCGAACCAGCATGATCGGCAGGCGTTTCATGGCAGCTCCCTGATCAGTCTTCCTCGACATCCACTTCGAGCGAACGCGGCGCTGCGAGGGGCCGCGGTGCGAACCCGTGATTCAACGGACCGGCGCCACGCCCAAGCGCCAGGTGGCGGCCGGCACCGATGGCGTGCAGCAGGTAATCGAGCGAGGCTTCGATGGCGACCTCCAGCGCATCGCCACGTGCCAGGTGGGCGGCAATGGCGGCGGACAGCGTGCAGCCGGTGCCGTGCGTGTGCGGCGTGTCGATATAGGTATGGGCGTAAATGCGCTCGGTGCCATCGGCGGTGACGAGCACGTCTTGCAGCACGCCGTCTTCACCGGCGTTGGACGTGGCGGCCAGATGCCCGCCCTTGAGCAGCACGGCGCGCGGCCCAAGCGCCAGCAGGTCGCGCGCGGCGGGCAGCATGTCGTCGGCGGTGCGCACCTCGCGGCCGAGCAGCGCGCTCGCCTCGGGCAGGTTCGGCGTGACGAGCAACGCGCGCGGGAAGAGCCATTTCGCCATGGCTTGCACCGTGGCGTCGCTGCCGAGCGCTGCGCCGCTGGTGCTGACCATGACCGGATCGACGACGAGGTTGGCGATCGGGTGACGCTCCAGGGCCGACACGATGGCCTCCACCACCTGCGGCGTACCGAGCATGCCTGTCTTGGCCGCATCGACGCCAATGTCGCTTGCCACGGCGTCGATCTGCGCGGCGACGATGTCGGGCGTGAGCGACTCCACCGCCGTCACGCCCAGCGTGTTCTGCGCGGTGATGGCCGTGATGGCCGACATGCCGTAGCAGCCGAGCGCGGCAAACGTCTTCAGGTCAGCCTGGATGCCCGCACCGCCGCCGCTGTCCGAACCGGCAATGGTGAGCACGCGCGGCACGTGCGAGGCAGGAGCGGCAAACGCAGCGAGGGTCGGGTCGGTGATCGTCATGTCGTGCGAATGTGTGGGGGGTGTTTCGCACTATAGCGCTATCGCGGCCGGATCGACGCGCCAGCCTCTGACCCCGGAAGGCGACGGTTTCAGGCCCAAGAGCGAAGCAAAAACCGTGGAGCGTGACGGTTTTTGGCTCGCGCGCGAGGCTCAAACCGTCAGGAGCGATCGTTTCCGGCCCGAATGCGAGCCTCGGACCGTGGAGCGCGACGCTTTTACCCCCGATCACGAGGCTCAAACCATGGAGCGCCACCGCCTGAGGGTCGAACGCGGGGCTCGGAGGCCGGCGCTCCGCTGTCAAAGCACCATGTTGTTGGCTCGTTGAGAGCCGCGCGTGGGCCTCGGGGCCCGGCACGCCACCCTCCAAGGCCGGTGCGTGAGCATTGGACCGTGGAAGGCCGCCCTCCGAGGTCGAAAATTTGAAGCTCGGAGAGCGGAGCACGGGCCTTGGACCCCCGCGATCGGCTGTCCGGGCGTGGAGCGCGAGGCTTTTTGCCTGGCGCTCCGGCTGCAGACGGCGGCGCGTCAGTCCATGAGGTCGGTGTAATCAGCAGCGGCGTAGCGTTGGGCGCGTTCCCACGGCGCGGCGGCGGGCGCCGGCAACGCCGTCACGCGCGTGAGCTTGCGTTGGGTGCCGGTGGCGTTGCGCGATTCCACGCGACGCGGGTATTGGCCGGCCACGTCCCAATCGACGGTGACGGTGCGCTCGCCCTGCGTCGAGCGGTAGGTCTGCACGCCATTGCGTACCGGGCCTTCGGCGCGCATGCCCTTGAGCGCGGCGGGGTCGAGCAAGTGATACGCCGTCGCCCACGAGCCGTCGAAGCCGATGTTGGAATATTCGGCAGGTTCCACGGCGTAGTTCTTCTGCTGAGATTCGCTGACCACGCGCACGGTCAGCGCGCCCTTGGCGTCGCGTTCGATCCAGCGCGGCGCGGTGTCGGTATCGGCGTGCTTGTGGCCGGCGTGGGCGTTGGCGTGGTCGTGCTCGGCGTGCGCCGAAGCGGGCGGCAGCTCGCGTGCGATCCAGACGCGGTCGCCCTGGCGGTAGACGCGCTCGGCAAAGCGGACGTCGCGCTGGATGCCGTCGGTGCCGAGCGACGACATCTGGTGTTCGACGCGCAGGGCGGTCAGCGGGTTGGACGAAGCCGGGCCGGCGGCATGTGCCGTGGCAGCGAGCGCGGCGAAGGCGAACGAAAACAGAATGCGGGCAGATCGGGTCATACGAATTCGGTCAGGCGGAAGCGAAAAAAGCGCATGCCGATTGCCTCGGCATGCGCATCAATGGAAACGCAGGAATCAGAGGCCCATGGCCGTCTTGACCACGCCGAACACTTTCGTGTTGTCCAGCGTGCCCTTCAGCGGTGCGCTGCCCGGACCAGAGGAGAACAGCATCACATCCCCGCCGCCGTGCGTTTCCGAACCAGGCGTGCCGAGCTGCACCCCCACTTCCTGCAGGTAATCGTCTGCAGCCGTGTCGACCGAGGCCACGTTGTCGCGTGTGGCCTTGCGTGTCGTGCCGCCGTTGCCGAACACCAGCGTGGTGTACGGCAGGCCGTCGGCGGCCAGTTGCGGCTGGCCGGTCTTGATGTCGTTCGACACGCCCAGGATCGGGTTGCCCTTGCGCGGGTAGCCGTTGATCGTCATCGTGTGGTCGTGGTCGGCCGTCACGACGATCAGCGTGTTCGACAGATCTGCCGTGCCCAGCGCGCGCTTGATGGCTTCGTCAAACGCGCCGGCATCTTCCAGCGCGCGCTTGGCGTTGGTGCCGTGCAGCGCGTGGTCGATACGGCCGCCTTCTACCATCAGGAAATAGCCCTTGCCATTCTTCTGCAGCACGCGGATGGCCTTCTCGGTCATGTCCGCCAGGCTGGGCTCGTCCACATTGTTCTTCTTGCGGTCCAGCTCGTAGTTCATGTGGTCCAGGTTGAACAGGCCGAGCAGCTTGTTGGTCGTGGCCGGGTTGACTGCGGTGAGCTGCGTGCCGGTGGTCACGTAGCTGTAGCCGGCGGTCTGGAACTGGGCGGTCAGGTCGGTCGTGTCGGTGCGCTTGCTGCCCGCCGTGCCTTGCGGCAGGTAGTGACGGCGGCCGCCGCCGAGCAGCACGTCCAGGCCATCCTTGAGCGCGGCGTTGTACAGCGTGTTGCCCGGCGTGCCTTGCGCGGCGATGGTGTTCTCGCCGTCGCGGTGGCAGACGTGCGAGTAGGTGGCGGCCGGCGTGGCGTGCGTCACGCGCGTGGTCGTCACCGCGCCCACCGACTTGCCGGCAGCCTTGGCCAGTTCCAGCAGCGTGACGGCAGGCGTGCCGTTGTTGGCGGGGCACGTGCTGTCTGCACCGCTCACGTAGCCCTTGCCGGTGGCATCGCTGGCCTTGGTATCGGCCGACATGGAGATGACTTCGTTGTTCATCTTCACGCCGGTCATGTACGCCGACATCGACGGGGCGCTGTCAGTGGTCTGCGCATCGTTGGAGTACGTCTTGATGCGCGCCGTGCGCTTGAGCGATTCCATCGTCAGGCGGCCCGCCTCGCCCACCTTGTAGATGCGCGTGGCGGTGACGGTGGTCGGGCCCATGCCGTCGCCCAGGAAGAAGATCACGTTCTTGGCTTCACCGGCGGCGTGCGCTTGGGCGCAGGCACCGGCTGCCAGCGCCAGCAGCGTGGCGCGCAGGATACGGTTCGATTGCGTGTTCATGATGTGCCCTCTCCCGCTTACAGACCCACGGCCTGCTTGATGAGGCCGAAGACCTCGGTGTTGTCCATCGTGCCGGTAAAGCGCTCGGCACCCAGGCCGCGTGCGCCGATGAAGACATCGGTGCCGCCGTGCGTTTCGCCGCCCGGTGCAACCGGGATCACGGCTTCCTGGTGATACGTCTTGTCGTACACGGCGGCATCCGTCAGTGCGCCGCGCGTGGCCGGGCGGTTCTCGCCGGTGCCGAAGCCGATGATCGTGAACGGGTTGCCGCCGGTGTCGGTGGCGTTGGCGCCGGTCACATAGTTCTTCAGCAGGCCCAGCACGCCGGGGTTGCTGTCGCTGGTCGGGCCCGTGCGCTTGGCGTAGCCGTTGAGCACCAGCGTGTGGTCGTGGTCGGCGGTCACCACGATCAGCGTGTTCTTCAACCCCGGGTCGATCGTGTTGAGCTTGTCGATCGCGCCACGGATGGCGGAGTCGAACGCCACGGTGTCCTGCAGCGCCTTGCGGGCGGTGGTTTCGTGCAGCGCGTGGTCGATACGGCCGCCTTCCACCATCAGGAAGAAGCCCTTCTTCTTGGCGGCCAGCACGTCGATGGCCTTGTTCGTCATCTCGCCCAGGCTCGGCTCCTTGCTCGGATCACGATCCAGGTCGTACGACATGTGGCTGCTGGTGAACAGGCCCACGACCTTGCCGTCGGTGGCTTGCAGCGTGTCGAATTCGGCCTTGTTGCTGGCATAGCGGTAGCCGCCGGCCTTGAGTTCGGCGATCAGGTCGCGGCCGTCGGTGCGCGCACCGCCTGCGGTGGTCGGCTGGAAGTGCTTGCGGCCGCCGCCGAAGACGACGTCCACGCCATCGCCCAGCGCGGCATTGAAGCCCTTGCCGGCCGGCGTGAGTTGCGCGGCGATGGTGTTCTCGCCGTCGCGGTGGCAGATGTGCGAATACGTGGCGGCCGGCGTGGCGTGCGTGATGCGCGTGGTGGTGACCACGCCCGTGCCGTAGCCTGCGGCCTTCATCAGTTCGAGCAGCGACGTGACGGGCTTGCCGTTGCCGCTGGGGCAGGTGCTGTCGGCGCCCGAGAGGTAATCCTTGCCGCCCGCGTCATAGGCCATCGTGTCCGGCGACATCGAGATGACCTCGTTGTTCATCTTCACGCCGGTCATGTAGGCAGACATCGACGGCGCCGAGTCGGTCACCTGTGCGTTGTTCGAATACGTGCGCACGAAGCCGGTTTCCGGCAGCGTGTCCATGGTCAGTTCGCCGTCTTCGCCCACCTTGTAGATGCGCGCGGCGGTCATGGTGGTCATGCCCATGCCGTCGCCCAGGAAGAACACGACGTTCTTGGCGGGCGTGGTGGTGGGCGGAGTGGTGTCCGGCGTGGCGCTGCCGGAGGTGGACGTGCCGTCGCTGCCGCACGCGGCCATGGCCAGTGCAGCGGCCGCGGCGGCGGCGTACTTCGTAAGTTTATGGTTGTGCATCGTTGGCTCCCTGAACGATGCCCGGCACTTTGGTGGCCGCGTGTTGCATGTCCGTGATGCGGGTGCGCCACTTCCTAACCGGATCGCAAGGTTGGCGTGTGACAGCGCATTGACACTGCCGCGTGATGCGCGTTACAGCGGCTCCGTTGCCTGAGCAGGTGGCCGCTCGCGAGGCGGCATGCGGCGCGATACGATGCGGCATCTGCGATTCGCCCTGCGCCGCCCCATGCTCACCCGCCAGTTCGTCAGCCACGTCACGCTGCGGCGCGACACCGTTGCCGCGTTCGATGCGTATCCGTTCAGCCTGCCCGCCGTGCGCGCGCTCGACACGCTGGAGCTGCATCCCAATGTCACGTTCCTCGTCGGCGAAAACGGCTCGGGCAAATCCACGCTCATGGAGGCGATTGCCGTGGCGCTCGGCTTCAACGCCGAGGGCGGCTCGCGCAACTTCAACTTCAGCACGCACGCGTCGCACTCCGAGCTGCACGCGCATCTGCGCATTGCCAGGGGCTTTCGCAAGCCGCGCACCGAATTCTTCCTGCGCGCGGAGAGCTTCTTCAACGTGGCCACCAACATCCAGCAGATGGACGAAGAGCCGGGCCTGGGCGGGCGCGTGATCGATTCCTACGGCGGCCGATCGCTGCATGCGCAATCGCACGGGGAATCGTTTCTGGCGCTGTTGATGAACCGCTTCGGCCCGAACGGCCTGTACCTGCTCGACGAACCCGAGGCGGCGCTGTCACCGCAGCGGCAGCTGGCGGTGCTCTCGCGCCTGCATGACCTGGTGCAGGCGGAAAGCCAGTTCGTGATCGCCACGCACTCGCCGATCTTGATGGCCTATCCCGACGCGTGGATTTATCAGTGTGACGGGGACGGCATTCGGCGCATCGCCTATGAGGAGACCGAGCACTTTCAGGTCACGCGGGACTTTTTGGCGAATCCGCAACGGATGCTGAACATGCTGCTGGAGCAATGAACTGCCGTGGTGGCGGCCGTATCCGCTGAACCGGGAACATCTCCCCGGTCGGCGCCGGGGAAACGCTCGTCAATTGCTAGGCGGCGCACACCTGCCGTCGTTCGACTGCGGCCAACACTTCCCAAGTGCGCGGATCGACGTCGCTCCCTCCGAGCGACATCGACAGATACGCATCGATGGCATCGACAAAGCCCTTCACGAATGCCGGCGGATACGCATGTTCAGAGAAGTAGGTGAGCTGCTCGCGCAGCATGCCTAGCCTGCATTGGCCATGGGTGCGCATATCGGTGCGCGTGCGGCACAGAAACGCGCGCGCTGAGACTGCGCCGTCGAGGTAGAGGCGGTTCTTGGTCAAAGACATGCGGCACCTCCCGGTTGTGTGGGAGGCATGCGGCGCCAAGGGGGCGGCGAAGGGTAAGACGCGGGGCGATGCCCGCCGAGTGCGGTAGCCATGTGGCCTCCGGGGATAGGCAGAGGGAGGCTCGCCGCTCGCTGCGAAACGAGGGTGGCGGGCCTGACGACAGGGTTCGCAGACCGGCCTCCTATCCCAGCATTGCCGGCAGACCCGAAGGTCTCCCTGCCCGGCCCGCCATGAAAAGCATAGGCGTGCACAAGCACCGGACATGAAAACGCCGCGCGAAAGGCGGCTGTCCGTCTGGGAAAAAAGAGGAGGAGATGGGCTGCGAAACCCGGTCACCGTTGAGGCGGTGACGGTGGGGATTATAGCGACGGGATCCACGTGCTCCGCTGTCATATTTCGCCAACTCCGCGAAATCAGTCGATTTGCCCAAGACAATTCATAGAAGCCGCTGGCATCGCCAGAGTCGATGCATGTATAGGGGCGAATGACAAATCGAAACGGAGAGATGCGTTATGTGGAACGAATGGAGACCATGCTGCACGGTGGAGGTCGGACCATGATGCGAAGAATTGCTGTTGTCGGTGACACGCTTCTGAATGGCGGAACGGTCCTGCCCTATGCGGGGCCTGCCTGCACCTTTGGAAATGCGGGTCACCAAGTCGCCCTGATTGGCGGCCAAGCCTACTGCGAGGTGTGCAAGAGCGTCGGCATCATTACCAAGGCGGGTGGCCCCCGCCGGATGAATTTCATGGGCGAAGTTGCTTTGGATGGTGACGAGGTGCTGTGCAAATGCCTGCATCCAAAGCGCATCGTTGCAGTGCTTGCAGGCGAAGCTTGGTATGAGGACGGAAGTGGTAGCGAAATAGAGCGCCAACGAGCAAATTCTGATCTTGCAATTAGCGTCCCGACAACCGCAGCGGTGTCACCGATTTACGACGAGCAATACCTACTGAAAGACCGTCAAGGCAATGTACTGTCAGATACGTATTACACAGTCGGGCTGCCAAACGGGGCGATCAAACATGGGACGACCGATCTGCTTGGCCGAACAGAACGTATTCGGACGGATGGCGTTCAAGAAATTCGCATTTACCTTGGTCACGTCGAAAACATCCGATGATGACGGTCTATTTCGATAAAATTTGTTGATCGGAAGAAGTACATGTTGATTTCAACCTGTACAACGAACGGAAACGAAGGGTCCATGCAGACAGCATCCGTGGACAGGCTTCATATTGATTGTCTGCGGCTATCGTCGCAGGGGGCGAATTTTATTCAGGATTGGGAGAAACTTAGGCTTAATTACTATGATGACGACGTCGGCTATTGCACAGTTGGTTGGGGCCATCTAGTCAACGGAAAGCGTCCGTGTGAAGCGCTCGGAATCCCACGCGGAACAACTATATCAAGAGCGCAGGCGGAATCCTTCTTTAGCGTAGATGCTGTGAAGCATGAGAAGATCATTCGCAAGGCTATTCGCGTTCCGCTATACCAACGAGAATTCGATGCTCTGTGCTCCTTGGCTTTTAACGTAGGAGAAATTGCGAGGATTGCTCCCGGGCTTTGTCGAAAGATCAATTCAGGTGCCTACGCGGATGCGGCAAAAGAGTTCTTGGATATTACAAATGGTGGAATTTCCGGTCTTGTGAAAAGGCGGAAGCAGGAACATGACATGTATTTGAGTGGAAGCTATGACTCTACGCACTAAACTCAAACGCATCTCGACAGCCATTGCAATCGTCGCATTTTCATTTCTGTCTGCCATGGCACACGCGAACTGCGGAAGCGTGGTTGCCAGTGAACCCGATTATCAGGCTGTGACTCCGCTCGCCTTCCCGTCGCCGGCAGCAGAAAATGAATTCCGCAGCGCACTGAGCGAACAAGCCGGCCTCAATCTGGAGGAGGCGAAAATGTTTTTTGACTGCCTCAAAATTGCAACAATGCATGATGATGGAGATACGCTCAGCCAACTCATCCGATACCCGTTACGTACCGGTAGCTCCAAGAGAGAAATCATCATCCGTACTCCAGCGGCGCTCAAGAAGGCCTACCCCATGATCTTCGATGCCAAAGTGAAGCACGCCATCGAAACGCAGCGATTCGAAGATCTGTTTGTCAGCTATCGAGGCTTGATGGTAGGAAATGGTGAAGTTTGGATCAGCGGCATCGTTGATCCAATCTCTGGCAAGACGATCATTAAGGTCATTGCGATCAACAATTAGTAGTCCATCTGGTCGGGCAGGTACGGTCCCCGGCAGGGCAATTGTGTGAAGGAATCGCCCCGCCACCGAGAGCGTACTTGATGCATTGGTCCTCGAATATCGGCCATGGGACGGCTCCGTCGTCCGTCCCTCCAATGGATGAAGTCAACATCGAATGGGTGCATGCAACGCTCGAAATGTCTCTGATGGCTGCACGGAATATGTTCAATGTTAACGCCAAACTCAAGGAGGTAGGTCGCAGCTACGGCGTAATCAAATTCGTTGGCGGTGCAACCGACAAACCTCATTGGTCAACAGACGGACACTGATATGCGTCGACTTCTGTTCCTTGCGTTGCTTCTTATCAGTGCGGCGTGCTCTGCGACGCCTCCAACCTCCACTCATCTGGGGTATTTCTCTAACCAGAAAACTACAGCGACTACTGGTGACCGCCACAGCGAGGGCTATGCCGTCGACCTTTATCGGGAGGGAACGCACGTATTCGGCAAGTTCTACGTCTCAACCGGTATCGAGACGCCCAGTGGCCCTATCTACAACGCTAAGATCGATCTGTCGACTCGCACTTTTACCTTTGCTGCCAAGCTTTCGACTGGCTTCGAATTCACCCGAGATTCAGGCCCGCAAGGGCGGCCGGCCCGGGATGTGTTCGAGTTCCACGGGAAAATTTCACGCAGCACTTTAGAAGGCCGTCTTATCCACAAAAGTGGTTACGACCCAACAAGCGATATCCGGTCTGAACACGTATTGCTGCGACGAGTCAAGATCGATACGCCTTCTGTTAACTATGCTGACTGGGCAAAAGAGCCTGCCAACGCACCGGTTGGTTGGTGAATCTCAGCCTTCCCAAGGCTTACCGTATGGCAGTGGCAGAATGCGCACTTTTGCGCGGGAACAGGGGCCGCTGATCCGGTAGTCGCATCCCGGCCAAATCCGCTACAATCCAGCCCATTCCGAGGAGCGTTGCAACGACCGGCCCAAGTTCAGACGGGGCGGCCGCCAGGCTCGGAAGTTCAAACGGCGCTCGCAGTATCGTGGCTGACACGATGGCGAGAACGCATCTATCCGGGGCCCCAGCATGGGCCCCGTCTCAGTGGTCATCTCCCCGCGTGCGGTCACCCTTCTTTTCCGGAGTGATCCAATGAACGCTGTCACCGATCTGAAACACGATTACCTCGTTGCCGACATCAGCCTGGCCGACTGGGGCCGCAAGGAAATCGCCATTGCTGAGACCGAAATGCCCGGCCTGATGGCGATTCGCGACGAATTTGCCGCGAGCCAGCCGCTCAAGGGCGCGCGCATTGCCGGCTCGCTGCACATGACCATCCAGACCGCCGTGCTGATCGAGACGCTCAAGGCACTTGGCGCCGACGTGCGCTGGGCCTCATGCAATATCTTCTCGACGCAGGACCACGCTGCCGCCGCGATTGCCGCATCGGGCACGCCGGTGTTCGCGTTCAAGGGCGAATCGCTCAAGGAATACTGGGACTTCACCCACCGCATCTTCGAATGGGCCGACGGCGGCACGCCGAACATGATCCTGGACGACGGCGGCGACGCAACCCTGCTGCTGCACCTGGGCGCCCGCGCTGAGAAGGACGCCTCCGTGATCGCCAAGCCGGGCAGCGAAGAAGAAACCTTCCTGTTCGCGGCCATCAAGGAAAAGCTGGCCAAGGACGCCACGTTCTACAGCCGCAACCTCGACGCCATCAAGGGCGTGACCGAAGAAACCACCACGGGCGTGCATCGCCTGTACCAGATGGCCCAGCGCGGCGAGCTGCGCTTCCCGGCCATCAACGTGAACGACTCGGTCACCAAGAGCAAGTTCGACAACCTGTACGGTTGCCGTGAATCGCTGGTCGACGGCATCAAGCGCGCGACCGACGTGATGATCGCCGGCAAGGTGGCGATCGTGGCCGGCTACGGCGATGTGGGCAAGGGCTCGGCCCAGGCCTTGCGCGCGCTGTCGGCGCAAGTGTGGGTGACGGAAATCGACCCGATCTGCGCGCTGCAGGCCGCCATGGAAGGCTACCGCGTGGTGACGATGGATTACGCCGCCGAGCACGGCGACATCTTCGTGACCTGCACGGGCAACTACCACGTCATCACGCACGACCACATGGCCAAGATGAAGGACCAGGCCATCGTCTGCAACATCGGCCACTTCGACAACGAGATCGATATCGCGTCCGTCGAGAAGTACCAGTGGGAAGAGATCAAGCCGCAGGTCGATCACGTGATCTTCCCGGACGGCAAGAAGATCATCATCCTGGCCAAGGGCCGCCTGGTGAACCTGGGCTGCGCCACGGGCCACCCGTCGTACGTGATGAGCAGCTCGTTCGCCAACCAGACCATCGCGCAGATTGAGCTGTGGACTGAAGCGGTGAAGGGCTCGAACAAGTACCCGGTGGGCGTCTACACGCTGCCCAAGCATCTGGACGAGAAGGTCGCGCGCCTGCAGCTGAAGAAGCTGAATGCGCAATTGACCGAGCTGACTGACCAGCAAGCTGCCTACATCGGCGTGAGCAAGGAAGGCCCGTACAAGGCTGACCACTACCGCTACTAAGCCGTACCTGCCGGCGGCGTTCCCCGCCGCCGGCTCTCCAACCGAGGACTCCTCCATGAGACTGCTCGCTGTCTGGGTCATCAACGCGCTGGCGTTGCTTCTTGTCGCCTATCTGCTCAAAGGCATCCACGTCAACGGCTTCGGCTCCGCGTTGATCGCGGCGCTGGTGCTCGGTCTGGTCAACACGCTGATCCGCCCGATCCTGGTGATCCTCACCTTGCCGGTGACGCTGCTCACGCTGGGGCTGTTCATCTTCATCATCAACGCGCTGCTGTTCCTGTTTGTCGGCAACCTGCTGGCGGGCTTTCAGGTGGCCAGCTTTGGCGCCGCGCTGCTGGGTTCCATCCTGTACAGCGTGATCTCGTGGCTGCTCTCGAGCCTGTTGCTGCGCGAGGCTTAAGGTTTCTGTCATGCAAGACCGTCAATTCAGTTTCGAATTCTTCCCGCCCAAGACGGCGGAAGGCGCCGAGAAGCTGCGCAATACGCGCGCGCAACTCTCGCCGCTCAAGCCGCGCTTCATTTCCGTGACGTTTGGCGCGGGCGGCACCACGCAACAGGGCACGCTCGACGCCGTGGTGGAAATCCAGCGCGAAGGCATTGAAGCGGCGCCGCATCTGTCGTGCGTGGGTTCGTCGCGCGAGAGCATTCGCGGCATTCTCAATACGTATCGCGAGCACGGCATCCGCCGCATCGTCGCGTTGCGCGGCGACATGCCCTCGGGCATGGGCGAGATCGGTGAATTCCGCTTCGCCAACGAGCTGGTCGAGTTCATCCGCCAGGAAACCGGCGAGGCTTTCCACATTGAAGTGGCGGCCTATCCGGAATACCACCCGCAGTCGCGCTCGGCGCGGCACGATCTGGAAAACTTCGCCCGCAAGGTGAAGGCCGGTGCGGACTCCGCCATCACGCAATACTTCTTCAACGCCGACGCGTACTTCCAGTTCGTGGACGACGCACGCAAGCTCGGCGTGGACGTGCCGATCGTGCCCGGCATCATGCCGATCACGAATTCATCGCAGCTCATGCGCTTTTCCGAGATGTGCGGTGCGGAAGTGCCGCGCTGGATCGCCAAGCGCTTGGAAGGTTTTGGCGACGATCGTGAATCGATCCGCGCCTTTGGCCTGGACGTGGTGACGGCCATGTGCGACCGCCTGCTGCAAGGCGGCGCGCCGGGCCTGCATTTCTACACGCTCAACGCCGCCGGCTCCACGCGCGCCATCTGGCAGCGCCTGGGTCTGTAAGAAGAAAGCGCACCGCAAAGGAGGTCGTCATGGCAGCCGCACCCGATCCGCTGATCGCCTGGTTGCTTGACGAACTCCGGCCGCTTGCCGCGCAAATCGGTGAGATTCGCGCGCGCCGAATGTTCAGCGGCGCGGCGCTGTATTACGACGACATTGTCTTTGCTCTGGTGCTGCGCGGCACGTCTTACCTGCGCGTTGACGACCTCACGCGCGAACGTTTTCTCGCTGAAAAATGCACGCCGTTCAGTTACGAGCGCAACGGCCGCACCATAAGCATGACGGGTTATCTGAGCACGCCGGCAGAGGCGCTGGACGGTGGGCAGCCATTGCGCGACTGGGCACGGCTGGCGATTGAAGCCGCGCTGCGTGACGCGAATGCCAAGGCGGCCAAGCCGAAGCGCGCCACGGCAAAGACGGCGAAAGCTACCAAGGCAACAAAGACAACGGCGACCAAGACGGTCGCCGCAAAAAAGACAGCCAAGCGCTGAACGCTCAGTACAGCGTTGTCTTCAGCCGCTCCGGCAACTCGCGATCGTAGGCGTCTCCATCAAATGCGCCGCCGCTGATGTGCTGCAGGATCTGGCCTGCGGTGGGCACAGCCGGCTTGGTGTCCTGCGCGCCGCGCTCCCACAGCTTTGAGCGCACCAGTGCCTTCGAGCAGTGGAAGTAGACCGTCTGCACCTGCACGAGGATCACGCTGCGCGGAAGCTTGCCCTGCACCGCAAACGACGCAAGCAATGCCGGATCCGCCGAGATGGTGGCCGTGCCGTTCACGCGCAACGTCTCACCCACACCCGGCACGATGAAGAGCACCGACACGCGCCCGTCTTCAACGATGTTGCGCAGGTTGTCGATGCGGTTGTTGCCAGGCCGATCGGGAATCGCCAGCAAGCGTTCGTTGAGGATGCGCACGAAGCCCGGCGCATCGCCCTTTGGCGAAGCGTCCGTGCCCTGCGCGCCCACCGATGACAGCACGATGAATGGCGACGCCTCCACGAACGCGCGGTAGTCGGCGTTCAGGTGGTCGATCTCCTTGAGCAGCGAGCGCGGGTTCGGGGCGCCATACACGGCTTCGAGGTCGGCAACAGTTTTCAGCGTGTGGGACATGGGCTTCCTGTGCAGGATTAAAACGCGCCGCGCTCGGTGACGATGCAGTCCAGCGCGATGTCGTGCGGTTCCGGCGCGATGGATTCCACGCGGTTCACCTCGTACGCCACGCCAATCGTGCGCGGGCGGTGTCCGGCGGCATGCAGCGCCGCCAGCGTGCGGTCGTAGAAGCCGCCGCCGTAGCCGATGCGATAGCGCTGCGCGTCAAAGCCCACGCACGGGATCAGCAAGGCATCGGGCGTTTCCATCTCACCCGAGCGGGGGATGGGGATGTTGTAAGCGCCCGGCGTCATTTCACAATCGGGCGTCCATCGCCGAAACTGCAGGGGAGAAAACTTGTCAGTCACCACGGGCAGCAGCGCATGGCGCGTGGCGTCGGCCGCCAGCCAATGGTCCAGCACGGTCAACGCATCGAACTCTCCCTGCGTTGGCCAGTAGGCGGCTAGGCGTTTGACGGGCAGTGCGTTCAGCAACTCAGCCAGGTGATGTGCCAGCGCAGCATCGTGGGCAATGCGATCCGGTAGCGCAGCGCGTGCATCGAGCAACATGGCGCGCAGCGTGCGGCGCGATTCGATTGGCGTGGTGGGATTGGCCGGATCGTGCGTACTCATTGGGTGTGGCCTCTCGCCGGTTCACGATCCGTAGCGAGCGGGCCGAGGTTGGTGCGAGAAGCGCAGCCGTACACGTATTCGGCGAGCATCGCCGTGCCAAGATCGGGCCGCGCAGTTGGAGCGTGAATTGGCGCTAAGGCTGACATGGGATAATTCGGCGGACCTAACAGTGATTGGATGGGGCAGGAGATGACATTGAAGGCCAAGGCAGTATATCGCGCGGTAGCGCTGGCTTTTGCAGGCATGGTCGGCATGAGCGTGGTCGGCCCGACGCCGCTGGCGGTGGCCGCAAAGCGCCAGGCGCCGCAGGGCATCCCGGCCAATCCGGACGATGCGTTTGTCGAGCTGCGCAACGCTGCCCGCCGCAACGATGTGTCGCGCAGCTGGGAGCTGGCCGACAGCCTCTCCGATTACCCGATCCAGTCTTACGTGCAGTATTTCCGCATCAAGCCGCAGCTGTTCGATGCCAGCGGCTATGCGCGTACCGATGCGCCGGAAGATGAGATCCGCTCGTTCCTGCAGCGCTACAAGGGCGAGGCGATTGCCGACCGGCTGCGCAACGACTGGCTGCTCGTGCTCGGCAAGAAGCGCGACTGGGCCACGTTCGATGCGGAGTACCCCAACTTCGTGCTGAAGGACGACACGCAGGTCGAGTGCTATGCGCTGCTCTCGCGCGCGATGAAGGGCCAGAACGTGGCCGCCGACGCGCGCAACACGCTGTCGGATCCCAAGGGCTATGGCGAAGGCTGCGTCGACCTGATCGGCTATCTGGCGCAGTCCAAGCAGTTCACCCGTGCAGATGTGGCGTTTGCGGCGCGGCTTTCGCTGGAGCAGAACCTCGTTACGCAGGCATCGCGCATTGCGGCGGTGCTGCCCGACGGTGATCGCGTGGACAACGACACGCTGGCCAACGTGACCCGCATGGCGCGCAACGATCCTTCGCCGGCAACGGCGTATCTGCTGGCGCAAAGCGGCAGCCTGTCGCGCGAAGAGCAAGGCGCGGGCTGGGGCGTGATCGGCCAGTACGCCGCCAAGAAGCAGACGCCCGATGCGCTGGACGCCTACCGTCGCCAACTGACGCTCGGCGGCGATGCCTACCTTTCGGACGATTCGCAGGAGTGGCGTGTTCGCGCCGCCCTGCGCGCGGGTGACTGGAAGATGGTGCGCCAGTCCATTGAGAAGATGCGCCCCAGCCTGCGCGATCGTGATCCCGCCTGGACGTACTGGTACGGCCGCGCGCTCAAGGCCGACAACCGGAACGACGAGGCTCGCCAACAGTTCCAGTCGATTGCCGGCCAGTTCAATTTCTACGGCCAACTGGCGCAAGAGGAACTCGGCCAGCGCATCACCGTGCCGCCGCGCACAACCGTGACCGACGCCGAGATCGACGTGATGGGCCGCAACCACCCGGGCTTTGGGCGTGCCAAGAAGCTGTACGACCTGAATCTGCGCTTCGAGGGCAACCGCGAGTGGAACTGGGAGCTGCGCAACATGAGCGACCGCGAGTTGCTCGCCGCGGCCGAATATGGCCGCAAGCTCGGCTTGCTCGATCGCACCGTCAACTCCGCGGACAAGACCAAGACCGAGCACGACTTCTCGCTGCGCTTCCCGACGCCGTACCTCAGCGTGGTCCAGCGCAACGCCGATGCCGTGGGCTTGGACATTGCCTGGGCCTACGGTCTGATCCGCCAGGAATCGCGCTTCATCATGGACGCGCGTTCGTCGGTGGGCGCCTCTGGCCTGATGCAGGTGATGCCGGAAACCGCCAAGCACATTGCCAAGAAGATCGGCCTGCCGGCGTTCCGCGTTTCGCAGATGAGCGACATCGATACCAACGTGCTGCTGGGTACGGCCTACCTGTCGATGATCCTGACCAACCTGGACAGTTCGATCACCCTGGCTACCGCCGGCTACAACGCGGGCCCAGGCCGTCCGAAACGCTGGCGCTCGACGCTCGCGCGGCCGGTGGAAGGCGCGATCTTCGCCGAGACGATTCCGTTCAACGAGACCCGCACGTATGTGAAAAACGTGCTGTCGAACGCGACGTACTACAGCGCGTTGCTGACCGGCCGCCCGCAGTCGCTGAAGGACCGCCTGGGCAAGGTGGCGCCGGAATCCGTTACGCCGGACGACCTGCCCTAAGCACCGGATCGTCATCCCGCTGTCATTCGACGCCCGCCGCAACGCGGGCGTTTTTCTTGGTCATGTGCGCCGGCTAGCGCACAGAAGTGTGGCGCGCTGCACGTCGCGTCGACATACCTTGGGGGCCATCGCGTTCGGGATGTATTGTGGTGTTGCCTCCTTTCCCGTTTTGGAGATGCCTCCATGCAGCCCTCCAATCTGCTCGTTTTTGGCGGTACCGGTTTTATAGGCTCGCAGTTGCTGTCTCGGCTGGTGACGGAGACGTTTTCCGCGCCCGGCTTACCCGAGGGCCGGATGATCGTGCCCACGCGCGATCCTGAATCCGCCCGCGCGCACAACCTCACCCTGCTGCCGCGCGTGGACGTGATGGACGCCGACATCTACGCCGACGATGCCCTCGACGCGCTGTTTCTGGCGCTCACCGAGCGCGGCGGCGAGCACTGTGCCGTCGTCAACCTCGTTGGCGTGCTGCAGGATGCGCGCGGGATGCCGTACGGGCCGAATTTCCAGCGTGTGCATGTCGACCTGCCCCGCCGCATCGTCGCCGCATGCCGACGCCATGGCGTGAACCGGCTGCTGCACATGAGTGCGCTGGGTGCCGATCCGGCCGGCCCGTCGATGTACCTGCGCAGCAAGGGCGACGGCGAACGCGTGGTCATGAACAGCGAGCTGGACTGGACGGTGTTCCGCCCGTCGGTGGTGTTCGGTCCGCAGGATCATTTCCTGAACTTGTTTGCGAGCATGCAGCGCATGGCGCCGTTTGTGCCGCTGGCCTGTGCCGATGCGCGTTTCCAACCCGTGTACGTAGATGACGTGGCGGCAGCGTTCATCAATGCGCTCAAAAAGCCCGCGACGATCCGGCACGCTTATCCGCTGGTCGGGCCGCGCGTCTACACCCTGGCGGAGCTGATGCGCTTTGCCGGACGTGCCAGCGGCCACCCGCGCTGGATCGTGCCACTGCCTGAAGGCCTGGGCCGCATGCAGGCCGCGCTGCTGGAGCATCTGCCAGGGGCGCCCATCTCGCGGGACAACCTCGACTCCATGCGCGTGGACAACGTCAGCATGGAACCGGTCGCGCCGGAACTCGGCATCCATCCGCTCGGCATGGAGGCCGTCATGCTGCCCGCCCTGGCCGGCTTGGGGCCGGACCGCGGATTGCGTGCCGCACGCACACGGGTCCATCGCTAGCCGCTACGAAAACGCGGAGGATTTGCCGCGTTTGTGAATCCGCTTCACAACCGTGGCCAATCGGATTCGTTTTGTGGCGGTGCAGCGCGAGGCTAGAATGGTTCGCTCGCCCTCGCGCTGCCGCTCGCCGTTTCCGATACAACAAAACCAGAGCGCCCCGGCATTCCCGCGCGATGCTGGCGGGCTCCCACAACAATTGCTGTGCACTCTCCAAGGACGGGAATCATGAAACTGGTCATCGGCAACAAGAACTATTCGTCGTGGTCGCTACGCCCGTGGCTGCTCGCCAAGCAGGCCGGCATTCCGTTCGAAGAGATCCGCGTGCGCCTGCTGAGCGAGACCTTTGCCGCCGACGTGGCACGTCATTCGCCCGCCGGCCGCGTGCCCGTGCTGGTGGACGGCGACATGAACGTGTGGGATTCGCTCGCCATCTGCGAGACGCTGGCCGAGCGCTTTCCGCGCGCGCAACTGTGGCCGCAAGACCCGAAAGCCCGCGCGCACGCCCGCTCGATCTGCGCTGAAATGCACAGCGGCTTCAACAACCTGCGCAACAACATGCCGATGAACGTGACGGCGGTGCTGCCCGGCATGGGCTGGAACGTGGCCGTGCAGCGCGACATCGACCGCATTGCCGCCATGTGGACCGAGCTTCGCCAGAAGTACGCCGCAGAAGGCCCATTCCTGTTCGGGCACTTCACGGTGGCCGATGCGTTCTATGCGCCGGTGGTCAGCCGCTTCGCTACGTACGGTGTGCGTCTGCCGGATGCCGCCAAGGCCTACGCCGACTACATCCTCAATCTGCCCGCCATGCAGGAGTGGATCGACGGGGCGCGCGCCGAGCATGACTTCCTCGCCGACGACGAGCCGTATCGCACCGCGCCGGACGAAGACACGCTGGTTGCCGCCAATCAATGACGGAACGCGCAGCGCAGACTGAAGCCATCGTCGATCCAGCCACGCACGGGCTGGATGTGTATGCCGTAGGCGGCGCCATTCGTGACGCGCTGCTCGGGCTGCCCGTGCAGGACCGCGACTACGTTGTGGTCGGGGCCACGCCCGAAGCCATGGAGGCGCGTGGCTTTCGAGCGGTCGGCAAGGATTTCCCGGTGTTCCTGCATCCCGTTACGCATGCCGAATACGCGCTCGCCCGCACCGAGCGCAAGACGGCTGCGGGCTACAAGGGTTTCTCGGTCTACTACGCGCCGGATGTCACGCTCGAAGACGACCTCATCCGCCGCGACCTGACCATCAACGCGATGGCGCAGCGCGTGGCGGAAGACGGCGCACTGGTGGGCCCCGTCGTCGATCCGTATGGAGGGCAGGCTGACCTGGCGTCGCGCACGTTCCGGCATGTGTCCGATGCGTTCATGGAAGACCCGGTGCGCATCCTGCGCCTGGCGCGCTTTGCTGCGCGCTTTGCCGACTTTCATGTCGCGCCCGAAACCAACGCGCTCATGCAGCGCATGGTGCAGGCCGGCGAAGTCGATGCGCTGGTGGCCGAGCGTGTGTGGCAGGAAATTGCCCGCGGCCTGATGGAGGCTCATCCGCAGCGCATGTTTGCCGTGCTGCGCGACTGCGGTGCGCTGGCGCGCCTGCTGCCGGAACTTGACCGGCTGTGGGGCGTGCCGCAGCGCGCCGACTATCACCCCGAAGTCGATACCGGCGTGCACACCATGATGGTGATCGAAACGGCCGCAGCGATGGCGACTCCGCTGCCGGTACGCTTCGCTGCGCTGGTGCACGATCTCGGCAAGGGCACGACGCCTGAGGACATCCTGCCGCGCCACATCGGCCATGAAGGGCGCAGCGTGCCGCTGATCGAAGCGGTGTGCCAGCGCCTGCGTGTGCCCACCGAGTGCCGTGAACTGGCGCTGTTGGTTGCGCGCGAGCATGGCAACATCCATCGCAGTGACGGCTTTGATGCCGCAGCGCTGGTGCGTCTGCTGGAGCGTTGCGATGCGTTGCGCAAGCCCGATCGTTTCCGTCAGGCCCTGCAGGCGTGCGAGGCCGATGCGCGCGGTCGTCTCGGGTTTGAAGATCGCAGCTATCCGCAGACGGAACGCCTGCTGCGCGCGCTGGCGGCTGCATCGTCCATCGACGCGGGCGCTGTCGCCCAGCGCCATGCCGACAACCCGGCGCAGATCAAACAAGCCGTGCATCAGGCCCGCATCGAGGCTGTCGCGCTGGCCGGCATCTAGGTTGGCCCCAGAAGCCGGCCGTGCCGCCGTTCACTCGAACGGCGTGTCGTTCGGATTGGCGTACAGCGCCTTCAACTGATCGTTCATCGGGAAGTTGAAGTTCAGGTTCTTGGGCGGCACGGGCTTTTCGAACCACTTGGCGTAGAGCGTCTTGATTTCGCCGCTCTTCATCACGCCAACCATGGTGTCGTCCACCAGCTTCTTGAACTGCGGATCGTCGCGGCGAAGCATGAAGCCGTAGGCCTCGAACGACTGCGGCGTGCCGGTCACGACCCAGTCATCGGGCTTCTGCGCCAGCGTGCGCGCGCCGGCCAGCAGCACGTCGTCCATCATGAACGCCACCACGCGGCCGCTTTGCAGCGTCAGGAACGATTCACCGTAATCCTTCCCGCTGATCACGTTCATGTTCATCTTCTTCTCGTCGTTCATCTTGCGCAGGATGCGCTCCGACGTGGTGCCCGCGTTGGTGATGACCGACTTGCCCGCCAGATCGGGGAAATCCTTCACGCCCGATTTCACGTTGGTCAGCAAGCGTGTGCCGGCGATGAAGAAGGTGGTCGAAAACGCCGTCTGCTGTTCGCGCGATTTCAGGTGCGTGGTCACGCCGCACTCCAGATCCACCGAGCCGTTCTGCACGAGCGATGTCCGGTTCTGCGACGTCACCGGAATCTGCTTGATGTCCAGATTGGGCTTGCCCGTCTTCTTCTTGACGGCATCGATCACGCGGGCGCACAGGTCTGCCGAGAAACCGACAATCTCGTTCTTGCTGTCGCGGTAAGAAAATGGAATCGACGACTCGCGCACGCCGATCAGGATCGTGTTGCTGTCCTGGATTTTCTTGAGCGTGCCGTCCAGGGCCTGCGCGTGCGCGCTGATCGCGAGCAGGCTGGCCAGCGCCAGCGGGATGGATCGGATACAGCGGGTGGTCAAACGCATACTTCCTCCAATGGTTGTGGTGCGCGGCCTGTTGTGTTGCGGCCGTCTGTGCTTTGGCTTCGTGGTGATGAGTGCGGAGAGTCTTAGCGGCCGAACCAGCCGCGCAGCTCTGCGGCGCTGGCCACCGGCCGATGCAGCGCGTCGAGATGCCGTCGCAGGTTGGTGACGAGCGCCGCGTTGTCGGGTGCCGTGCTGCCGTCTGGCAGCGCCATGTTGTTTTCGAACCCCAGGCGCGCGTGGCCGCCGAGCAGCGCCGCGCTGAGCGCGCACTCGGCTTCACGCGGGCCGAATGCGCACATCGCCCAGGGTACGTTTGCCGTGATGTCACCGCCCTCAGCCCACGCCTGCAGGAAGGGCAGCAGATCCGACGGATCAGAGCGCTGGCCTGCGCTATAGCGGCCAAGCACGAAGAGCACCCAATGCGGCGTGTCGGGCAGCACGCCGCGTGCGCGCAGGTCGCGGTAGCGCACCACGTCGTCGGCGGAATACAGGATGTACTGGATGGCCGTGCGCGCTGCGGCAAGCTCACCAAAAAAGCGCGCGGCCTCCGCCTCGTGCGCGGCATCGGGCGCCAGCTCGCGCAGCGCGGCAGAGATTGCTTCTGGCTGCAGGGCGCGCACCGATGCCATCTGCTGTTCGGGCGTGTAGATGCCAACGGCCTCGGTGGTGATCTGAATCACCAGCGCGTCGCCTACGGCGCGTTGCACGGCGGCGATGGCCGGGCGGTAGTCCTCAGGCTCCAGGCTATGCGTGCCGTCTGGGCGGCGCACATGCAGATGCAGCATCGCTGCGCCGGCATCTACGCATTGGCGCGCGCAAGCGGCCAGTTCGTCGGGCGTAATCGGCAGCGCGGGGTGATCGGCGTGCGTCTTGCGCGCGCCGTTGGGTGCCACGGCGATGGCGATGGGCCGGGTCACCATGCGGCCTCCTGCGCCTTGGCAGTGGCGGCGTCAACCGCATCGCCCAGGCGTTCGACGATGGCGTCGATGTCCTGCGCGGTGGCGATGAACGGCGGCGCCAGCAGGATGTGGTCGCCGCGCTGGCCGTCGATCGTGCCGCCCATCGGATACACCATCAGGCCGCGCTGCATCGCTTCGGCCTTCACGCGCGCGTGCGTCTTGCATGCAGGTGCCAGCGGCGCCTTGGTTGCGCGATCGGCCACCAATTCCACGCCAACAAACAAGCCGCGCCCGCGTACGTCACCCACGTGCGGGTGGTCGGCAAAGCGCGCACGCAGTGCCGCACGCAGTTGTTCGCCACGCACCTGCACGTTGGCAAGCAGGTTGTCTTCCTCGATCACCTTCTGCACTTCGAGCGCCGCCGCGCACGCCGTCGCGTGGCCAATGTAAGTGTGGCCATGCTGGAAGAAGCCGCTGCCGGTCGTGATGGCGTCGTAAATGCGGCGATTCACCAGCGTCGCGCCGATCGGCTGATACCCGCCGCCCAGGCCCTTGGCAATGGCGATCATGTCTGGCACCACGCCATCTTCCTCGCACGCGAACAGGTAGCCGGTACGCCCCATGCCGGACATCACCTCATCGAGCAGCAGCAGCACGCCGTGGCGGTCGCACACCGTGCGGATCTTGCGGAAGTAGTCGGCCACGGGCGGCACCGCGCCGGCGGTGGCGCCCACCACCGTCTCCGCGACGAAGGCCGCGACATTTTCTGTACCGAGTTCGACGATCTTCGCGTCCAGCTCATCGGCGAGGCGCTGCACGTATTGCGCGTCGCTCTCGCCATCCAGTCGCTCGCGATACGCATAGCACGGCGAGACATGGTGTGCCGGCACCAGCAGCGGCAGGAACGGTTCGCGCCGCCACGCGTTACCGCCGATCGCCAGCGCGCCCAGCGTGTTGCCGTGATAGCTCTGACGCCGCGCGATGAAGTATTGGCGCTGCGGCTGCCCAATCTCGACAAAGTACTGGCGTGCCAGCTTGAGCGCTGCCTCAATCGCTTCGGAACCGCCCGAGACGAAATACACGTGATCCAGATCGCCCGGTGCGGCGGCGGTCAGGCGTGCGGCCAGTTCTTCGGCCACGTCTGTCGTGAAGAAAGACGTGTGTGCATAGGCCAGCGCGCGCACCTGCTTGCAGATGGCATCCACCACACGCGGGTGGCCGTGGCCGAGACACGAAACGGCAGCACCGCCGCAGGCATCGAGATAGCGCTTGCCGTCGGAGTCGATGAGGGTCATGCCCTCACCGCCGACTGCGGTGGGCAGCGTCTTGCGCGGGTCGCGGTGGAAGACAGAGGTGGTGGACGGAGTCATAGGCGGTCGGGCGGGCTCAACGTTGGGTGGACGGCACGGCGACGGCCGCTTCACTGCGGCGGGCGCTGCGCACGTAGGCGGCTTGTTGCTTGAGCTGGGCGTCGCTGTCGGCAAGGTGCGCGAGCGCGGTTGGGCCGGCGTGGCGGAACCACGTCATCAGCAGCGCGTCGAGCAGCGCCATGGGCGCGGCCAGCGAATGGAAGAACGACGGAATGGCGACGGGCGCGACGAGCTGCTGCCACGCCAGTTCCGCGCCCGGGGCGATGGCGCTGTCGGTCACGTACACGAGGCGCGCACCACGCGCATGCGCGTACTGCATCGCCTCAATGACTTCGCGGGTGTATGGATCGAACGTGACGGCCACGACGATGTCGCCTTCGCCGCAAAAGCGCAGCGGGTCAGCCAGCGTGTTGCCGCTACCGGTGCAGAGGATGACCTTGTCGTCGAAAAGCTGGGCTGCATAACCGAACGCATGCGTCAGCGCCAGGCAACTGCGCGCGCCCAGCAGATAGACTCGGCGCGCCTTGCAGAGGGCGGCGGCCACGGTTTCCAGCGCCGCCAGGTTGGCTGGCGAAAACGCCGACTGCACATGCGCACCGATGGCCATGCCGATGCGCTGAGCCTCCGAAGCGCCGGCCGTATCGCCGCCCTGCAGCGCGCTGGCGCGACCGGCAAAGCCGTCGGCCTGCTGGCGCAGGTGGTTCACGCAGATATCGCGCAGCGCGGCAAAGTCATCAAAGCCCAGCGCGCGCGCCAGGCGCGAGAACGTGGCCGGCGGCAGGTCGCAGCGGCGCGCCAGGTCCCGCATCGAAAGCAGGGCGATGTCGTGCTGGTGCGTCTCAAGCAACATGGCGGCGCGCTGCAGTTGCGGAGAGAGATCGCTGGCGCGGTCGCGCAGCGTTTGCATGAGCCCATCGAACGTCATGAGGTGATCGTTTTGATTCAATTGTTTCGTAAACTACTAATTTGAAACAGTTGAGTCAATATCGGATTCACCCTTGGGTCGCGCGCGAAAGCGAAACGGCCGCAACGCAAGGCGTGCGGCCGTGGCGGGCAAACAAAAACGGAGGCCGAAGCCTCCGTTGGGTGGGTGTGAAGCGCGCGCGCTTCAGGTTGCCGGGGCGTCGAGCTGTTCCATGCGGAACTGGAAGAAGCCGGCGCCGATCAGGCCAAGCAGGCTCAGCGCCATGCACGTGCATGCCAGAATCATCACCGCGCCCAGCGACGAAACCCCGCTCATGAGCGGCGTATGCATCAACGCCGATAGATTGCCGCCAACCCACATGGCCGCGACGAGGGCCATCAAGCACGTCAGCGCTGCGGCATTGCGCAACCACGTCAGCCGCGTCTTGCGGCTGATGCCGTCGAAAGCGTGGAAATGGAAGTGGTGGTGACCGGTGCCAACGAGTGCCATGGAGAATCTCCTTGTGCTTGCCGTTTGATAGCGTTGAGTCACTATACCGAGACCTGCGACAGTTTGGCGCAGTTTGCGCCGCTAGGTATACCCTGAGCTGCGCTGCGTCAAGAGGTGCGGGTACATTTTTTGTGAGTGCGACACTGCGCCGCAGATTGGCGTCCGGGGCGGAAAATCCGGAGATGGCGGGCGCGCGTGAATGGCGCCGCAGAAATGAAAAAAGACCTCGCGAGGAGGTCTTTTTTGTTGCCCTGCAAAATCGATTGATCTTGAAGGGCGAAGAATTTTGGTGGCCTGGGGCGGAATCGAACCACCGACACGCGGATTTTCAATCCGCTGCTCTACCAACTGAGCTACCGGGCCAAGCAAAGAAAGGCAAGTATGACAGGAGTTGTGCCCCGCCGTCAAGCGTCTCTGAGCACTTTGATGATCACGTGGCCGGTTCGCCCTTGTTGCGCGAGAGTTCGACACCCAGCTGCTTGAGCTTGCGGTACAGGTGGGTGCGCTCAAGACCGGTCTTTTCTGCCACGCGGGTCATGCTGCCGCCCTCACGCTGCAGGTGGTATTCGAAGTAGGCGCGCTCAAACAGGTCGCGCGCTTCGCGCAGCGGCATGTCGAACGAGAACTGCATGCCGCCGCCTTCGGCTGCGCGGGTCGGTACGCCATTGATGTCGGTGCGATCGAGCGCGGCAGGCGTCCCTGCGGCGGCGGGGTTGGGCATGGCGCCCGCGAGTCCCGTTGCCGGTGCGGCAGCCGGTGTCGCAGAGCGCGGCTTTTCCTTGCTGCGCGACAGACCCTGCTCCACCGCAGTCAGCAGCTTCTGCAGCGCGATGGGCTTCTCCAGGAAATTCAACGCGCCGATCTTGGTCGCCTCGACGGCGGTGTCGATGGTGGCGTGGCCCGACATCATGATGACGGGCATGGTCAGCAGACCTTGCGATGCCCATTCCTTGAGCAGCGTCACGCCGTCGGTATCCGGCATCCAGATATCGAGCAGGACGAGGTCGGGCGTTGCGTTCGCGCGGTATTCGCGCGCGCGCTGCGCGTTCTCGGCGACTTCAACAACGTGCCCTTCGTCTCCGAGGATTTCGGAGAGCAACTCCCGGATACCCATTTCGTCGTCGACAACGAGGATGGTGGCCATGCTTTTCCTCTATGTGCGGCGGGATTGCCGTCCGCGCTACGCGAGTTTTACGAACAGTATGGAAACCTGGGCGCCGACGGTGTCGGTACCCGATGTGCCCGATGTTGTGCTGGATTGGCGGTTGCGCAATTCGATACGCGCCCCGTGCTCGTCCATGATTTTCTTAACCATGGCCAAGCCCAATCCTGTGCCCTTGGCTTTGGTCGTGACGTACGGCTCGAAGGCGCGGTTGAGGATGCGGGAAGAGAACCCGCCGCCGTTGTCCGCGATTACAAGCCGCACGGCTTGCCGCCGCGCGCCCGAGGCGTCGTCGTATTCTACCGTGTCAGTTTGCAACATGACATGCGGAGCAGGTCGCCCGGCCGCTTCGTTCTCTGCCACGGCGTCCTGCGCATTCTGCAGCAGGTTGTGGATGACCTGGCGCAGTTGCGTCGGGTCACCCTTGATGAGCGGCAGATTGGCGCCCAGCTTGGCTTCGATGACGGGGTGATCGCGGCGGTCAGGGTGATCGATGCCGTACAGGTGCAGCACTTCGGCGGCAAGCGCGTTGAGGTCCAGCTCCTGCAGCATGGCTGGCGGCGTGCGGGCGTAGTCGCGGAAGTCATCGACCATGCGCTTCATTGCCGACACCTGATTGACGATGGTGGTGGCGCCGCGCCGCAGCACCTCGGCGTCGGTGTCCGACAGCTTGGGCGAGAGCTTCATCTCCAGCCGCTCGGCGGAGAGCTGGATGGGCGTGAGCGGATTCTTGATTTCGTGTGCAAGGCGACGCGCGACCTCGCCCCAAGCCACGGAGCGCTGCGCCGAGATCACGTCGGAAATATCGTCGAACACCACCACGTAGCCGCGCTCGGTTCCGTGCGCGCCGACCGATGGGCCGGGCAGGCGTGTACCGCGCACCAGCAGTGTGAGGGGCTCGTCTTCGTCTTCGAGCGGAATTTCGACCTGCTTCTGCCAATGGGCCACTGCGCCGCCGGCGGCCGTGCTTGCGTCTTGTTCAGCAAAGGCCTGTTCGACCACCGGCGCGAAGGCGGCCACCGGTGTGATGCTGGTCAGCCCCTGGCCGACCCACGCGCCGAAGGGCTGTTTGAAGATGCGCTCGGCACCCGGGTTGGCAGTCAGCAGAACGAAGCGATGGTCGAACACGAAGACGCCCGCGGTCAGGTTGGTCAGCACGCTCTCAAGATAGGCCTTCGATTGCTCGAGTGCCGCGCGATTCTGCTCCACGGCGCGGCGCGCGTCGGCGAGCTGGCGCGTCATCTGGTTGAACTGTTGGGTGAGCACACCCAGTTCGTCACGCGTATGCAGTTCCCGCTTGGGCGAGAGGTCGCCCTCGGCCACTTCGCGCGTGCCTTGCAGCAGCATTAGCAGCGGCCGTGCCAGCTGGGCGCCGAGCAGCAGCGCGAGCATCACCGCAATGAACACCGCCAGGAACAGCGTGAGCGTGAGCGTGCCGATGTACATCTTGCGCAGGCCGGTGCGGCCAAGCGCTTTCTCCTGGTATTCCTGGTAGGCGCGCTGGACAGCGTCGGCATTGCGGGCGAGGGCCTGCGGCACCGGTTGTACGAGCTGCAGGAAGCGTTCGTCGCGGCCGGTCTCGCCGATCAGGCCAAAGCCACGCGAGGTGCTGCTGCCATCTTCCGGCCGGCGGTCTGCCAGCAAACCGGTGCCGGCCCATTTGCGTGCCGGCGTATTCAGTCCGATGCTCGGCTCGTCGCGGGAAGACGTGCCCAGCGCCACCACCACATGCAACTGGTACAAATCGTTGCGGCGGCCGTTGCTGCGTGCCGCAGGTGCCGAGGCGGCTGGCGCGGAGGCGCTATCGGTCTCGGTATCGCTGCCGCCTTCCAGGCTCGCATAGCCTCCCGGCGCGCGGGCCTGTTCGAGCACAGCTTGATCCGGCAGGTTCGGGACGAGCGTGTCGTAGGTGTTTGACGCGGTGGCGATCACGCGGCCGCTGGCCGTGAAGATGGTTGCCTCCTGCACGCCGAACTGCTCGCGCAATCGATTGAGCGTGATGGCCGTAGCCGAGGCCGACCCATCGCCGACCTGCTCCGCGATCAGGCGCCCCTTGTTCTGCAGATCGGCCAGCGCCGTGTCCATGGTGGAGCGGCCAAGGTTCAAGCCGGCCTCCAGCGCCGATTCGACCTTCACGTCGAACCACGACTCGATGCTGCGCGACACGAACTGCAGCGACACAAGGTAGATCAGCACTCCCGGCAGGACACCCACCACGCCGAAGAACACTGCCAGCTTGGTCATCAGCCGCGTGCCGAACTTGCCGCGCCGCGCCCGCAACGCGAGCGCCAGCATCAGCCCGCCGATGATCACCACCAGCAGCACCCCGATGACGAGGTTGACCTTGTAGAGCAGCGTGAAATACCGGTCGAAGAACTCGGTGTTGGCCGAGGCCGCAGCCAGCAGGCCCACCAGCACGATCGCCAGGAAGACGATGGTGCCTGCCACCACCTGATAGAGCAGCCGCTTGTAGCTGCGATCGAAGATCATTTGGCGGGCGCCAGCAGCGAGCCTGCGCTGGAGGGGCCGGCGCTCATGCCCCAGCCTGGGCTGGGCGCCAGGCTTGACGAGCCGGAAGCAGGGGGCGTGGACGCCGGTGTGCTGGCCGGTGGTGCAACAGGCGCGGGCGCTGGCGTCGGCGGTGGCTCATTCGGCACCAGCAGGCTGAAGCGCTTCCACTCGGAGCTCAGATTCCAGTCGCGCGTGTTGACTGCGTTGATCTGGAATGGCTTGGGCAACTGCGTCACGTCCAGGCGCATGCGCACTTCGGCCTGCACGGTTTCGCCGGCCTTGACGGCGCGTTGCTCGAACACGCGCCAGCCGCGCACGTGCTGCATGAAGTCGACGGCGTCTTTCAGGCGCGAGAACGGTACCTGCAGGCCCCCGGTCGACACGCGGTACTGGCGTGTGAGCGGGTGATACGACAGCCGCACCACGCGCGTGGCGCTGATGGCGTGGTCGTCAAACCAATACCAGCGCGGGCGGATCAGCTCGAATTCAACCAGGAAGTAGAGCGCGATGCCCTTGTTCACCGCGTCTTCGAGGTTGCTGGGCAAGTCGAAATCGAAGTCGGCGGAGAGGTTCCAGCCGCCGTCGGCGTATTCGAGCTGGGCCCGGTTGATTTCGATGGATTGTGCGGATGCCGTGACGGGATACCCCACCAACAGCATGCCCAGTGCGACCAGCGCGACCAGCCGTTGCAAAATCTGCCGGAACCGGGATTGCAGCAGCCGGATCGATGGGCGAAGGATGACAGTCACAACGGTCGGTGCATCAGGGCCGTTTCTGGAAAACCGCGTAAAAGAAGCCGTCGTGATCGAGCGGCAAGGGCGAAGCGCCGGGGGTGAACCCGCTGGCCTGCGCCGCGTCGGGCGAGGCCGGCAGCAACTGGCCGGGCGCGTGCAATCGTATCGCATCTTCCAGATGGCGTTCAAACCATCGGGCCTGGTCCTCGCCTTCCGTCGGGAAAATCGAACAGGTGACATAAACCAGCTTGCCACCGGGCTTCAGGCATGCCCAGAGGGCGCACACGATGTCCCGCTGCAGCCCGACAAGCGCCTTGAGGTCTGCCGGGCGGCGCAGCCACCGGATGTCCGGATGGCGCCGCACGATGCCGGCGGCCGAGCACGGCACATCGGCCAGGATGCGGTCGAAGGGGCGGCCGTCCCACCAGGTTGCGGGTTTGGCCGCATCGCCGACGCAAATGGTGGCGGTCTGGTGCAAGCGCGCGAGGTTTTCGGTGATGCGCACCGCGCGTGCGGCATCCGACTCGAGCGCCGTGACGTCCAGGTGGTCGGCCAGCTCAAGCAGATGGCCCGTCTTGCCGCCGGGTGCGGCGCAGGCATCGAGCACGCGCTGGCCGGGGGCCACGTCGAGCAGCGTTGCAGCCAATTGCGCACCGGCGTCCTGCACCGAGACATCGCCATCGGCAAAACCGGGCAGTTCGGAAACGGGGACGGCGCGCCCAAGGCGTACGGCCTGTTCGCCGATGCGCTCGGCGTCGATGCCGGCTTCGGCCAGGCGCGCGAGATAGGCGTCGATGGCAACGCGGCGGGGGTTCACGCGCAGCACCATTGGCGGGCGGCGGTTGCCTGCGGCCAGGATGGCTTGCCAGGCGTCGGGATACGCGCGGCGTACGGCGTCGATCCACCACATCGGGTAATTGGTGGCGGCAGGCGGATCCGCCTGGATGTCTGCGACCAGCGCCTGTTGTTCGCGCAAGAAGCGGCGCAGCACGCCGTTGATCATGCCCTTGCCGTGCGACAGCTTCGGGTCGGCCGAGGCGGCCGTCACGGCCTGGTCGACCACGGTGAACGGCGCGTACGGCAGCGGGTCGTCCAGCAATTGCGCGAGCGCCACGTGCAGCAGGTTGGCGGCGCAGTCGGCGGGTGGGCGCGGAATCAGCGTGCGGATCAGCCAGTCGGTGCTGCCGAGCCAGCGCGTGGCGCGGTACGCGAGATCCTGTACGGCGCCGCGCACCGGTGCGGGTTGGCCCTGGCAGACGGCATCGATTGCCTGCGGCAATGCCATGCCCTGCCGCAGCTTGCCCAGTGCGGCAGCGGCAAGCGACAAGGCGTGGGCGAGAGAATCGGGCGGCAGGCGCATCGGGCAGCAGGAAATCAGGCGGACAAAATGCAACGAGCCCGCGATGGGCGGGCTCGTGCGGACTGCGGAAGTATAAAGGAAGCGCCCCGTCGGGCTGCCGCTTTTACGCCGGATATTGTCCCGTCTGCGCCATCTGCATCAGGCGCGCGATGCGCTCCTCCGTGGCCGGGTGCGTGCTGAAGAGGTTGGCCAGGCCGCCGCCGTGCAGCGGGTTCATGATCATCATCTGCGCGGTGGCGGGGTGGGCTTCAGCGGCGGCAAACGGGATGCCGGCGGCATAGCGGTGGATCTTGTCGAGCGCGGAGGCCAACGCCTGCGGATCGCCGCTGATGGTCGCGCCGCCGCGGTCGGCTTCGAACTCGCGCGCGCGGGAAATCGCCATTTGGATCATCGCTGCCGCCAGCGGCGCGAGGATCGCCACCGCAATCCCGGCGATCGGGTTGGCGGGCCGGCCTTCGCTGTCGCGCCCGCCGAAGAGCACGGCAAAGTTGGCCAGCGCCGAGATCGCACCGGCCATGGTGGCCGAGATGGTCGAAATGAGGATGTCGCGATGCTGCACGTGCGCCAGTTC
This sequence comes from Ralstonia sp. 22111, assembly GCF_052045895.1. Classification (NCBI taxonomy): domain Bacteria; kingdom Pseudomonadati; phylum Pseudomonadota; class Betaproteobacteria; order Burkholderiales; family Burkholderiaceae; genus Ralstonia; species Ralstonia sp. 22111. The sequence continues at coordinate 189,798 of NZ_JBQEPR010000001.1, read as the reverse complement.
GTGCGCCATCACGCCGCGCAGTTCGCGCTCCGACAGGATGTTGAGGATGCCGGTGGTCGCGGCCACGGCGGCGTGCTCCGGGTTGCGGCCGGTGGCGAAGGCATTCGGCTGGGCTTCGTCGATGAGGTAGACGCGCGGCATCGGCAGGCCGGCGCGGCCGGCAAGCTCCTGCACCATCCGGTAGAACTGTGGCGCGCTGGTCTCGTTGACTTCCTGCGCGTTGTACATGCGCAGGACCATCTTGTCGGAGAACCAGTACGAGAAGAAATTCATGCCCAGCGCGAACAGCAGCGCCAGCATCATCCCGCTGCGTCCGCCGATCATGCCGCCGATGACGATGAACAGCGCGGTGATCGCTGCCATCAGCATGAAGGTCTTGATCCAGTTGAACATGGGGGCGTGGCTCCTGTGGGTGTTGGGTTTTGTGAGTTTGTTAGATCGCGATAATCGCCGAAAATTCAAGGGCTTGCGCGGCAGTTGCGCGATATTTCGCCGCAGATGACGCTTGACGCATCAACGGGTAGCGAACGCCAGCCGCGCGCCCAGCCCGATGAATGCCGTGCCGACCACGCGATCGAGCCAGCGCTTGATGCCCGGCTTGCCCGCCACGCGGCGCGTGACGCTGGCGGCCACCCACGCCACCAGGCTATTCCAGATCGTCGACATGACAATGAACACCGCGCCCAACGCCAGGAATGCCAGCGCCTTGTGGCTGGCGTGCGGATCGACGAACTGGGGGAAGAACGACAGAAAGAACAGCACGACCTTCGGATTCAGCACATTGGTAAGAAAACCCTGCATGAACAGCGACTTGAGCGGACGCGGGCGCTTGGCGGCGGGCGTTTCCGCTTCTTCGACCGGGGCGTCGTCGCGTTCGGGCGGCGCCAGCAGCATGCGGCCACCGAGGTAGATCAGATACGCCGCGCCCACCACCTTGATGACCGTGAAGGCCACGGTGGACGCCGCCAGCAGCGCCGTCAGCCCGAACGCCACTGCGAGCACGTGCACGCAGCAACCCGCCGATACGCCCAGCGCCGACAGCAACCCTGCTGCCCGTCCTTGCGAAACGCTGCGCCCGACGATATAGGCCGTGTCGGGCCCAGGCGTCACATTCAGCAGAAACACGGCCAACATAAAGAGCGGCAGATTGACGATGCCCAGCGCGGTCATGGCGAAATCCTTTTCTCTATATATAGATGGGTCGGTTAGCCGCGCGACGCGAAGCGCTGGCCGGGCTGGATCGCCATGCCTTGCAGGAATTCGCGCGCGGGCAGGCGTTTGCCGCCCGGCTTCTGCAACTGGGTCACGCGTAGCGCGCCGGCGCCGCAGGCGATGGTGACACCGCCCGCGTTGGCGGCGAGTACCGTGCCGGGTTCCGCGTCAGCCGGGCGATCGGCGAGCGCCTCAGCCTGCCAGAACTTGATCGGCACGCCGTCCAGCACGGCCGATGCGCCGGGAAACGGATTGAACGCATGCACCTGGCGCAGCAGCGCGGCGGCCTGGTGCGACCAGTCCAGCGCGGCCTCGTCCTTGGCGATTTTTTCCGCGTAGGTGATGCCCTCGGCGGGCTGCGGCGTGGCGGGCAGCTTGCCATCTTGCGCCAGCCGGGCGAGCGCCTCCACCACCATGCGTCCGCCGAGCGCGGCCAGCGTGTCGTGCAGCGTGGCGGTCGTGTCGGGCAGGCCGATGGGCACGCGTTCCATGGCGATCATGTCGCCGGTGTCCAGGCCCGCATCCATCTGCATGAGCGTGATGCCCGATTCGGCGTCGCCCGCTTCAATCGCACGATGGATGGGCGCGGCGCCACGCCAGCGCGGCAACAGCGACGCGTGGATGTTGATGCAGCCAAAGCGCGGCAGGTCGAGCACTTCCTGCGGGAGGATCAGGCCGTAGGCGGCAACGACCATCACGTCAGGGCGCTGTGCGGCCAGGGCGTCGATGGCTTCGGCGGCTTCTTGCGGATATTTGCCCGCGCGACGCAGCGACGGCGGCTGGAGGATCGGCTCGAGCCCCTGCGTTACGGCGTACTGCTTGACGGGACTTGCCTGCAATTGCATGCCGCGCCCGGCCGGGCGATCCGGCTGGCTCAGCACGGCAACAATGGGAAAGCCGGCCTGATGGATCGCCGCCAGGGCAATCTGCGCAAATTCAGGCGTGCCGGCAAACGCTACGCGGAGGGTGGACGTCATGGATGGAAAACCGAAAACGAAGGGAAGCGCGCTACACGACAGCGTAGCGCATTGGGCTTAGCGACGGCCGCGATGCGGCGTGTCGGTCAGCGGCACGATGGGCTCGGGGGACGGCAGCGCCTCGGACACGCCATTGCTGCGCCGCTGGAAGAGCGAGAAGGTTTCGTTGGTGTCGCCCGGGCGGCTGCCGCGCCACACCATTTCCCAATTGTTGCCGTGAGGGCGGCGTCTGGCATGTTCCGGGCGTTTTTCGAGCACCAGGATCAGGTCGCAGGTGCGCGCGGTGGGGTTGGGGTGGTGATCGTCGCCGGCACCGCTGTGACCCAGCAGCCATTTGACCGGGCGCACGCCGGTTTCGTAGTGCATCAGCGCGCGCTCACTTTCACCCATGCCCCGCGTGGCCACGCAGATCTGCGCAGATTCGAGCACCGGCTTGATCGCCTGGAACAGCGGGCGGTAGCTGCGGGCGTCGTCAATCCACGGCATCAGCAGGGTGCCGAGCAGGCCCCACACCATGCCCAGGCCTGCCGCCCATGCCACCACGCCGGAGCGCGCTGGCCGCAGCCACACGCAGGCAGCCCACAGCGCCGTAATGCCCCCCGCCGCCAACACGGCGACCGGATGGATTAGCATGTCATACGGCAGCGGCAGCACGCGGCCCAGCATTTTGGCCAGCCATGCCGGCAGCAACTGCCCGCCGCTGGTCACGAGCGCACCCCACACCGCCCAGACCACGAGCCCCAGCGCGCCAAACAACGCCACGGCCGCGGCCCATGCACGGGCGCGCCACGCGGGCGCAATCAGCAGCAGCATCGGCGCGCCCAGCAGGGCTAGCGCGGGTTGCAGCGGCATCAGGTACACATCGCGCAGCACGGCCGAGCGCAGCACCACGGCAATCGTCGCCACCACGAACAGCGCAACGACCAAGTGCCCTTGGTAGGGCAACAGCCACGACGTGCGCGCCCCATGCCCGCGTTGCCGCACGAGCTTGTACAGCGACACGCCCAGTACGGACACCGCTGGCCACACAGCAGGCGTGCCGGTCAGGAAGATCGATCGGATGGTCGTCGCCAGCGAACCCTTTTCGCCACCCAGATGCGAGAAGCCAAAGAAGCGGCCAAGGTTATTGACCCAGAACCATTCAATGAACAGGTCCGGCGATTCGTGCCAGAAGATGGCGGGCCAGATCGCCAGCCATGGCAGCGCCACCAGCAGCGAGAGGCCATAGAAGCGCCACGCCTGGCGGTTGCGGAAATCCGGCAGCAGTGCGATCGCCGCCAGCAGGGTGATGGCGAACAGCCCAGGCACGAGCACGCCCTTGCCCAGGAACGCCACGCCGATGCCGGTGCCGAACCACAGTGCGGGGCGCAGCACGTCGACGCCCTTTGCGCCCCCGACTTCGCTCTCTTTGACGAAGCGCACGAGGCCATACAGGGCAATCGCGGTGCCGGCCAGCTGTGGGACATCGGCAATGAATTTGTGGACGTGCTCGGCCAGCCCGACGCAGCCGGCAAACAGCAGCAGCGCGCCCAGCGCATAGTCGCGCAGCGCAGCGCCGCCAGCGTCGAGCCCGGCTTCGCGGCGTGCGGCCAAGGTCAGCCCCGGCCGTCCGCGCGCAAGGTCTGCGCCGACGCGCAAGCGCCAGTCGCGCGCTTCGCTGCGCAGCAGGCGCGCCGTGCGCCAGACCGCCCAGCACGTCAGCGCCATCCAGAACAGCACCGCCACGCGCACGGCTTCGTGCGGCGGCATGTCGGGCAGCGCCAGCGCCGCCAGCGCGCCCGTCCAATACATCAGCGGGGGTTTTTCGACGAACGGCTCGAAGGCGACGTTGGGGACGACCCAGTCGCCGCGCTCGATGATGTTGATGACGATGCCGAAGGAATACGGCTCGTCGGCCTTCCAGGGCGCACGCCAGAACGTGCCCGCAACAAAATACGCGCACAGCATCAGCACGACGACGACACGCCAACGGCGCACCAGCAGTGCCGACAGGCGGCGCGGGCTGGCGTTCGTGCCTGCGTCGACTGGGGCGATCGGCATCAGTGGGATGGAGCGAGGGTGCGCGTCGGCGTCGGCAGGCATGGGAACGCGTTCAACGCTGCGGCACCGCGTCGCGTTGATGCTTCTTGAGCTTGGAGCGGATGCGCGTCTGCTTGAGCGGCGAGAGGTATTCGACGAAAACCTTGCCCATCAGGTGGTCCATCTCGTGCTGAATGCACACCGCCAGCAGGTCGTCGGCCTCCAGCTCGAAGGTTTCGCCCTTTTCGTTCAGTGCGCGCACGCGCACGCGGGCCGGACGGTCGACCTTGTCATAGATATCGGGAACGGACAGGCAGCCTTCGTCCCAGACCTTGTGCTCATCACTTGCCCAGATGATCTCCGGGTTGATGAACACGCGCAGTTCGTCGCGCGACTCCGAAACGTCGATGGTGATCACGCGCTCGTGCACGTCGACCTGCGTGGCGGCCAGGCCAACGCCGGGCGCCTCGTACATGGTCTCCGCCATGTCGGCCACCAGTTTGCGGATGCGGTCATCCACAACGGCGACCGGTTTGGCGACCTTATGCAGCCGCGGATCAGGGTATTGCAGGATATTCAGTAGGGCCATGATGCTTGGCAACAACGGTTGCAGAAGGCCACGCTAACGAGGGGTTGCCTTCAATTGCGATCGCTTGGAATGTCATGCAGAATCGGGGGCGCTATCCGCCACATGGCTTAGGAAAAAGCCTGACGAATGTTGGATGCCATACCCCTCTTGCTGCGACGCAGAACTGCGTACAGCTGCGGCGGGGAGGCGTCGAACAGGCACGCGGACCACTCGCCGATTCTTCATAGAATAATGCGCCATCGTAACACACCGATGCACTCTCAGCCCGCCATGAAAACCGCCACGAAAGCGCGCCAGCCTTACGTTTGCGCCCTGTCGGCGGTTGCCGCGGCAGCGCTTTTCTGCATGGGCGCCGCCCACGCCGCCGAGCGCACTGTGACGCCGGCGCAACAGGCGCAGGCCGCGACAGCTGCCCAAGCGGGCATCCCCGAATCCGAACTGTCCGCCACCGCGCCCGCGCAGTACACGGTGCGCCGTGGCGACACGCTGTGGGCAATCTCGGGCAAGTACCTCAAGCGGCCCTATCGCTGGCCCGAGCTGTGGGGCATGAACCGGGAGCAGATTCGCAATCCGCATTTGATCTATCCCGGCCAGATCCTGTATCTGCATCACGCCAATGGCCGTGCTTGGCTGTCGAGTTCGCCGGCGTCGGCGGATGGCAGCACGGTGCGCCTGTCGCCGCATACCCGCGTGTCGGGGCAGGATGGCGATGCCATCTCCAGCATTCCCTCCGCCGCCATCGAGCCCTTCCTGACCCAGCCGATCGTGGTGGATGAAGAAACGCTGGCCACGCCGGCGCGCATCTTCTCGCTGCCGGAAGGCCGTGTCTATTTGGGCAAGGGCGAAAACGCCTACGCCCGCGGTCTGCCTGCAGGCGAAGGCGGCCAGGCCGGCACCGAATGGCAGGCGTATCGCCCGGTCCGGCCGCTCAAGGACCCCGTGACCGGCAACGTGCTCGGTTATGAAGCCGACTTCCTCGGCACGCTGCGCGTAGTGCGCGCGGCGACCGGCCCGCAGGCGGTCACCAAGATGGAAGTGCTGTCGTCCAAGGAAGAAATGGGCGTCGGCTCGCAGCTGATGCCACTGCCTCCGCGCGTGCCGGTGCGCTATGTGCCGCATGCGCCGGAAGGCGACGTGCACGGCGCGGTCGCCAAGGTGACGGGCGGCGTGCGCTTTGGTGGCACCGACCAGGTGGTTGTGCTGAACATCGGCAGCCAGCAGGGGCTTGAGCCGGGCCACGTGCTGTCGCTGGCGCGCGCTGGCGCGCTTGTGAAGGACGCCACCGTCGGCAACGAGGCCGTGCAGCTGCCCGCAGAGCGCTACGGCCTGGCCTTCGTGTTCCGTGTGTTCCCGCATGTGGCCTATGCGCTGGTGACGGACGCATCGAACGCCGTGGAAGTGGGTGACAGCGTCAGCAACCCGATGTCGCCGCAACCCTGAACTACCCACTAACGCAGTCCTTGATTTGACCGATGCATCCCAGGTCGCGGCGCTCGCCGCGGCCGATTCCACAGCTTCCCTCTCCTGTACGCGCGATCCGGCCGAACTGGCTGCGTGGCTGCGTCTGACTGAAACCCCCGGCGTTGGGCCCGTGGCCGCGCGGCAATTGCTGGCGGCCTTCGGGCTGCCGCAAGACATCTTTGCCCAGCCGTATGCCGCGCTCGCCAAGGTGCTTCCGGAGCGCCAAGCGCGTGCGGTGCTCGCCGAGCCCGACGATACGCTTGCGGCGTTGATCGAGCGTACCGTCGCCTGGGTGAACGAGCCCGGCAACGCCATCTTCACGCTGGCCGATCGCGGCTACCCGCCCCGCCTGCTCGAACTGCCGGACCCGCCGACCTTGCTTTACACCAAGGGCGATGCCTCGCTGCTGCGCGCGGCAGCCGTGGGCGTGGTGGGTGCGCGCAGCGCCACGGCGGCCGGCATCGACAACGCGCGGGCGTTTTCCCAGGCGCTGTCGGCGGCGAGCGTGGCGGTCGTGTCAGGCCTGGCGCTCGGCATCGATGCGGCGGCGCATGAAGGCGCGCTGGCCGGCCCTGGCAGCACCATTGCAGTGGTGGGTACGGGGCTGGATATTGTTTACCCGGCCCGCAACCGGGCGCTGGCGCATCGCATTGCCGAGGCTGGCGTGATCATCTCCGAATACCCGTTGGGGATGGGCGCACGCGCCGAGAACTTCCCGCGCCGCAATCGCCTGATCTCGGGTTTGGCGCGCGGGCTGCTGGTGGTGGAAGCGGCGGCGCAGTCCGGCTCGCTCATCACCGCGCGGCTGGCGGCCGAGCAGGGGCGCGACGTGTTTGCGATTCCGGGGTCGATCCATTCGCCGCTGGCCAAGGGCTGCCACCTGCTGATCAAGCAAGGCGCCAAGCTGGTGGAAACTGCGGCCGATATCCTTGATGAACTTGGCTGGGGGCGTGCTTCTGCACCGGCCAAACGTGCGACGCGCGCGGCAGCGGAGGCGTCTCCGGCTGCACCGGTTGTCCCTGCTGCGCGCCCGGCGCCAAGTGCTGCTGAAACCGTGTTGCTCGACGCGCTCGGGTTTGATCCTGTCGATCTGGATACCTTGTGTGAGCGCACCGGTCAGGCGGCTGCTCCGCTATCCGCACAGCTTCTGGCGCTGGAGCTGGATGGCCGCGTTGAGCGTCAGCCCGGCGGGCGCTTCCTGCGGCTTCCCTGAAAGCGTGCCTACAATAAGCGCGACCCGTTCGTCACCCCGCTGGTCGCTTAGCGCTTTCTTTCATGCCACTGCTCTCGCCTGATACCGACGCCGCCACGCTGCACGCACGCATGCGCTCGGGGCAACTGTTGGTGGCGTGCCTGTGCGCCGAGTGGTGCGGCACGTGCCGCAGCTATCGCAAGACCTTCACTGAGCTGGCGGAGCGGCATCCGGAGTGCTGCTTCGCCTGGGTCGATGTGGAAGACCATGCCGACGCGCTGGGCGATTACGACGTTGAGAACTTCCCGACCCTCCTGGTGCAGCGCGGGCGCGATGTGTTGTTTTTCGGCCCTGTCTTGCCTTACGCAGGCGTGGTGGAGGGATTGCTTTCGCGTGATCTAGACGTGGCTCCTTCGGTGTCAGCGGCCCCGGATTTGCGAGGCTGGCTGCTGGAATCGGCGTGATCGCCGGCCTTGACAACGCTAAGCGATGCATGCGCCACTCTATTGCGCCTGAAAAGGAACCGCGCTTATGATTGGCGGCCAAATTTGGGGCTGATCTATGGATTGACGGCCCCGGCGCGCGTTCTGACGAGGCGCCCGCGGTACTTGAAGTCGGCAGGCGTTGCCATAAGACTCTAAAAAAAATACGCGAACGGTCGCTATAGAAAAGCGACTTCTTCTTTACCCGATTACTTGCGATCGCCAGGATCCGCTCACATGTCCAAGGCTCTCATCATTGCCGAAAAACCGTCGGTCGCCGCTGATATCGCGCGCGCGCTGGGTGGCTTCACCAAGCACGACGAGTACTTTGAGAGCGACGACTACGTCCTCTCGTCGGCGGTTGGCCACCTGGTCGAGATTGCCGCGCCGGATGAATACGAAGTCAAGCGCGGCAAATGGAGCTTCGCGCATCTGCCCGTGATCCCGCCGCACTTTGACCTGCGCCCGATCGCCAAGTCGGAATCACGCCTGAAGGTGCTGACGCGCCTGATCAAGCGCAAGGACGTGACCAGCCTGATCAACGCATGTGACGCGGGGCGCGAAGGTGAATTGATCTTCCGCCTGATCGCGCAGCACGCAAACACCAAGTTGCCGGTGAAGCGTCTGTGGCTGCAGTCGATGACGCCGCAGTCCATTCGCGATGGCTTTGGCAAGCTGCGCAGCAACGAAGACATGATGCCGCTGGCCGATGCCGCCCGCTGCCGTTCCGAGGCCGACTGGCTGGTCGGCATCAACGGCACGCGCGCCATGACCGCCTTCAACAGCAAGGGCGGCGGCTTCTTCCTGACCACGGTGGGGCGCGTGCAGACGCCTACGCTGTCGATCGTGGTCGAGCGCGAAGAGAAGATCAAACGCTTCGTCCCGCGCGATTACTGGGAAGTGCGCGCCGAGTTCATCGCCGCGGCCGGCCTGTACGAAGGCCGCTGGTTTGACCCGAAATTCAAGAAGAACGAGTTCGACCCCGAGCAGCGCGATTCGCGTCTGTGGAGCGAGGCCGAGGCCAAGAGCATCGTGGCTGCATGCCGCGACAAGCCGGGCTCGGTGACGGAAGAATCGAAGCCCTCGACGCAGATGTCGCCGGCATTGTTCGACCTGACCAGCCTGCAGCGCGAGGCCAACGGCCGCTTCGGTTTCTCGGCCAAGAACACGCTGGGCCTGGCGCAGGCGCTGTATGAAAAGCACAAGGTGCTGACCTACCCGCGTACCGATTCGCGCGCGCTGCCCGAAGACTACATGGGCACGGTCAATCAGACGCTGGACATGCTGGGCGAAAGCTCGCCCAACTACCTGACGCACGCGAAGAAGATCCTGGCCAACCAGTGGGTCAAGCCGAACAAGCGGATCTTCGACAACAGCAAGATCAGCGATCACTTCGCCATCATCCCGACGCTGCAGGCACCGAAGAATCTGTCGGAGCCTGAGCAGAAGCTGTACGACCTGGTGGTGCGCCGCTTCCTGGCGGTGTTCTTCCCGGCGGCCGAATACCAGGTCACTACGCGGATTACCGAGGTGGCCGGGCATCACTTCAAGACCGAAGGCAAGGTGCTGGTGAACCCGGGCTGGCTGGTCGTGTACGGCCGCGAGGCGCAGGGCGAAGATGCCAACCTCGTGCCCGTCGCCAAGGACGAGCGCGTCAAGACGGACAAGGTCGAGCCAGTGGGCCTGACCACCAAGCCGCCTGCGCGCTACAACGAAGCGACGCTGCTCTCCGCCATGGAAGGCGCCGGCAAGCTCGTCGACGACGACGCGCTGCGTGAAGCCATGGCCGGCAAGGGCCTGGGCACGCCAGCCACGCGCGCGGCCATCATCGAAGGGCTGTTGACGGAAAAGTACCTCGTGCGCGAGGGCCGCGAGCTGATCCCAACGGCCAAGGCCTTCCAACTGATGACATTGCTGCGCGGCCTCGGCGTGGAAGAACTGACGCAGGCCGAGTTGACGGGCGGCTGGGAGCACAAGCTTTCGCTGATCGAACGCGGTCAGCTGGAGCGCGACGAATTCATGCGCGAGATCGCGCAGATGACGCAGCAGATCGTCAAGCGCGCCAAGGAATACGACAGCGACACCATCCCCGGCGACTACGCGACGCTTTCCACGCCGTGCCCGCAATGCGGCCACGTGGTCAAGGAAAACTACCGCCGCTTCGCCTGCAGCCACTGCGACTTCTCGATCAGCAAGATCCCGGGCGGCCGCCAGTTCGAACTGGACGAGGTAGAAGAGCTGCTGACCAACAAGACCATCGGCCCGCTGCAGGGCTTCCGTAGCAAGATGGGCCGTCCGTTTGCGGCCATCCTCAAGCTGGCGCAGGAAGACGGTCATTGGAAGATGGAGTTCGACTTCGGCCAGAACGACGAAGACGACGGCGAGCCGGTCGATTTCTCCGGTCAGGAAAGCGTCGGCCACTGCCCGAAGTGCAACGGCAGCGTCTACGAGCATGGCCTGAAGTACGTGTGCGAAAACGCCGTGGCGCAGCCGAAGACCTGCGACTTCACCACCGGCAAGATCATCCTGCAGCAGGAGATCAGCCGCGAGCAGTTGGCCAAGCTGCTGACCGAGGGCAAGACGGACCTGCTGACCGGCTTCAAGTCGGCGCGCACGGGCCGTAACTTCAAGGCGTTCCTGGTCAAGCAGCCGGACGGCAAGATCGGCTTCGAATTCGAGCCGCGCGGCGAAGGCAAGGGCAAGCCCGGTGCCAAGACCGCGGCGAAGAAGACGACGGCTGCGGCCAAGACGCCTGCCGCCAAGAAGGCACCGGCCAAGACTGCGAGCAAGACGGCCGCCAAGAAAGCCCCGGCGCGCAAGAAAGCCACTGAAACCGAGGCTGACGAGGAAAGCACCAGCGAGACCTGAACGCGGTTTCGCCGGCATCAACGCAAACGGGAGGACACTGTCCTCCCGTTTTGCTTTGGCTGTGCGGCTCGGTTTATGCGGCTTCGCTCAGGCCGCGCCCGGCGCGCGCCTCGTTGTGCTTGACCTCCATCGCCTGGGCCAGCATGTAATCGATGAACGTGCGTACCTTCGTCGGCAGGAACTTGCGGCTCGGATACACCAGCGACAGCGACCGGTGCGGCAGCTTGTATTGCGGCAGCACGCGCACCAGGCGTCCGGACTCCAAGTCCGGCCGTGCCATGTACGACGACAGTATCGCGATGCCCATGTCGGCAAGCACGGCGCGGTGCATCAGTTCGGCATTGCTGGTGACGAGCGAGGGCTGCACCGGCACCGAAATCGACTGGCCATCGGCGGTGCTCATCTCCCACTCGTGACGCAGTTGCGGGTGCCACATCGCAATGACGCGGTGCTCGGCAATATCTTCGGCGCGCTGCGGCGTGGAGTGCTGGCGGAGGTAGGCCGGGGTGGCCGCCATGACCATCTCGGCGGAAATCATGCGGCGCGCCACCAGGTGTGAACCAAGGCCGAGTTCCGAGACCATGATGCCGACGTCGCGGCCATCCTCGACGATGTCGATCGGGCGATCGGACAACGCCACGTCAAACGTCACTTCGGGATAGAGCTGCTGGAAGCGTGCGAGCAGCATCGGCAGCACGTGCAGTCCGAACATGACCGGGGCGACGATGCGCAGACCACCGACCAGCGCCTGGCTGCGCGAGGTGGCCAGCGATTCCGCCTCGTCAATGTCGAGCAGGATCTGCGCACAGCGCTGCAGGTAGGTTTCGCCCACGTCGGTCAGCGACAGGCTGCGCGTGGTGCGGTTGAGCAGGCGCGTGCCGAGATGCGCCTCAAGGTCGGCCACGTAACGCGTGACCACGGCATTGCTCATCGACAGATGCTGGGCCGCCCGGGCGAAGCTGCCAAGCTCCACCACCTTGGAAAACACCCGCATCGACTGCAAACGATCCATTCCAGCCTCTCACATAATTTGTTGTCAAAAATAGAACAAATCTGTCGTGACAGCAAATGTTTAATAGTGGCACAAGCAATTCACTGCCTAGGGGTGTTCCTTGAATGTGAGTGCACGCTCATGTGAGGATGCCGTTCCAGTCGTGCTTGCAAAGTTTTATTGCCAGGCTGCGTATCCGACTTCTCACCGATTGACGCAACAGCAGATTTGCGCCGAAACTCTATACCGAGCGGTAGATTTTTTTGGGGGATTCGTCTTGCGCGAGGTCATGTTTGACCCAAATCATGGGTGGAACGCGGTTTTGCGCAAATCGGTACGGCGGTGGCCAGATGGCTTCGCCATACTCGAACAATGGATGCCGAGAACCCTGACCCGCATGAGCGCCCCGCAACGAGGGCAGCCATCACGGCCGATGTGTCGCCCCGCGATGCCGGCGGCCGAGGAGACACCACATGACCATCCATAACCGTGAACCGGTCAACTATCTGGCGGGCGAGATGCCGCTGCACCGGTATTGCGCCCTCCATGCGCAGCAGACACCCGAGCGCATCGCCTTGTTGTGGTATGGCCGCACGATCTGCTGGCGCGAGCTGGATCAGGCGTCCACGCGGCTGGCGGTGCAGTTGCAGCGATTGGGCGTGACACGTGGCGATCGCGTTGCGCTGTTTCTGCACAACTGTCCGCAAGCCATCGTGACCCATCTGGCCACGGCCAAGCTGGGCGGCATCGTCGTACCGTGCGGGCCGCTGTCGCGTCAGCACGAACTGCGTGACCAACTGGCCGATTGCGGCGCCAAGATTCTGGTGGCGGCGGCCGACCTGATGCCGATTGTCGACGCCGCGCGGCCGGGCACGTCGGTCACGACCGTCATCACCACGCGCTATGCCGATCTGCAGCCCGCGCAGCCGGCGTGCCGCAAGGCGCTGGCCGTGCCGCCCGAGCTGATTGCCGCCGATGCCTCGTCTGCACCGCCGCTCAAAAACAAGCCGGGCGCCGCGCAACTTGATCTGATGCAGCTGATGGCTGAGCCCGTGGATGTGGCCGAGCGCAACGCCGTGGCTGCCATCCAGGTGAGCCTGGACGACGTTGCGCTGATGGTCTACACATCTGGCACCACCGGCCGCCCGAAGGGCGCCATGCTCACGCACCGTAACGCGCTGTACAAGACCGCCGTTACGGTGCAGGTCAGCGGCATCCACGCTTCGGATGTGATGCTGGCGGTGGCGCCGCTGTCGCATATCGCCGGCATGCTGATGGGCATGAACGTGATGCTGTATTCCGGCGCGACGACCATCCTGCTTTATCGGTTCGATCCCCTGGCCGTGCTGCAGGCGATTGACCGCTACCGCGTGACACGCTGGTACAGCATGACGCCGATGAACCTGGCGGTCATGGCGCATCCGGATGCGGCCCAGTACCGCATGGAATCCTTGGTGGCCAACCCGTGCACCAGTTTCGGCGTCACGCTGACCGAAGCCATTGCCGACCGGTGGCGTGCCTTTGCCGGCCCGCAGTGCCGCATCTATGAAGCCGCCTATGGCCTGTCGGAAACCCACACCTGCGACGCCATCACGCCTGCCGATGCCCCGCGATGGGGCTGGCACGGCAAGATCGTCCCGCAGACTGAGGTACGCATCGTCGACCCGCATACCGGCGCCGAACTGCCGCCCGGTCAGGCCGGCGAAATCACCATCCGCAGCCCCGGCGTGTTCCGCGGCTACTGGCAGCGCGACGAGGCCACGCGCGCCGTCCTGCACAACGGCTTTCTGCGCACCGGCGATATCGGCCAGGTTTCGCCCGACGGCTACCTTCAGTGGCAGGGCCGCATCAAGGAGATGATCAAGGTGTCGGGCTACAGCGTGTTTCCGGAGGAGGTCGAGGCGCTGCTGTCGCGCCACCCGGGCATTCGTCAGGTGGCCGTGACGCCCATTCCCGATCCCGACAAAGGCGAAGTCGTGTGCGCACACGTGGTGCCGATGAACGGTGTAACGCTCTCGGAAGCCGAGCTGATTGCCTGGTCGCGCGACAACATGGCGCCGTACAAGGTGCCGCGGCGCGTGAAGTTCCATGATGCGCTGCCCGCTACCGCAACGGGCAAGGTGCTGCGAAGGTTGCTGCGCGAAGACGCCATCGCCGCCTGAAAGCAAAACGGCCGCCAAATTCTGGCGGCCGTTTCGTTTGTCAGGTGTCAGGTCTGCACGAAGCGTTTCTGTCGGGCAATGCTCATCAGGATGCCGATGCCCATGCCCAGCGTGACAAGCGCTGTTCCCCCGTAACTGATGAGTGGCAGCGGCACACCCACCACCGGCAGGATGCCGCTCACCATGCCCATGTTGACGAAGGCGTAGGTGAAGAAGATGAGCGTGATCGACCCCGCCAGCAGGCGCCCGAACAGCGTGCCCGCATTGGCGGCAATGAAGAGCCCACGCAAGATCAGCAGCAGATACAGGAACAGCAGCACACCGTTGCCGACCAGCCCGAACTCCTCCGAATACACCGCAAAGATGAAATCGGTGTGCTTCTCGGGAATGAACTCCAGGTGGGTTTGCGTGCCCTTCAGCCATCCCTTGCCCGTCACGCCGCCCGAGCCGATGGCAATGATCGACTGGATGGTGTGGAAGCCCTTGCCGAGCGGGTCGGTGGTCGGGTCGAGCAGCGTACACACACGGTGTTGCTGGTAGTCGTGCAGGATCGGCCAGTTCACGCCCGGGGCGCAGATGCGCGATTCGAACGACACCACAAGCGTGATCGCGGTGACTGCAATCACCAGAACCGGCACGATCAGCCGCCACGACAGACCGGCAAAGTAGATCACGTAGATGCCGGCCGCCAACACCAGCAGCGCGGTGCCCAGGTCCGGCTGCTTGGCAATCAACCCCACGGGAATCAGCAGCAGCAAGGCTGCCGCCAGATAGTCGTACCAGTGGATCACGCCCTCGCGCTTCTGGAAGTACCACGCCAGCATGAGCGGCATGGCGATCTTCATGATCTCGGAGGGCTGTACCACCACGCCGATATTGAGCCACCGCCGGGCGCCCTTGCGGATCAGCCCGAACGCCGCCACGCCAATCAACAGCGCCACGCCGACGGTGTAGAGCGGTACCGCAAAGCGCATCAGCGTTTGCTGCGGCAAGTTGGCGATGATCCACATCAGCACGAATGACAGGAGGATGTTGCGGACCTGATCTTCCACCCGGCCCGGCATGTCGATGGCGGCCGAATACAGCGCGACCAATCCTGTGCCGAGCAGCAAGAAGACGATCAGTGCCAGCGGCCCATCGAAGCCGGTGAAGAGCGACTTGATGATGTTGAATATGCGGCGCTTGTCCAGTTTGTCCATGGCGAGATCCTCAAGCGCAAATATCAGGGCGCGGCCGGCTTGGAGGCCGGTTTCTGCGCGGGCTTCGGCGCCGGCTTGTTGCCCGGCTTGGCGTCCTTCGCGCCCTTTGGCGTGGTCGCCGGGGCCGCCGCCGGTGCGGCAGCGTTGCCACGTCCGCGCGGTGGCAGTTCGGGTGCCGGTTGCGCATGCGACAGCGCTTGCAGTACCTGGGCGTCGAGCGTAGCGGGGGCGACGGCTTCGGCGCTGGTGCCGGCTTCGCGCAGGGCCGGCGCCACCAAGTCCGGCGACAGCGGCGGCGCACTGCGCGTGCCGCCCGCCGCCGCCGGCGCAGAAGCGGCCGCCACAGCACTGGCGGCGGGGGCTGCCACGCCCGAAGCGGCAGCCACGCCGGACGCCGCCTCTACAGCCACCTGTGGCGCAGCCGTCGCGCTGGCGATGGTGGCCGTCTTGCCGGTCGAGAACACACTCGGCGTATCCACCGGCGGTTGCTGCTGCGGCTTGGGCGCGGTGGCGGCCAGCTCCGCGGGCCACTTGCCCGTCAGGTAATAGTCCATGACTGCACGCGCAATTGGCGCGGCTGACGTGGCGCCAAAGCCGGCGTTCTCCACGATGACTGCCAGCGCGATCTTAGGATGATCTGCCGGTGCGAACGCTTCGAACAGTGCGTGATCGCGCTTGTTTTCGGGAATCGCGTGGTGGTTGTACTTTTCGTTCTTGCCCAGCGAGTACACCTGCGCCGTCCCCGTCTTGCCCGCCGACACATACTGCGCCCCGATGAACGCCTTGGCCGCCGTGCCGGCCTGGTTCACGCCCACCATGGCGCGCTTGATCACGTCGATGTTCGCCTGCTTGAGCGGAATCCGGTAGCTCTCGGTCGGCACGGTCAGCGAGCGCGACTTGGACAGCGAATCTTCGACCGCCTTCACCAGGTGGGGCTTCATCACCACACCGTTGTTGGCCAGCGTCGATATCGCATGCGCGAGCTGCAGGATGGTGAAGTTGTTGTAGCCCTGACCGATGCCCAACGAGATGGTTTCGCCGTCGTACCACTTCTGCTGTTCGGGGCGCTTGTAGGCTTTGCGCTTCCAGTCGGTAGACGGCAGGATGCCGGTGCGCTCGCCTTCGATGTCGATGCCCGTGACCTGCCCGAAGCCGAACGGCTTCATGAAATCGTGGATGGCATTGACCCCCATGTCGTTGGCGAGCCGGTAGTAATACGTGTCGCACGACATCACGATGGAGCGGTACATGTCGACCCAGCCGTGCCCGCCCGGCACGTCGTCGCGGAAGGTGTGGTTGCCGAGCGTGAATGAGCCCGGATCGGCCATGCCCCACTGCGGCGTGCGCTTGCCAAGCTCGAGCGCGCCCAGTGCCATGAACGGCTTGTACGTCGAGCCGGGCGGATAGGTGCCGCGCAGCGGGCGGTTCAGCAGCGGCTTGTCCGGCGAGTTGTTCAGCTCGTTCCAGGTCGCGCTGTCGATGCCTTCAATAAACAGGTTCGGATCGAACGTCGGCTTGGAGACGAACGCGAGGATGTCGCCTGTCTCCGGCTCGATCGCCACCAGTGCGCCCCGGCGGTTGCCGAAAAGTTGCTCGGCGAGCCGCTGCAGGTTGATGTCGAGCGACAGGATCAGGTTGTTGCCCGGCGTTGCCTGCGAGGTCGACAGCGTACGGATGGGCCGGCCGCCCGCGCTCACTTCCACCTCTTCGTAACCCGTCAGGCCGTGCAGCTCGGTTTCGTAGCTCTGCTCGATGCCGACCTTGCCGATGTATTCCGTGCCGCTGTAGTTGTTGGAATCCTTGCGCGGGTCGTACGCCACGCCGGGCTGGCTGTTGGCATCGCTCATGTTGTCGATGCGGTCCAGGTCGCGCTCGGAAATCCGGCCGATGTAGCCGATCACGTGCGACGCCGATTCGCCCAGCGGGTATTGGCGGAACAGTCGCGCATGCACGTCCACGCCCGGAAAGCGGAAGCGCTGCGCCGAGAAGCGTGCCACTTCTTGATCGGTCAGCTGACTACGGATCGGCAGGCTTTCGAAGCTGCGCGCATCTTCCATCAGGCGCTTGAAGCGGCGGCGGTCGCGCGGCTGGATATCGACCAACTGGGCAAGCTGGTCGATCGTGTTGTCCAGCGTGTCCTGCAGCTTGGACGGCGTGATCTCGAGCGTGTACGCCGAATAGTTGCGCGCCAGCACCACGCCGTTGCGGTCCATGATGATGCCGCGATTGGGCTCGATCGGCGCGACCGAGATGCGGTTGTCTTCAGCCTTGGCGGAATACTGCTCGTGCTTAACCTCCTGCAGCCAGAAGAAGCGCGCCAGCAGCAGCCCGAAGCAGACGAGCACGAAAAGGGCGGCCGCCGCCAGCCGCAGGCGGAAGCGCGACAGCTCCTGTTCGACGTTGCGGATTTCGGTCATGCCAGGTAAACGCTAACGGCGGGGTGCATCAGATCGGCCACCTCAGATGGGCCGAGTTTCATCGACGCTCTCCGGGCGACGCTGCGGCGCCAGCAGGAACGCGTTGGCGAACGGCCACAGGGCGGCTTCGATCAGCGGAGGCAAGA
Source organism: Ralstonia sp. 22111 (assembly GCF_052045895.1). Classification (NCBI taxonomy): domain Bacteria; kingdom Pseudomonadati; phylum Pseudomonadota; class Betaproteobacteria; order Burkholderiales; family Burkholderiaceae; genus Ralstonia; species Ralstonia sp. 22111. Next base: position 172,083 of record NZ_JBQEPR010000001.1, on the reverse strand, counting down.
TGACCTGCCAGTCCGGCAGGTGCGCGCCCATCAGCAGGCGGATGACGATCGGTACCGCATGCGCCAGCACCAGCAGCGGCAACACATGCAGCGCCTGCGACAGCACCGAAAACCACAGCACGCGCCGGTGAATCGTGATCGCGAAGTACGACAGCATCGTGTAGGCCATCGCGTGTTCGCCAAGCAGACGCGCTTCGTGCACGTCCATCAACAGACCCAGCAGGAAGGCCACCACCATGCCCACGCGGCGCGGCTGGTGGATGTTCCAGAACACCAGCACCAGCGCCACCAGATCGGGAATCCACTGCATGTGGCCCCACGGCATCAGGTTGAACAGGAATGCCAGCACGAAGCTGAAAGCGATGAAGCCGGGGTTGACCGGGCGCAGCAGGTATTGGGGCGAGTTCATGATCGATGGCCTCGCTTCAGCGTTTTTGCGCTGAATCGGTGTCCAGCGGATTGCCGTCGGCGTCGGTCGGGCGCGGCGGCGGAGTGTTTTCTTCAGCTGCGGGCGTGGGGGCCGGCACATTGGCCTCGGCGGCAGCGCGTGCGGCGCGGTCCTTCTCTTCGCGTGCGTCGCGGGCAGCGTTCTTGCCCTTGGGCACCGGCGCGGGCGACAGGTCCGTCGGCGGCGGGAAGCCCGATTCGTACTTCACGATCAGCAGGTGCCGGTTGCTGCGGATGCCGGCCACCGGTTCGCAGACGACCCGCGAGAACGCGGTGTCGGCCTTGCGCTCGATTTGCGAAATGCGGGCCACCGGCAGGCCAGCCGGATAGACGCCGTCCAACCCCGACGTGACCAGCAGGTCGCCCTGTTGCAGATCGGCTGAGGCCGCCATGAAGCGCAGGTCCAGCGCCCCCGGCCGGGCACCGCCGAAGGCCACGCTGCGCAGGCCGTTGCGCACAACCTCCACGGGAATCGCCTGGTCCTTGTCGGTCAGCAGCGTGACTTGCGATTCAAACAGCGACACGCGCGTCACCTGGCCGACCACGCCGCGGTCATCGATGACCGGGTAGCCCGCGCGCACGCCGTCCTTGGAGCCGCGATCGATCACGATGCGCTGCGTATAAGGGTCACGTGCTTCGTAGAGGACTTCCGCCGGCACCGTGGGCACCGCCGCGTGTTGCTTCAGATTGAGCAGCGTGCGCAAGTTGCGGTTTTCGGCTTCGAGCTGCGAGGCGCGCAGCGATTGCTGCGCCTGTGCAACCGCCGATTCGCGCAGGTTGCGGTTATCAACCGCCAGCTTGGTGGACGATTGCGTGTATTCGAGCGCGGCGCGTACCGTATCGCGTGGAATCAGCACCAAGCGCTCGACCGGATACAGGATCACCGACACGACTTGCCGGACCACGCCCAGCACGGACATGCGGGCATCGATCACCAGCAACGCGAGCGCGAGCGCGAGCAAAGCAACCAGCCGTGCGGTGGCGGACGGGCCCTGCTTGAAGAGGGGCGGCGGGGAATAATCCATGACCCGGACGCTTCAAATGGGCACGGCAGACGCGTGACGGTCAACGTCAACGGCCTGCCGGCAACAGATTGGGTGTGGCGCTGGTGCGGTGCCCAAGCCCTTGGCGGGCGGAGCACGGCGCACCGGCGCGAGACGCATCTCAGCGGTCCGCGAAGGCGGCTGGCGTGACCACAACAGCAGTCACGAAATCGGTCGCAACAGCGGAACGCGGAGCGGCGTGGCGCATGGTCCCGTTATTCGTACGAGAAGATGCTGCCGAGCTTGTCCATGCGTTCGAGCGCCATGCCGGAGCCGCGCACCACGCAGGTCAGCGGGTCTTCGGCCACCAGCACCGGCAGTCCGGTTTCTTCGGCCAGCAGGCGGTCGAGGTCGCGCAGCAGCGCGCCGCCGCCGGTGAGCATCATGCCGCGCTCGGCAATGTCGGCACCGAGTTCCGGCGGGGTTTGTTCCAGCGCGATCTTCACCGACGAGACAATCTGGTTCAGCGGATCCGTCAGCGCTTCCAGGATTTCGTTGGACGACACCGTGAAGGCACGCGGAATGCCTTCCGACAGGTTACGGCCCTTCACTTCCATCTCACGCACTTCCGAACCCGGGAAGGCGGAGCCGATTTCCTTCTTGATGGCTTCGGCGGTCTGTTCGCCGATCAGCATGCCGTAGTTGCGGCGGATGTAGTTGACGATAGCCTCGTCGAACTTGTCGCCGCCCACGCGCACGCTGCCCTTGTAGACCATGCCGCCCAGCGAGATGATGCCCACCTCGGTGGTGCCGCCGCCAATGTCCACCACCATCGAACCCGACGGCTCCGACACCGGCAGGCCGGCGCCAATCGCGGCAGCCATCGGCTCTTCAATCAGGTACACCTGCGACGCGCCGGCGCCGAGCGCCGATTCGCGGATGGCGCGGCGCTCGACCTGGGTCGAACCGCACGGCACGCAGATGATGATGCGCGGGCTCGGGCGCAGCAGCTTGGTGTCGTGCACCATCTTGATGAACTGCTTGAGCATCTGCTCGGTGACGGTGAAGTCGGCGATCACGCCGTCTTTCATCGGGCGGATCGCCTCGATATTGCCCGGCACCTTGCCCAGCATCTGCTTGGCTTCCTTACCGACGGCCTGGATGGTTTTCTTGGCGTTCGGGCCGCCTTCCTGGCGAATGGCCACCACCGACGGCTCGTCAAGGACGATGCCCTTGTCGCGGACGTAGATCAGGGTGTTGGCGGTGCCGAGGTCGATCGCGAGATCGTTGGAGAAATAGCTGCGCAAAAAGCCGAACATCGAATGAATCCTGTTTTTCGAGTCATGGGCGGCCCAGCAGCAGGATTGCGGTGCAACGGCTGCACCAACGCGCGGACGCCGCAAGGGCATGCCATGCGGTCCGATCCTGCTACTGCGCTCCCGGGAATGTCGCGGGCTCCGTGGTGATCGGCGGTGGGGTGCCGTGGCACTGGCCATCCTGCCGAGGCTGGGCCGCCCGGAGAGGGGGCCCCCAAGGAACCTTTGATTAAGTGTCGCCTGATGCTGACGGCGCGACTGCCGGGAGGTTCCCGGGGTACTTAATCAGAGGGTCCGTGACTGCACGAAGTCGCCTGCTGACTTAGAAATTTAGTCGGCAATCATACCTTATAATTCGACGGTTTCGCGGGCGTTTGGCGCCAAAATTGCGGCAAATCGGCGCTGTCAAAGCCCAACCTGAGCGGACTTTGCGCGCAGTAGCCGTCGCTTGCCGTACGTTGCCCGCCCGCCGCTGCACTCACTGACCCACTCCGATGGCACTCGAACTCTCCGACGTCAAACGCATCGCCCATCTCGCCCGTATCGAAGTCTCCGAAGGCGAGGCGGCCCAGACCCTCACCCAGCTCAACCAGTTTTTCTCGCTGGTCGAGCAGATGCAGGCCGTGGACACCACCGGCATTGAGCCGATGGCCCACCCCATCGAGCAGGTCCAGGCGCAAGCCCAGCGTCTGCGCGACGACGCCGTCACCGAAGCCGACCGCCGCGCCGACTACCAGCAATGCGCGCCGGCCACCGAGGCCGGCCTGTACCTCGTGCCCAAGGTGATCGAGTAACCCGGGCAAACAGCGCCCTGCGCCCGTCTTGAGCCCTCTCCATTCGACGTCGCCGGCGCTTGCCGGCAGCCCATCCGAACGTATTCGATGACCGCATCCACGATCAAAGCCCTGTCCGCCCAACTCGCCGCCAAGGAGGTTTCGGCGGAAGAACTGGCGCGCCACTACCTGTCGCGCATCGAGGCCGGGGCGCACCTCAACGCCTTTACCCATGTCGACGCCGAGGCGACGCTTGCCCAGGCGCGGGCCGCCGATGCACGCATCGCGGCTGGCAACGCGGCGCCGCTGACCGGCGTGCCGATCGCGCACAAGGACGTCTTCGTCACCCGCGGCTGGCGTGCCACGGCGGGCTCCAAGATGCTCGGCAATTACACCAGCCCGTTTGACGCCACCGTGGTCGAACGCCTGGGCGCGGCTGGCATGGTGACGCTGGGCAAGACCAACATGGACGAATTCGCCATGGGTTCGTCCAATGAGAACTCGGCCTTCGGCGCGGTCAAGAACCCCTGGAACGTCGAGCACGTGCCGGGCGGTTCGTCGGGCGGCTCGGCGGCGGCGGTGGCAGCCGATCTGGCGCCCGCTGCAACGGGGACGGACACGGGCGGTTCGATCCGCCAGCCGGCATCGTTCTCGGGCATTACGGGGATCAAGCCGACGTACGGCCGCGTGTCGCGCTACGGCATGATTGCTTTCGCCTCGTCGCTGGACCAGGGCGGCCCGATGGCCCGCACAGCCGAAGATTGCGCGCTGCTGCTGTCTGCCATGGCCGGCTTTGACCCGCGCGATTCCACGAGCCTGGAACCCGGCCGCGGTGGCGACGTGGAAGATTTCAGCCGCCTGCTCGGCCAGCCGCTGCAAGGCGCCGATGCCGCGCGCCCGCTGGCCGGACTGCGTATCGGTCTGCCCAAGGAGTATTTCGGCGAAGGGCTGGCCGATGACGTGCGCACCACGGTACGCGCCGCGCTGGCTGAGCTGGAAAAGCTCGGCGCCACGCTGGTCGACATCAGCCTGCCCAAGACCGAGCTGTCGATTCCGACGTATTACGTGATCGCCCCGGCCGAGGCATCGTCCAACCTGTCGCGCTTTGACGGTGTGCGTTACGGCCACCGCGCGGCGGAATACCGCGATCTGGCCGACATGTACCGCAAGTCCCGCGCCGAAGGCTTCGGCTGGGAGGTCAAGCGCCGCATCCTGGTGGGCACGTATGTGCTGTCCCACGGGTATTACGACGCGTATTACCTCCAGGCGCAGAAGATCCGCCGCATCATCGCGCAGGATTTCCAGAACGCATTCGCGCAGTGCGACGTGATCATGGGCCCCGTCGCCCCGACCGTTGCCTGGAAGATCGGCGAGAAGAGCGATGATCCGGTGCAGATGTACCTGGAAGACATCTTCACGCTGTCGACCAGCCTGGCAGGCCTGCCGGGCATGAGCGTGCCGGCGGGCTTTGGCGCCAACGGTCTGCCGGTTGGCTTGCAGATCATCGGCAACTATTTTGAAGAGGCACGCATGCTGCAGATCGCGCATGCATTCCAGCAGGCGACCGACTGGCACAACCGCCAGCCGGCGGCCTGAGGCCCGTACAGACGTATCGCTCCACGCAGGAGGCACGCATGAACCACCGCATCCGCACTGCACTCGGGCTGGCGCTTGCCGCCGGCCTGCTGGCGGCGTGCGTGCCGATTCCGCTGACGTCGATTCCGGGCATCAGCCGTCCGTCGAAGCCGCCGCCGATCTCCGACCGACGCATCGACATCAACGGCTACTGCAGCCAGACCGAAGAAGACGGTTTCCGCGAGCAGGCGACGCTCACCGTGGCCGACAACAACGTCAACGCCATGCAATGGCAGTTGTGGGTCGGCCGGCGCGGTTCGTGTCAGTTCGACCTGTCGACGTTCCAGCAGACCAAGCGCCGCCCCAGCATCGAGCTGCGCGAGCGCTACGGTAATTGCACGCTGATGGTCTGGCAGGACCCGCGCCGCGTCACGTTGGCACACGCCAATTGCGAAGCGCATTGCACGCCCGGCATCTATGACGAAGCCTGGCCGGTGATGTTCGACCCGAAAACGGGCCAATGCGCCCGGAATGCCCGGTGATGCGCGTATCGCTTCGTTTGCTGGTGGCGTTGGCCGGCGCGCTGGCGCTGCACGCCGTCGCGCAACCGACGCCGGACGCCGAAGGCGCCCTGCCGGATATGCCGGCTGCACGCGCGCCGTCGTCGGCGGAGCTGGGCGTGCAGACGGTGGAGATTCCGCGTGCGTCTGTGAAAGACGCCGAGGATGCGCCGCAAACGCTGACCGCCTATTGGGTCGCATCGCCCGTCAAGGCACCGGCGACCGGCGCACCGGTGGTGATCGCGCTGCACGGCTGCAGTGGCCTCTATACGCAGGTCGGGGCCGATGCGAAAGCGCTGGGCTCGCGGTATCGGGGGTATGCGCAGTGGCTGGGCGCGCGTGGTTACGCGGTGGTGTTTCCCGACAGTTTCGGCCCGCGCGGCAAGCCGCACGGCATCTGCACCGAGCGCACCGCCACGCGCGATATCAACGGCGCGATGCGCCGCGCCGACGTGCTGGCGACGATGCGCTGGGTGGCGGCGCAGCCGGGCGTGGATGCGAACCGCATCGTGCTGCTCGGCTGGTCCAACGGCGCGCAGGCTGTGCTGGAGGCGGTGGATGCCAGCCGCGCCTGGCCCGTCGATACGCCCGCGGTCAACCGCGCAGTGGCGTTCTATCCGGGCTGTGCGTCGGCACAGAAGCGGCCCGACTATCGGCTGAACGCGCCGTTGCTGCTGCTGGCCGGCGGCAACGATGACTGGACCCCGGTTGATCACTGCCAGGCGCTCCAGACCGCCGTACTGGCGCGCCAGCCGCAGGCGCGTTTCGAGTTGGACATGTTTGGCGGCGCGTATCACGGCTTTGACGGCACGGCTGCAGTCAAGGAGCGCAATGGCATCCCGAAGGGGCGTCGCTACGGAACGGTCACGGTCGGCGGCGATCCGGCAGCGCGCGAAGCGGCCTTTGCCAAACTCGCGGCGTGGCTCGATGCGCCGCACCCCTGATCGCAGCGACGCAAGAACACCTGAACACCTGAGTACCTAGACATTCACACCACAACAATCGACAGGACACACGCAACATGCAATGGGAAGTGGTGATCGGCCTCGAGACGCACACGCAGCTCTCGACGGTCTCGAAGATTTTCTCCGGCGCGTCCACCGCCTTTGGCGCGGCGCCCAACACGCAAGCGGCGCCGGTTGACCTGGCGCTGCCGGGCGTGCTCCCGGTGCTGAACAAGGGCGCCGTTGAGCGCGCCATCGTGTTCGGCCTGGCCATCGGTGCCAAGATTGCGCCCAAGAGCATCTTCGCGCGGAAGAATTACTTCTACCCCGATCTGCCCAAGGGCTACCAGATCAGCCAATACGAGATCCCGGTGGTGCAGGGCGGCACGCTGACCATCCAGGTGGAAGGCAAGAACGGCCAGCCCGGGTATGAGAAGACCGTGCAGCTCACGCGTGCGCACCTGGAAGAAGATGCGGGCAAATCGCTGCACGAGGACTTTGCCGGCATGACGGGCATCGACCTGAACCGCGCCGGCACACCGCTGCTGGAAATCGTGACCGAGCCCGACATGCGCAGTGCGGCCGAAGCCGTGGCCTATGCCAAGGCCCTGCACGCGCTGGTGATGTGGCTGGGCATTTGCGACGGCAACATGCAGGAAGGCAGCTTCCGTTGCGACGCGAACGTGTCGGTGCGCCCGGGCCCGGATGCGCCGTTCGGCACGCGCTGCGAAATCAAGAACCTCAACTCGTTCCGCTTCCTGGAAGAGGCGATCAACTACGAAGTGCGCCGCCAGATCGAGCTGATCGAAGACGGCGGTACCGTGGTGCAGGAAACCCGCCTGTACGATCCGGACCGCAAAGAAACGCGCTCGATGCGCAGCAAGGAAGACGCGCAGGATTACCGCTACTTCCCCGACCCCGACCTGCTGCCGCTCGTCATCGGCGACGACTGGATCGAGCGTGTGCGCGCCACGTTGCCCGAGCTGCCGGCCGCCATGGCCGCACGCTTCGAGTCGGCCTACGGCCTGCCGAAGTACGACGCGAGCATCCTCACCGCCACCAAGGCGACGGCTGCGTATTTCGAAGCCGTTGTGGCCGATGCTGGCGCCGCGAATGCCAAGGCTGCGGCCAACTGGATCATGGGCGAGGTCGCCTCGAACCTGAACCGCGCCGACCTGGACATCGACGCCGCACCGGTCAAGCCTGCGCAACTGGCCAAGCTGCTCGCCCGCATTGCCGACGGCACGATCAGCAACAACACCGCCAAGAAGGACGTCTTCCCCGCCATGTGGGCCGGCGAACACGGCGGCGATGCCGACGCGATCATCGCCGAGAAGGGCCTGAAGCAGATGTCCGATTCGGGCGAGCTGGAGAAGATCATCGACGACGTGCTGGCGGCCAACGCCAAGTCGGTCGAGGAATTCCGCGCCGGCAAGGAGAAGGCATTCAACGCGCTGGTGGGTCAGGCCATGAAGGCCACGCGCGGCAAGGCCAACCCCGCACAAGTCAACGAACTGCTGAAGAAGAAACTCGGCGCAGCCTGATGAGCACCTCCACGATGAACGCACAAGACGTCGCCAACTACCTGCAGGCGCATCCGGCCTTCTTTGAAGAGCACGCCGAGCTGCTGGCCGCCATCCAGCTCACCAGCCCGCACAGCCACCGCGCCGTGTCGCTGCAGGAGCGCCAGATGGAAATCCTGCGCGACAAGAACAAGCACCTCGAGCTCAAGCTGTCGGACCTGATGCGCCACGGCAACGAGAACGACCGCACGCAGCAGCGCGTGCACGCGTGGACGACGCGCCTGCTGGGCGAGGCCGACACGCATGCGCTGCCGTATGCCGTGCAGGATGGCCTGCGGGAAATCTTCGACGTGCCGGCTGTGGCGCTGCGCGTGTGGCAGGTCGGCGAAGAATTCGCGCACCTGGAAGTTGCGCAGGGTGTGAGCGAGGAAGTGCGCCTGTTTGCTGCGGGCCTGCGTGCGCCGTATTGCGGCGCCAATGCGGGTTTTGAAGCCGCCGGCTGGTTGGATACGTCGGACAGCGGCGAGCCCATCGAATCGCTCGCGATTGTGACCCTGCGCGTGCCGGTGCGGGGCGATGCCGATGCCAGCGCTGCGCCGGCATTCGGCCTGCTGGTGCTCGGCTCGCCGGACGCCCGCCGCTTCCATGACGGCATGGGCACGACCTACCTCGCGCAGATCGGCGAACTGGCCGCTGCCACGCTCAACCGCCTGCGCGACTGAGCGCAGCCCACCGCATGCCGCAATCTGCATCCGCCGATGAGTCTGGCGCTCAGCCGCCGCATCCGCAGATTGCGGCGTACCTTGACGCACTGAAGTTCGAGCGGCAGCTCTCGCCGCACACGCTCGAGAGCTACACCCGCGAGCTGGCCGTGCTGCAGCGCCTGGGCGCGCAGCACGCTGCCAACGTCGATCTCACGCAACTGCAGTCGCACCATATCCGCCGCATGATGGCGCAACTGCATGGCGACGGTTTGTCCGGCCGCAGCATTGCGCGGGCGCTGTCGGCGTGGCGCGGCTGGTTCAAATGGATGGCGCTGCGCGATGCCGCCGTCACCGCCAATCCCGTCGACGGTGTGCGCGCGCCGAAGAGCCCGAAGCGGTTGCCGAAAGCGTTGTCCGTCGAGCAAGCTGTCGCGCTGATGGAGCAACTGCCCGGCGACGATGCCGAAACCGTCCGCGACCGTGCCGTCAACGAGCTGTTCTATTCGTGCGGACTGCGGCTCTCCGAACTCGTCAGCCTGGATATGCGCCACGTGAAGGCCGGCGCGTATGAATCTTTGAGCTGGCTCGATCTGGAGGCGCGCGAGGTACAGGTGCTCGGCAAGGGCAGCAAGCGGCGCACCGTGCCGGTGGGCACCAAGGCGGCCGAGGCGCTGGCCGCATGGCTCGCGGTGCGCGAGCAACTGGCCAAGCCCGACGCGGCACCCGAAGACGCGCACGCGCTGTTTCTCTCCCCACGCGGCAAGCGGCTGGCGCAGCGGCAGATTCAATTGCGCATGAAGCGCAACGCCATTGCCGCAGGTGTGCCGGCGGATGTGCATCCGCACGTGCTGCGGCATTCGTTTGCTACGCACATGCTGCAGTCCTCCGGTGATCTGCGCGCGGTGCAGGAACTGCTCGGCCACGCCAGCATCGCCAGCACGCAGGTTTATACTTCGCTCGATTTTCAGCACCTGGCCAAGATCTACGATCAGGCGCATCCCCGCGCAAAAAAGAAGTAGCGCATTGTCCGAGCCCTCGGGCGCCCCATCCCCAGTCGTATGCAAACCCTGATTCTGAAGCCCGGCAAGGAGCGCTCGCTGCTGCGCCGGCACCCGTGGATTTTCGCCAACGCCATCGATCGCGTGGAGGGCAAGCCGGCCTCCGGCGCGACCGTCATTGTGCGCGCACACAATGGCCAGTTTCTGGCGCGCGCCGCGTTCAGCCCCGTCTCGCAGATTCGCGCGCGCGCGTGGAGCTTTGATGAAGCCGAGCCCGTCGACCACGCGTTCTTCAAACGCCGCATTGCCGCCGCCGTGGCGTACCGCCGCGCGTGGGTGCACGACACCGACGCCGTGCGCCTCGTCATGGGCGAAGCCGACGGCCTGCCCGGCCTGATCGTCGACCATTACGGCACCGGGGACGCGGGCCAGCTCGTCTGCCAGTTCAGCGCCGCGGGCGTGGAGCACTGGAAGCAGGCGATCGTCGCCGCGCTGATCAAAGAGACGGGCTGCCCGAACGTCTACGAACGCTCCGACGTGAGCGTGCGCGAGCGCGAAGGCCTGGAGCAGATGACCGGTGTGCTGGCCGGCGCCGAGCCTGCTGCAGACCTGTCTGCTACCGAGCACGGCGTGCGTTATTACGTGGATGTGCGTGAAGGCCACAAGACGGGCTTCTACATCGATCAGCGCGACAACCGCGCGCTGGTCGGCGCCTTGGCGCGCGATCGCGATGTGCTGAACTGCTTCTGCTATACGGGCGGGTTTTCGCTGGCGGCGCTCAAGGGCGGGGCGCGTTCGGTGGTGTCGATCGACTCGTCGGGCGAGGCGCTGGCGGTGGCTGAGCGCAACGTCACGCTCAATGGCTTCGATCCGGCGCGCGCCGAGTGGTTGGATGCGGACGTCTTCAAGTCGCTGCGCAACTTCCGCGCAGAAGGCCGCCAGTTTGACCTGATCGTGCTGGATCCGCCCAAGTTTGCGGCGTCGGCGCAGCAGGTCGATCGCGCGGCGCGGGCATACAAGGAGATCAACCTGGTCGGCATGCAGTTGCTGCGCCCGGGCGGCCTGCTGTTCACGTATTCGTGCTCGGGCGCGATCGACTCCGACTTGTTCCAGAAGATCGTCGCGGGTGCGGCGGCCGATGCCAAAGTGACGGCGCGCATCCAACGCAGGCTGGCCGGCGGCTTGGATCACCCGCTGCTGACGAGCTTTCCGGAAGGCGAATACCTCAAGGGCCTGCTGCTGCAAGTCGGCTAGCAATTTGTCGCAATTTTTGGCTTGTCCCGGCAAGCCTGCATTGCGAAGATGCGGTCCTTCGTTTTCCGCATCACGTCGATGGCATCCAATGCAGCCCATCACGCGACGGGCTGGGCGGCCGGTCTGATTGCCGCCGCCGCCGTCGCACAGGCTTCCCATACGTCTCTCGAACATCTTGGCAGCCTCCTGGCGTTTTGCGCGGCGGTTGCGGGCAGCACCGCGCCTGACTGGATGGAGGTGGCCTGGTGGACCCGTGCGCGCCGCCTCTGGATCACGCACCGCACCGCCACCCATTGGGGCATTGGCTGGATCGCGGTGCTTGTGCTGTCGTATCACGCGTTGGGCCATGCGCACCTGTGGGCGCCGCTGCTGTTCGGCTTCGCCTGTGGCGGGCTGATGCATCTGCTGGCGGACTGGCCCAATCCGCTGGGCGTGCCCTGGATCTGGGGGCGCCATTCCCTGAACTTGTGGAAGAGCGGCCGCTGCGACCTGATCGTGGTGACGCTGGCGTGGGTCGCCGCATGCTGGCTGGTGCGGCCGCTGTGGGCGGCGACGGCCACGCGGGTGGTGGGTTGGTTCGCCCACCTGGCGCGATGAGCCTGCCGGCTCGGCATTGTCTGATGGAAGCCGGGCCCGCGAACGACTAAGTTGGAACCGCCGGACGCCACGCGTCCGAATCCAACTCCGTTTGCGCAAGCGTTGCGCAAACGCCCTCACCGGAGTCGTCGATGACACTGGATGTGACGCGCCAAGACCCTCGCTACAACACGCTCAAACATGGCTTCAACCTGCGCTGGCCGGCGACGGATGCGCAGGCCGCCAGCCGCATCGCTCTCATAGAAAAGCCCGACGATGTGGCGCCCGCCGTGCAGCGCATCATCAACGCGGGCCAGCGCCCGACCGTGCGCAGCGGCGGGCATTGCTACGAGGATTTCGTCTCCAACAACCCCGACGGCACGATTGTCGACCTGAGCCTGCTCGCCACGCCCGAGGTGCGCGCCGACGGCTCGGTGCGCATTCCGGCCGGCACGCAAAACTGGAACGGCTACCTGGAGCTGTACAAGCGCCACAACGTGACGCTGCCCGGCGGCTCGTGCTATTCGGTGGGCGCGGGCGGACATATCTGCGGCGGCGGGTATGGGCTGCTCTCGCGGCTGCAGGGGCTGACGGTGGATTGGCTCTCGGCCGTGGACATCGTCACCGTGGATAAAACCGGCAAGGCGGCTGCGCGCACGGTGGATGCGGCGCACGATCCGGATCTGTTTCGTGCATGCCGCGGCGCGGGCGGCGGCAACTTCGGCGTCATCACGGGCTACACCTTCGCCAAGCTGCCCCAGGCGCCGCAGGACGTGGCGCTCGCCACCGTGGCCTTCGACTGGGCGACCATGACGCCACAGCGCTTTGCCGAATTGCTGCGCATCTACGGCGAATACTGGGAGACGCGCGGCAAGGACCCGGACACGTGGGGCATGTTCTCGCTGCTCAAGCTCACGCACAAATCGTCGGGGCAGATCGTGCTGCTCACGCAGTTCTGCAACCCAGACGGCACGTGCCGCGATCTCTCTGTCCTCAATGATTTTCTGAACCGCTTCCAGGCCTGCGCGCCGACGCCGGTCAAAGGGCGCCCGCCCGGCTACGGCCCCGCGCATAGGCAGGGCGTGGGGCAACTGCTCTGCTCCAAGCCGCACACCATCGTGCAGTACGACTGGCTGACGGCCACGCAGTATCTGAACGGCTCGGGGGCCAATCAACGTGGCAAATACAAGTCGGCCTATATGAAACGCGGCTTCACGGCGCGTGAGGCGCAGCGCATCTATACGCACCTCACGCGGACGATGCCGGGCGTGGACCTGAGCCAGTCGCTGCTGCAAGTCGATTCGTATGGCGGCGCCGTCAACAAGGCCGAGCGCATTGGCGATACCGCCGTGCCGCAGCGGGCGTCGATCATGAAGCTGCAGTACCAGACGTATTGGGGCGCCGCCGCCGATGATGCCGGCCACCTGCGCTGGATCAGTGACTTCTACCGCGACGTCTACGGCGCACCCGATGTGCCCGCGCCGCACAGCGGCACGCCATACCCCGGCGACCGGTACGAGGGCTGCTACATCAACTACCCCGACGTCGACATGCTCGCCTCCCCGTTCTGGCCGCAGCTCTACTACGGCAGCGGCGACCTGTACGCGTTTCTGCAGGATGTGAAGCACCGGTATGATCCGAACAACATCTTCCACCACGCCATGTCCGTGCGTGTTTGATGGAGCCATCCCATGACCAATCGTCTTCGTCGAACTTTCATGCAGTGGACCGGTAGCTTGCCTTTGCTGGGTGCTCTTCCCAAAACCGTCATGGCCCAGGCGGGCGAGCAATCCGCCGCGGCGGGCGCGCAGCCCGCAGGCAATGCACGCCCTCCCCGCTTTGCCTATGTCGGCACCTACACGTTCAATGCGCCGGGCGGCACTGCCGGTGGCCCGGCGGCACGCGGCATCTACGTGCTGGCGCCGCGCGGCGATGCGTGGACGCAGGTGCAGGTGGTCGAGAGCGCCAATCCGTCGTTCCTGGCCGTGCACCCGAATCAGCGGTTCCTGTACGCCATCAATGAACTGGAGGTCTACGAGGGCCGCCCGAACGGTAGCGCCGAGGCCTATGCGATTGATCCGCACGACGGAAAGCTGACGCTGCTGAACCGCCAGCCGCTGTCGCTGTCGGGCACGAACCCCGCGCATGTGGTCGTGTCGCCGGACGGCAAGCACCTGTGCGTGTCGATCTACAGCGGTGGCGCGTACAACCTCCTGCCGATCGGCGAGGACGGCAAGCTTGGCACTGTGTCCGGCATCTTCAAGGACACCGGTTCCGGCCCCCGCCCCGAACAGGAAGCGCCGCACGCGCACATGATGCTGTTCGACGCCACCGGCGGCCACGTGATCGGCACCGACCTGGGCACCGATCGCATCAACGTGTTCGCCATTGAGGGCGGCAAGCTTGCCCCGCGTGACCGCGCGCAACTCAAGCCAGGCAGCGGCCCGCGCCACCTGGCGCTGCATCCGCAAGGCAAGCTGCTCTACGTCATCAACGAGCTTGAGGGCTCGGTCGCCTGCCACGGTTACGACCCCGCCACCGGCCACGTGCTGGAAGAGCGCCAGCGCATCTCCACCACCCCGGCCGACTACACCGGCCAGAAGAGCGGCGCTGAATTGCTGATGCATCCGTCAGGGCGCTTCCTCTACGCCAGCAACCGGAAGCTGAAGTCCGACCACCCGCTGGCCGACAGCGTGGCCGCGTTCAGCATTGACGCCTCGGGCAAGCTCGCGCCGCTTCAGTACTGGAGCGAAGGTGTGCACTTCCCGCGCGCGATGACGATGGCGCCCGACGGCAGCTATGTCTACGTGCTCAACCAGAAGGGCGACACCATCCTGAGGCTGCGCATCGACGGACAAACCGGCAAGCTGGATCAGCCCACGGTGGTGGCGAAGGTGTCGACGCCGGTGTGCCTGGTGTTCGCGGCATAAGCGGCACCAAAGCGCGAGAGAAAACCCTGGGCGGCGCAAGGCCGCCCAATTGCAACTCAATTGCAGCAACCCGCGCCCCGTGGGACAATCCCGCGCATGAACACCCCGGCCCCGCGCGACGATCTCGCCACTTCGCAATCCCATTCGCCTGAAGAGGCTGCCCGCGCGCGCCTGCGCGGCCTGGGCAGCCGTGTGACCGAGCCCCGCGTGCGCGTGCTGGCCGTGCTGATGCAGGGCGCCGATCCGCTTTCGCACCAGGCCGTGTGCGACGCGCTGCCGGACGATTCCGGCATCGACCGCGTGACGGTCTACCGCGTGCTCGACTGGCTCGTGGCCGGCGGCATCGTCCACAAGACGGCTGGGGCCGATCGGGTTTTTCGCTTCAGCCTGGCCGAGCATGACGCCGCGCGCGAAGCAGCGCACCGCTCGCACAGCCACTTCCATTGCACGCAATGCGGGCGCGACTTCTGTCTGGAAGGCGCCGAGCCGCCCGCCATGCCGAAGGCCGCCTTGCCCGCCGGCTTTGCAGCCGACCATGCCGAACTCACCATCAAGGGCGCCTGCGCGGATTGCGCGCATCTGGCGGCCCATCACAAGACAGGAAACGCACCATGTCCAAAATGATCCCGGTCACCATCCTGACGGGCTTTCTCGGCAGTGGTAAGACCACGCTGCTCAAGCGCATCCTGACCGAACAGCACGGCATGAAGATCGCCGTGATCGAAAACGAGTTCGGCGAAGAGAACATCGACAACGACATCCTCGTGCAGGACGGTAACGAGCAGATCGTGCAGATGAGCAACGGCTGCATCTGCTGCACGATCCGCGGCGATCTGGTGCAGGGGTTGTCCGACCTGCTCACGCGCCGCGACAACGGCCAGATCCAGTTCGACCGCGTGGTCATCGAGACCACCGGTGTCGCCAACCCCGGCCCCGTGGCCCAGACGTTCTTCATGGACGACGAGATCGCGAGCCGCTACCTGCTGGATGCCGTCATCACGCTGGTCGACGCCAAGCACGGCAACATGCAGCTCGACAAGCAGGAAGAGGCGCAGCGCCAGGTCGGCTTTGCCGACGCCATCTTCATCACCAAGAGCGATCTGGTGTCCGCCGACGATGTGGACGCACTGCGCCACCGCCTGCTGCACATGAACCCGCGCGCCCCGATCCGCACCGCCAATTTTGGTGAGACGCCGATCGACACGATTTTCGACCTGCGCGGCTTCAATCTGAACGCCAAGCTGGAGATCGATCCCGACTTCCTGCGCGAAGACGATCATAGCCACGATCATGATCACGACCATGCCTGCTCGGCCGATTGCGACCACGATCATGATCATGGCCATCACCATGGCCACGGTCACCACCATCACCACGGCCATGCGCACCATACCGACCGCATTGCGTCGTTCGTCTTCCGCAGCGAACGGCCTTTTAATTACACCAAGCTCGAGGAATTCCTCTCGGGCGTGCTGAACATCTACGGCGAGAAGCTGCTGCGCTACAAGGGCGTGCTGTATATGGAAGGCGTCGACCGCAAGGTCGTGTTTCAGGGCGTGCACCAGCTCATGGGCAGCGACGTGGGGGGCAAATGGGACGGCGAGACCCCTTCCAACCGGATGGTGTTTATCGGCGTAGACCTGCCGCGCGAAACGATTCTGAAAGGATTGGAGAACTGCCTGGCCTGATTCCGGCGCTTTTCCCCTCCTTTTGGGTGGCCCCGCCGCGCGCTTTCAGGCAGAATCCGGGCCGGATTTTCTGTCCGTGTTTCTCCGATAGTTCAGTTAATATCGTTCAGCTACAATAGGTCGATTTAGAAGCACGTCGTCCGAAGCACGTCCGATAGGAGAGCAGGCGATGGTGACTAAGACCAAGGAAGGACGCGGCGCCAACGGAGGTGCCGGGCCGTCCGTAATGGAGTCGGCGGCAGCCCAGGCTGCGCCAGCCACCCGTAGAAAAGCGGCAGGGGGCGCCGCTGCGGGAGAGGCAAAAGGAGGCGCGCGGGGCGGCAAGTCCGCCGCCAGCCAGAACAAGTCCGGCGCATCCCCGCGCAAGGACGACGCGACAGCCGAGACGGCTCGCGATTTACCAGGATCATCTGCAGCAACCATGAGCAGCAAGAAACTACTCACCGAAGCCGAAATCCTGAAGATGAGCGACAAGGATTACATGAACGAGGCGCAGCTCGCCTTCTTCAAGGACCGGCTTGTAAAAATGCGCGACGAAATTCTCGCGAACGCCAACCAGACCACCGAGCACCTGCGCGAGACTGTGATCGTGCCGGACCCGGCTGACCGTGCCACCATCGAGGAAGAGCACGCGCTGGAGCTGCGCACGCGCGATCGTGAGCGCAAACTGCTCAAGAAGGTCGAACAGTCGATCGCCCGCATCGATGCCAACGACTACGGCTACTGCGACGAAACCGGCGAGCCGATCGGCATTCCGCGCTTGCTTGCTCGCCCGACGGCCACGCTGACGCTCGAGGCGCAGGAGCGCCGCGAAAAGCGCCAGAAGTTGATGGGTGACTGACGTACGCGTCGCATTTGGTTGACGCGTTCGTTTGAATCTCGCAGCCCGGTAACTCACCGGGCTGTTTGCTTTGTTGGGCCACAAACTGAGGCCACTGATCATGTCCCGTCCGCTTCCCGTTACCGTGCTGTCCGGCTTCCTGGGCGCCGGTAAGACCACGCTGCTCAATCACGTGCTCGCCAACCGCGAGGGCAAGCGCGTGGCCGTGATCGTCAACGATCTGTCGGACGTCAACATCGACGCGCAGCTCGTGGGCGATGGCACGGCCACCAGTGCGCAGCTCTCGCGCACCGACGAGCGCATGGTGGAGCTATCCAACGGCTGCATCTGCTGCACGCTGCGCGAAGATCTGCTCGACGAGATCGCGCGCCTGGCCCGTGAAGACCGCTTCGACTACCTGCTGATCGAGTCGACGGGCGTGGCCGAGCCGCTGCCGATTGCCGAGACGTTCACGTTTGAAGACGAGCAAGGCGACGTGCTGTCCGACCTGGCGCGTCTCGACACGATGGTCACCGTGGTCGATGCCCAGCACTTCCTGGCTGATTACGATGCAGCCGATTTCCTGTCGGATCGTGGCCAGGCGCGGGATGAAGACGACGACCGCACCGTCGTCGACTTGCTGATCGAACAGGTCGAGTTCTGCGACGTGATCGTGCTCAACAAGATCGACCTCGTGAGCGATGCCGAGCGCGAGCGCCTGGCCGGCATCCTGCACTCACTGAACCCGCGGGCGCGCATCGTGCCGGCATCGTTCGGCAAGGTACCGCTGGACGAAATCCTCGACACCCATCGTTTCGATTTCGATGCCGCATCCGCCGCGCCGGCTTGGCTGGCGGAGCTGCGTGGCGAACACGTTCCTGAGACTGAAGCGCTCGGCATCCGCAGCTTCGTCTATCGTCGCCGCGTGCCGTTCCACCCGCAGCGTCTGTGGGACCTCATGCATACCGAGTGGCTGCGCGAACACGGCCGCGTGCTGCGCTCCAAGGGTTATTTCTGGCTGGCTTCGCGTATGGACACGGCGGGCAGCTGGGGCCAGGCCGGCGGCGTGATGCGCCATGGCGGTGCCGGAGCGTGGTGGGCTGCCGTGGATGAAGCCGAATGGCCCGACGAGGAAGAAGCCCGCGCGGACATTTCCGACAAGATGCACGACAACGGGGCGCCCGCGCGCTGGGGCGACCGTCGCCAGGAACTGGTCTTCATTGGCACGGACCTGGATGAAGCGGCGCTGATTGCGCAACTCGACGCTTGCCTGCTGACCGACGCTGAGATGGCTGCCGGCCCCGAAGTCTGGGCCACGCTGGCCGATCCTTTCCCCGCCTGGGCCTACGACGACCACGACGATACCGACTGGGACGACGACCACGATCACCAACACGGTGACGACTGCGACTGCGGGCACCATCACTGAGCACGCAGACCCCCTGCTTCATCGACGTTGACACCGGCGTCATCCGGTCCCGACAATCCCCGAACGTTTTGTTTTCGTCATAAACCATCGGGGAGTCGTCATGCCGGTCCTGCGTCTGCTGCGCGCCGCGAACCTGGTCGCCGCGCTGTGTTTTGCCACGACGCTCTCGGCGCTCACGCCGATTGCGGCGCATGCCCAGCCGGCATCCACGCTGGTGATTGGGTTGTCGGGCGACATCACTTCGCTCGATCCGCACTTCCATAACGTCACGCCCAACTCGAACGTGGCCGAGCATATGTTCGAGGCGCTGATCGCCAAGGACGAGAAGATGCGTCTCAAGCCGGGCCTCGCCACGTCGTGGAAAGCCCTGAGCGACACGGTATGGGAAGTCAAGCTGCGCCCTGGCGTGCATTTTCATGACGGCAGCGAATTCACCTCGGCCGACGTCGTCTATTCGCTGGCGCGCCCGGCCACCATCAAGAACAGCCCGTCGCCGTTCACGATCTACACGCGTGGCTTCAAGGAGGTGACGGCCGTCGACAAGCTGACCGTGCGCATCACCACGAACGGCCCGTACCCGCTGGTGCCGAACGACTTGTCGACCATCTACATGGTGTCGAAGAAGGCTGTCGAAAAAGCTGGCGCGGACGATTTCAACAATGGCCGCGCCATGATCGGAACCGGGCCGTACAAGTTCGTCTCCTTCAACCGCGGCGATCGCGTGGAACTCACGCGCTTTGATGGCTACTGGGGCAAGAAGCCGCAATGGCAGCACGTGACGCTGCGCATCCTGACGGCCGACGCGCCGCGCGTCGCGGCGCTGCTGGCGGGCGACGTGCAGATCATCGAAAACGTGCCGAGCTCGGACATCAAGAAGCTGTCGACCAACCCGGCGGTGACTGTGTTCAAGATGCCGGTGTTCCGCATGATGTATCTGCACATGGATTCCAACCGCGATGTGTCGCCGTTCGTGACCGACAAGGCCGGCAAGCCGCTGCCGAAGAACCCGCTCAAGGATGCACGCGTGCGCGAGGCGATCTCGCTGGCGATCTCGCGCCAAGCCATTGTCGACCGCGTGATGGAGGGTGCGGCCGAGCCGACGGGCCAACTTGTGAACAGCGCGTTGTTCGGTCACGTGCCCGGTCTGAAGGCACCGGTGGCGGACCCGGCTGCCGCAAAGAAACTGCTCGCCCAGGCCGGCTACCCCGATGGCTTTGCCATCACACTGCATGCCACCAACAACCGCTATCCGAACGATGACCGCGTCGCACAGGTGATCGCCTCGATGCTTTCGCGGGTGGGCATTGCCACCAAGGTCGAGACGCTGCCGTCAGCGTCGTTCTTCACACGCGCAAACAAGCTGGACTTTTCGTTTCTGCAAGCCGGCTGGGGTGCTGATACCGGCGAGGCCAGTTCAAGCCTGAAGGCGCTGCTGGCGACCTATGATCCGGCGCGCGGTTGGGGCGCCTCCAATCGCGGGCGCTATTCCAACCCGGCGCTCGACGCCAAGCTGGCCGAAGCCCTGCAGACCCTGGACGACAGCAAGCGCGAGAGGCTGCTGCAGGAAGCCACGGAAATCGGCATGCGCGATTTCGGCGTGATTCCGCTGTACTTCAATATCAACGTGTGGGCGGCGCGTAAGGGCTACACGATGGTGCCGCGTCTGGATGAGCGCACTTACGCATTCGATGTGACGCACTGAAATAGCCGGGAGCCAAGCAAGAAGCGATTTTCGGCGCACAAAATATGTGCGCTGTGACGGAAATCAGGCTTGAAATCCTCGGAGCTGGCGTCAAGTATGAAGTTCTTTGGCCGGCCCGCTGGGGGCCGCGCCAAGCCGGACCCCCTAGGAACAAGCGCATGGAACAGTATCACGGCACCACCATCGTCAGCGTGCGTCGCGGCAACCAAGTCGCGCTCGGCGGCGATGGCCAGGTCACGCTGGGCAATATCGTGATGAAAGGCTCGGCCCGCAAAGTGCGCGCCATCTACGATGGCAAGGTGCTGGTCGGCTTTGCCGGCGCCACCGCCGACGCTTTCTCCCTGCTCGACCGTTTTGAAGCCAAGCTGCAAAAGCACCAAGGCAACCTGCTGCGCTCCGCCGTCGACCTGGCCAAGGACTGGCGCACCGATCGCGCCCTGCGCCACCTCGAAGCGATGCTGATCGTCGCCGACCGCGAAGCCACCCTCGTCATCACCGGCAACGGCGACGTGCTCGACCCGGAAGGCGGCATTGCTGCCATTGGTTCGGGCGGCTCGTATGCCCAATCGGCAGCCAAGGCGCTGATGGAGAACACCGATCTCGCTCCGCGCGATGTGGTGGAAAAATCGCTGCGGATCGCCGGCGAGCTCTGCATCTATACCAACACCAATTTCGTGATCGAGACGCTCGAATAAGCGAGCGCCTTCATCGACAGGATTCCCATGTCTGAAACCATGACGCCGTCGGAAATTGTTTCCGAACTCGACAAGCACATCATCGGCCAGCACAAGGCCAAAAAGGCCGTTGCCGTGGCGCTGCGCAACCGCTGGCGCCGCCAGCAGGTGGGCGAGCCGCTGCGCCAGGAAATCACGCCCAAGAACATCCTGATGATCGGGCCGACCGGCGTAGGCAAGACCGAGATTGCCCGCCGCCTGGCCAAGCTGGCCGACGCACCGTTCATCAAGATCGAGGCGACCAAGTTCACCGAGGTGGGCTACGTCGGCCGCGACGTCGACACCATCGTGCGCGATCTGGCCGAGATGGCCGTCAAGCAGACGCGCGAATCCGAGATGAAGAAGGTGCGCGCCAAGGCCGAAGATGCGGCCGAGGATCGCATCCTCGACGTGCTGATCCCGCCGCCGCGCGACATCGGTTTTGCGCAGCCGGAAGAAAAGGATTCGACCGCGCGCCAGACCTTCCGCAAGAAGCTGCGCGAAGGCCAGCTCGACGACAAGGAAATCGAACTGGAAGTGTCGGCCGGTGTGCCCAGCATGGACATCATGGGGCCGCCGGGCATGGAAGACATGACCGAGCAGATCCGCTCGATGTTCGCGGGCTTGGGGCAGGGCAAGAAGAACCGTCGCAAGATGAAGGTCAAGGAAGCCTTCAAGCTGCTGATCGACGAAGAGGCCGCGAAGCTCGTGAACGAGGATGAGCTGAAGCAGAAAGCGGTGGCCAATGTCGAGCAGAACGGCATCGTCTTCCTGGACGAGATCGACAAGATCGCCAGCCGCAGCGAATACGGCGGCGGCGAGGTGTCGCGCCAGGGCGTGCAGCGCGACTTGCTGCCGCTGGTGGAAGGTACGACCGTCAACACCAAGTACGGGATGATCAAGACCGATCACATCCTGTTCATCGCGTCGGGCGCGTTTCATCTGTCCAAGCCGAGCGACCTGATTCCCGAGCTGCAGGGCCGTTTCCCGATTCGCGTGGAGCTGGATTCGCTGTCGGTGGAGGATTTCCGCGCGATTCTCACGCAGACCGACGCGAGCCTCACCAAGCAATATCAGGCGCTGCTGAAGACCGAAGGTGTCGACCTCGTGTTTGCCGAAGACGGTATTCGCCGCCTGGCCGAGATCGCATGTTCGGTCAACGAGAAGGTCGAGAACATTGGCGCACGCCGTTTGTACACGGTGATGGAGCGACTGCTTGAAGACCTGTCGTTCCACGCGCACAAGTCGGCAGGCGAGACGGTGACCATCGACGCCGCGTACGTCGACGAGCGTTTGAGTGAGCTGTCGGGCAACGAAGATCTGTCGCGCTACGTGCTGTAAGCGTGTAAGCAACGCATTCAATATGCCCCGCGGGCCGCATCGGAGACGATGCGGCCCGTTTTGTTTGGGCGCCCGCCAAGCCAGGTGGGGAAAGGGTTTGCTCAGGATCGTGCGTGGTCAGGTCCGTTATCTGCTGAAGAAGGTGGTGCCGCACAGACAATGCGCGCCGCGCACCTGGCGTGCGCGATTCCAACCACGACAAGGAGAGAAGCGTATGAAACCGATCCAACGCCTGGCCCTGTGTTGCGTGCTTGCCTGCGCCCCGATGGGCATCGCCCACGCCCAGCTCACGCCCGCACCCACCGGCCCCGCCGGGGCCTCGGCACCGAACGATGCCAAGCGCGCCGCTTACGACAGTGCCGTCAAACAAGCCGATGCCAATTACAAAGCTGCCAAGGACAAGTGCGATGCGATGAAGGGTAATGACCGCGACGTCTGCCGTGCGCAGGCCAAGGGCGATTACAACGTCGCCAAGGCCAACGCCATGGTCGAACGCGATGGCACTGAAGCCGCCCGCAACCGCGCCGCCAAGGAAAAGGCCGAGGCCGACTACGACGTCGCCAAAACTAAGTGCGATGCCATGAAGGGCAACGATAAGGACACCTGCGTGAAGGACGCCAAGGCCGCCTACACGCGCGCCAAGGCCGGCGACGAAGTGAGCCACGCCAAGGCGACGGGCACTGCCAAGGACGTCAGCGAAGCGCGCCGCGATGCCGTCAAGGACACCAACGACGCCAATTACAAGGCTGCGAAGGAACGCTGCGACGCCATGTCCGGCGATGCCAAGACAAAGTGCCAGAACGACGTGGCCGCCAAGTTCAAGAAGTAAGCCGTACGAAAGTCTCTACACGGGCGGCCTGCGGGTCGCCCCTGCTTTGTCTCAATCTCTCAACTCGCGACGGAGGACGTATGAACTGGGATCAGATCGAAGGTAAATGGGATCAGGCCAAGGGCAAGGTCAAGGAAAAGTGGGGCCAGCTCACCGACGATGACCTGACCGTGATCCGTGGCAAGCGCGACCAGCTTGCCGGCAAGATCCAGGAACGCTATGGCTATACGAAGGAGCGCGCCGAAGACGAACTCAAGGCGTGGGAGCGCGATACCCGCTGGTGATGCAGCGGTGATGTAGCGTCACGCGGCCGGCGCTTACTTGGCGACCGGCCGCTTGCCCAGCTTGCGTTGTAGCGTGCGCCGATGCATGTTGAGCGCCCGCGCGGTGGCGGAGATGTTGCCGCCGTGCTCGGCCAGCACGCGCTGGATGTGCTCCCACTCCAGTCGCGCGACCGACAGCGGCGCGGGGTTCTCCATCGTCTGTTCTGCCACGGCTTCAGACACGCCCACTTGCAGCGCCAGCAGAATCGAATCGACATTGGCTGGCTTGGCCAGGTATTCATCAGCGCCCAACTTGACCGCTTGCACGGCGGTGGCAATGCTTGCGTAGCCCGTGAGGATCAGCATGCGCGCGTCGGGCAGCGCCTGACGCAGTGGGGCAATCCAGTGCAGACCGGAATCTGTGCCGCCATGGGGCATCAGGCCCTTGTCGCTCGCGGCCAGGTGCAGATCGACAGTGACATACGAAAAGCGTGTCTGGCGCGCCAGGGCCAACGCTTCACCGCCGGTGTGCGCGATCTGCGGAGCAAAGCCGCGACGCGTGAGCGCACGCGCCAGCGTCTGCGCAAAGACGTCGTCGTCATCGAGGATCAGAAAGGGGGCGGGCTGCTGCATGGTGTTCTCCGGGGCCGTACGTGCACGGGGCTGTGTCAGGCCGTCTCGTTATGTGAAGAGGGTGGGCGCGCCAATGATGGGGGCGGCCGCGTGTTCCATCGGACCGCCAACCGGCAGTCGGAGTTCGGCAATGGCGCCTTGGGGCGGGTTCGGGCGTAGCACCACGGTACCACCCAGGCGGCGCGCCGTGGTGGAGGCCAGATACAGCCCGATGCCGTGACCGCCATGCCGGCTTGGCACCGGCGTGCGGCCGAGCGACGTCCGCAGGTCTTCCGGCAAGCCCAACCCCGTATCGACGATGGACAGCACGATCTGCGGCGGCATATCGCGGAGCACATCCGGATTGGCGTCGATCTTGGCGGTCAGCAGTAGCGGCACCAGGTCGCGGCCGGCGTGGTGCTGGCTGCGGGCGGCGTTGTCCAGCAGGATGGTGAGGATCTGGCCGACGTTCACCGCATCCAATTCCACCGCTTGCGCCGCAGGCGAGGTCTCGGTGTGGAGGCGGATGTCCGGATGCCGCAGTTGCCACGTCTGCGTGAAATCCGGCAGCCATTGGCCGAGTGGCTCGGGCGCGCCGTCGTTGGGTTTGCGTTGCAGGCGCGCCAGCGCGGCGCGGCACAGTTCGAGTTGCTGCTCGATGGCGCGCAGGTCTTCGCGGTACGGGCCGAGCGGGGAATCGGGCTGTTTTGCGTCGTGCTGCAGCTCGCCGGCGATGACGGCCACGGTCGACAGCGGCGTGCCCATCTCGTGCGCCACGCTCGCGCCCTGCGACATCAGCGCTTCGATGCGTTGTTCGCGCAGCAGTCGCTCGCGTGCTTCGGTCAGCTGCGCTTCGCTCTCCCGTAGCGCGGCGGACAGGCGCGCCGTAAAGCCCGCGATCATCGCGCTGCTGGCCACGAAATCGATCCACATGCCGGCCAGGTGATACGCCACTGCATCGGCTTGGTTTGCCAGCTTCAGCGGGATGTAGTTGCCGAGCATCATGCTGTAGGCGGCCAGCGCGTAGAGCGTCAGGCCCACCACGTGTGCGATCGGCAGCATGGCCGCCGCAATTGCCAGTGCCGGCAGGTAGAACGAGACGAACGGGTTGGTCGCGCCGCCCGTGAAGTACAGCAGGGCGGATAGCGCGGTCAGGTCCACCAGCAGTTGAACCGTGATCTCGATATGCTGCACGGGCCGGTTGCGCCGCACCCGCCATCCGGTAAGCAGGTTGAACAGCGCATGCAGGCCCATCACGCTCAGCAGCGGCACCACTGGCAGTTGCACGCCAAAGACGAGCGGCGCGAGCAGCATCAGGACGAGCTGGGTGGCAAGCAGGCTCCATCGCAGCCAGAAGAGGCGGCGTAGACTGGATGCGTCCAGCAGTGGCGCGGCAAGAGACAGGGTGGAAAGCATGGTGGACAAGTGTAAACGTGCGCACCGCGCGGTTCTCCGTGCGGCGATGCGTCAATCGGCCGCACAATTGTGCACCCAACCTATCTCCCCACAAACGCTGTGCTTTAATGCGCAGCACGTTTGTCCCCGACAGGAGCCCTTGATGATGACGTCCCGATCGATCCGTTCTTCCGCTCGCCTGGCAATGCTCTGCGCAGGCCTGCTCGCCAGTGCCGCCGCTTTCGCGCAGGTCACGGTGCAAGACGCCTGGGTGCGCGGCACGGTGCCGGGCCAGACATCCAGCGGCGCGTTCATGACGCTGCAATCGGCCGACGGTGCCAAGGTGGTGGGCGTGTCGACGCCCGTGGCGGGCACGGCCGAGATCCACGAGATGAAGATGGAGGGCGACGTGATGCGCATGCGCGCGATGCCCTCGCTGGACTTGCCCAAGGGCCAGACGGTGCAGCTCAAGCCGGGCGGCTACCACGTGATGTTGATGAACCTGAAACAGCCGCTGGTGAAGGACACCACCGTGCCGCTGACGCTGAAGGTGGAACTGGCCGACAAGCGCGTCGTCGAGCAGAAGGTCGAAGCCCGCGTGCGCGATCTGACTGCCGGCAATATGCCCGCCATGAACCACGGCGGCGAACACAAACATTGATGGCTTGCGGCGAGTGTCGCTTCAAGCCACGCAAGGGAGCATTCCCATGGCTAACAAGACACTGGGCACTCGCCAGAAGCTGACGTTCCGCGTCGAGCCTTCAACCAAGGCCGGCACGGCGCGCCCGCGCAACGTACTCGTGCCGCTCGCCCGGGGCCGGAAGGCCGGCGCCCATACCGAAGGCGGTCATGCTGAGCGCCAGCGCGGCCGGGCCGACGTCCGCCGCGCACTGCGCACGCTGGACAACGACAGCAAAGACAAGGATTGATCGGTCAGTTGGATATAGATGCTGCCCTTGCCTGCGCAATCGCCTCGCGCAGGCAACGCTGACAGCGGCAGCCTTGTCCCGGGCGCCGCGCGCTGGCGGGCAGAGTTTCTTCGGTCGTGCACCAGCACGTCGCGTCGGGCTGCTTACCGTCGCCGATCGCTCCGCAGCGCATCTGCGCGCCGCAGATTGCACATACGGTGTTGGCGGCCGACGGGGTCACGCTGGGCTGCTCCCGTCGTCGTCTTGCCCGAGCTTGTGCATCGCCTGGCGCAGGAACCCCATCTGGTGCGAGAACCGCGTACAAGCATCGCAGGCAAACAGATGCACGCGCAGGCGCAAGCGCTCGCCTGTGGACAGGTCGCGGTCCATCTTCGACACCAGCATGCGGTGGGCTTCTTTGCAGGTGGGCAGTCCCCAACGGTTCGGCATGGTTGTTCTCTGTGATGCGGCTTGGGTGCGCTTACGGCAATTCAGGCGGCGGGCTGATTGCCGAACCAGTGCAGGTCAAGGCACTCGCGCAGGCGCATGCGGGCACGGTAAAGCAGTGCCCACGCATTGGTCGCGGTGATCTGCAATTCCTGACAGATTTCGTCGGTTTCCAGCTCCAGCCACTCCCGCATCATGAAGACGCGGCCAACGCGCGGCGGCAGGCGATCGACGCACATCTGCAGCACGTCGAAGAACTCGCGCCGTGACAGCGCGGCATCCGGGTCACCCCAATCCGATGGCGGGCTGGTGTAGTGGCCGTCGGCGGCGAACAGGCTGTCGAAGACGGCCTCGTCGGAACGCATGCCGGCCTCGTCGGATTCACCGCCCGCAAGCAGCGAGACGCGCACTTCGCGCCGCCCCGAGCGGATCGCATCGAT
This sequence comes from Ralstonia sp. 22111, assembly GCF_052045895.1. Classification (NCBI taxonomy): domain Bacteria; kingdom Pseudomonadati; phylum Pseudomonadota; class Betaproteobacteria; order Burkholderiales; family Burkholderiaceae; genus Ralstonia; species Ralstonia sp. 22111. Next base: position 144,913 of record NZ_JBQEPR010000001.1, on the reverse strand, counting down.
GATCTTGTGCTTGAGGATGCCGATCACGTAAGTCTTGAGCGAGGCGTTGCCGGCAAAGCGATCCGGGTGTTCGAGCACCGCGAGGATGGTGTCAGCCACCGTGTCTTCAGCCAAGGCCGTGTCGCGCAATTGCAGTTGCGCAAAGCGCAGCAGGTGAGGGCGCAGCGCGTCGAGTTGGTCGGGTGCGATGGCCATGTTTCCCCAGGGTGTTCTTTGTCCGCAACGGTTTGGTGGGCACGCAAGCTGCGGCCAGGACCGCGCGGGCTTTTCTTGTAAAATCGCGCCTGCCGAAAAATGGGCTGCTGCGTTTTGTGCGGCACGCGACATTCGGCGTTCCATCATACCCGCCTCAATCCGCCCAATCCCGGATGTCACCGTCATGACCGCTTCTGCTGCCCCCGACCCTGCTGGCCTCGCCCCCGAACTCGCGCACGTTGCGCCGGCGTTGAAGGCTGAAATTCTCGCGCAGGCCCTGCCTTACATCCGCAAGTTCCACGGCAAGACCATCGTCATCAAGTACGGCGGCAACGCCATGACGGAAGAAAAGCTCAAGCACGGCTTCGCGCGCGACGTGATCCTGCTCAAGCTGGTCGGCATGAACCCGGTGGTGGTGCACGGCGGCGGCCCGCAAATCGACGAGGCCCTGAAGAAGGTCGGCAAGCAAGGCACCTTCATCCAGGGCATGCGCGTGACCGACGAAGAGACCATGGAAGTGGTCGAATGGGTGCTCGGCGGCGAAGTCCAGCAGGACATCGTCATGCTGATCAACCAGTACGGCGGCCAGGCGGTCGGCCTGACCGGCAAGGACGGCGGCCTGATCCGCGCCAAGAAGCTGAAGATGCCGGACCGCGAGCACCCGGGCGAGTTCATCGATATCGGTTTCGTGGGCGACATCGAGACGATCAACCCGGCTGTGGTCAAGGCGTTGCAGGACGACGCGTTCATTCCGGTCATTTCGCCCATCGGCTTCTCTGACGAAGGCCAGGCTTACAACATCAATGCCGACGTCGTGGCCGGCAAGATGGCCGAGATCCTGAAGGCCGAGAAGCTTGTCATGATGACCAACATTCCCGGCGTGATGGACAAGCAGGGCAACCTGCTGACCGACCTGTCGGCACGCGAGATCGACGAGCTGTTTGCCGACGGCACGATCTCGGGCGGCATGCTGCCGAAGATTTCGTCGGCGCTGGATGCCGCCAAGAGCGGCGTGAACTCGGTGCACATTGTCGATGGCCGTATCGAGCACTCGCTGCTGCTGGAAATCCTGACCGAACAGGCGTTCGGCACGATGATCCGCTCGCACTGATGCGAACCACCCGGGCGGTGCGGGTGCGCCATGCTGCGCGCACCTTCCCGCGCGAGGTGCCGGCGGGCGCCGCGCCCGCCCGGCAGCCGGTCTGGCTGTTCGACCTCGACAACACCCTCCACCACGCATCGCACGCCATCTTTCCGCAGATCAACCGGCTGATGACGGCGTATGTGGCTCGTGTACTCGGCACGGACGACGCCACTGCTAGCCAGGTCCGCGTGGACTATTGGCGCCGCTATGGCGCCACGATTCTGGGCATGGTCCGCCATCATGGCGTCGACCCCGATGATTTCCTTGCCGAGGCCCACCGCTTTGACGACCTTCGCGCCATGGTGCGCGCGGAGCGCGGCCTCGCCCAACTGCTGCGTGCCCTGCCGGGGCGCAAGATCCTGCTGACCAACGCGCCGTCTGCTTACGCGCGCGAGGTGCTGCGGCTGATCGGCCTGAAACGCGCGTTCCTGCGCGAAATTGCCGTCGAGCACATGTGGGTGCACCGGCGCCTGCGTCCCAAACCCGATCCGCTGATGCTGCGTCGGTTACTCGCCCGCGAGCGTATTGCACCATCGCGCGCCATCCTCGTCGAAGACACGCTTTCTCACCTCAAACGCTATCGGCGCCTGGGGATCGGCACAGTGTGGGTGACGGGCTACCTGCGGCGCGTGCCGCCGGGCGTACAGCCGACTTCCGCTGCCGATGCATTGCATCCAATGCAAGCGGCGGCCGTTGGCGCGCGTGCAAATTCACCACATCAGCCGGCTGCCACACCGATTTTGTTCGCCAACCGGCCCGGCTATGTGAGCGTGAAAGTAAAATCGGTGCTTCAACTAAAACGAAGGCTTGTTCGACGCGGCTAGGCAGTGGTAACTCCGCGCTCGGAACGGGAGAGGGGCCAGGAAGTCATGAGCAACGCGCAAACGGAGTTTCCGACCGCCGAGCCGGTCGCGGACGTCGCCATAGCAGCACCGCCAGTACGCAAACGGCCCCGCCCGGGCGAGCGCCGCGTGCAGATTCTGCAGACGCTCGCCGGCATGCTCGAGCATCCGCGTGGCGAAAAAATCACAACCGCGGGCTTGGCTGCACGGCTGGATGTATCCGAGGCGGCGCTGTACCGTCACTTCGCCAGCAAGGCGCAGATGTTCGAAGGGCTGATCGAATTCATCGAGCAGACCGTCTTCGGCCTCATCAACCAGATCACCTTGCGTGAGGAACACGGCCTGCGGCAGGCGCATGCCATCGCGCACATGCTGCTGTCGTTTGCCGACAAGAATCCGGGCATGACGCGCGTGCTGGTGGGCGATGCGCTGGTCGGCGAAGACGAGCGCCTGCCCGAGCGCATGGCGCAGTGCCTCGATCGCATCGAAGCATCGCTTAAGCAAAGCCTGCGCATGGCGGTCACGCAGGGTGCCTGGCCGGCGGATGCCGACATCGCTTCGCGCGCCAACTTGGTTGTGTGTGCGGTGCTCGGGCGCTGGCATCGGTATGCCAAGAGCGGCTTCCGGAAGTCTCCGGTGGAAGGTGCGGATGCGCAGTTGCGGGTGCTGTTGGCCTGAGCCTGCACCACCCCAAACGAAAGCCCCGCACTGCGGGGCTTTTTATTTGCGCGTGCCGTTGGTCAGCCAATGGTGCGTATCGCTTCCGCCAAGGTATGAAACCGTGCGGCAATCTGCTCCGTTTCCACATGGCCATAGCCCAGCAGCAACCCAGGCAGGCGGCGCGCATCGTCCTGGTAATAACGCGAGAGTGGGCGCGTGACGACGTCATTGGCGAGTGCCAGATCAGCAACGGCCACATCGTTGGTGCCGGCGGGTAAGCCCAGCACGAGATGCAGGCCCGACGCGCCGTCGTGCACCGGCAGCGCGTCGCCGAACTCGTGAGCGATAGACGCTAGCAGCGTTTCGCGCCGTTCCGCATACACCCCGCGCATGCGCCGGATGTGGGAGACGAAATGGCCCTCCGCGATGAAGTCTGCGAGCACGGCCTGCGTGAGAATCTGGCCGCCGCGGAACATCTCCGATAGCCCCGTCGTAAACGCATCGGCCAGCGCGGGCGGCACGACCAGATAGCCAATCCGCAAGCTGGGGAACAGCACTTTCGAGAACGTGCCCATGTAGAGCACGCGCCCGCCTTCATCCAGCCCTTGCAGTGAGGGCAGCGGGCGGCTGCCGTAGCGGAATTCGCTGTCGTAGTCGTCTTCGACGATCCAGGCATCGGTGGCGTGTGCGGTGGCCAGCAGCGCGCGGCGTCGCGCCAGGCTCATCACCGAGCCGAGCGGGTATTGGTGCGAGGGCGAGACCACCATGAGCTTGGGCGGCTTGCTGCGCTGGCGCCCGCGCGCGGGGATGTCAAAGCGCATGCCCTCGTCGTCCACCGGCAGAGGCACGGTGCGTACGCCTGCGGCAGTGAGGACGCTGCGTACGCCCCAATAGCCCGGGTCTTCAATCCATGCGCTGTCGCCGGCGTCGCACAGCAGTTGCGCGATGAGCTGGAGCGACGGGTGGATGCCTGCCGTGATGATGATCTGCTCGGGCTCGCAGCGCACGCCGCGCGCGGTGCGCAGGTAGTCGGCCAGCGCGGTGCGCAGCGGCAGGTAGCCCGCACCCACGGGATACGTCAGCAGCGCAGGCGATGGCTTGCGCAGCAGCCGGTTGTGCAGGCGCGACCAGATGCGCGCCGGAAACATCCGCACCTCTGGTACGCCAGGCATGAAGGCGCCCCATTGGCGTGAGCTGGCGCCTGCATCGCGCACGAGCGCCCGGCCCCGCGTGGACAGCATCAGCGCAGACGGCGTGGCCGCTTCGGTGATTGGCGCGACCGCCGGTGCGGCAACCGCTGCGGCTGGTGCCGGCGCGGCGTCCAGCCGGTCCGGCGCGGTATCGGCGACGAAGGTGCCGCTACCCACGCCCGCCGAGACATAGCCTTCCACGCCGAGCTGCTCATAGACGTGGATGACCGTGTTGCGTGCGATGCCCAGTTCGGTGGCCAACTGCCGCGACGACGGCAGGCGCGTGCCCGGCTGCAGCTCGTCGCGCAGGATGCCTTCCTGCAACACGCGGTACAGGCGCCGATGGTCGGGCTCGCCGCCTGGCTCTGCGCGGTCGAAGCGGCGTTGCAGATAGTCGACCAGCATGCTGGCGCGGTGAGTTGGGGAATGGTCGGCCATGGTGCGCGATGGAACCAAAGTGGTTCCAAAAGAAAAACCTGATTGGGTCTTATTGTACAGAGCCAATGAAGCCACACTGCCTCGCATCGCCTCTTTCTTGACCCAACGCACACGACCGCCATGAACGCCCGAGATCCGCAACACGCGCCGCAACAGAACGCCCAATGGAATGCCCGCCGCCTGGCCGCTACGCCGCGCGGCGTTGGTGTGATGACCGACCGCTACGCCGAGCGCGCCGAGAACGCGCTGTTCTGGGACGTGGAGGGCCGCCGCTACATCGACTTCGCGGCCGGCATTGCCGTGGTCAACACGGGCCATCGCCATCCGCGTCTGGTGCAGGCCGTGCGCGAGCAGTTGGATCACTTCACGCACACCGCTTTCCAGATCGTGCCGTACGGTTCGTACGTCGAGCTGGCCGAGCGCCTGAACGCGATCACGCCGGGCACGCATGCCAAGAAGACCGCGTTCTTCACCACCGGCGCCGAGGCCGTGGAAAACGCCATCAAGATCGCACGGGCGCACACGGGCCGCCCGGGTGTGATCGCACTCACGGGCGCATTCCACGGCCGCACGTTCATGGGCATGTCGCTGACGGGCAAGGTCGTGCCGTACAAGACGGGCTTCGGCCCGTTCCCGGGCAGCATCTATCACGTGCCGGCGCCTGTCGCGTTGCATGGTGTGAGCACGCTGGATGCGCTGGATGCCATCCAGCGCCTGTTCAAGGCCGATATTGATCCACGCCAGGTGGCGGCCATCATCTTCGAGCCGGTGCAGGGCGAGGGCGGCTTCTACCAGATGCCCGCCGACTTTGTGCGCGCTATCCGTGCGCTGTGCGACGAGCACGGCATCGTGATGATCGCCGACGAAGTGCAGACCGGCTTTGCCCGCACCGGCAAGCTGTTTGCCATGGAGCACACCGGCGTGCTGCCGGACATCACGACGATGGCCAAGGGCTTGGCCGGCGGCCTGCCGCTGTCCGCTGTCACGGGTCGCGCAGAGATCATGGACGCACCGGCGCCGGGCGGGCTCGGCGGCACCTATGCCGGCAACCCGCTGGCGGTGGCCTCCGCACATGCGGTGCTCGACATCATTGCCGACGAGAAACTCTGCGAGCGTTCCGCCGCGCTGGGCGCTCGCCTGGTCGATGCACTGAACGCTGCCCAGGCCAAGCAGCCGCGCATTGCAGAAGTGCGTGGCGTGGGCGCGATGGTTGCTGTCGAATTCAATACGCCGGACGGCAAGCCGGACGCCGATTTCACCAAGCTCGTGCAGCAGCGCGCGCTCGAAGCCGGCCTGCTCCTGCTGTCGTGCGGCGTGTACGGCAACGTGATCCGCTTCCTGTTCCCGCTCACGATTGAAGACGCGGTATTCGAAGAGGGCCTTGCCATCCTGCAACGTGCACTGGAGGGCTGACACCATGACCCGCACTGACTTGCCGAGCGCGCCGGTTACGCCGCCGATCGCACTGAAAGACCCTGGCCTGTGGCGCACGCAGGCGTTCCTCGCCGGCACCTGGGCCGATGCCGATGACGGCGCCACGCGCGACGTGACCGACCCCGCCACCGGCCGCAAGATTGGCACCGTGCCCGGCATGGGCGCCGCCGAAACGCGACGCGCCATCGATGCCGCTCAGGTTGCGCAACGCGCCTGGCGCAAGGTGAGCGCACGCGATCGCGCCAAGATCCTGCGCAAGCTGGCCGATCTGATGATGGAGCACCAGCAGGATCTCGCTGCCATCCTCACGGCCGAGCAAGGCAAGCCGCTGCCAGAAGCCGCCGGCGAAATTGCTTACGCCGCATCGTTCATCGAGTGGTTTGCTGAAGAAGCACGCCGCATTTACGGCGACACGATTCCGTCGCCGCAGGGCGATCGCCGCATCGTCGTGCAGAAAGAGCCGATTGGCGTGAGCGCGGCCATCACGCCGTGGAATTTTCCCATCGCGATGATGACGCGCAAGGTGGGCCCGGCGCTGGCCGCCGGTTGCTCGATGGTGGTGAAGCCCGCGCTGGAAACGCCCTACTCTGCGCTTGCGTTTGCCGAGTTGGCCGTGCGCGCGGGCGTGCCGGCAGGCTTGCTGTCCATCGTCACGGGCGATTCGCAGGCGATTGGCGGCGAGCTGACCTCCAACCCGATCGTGCGCAAGCTCAGCTTCACGGGCTCCACCGCGGTTGGCCGCTTGCTGATGCGCCAGTGCGCAGACGACATCAAGAAGCTCTCGCTCGAGCTGGGCGGCAACGCGCCGTTCATCGTATTCGACGATGCCGACGTCGATGCAGCCGTGGAAGGCGCGATGATCGCCAAGTACCGCAATGCGGGCCAGACCTGCGTGTGCGCGAACCGCTTCTACGTGCAGCGCGGCATCTATGACACGTTTGCCGCCAAGCTGGCCGATGCAGTGCGTGCGCTGCGCGTGGGCAACGGCACGGAGCCCGGCGTGCAGCAGGGCCCGCTGATCCACATGCGCGCGATGGACAAGGTGCAGGAGCACCTGGATGACGCCGTACGCCAAGGCGCCCGCGTGCTGGTGGGCGGCAAGCCGCATGCGTTGTCTGCGCAGGGCGGCGCGTTTTTCGAACCGACCGTCGTCGTCGATGCAAAGGCCGACATGCTGGTCGCGCATGAAGAAACGTTCGGCCCGCTGGCCGCCCTCATTCCTTTCGACACGGAAGACGAGGCCGTGGCGGCCGCAAACGACACCGAGTTCGGGCTGGCCGCGTATTTCTACACGCGCGATCTTGGCCGCGCGTGGCGGGTTTCCGACGCGCTGGAATCGGGCATGGTCGGCGTCAATACGGGGCTGATCTCGACCGCCGAAGCGCCGTTTGGCGGCGTCAAGCAATCGGGCTTGGGCCGGGAGGGCTCGAAATACGGCATCGACGAGTACCTGGAGATCAAGTACATCAACATGGCCGGCCTTTGACCCCGCATATGGCAGGGGATCGGACGCATCACGNCGTCCGCCGCCGCTTGCTCTATAATCACCTTCCTCTGGCGCGCCGATTTGACGACTGGCTTGCGGGCGCGCGGGAGTTCAGACTGCACGAATGTGGCTCTGGGCTCTCATTACAAATGCGGCTAAAGAGGTTCGGTCAGAGCGGGGGTGGTGAAAGCAAGCGCCCCACGTGCGCCACATGAGAACCCGATTGGTTGCGTGAACAGCGTTGCCGGTCGGGTTTTTTCTTTGGTGCCATGACAGACATCCAGGCTGACCCCGCGGTCACCGCAGCCGATGCGGCGCAGGCCGACACATCCTCTTCGAAGGCACATCAGGGCAAGCCGGCCAATGCCATCGGCCTGGTCGTACCCGAGCGCATGCACTTTGCCGAGCCGCTGCAACTGCGCAACGGCTCGCAGATCAGCGGCTACGACCTGATGGTCGAAACCTACGGCACGCTCAATGCCGACCGTTCCAACGCCGTGCTCATTTGCCACGCGCTCAACGCCTCGCACCACGTGGCGGGCGTGCACGCCGAGGGCGAAGTCGGCTGGTGGGACAACATGGTCGGCCCCGGCAAGCCGGTCGACACGAACCGCTTCTTCGTCATCGGGGTGAACAACCTGGGGTCGTGTTTCGGCTCGACCGGCCCCATGAGCCCGCATCCGGAAACCGGCCTGCCTTACGGCGCGCGCTTCCCCGTGGTGACGGTGGAAGACTGGGTGAACGCCCAGGCACGGGTGGCCGACCGTTTCGGCATCCAGCAATTTGCCGCGGTGATGGGCGGCAGCCTCGGCGGCATGCAGGCGCTGGCCTGGAGCCTGATGTATCCGGACCGGTTGCGGCACTGCGTGGTGGTGGCGTCCACGCCCAAGCTGTCGGCGCAGAACATCGCCTTCAACGAGGTGGCGCGCAGCGCGATCCTGTCCGACCCCGATTTCCACGGCGGCGATTACTACGCGCACAACGTCAAGCCCAAGCGCGGCCTGCGCGTGGCCCGGATGATCGGCCACATCACGTATCTGTCGGACGAGGACATGGCCGCGAAATTCGGGCGCGAGCTGAAGGCGGACGATATCCGTTTCTCGTTCGACGTCGAGTTCCAGGTCGAGAGCTACCTGCGCTACCAGGGCGACAAGTTTGCCGAGTATTTCGATGCGAACACGTATCTGCTCATCACGCGCGCGCTCGATTACTTCGACCCCGCACTGGCCTACGGCGGCAGCCTGACCAAGGCCGTTGCGCACACCAAGGCGAGTTACCTCGTGGTCAGCTTCATGACCGATTGGCGATTCGCCCCGGCGCGCAGCCGCGAGCTGGTCAAGGCGCTGCTCGACAACAAGCATCCCGTCACCTACGGCGAGATCGACGCGCCGCACGGCCACGACGCTTTCCTTCTGGAAGACGCGCGCTACCACGCGCTGGTCCGCGCCTATTACGAACGCATCGCGCAGGAGATCGGCGCATGACAACGCAAACGCTGAACCCCGCTGCGCCGTCTGAGGTGCCCAACATCCTGACCGACCGCGCGGACTTTCGTGCCATCGCCCGCTGGATCGAGCCGCACTCCACCGTGCTCGATCTTGGTTGCGGCGACGGCAGCCTGCTGCGCGTGCTGCAGGATGAGCTCGACGTGCTGGCCTACGGCATCGAGATCGACGATGCGGGCGTGCTGGCGTCCACGAAAAAGGGCGTGCACGTGATCCAGCAGAACATGGAAGGCGGGCTGGCGCTGTTCGAGGACAAGAGCTTCGATACGGTCATCCTGTCGCAGACGCTTCAGACCATCCACAACACGGCGCAGGTGCTGCGCGAGATGCTGCGCGTGGGCCGCGAGTGCATCGTGTCGTTCCCGAATTTCGGCTACTGGCCGCATCGGCTGTCGATCTTCCGCGGGCGCATGCCGGTGTCCAAGTCGCTGCCGTACGAGTGGTACAACACGCCCAACGTGCGCGTGCTGACCATCCGCGACTTTGAAGCGCTGGCGCCCAAGGTGGGACTGGTGATTCTCGATCGCGTTGTGCTGCACGAAGGCAGCGTGGTGCGTTGGGGCGCCAACTGGCGCGGCAGCGTGGCGGTGTACCGGGTGCGCGCGGGCTGATTGCCCCGGCAGCTGTGTGCGCCCCTGATGTGCTGGTTTGTGCGCCCCCGCACGTGGCAATTTGGCGCGTTACACTGGGTCATCTTCCGTTGAGGAGTGGGTGATGAGCAGACAGGTCCGGCGCAGAAGTCCGCGCATGCTGCAGGCGGTGTTGGTGGTGGCGATGGGTGCGGCGATGTCGTTTGCATCCGCTGCAACGTCGCCTGCCGACACACAGGGCGATGCCGCCGCCCTCACCCAGATCGCCATCGCGCACTACGAAAAGAACGATTTCGGCCACGCCTTCGACGAGTTTGCCGAGGCCGCGCAGCGCGGCAACCGGCTCGCGCAGTTCAACTACGCGATGATGCTGATGCGCGGCGAAGGCACCGTCGCCCGCCCGGAAGAGGCGGTCAAATGGCTGCGCCGCGCCGCCGACAACCAGATGACCCACGCGCAGTTTGCCTACGGCGAATTGTTTGAGCGCGGCGAGCTGGTACCGCGCTCCCTGGAAGAAGCCAACAAGTGGTACGAGCGCGCCGCCGCCGGCGGGCATGTCGAGGCGCAGCGTGCGCTGGCCACCAACTACTTCACGGGGCGCGGTGTGCCGCGTGACTACGGGCGCGCCTTCAGCTGGTACAAGAAGGCAGCCGAGGGTGGCGACGGACCCTCGCAATACATTGTCGGCAGCTATTACGAGCGCGGCGAGCCCGGCGTGGTCGCGCAGGATATCGAGCAGGCCAAGAAGTGGTACGGCAGGGCGGCCGCCCAAGGCGATGTGGGGGCGCTCGGCAAGCTGCGCGAGCTGGTGGAGAAGACCTATCGTGCCAAGCACGGCGACCCGCCCACAACGGCACGTCAGTCCATGTAGCACACGCAAGCAAAAACCGCCGGGCATGGCAGCATGCACCGGCGGTTTTGCTTTGGAGCAGGTTCAATCATTCATCAACAGCACCGGCCGACGCGTCCGGCGTAGCGCGCATCCTGGCGTTCGCGGAAGAAGTCTTCGTACGACATGACGGTTTGGCCCGGATGGGTCTCCTGCATGTGGCGCACGTAGGTATCGTAGTCCGGCACGCCGACCATCAGGCGCAGCGTCTGGCCCAGGTAGCGGCCGAAGTTTTCGAGTTCTTCGCGCATGCCTGTGCTCATGCGCCCAGCGCTTCGTACGGCGTTTCGTTGGTGGTCGGACGGCTCGCGGCGCGCGCCTTGAGCACCGTGCGCAGGCCATACCAGGCGATGCTCACGACCACGAGAATGAACAGGCCGCACAGGAACGCGTCGATGCGGTCGTTCAGCACCACTTGCTGCATCTGCGCCATCGACTTGGCCGGCGCCAGCAGCTTGCCTTCGGCAATCGCGCCGGCGTACTTGCTGGCATGTGCCAGGAAGCCGATCTTCGGGTCCGGATCGAACAGCTTTTGCCAGCCGGCGGTGAGCGTGCAGATCAGCAGCCAGGCGGTCGGCAGCAGCGTCACCCACACGTAGCGGTCGCGCTTCATCTTGACCAGCACGCAGGTGCCCAGCGTCAGCGCAATCGCAGCGAGCATCTGGTTGGAGATGCCGAACAGCGGCCACAGTGTATTGATGCCGCCCAGCGGATCGATCACGCCCTGGTATAGGAAGTAGCCCCACAGTGCGACGGTCGCGGCCGTGGCAATGAGGTTGGCGATGAGCGAATCCGTGCGCTTGAGCGCCGGCACGAAGGTGCCCAGCAGATCCTGCAGCATGAATCGCCCGGCGCGCGTGCCTGCATCCACGGCGGTGAGGATGAACAGCGCCTCGAACAGAATCGCAAAGTGGTACCAGAAGGCCATCATGGCCTGGCCGCCCACCACTTGGTGCAGGATGTGCGCCATGCCCACGGCCAGCGTTGGCGCGCCGCCTGCACGGGCAAGGATGGTGTTCTCGCCGACGTCCTTGGCGGTCTGGATCAGCACATCAGGCGTGATGACAAAGCCCCAGGTGGACAGCGTGTGTGCCACCGTATCCGGCGTCGCGCCCACCAGCGCTGCCGGGCTGTTCATCGCGAAGTAGACTCCCGGGTCGATGACCGAAGCGGCCACCAGCGCCATGATGGCGACGAACGATTCCATCAGCATCGCACCGTAGCCGATGAAGCGCGCCTGGGTTTCGTTCTCCAGCAACTTGGGCGTGGTGCCCGACGAGATGAGCGAGTGGAAGCCCGACACCGCGCCGCACGCAATGGTAATGAACAGGAACGGGAACATGTTGCCCGACCACACCGGACCACCGCCGCCTGCAAACTGCGTGAGCGAAGGCATCTGCATCTGCGGCGCAACGATCAGGATGCCGATGGCCAGTGCCATGATCGTGCCGATTTTCAGGAACGTCGACAGGTAATCACGCGGGGCAAGCAGCAGCCACACCGGCAACACCGAGGCGACAAAACCGTAGCCGATCAGCATCCACGTAAGGGCCTTGCCGTCGAATGTGAACAGCGGCGCCAGCGCGGCGTTTTCGTGCACGGCCTGACCGCCGATGATGGCCAGCATCAGCAGCACGAAACCGATGATGGAGATCTCGCCGATGCGGCCCGGGCGGATGTAGCGCACGTACACGCCCATGAAGAGCGCGATGGGAATCGTCGCGGCTACGGTGAAGGTGCCCCAGGGCGAGCCAACCAGCGCTTTCACCACAATCAGTGCCAGCACGGCCAGGATGATGATCATGATGAGGAACGCGCCAAACAGCGCGATCACGCCGGGCACCGTGCCCATCTCGCTCTTCACGAGGTCGCCCAGAGAGCGGCCGTCGCGGCGCGTGGAGATGAACAACACGATGAAATCCTGGACCGCGCCGGCAAACACCACGCCGGCCAGGATCCACAGCATGCCGGGCAGATAGCCCATCTGCGCGGCCAGCACGGGGCCCACCAGCGGCCCTGCTCCGGCAATGGCCGCGAAGTGGTGGCCGAACAGCACGTGCTTGTTGGTGGGAACGTAGTCGAGCCCGTCGTTGTAACGCCAGGCGGGCGTTTTACGGGTGCCGTCCAGGCCGAGCACCTTGTCGGCGATGAAGCGGCTGTAGTAGCGATACGCAATCAGGTAGATGCATACGGCGGCCACCACCACCCATAGCGCGCTGACAGCCTCGCCGCGCGCAAGCGCAACGGTGGCAAAGGCAGACGCGCCAAGAATGGCGACGACCAGCCAGATCAGGTGTTGCCTGACGAAGCTCATGTCGGTCTCCTCGAACCTTGGTCGAAGTAATGTGCTGAACGCGGGATGTGGGTTCATCCCTGCGGTGAGTCCTGCCCCGTGACAGGGGCGTGTAGTATTTGCCAGCCGCACCCCGCGCCACAAGCGGAGGACTACGCAGCACACGTCCGTAGTTCTACGCAGACCCCACACCTGACCGAGACCGCGCCGCCACCTTGCGATGCCGCAATGCTCGCCGCGTTTTGCCATGAAGCTCCGCCAGAAGATCCTGCTCCTCGCCGTTGCACCGCTGACCATCGCCATGCTGGCGATCATGCTGACCGTGCGGCATCAGTCGATTGCGCTGGCGCGGCACGAGCGGCAGTTGGTGGAGTCGGCGTACCTGCAGGCCAAGGAGACCGAGCTGCGGTCTTACGTCAAGCTTGCGCAGAGTGCCATCGCGCCGTTGCTTGCGTCCGGCCACAGTGGCGATCCGGCCGGGGACGAAGCCACCCGCGACGAAGCCATGCGCACCCTCGCCCGTCTCGACTTCGGCACCGACGGCTATTTCTTCCTCTATGACCTGCGTGGACGCAACCTGATGCACCCGCGCCAGCCCGAACTGGTCGGGCGCGATCTGTGGGACCTGACGGACTCGGGCGGCCAGCCGACCATCCAGAAACTGGTGGCTGCCGCGCAGGCGGGCGGCGGTTTCGTGCGCTACATGTGGGACAAGCCATCCACGCACCAGAGCGTGCCCAAACTCGGTTATGTCGAGCCAATCCCACAGTGGGGCTGGATGGTCGGCACCGGTCTGTACCTGGACGACATCGAGCAGACCCTGCGTGAGATTGATCAGCGTGCGCAGGCCAACATCGACCAGACGCTGGCGTGGGTCGTTGGCATTGCCGCGATCAGCATCCTGCTGGTAGCCGGCAGCGGTTTGGCGCTGAACGTGAGCGATCACCGCCAGGCCGATGCCAAGCTGCGCCAGCTCGCGCAGCAGGTTGTGAAGTCTCAGGAGGACGAACGTGCGCGCGTCTCGCGCGAGTTGCACGACGGCATCAGCCAGGTGCTGGTGTCGACCAAGCTGCTGCTCGAAACCGCGCATGGGCATCTCGAAGCGTCACCTGCATCGCCGCCGTCGATCGAACGGGCGGACAGCATGTTGCGCCGCGCGCTTGATCGGTTGAACGGCGCGCTGGGCGAGGTGCGGCGCGTGTCGCACAACCTGCGTCCCGCCCTGCTGGATGATCTCGGCTTGGCGGCTGCGCTAGAGCTGCTCGTGCGTGAAACACGCGAAGCGCACGAAGACAGCCAGCCGGGGTTTGCGATTGCGCTCGAAGTGGTCGGCCCGCCCGTGCAGCTACCGGACGCATGCAACACCGCGCTGTTCCGCATCGCGCAGGAGGCTGTCTCGAACATCGAGCGCCATGCCACGCAAGCCACGCGCATCGGTGTGCTGCTTGAAAACGATCTCGATGCCGTGCGCTTGTCCATTCGCGACAACGGCCCCGGCTTTGATGTGGAATCCGTGCAGGTGGATCCGCAACACGGCATCGGCTTGCGCAACATGCGCGAACGCATGGCGGCGCTGGGCGGCACCTGTACCGTCGCCTCGGGCCCGCACGGCACCGAGGTGTGCGCTGTGCTCCCGCATATCGTCATCGCTCAACTGGTTTCTGCTCCCTCTTCTCCTCTCGTATGAACATGCGTACTCCTGCGCCCGTCAAACTGCTTCTCGTCGACGATCACCCGCTCGTGCGCGATGGTGTGCGCATGCGGCTGGAAGCCGTGCCGCATTTCGAAGTGGTGGGTGAAGCCGGTGACGCCGATGCCGCCCTGCAGGCTGCGCGCACCTTGGCCCCCGATCTGGCGCTGATGGACATCGGCATGCGCGGTATGAACGGCATCGCGCTCACCGAGAAGTTTGCCGAGGAATTTCCCGAGATTGCCGTGCTCGTGCTATCGATGCACGACAACCTGGAGTACGTGCGGCAGGTGATTCGCGCCGGCGCGCGTGGCTACGTGCTCAAGGACGCGCCCGCCAGCGAACTGGTCGAGGCCATCGACGCGGTGCTGGCCGGCCGGCCGTTCTACAGCGCGCAGTTGGCAATGCGCATGGCCGAGCAGGCTGTCATGCCCACGCCGGTCGAGGCGCTCACGCCGCGTGAGCGCGACATTCTTGACGGCATCGCCAAGGGCTACGCCAACAAGCGCATCGCCGACGAGCTGGGCCTGTCCGTGCGCACGGTGGAATCGCACCGCCTGAACCTGAAGCGCAAACTCGGCATCGAGGGACAGGCGGAACTGGTGAAGTTTGCGGTGGAGCTGGGAAAGGGGCGTTAGGCGCCCTTTGTGTCCTCCATGTAATCGCGCACCATCGCCTCGAACGAGGTGTCGCGGCCAAAGCCCATCTCATCCGCGCGGGCGGTATTGAAGCGCGCCGGCCAGCCTTGCACGATGGCCTTGATGCGTGCGTCCGGCTCCCAACGGATGCGCGATACCGGCGCATCGCCCGCCACCTTGCGCAACGCCTCCACCATCTCCCCCACGCGTACCGTAATGCCCGGCAGGTTCAGTGATCGGCGATTGCCCCATGCCGACGCCGGCAGCGTGTACGCGTGCAGCAGCGAGGCCACCACCTGGCGCGGCGACGCCAGCCACAGTTCGGTCTCGGCTTCAACCGGGCAGATGGCTTCCTCGCCCGACAACGGCTCGCGGATGATGCCGCTGGCAAAGCTCGATGCCGCGCCGTTTGGCTTGCCAGGGCGCACCGACACCGTCGGAATGCGCACCGCGCGGCCGTCGATGTAGCCCTTGCGCGAATACTCTCCGACGAGGAATTCGCCCATCAACTTCTGCACGCCGTACGAAGCCTGCGGCGTGGCCGCTGTGTCGTCGGTAACGATGGCTGGCAACTGGCCGCCGAACACTGCCACCGAGCTTGCGAACAGCACGCGCGGCGCACGGCCAGTCTTGGCGTGCTGCGCGCGTAGCGCATCAAGCAATGCGCGCGTGCCGTCCAGGTTCACGCGCATGCCCAGGTCGAAGTCAGCCTCGGCGGTGCCGCTCACTACGGCGGCCAGGTGGAACACGCCGCCCACCTCGTTGTTGTCACCCCCGTCGATCACCTGGGCGATGAGGGCTGGGTCGGAAGCGTCGCCCGTCACGTAGCGCACGCGCGCATCGGCAATCTGGCCGGCCACCTGGTCCAGCACGATGAAGGTCTCAACGGGTTGTACCGAGCCGTCCGCGCCGGGCAGGCCGGGTTGCTCGAGCAGTGCCGCCAGCACGCGCTGGCCCAGGAAGCCGGCGCCGCCGGTGATGACGATGTTCATGGTGTCTCCTTGTTGCCCGACGTAACCCGCCGGGCGTTTTGATCGATGCCTAGGGTAAACAGGGATGAAGCTCTGCGACTCAACTTGTATGATGACACGACGAATTTACGCTTGCCAAGACATCCCTACCCCATGTTTGAACGACTCGACGCCGCGCCTTCCTTGTCCGACCGCGTGGCCCAGACCCTGATGGACAAGATCGACGCGGGCGAACTGCGCCGCGGTGAACGCATGCCGTCCGAAACCGTGCTCGGGCAGGAATTCGGTGTGAGCCGTACCGTGATTCGCGAGGCCATCTCGCGCTTGCGGCACGAAGGCGTGGTCGAAGCGCGCCAAGGCAGCGGGGTGTACGTCACGCAGCAGGCTGGCCTCAAGCCGTTGCGTATCGACGCGGCGCAGGCCGGCTCGATCGACGCCGTACTGCACATCATCGAACTGCGCCGCGCGCTGGAGGCCGAAGGCGCTGCGCTGGCCGCCCAGCGCCGCACGGACGCCGAGATGATCGAGATCGACGCCGCACTCGACAGCATCGACGCGGCGGTGGCGGCCGGCGGTGACGGCGTGACCGAAGACCTGCGTTTTCACCACGCCATCGCTGCCGCCAGCGGAAACCCGTTCCTCGTGCAGGCACTCGGCTTTTTCAGCCAATACCTGGAAGAAGCGATTGGCGTGACGCGCAGCAACGAAGCGCGCCGTGAAGACTTTGCCCGCCAGGTACGCGACGAACACCGTGCGATGGTCGAAGCCATCCGCCACCGCGACGCCCTGGCTGCACGCAATGCCGCACAGACGCACATGTTCAATGCCGCACGTCGCCTGGCCGAGGGCCGCGACACGGTCCAAGACTGATTTCAGGAGCGATTCATGACGCAAACGGCGGCTGACCGTAAGGTTGGCGTGATCGGACTCGGCGCCATGGGCCTGGGCATTGCCAAGACCCTGCGCAATCACGGCTACACCGTGCATGCGTGCGATGCGCGCCCGGGTGCCGCTGCGGATTTCGCCAAGGAAGGCGGCGTTGCGTGTGCAACGCCTGCCGAGGTGGCGGCGGGTGTGGACGTGGTGGTCTCGGTGGTGGTCAACGCCGCGCAGACCGAAGCCGTGCTGTTCGGCGAGGGCGGAGCTGCGGCCGCCATGCGACCGGGCAGCACGTTCGTCATGTGTTCCACGGTCGACCCGAACTGGTCGATTGCGCTGGAGGCGCGCCTCGCGCAGCAGGGCATTCTGTATGTGGATGGCCCCATCTCCGGCGGTGCGGCCAAGGCCGCGTCGGGCCAGATGACCATGATGACCTCAGCCACGCCCGAGGCGTATGCGGCAGCGGGCCATGTGCTAGACGCCATGGCCGGCAAGGTCTATCGCCTGGGCGACAAGGCCGGCGCGGGCAGCAAGGTCAAGATCATCAATCAATTGCTTGCTGGCGTGCACATCGCCGCCGCGGCCGAAGCCATGGCCCTGGGCCTGCGCGAAGGCGTGGCAGCGGATGCGCTCTACGAAGTCATCACCCATAGCGCGGGCAACAGCTGGATGTTCGAAAACCGCATGGCGCACGTGCTGGCCGGCGACTACACGCCGCTGTCCGCCGTCGACATCTTCGTCAAAGACCTGGGACTCGTGCTCGATACCGCGCGCGCCACCAAGTTCCCGCTGCCGCTGGCGGCCACCGCTCATCAGATGTTCATGCAGGCATCCACGGCCGGCTATGCGAGGGAAGACGACTCCGCCGTGATCAAGATCTTCCCCGGGATCACGCTGCCGGAGGGCCAGCCGAAATGAGCGCAGCGCCCACGTCCCGCCCCGTCCTTGGTTGCATCGCCGATGATTTCACCGGTGCGACCGACCTCGCCAACATGCTCGTTCGTGCCGGCATGCGCACCGTACAGACCATCGGCGTGCCACAGGCAGGCGGCGAGGCCATCGCTGCGGATGCCGATGCCATCGTCGTCGCGCTCAAGTCGCGCACGATTGCCGCGGCCGATGCCGTGGCGCAGTCGTTGAATGCCCTGCACTGGCTGCGCGCGCAAGGCTGCTCGCGCTTCTTCTTCAAATACTGCTCGACCTTCGATTCCACCGACGCGGGCAACATCGGCCCGGTTGCCGAGGCCTTGATGGCCGAACTGGGCACCGATTTCACATTGGCCTGCCCCGCGTTTCCGGAGAACGGCCGGACAATCTTCCGTGGCCATCTGTTCGTGGGCGACGTGCTGCTCAACGCGTCGGGCATGGAGCACCATCCGCTGACGCCGATGCGCGATCCGAACCTGGTTTCGGTGCTGGCGCGCCAGAGCGCTGGCAAGGTCGGCCTGCTGCGTTACGACACCATCATGCGCGGTGCCCAGGCCGCCCGCGATCAGGCCCAGCAACTGCGCGCCGACGGCGTGAAGCTGGCAATTGCCGATGCCATTTCCAACGATGACCTGATCGTGCTGGGCGAGGCGTTTGCCGACCTGGCGCTGCTGACGGGCGGCTCGGGCTTGGCGCTGGGCTTGCCGGCGCAATATCGGCGCGCAGGGCTGATCACCGCGCACGGCAATGCGGCGCAGTTACCCGCGGTGCCTGATTCGGCGATCGTGCTATCGGGCAGCTGCTCGCGTGCGACGAACGCGCAGGTGGCGCACTGGCGTGCATCGCGTCCCGCGTTCCAGATTGATCCGCTGGCGCTGGCCGAAGGCAAACCGGTGGTGGTCGAGGCGCTCGATTTCGTGCACCGCCATGCCGGTCAGACCGTGCTGGTGTACGCCACCAGTGCGCCGGAGCAAGTGGCCCACGTACAGAAGACGCTGGGCGTGGAGCGCGCCGGCAAACTCGTTGAAGATGCACTGGGCCGCATCGCCCGCTCGCTGCATGCTGACGGCGTACGCCGCTTCGTGGTGGCCGGCGGTGAGACCTCGGGCGCGGTGGTGCAGGCGCTCGACGTGCGCGCGCTTCGCATTGGCCAGCAGATTGATCCGGGCGTGCCCTGGACGGCCACCATCGACAACGATCCGGTTGCGCTGGCACTGAAGTCCGGCAATTTCGGGACGGTGGATTTCTTCGAGAAGGCGCTAGCGCAACTGGCGCAGGCCACAGCGGAGGCTGCGGTATGAGTGCGTCCACCGAAACAGCCCTGCGTGAAGAGATCGCCCGCGTCGGGCAGAGCTTGTATGCGCGCGGTTACACCGTCGGCACGGCAGGCAATATCAGCGCACGCCTGCCTGACGGCTGGCTCATCACCCCCACCGATGCCTGCCTCGGCACGCTGGACCCGGCGCGTATCGCGAAGGTGCTGGCGACGGGCGAGTGGGTCGGCGGCGACAAACCGTCGAAAACGCTTGCCCTGCATCGCGGTATCTACGACCGCAATGCCGATGCGCATGCCGTGGTGCATACGCATTCGACGCATCTCGTGGCGCTCACGCTGGCCGGCGTGTGGCATGAAGCCGATGTGCTGCCGCCCATCACGCCGTACTACGTGATGAAGGTCGGCCACGTGCCGCTCATCACGTATCAGCGGCCGGGCCATCCGGATGTGGCTACGCAGATCGCATCACTGGCCAACGATGTGCGTGCTGTGCTGCTCGATCGGCTGGGGCCCGTGGTGTGGCACGGCTCGGTGTCGAATGCAGCTTACGCGCTGGAAGAACTGGAAGAAACCGCACGGCTTTGGTTGATGACCGAACCCAAACCTGCACCGCTGTCCGACGCGCAGATCGACGAACTGCGCCAGACGTTCGGGGCCCGTTGGTAGAGCAACCGGCAGCAGACCGGTAGCGCCCGCCGCACAGCCCATATAACACCTACACCGGAGACCACATGAACACCTCGACCGCCACTACGGCGGCGTTGCCTTCGCACGCCGTTTCAAAAGAGGACAGCGTTTATGCGCGCGTGTCGCGCCGCATCGTCCCGCTCATCATGCTGTGCTACGTGGTTGCGTATCTCGACCGCGTGAACGTTGGGTTTGCGAAGCTGCAGATGTCGCAGGCGTTGAATTTTTCCGAAACGGTGTACGGGCTGGGTGCCGGCATCTTCTTCATCGGTTACTTCCTCTTCGAGGTGCCGAGCAACCTGCTGATGAACAAGATTGGCGCGCGCATCTGGATCGCGCGGATCATGATCACGTGGGGTTTGATTTCGGGCGCTTTCGCGTTCGTGCAGACGCCCACGCAGTTCTACGTGATGCGGTTCCTGCTGGGGTTGGCCGAAGCGGGCTTCTACCCCGGCGTCATCCTGTACCTGACGTACTGGTATCCATCGCATCGCCGCGCGCGGATTGTGGCGATGTTCATGGCGGCCATCCCGATCTCGGGCATCTTCGGCAACCCGCTGTCGGGCTGGATCATGAGCGCGTTCCATGGGACAGGGGTAGGCGGCGGGTGGCAGGGCTGGCAGTGGATGTTCGTCATTGAGGCCATTCCTGCCATGCTGGTGGGCCTGCTGGTGCTGTGGAAGTTCGATGACAGCATCCGCAAGGCCAAGTGGCTGTCGGAAGACGAGAAGCAGATTCTCGAAGCCAACATTGCCGCAGACAACAAAGGCAAGACCGAGCACCACGGCATCGGCAAGGTGTTCTCCGACCCGCGCGTGTGGATGATGAGCCTGATCTACTTCGCCTTCGTCATGGGCCAGTACGGACTGACGTTCTGGATGCCGACGCTGGTGAAGAGCGCCGGTGTGACCGACACGTTCATGGTGGGCGTGCTCTCTGCGATTCCGTACGTGTGTGCGGCGATCACCATGGTGCTGATCGGCCGCAGTGCCGATGCACGACGCGAGCGTCGCTGGCACCTGGTTGTGCCGGCGCTGATGGGCGCAGTCGGTTTTGCCGTGGTGGCGACGGCTGGGCACAACGTGGCCCTGTCGATTGTCTTCCTGTCATTGGCTGCCGCAGGTGTGCTGACGTGCGCGCCGCTGTTCTGGTCGCTGCCGACTGCGTTCCTGCAAGGCACCGCTGCAGCTGCGGGCATTGCCGCCATCAACTCGGTCGGCAACTTGGCCGGCTTCGTGAGCCCCTATATGATCGGTGCGCTCAAGGACATGACGGGCAGCACATCCGCCGGCATGTATGCGCTGGCAGGCGTGCTGGTGCTCGGCTGCATTACCGTGTTGCGCACGCCGCCACAGCTCGTCAACAAATAAGCAATCGTCTTCAGAGGTCTGTCATGCCGCGCTTTGCCGCCAACCTGTCCATGATGTACCAGGAGCACGCGTTCCTCGACCGCTTTGCCGCCGCGGCAAAGGATGGCTTCGAGGGCGTGGAGTTTCTGTTCCCCTACGACTTCGACAAGGCGGATATCCGTGCTCGCCTTGACGACGCCGGCCTCACGCAAGCGCTGTTCAATGCCCCGCCGGGCGACTGGGCCGGCGGCGAGCGTGGCATTGCCTCATTGCCCGGGCGCGAAGCGGAATTCAAGCGCGGCATTGCGACCGCGCTGGAGTATGCGCAGGTGTTGGGCAACACGCGCCTGCACGTGATTGCCGGTCTTCTGCCCGCAGGTGCGGACCGCGCACGCCATCACGCCACCTACGTTAGCAACGTCGCCTACGCTGCGCGCGAGGCTGCCGGTGCGGGCATCACCATCGTGCTGGAACCGATCAACACGCGCGACATGCCGGGCTTCTTCCTCACGCACCAGGCGCAGGCGCATGCGGTGTGCAAGGAAGTCGGCGCGCCCAACCTGAAGGTGCAGTTCGACCTGTACCACGCGCAGATCATGGAAGGCGACCTGTCAGTCAAGCTCAAGCAGTACATCGATGGTGTGGGCCACGTGCAGATTGCCGGCGTGCCCGATCGCCACGAGCCGGACGAAGGTGAGCTGAACTATCCGCACCTCTTCGCCTTGCTCGATACGCTCGGCTATGACGGCTGGGTCGGCTGTGAATACCGGCCGCGTGCGGGTACGAGCGAAGGGCTCGGCTGGCTCCAACGCTGGCGGGAGGGCCGGCGCTGACGCAGCAGCACAAGAAGGAACTGCGCCAATCTGTCGAGGCTACGGCGCGCATGACCGGGCGCTGACGCAAAAGAAAACCGCCGCTGCGCGATGCGCAAGCGGCGGTCTGCTGTGGCGGACAGGCGCGTTAGGCGCCCAACTGAGCCGGGCCGAGCGAGCGCGTCGTGGGGACGCGGCCGTATGCCGGCAGGTCTGCCTTGCGGGTTGCGGCTTCCAGTTGCATGCCGATCGCATCGGCAGCATACGCAGCCGTTGCGCCGCTGGCGCCGACCACGAGCCGATAACCGCCACCGCGCACGGTCTGGATCAGGCCATCGCAGGGCGTGCCGGCCAGCGCCACGCGCAGCTTGCGCACGTGTACATCCACCGTGCGCTCACCCACGAAGACATGGTTGCCCCAAACGCGGTCCAGCAGTTGCGTGCGCGAATGCACGCGTTGCGGATGCGCGACGAGAAAGTGCAGCAGGCGGAATTCCAGCGGGCTGAGCGGAATGGCGCGCGGGCCGGTTTCGGTTTGCGCAGTCACGCCCAGCGTGAGCGGATCGAGGCGCAGGCCGTTGACCTGCAGGATGTCGTCGCCATGCTGATGCGGCGCACGACGGCGCAGTACGGCGCGGATGCGGGCATGCAGCTCGCCCGTGTCGCACGGCTTGACGACGTAGTCGTCGGCACCGGCGTCGAGCGCGGCAATCTTGGCGCGCGCATCGCCATGACGGGACAGCACGATGACCGGCAGGCCGCGCGTCTGCATGTTGGCGCGCAACGCCAGCAGCATGTCGATCGACTCGCGCTCGGGCCATGTCCACTCCATCAGGAGCAACTCAGGCATGGCGGCCAGGATGGCTGCCTGCGCCTGGCCCGGATGGCTGACCCGTTGAACATCGTGTCCGCCATCACGCAGGGAAAACGACAGACGCTCCCCCTCTGCCTGGTCTTGTTCGACCAGCAAGATCTGAATACCCACTTTGTGATACCTCCCGTCTAACCAGCCGACACACTCCGGCGAGCAGCCCTGCGGCTGCGCTCTGCTGTCTGCGGTGCGCGTTGTTATGAGTGCCATGCGGGCAATTGCGCGTGTGCTCGCATGTCATTTCTTGCGGGCGCTGTTGTCCGGCCGTCGGCCGTGCGCGGATCGTCATGCTGCTATTCCCGTCGACGATCGCCAGCGGAGCCTCCTGGGTGGTGTCCAGGGTGGTCCTGAGAAAGATCTGCAAGCCCCTCGGTGCCTGCCGCAGCCTGCCGAACCATGCAATCGTTTGCATAGTCTGCGGCGTTGTCTGCGCACAATCCGAGCCGGCGCCCCCCCGAGCGCCGGGGAAGTAGGGATCCCCCACCTCCGTTGGCATAAGGCTTGTTCGCCCTTTCCCGTTTCCTCTAGTCATGAACCCCCCCTCTGGCTCAGAGAGAAAGGATTCCGTTTTGCCGGATTATAAGAATCCCGTAGGGATTCGTCACGCAGGAATTTTAAAATTTGGAAATTCATTCAATCCGACACGTATTGGGGTGCCGTGGTTGACATGCATTCTTCATAAAGCTATGTCAGGCAACGTTCTTGGCCGATACCATGCGTGCAATGATTCAGGCTCGGCATAAATGCATGGCGATTATGCTCGCGCCGCCATAATGGCCGCCTTCATGTGTGCGTCGGTATTTTTTACAAAGCAATTCGATTTTCTAAAAATCAATTGATCTGTTTTGTTGGCAGGGGTAATTCGCGCGATTTAAAACTTTAGGATTACTGCTCATTGTTTGGGCAACCTTCCGCGGGCGGACGAAAAAAAGCCCGCGCGAGGCGGGCTTTCTGTCCTGATGCCGAGGCGGCGGCGGGCGTCAGCCCTGCAGGCGTTCTTCCAGACGGGTCTTGGCGTCGGGCAGCGCTTGCGGCAGGCCGTGTGCCAGTTTTGTGAACAGCTCGTCGTGCAGAGCCAGTTCCTGCTTCCAGGCGTCCGCGTCCAGCGAGATCACCTTGGCGAACTGCTCGGCCGTGAAGTCCAGGCCATCCCAGCTCAGTTCTTCGTAGCGCGGCGACACGCCGAAGACGTGCTCATCGCCCTGCGCCCGGCCTTCGATGCGATCGACCATCCACTTCAGCACGCGCATGTTTTCGCCAAAGCCCGGCCAGACGAACTTGCCGTTCTCGTCCTTGCGGAACCAGTTCACGCAGAAGATCTTCGGCAGCGTGGCGCCGCTTTCGGCCAGCTTCTCGCCGACCTTGAGCCAGTGCGCAAAGTAGTCGGCCATGTTGTAGCCGCAGAACGGCAGCATGGCGAACGGGTCGCGGCGCACCACACCTTGCTGGCCGGCAGCGGCGGCGGTGGTTTCCGAGCCCATCGTGGCGGCCATGTAAACGCCTTCGGTCCAGTCCCGCGCTTCGGTCACGAGCGGCACGGTGGTCGAGCGGCGGCCGCCGAAGATAAACGCATCAATGGCTACGCCCGCGGGGCTGTCCCATTCCGGATCGATCGAGGGGCATTGTGCTGCCGGCGCCGTGAAACGCGCGTTCGGATGCGCTGCCTTGCGGCCGGTTTCCTTGGCGGTCTCGGGTGTCCAGTCCTGGCCTTGCCAGTCGATCAGGTGGGCGGGCGGCGTGTCCGTCATGCCTTCCCACCACACATCGCCGTCGTCGGTGAGCGCCACGTTGGTGAAGATGACGTTCTCTTTGAGCGTCGCCATCGCGTTGAAGTTGGTCTTCTCGCTCGTGCCCGGGGCCACGCCAAAGTAGCCGGCTTCCGGGTTGATGGCGTATAGGCGCGTTTTGCCGTTGGCGTCCTTGCGGGGCTTGATCCAGGCAATGTCGTCGCCGATGGTCGTCACCTTCCAGCCGTTCAGGCCTGCGGGCGGAATCAGCATCGCAAAGTTGGTCTTGCCGCAGGCCGACGGGAAAGCCGCCGCCACGTGATACGTCTTGCCTTCCGGCGACGTCACGCCCAGGATCAGCATGTGCTCGGCCAGCCAGCCCTGGTCGCGGCCCATGGTGGAGGCGATCCGCAGGGCGAAGCATTTCTTGCCCAGCAGCGCGTTGCCGCCGTAGCCGGAGCCGAACGACCAGATTTCGCGCGTTTCCGGGAAATGCACGATGTACTTGGTCGGGTTGCACGGCCACGGCACGTCTTTCTCGCCGGCGGCGAGCGGCTTGCCGACGGTGTGCACGCACGGCACGAATTCGCCGTCGGTGCCAAGCACGTCGTACACCGCGCGACCCATGCGGGTCATGATGCGCATGTTCACGGCCACATACGGGCTGTCCGACAGCTCCACGCCGATGTGGGCGATCGGCGAGCCGAGCGGGCCCATCGAGAACGGCACCACGTAGAGCGTGCGGCCGCGCATGCTGCCGTCAAACAGGCCGTTCAGCGTCTGGCGCATCTCGGCCGGGGCCGTCCAGTTGTTGGTGGGGCCGGCGTCTTCCTTTTTCTGCGAGCAGATAAAGGTGCGATCTTCCACGCGCGCCACGTCCGACGGGTCGGACAGTGCCAGGTACGAGTTCTTGCGCTTGGCCGGATTGAGCTGCTTCATCGTGCCGGCGGCCACCATTTCGGCGCACAGGCGGTCGTATTCCTCTTGCGAACCATCGCACCAGACGATGCGCTCCGGCTTGGTGAGCGCTGCCACCTCGCCAACCCACGCGATCAGGCGCGGGTGTTTCACGTACTCGGGCACGTTCAATGCAGGCACGCCCTGCATCACGGGTTGATTCATGACCAAAACTCCAATGGAAGTGAGAAAGAAATCGGTGGCGGATCAGCACGGCGGCCGCACCCAGCGGCGGGTTGGAAAGCGATCGACGGCGCATCAGAAGCGAGCCGGATCAGCGATTTCCAGAGGGAGAGGTGAGGCAGGCGGAGGGACGGTAGCCGTGCTGATTTCACATTCAGTTACAAAGCGGTGCGCTGGCGGAATGTGGGTTTTTCCGAGCAGCGGGGGCCGCGTGCGCTAAAGTGGCGGGACCGAGGTCAACAGACCCTAGAACAAGGACTCGTCACCAGCGTGGCTGCGCAAATTGCGTGCCCGCGGCGGGCAATTCCGAACGTCGACACGGATTGTCGTGCGACGAGGGATGGGAAGAATACCACCGCGAGGGATCGCTGTTTTTTGCTGCGCACCATTGTTCGAAGTGAGATGTCGATGAAGATTGCCGTACTGGACGACTACCAAGACGCTGTTCGCAAGCTGGATTGCTTCAGCCTGATGCAGGACCACGAAGTCAAAGTGTTCAACAACACCGTCAAGGGTGTGGGTCAATTGGCCGCACGCGTGGCGGACGTTGAAGCCATCGTGCTGATCCGGGAGCGCACGCGTGTTACGCGTCAGTTGCTCGACCGCCTGCCCAAACTCAAGATCATCAGCCAGACTGGCCGGGTGTCGCGCGATTCGGGCAGCCATATCGACCTGGATGCCTGTACCGACAAGGGCGTTGTGGTGCTGGAGGGCAAGGGCTCGCCGGTGGCGCCGGCTGAACTGACCTGGGCGCTGGTGATGGCCGCGCAGCGTCGCATTCCGCAATACGTGGCGAGCCTCAAGCACGGCGCGTGGCAGCAGTCGGGGCTGAAATCCACGACGATGCCGCCCAACTTTGGCATCGGCCGTGTCCTGAAGGGCCAGACGCTGGGCATCTTCGGCTACGGCAAGATCGGCCAGCTCGTGGCCGGCTACGGCCGCGCCTTCGGCATGAATGTGCTGGTGTGGGGCCGCGAGGGTTCGCAGGAACGCGCGCGAGCCGACGGCTTTGCTGTGGCGGAATCAAAGGACGCGCTGTTCGAGCAGTCCGATGTGCTGTCCGTCCATCTGCGGCTGAACGACGAAACGCGCGGCATCGTGTCGGTGGCTGATCTCACGCGCATGAAGCCGACCGCCCTTTTCGTCAACACGAGCCGCGCCGAGCTGGTGGAAGAAAACGGCCTGGTGACGTCGCTCAATCGTGGGCGTCCGGGCATGGCTGCCATCGACGTGTTTGAAACGGAACCCATCCTGCAGGGCCACACCCTGCTGCGCATGGAGAACTGCATCTGTACGCCGCACATCGGCTACGTCGAACGCGAAAGCTACGAGATGTACTTCGGCTTTGCGTTCCAGAACATCCTCGATGTGCTCCAGGGCAACGTCGACAGCGTGGTCAACCCGACGGCGCTGGCGCCCGCGCTGATCCGCGCATAACGCCAGTCGTCCTGCCCGTCGTTTCCGTCAATCAAGCCGCGGCGCGCAACTGCGGCTGGTTGGCGCCCGCGCCACCGAAGCGGAAGCTGTCCATCGCCAACGATCCGTACGTCACCGTATCGACCACGTGCTGAGCCTGGACGCCGCCCGGCGTGGCTTGGCTCGGCTGGCCCATCGCGGCGCCCAGTGCCACGTACAGCGGCATGAGGTGTTCGTCGGTGGGGTGGGCGTGGGCGGCGTTCGGGGCTTGCGCGCGGTAATCGCAGAACCGGGTGAAATCGCCGCTGCGGATGCCATCCGTCATCGTCTCGATCATCCATTCGCGAAAGGCCGTCACCCAAGGCTCAACCGGCACGCCATGCTGCGCCATGCCCGGGCCGCGCATCAGCGCGCGCAGGTTGTGCGTGAAGCTGCCGGAGCCGACGATCAGCACGCCCTCGTCGCGCAGCGGCGCGAGCGTGCGTCCCATCGCCATCTGGCAAGCGGGCGACAGGCCCGGCATCAACGAGACCTGCACCACGGGGATCTTCGCCTCCGGAAACATCAGCATCAGCGGCACCCAGGCCCCGTGGTCCAGCGGCTGGCGCGGGTCCAGCACGGTGGAGGCCTGTTCCTCCAGCCCGGGGACGATGTTGCCGTCGATCAGCGTGCGGATGCGTTCAGCCAGGTCAGGCGCCCCCGGCGGGGCGTATTCCAGGGCGTACAGTTGCGGCGGGAAACCGCCGAAGTCGTGCCAGGCTTCCTGCTGAGCGCGGGCGGTCACAGCCGGCCGGCGCGTCATCCAGTGCGGCGAAACCACAACGATGGCGCGCGGGTTGAGGGCGGTCATTTCTTGCCCGAGCGCCGCCAGCATCTTGCCGACAGGACCCGGATCAGCCGCCAGCATGGGCGACCCATGGGACAGATAAAGCACGGGGAGCATGTCAAATTTCCTGAAGAATATAGTTCCCATTCTGCGCCGACCCGGCACCAGTAACGTGCACGGTTTTGCAGACCGGGGTCAGGAAAATTGAACAAGTGCGCTTACATGCTCAGCAGTTCCTCTGCCACGGTAGGGTGCAGGCCGACGGTCGACTGCAGATGCTTGAGCCGGACGCCCACGCGCACGGCCACCGCCAGTGCCTGGATGATCTCCGGCGCAGCGTTGTCGACGATGTGCGCGCCCAGCACGCGTCCGCTGCGGGCATTGCATACCAGCTTGATCAACGATTCCATGCCCGAGCCCGCAAAACGCTGCTCCAGCGAGACGAAGCGGCGGACCACCACGTCGATACGGTCTGCCAAGGCGCGTTTGTCGGTGTCCGGCCCGCGCTTGCCCAGTTCGGGCCAACGCGTGCGGGCGTCGGCTTCGGTCAGGCCCACGCTTGCGATGGCCGGATCGCAAAACACGGCCATCGGCACGGTGTCCATGTCGGGCAGCTTGGTGCCTTTGCCGAATAGGCGTTCGGCCACGTAGCGGCCCTGCGCGGCGGCCACGGGTGTCAATTGCAGGCGGCTGGCGCCGCAGATGTCGCCCACGGCATGCACGCCGCGTGCGCGCGTGCGGAAATGGCGGTCGACCGCAATGCGTCCGTGCGCATCGAGCGTGACGCCGGCCGCGTCCAGGCCAAGGCCCGCGACGTTCGGCGTGCGGCCGATGGCGCTTAACACACGCTGGGCGCGTAGCGCGCGGGGAGCGTCGCTGCCTTCGATGCTCGCGTAGACGGTCACGCCGCCGCCATTCACGGCATCGCGTTCGACGCGGACAACATCGGCGTTCAGGATCAGCTCGACGCCGCAGCCGGCCAGCGACTGCGCGGCGGCCTCGGCCACCGTGGCATCAAATTCAGGCAGCAAGCGCGCATCGCGCGTCAGCACGGTGACCCGCACGCCAAAGCGCGCCAGCGTGGACGCCATTTCCACCGCGATGACGCCACCGCCCGCGATGATGAGCGACGCGGGCAGCGTCTCCCAGCCGAACACGTCGTCGGAAGTGCAAGCCAGTTCCGCGCCGGGTACGGGAAGCGGCGTGGGGCGGGCGCCGGCAGCCAGCACGATCTGGCGCGCGCGCAGCGTGGTCTTGCCGGACTCGGTTTGCAACCGGACGATGCCACGGCCACGCAGCGAGGCAGTGCCGCTCAACCACTGCACGCCGGCATCGGCCAGGTGGGCGAAATGCGCTTCGTGCAGCCGCGCGACTTCGGCACGCGTCCGCGCGATGGCGTCGGCCCAGGCGTCGGCGGCGTGCGCGGCGCGCAAACACCGCGCCATTGTCTGCGACCAGGCAGCGCCGTAGCCGAGCAGTTTCTTCTGCACGCAACCACGGTTGACACAGGTGCCGCCGATTTGCGCACGGTCGATCAGCAGCGTCCGTGCCCCCAGTTGCGCAGATCGGCGCACAGCCGCGAGCCCGGCTGAACCGGCGCCGATCACGATCAGGTCAAACGCATGTGCAGGGTTTGCGGGCATAAGTGTCCGTCGAAGAGGCATCGGCCGGACGACCTGAGCGGCACGCCGGCGGGCGCGCCCATGTGGAGCAAGCGGCGCGCCCGCCGCCTGTCTTTGTCTTGGAGGAGGTGGTTACGCAGCCACCGCCGTGGCGAACCCGCGTGGAAGTTCGCGCAGGAAGGTTTCGCCGTCATGACGGCCGAGTGCATAGGCGTCGCGCATGGCGCCAGGGCGGGTGTAATCCCAGCTCGAAATGGGAACCTTGCGCGAAGGTTGCACATAAAACCGGCGCAGCACGCCGCCAGCCACCGGCACATCCATGCGGAAATACGTCGGGCGCGGGTACAGGCGCGTGACGAGCACCAGCGCATCGCCCGGCGTAGCATCCAGCGCGTGCACGGGCACGTTGTCGACCATGCCGCCGTCGAGTACCGGCCGCCCCGCGCGCCGAAGCACCGGCGTGAAAGGCGGGGTGGACGCCGATTGCAGGAGAAGATCGGCCAAGTCCTCGGGGGTGGCACAATCCTGCGCGCGCACGATTTCCGGCGTGAAGCCGAGGCGCCTGCCCAGCGTCGGGTGCAGCGTCTTGCGAACGTGCTTTTCGATGTTGTAGGCAATCAGCCCTGCCGCCACGGCGGAGCGAGCGCCCAGCCAGCGCGGGATGTGGGCCACGCCGATGCGGATCTCCGGCGCCTGTGCCAGCCGCGCGAAGCGACCCTCGCCGAACACCGTCAGCAGCGCCGTCCTGTACATACCGTAGTGCGGAAACACACGCTCGCCGCGCAGCAGGTTGCCCCAGTGGGCGTTGCGGGTGTTTTGGCGCAGGGCCTCGCCGTAGTAATCCATCAGATCGGCCGAATTCCATGCATGCAGCATGCACGCCGTCGATGCGCCGGCCGAGATGCCGGCAATCACGCGCGGGGCCAAGCCCAGTTCGGGCTGCACGACATCCCACCAGCCGGCCTGCCACCAGCACCGGTTGCCGCCGCCGGCAAAGACCATCTGATCGAACACGGGCATGTTCATGCCGAGGCCCCGGTGTGGGCGGCAGCGGCGGCCGCAGGCTCC
Organism: Ralstonia sp. 22111; assembly: GCF_052045895.1. NCBI lineage: Bacteria > Pseudomonadati > Pseudomonadota > Betaproteobacteria > Burkholderiales > Burkholderiaceae > Ralstonia > Ralstonia sp. 22111. The sequence continues at coordinate 114,348 of NZ_JBQEPR010000001.1, read as the reverse complement.
AGCCGCAGCGACGGCGCGTATTTGAGGGTGTCGATGCACGCATCCAGCAGGCGCTCGCGCTTGGTGGCGAGGCTGGAGGCGTCCGGGTAGAACAGGTAATCGCCCATGATGCCGTTGAAAGTGGCATGGAAATGCGCCACGGCCAGCGGGATGTCGAGGTCGGCCGGCAGTTGCCCGCGCCGCGTTGCCTGCTCGATGATGCTCGTCAGGTGGGTCATGCCTTCCTCAAACGATTCCTGCTGGCGCTTGAGGATGGGGCTCGTGTCTTCCACGAACTCGCACTTGTTGAACATGATCTCGAAGACCTTGCGCCAGTGCGCATCTTCCACGAGTTGCCGCAGCAGGAAGTTGCCCACCGTGCGCAGTTCGCCCAACGGATCATCGGCTTCCACCCCGAGCGGGGTGCACATGGTCTCCATGGGCAGCTTCACGCGCTCACACATGGCGGCGAACACGTCGGTCTTGTTGCGGAAGTGCCAGTAGATGGCGCCGCGCGTCACGCCCGCGGCTTGGGCGATATCCGATAGTGATGTGCGTGCCACGCCGCGCGCATAGAACACGTCTTCCGCCGCATCCAGGATGCGGTTGCGGGTTTCCAGTGCTTCTTCCTTCGTTCGTCTGACCATGATCTTCCAGAGGAACGCCGTGCCATCTCGGCGGGCGTTCTTTCGATTGGCTTTTGTGCAATGCACAATTCCTGGCAACGCACCATTGCGCTTCGCACAACGCGGCTTGGGGTCCGTTGGCTGACAATGCTTGTCGCAGCGCGGTATCCGCTGCCTGTTCGCTTGATCGCCGTCATTGCTACGAACTCCGGAAACGTGTCAACGGAGTCCCTATTCCCAACGGCGTGACTTACATACATACGCGAACGTATCTATAATAGCGCGCACTCCGTCGCTTGCCCATGGCCGTATGCGCCACATCCATCCCGGGCACGTGCGCTGGGGCCGGCTTCGTGTCTGTCGGCAGCCAGGGCGGAGATCGACTGCCGATCGCTCCCGCGTCTTAGCATTCTGGTCCAAGTTGTTGCGAGTTCGTCGCAAAAGCCATATCGCATGCCGCCAGATGCAGCTAGCATCGGACGTTTTCGTTTTGTGTTTTTTGGTTTCGCTGACGGTTTGCCGGCGTCGCACTCGTTTGCGCGGCGTTGCGGCACCCGGCATTCCGCTTATCGCCACATGGGGTCATCTATGACGAACACCCGCCGTTATCACCAACTCGCTGCCGCCGCATTCATGGTGGTGGCACTTGCAGCCTGCGGCAACAAGCAGGCACAAGGGCCGGGCGGCGCCGGCATGCCTCCGACCGAAGTCGGCGTTGTGACCGTGCAGCCGCACTCCGTTGGTCTGACCAGCGAGTTGCCGGGCCGCCTGGAGGCCACGCGTGTGGCGCAGGTGCGAGCACGGGTCGCGGGCATCGTACTCAAGCGCACCTACGCCGAAGGCAGTGACGTGAAGGCCGGCCAACAGTTGTTCCAGATCGATCCGGCGCAGTACAAGGCGTCGCTCGACAGCGCCAAGGCACAGCTTGCGCGTTCAGAAGCCACGCAAACGCAGGCGCAACTGAAGGCTGAGCGCTACAAACCGCTGGTTGCCACCAACGCCATCAGCAAGCAGGACTACGACGACGCCACCGCCGCCGCCAAGCAAGCCACCGCTGACGTGGCCGCCGCCCGCGCCGCCGTGGAAACCGCCAAGCTGAACGTCGGCTACGCCAGCGTGACTTCGCCCATCTCCGGCCGTGCCGGGCTGGCGCAGGTTACCGAAGGCGCGCTCGTGGGCCAGGGTGAGGCGACGCTGCTGACGACCGTGCAGCAGATCGACCCGATCTATCTGACGTTCACCCAGTCGAGCACCGAAGTGCTGCGCCTGCAGCAGGCGCTCAAGGACGGCAAGCTGGCCAAGGCCGGTGGTGACGCAGCCAAGGTCACGCTCGTGACGGATGACGGCCGTGCCTACGCCCAACCGGGCAAGCTGTACTTCTCCGACCTGACGGTGGACCCGGCCACGGGCACGATCACGCTGCGCGCGATTGTTCCGAACGCCGACCGCACGCTGCTGCCGGGCATGTACGTGCGCGCCCGCCTGGAGCAGGCCGTGGACGAGCAGGCGATCACGGTGCCGCAACAAGCCGTGACGCGCAGCCCGGACGGCGCCTCCGTCATGGTTGTCGACGAGAAGGGCATGGCAGCGGTGCGCCAGGTCCAGGCCGACCGCTCGACCGGTACGGAATGGATCGTCTCCAGCGGCCTGAAGGCGGGCGACAAGGTGATCGTCGACGGTCTGCAGAAGGTCCATCCGGGCGCACCGGTCAAGGCCGTGCCGTGGCAGCCGATGCAGGCGGGCCAGGGCAAGGGGCCGCAAGGTCAGGGTGGCCAGGGTAGCGGCGCCGCACCCGCACCGGCAGCCAGCGCCCCTGCTGCAAGCACTCCCGCTGCCAGCGCACCGGCAGCCAAGCAGTAAACAAGGAGCCATCGCATGGCAAAGTTTTTTATCGATCGCCCGGTCTTTGCCTGGGTGCTCGCGCTGTTCATCATCCTTGCTGGGGCGATTTCGATCACCCAGCTGCCGATCTCGCAGTACCCGACCATCGCGCCGCCGTCCGTCATCATCACGGCAACGTATCCGGGCGCGAATGCGAAGACGCTGGACGAGTCCGTCACCAGCATCATCGAGCAGGAAATGAACGGTGCGGACGGCCTGCTCTATATGGAGTCGGTCAGCCAGGGCGGTAACGGCCAGGCGCAAATTACCGTGACGTTCAAGGCCGGTACCGATCCGGCGCTGGCGCAGGTGGACGTGCAGAACCGCCTGAAGCGCGTGGAAGCGCGTTTGCCGTCTGCAGTGACGCAGCAGGGCGTGCAGGTCGACAAGGCCCGCTCGAACTTCCTGCTGTTCGCCACGCTGGCATCCACCGACGGCAAGATGGATCCGGTGGCGCTGGGCGACTATATCTCCCGCAACGTGCTGAATGAAATCAAGCGCGTGCCGGGTGTCGGCCAGGCCATCCTGTTCGGTACGGAGCGCGCCATGCGCGTCTGGATCGATCCGGCCAAGCTGGTCGGCTACAAGCTGACGCCCACGGACGTCTACAACGCCATTCGCGCACAGAACGCGCTGGTCTCCGCCGGTACGATCGGTGACTTGCCGTCCGTCTCCGACCAGCCCCTCGCGGCGACGGTCGTGGTGGAAGGCCAGCTTACGACCACCGAGCAGTTCGGCAACATCGTGCTCGTGGCCAAGCCGGACGGTTCGCTGGTGCGCGTGAAGGATGTGGCGCGCCTGGAGCTGGGCGGCCAGACCTACTCGACGTCTGCGCGGATCAACGGCCAGCCGATTTCCGCAATTGGTGTGCAGCTCTCGCCCACGGGTAATGCACTGGGCACCGCCAAGGCCGTGAAGGCCAAGCTGGAAGAACTTTCGAAGTACTTCCCGGCGGGCGTGGAATACAAGGTGCCGTACGACACCTCGAAGTTCGTCCAGATCTCGATCGAAGAAGTGGTCAAGACGCTGTTCGAGGCCATGGTGCTGGTGTTCCTGGTGATGCTGCTGTTCCTGCAGAACATCCGCTACACGCTGGTGCCGTCGATCGTGGTGCCGATCTCGCTGCTCGGCGCGTTTGCCGTGATGAACGCGTTGGGTTTCTCGATCAACGTGCTGACGATGTTCGGCCTCGTGCTGGCGATCGGTATCCTCGTTGACGATGCGATCGTGGTGGTGGAAAACGTCGAGCGGATCATGGCCGAGGAAGGCCTGCCCCCGCGCGAAGCCACCCGCAAGGCCATGGGCCAGATCACGGGCGCCATCATCGGTATTACGCTGGTGCTGATGGCCGTGTTCATCCCGATGGCGTTCTTCTCGGGCTCGGTGGGCGCGATCTATCGCCAGTTCTCGCTGTCGATGGTGTCGTCGATCTTCTTCTCGGCGCTCATGGCGCTGACGCTCACGCCGGCACTGTGCTCAACCCTGCTCAAGCCGATCGAAAAGGGTTCGCACCACGAGAAGAAGGGCTTCTTCGGCTGGTTCAACCGCATGTTCAGCACCACCACGAACCGTTACCAAAGCTTCGTGGAGCGCATGCTGAAGAAGACCTTCCGCTACATGGTCATCTACGTTGCGCTGATCGTTGCGGTGGTGTTCCTGTTCCTGCGCCTGCCGTCTTCGTTCCTGCCGACCGAAGACCAGGGCTACATCGTGACCAACATCCAGTTGCCGCCCGGTGCATCGGCCAACCGCACGCTGGAAGTGATCAAGCAGGTCGAGAACTACTACAAGCATGAAAAAGCGGTCGAGAACATCGTGGCCGTGCAGGGTTTCAGCTTCTCGGGCAACGGGCCGAACGCCGGTATCGTGTTCACCCCGTTCAAGGACTGGAGCGAGCGCAAGGGCAAGGATCAAACCGCTGATGCTGTGGTTGGCCGGGCCTTCGGTGCGCTGTTCGGTGGTATTCGCGATGCGATCGTGTTCCCGCTGAACCCCCCGCCGATTCCGGAACTGGGTAACGCAACGGGCTTCACGTTCCGTCTGCAGGACCGCGCAGGCTTGGGCCACGACGCGCTGATGGCTGCCCGCAATCAGCTGCTGGGGATGGCGGCGAAAAGCAAGATCATCACTGGCATGCGCCCGGAAGGTCTGGAAGATTCGCCGCAGTACCAAGTGGATATCGACCGCGAGAAGGCCAACGCGCTGGGTGTGTCGTTCACCGACATCAACGCCGTGCTGTCGACGGCGCTGGGTTCGGCGTACGCCAACGACTTCCCGAACTACGGTCGTCAGCAGCGTGTGATCGTGCAAGCGGACAAGATCAACCGCATGCAGCCCGAAGACATCATGAACCTGTACGTGCGCAACGCGCAGGGCAACATGGTGCCGATGTCGACGTTCGCGAGGGGCCATTGGATCGTCGGCCCGGTGCAGCTCGTGCGCTACAACGGCTATCCGGCTGTCCGCCTTTCGGGTGCGGCCGCGCCGGGTGCCAGCTCGGGTGACGCCATGGCCGAGATGGAACGTCTGGCTGCCAAGCTGCCGGCGGGTATCGGCTACGAGTGGACGGGCCAGTCGCTGCAGGAAAAGGCCTCGGGCTCGCAGGCGCCGGCGCTGTATGCGTTGTCGCTGCTGGCGGTGTTCCTGGTGCTGGCGGCGCTGTATGAAAGCTGGTCGATCCCGGCGGCGGTGATTCTGGTGGTGCCGCTGGGCGTGCTCGGCGCATTGCTGGGCGTGACGCTGCGCGCGATGCCCGATGACGTGTACTTCAAGGTCGGCCTGATTGCGGTGGTGGGTCTGTCCGCCAAGAACGCGATTCTTATCATCGAGTTCGCGAAGGACTTGCAGGCGCAAGGCAAGGGCCTGATCGAAGCGACGCTCGAGGCCGTGCACCTGCGGTTCCGCCCGATCATCATGACGTCGTTCGCCTTCATCCTGGGCGTGCTGCCGCTGGCGATTGCCACGGGTGCCAGCTCCGCCAGCCAACGCGCCATCGGTACCGGCGTGATGGGCGGGATGATCACCGCGACGGTGCTGGCCGTGGTGCTGGTGCCCGTGTTCTTCGTGGTGGTCCGCCGCATCTTCAAGGGCAGCGAGCGTCAACGCCGCCTGGATGCCGCGCACCGTCCGCTGGACGAGGAAATCTGAACATGCAGAAAACGATGACCTTTCGAACCCCCGCGCTGCTGCCGGCGCTCCTGCTGGTCGCGGGCGTGCTGTCCGGCTGCTCGCTGGCGCCCACCTATGAGCGCCCCGACGCCCCGGTAACGAGCGCGTATCCGCAGGCACCGGCCGGCTATGCCGTGCCGGCAGATTCCGCCAAGCCCGGCGAGAACGCGCCCCGCGCGACCGAGCTGGGCTGGCGCGAGTTCTTCCCCGATGCGCGGCTGCAGAAGCTGATCGGCCTGGCGCTCGAGAACAACCGCGACCTGCGCGTGGCCATGCTCAACGTCGAGGCCGCGCGTGCGCAGTACCGCCTGCAGATCGCCGACCTGCTGCCGCCGGTCAATGCGTCTGCCACGTACACGCGCAGCCATACGCCGCCGTCGATCTCGACCACCGGCGGCGACATCTACACCAAGCAGTACCAGCTTGGCGTGGGCATCAGCAACTATCAGGTGAACCTGTTCAGCGTGGGCGACGTCACGTCGTCTGCGCGTGCAAGTTATCTGGCGACGGACGAGGGCCGGCGTGCCGCGCAGATCAGCCTGATCTCGCAGGTGGCCAAGGCCTACCTGAACGAGCGCGCGTACGCCGAGCAGCTCGAGCTGGCCCAGCAGACCCTGAAGGGCCGCGAGGACTACTACAAGCTGGCCAAGCAGCGCTTTGACGTGGGGGCCTCGTCGGCGCTGGATCTGCGTCAGACCGAGACGCTGGTGGAATCGGTGCGTGTGTCGGTGGCGCAGCTGACGCGCCAGTATGCTCAGGCGACCAACGCCCTTGTGCTGCTGGTGGGCGCCCCGCTGCCGGCCGATCTTCCCGCGCCGACCATGGTGTCGTCGGAGAAGATCGTTGCCGACATTCCGCCGGGTCTGCCGTCGGAGCTGCTGGAGCAACGCCCTGACATCCGCCAGGCCGAGCAGAAGCTGATTGCCGCCAACGCCAACATTGGCGTAGCGCGTGCGGCGTTCTTCCCGAGCATCGGGCTGACGTCCAACGTGGGTACGGCCAGCGGCGCGCTGCATGACCTGTTCAAGAGCGGTACGGGGTTTTGGTCGTTCGTGCCAAACCTGACGCTGCCGATCTTCAACTGGGGCACCAACATCTTCAACCTGGACTTGACCAAGACCAACCAGAAGATTGCGGTGGCCAACTACGAGAAGACGATCCAGACCGCCTTCCGTGAGGTGTCCGACGCCCTCGTGGCGCGCGGCACGCTGGAAGATCAGGTGGCCGCGCAGAAGCGCTTCCGCGATGCCACGGCCGATCGCCTGACGCTGTCTGACCAGCGCTATCGCAACGGCGTGTCGAGCTTCCTCGATGTGCTCGACGCGCAGCGCGATCTGTTCAGCGCCGACCAGACCCTGGTGCAGACGCGGCTGGCCCGCCTGACCAACGCCATCGATCTGTACACGGCACTGGGTGGCGGTCTGCAGGAGCACAGCACCACGGTGGCGGCGCAGCAGGCTCAGCCGACGGCTGCCCCGGGTGTTGCGCCCCCCACGCCGGATATGACGCCGCAGCCATCGAAGTAAGTTCGCGTCTGTTCGCTCGAAAGCCCGCCTTGTTCAGGCGGGCTTTTTTTCGCCTGTGCCCTTTGCGCTGGCACTGGATTCAAGAAAGCGAAGCAGCGCCGCTTCTTCGCGTCGCAGGCCCTTGCGTGCGCGGGTCGGGGGCAGTGCTTCTAGCTCGCCGGCCAGGAAGGCGTCCACCACGGCCGGATGCACATAGCACTTGCGGCAGACAGCCGGCGTGTTCCCCAGACGCTTGGCCACGGCAGCAATGGCTTCCACCACCTGCCGGCGCGCCTCGGTAGCGTTCGCCGACGTGCGCCCGCGCAGCAGATCCAGCGCGAGCACGCTGCCGGCCCAGGTGCGGTAGTCCTTTGCCGTGAAATCTGCGCCCGTGATCTCTTGTAAGTACGCATTCACATCCATGGAATCCACCACACGGCGCTCGCCAGCTTCGTCGATGTACTGGAACAACTCCTGGCCCGGCAGATCGACGCAGCGTCGGATGATGCGCGCCAGGCGCGGGTCCGATACCGACACGTCGTGCTCCACGCCGCTCTTGCCGCGAAACTGAAAACGTACCGTGTTGCCATGCACCTCCACGTGGCGATTGCGCAGCGTCGTGAGCCCATAGGAGCGGTTGTCGCGTGCATACGCAACGTTGCCTACACGTACGAGCGTCACGTCCAGCAGAAAGACCACCGTCGCCAGCATCTTCTCGCGCGATAGGCCCGGTGCCGCCAGGTGGGCGGTGATCGCCTCGCGCACGCGCGGCAGCGCCGCCCCGAATGCGAGCAGCCGCCCATATTTATCGGCATCGCGAAAGGCACGCCAGTCGGCGTGATAGCGGTATTGCTTGCGCCCGCGCGCGTCGCGCCCCGTCGCCTGCAGATGGCCGCCCGCGTGTGGGCAGATCCAGACGTTGGTGTAGGCCGGCGGGATCGCCAGCTTGTTGATGCGCGCAATGACTGCGGGATCGCGGATGCGCTCGCCACGCGTATCGAAATAGGCGAAGCGGCCGCGCAATCGGCGCCGGGTGTAGCCCGGCCGCGTGTCGTCCACATAGCGCAGCCGCTCGGGCAGTGCTTCGGCGGAGGTTGGCGCGCTTGGGGCAATCGTCGCTGGCGCAGACTTGGGAACGCGTTCCACGATAGAGATCAAGAGAGATGGTTGCTCTGAGCAAGCGGCGTTCCTCCCGCTCCGTGCACCGCCTACCCGCTCATGGCGTAGTATCGAGGCCACGCATCTGCTCAAAATTGCGGCAAGAAATGGCCTTTCCGCCACAATCGGAAGTGCCTTGCATCGGTAAACGGATTCAACTACACTGCACGCCCTCTGGGCGGTATATAATCCGCTGTTTCGCCGTCCACCCGAATACTGAGCAAGGGACCCGATGACCACCATCCGTCTGAAAGAAAACGAGCCGGTCGAAGTTGCGCTGCGCCGCTTCCGCCGTGAAATCGAGCGCACTGGCCTGATCAAGGAACTGCGCGCCCGCACCGCTTACGAAAAGCCGACGACCGAGCGCAAGCGCAAGAAAGCTGCTGCCGTTTCGCGTACGCGTAAACGCCTGCGCTCGCAAATGCTGCCGAAGAAGCTCTACTAAGATCGCGCGATTGTTTCGGTAGCACCAATCGGGTGCTGCCGCTGGCGGTGTGAAGTCAATCGACGTCCGTTCCGCCGAGCTTGGTTTGTAGCGCCTTGCGCGCACCGGAAGCCTTTCCGGATTCAACCAACGCTCCACTCCCCGATACAGAAGCTAGCAAGATGCGGTTGATGGCCTGTGCGCCATTGTCCGCCGCTTCGGTGCGCGCTGCGCGTGCCCTTCCTGTTTCAAACGACATCCGCCAGCGGTAATTGACCGGCTGGCTGTTGGCGTCTGTTGTGCCGATTCCCCACGGGAGTACATTGGCGAGCACCCTTTGTACGCGCTCTCTGAGACAACGATGTCTACCGATTCCAATGAATACTGGTTTCCGGCCAAGCGCTACGGCTGGGGATGGGGCTTGCCTTCGCGTTGGCAGGGTTGGGCGGTACTCGTCATCTATGCCGTACTGCTGGGGGCTGGCATCGTGGGGCTGCACCCGGGGCAAACGCAGTCGAGCTTTGCGTTGTACGTGCTGGGCGTGACAGCGCTGCTGTTACTGGTCTGCTGGTGGAAGGGAGAGCCGCCACGCTGGCGTTGGGGGCGGGACTGAGCGGTCTACTTGCCCATCAACTGCGCAGATACGGGCCGACCCGTTTCTCCAGCAAGGCGACGAGTTCGGGCTGCATGAACACGTAGTCGTCGGAAATATCCAGACACACCACGTGCTTGCCGCGTAGTCGCGCACCAAACCGCTGCGACAGGCGCCGCTGGTGACTACGTTCCATGACGAAAATCGTCTCAGCCCAGTCGAGCTGATCGGCGTCGAGTTGCACGTCTGCGTCGGGAGCCAAGCCCGCAGAATCTGTCTCGACGTTTGGCCACCTGGCGAAGACCGCTTCCGCCGTCGGGCTGCGTAGCCGATTGCGGCTGCAGATGAAGAGCACACGCATCGGGCTAAACCGATGCCTGCAGCGCCGCCGCAATCGATGCGCGATAGCCCTTCGGCAAATTCACCGGCAACGCGTCGGGCGCAAATAGCCCAAGGCGCTTGTGCTCATGACTGACGGTGGGTTCAAACGGGCCCACCAGCGCGCACGCGTACGTGGCAATGAACACATACTTGCCCGGCACGACTTCGAACAGGTACGTGTCGATCAACGCGCCCGCTTCCACACGCAGGTTCAGCTCTTCGGCAATCTCGCGAACCAGGCATTCGATGGACGTTTCGCCAAGTTCAATACGGCCGCCAGGCAACTCCCATTCTTCGCGCTCATTGAGCAGTAGGACGACCTCGCCGGTGGGCACGCGCAGGACGCCTTTGATGGAGACGGGGTAGGCCGACATGGCGGTCACTTGCCGATGCAGAACCGGCTAAAAATCACCCCCAGCAAGTCATCACTCGAAAACGCCCCCGTGATGCTGTTCAACGCCTCCTGCGCAAGCCGCAGTTCTTCTGCAAACAGGTCCAGCGATTGCGCTTGCTGATCGGCATGCTCCGCCGCTGTGGCCAGATGTTCGCGGGCCGTGCGCAGTGCGGCGAGATGGCGCTCGCGCGCAAGGTAAAGCCCCTCACCGCCACCCTGCCAGCCGGCGATCTCCAGTAACGCCGCGCGCAGCAATTCAACGCCCAGGCCGTCGCGCGCCGAGAGCCATACCTCGGGCGGCTCAGTATCCACGCGGCCCGGTACGGCCACGCCAGAGAGGTCGATTTTGTTGACGACGCGCAGGGTCGGCACGCCGGCGGGTACGTGCGCGGCGATGCGGGCGTCGATGGCGGCATCTTCGGGCGAGAGGCCGTTGGCGCGATAGTCCGCCGCATCCAGCAGATGCAGCACGACATCGGCGCGGGCGATGGCAGCCCAGGTGCGCTCGATACCGATGCGCTCAACTTCGTCTTCCGTATCGCGCAGGCCCGCCGTGTCGACGATGTTCAGCGGGATGCCTTCGATCTGGATGGTCTGCTGCACCTTGTCGCGCGTGGTGCCGGCAATCGGCGTGACGATGGCAAGCTCTGCCCCCGCCAGCGCATTGAGCAGCGACGATTTGCCGACGTTCGGCTGCCCCGCCATCACCACGTGCAGGCCTTCGCGCAGCAGCGCACCTTGGCGCGCCTGCGCCAGCACGCCATCGACGGCCGCGCGAATGCCGGCGAGCTGGCCGCGCGCGTCGGAGGCTTCCAGAAAGTCGATTTCCTCCTCAGGAAAATCCAGCGTTGCCTCCACCAGCATGCGCAGATGAATCACACGCTCAACCAGCGCATGCACCGCCTGCGAGAATGCGCCATCGAGCGAACGCGCTGCCGAACGTGCGGCAGCTTCGGTACTGGCCTCGATCAGGTCGGCGACGGCCTCGGCCTGCGCCAAATCCATCTTGTCGTTGAGAAAAGCGCGGCGAGTGAACTCGCCGGGCTCCGCCACGCGCAGGCCGATCTCGCGACCAGCGGCCAGGCAGCGTTGCAGCAGCAGTTGCATCACGACGGGGCCGCCGTGCCCCTGCAGCTCAAGCACGTCTTCGCCCGTGTACGAATGCGGCGCGGGAAACCACAGCGCGATGCCGCGGTCGATCGCATTGCCGTTGGCGTCGAGGAAGGGGAGGTAAGTTGCCTGGCGCGGCGTCAGCAGGCGTCCGCACACGGCTTGCATGACGGTGCGTACGTCGGGCCCCGACACGCGCACCACGCCAATGCCGCCCCGCCCAGGGGCGGTGGCAATCGCCGCGATGGGGATCGTGAGGATGGGCGCACGCGGCGCGGCGGAAGCGTTCGGCAAGGCGGCGGGGTGGTCATCAGCGGTCATGGGCGGTATTGTGCGGCAGCCGCGCAGTTGCGCGCCAGTTTCCAACCCAGGAGATTCGGATGATTGATCACACCGGCATCGTCGTCAGCGACTTTGAGGCCAGCAAGCGGTTCTACGAACAGGCACTCGGCGCCATTGGCCTGGGCAAGGTGCTGGAGTTTCCCGCAGCCGTCACCGGCCACACCGATGTGGCGGGCTTTGGGCCTCCGGGGAAGGCGGAGTTCTGGGTTTCAGCAGCGATGGCGGGGCAGGAGCCGAACAAGCCGCCGCTGCACGTGGCTTTCCGCGTCGACACGCGTGCCGAGGTGGAGGCCTTCTACGCTGCGGCAATGGCCGCAGGCGGCACTGACAATGGCGCACCCGGCGTGCGCGCCCACTATCACCCGAACTACTACGGCGCTTTCGTGCGCGACCCGGACGGCCACAACATCGAGGCCGTCTGCCACGCACCCGTCTGAAGCGCGTGAAGCGTTTGAGGGAGGCGTGAAAAAGGGCACCCGGAGGTGCCCTTTTTGCTGAAGCGCATTCGCCTTACTTGGCGGGTGCCGCCTTCTTGTTGGTGCCCAGCATGCGGTTGATCGACCATTGCTGCGCGATCGAGAGGCAGTTGTTCACCACCCAGTACAGCACCAGGCCGGCCGGGAAGAAGAAGAACATCACCGAGAACGCGATCGGCATGAACATCATGACCTTGGCCTGCACCGGATCCGGCGGGGTCGGGTTGAGCTTGGTCTGCACGAACATCGACACGGCCATCAGCACCGGCAGGATGTAGAACGGGTCAGGCGTGGACAGATCGTGCACCCAGCCGATCCAAGGCGCACCGCGCATTTCAACCGACGACAGCAGCGCCCAGTACAACGCCATGAACACCGGAATCTGGATCACGATCGGCAGGCAGCCGCCGAGCGGATTGACCTTCTCGGTGCGGTACAGCGTCATCATCTCCTGGTTCATCTTCTGCGGGTCGCCCTTGTGGCGCTCGCGGATGGCCGTCATGCGCGGCTGCAGGTCTTTCATCTTGGCCATCGAGCGGTAGCTCGTGGCCGACAGCGGGAAGAACACCAGCTTGATCAGCACCGTGAGCGCGACGATCGACCAGCCCCAGTTGCCCAGCAGCGCGTGGATCTTTTCGAGCAGCCAGAACAGCGGCTTGGCGACGATGGTCAGCCAACCGTAGTCCTTCACCAAGTCCAGGCCCGGCGTGATGGCCTCGAGCATGCGTGCTTGCTGCGGGCCGGCAAACAGGCGTGCCGTGGCCGACACACTGGCGCCCGGCGCGACCGTGCCCAGCGGCTCTTGGATGCCGATGCGGTAGAAGTTGGTGTCGACGCGGTTGACGTAGTACTCGCGCTTGACGTTGTTTGCCGGAATCCAGGCCGATGCAAAGTAGTGCTGCACCATCGCCACCCAGCCGCTGTCGGTCGGGGCCGGCACCTGTGCCTTGCCCTTGTCGATGTCGGCGAAGGTGATCTTGTGGAACTTGTCGCCGTCGGTGTACACCGCCGGGCCGGTGAACGTGCTGTAGAAGCGTGAGTGCTCCACAGCGCCGCCGTCACGAGCCAGTTCCAGGTACAGCGTCGGATTGATCGGCGCTGCGCCGTCGTTGGTCACGTCGAAGCGCGTGTCGATCACGTAGCTGCCGCGCTTGAAGACGTACGTCTTGGCCAGCTTGGCGCCGCCCTTGTCGGCGGTGAGCGTGATCGACACATCGTTGCCCGTGCCCAAGTCGCGCGGGCCGGCCGATGCCGTGAACACCGTCGTGTGGTTCGGGAAGTCACCGCCGATCAGGCCCGAGCGCGCCAGATAGGTACGCTCGACGCTGCGGTCGAACAGCACCATCGGGTTGCCGTCGTGGTCTTTCTGACCAAGCAGTTCGAGCTTGGTGACGATGGCGCCGTCGGTGTCGATGGTGGCGCGCAGCAGGTCGGTCGAGATGACGATCTTTTCCGAAGCCGGTGCCTGCGAAGCGGCGCCCGTAGCCGGGGCGGCTTGCGACCCGGCAGCAGCCGTCGTGGAGGCGCTGTTCGGCACGTCGCCTGCTGGCGTGCTGCCCGGCGCGGCGGCTGTGGTCGTGGCCGTTTGCGGCGTCGGGAAGAACATCGACTGGTGGCCATTCGCGCGTTGCCAGTTGTCGAACAGCAGGACAACCGCCAGCGAGAAGATCACCCAGAGAATGGTGCGTTTGATATCCATGTCGGATTACGGTCTGGGAAGGTGAAGCCAGCGCCGAAAAGCGGCTGCGCAGCCCGATCTTGAACCTGCGATGCTCACCGTACCCTTGTACGGTTGCGCTTCTCGGTCCAACTTTGGGCTGCTCGCTACGTTTTCCGGCACTGCCTGGATCGACGGCCGCGCAGGCTGGGAGTCAGCTGCGGTCGCGTCGGTCGATGCGGGATCGGGGGAGCGGGGCACAGCGTCGCCAGCAGCGGGCGGCACAGGATCATACCCGCCTTGTGCGAACGGATGGCAGCGGCATAGACGTTTTGCCGCAAGATAACTGCCGTAACCCGGCCCGTGAGTGAGCACGGCGTCGCGCGCGTAGTCGGAACAGGTCGGGAGGAAACGGCATTGCGCGCCCACAAACGGGCTGAACGCCACTTTGTAGATGCGCAGCAGAAACAGCAGCACGCGCGTCATGGCGTGCTCCCAGCGGTGGGCTGGGAGGGGGCGGCAGCAGGTGGTGCCGGCAGCGGGCGCGTCGCAATCTCGAACAGATGCACCAGCTCTTCGCGGCAGATGCGCTTGAAGGCGGCCACGGTGGGCACGTCCTGGCGCGGAAACTTGGCCTGCAGACGGATCAGCACGTCGCGTCCGCCCAGCAGAGGCTGCCGCAGGCGGAACAACTCGCGGCACTGCCGTTTGATGAGGTTGCGCTCGACAGCACGCTTGGCGAATTTCTTGCCGATTACCACGCCGAGGCGGGCTTGAGCGGCGCCGTTGGCGCGCACATACAGCACGAAGTGACGACTACGCCGGACAGGCCGCAAAGCAAAAACGGATGAAAACTCATCCGTTTTTGTCAGCCTCGCGGCCTTGGGGTAGGCGTGCAGGCCCATCGCCAGCGTGCCGCAAAGCCACGGGTAACGGCCAGGAGCCGCCACCCTCGGCGCGGCCGTCTTTAGATGGCCAGGCGCTTACGACCCTTGGCGCGGCGTGCGTTCAGCACGGCACGGCCACCACGGGTCTTCATGCGGACACGGAAACCGTGGGTGCGCTTGCGACGGGTAACGGAAGGTTGATAGGTACGCTTCATGATGCACTCTCTTGTTAATGGGTGGTGCGGACATTGCCGCACGCGCCGGGCCTAGGGCTACCGCCGCGGCCTGGTGTCGATTCAGTCAGAGAAATCGCCCACGCAGACTGCCGTGCGCTATGTTGTTCAGGTCTAGGGTGTCACCGGAACATCGGGCACCGAGAGCATCGGGCCTAAGCCGGATCAGTCGCGACGAAGTGTTTCTCGCCCCGCATCTGACACGAACAAGCGTGCGCTCCCCTGCTGCGCATCGCAGAACCCGACATTTAAGCGGCATTTCCCACATCTGTCAAGCCTTCCTGACTGGGGATAACGTGCGCCCGGCGCCCGAAATTCACCCGGCGACGAGTTGTCCCCATCGCCTTGTGCGGCTTGGTGTGCTCTGCGCAAAGCCTTGTGGGGACTGGGTTTGCGGCGAGTCAACAAAATCGGTTGTCCACCGCTACTCACAGCGGGTCCACAGGTTATCCACAGACTTATCCTTTGTGGATAACTTTCGGCCGGGGGTACAATCCCGTTCCAATAACGAAAGCCACCCGGTTTCTGGCCTGCGCCAGGAGCCCGGCGGCCGGCCCTCCCGGGGACGTCAACAGACGCGTGTGGCGCCGGTCAAACACCTAACGATAACGATGCAGGATTTCTGGCATGCGGCGTCCGCTCAGCTCGAGAGTGAGTTGACGCCGCAACAATTCAAGACGTGGATCAAGCCGCTGACGCCGCTGTCGTTTGACGAGCAGGCGTGCACGCTGCGGATTGCCGCGCCCAACCGCTTCAAGCTCGACTGGGTCAAGAGTCAGTTCTCTGGCCGCATCCAGTCGCTTGCGTGCGACTACTGGGAGGCGACCGTCGACGTGCAGTTCGTGCTCGACCCGACCGCCGGCCAGCGCCAGGCGGCCTTGCAGCCGTCGCTCGCGCCGGTGCCGATGCAACCTTTGGGCGCGCAGCAGATTCAACCGCGGCAGGCCCTGCCGGCCGGCAACGGTGTCGCGCATGACGCGGGTAATCTGCGCGCCGCGCCGGCCGTGTATCGCGAAGCCGCGCTTGCAACGGCGGGCCATGCCGCTGCCGATATCGACGTGCCCGTGATGGACGCCACCGAGGTCAGGGCCCAGTCGTACCGCATGCCGCCGCAGGCGCCCGCCGTGGTCACCAGCCAGGCCGCGCCGCCGCAGGCGCCGGTGGATGATTCCGTGCACGAGCGTTCGCGGCTCAATCAGATCCTGACGTTCGACAACTTCGTCACCGGTAAGGCGAACCAGTTGGCGCGCGCTGCCGCCATCCAGGTCGCCAACAACCCGGGCAAGTCGTACAACCCGCTGTACCTGTACGGCGGCGTGGGCCTGGGCAAGACGCACTTGATCCATGCCATTGGCAACTTCATGCTGATGGAGAACCCGCGCGCGCGCATCCGCTACATCCACGCGGAGCAGTACGTGTCTGATGTGGTGAAGGCGTATCAGCGCAAGGCGTTTGACGATTTCAAGCGCTACTACCACTCGCTCGATCTGCTCCTGATCGATGACATCCAGTTCTTCTCGGGCAAGAACCGCACGCAGGAAGAATTCTTCTACGCGTTCGAGGCGCTGATTGCCAACCGTGCCCAGGTCATCATCACCAGCGATACGTATCCGAAAGAGATCACCGGCATCGACGACCGCCTGATCTCGCGCTTCGACTCCGGCCTGACCGTGGCCATCGAGCCGCCCGAGCTGGAGATGCGCGTCGCGATTCTGATGAAGAAGGCGCAGGCCGAGAATGTGATCGTGCCGGAAGAGGTGGCCTTCTTCGTGGCCAAACACCTGCGCTCGAACGTGCGCGAGCTGGAAGGCGCGCTGCGCAAGATCCTGGCGTACTCGAACTTCCACGGCAAAGAGATCACGATCGAGGTTACGCGCGAGGCGCTCAAAGACCTGCTGACCGTGCAGAACCGTCAGATCTCGGTGGAAAACATCCAGAAGACCTGCGCGGATTTCTACAACATCAAGGTCGCGGATATGTATTCCAAGAAGCGGCCCGCTAACATCGCGCGCCCGCGGCAGATCGCCATGTATCTGGCCAAGGAACTCACGCAGAAGAGCCTGCCCGAGATTGGCGAATTGTTCGGCGGACGCGACCACACCACGGTGCTGCACGCGGTACGAAAGATTGCCGACGAGCGCACCAAGGACGCCCAGCTCAACCACGAGTTGCACGTGCTCGAGCAAACGCTCAAGGGCTGACCGCGCGATGGTCAGCAGAGCGCATGGCAACGCCATTCGCCCTGAATCAAGCCTCGACAGACGCCCGCTCGAATGCGGGCGTCTTTTCATGCACAATAGACATATTTGCCGCGCGCGTGACGCTATCCAGCGCCCCCTTATTTGCGGTATAATTTGTGATTAACCCCTTGATTTACAACAACTTTGGGTTAATCGCGAATGCTCCTGCAGGCACCGGCCCGTGTGGCCCAGGCTGGGGCGCGCGCGGTGTCACCTCTCAAGCCAAGGATCGCCTTCATGCAATTGGTCAAAACCTCGCGAGACAACCTGCTGCGTCCGCTGCAAATCGTGAGCGGCATCGTGGAACGCCGACACACGCTGCCCATCCTGGCTAATCTGCTGATCACCAAGCAAGGTGAACGGGTTTCCTTCCTGTCCACCGACATCGAAATCCAGATCACCACGCACGCCGATTGCGGCGCCGGCGCCGGCGACATCGCCACCACCGTGGCTGCCCGCAAGCTGGTCGACATCCTGCGTGCCATGCCCGACGGCGAAGTTGCTCTCACGCTCAACGACAAGCGCATGACGGTGCAATCCGGCAAGAGCCGCTTTGCGCTGCAGACGCTGGCCGCTGAAGAATTCCCGACTGTCGCGGAGGCAACCGATTTCGGTGCCCGCATCACCGTGCCGCAGAAGACGCTCAAGCACCTGCTGGCGATGGTGCACTTCGCGATGGCCCAGCAAGACATCCGCTACTACCTCAACGGCATGCTGCTGGTGGTGGATGGCAAGCAAGTCATGGCTGTCGCCACCGACGGCCACCGCCTGGCCTACTGCGGCGTTGAAACCGGCGAGCAACCGGCAGGCGCCGGCGGCCGCCAGGAAGTCATCATCCCGCGCAAGACCATCCTCGAACTGCAGCGCCTGCTGGAAGACGTGGACGATCCCGTCTCGGTGCAACTGGCCTCCAACCAAGTCAAGTTCACCTTCGGCAATATCGAGCTGATCTCCAAGCTGGTCGAAGGCAAGTTCCCGGATTTCCAGCGCGTGATCCCGAAGGGTTACCGCAACAGCTTCACGATCGACCGCACGTTCCTGCAGAGCGCCCTGCAACGCACGGCCATCCTGACCACCGACAAGTTCAAGGGCGTGCGCTGCATGCTCGACACCAACGTCCTCAAGATCAGCTCCACCAACGCTGACCAGGAAGAAGCGCAGGAAGAACTCGAAATCGACTACCAGGGCGATGCACTGGATATCGGTTTCAACGTCACCTACCTGCTGGACGTGCTGGCCAACCTCAAGGCCGAAAAAGTGCAGGTGAGCCTGGGCGACTCCAATTCGAGCGCACTCATCACCCTGCCCGACGACGACACCTTCAAGTACGTCGTCATGCCGATGCGCATTTGACGCACCGCTGCACCCAGAGCAAGACGAGGGGCTGGATCGTGACGATCCGCCCCTTCGCCGTTTTTAAGCAACCCCGCTGTGTGCGTTGAGATAACCATTTCCGCGCCCATGGCAGCGAGCAGAACGACATGACCGAAGAGCAGAAACCGCAATCCACCCCCGCCGAGGCCAACATCTATGACGCCGCCTCGATCCAGATCCTGGAAGGCCTGGAGGCGGTACGCAAGCGGCCGGGCATGTACATCGGCGACACCTCGGATGGCACCGGCCTGCACCACCTCGTGTTCGAGGTGCTGGACAACTCCATCGACGAAGCGCTGGCCGGCCATTGCACCGAGATCCAGGTCACCATCCACACGGACAACTCCATCTCCGTGATCGACAACGGCCGCGGCATCCCGACCGGCATCAAGTTTGACGACAAGCACGAGCCCAAGCGCAGCGCGACCGAGATCGCCATGACCGAGCTGCACGCCGGTGGCAAGTTCAACCAGAACAGCTACAAGGTGTCGGGCGGTCTGCACGGCGTGGGCGTGTCTTGCGTGAACGGCCTGTCGAAGTGGATGAAGGTGACGGTGCGCCAGGGTGGCAAGGTGCATTACATCGAGTTCGCACAGGGCGTGCCGCAAAACCGCCTGATCGAAACGGTGCAAGGGCCGGACGGCCAGATGGTCGAAGTCTCGCCGCTGCGTGTGTCGGGCACCACCGACAAGCGCGGCACCGAAGTGCACTTCCTGGCCGACGAAGAGATCTTCACCAACGTCGAATACCACTACGAGATCCTCTCCAAGCGCATTCGCGAGCTTTCGTTCCTGAACAACGGCGTGCACATCAGGCTGACCGACCAGCGCACTGGCAAGGAAGAAGACTTCGCCTTCTCGGGCGGCGTGAAGGGCTTCGTTGAATACATCAACAAGAACAAAACCGTGCTGCACCCCACCGTCTTCTTTGCCTCGGGCGAGAAAGACGGCGTGGCCGTAGAAGTGTCGATGCAGTGGAACGACGCCTACAACGAGCAGGTGCTCTGCTTCACCAACAACATCCCGCAGCGCGACGGCGGCACCCACCTCACGGGCCTGCGCGCCGCCATGACGCGCGTCATCAACAAGTACATCGCCGACAACGAGATCGCCAAGAAGGCCAAGGTCGACACCTCGGGCGACGACATGCGCGAAGGCCTGACCTGCGTGCTGTCCGTCAAGGTGCCCGAGCCCAAGTTCAGCTCGCAGACCAAAGACAAGCTCGTCTCGTCTGAAGTGCGCCTGCCGGTGGAAGAAGTCGTGGCCAAGGCGCTGAGCGACTTCCTGCTGGAAACGCCCGTCGACGCCAAGATCATCTGCGGCAAGATCGTTGAAGCCGCCCGCGCGCGTGAAGCCGCCCGCAAGGCCCGCGAAATGACCCGCCGCAAAGGCGTGCTCGACGGCATGGGCCTGCCAGGCAAACTGGCCGACTGCCAGGAGAAAGACCCCGCGCTGTCAGAACTCTTCATCGTCGAGGGTGACTCCGCAGGTGGATCGGCCAAGCAAGGCCGCGACCGCAAGTTCCAGGCAATCCTGCCGCTCAAGGGCAAGATCCTGAACGTCGAGCGCGCGCGCTTTGACAAGATGCTCTCCAGCCAAGAAGTGCTCACGCTCATCACCGCCATGGGCACCGGCATTGGCAAAGACGACTACAACCTCGACAAGCTGCGCTACCACCGCATCATCATCATGACCGATGCTGACGTGGACGGCTCGCACATCCGCACGCTGCTGCTCACGTTCTTCTACCGCCAGATGCCCGAGATCATCGAGCGCGGCCACGTGTACATCGCCCAGCCGCCGCTCTACAAGATCAAGCACGGCAAGGAAGAGCGCTACATCAAAGACGACGTCGAGATGGCCGCCTACCTCGTGCGCCAGGCGCTGGACACCGCCGTGCTCGTGCGCCCCGACGGCACCGAGATTGCCGGCGACGCCCTGGCCGAACTCGCACGCCAGTACCAGCTCAGCCGCGGCGTGATCGAGCGCCTGTCTCGCGTGATTGACGCCGACGCCCTGCGCGCCATTGCCGAAGGCGTATCGCTGGACTTGTCCAACGAAGCCGCAGCCGAAGCCAGCGCCCGCACGCTCAAGGCCCGCCTGCTGGAAATGCAAGGCAACGCCAGCAACGCCAACGGCGGCGCCACCGCAGACGCCTTCATGCAGTACGACGAGAAGACCGAGAAGTACCGCATCATGGTCGTCCGCCGCCAGCACGGCAACCAGCGCCTCAGCCACATCGACGCCGATTTTGTGGCCGGCGCCGACTACACCGCGCTCTCAAGCACCGCCGCCACCTTCCAGGGCCTGATTGGCGACGGCGCCAAGGTACGCCGCGGCACCGGCGACAAGGTGCGCGAGCAGAACGTAGCCGACTTCCACGCCGCCATGAACTGGCTGCTGAGCGAAGCCGAGCGCGGCGTGAGCCGCCAGCGCTACAAGGGCCTGGGCGAAATGAACCCCGAGCAGCTGTGGGAAACCACCATGGACGTCACCCAGCGCCGCCTGCTGCGCGTGCAGATTGAAGACGCCATTGCCGCGGACCAGATTTTCACCACGCTGATGGGCGACGACGTGGAACCGCGCCGGAACTTCATTGAGAGCAATGCGTTGGTGGCGCGGAATATTGATGTTTGAGCGCCTAATCTAATCGATCAAAAACGCCGGGAAATTTCTCCTGGCGTTTTTTTTGGTCGTCTGAATTTTGCTACCAAATTTTCGAGGCTGGATTCCCGCATATTGGAATAAAAGCCTGAAAACGCGTGCGTGCGTATTAAGCATAAATGTTTAGAACAATGATGCAGCGCTAACCAGACGGATACGTGCCGATGAAGCATGGGTTTATTGATGTAAGAAATTCTTATTTCAGAATTGAAAATAATGAGGTGAAGCCCCTTCCATCGTTGGGGAGTCTATGAAGGCGCGCTAATGTACATTTGCAAGCGTTTTATCTCGCCAAAGAACCAATGCTCCCAGCTCAGGTTGATACGGTTTTCAGCTCAGATGGAGAAATTCCATTCCTCGGGCTATCTGCCTCAGAAACCGCACAATGCATTGCGTGGCTGAAGGGCGCAGTTCGAGAACGAGCCTATGATGCTGAGCACGAGGCGGATCTAGCGGGCTACTTAAGTGCCGACGGTTTCGATGGAACAGAGCTTCAGGCTATCCTGCTCGCCACCGAGGAGCCGCTCTCTGCGCACGATATTGGCGAGGCCATTGCGGAGGTGGTACTCCAAGCACGGGAGGGAGCAATCTGGCCAACGAATCGTCGACGTGATCTGAGGTCAGTTCGTGCAAGCCTTCCAGGCGCCGACATCGTAGGATTCGTGCCAGGGGGCGGGGGAGTACATCGCTTCCTCTTTGCGGAGGTAAAGACCTCTTCTGACAGGAAGTCTCCTCCAAGCGTCATGTATGGCAACAAGGGTCTAGAATATCAACTTTACGCCCTCGCCGCGGACGCCAGTCTTCTTCGCCGGCTATTAAAGTACTTGTATGCCCGTGTGAAGGGAACATCTCAGTTCGAGCTGTGGCGGCAGGCTCTGAGGGAGCTGGCAAAGGACATGGATCACGGAAAGAAGCTTGTAGGTGTTCTAGTCCGCGATACCGCTCCTGCGATATCAGACCTCTCCCATCATGCTGAGTCGCTGAAGGCAAAGCTCGTGGGTAAGGCGGACATCTCCTTGCTCGCGCTGTACGTTGGCGTCCCGGCTACAGAATGGCCGTCACATTGCACCCCCGTTTAAACCGATCGTGACGACATTCGAATATCCTGCGAGCGTTGAGGTAGCTACTGTAGCTGCCCATAAGCGGCGCATCTACGAGACGCTCGGATTGGCTCTTAGTGAGGGCGCACGCGACGAATTGGCAGCGCTCATTGCGGAGCTTGCCGTACTCGAGGCGATGGGGACGGCGCAGCTCGGCGAAGCTCTACGAGCGAGAGCTGCAAAAGCCTATCTGCTTTTGAAGGACGAAGCGCCGGACGAGCCGGGTATTGAGCGAATTGTATGGTGTCTCCGCGTCTCAACACTCGCCCTTATTGCGGATAGGCCAGCGGATGCTCGGCGATTGTTGGCACGCGAGCCGGTCGCCCCCTTAAGTAGCCCCGCAACATGGTTCCCCCACGCAAAAGAAGTGACTCTTCTTGCGTGGCTGGCGCTCATCCGAAAATCGGATCGCACAGACGTGGAGCTTCCGATTCGCGAGGCAGAGGACCTTCGCCAACAGCAGGAAAGTTACGAGGCCGCGTATTTGCGTGGGCTTCCTCCCGAGCAGAGGAAAGCGACTGCCCTGGAGTTGGTCGGAACGTACAACCTCATTCGCGCGTCCGAGCGGTTATCTCAGTATGTGCTTACCGGCCGAAGTGATGGGACGACCGATATCGGTGCTCAGTTGGATATGCACTTCGAGCGAAGTCTTGAAGCGTTCGAGCGCGCGCACTCGGGTGACTTGTTAGATGTGTGCATACTCTTGCAGGTGGCCGCACGTCAAATGGTGGCCAACGCGTTGAGTACGGCAGTACGCAGCGCTAACACGCTCGCGCAAGGTTTTGCCGATGCGCTCATCAATCGGGCCATTAACCCGATTTTCGAACTACTTCCTCCGCAGAGAGCAGCGCTCTACGACGAAGGGCTGATCTCTACAAGTCGCCGGTCGATTGTGGTTAATCTTCCGACGTCCAGCGGCAAAACCCTCATCGCACAATTCGCGCTCCTTCAGGCAAAAGCAGACCTTGGGGAAGCTAAAGGCTTTTCGGTCTACATTGCGCCTACACGTGCTCTGGTAAATCAAGTTTGCGCCAAACTCCGAAGCGACTTTTCTTCGGTCAAATTGAGAGTTGAACGCCTTTCTCCGGCCCTTGAATTCGACTCTATTGAGCGCTCACTAATCCAAGCGGGTGCAGACGGCTCCGAACGCGACGAACCATCCGTCGACGTTCTCGTTTGCACGCCGGAGAAGTTTGACCTGCTGATGCGCCGCGACGACATAGCGGCGACGCTTGGCCGATTGGCGCTAGTCGTGGTAGACGAAGCTCACAACATCGGTGGATCGGATTCCCGAGCGATCAAGCTAGAGCTACTTCTTTCGATGCTGAACCGTGAGCATAGAGACGCTCGCTTCCTGTTGCTGACACCGTTTGTAGAGAATGCAGACGAAGTCGCATCGTGGCTGGACCAAAAGAGCTCCAGGAGCTATTCCATAGCTGCCGAGTGGGTCCCAAATGATCGCGTGGTCGCTTTGGCTTTACCGCCCGAAGGAGAATCGAAGCGAGGGAAACTCGTAGACACTCTGCGATTGAAGCTACTGAGCACTCCGAAACACACACTCTTTATTGACGAAGAATTAGTGTTACCAGGGGTGTCCGCTGCGCTATCTCTTACGGAGGCCGAGAGCAAAAAGACGGTCGGTCGATTGGCCACGGCGGCGGCGCAGGTGCTAAGTACTCGAGGGCCCACTGTGCTTCTGTGCCGAAAAGTGGCTGACACCTGGGCGGCTGCGGCCGGGCTCTCAAAGGTAGCGGGACCGAGCGCGCACCTTGATGGCGCCGTTAGTGGCGCCCGCGAACTGGCTGCTCGCTTCATTTCGTATGAGTTAGGAGATGATTTCCCCTTGGCAGAGCACGTGCGGCGAGGAGTCGCCGTACATCACTCAGGCCTTCCCGAGGAGGTCTCGCAACTGATCGAGCAGCTATTTGCAAGAAGACAACTGGCTGTCTTGTGTGCAACTAGCACCATTTCGCAAGGCGTAAATTTCCCGCTGTCGAATTTGGTTATCGCTTCGATTGCTACCACAGGATACCGCGATCTATCGTATTCGGAATTCTGGAATGTCGCCGGTCGCGTTGGCCGCGTGGACCAAGAAACTATTGGGGTCATTGCTCTGGCGAGCAGCACGCTTGAGCAGCAAGCCAAGCACAGCGACTATGTCAAACGCTCGCTGACCGCCCTGGCGTCGCAGCTGGTCGTCATGGCGGAGAAACTGCATAGAGAGCACTCGGAACAGGGTCTCGAAGCTGTCGTGTACACGCCGGAATGGTCCGCCTTTGCTCAATTTATCACTCACACTTTCCGCCAAGTTGGCGTTTCGAAGTTTGCTGAACAACTAGAGCTGATACTTCGCGGTACGTTTGGCTACAAAGAGCTCCGTGAGCGGAATACCGTGGTGGCTCGGAACCTGCTAAATAAGACGCTTTCTTATGCACGACGTTTAGCTTCTGATATGGGCGCCGTGAAGCTCGTTGATGCGACGGGTTTCTCGTTTGAGAGCGTTAAGGCAACATTGGGGCGCCTGCAACTAGTTCGAAATCCGGAAAATCTTCTAGATGGAGATGCGCTATTCAGCGGAGATAGTCGAACGCTGCGAGATGTGATGGGCGTGTTGCTGACTATCCCGGAGGTACGAGAGAATCTTAGCTTTGGTGGTGGCTCAGATGGTTCAATGCTGGCTGAGATGGTCGCTGATTGGGTGCAAGGCAGGCCGATTCCGGACATCGCCAACGATTATTTTGAGGCGCCCGACTACACTACGCGGGTCACAGATTGCACTAAGAAATTTAGGCAGCTGGCAATGTCGACATCTTGGGGGCTCTCCTCGTTAATTGCCATGAAGTTTGGCTCTGAATTGGAGTCAATGCCGGAAGTTGTTAAACGGCAGGCGGCCAATGTGCCTTCGATGGCTCTATACGGTGTTAATGAGGAGCGTCAGATTGCATTGCGGTCTGCGGGCGTGCCGCGTAATGCTGCGCTGGAACTTGGCGCGATTCGGGATTTGCTATCGAGTGATACGAGCCTTTATAGGCTGCGAGAGACACTACGGCAGCGTTCCAGCTCCCCATGGGAGGAAGCTCTGGGACGAGAGAAGGGAGCAGACTACTTTAGGGTCTGGCAGATGCTTGAAGGCGACTCGCAATAACGCGTAAGCGATTTGGCTGTTCGCTGTGATGTGGACCCGGCATGTCGGCCAGGCTTCGTGATTGCGAGGGGCTCTATTCGAATCAGCAGCAACCAAATAGCTCACGGCGTGGCCTTCGCCGCATTCTTCCTAAGCCCTCAACCAAACCGTGCGGCTTAGGCTCGGACACAGCTGTGTTGGTTGCGATATCGCCGGCGCCACAGTTGGCTCCCCTCCTTCTTAGTCCATACCTTCAAAGAAAGCGATTTCGCCGGATGCTGAGCTGGCGTAGATCTGCAGTGGGATCAGGCTAGATATCGAATACCGGATAGACTCCCTATGGAGGAATAGTCCGCAACCTGCAGCTCCAATTGCAATCAGGCAGTCAGGGACTGACAGCCTCAACCACTCCTTTGATGTCCAAAAAAGGAGCAGTGCGCTCCAAAGTATCAACGCAAGAAGTGAAAGTGCCGCTTCCGAAAGCATTCGCTTTGCCTGATACCGTCGAGTGCGGCGAATGAGCTCTTTCTCTATGGATCGGTGAATGGACGCGCGTTCGTCTTGACTTAGTGAGCTTATGGAAAGCTGAGCCTTCTTCATCCATTCGTCCATCCTTTTATCCACGCCGCTCTTTCGAAATGAGAACCGGAGTCCGCATCTAATTAGATAAATATTGAGGCCCGTTGCAATAAATGACGCGCCAAAAATGGTCAGGGGAATGCCCCAGAATTTTCCTGCTTTTAGTCCGATAGAATTGTCAAAATTGATGTGCTGAAGTGCCTCAAAAAAAGATGGCGAGAGGCCGTGCAAAATCTGATTGAAAATTAGGGCAGACGCTATAGCTGCCAATATATGGCTTGCGGGAAAAATCTCAAGCAAAAGCTCAAGGCATTGCCCTTTTATTTTGTCCAGCGTATTATCGCTCATTTTCTAAGATCTTAATGAACTGTAGATCCCCTCCTTGAGGGTCGAATGAGGAATACTCAATTACCGGGCATGCAATTATTGAAAATTCGTCTCTGTCTAAATATGGAACGAGTTTGGAAAAGTCCTCTTCGCTGTGGATGTATATCACGACATCGCGATCGGTTTCCGAGTTGATAAACTTGCCTTTGAAGTTTGAATTTTGATTGTGACCCCGATCAAGTTGGCGTAGTTTGCCTCGATAGATAACTGGGGAGCCGAGCTCCCGCGCACCTATCACTTTCCCGAAACGCTTGGCGGCTGTCTGATTAAAATCGAAATGCTGCACCGGAGTTCGCTGGTCCGGCTTCAATGATAAGCGTAAGGCGGAATCGTGGACAGATCTTACGGGGCTTAGAAGTTGATTGAACTCCTTGTTTATAGATTTATCCCCGTAGGCTCTAACCGCTAATTCGTCTGGTGTGCGCAAAAAGTCATCAAAACTTTGTGGCTCGACTTGATTGTGGTCCAGCTGATTGCGGCGAATCTCAATCTGATGTGCGATTGTGCTTACGACTTGATCCCCGCCCTCTAGAGCCTCTCTATAGGGTTCTGCTAGCGCTTGTTTGAGCCTTTCAACAATGGCCCTGCCTGCTTGGGACGTGAACGCAATTTTGAAGCTTCCCGCTTCTGGGTTGCCGACCACAAAATTTGCGTCAGCATAATTACCTTTTGGGAGCCTTGCGTGTTTCCAAACACGCCCATACCGAACGTCCAAGTACGCACGATCGACTGCGGACTGGATGCACGTCATGGAGTGTCCAAGCAGACGTAGAGAAACGCGATTTTCGTCGAGGATCAGCGTCCCATCTAATGTGAGCTGTATGATAGCAGTCATAGTTTGTCCCTCCCCCTAGGCAGACATTTGCGTTTTTAGCTTGTAGCTCTGGCCCGGTCGCAAGCAATTTCTACCTACTTGGGCCTCATATTGGGTAATCGTAGCATTGTGGCATCACAGGCACAAATTTCGCCATTATTGCGTCAGTAATAACTCACCAAGGTAAGAACGCCTCTGAGCGGGCTCTGTATTACCTACCTACGGAGTAAAGCCGTGCTATAGATTCCCATGATGTCTCGGCGGTAGCCTCTCTATTCCGCAATGCTGCGACGGGAAAATAAGGTCTGCACTATCAATGCGGGCGCCTTGAGGGTCTGTTATTGCTGTAAAACGTAGGGAATGAATGGCTCAAGCCCTCTTTTGAATCAGCATGTTCTCGCCTTGCAGGCGTTGCTCAACATCTGCCCTCCATTCCTTACCGAGCTCGATGCCTTTGAAGCGAATTAGCAAGTAGTCCACAGAGACCGCCTCTGTGACGTATGGCTCGAAGGCAATACCAATGATCTCCTGGAGGTGTGGAAACCGTAGCTTGCAACCCTCTAGGTAGGTGCCGAGCTGATACTGTCGCGACGCCCGGTATTCATCGTAGCTATCCCAGAGGTCGTTAGGTAGCGACATCACTACATAGGCGCGCTGATTTGATGTGCCGCTTCGGACTGTGGTGATGTACCGCTTGTTGCGCGCTCCTTTCTTTCTGGCCCGATCGAGTGCCATTCCAAGATGAATTCGATGATGTCGAGTTTCCTCGGCCATCATCCTGAGGACGAGCTCCATCTGTTCTACCGATTGCGACCCGTCGATGGTGTATGCGGAGCCTGAGAACATGTGGGATGTCTGGTACTCAATAAGGTCATCCCAAAGGTAGCTTGGCCGCATCGCTCGCTTGTACTTACGATAGCCCCGACTGGATCTGAGTTTTTTCCAATCGCCCTCGCCAAAAAACGCCAATGCACCGGCGGGCAGATTCGGCAGCGCACCTTCCCCAGTTCTCTGGTCTCTGTGACGGATATAGAAGGCAAGAAGATCTTCTTCGCCAAGCACGATGTAATCGGTATCGGGGCGAGTAAAGTGACGCTCCTTCTCGCTTAGATAGCCAACCAGGTCTGCGATGGTATCGAGCTCTCCCAGTACGACATCGAGAGTTTCCTCATCTAATACGTGCACCATTCTTCTTGCGACAAGGGGCCAGCCGACCGTGAACGGGCGCTCAATGTGAGCCTTACCCTCGACGGATGTGTCTAGGATCAGACTCCCTGAGCTGCCTTTAGCCGTCTTGTCCCAATGATCTCTAGCGTGAGTTGAGGCTCCTTTGGCTACGGCAATCAAATGAACCTGCAGGTCGTCGCCTGACGGAAGTGGAAGCGGGAGAGGCTGCGTGCACTGACAATCCACAAAGAGACGTTGCGGAAATCGCCGTAACCAAGATTCGGCTCCGGCCAGTTGCTTCGCCGATTTCTCGATGGCACGTCGGTACCAACGATACCAAGCGACTGTCGTGTCGGGGTGCTCTGTGAATTCGCAATGCTTGTCAGAGAACAGCAGAACATGACTGCCGAAGACAACAAGTAGGTCACATAGCTCCTTGCCATCTCCGGTCCCATTGTGTCGGCCTTCGTCCGTGTAGACGTTGGGATAACTCCAGAGCGTCAAGAAGCTCTTACGACTGAGGCTGGCTAGATAGCGCTCGGACTCGTTTGAACCATGGTTCCGCCAAGCAATCTGCCAAGGTGTACTGACATCTTGATGAGTCGCAAATGGAAGGGATTTCATCGACGGTTATTCAGTCAGAAAGGAGTCCTCTCGGCTGCAGCATAGATGAGCCAACGTCGCAGAACAAAATCGTCATCGCATTCCCAATAGAAAAAGCCGCCCAAAGGGCGGCCTCGTTCAAGCCATCAACAACCAATCACCTCACTGCACAGTCTCCTCCGCCTTCTTCCTCGGCCTCCGACTAAACCGCGTCGACAACACCCGTCGCGCCCCCTCCAGTCCTTCGCCCTTGCCCGCAACTTTCAAGTACGTGTAACCCTCCAGCGCGGCCGACATCAAATCACTGCCCATTGCCAGTTGCGAATCACGCATCCGTTCCAGCAGCTTGTCCATGCGGGCGACGCGCGGGCGCAGGGTGTCAAAACCCGTTAGGTCACGGCGCATTTCCTGCAGGCTGAAGTTGGCCGGCAGCACGCCGGGATTGTTACTGAGCAGTTCCAAAGCTTCGCGGCAGAACGCTTCGGACTTGTGGCCCATCTTCATGAGCTTGCTGCGTTGTTCGGTCGACAGGCCGATTAGACCGACGAGCTTTTCTTCCAGGGTCTTCAGGGCGCCATCAATGGCGGTTACGTCGGTGGCACTGAGTTGAAACGAAATCAGGTTTTGAGACATTGAAATCCTTCTAAAGCAGCTATCAGCGTCATGCCGGTTGGCACAACACGGAGATGTTGGGCACCGTTGCTGCTTATCTCAATGCCGCGCACAATTTTTGACGGAAAGCGGCCGCGCATTACACGGCGCGCACTGATTACACCGCGCCGGTGCTTGTGCTGCGAGCGGCAGCTCTACCCGCTGTGGTTCGAGTGTTTGACACTGACGCTTCAGTGTTTGAGGGTGAAGCTCCAGTGTCTGAGGGTGGAGTTCCAGTGTTTAACACTGACGCTTCAGTGTCAGAGGGTGAAGCTCCAGTGTTTAACACTGACGCTTCAGTGTCTGAGGGTGGAGTTCCAGTGTTTAACACTGACGCTTCAGTGTCTGAGGGTGGAGTTCCAGTGTTTAACACTGACGCTTCAGTGTCTGAGAGTGAAGCTCCAGTGTTTAACACTGAAACTCGACACTCTGAGGGGTGACGCTACTGAGCATTTCCGTCTGTCTGCGGCGCTTCCTTTGCCGCAATGCGAGCGCGTAGCTCGTCGTTTCGGTCTTGGCCGTTCTCGCCAAAGTGAATCAGGCGATGGCACGTGGGGCAGATGGCGCCGACGTACTTTGGATGATCTAGTCCTCCATCGGAAAGCCTGTTGATGTGATGTGGTTCAAGATACGGTGTGCCGTCGCTCTTGCGATTGAAGGGGGCCGGTGCCTCGCAAAGCTCGCAGTGGCCCTGCGCTCGCGCTAAGACATATCGCTTAACCCGTGCGCTGCGCTGGTATGCAATTCGAACAGTTTCTTTCGGGTCTGCAATCGGGCCGGCAGGCTGACATGCAGCAATCGCCGCTTGCCTCAATGTCGCCAGGTCGTCGGGCGGGCCTTCGGGCTTCGCCGCACTGTCGTCGTCTTGATACGGCAGACCGTCCAGTTCGCGACGCAGCGTGTTCGCTACCGGCATCAGCCGAAAGACGATCACGTCGCGTTCGTTCCCATTTCGGTCCGCATCTCGCCTGAAGAAGTACGAATCACAAGCGAACTCGCCCAAGTACACGCACGGCTTCCCTTTGCCGGTCATCTGAAAGACATGCAGAGCACGCCCGTCCTTGGCGTGTGAAGCAATGGCGAGGTTGCCCTTCGTCATCTTCATATCGCCGAGCTGGCCCTCGCCAACGTAGTACAGATAACCAAATTCGTCGAACTCGTCTTTGTAGCCGTGCTGCTCACCGTTCCCCGTAAACAGAAAGACGGCAGGAGACTGCCGAGAGGGCGCGATGCCGCTTTGCCCGCTCCCACCGAACTTTCCCGTAATCTCTTTTCTGCGGTTGTAGGCGTTCCCGATGACGAACTCGGGAATCTGCGTCACCGTTGCGGCCGCGGGCTGAACGGTGTCCCCATCGTTACTAGGCAGCATGCAATCCCCCCGGATTGGCTGTAAATTTTTGTGCCCATTTTATGCCACGCTGGTGCAAACTGAGCGGCGCTCTCAGCTGCGAGAGCTGTGCGCTGTCAAGCGGCCTTCACATTTCGCATCGGAAATATGGGGGCTGCTTTTGCGCTTTGCTTTCGTATAATCCCCAGCGCTGCCGCACCAACGGCAGCCGGGTCTGGCGATCCGACCGCGCAACACTCAAAGAAGACGGACAACTGCGCATGCGGTTGCGTCCGTACACGCTCGCGCTAGCTTTATGGCAGGCCGGGTGGGGAGACCGCAAGGTCTGCCGGTTTTCTTTGGGGGCCGGTTCGCCAGCCCCGCCGTCGGGCCTGCCACCCTCGTCTGGCGACGGAGTGGTGAGCCTCCAGCAACCCCAAAGAGGCCATCATGCCAAGCACTCAAAGCGGGCACCGCCCCGCGTCTTATCCATCTCCACCTGCACCACCCACGCACGCGTCCACGTCGTCTGACGCAGGCACGCTCACAAAAAATCGTACCTACCTGAACGGTGCAATCGCAGCGCAGGCGTATCTCAAGCGCACCCGCACCGCCATGCGCAGCCACGGCCAATGCCGACCGGGCATGCTGCGTGAGGAGCTTCAGCACCTCTCCACACACGCGTTCCCGCCGGCGTTTATCAAAGGCTTTATGGATGCGATTGATGCGTACGTTTCGATGTCGCTCGGGGGCCGCGATGTCGATCCGCAGACGTGGGATGTATTAGCTGCCGTAGAGCGGCGGGGCTACAGCCAATAAGAACAGATTGACGCATTCCCGTGACGGGCGGGAATGCCAACAGAGGCAGTGGTTCAGCGGCGTCCCTGTTCAGGCCTCCAGCGACACTGACCGTGTCAATGTCTCAAACTCACGTAAAACATCAGGGTGCTTCTGGGACAGAAACCGAAACACTGCTTCGTTACTCACCAATTTGGTCAGATATCCCTTCGCTAAGACCAGATTCAACACGTCTTGTCCGTAGGACTGCTCGACCAACTTGAGCTGGCCTTGCAGGTTTCCCATCTCGCGCTCCATCTTCGCCATCTGCTCGGCGGTGACACCGCTCATTTTGCGTGGCTTGCTCTCATGTAGCAGCAGATTGCTCGGCGTGGCAGCAACTAGCGCTTGCGCATACGAAACTGTGATGTTGTTCGCTGCGATCATCAGTTCGACGCACTCGATCTGACGGGTGGGCTTCAGCTTGCGCAGCACGGCGCCCAAGTTGGGTGAGAAGTGAAAGTCCTTCAGCAGTTCTGCGGCTTCCGGGCAAACGCCATTGAGCAGGGCCGCGTGCATGATGATGTGTCGAACATCCACGTTCAGCGCCTTGGCCAATTTTTCGCGAGGCACACCGCGCTCCAAGGCGCGCCGAATCATGAAGTGCACCTGGATCGTGCTCACCCGATTCAGTCTGTTGTTGTACGTATAGCCTTCGTCATCGTTGGCAACCAGACAAGGCGCATCCACGAACTCCAATTCCCTCAGCGCCGCGAGTCGGATATGACCATCAAGCAAGACGTGCAGTCCGCTGGCTTTGTCGGGTTTGCCCACGCTCAGCGGCTCAATCATGCCGATCGCCTCGATAGACGACAGAATCTGTTTGAACTTCGCAGATTGCTGGAGACCCTCGGGGGTCTTGCGCGACGGCAGAATGTTCTCAAGCGGCAGCGTCAGCGGCCGAGGGATGAACCCGAGCAGATCGGTCATGAGGTATGGCCTCCGGGCCAGACTCGATCAGACAGGTACTTCGGGAGCGTATCCAAACGCTCGGCGCGGAGTAACACCGTGAAGCTCTCGTCCAACATCAACTCGCGCAGTGCTTCAACGACGAAGAGCAGACGTTGTTGTGCTGTCTCAGCCTTTCTAACAAGCAGCTTCTGACGTTCGACTTCCTTCTGGTAATTGCGCACCAAACTGGATGTCGTTACCTCAGCCGGCTTGCGTGGTGCGCTGCGCGCCAAGGTCTTTCCGAGTGCCTGCCGCCGCTCGATAACGCGCCGCGCGTGCAGCAATTGGTGACCTCTCAACTGGCCGGTCTCATAGGCTTCCTGCAATGCAACTTGTACGGCACGGTCATTGTTGCCGGCCCCCGAGATGACAAGCGCTGCTGTCAACGGGATGCGCCCAGACTCTACCGCCACAAGTAGGCGCTCTTCACCGCTGCTGAGCAGCTGCAGGATGCCGTGTACATAGTCCAGCGTCAGACCAGTTTTCTCCGCGATCGCCTTCTTGTCGTAGCCTTGCTCTTGCAGTCGGCCAATACCTGCCAATAGCTCCAAGGCGTTGCCCTTCCGGCGCGCAATATTTTCGGCCAGGCTCATCACGAAGGCATCTTCATCACTGGCCTCCACCACCAGCGCAGGGATAAAGTTTTCCCCCAACTCTCGGAAGGCCTTGAGGCGTCCTTCACCACAGATCAACAGATAGTGCTCGGCGCCGTCTTGCCCAGGGCGCGGTGTGACAGTAATCGGCTTCTTTAAACCGATGGTCTGGATGTTGCGGACGATGTCCTCGAACTTCTGTGCGTTACGGTCTCGGGGGTTGAGGACTTCGATTGCGTCCAGCGGAATCATGCGCAGGTCAGGCTTTGCGTGTTTCCTGGTCATGCGGCCCTCCTGATGCGGCTGCGCTCCGCCATGCCATAGAGGTAGTCCAAGTTGCCGAACCGATAGGTCTCCAGTTCGAATCTGTTGTGGTCGGCCAAGCTGATGCGCGGCAAACCAAAGTCCAATCGCGGCAACAGGTAGTAGTCCAGCGGCCCTTGGTTGGCCGTGTCGAGCCTCACGGCTACTGTGATGTCAGGAAGAAGGCCGGCGTCAAAGCGCACCTTCCACCGGTGACTGCCGGTCTCCAGTATCTGACAGCGGGATAAGACGATCGAAACACTGAACTCGCGATTGACAGTGAGCAGGTCGGTTGCCGAGTCACGCTCTACTGAGCCGCCAAGTTCGGCAATCATCCGCTCCGTTTGTCCGATGATCTGCGGATGCATACGCCGCAGGAGGCGATTGATCTCGATGTAGTGATAATCACGATCCGGTGTGAACCCGACCGCCTGATAAGCGCGGACGAGACTACCGAAGCGGTGTGCATAGGCTGCTGCCGAAGGCATGCCTTCCGTCTCGTCGATGATTAGCCCTGACAAGAACCCTCGCGTCCGATAGAGATTGCGCAGCTTGTCCAACAGTTCTTCGTCACTGAATCGGCGCGCCCGAGCGCGCAGAATGCCTTGCGCTGTATAGAACAGCTCGGGTGAAACGATGGCTT
This sequence comes from Ralstonia sp. 22111, assembly GCF_052045895.1. Taxonomy (NCBI): domain Bacteria; kingdom Pseudomonadati; phylum Pseudomonadota; class Betaproteobacteria; order Burkholderiales; family Burkholderiaceae; genus Ralstonia; species Ralstonia sp. 22111. Next base: position 80,179 of record NZ_JBQEPR010000001.1, on the reverse strand, counting down.
CGAAAGCTCCATCCCTGCGAATCCACATTTCAGGGCCGTTGACGACGCGATGCTTCTTCAGTTTGAAAGACGTCCGGTTGTAGACGTTGTTGCCAATGTACTTTTCGTTGGACAGCACTTGGCGCACCGTGGCGCGTGTCCATGCATGACCGAGGTCCGTACGAATGCCGCTGGCGTTGAGCCGGCTGGCGATTTCAGATTCCAGTAAGTTGCTGTCAATAAACCATCGATAAATCTGATTGACCGTTGCGGTCTCTTCGTCCGGCCCTGGCATCAGGATGACGCGATCGGTCTGCAGGCTTTTTTGTTGACCACGCGTAAGCTCAGCCCGTACGGTACCTAGCTGATCGACCAGGACGCGCCGCAGGCCATATCCCGCCGATCCACCCTGTCGATAGCCCAGTTCGATCAGCCGACATTGGCCGGCGAACACCTTGGCAGACAGCTCGCGGCTGTACTCGCCAGCCATGGCGCGCTTGACGCCTTTGACGATAGTCGAGACCGGTGAACCGTCGTTCTCGAACTGTTCGGCGCAGTAGGCAACTTGTATGCCGGCACGGCGGCAGATGTACTCGTAATAGGCGCTCTCATCGGCGTCTTGGAATCTGCCCCAACGACTGACATCGTAGACGAGGATGACTTGGAAGTCGGCAGTGCCGGACTCAACGTCCTTGATGAGTTGCTGTAGGGCTTGGCGGCCATCGAGGCGGAGACCACTCTTACCCTCGTCAGCATAGGTACGCACGATTTGGATGCCGCGACGCTGTGCGTACTCGCGAATCTTGTCGGCCTGATTCTGTGTTGAGTACTGCTGATGCTCTGTCGACATCCGAACGTACTCGGCGCCGCGAAGCAGGATCGGCTCGTCGGGAGGTCTCGAGAATGTTTCGGCCATACGTCCAACCGCATAGAGTTTTTCCGCCAGTGCCGGCTAACGGACGTGGGCGCCTGTGGATTCAAAGCCGCAATTCCTGCCTCGCAGGAGGGCCCAAGATTCACATGGAAGAAACGGTAACGGCTGTTCGATGCGCTGCCTATGACGTCCTATGTTTGCACACGTCCTTTTTGCATCAGTGGTCGAGATACACGGGCGTCATTCGTACGATCCACGCGTCCATTGTTGCGCCGCTCGGTTGGAGAACCGCTTCGATTCGATAGAGACCAGTTGGGAAGTTGGGCAGGACTGAGCCGGCATACGAGGAGTCTTGGCCCCTCTTGTGTGTGTCCTTAGTTTCCCCGCCCTTAGCTGTGGTGTTCCGGTACTGCTGCCAGTAGTCCGGATGGCGCTCATGCCAAGCGCGCTGACTGCGCTTTTGGTTTTCTCGATAGTCCGGATCGTTCGCCATTTTCTCGTGCTGCCAACGCTGTCGCCGCGCTCGCTGGCAGGCAGGCATGGAGCAGTAAGTCTGGTTCGGTACTTGAGAGCGTGGGACGAAGGGTTGGCCGCAGCTTGCGCAGGCCCGAATAGTTGCCATGGCGTTCTTCCTGGCGAGACCCGGATACGCCTCGCAGTATCCCCGCCGTTTGCTGGCTGCCTGAGTTGCCGCAGCGTCAAACCAGACCGCTGCGCAATTCTTCGGCGCGGAAATGCCAAGGGTTTCGAGAGCGCCTGACAATCCCGACGCCCGTCGTCACAGCGGCGCTATTGGCGTTCCAACCTATCTAATTCTTCAAGCACAATTTCCCGAAACTGGTCGAATATCCCCCAGTTCTTGTACTCGGGGTCCCAGTACCCCCGACTCCACAAAATCGGTTCAACAATGTTGCTAACTTCTCGTAATAGCAATGTGCCACCGCCATGTTGTTGATCGGCAATTTCAGTGCGTGAACACGCACTCCTAGAATCAAAAAAATTTATTCCGCATCGCTGGACTCGCAGCGCTATCTAACTGGCAAGACGGGTCACCGGGCATTTCCGGCTTTTAAGATTGATCTGATGTCGCCATCATTGCTCAATGTAGAGAATCAACCTGCATATGCCCAGCCGTTATCGCAGAATTCCGCGCAGCGCTGTGTTTGTGATAGCCGGGCGCATCCTGGGTATCCCCTAACGACTGAGACGTGTATCAAATTTCGGTGGAGGCATCGTGCAATAGGCCGATGTGGGTAATCCAGCGGATTAAAGACTGCAGCGAATACACTTCGGGACGACTTAATGACGATGAAACGACTGGACGGGAAAACCATGGGCGGGATAGGGCGCACAATATTCGCAGCTCTGATTTTGATTGCGGCAAAACCGGCTTTGGCTTGGTTTGACAAAGAGATTATTCCTCCTCCTGCTTTGCTTTCCCTGCCAAGGAATACTCCCGCTGGTACTGTTGTGGCAAGGGCATATGTGACGCCTCAAACGTTATGTGGCGAGGCGTCCTGCCGGCTAACATATTTTCTGCCCTTCACCAGGTGGCTGGTGGATGGAGGTTCGGGCAATCCGACAGGGCCGCTCATTCTCACAGAACTCAAAGGCCTTAATATGCAGATCATTGTCAATGGAAAACCTCAGACGAAAATGCAAGGTGAATCGCCAGTCGCGTTTTCCACGCCGATCGAAGTTCAATGGATAAGGAATAATTACGGTTCCCCATGGTTTGGTAATGCAACAGCCACTGGAGCGATGGCGTTCTGGTTTTTTACAAAAACAATGACAGGAACTGAGGAAAACCGGAACTACATCAAACTTAAAACGAGTCTGACCGTGATCGAAGGAACGTGCTCAGTGCCAAGTCAAACGGTAGAGTTGCCATCCACGCGGGCGAGAAGCTTGACGGGCATCGGAACGACGGCCGGCGAGCGTAGCTTCCAGATTCAGATCAACAGTTGCCCCAAGGGATACAACAAGGTTCTCTACAGGCTCAAGCCGGTGGGCGACACCGTTGAGCAATCACCAGGGGTATTGCCGCTTTCCCCGGATTCAACAGCAAAGGGCGTAAAGATCAAGGTGACCGACACCGCAGGCGCCCCCGCTGTATTTGATACGTCGATCCAGGTCGATGATTACAACAAGGCCACAGGCGGCTCCTTCTCGATCCCGATGCGTGTGTCATACGTTCAGACCGAAGCCAACGTCACGCCCGGCACTGTGAACGGCGCCATGTCGGTGCTGATGGAATATCAGTGACAAGCGGCGGCGCGGATGAGCTCGACTGTGAGGGCCGCAAACAAAACCGATCGACGAATCGCCTGCAGATGACGGCGCAAGCCAGAGTGAGCAAAGTGAGATGAGTATCAAGAGGGCGCTCGAAACGAATGCGCAACTTGCCGAAGGAGACGCCCATCTTGCTTCCCGATCTAGCCGCCATGGAGCGGCGTGGCTACAGCCAATAACAACAGATTGACGCATTCCCGAGACGGGCAGGGCGCCCATCTATCAACCGTGCGCCTCGATGCTCACCTTCGCATACGACTCGCGCTCAATTTCAAGCACCTGCACAGAAAGCTGAAGGTGCACGCCTGCCGGCGCACTGCACTGCGCTTGCAAGACCGCCAACACGCTTGCCGACAGTTCGCGCCGCGTCTCCAGCGGTCGCCCGCTCAAGATCGCGAGATCAGCGTGTACGAATGCGCGCGGCGCGCTGGCGGTGCCCACGGCAAACGTGTCACACCGGTGGCTTCGGCTTTTGATGTCGGCCTCAACAAAATGCCCGGTCGCAGCAAGGGCTGTGTTGACGGCGAGCAGGGTCGCTTTGGCGTCAAAGGTGTTGAGGTTGGCGGAGTATTCAAGTGTGAGATGGGGCATGGCGTGGCCGTGCTGCGCGGCGGTTGTTGGGGGAGTGCGGCACAGATTGTGATGCAAGCGGCAGCCCCTGGGCCAACGCCAATTTCCACAGTGGGGGATTCAGAAAACGGCCGTCTCGCCAACCGCTTCGCGCCTAGGTGCTTGGCGCGACCTTTGTTGACGTCGGTCGTCGCTATACATTTTGCGTGCTTACCACGTGCGCTAGACAAGGATCATCGCTCTGAACAGACGAGTGTGCAGCCGATAGCGCCATTGGAAAGCAACAGGCTGAGTTCGCACTCGACAACGGGGTCTGCCTGCGCACGGCGGCCACGGCCGCACCGTTACGCGTGTTACGGCAGGCGCAGTTGGCGTCCGAAGTGCTGAGGCCTATGCTCCGCCAACCGATCCGGGCCCGGATTGGCAGCCGTCAGCATGACGAAGTCCAACCTCCAATTGAATGCTTAGATATGCGACACAAACTTGTGCGCCTGATCGCGGCGCTCTGCCTGCTGCTTCCCCTAGCTGCCCATGCCCTCACTGAATCGACGATCGATGCCAAAGCATTGTTCGATACCGCCGGTGTCGATGGCACGATGGTCGTCTACGACGTGCGGCAGCAGCGCACGCTGACCTACAACCCTGAACGGGCGGCAACCGCCTTTTCGCCAGCCTCGACGTTCAAGATATTCAATTCACTGATTGCGCTCGAAACCAGCGCTGTGGCCGACGTGGACCATGACATGCTGCCTTGGGACGGCAAGGTCATCATGCACAATGGCAAGCCGTTCCTGCCACCGGTGTGCGACAGCGACATGTCGATGCGTATGGCGCTGAAGAACTCGTGCATACCCGCCTATCAGGCGCTCGCGCGGCACATCGGCTCGGCCCAGTATCGCAAGTACCTTGAAGCGGCGCACTTCGGCAATGAGGACGTCGAAGGTCCGGTGGACTGGTTCTGGCTGAACAACCATCTCAAGATCACCGCGTATCAACAAGTCGAGTTTCTGCGCGAAGTGGCGGCACGCAGGGTACCGATGATCTCCGCACACAGCTACGACCTGCTCGATGACATCCTGACTGTCGAGAAGACGCCAGAATATACGTTGCGAGCCAAGACCGGATGGGTAACGGTGCCGGGCCAGGTCGAAGTCGGCTGGTGGGTGGGCTGGGTGACGCGCGGCGACGACACCTACGTGTTCGCGATCAACCTTGATCTGCCGACGCCGGAGGTTTTACCAAAGCGTCAGGAAATTGCACGCGCCGTGCTGAAGCAGGTGGGCGCGTTGCCGTGAGGGGCGAGAAGCAACTGATCAACCGCGTCGGTTGAAGATTCAAATTCACCAGCGCAGTCACGCTCCTGGCCACCACCCCAATACTCAACTTTCCTCAGCCCCACCGTTAGCACGCGCGCGCAGATGGTAGCTTCCAGCCTGATACGGCGTGTCAGGCGCAAGCCCTGCACAGCCAACAAAAAATAGGCGCAGTGCGCGTGCTGGCATGAACGGGTCATCGCCAGTACGCCCTACGGGTGAGGAAGCCCCTCGGCACAGCGTCGGCCCTGCACGTTCAGCGGCCTTTGCATTGTTTTGAGGGGAAAGCCGCATGCAGTCTCATACGCCATCTGCGGTACGGTTGGTGGACAATCGGCGTGGCCGCATTTCGCTGCAGTATCTCGAAGCGGGCCAGCAACATCGGGTGCGTACCAGCATCCGGGCAATCGCAGCACGCTCGCTCTATCAATGGGATGAAGCCGAGCCGCACCAGGCCGACGTGCTGGTGCTGGAGGGTGACCAAGCCGACGTGCGCGCGGCAGGCCCCTTCAAGCTATGGCTCGGTCAGCCAGCGCCCGATATGTTTGGCGATGACGTATTCAATCTGCCGCGCGCCTTCAGCACCCCCATGCTCTGGGGCGTGCTTGATCTGATCGCGCTGCGGCTGATGGACAGTCGCAGGCAGCCTACCGAGGCCGGCAGCGCATCGTTCATCGAGACCGATACCGCTACCGGTATCGACGCCGATAGCGCCACGACCGACAAGCCCGCATACCGCTTGCTCAGGCCCGTCACGCTCGGTGCGCACTTCAGCCAACCGCGTTTTCGCGTGGCAATGGATGACATGACCGCGCGCCCTGTCAGCCTGGACGAACTCGTCCATCACGGTGCACTTGAACTCGAAGAGGCGCGCTTGCTGCTGCGCACGCTCAAGGAGCATGGCGCGTTGGAGATCTGCGTTGGCAATCAAGCCAATCAAACCATGGCGCCGGCGCAGCCGCTGCACGCCGGGCCGCCGCCCGATGGCTGGTTGTCACGCGCACGCCGCTGGTTGCACGGGCGCGCCGGCCAGTGACGAGTAACGGCAGCAGCTGGCGCCTTTCGCCTGTGCGCTGTCTGTGCCCCACGTGTGGGCTTGAGTCCGCAACCTTCCGCAGGGTCTACAAGGTCCCGGCCGTGCGCGGTATCGGCATGCACGGATCAACAGCGCTGGTGCAGAGGGCGAGCGCCCCTTGCGGTGTGCCATGAGCGCGCCGCTTGATGTCTCGCCCTGCCGGGTCCGTCCAGCATTCTCAGGTGCAGTAGGGTGGCAATGACGCTTTCGCTTAATGATCTTCAATTGCTGACGGCGCTCGTCGGCAGCCTGCACGAGGCCTCGCCCGATAGCGTGGCGGAGCGGCCAGCGGTGGCACGCAAGCTCGAGTCATTGCTGGGCATTGATGTCATGTCGCATATCGTCCGGCACGAGGCGAACCCCATTCCCATCCACACCTCCACGTGGGGCCGGGATCTCCAATTGAATGCGGACTACAAGCAGTACTTCCATGCGGTCGACCCGATCTCCCCGCTGTTGCACCGTCGCGCAGACCCACTGCTCGTGGAGGGGATCATCGGCCGGCGCAGCCTGCAGCGCACGGAATACTTCACCGATTTCCTCACGCGGTACAAGGTCTACCCCGGCATGAGCCTGTGCCTGGATGCCGGAGGCGGAACCTTGCTCGATTACCGCCTCGGCACGAGTGAAGTCGGCCGCGTCTTTGGCGAGCGCGAGCTGCGCATTCTCGATCTGCTGCGGCCACACCTCATCAACGCCCACCGGCAACGCGCCTTCGCCGCGTTGGAGGGCGATGAACACGCCGCAAGCAGCCGCCCGTCGTTCGTGCTCGACCCTGCGCAGGCCCCACAACCCAACCGCGCCGCAGAAGCGCTGATGGCGGGGTGGGAGGCAAGCGAACGCGAAGGGTTGCTACTGCTGTTGAGCCGGATTGCCCTAGGCGCGAGCGAGCCGATGCAGTGGGCCGGGTTCGATCTCTGCACGAAGTTCGAACACGCCGCAGATGGCCGCATTGTTCACCGGCTGTATCTGACGGCCGGCACCGTGGGCTCGGGCGCGTGGTTCCAGCAGAAGTTCAAGGTCACACGGCGCGAAGGCGAGGTGTGCGAACTGCTGCTCAAGGGCCTGTCGGATAAGCAGATCTCCAAGGCGCTCAATATCAGTTACTGGACGGTGCGCAGCCACGTCGGGCGCGTGCTGGACAAGCTTGGGATCGAATCGCGCAGTGCTGTGGCGGCGCGTGTTATTGCTGCGCGCTGATGCGGGCGACGACGGCCGCGCCACGGCGGCCGATGCGCGATCCTTGATTCCCGATGCTGCCTCGGCGGTGCCTAGTTCACCAAGGTTGTAATGCTCTTCGCCGGCAGCGTCACCGTGAACGTATTCCCACTCACGGCCACGGGCGCCTGCTGCTCAAACGTTGCGGTTGCAGTCGACCTGTACGGCGTCAGGCTGGTCACCGTGCGCCCCGCAGGGTTGATCGACGCCGTAAGGGTCACGTCCGTGGCGTTCTCGTTTACCAGCACCACCACGGCCTTGTTGTCGGCGGCGCCCGCAGGCGTGCCGAACGCAGAAACACGCACGCCCTTCTGCGGCAGTGTTGTCGTGTCGTAGCGCACGTAGCCGGGGCGGATGAAATACGCAAAGTGCTTCAGGCCAATGCCAAAGTAGGTGGGCTTGTTGTCGGAGCCGATCAGGCCGGTGGGCTGGGCATCGTTGGAGTTGACCAGCCACCAGTAGACGTACGCGTTGTACTGCCCCAGCGTAAAGCCGTCGTGGATCTCCTTTGCAATGGCAATCGCGTCGTCAATGCTCGTCTGCCAAGACGTCTTGTTGTCAGCCTTGTTCACAGAATCCAGGAAGTGTTCGGTCATCCAGACGTCCTTGCCCAGCCTCCGGGCTGACGTCGGATACGCGGGCACGCCGCCGTACAGGTGGCCGCCAATGATCGAGACGTTGGCGGCGGCATTGGCATCGCCCAGCAGCGTGTCCGCCGTGGCCTGAGAAAAGTAGAACGATTCCGGCGCCATCAGCTTGGTCGTGGTGCCGGCCACTGCTGCTGCGCCTTGGGCGGCAGTCCAGGCGCGCATTTCTTCGGGGCTCCAGAGGCAGGACTCGTAGGTCGCGGGGTCCCAGTCCGGTTCGTTCTGCAGGGATACGGCGTAGAGCCTCACGTTGCGCGTGGCGGCATAGCGGATGTAGCTGTTCAGGTACTTGGCGTAGTCGGCGTAGCGGGCTGGGTCCAGGCGCCCGCTGTAGAGCGGGTTGCTGCGGGTGGTGTTGACGATCTTCATGCTCGCCGGCGGCGTCCACGGCGATGCAAAGACGAGGGCGCCGCGTGCCTGGGCGGCGGCGCCGTTCTCCAGCTCGGCTGTCCACTGCGTGGTGTCGGCCGTCTGCGTCGTGGTGTTCCACTCGGCGGGTGCAATGCGCAGCCGCAGGATGGACAGCCCAAGGCTGTCGGCCAGGCTGGTGCCGAACAGCGCGTTCAGGCGGTCGTCCGCCATCTTGCTGTAGTACCAGGCCGCCGATCCGCCGAACCCCTGGATGGTTTGTCTCGCGCTGCCAAAGTTGATGGCGGCGGCCGCAGCGGCGGGCTTGATGGTGAGCGCCGTGCTGACCAGGGCCGTGCGGTAGTGCGCGCTGTCCCGCGGTACGAACGTCGCCTGCAGGATCACGCTGCCGGCCGTGCTGGTGGTGGCGGCGCTCAGCGGTGCGCCATCAGCGGTGGTGTAAGACGCCGGGTCCACAGTGCCCTGAATGCCATACAGCGCATAGGGCACGGTGGAGACCTGCGCAGGCGTCAGCGCCGAGCCCTGCGTCACGGCAGCAGGCAAGTCCCACCGCACGGGCGGTTCGGCCTTGTTGACGGTCAGCGTGCGCACGGTGGTGGTGCTGGCGTATTTGGTCGTGTCCTGCGGCGTGAATGTCACCGACAGGGTCTGCGTGCCGACCTCCGGCTTGGTCCCGATTGCCGGCGAATACGTGAAGGTACCGGGCACATTGGCGGTCGCGTTCAACTGCGCGGTGCTGAGCGCCGTGCCCCATGCGATCGATGCGGGGTTCAGCCAGGTGATCGTCGGAGTAGGCGTGGTTGGCGCAGGCGCAGGCGCAGGCGCAGGCGCGGGTGCGGGTGCGGGTGCGGGCGTGGGCACTGGGGTCGGTGCTGGCGTCGTCGGCGTCGGCGTAGTGGTCGGGGTGCTGGCCGGCGCGGGCGCTGGTGCCGGGCTGGCCCCGGGGCTCGACGTTGCCACGGGGGCCGTCGTTGCGGCCGTGGACGAGTCTGCAGGCGTGTCGGCGCCGCCGCCGCAGGCCGCCAGCCCCAGGCTCAGCAAACCGATCACCATGCTCCGCGCGAGGTATGGATGCGGGTCTTGCGGCGCGCGCGTTCTTCTCGTCGTCAACGACATGTCTGGGCTCATTTTTTGGATGGGTTACGCGGGCAGGCGCCCCCTACGAAAGTGGGGTGCGCCGTATTGAGCACGCGGTATCCCATGTCACCTCAGCACGCGTCAAGGCAAGAGCGGGGCTGTTGAGAGTTCTTGAAAATCCCCATGGCTTCGCGCCATGAACAAGCCGGTCGGGCGCACCAAACCTGCGCTGCACGCAAGACGGCTTCGGCGCAACGCACTACGGCCCGCGCTGCTGCGCTTGGGGTATCGATGCGCGGGGCAGGGCGTTCCAAATCGGTGCGGCCCGCACCAACTCCAAGCGGCTGATGCCCGCATCCGGCAGCGCACGCCTCGCCCACGGGCAGCGCCCAGGCAATCAATCGCCCGCGGTGCAGCCCAGCAAGCCACTGGATGCTGCATGGCACAAAACTCGCATAAGCAGTGGGCGACCGGTCAGACCACGACCGCGTCTTTCTCTAACGTCGGCCCATGCACAGCATTCCATCCTCCGTCGCGCAAGCACTCCAGCAACGCATCCTGAGCGGCGATTACCCGAGTGGCAGCCGCTTGCCGCCGCAGCGTGAGCTGGCGGAAACGCTGGGCGTGAGCCGCGCGTCGTTGCGCGAGGCGCTGACGGTGCTCGAGACGCTGGGCCTCGTGGACATCCTCCCCAGCCGTGGCGTGGTGGTACGTGGCCAGAAGTTTGGCGCAGAGCGGGCGAGCGCAGAACGCCTGCATCGTCCGTTTGCCACGCCGGCGCTGGGCACGCTGTCGCCGCGTCAGTTGATCGAGCTGCGTCTGGTGCTGGAGCCGGGCTGGACGGCGCTGGCCGCCGCGCGCATGCATGCCGCCGGCCTGCGTCACCTGCAATGGCTGCAGCAGCAGTTGGCGCATGCGCTGGAGCGCAATGACCTGCTGAGCGCTGCAGAGGCCGACTTGCACTTCCACCTGCTGCTCGCGCAGTTGTCGGGCAACCCGGGTTTGATGGCGATGGCCGGCCAGTTGGAGCACGCCATCGGCCACAGCCTGCGCCTGCCCTTTGCCCGCAATGGCGCAGACGACCACCCTGCGCACGAGCACGACGCCATCGTGCAGGCCGTTGCCGCGGGCGATGCCGCCGCCAGCGCAGAGGCCATGCGTGCTCACCTTTTGTCGGCCGCGCGCCGCAGCGGCATCGATTTGAGCGCCGCGCCCGCCACGGCCGAACCCATGCAGCACGAACCGGTTTCCTTTCGCCTCGTCTCGATTTCCTGAATTTCCTGAAGGAGTTTTTGAATGATCCGCACCCTTGCTCTGCACTCGTCGCACCGTGTTTCGCGCCGCACGTTCTTCCACGCCGTCATGGCGGTCAGCGCGCTTGTCGCGCTGCTGCCGGGCCGCCCGGCCCATGCCGATGCGCTGGCCAACATCCAGAAAGCCGGCGTGATCCGCGTGGCGATCCCGAACGACTTCCCGCCGTTCGGCTCGCTGGGCCCGGACCTGAAGCTGCAGGGCTATGACATCGACATGGCCGGCCTCATCGCCAAGGAACTCGGCGTGAAGGCTGAGCTGGTGCCCGTCACCAGCACCAACCGCATTCCGTTCCTCACCACGGGCAAGGTGGATGTCGTCATCTCCAGCCTGGGTAAGAACGCCGAGCGTGCCAAGGTGATCGACTTCTCGCAGGCGTATGCGCCGTTCCCCAAGAGCGTGTACGGCCCGAAGGATGTGTCGATCAAGGCGCCGGCAGATCTGGCCGGCAAGACGATTGGCGTGACGCGCGGCTCGACTGAAGATCTGGCGCTGTCGGCCGTGGCGCCGGCGTCGGCCACCATCAAGCGCTATGAAGACAACAACGCCACCGCGCAGAGCTACCTGATCGGCCAGGTGCAGCTGGTGACGGTGGGCAACATCGTGGCCAACGCGGTGAACGAGCGCACCAAGCTGCGCCAGCTCGACATGAAGTTCCCCGTGGAAGACACGCCCTGCTATGTGGGCGTGGCCAAGGGCGAGCCCGCGTTGCTGGACAAGGTGAACGTCATCATCACCAAGCTGAAGACGGATGGCCACCTGAACGATCTGTCGCAGCGCTGGATCAAGATGCCGCTGCCGGCAAAGATGTAAGAACCTGCCCACGATCCTACTGCGCGACCCGATCTTGGCCCAGCGATGCTCGCCGTACCCATGTACGGCTGCGCTTCTCCGGCCAACCTCGGGCCGCTCGCTACGAATCGTGAACAGGTTCTACGCAGCTTCGTAACGCACGTACGCCGGACCTCTTCATGGCTTATCAATTCGACTTTGGCGCTGTCTTCAGTTACAGCGGCCAGCTCGCGCAGGGTGCGGCATTTACGCTCGCGCTCACGGCGGCGGGCGCGGTGGCGGGTGGCGCCATCGGCATTGCCGGGGGCGTGTGCCGCGCCTGGCGCATCGCCCCGTTCAATGCCTTGTTCAAGGTGTATGTGGAGGGCATCCGCAACACGCCGTTCCTCGTGCAATTGATGTTCGTGTTCTTCGGCTTGCCCTCGCTGGGTGTGCAGATCAACGAATGGCAGGCGGCGTTGCTCACGGCGGTGGTCAACCTGGGCGCGTACATCACCGAGATCGTGCGTGCGGGCATTCAGGAGACACCGCGCGGCCAACTGGAAGCCGCCAACGCGCTGGCGATGAGCCGCTGGGCCATCTTCCGGCACGTGGTGCTGCGGCCCGCGCTGCAGAAAGTGTGGCCGGCGCTGAGCAGCCAGATCGTGATCGTGATGCTGGGCACGTCGGTCGTCTCGCAGATTGCCGCGCAGGACCTGACCTTTGCCGCCAACTTCATCCAGTCGCGCAACTTCCGCGCGTTTGAAACCTACCTGGTGGTGACGGCGCTGTACTTTGCGCTGGCGCTGTTGCTGCGCCAGTTGCTGGCCTGGATCGGGCAGCGCTTTGTCGTGGGGCGCCGCGTGCCGGCGGCGTCGGCTGCACCGCTTGCTACCACCAACGCAGCCGCTACCACTGGAAACGCAGCATGATCTCCGACATCCCTCTGTTGCCCATTCTCCTCAAGCTGGGGGAAGGGCTGCTTGCCACGCTCATGCTGTCGCTCATGGCCTTTGCGTTGGGCGGCACCGCCGGCCTGGTCGTGCTGTTTGCCCGTGTGGGGCGCAACGCCACGCTGCAGCGCGTGAGCAAGGCTTACATCCAGCTCTTCCAGAACACGCCGCTGCTCATGCAGATGTTCATCGTGTTCTTTGGTGCATCCATGGCGGGGTTCGAGATGTCGCCGTGGACGGCTGCCGCCATCGGCCTGACGCTGTACACCAGTGCCTATCTGGCCGAGGTGTGGCGCGGCTGTGTCGAGGCCATTCCGCGCGGGCAGTGGGAAGCGTCTTCCAGCCTGGCGATGGGCTACTTCCAGCAGATGCGGCACGTGGTGTTGCCGCAGGCGGTGCGCCTGTCGATTGCACCCACGGTCGGGTTCTCGGTGCAGATCGTCAAGGGCACGGCGGTGGCCTCCATCATCGGGTTTGAAGATCTGTCGAAGCTGGGTTCGGTACTGGCCAATGCCACCTTCCAGCCATTCCTCATCTACGGGCTGGTGGCCGTTGCGTACTTTGCGCTGTGCTGGCCGCTGTCTCTTTACGCCTCTCATCTGGAAAAGAAGCTCTATGCCGCTCGTTGATCTCTGCGCCGTACACAAGCATTACGGCAACAACCATGTGCTCAAGGGCGTGGACCTGCGCGTGGAAAGCGGCCAGGTGGTCGCCATCATCGGGCGCAGCGGCTCGGGCAAGAGCACGCTGCTGCGGTCCATCAATGGGCTGGAAGCCATCGACGACGGCCAGATCGTGGTCGACAACGCGGTGCTCAAGGGCTCGCAGGCCACGCCCGCGCAACTGCGCGCGCTGCGCCTGAACGTGGGCATGGTGTTCCAGCAGTTCAACCTGTTTCCGCACCTGACGGCCGGCGAGAACGTGGCGCTGTCGCCCGTGGTGGTCAAGGGCATGAAGAAGGCCGATGCCAACGACCTCGCCCGGCAGATGCTCGTCAAGGTGGGCCTGGCCGATAAGTTCGATGCCTACCCCGACCAACTCAGCGGCGGCCAGCAGCAGCGCGTGGCCATTGCGCGCGCGCTGGCCATGCAGCCGAAGGTGCTGCTGTGCGACGAGATCACCTCCGCGCTGGACCCTGAGCTGGTGAACGAGGTGCTGGCCGTGGTGAAGCAGCTCGCCGCCGAAGGCATGACGCTGATCATGGTCACGCACGAGATGCGCTTCGCCCGTGACGTGGGCGATCAGCTCGTCTTTATGCACCAGGGGCTGATCCATGAAAGCGGGCCGGCCAAGGACGTGTTTGCCAGCCCCAAGACGGCAGAGCTGGCGGCGTTCATTGGCGCGGTGCAGTGAGCGTTGCGACGGCACGGCGCACCCGCTGCGCGCCGGGTGCCGTCCGTGTCAGCGTCAGTGTCAGTGTTGGACCGATGCAGCGAGTGGCTTGAGCGTATACGCCAGCGTGCCGTAGCCGAGCTGGTCAAAGCCGCCGCTGTTCGGGCCGTAGTCTCCGCCCCCGCCTTCGGGCTGCACCTGCTGGGCAAACGCAGTCACCCCAGGGGCGTGCTTCTTCTTCAGCACCACGTAGTGGTTGTAGAGCAGTGCCCAGACGGGGCGCACGTTGCCGCGCCCGCCGGTGGAAATCTCGGCCTGCGTCACGTCGCTGTTGCGGTACGGCGTGTACGGCACGTCCTGTCCGAGGTTGTAGCGGGCGGCATATTCGGCGCCCTTGAGCACGCGGTTGTCGTCGTAGCCGAAGAGGTCGTCGCCCTGGTTCCACGCCATCTGGCAAAACACACCCAGCAGCGCGATGTCGAGCATGGTGTGCCCCTGGTCGCGCCCGCTCTCCTGCACCTGCCCGAGCCCATCGGGATAGAGCCGCCAGACCACGTGGTCGATGGCGCCATTGCCTTGCCCGTGCTTGAAGTAGTCCACGGCTTCGGCATAGATGTCGCGGCGGTCGGTCAGCACGCCGATTGCCAGCATTGCGCTCATGTTGGCCAAGTCCCAGTTCGCCCAATAGTGGTCGATCTTGGCGCCGTTGTGCCGGGTCAGGAAGTCGTGGTTCATCGGATAGAACACATTGAGCATCATGGCCTGGAAGCGCCGGAAATCTTCCGGCCGCCACTGCGGCGCGGCCCGCAGAATTTCGGCGGCATTCGCCAGCTCATAACCGTAGATGCCCGACGCGAGGAACTTGTCCGAGCTGCCGTCAATGCGCGTCAGCGTGGCTGACCACACGTTCAGGATGTCGATGGCCTTCTGTGCATAGGCGTCGTCCCCCGAGACCTTCCAGCGCAGTGCCAGTGCATACGCGGCGGCCGCGTCGTTGAACAGCGCGGCGTAGTTCTCGGCGTGCTCGGGGTTGCGCCCCCGATAGACGACGGCCTGCGGGCGCGCATTCCATTTGAGCGAGGCATGCGGATTGGCGGTGAGCCGTTGCCAGCCGTCTTGCCATGGCTGCGTGCCCCGCGCCACGGCATGGCGCATGCGCAAGAAATCCTGTTCGGTATGCAGCAGGCCGGGGTGGACGAACGGTTTCGTCTCTGGCGCGGCGGCTGTGACGCCGGCGGCGCAGGTCAGCAATACGGCACAAAGCCAGCGTCGGAACAGTCGGGGGCGATGGGTGTTCTGCATGGGCATCCAAGGGTTAGCAATACGCCTGTGATGCTCCAAGTGCGGGGCGGCGGCGTCAACGCTCAACGGTTTTTGAGGGTGTGGATGGTGGGCGTGGGTTCGTTTGGCCGGCCATGGTTTCGTGCCGGGTGGCCTTGCCGGTTGCGTGTTGCCACAACATTGCACGCTCCCCCCTTGCCCGTTGTTCAGGAGTTGCCATGCCGCGTGTTGATGGTTCCAGTTCTTCGGCCGTGCCGCCGCCGTCTACGGGCGAGGCGTCGACCAGCCAGGCTCGCCCGCATCCTCAGTCCGATCTGCGCCAGCGCCCTGCGCGTGCCCGTGAGGGTGCCCTGGCCGCACTGCCGCCCGCGCCTGCGAATGCGCCCCGCGTGCCGGCTGCGGATACCGCCGTGGAAGAACTGCCGCGCGGCCGCATTGCTGCCACGCTGGATCGCCTGCGTGGCGCGAGGCAGGTCTTGGCGAATGCCGGTGCGCAAGCCGCGCATGTGGGCGTTCGCGCAGGGGCTGCAGCCGCGCAATATGCGTTGAATCATCCGCTCTTCACTGCTGGCGTGGGCGGCGTTGCGATGGGCAACTACAGCATGCAACGTGCCGAGCGGCGCAATGACCCTCATGCCTACGCTGGCGGGGTATCCGTGACGATGTTCAGTACGGCGTTGCTGGCACTCCATGCAGGCTACGTCGTTGCCGACCTGCTGCTCGGCAATCCGGCGCCGTTGCGTGTGAGCGCTGACATGCTGTCTGACGCCGTGAACATGCTCAACGGTCTGGACGATGTGGACATGACTGCAGAAGCCGGACATCACGCGCTGTACGTGATCGATCATCTGCAGGACATTGCGGCCGTGCCCGGCAACCGTCTGCACCCGGCCGTGCGGGCTGCAGCCGAACAGGCGGGCGGCAACCCACAGCAATTGATCCGCAATCTGGTGGGGGTGCTGACGGGCAATCCACCGGTGTATTCACGGCGCCGGCCGCCACCTGGGGGCCCGCGTGCGCCAGCGCAGGCGGGGCTTGTGCCGGCAACGCTGGGCGTCAACGTCCAGACGCTGCGGCGCGCCGTCGACATGCTCACCGGTTTTGCTGGCGAGCACGAAGACATGACGGCAGAAGCGGGCCTCCACCGGCAGGACGTCATCGACCACCTGCAAGACATTGCTGCTCGCCCAGCCGGCGTGTTGCACCCGGCCGTGCGTCAAGCAGCGCAGTCCGCTGGCGACAACGCGCAGCTGCTGGTACGCAACCTCGTGGCGATGCTGCAGCGCGATCCGTCCATCCTGCCGGCGCGTCGGCAGGAACCGGCGCGGTAAGGCGCGGCTCCCTGCTCGGCCAGGCGCCGTCCTTCCAGGGTGCGTTCATGCCGGGGGGCTGCGTCCGCCTTGTTACCGGGGGGGCGCATATGCCATCGCATGCAGCCATTTTGGATTAGACATTTTCAAGGCACCTCATCTGGTGCCTTTTGTTTATTTTGGTGGTGCGCTCAACATAATGGTTAGGCGCAAAAAATCGGTCATTTGTTCAGTAAGTTTTCTCTCCATCTGTGCTTCTTATCTCTCAGCAGCAACTGGAATTTTCTTTGCTTATGCTAGCGAAGCCCTGAAGCCGGGCCGTAGTAAATGCCGAGAAAATCTCGATGCATTTGCTTGATGGATATTGAAATCACATTCTGGAGATAAAACATGTCGAACGTTCAGACCGCTGCCACGTCGTGGGGGACAGTGCCGTCGATCCGTGTGTACACGGCCAATGGTGGCAAGATCACCGAGCGTTGCTATGACGGGAAGGGGTGGTACACGGGCGCCTTCAGCGAGCCCGGCGATAACGTCTCCGTCACGAGCTGGCTGGTCGGCAGCGCTATCCATATCCGCGTATATGCCACCAGCGGCAGCAATACCACGGAGTGGTGCTGGGACGGCAACAGCTGGACCAAGGGCGGCTATACCCAGACCAACTGATTTACCGCAGACCTGAACATGCAGAATGCGGTGCGGTTCTGCATGCATCGGCGTAAAGCGAGTGCGTTCGCTTTGCGCCGATTTGTGTTTTGTATTTTTAATGCGCCAGGGCCAGTATTTAAAGATAATCAACCCATAAAATATGGGTCGACGCGGCGGGGGTATGGTCCACGGGCCAAACGTGCCCGAAGCAGCAAAAAAACGGGTGTCAGACACCCGGGGTGCTCTGCGATAATCGCGGCACTCCAAGCTCTCGCCTCACCCGCCCCATGGTTGTCCGCCCCCATCTGCACTGGTTCCGCATGCTTCTGGCATGGCGCGGTTCGGTGCTGCCGCAGCTTCTGCCGCGCCTGTTCCTGATCTTCTTCGTGTCGTTGGTGGCCATTGCGGTGCATGCGCACCTGCTGCCCATCTCAGTCAACCTGAGCACGACGCCGTTCTCGCTCGTCGGCATTGCGCTGGCGGTGTTCCTGGGTTTTCGCAACAACGCCAGCTACGACCGCTACTGGGAGGCCCGCAAGCTCTGGGGCCAGTTGCTCAACACGGCGCGCTCGCTCACGCGTCAGGCGCTGACGCTGCCGCGCGGGGATGGCCCGAACGATGCGGCAGCCGATGCCGATGTGCGCGAGTTCGCACAGGTGCTGGGTGCGCTGCCGCACGCGCTGCGCCACCAGTTGCGCCACACCGATGCGCGCGAAGACCTCGCGGCCCGCCTTCCCGCACCGTTGCTCGAACGCGTGATGGCCGCGCGCTACCGGCCCATCGTCCTCGTGCAGTGGCTGGGTGAATGGGTGCAGCGTCGCGCGCAAGCCGGTGCGCTCGATGGGGTTGCCGCCCTGGCGTTCGACCGCAACCTCAACGAGCTGTCGAACAGCATTGGCGGGTGCGAGCGCATTGCCGGCACACCGCTGCCGTTTGCGTACTCGGTCATGATCCACCGCACGGTGTACTTCTTCTGCGCCGCGCTGCCGTTCGGGCTGGTGGAAAGCATCGGCAGCTTCACACCCGTGTTTGCGGTGTTTGTGGCGTACACCTTCATGGCGCACGAGGCCATCGCCTCGCAGCTTGAAGATCCGTTTGGCACTGAAGACAACGATCTCGCGCTCAACGCGCTGTCCCACACGATTGAAGATGCCGTGCTCGACATCCTTGGCGAGCCGAGCCCGCCGCCGCGTGAGGGTGTGCGGCGTGGGGTGATCTTCGATTGATGCCGCGGTTGCGGCGCAGTGCTTAAAGGGCCATCGCCAGCGGCTGCGCCCAATGCGCCAGCACAGGCGCATTGCCGTGCAGCGCACCGCTTACCGCATCTGCGTTGCTCGTCACCAGCGCGCCAAGCTCCACCCCGAACAGGCTCGCGCACGTTTCGTTCAGCGTGCGTACGTTGCGCAGGCCAGCCCGCCGGGCCAGCGCGTGCAGCGCTTCGGCTTCGGGCGCGTCATTGCCGCAGGTATGCGCCAACCGGTACAGCGCCCAGGCGGCGCGTTGCTCGCGCACCAGCGCATGCAGGGCTTCCCCTTCCGCAAACAGCCGCGCACGCACCTGGCGCGGGCAGGCCTGCCAGCAGTGGCTGAGCAGGGCGGCGTTCCACGCCTGTGCCGGGTGTTCGAACACCAGCGTGGCCAGCGCACGCGCCCACGGCTTGTCATGCTGGATCGCAGCCATGCGCGGGCACCCGGCGTCGGGCACGGCCTTGAACGTGATGGCGCACGGCTGCCACGCGGTGCCCGGAATCTCGCAACCGAAATGCGCGAAGGCGGGCACGACAAACGGATCGCCCGGGCGCACTTCGCGCCGGCCGTTGGCATCGCGCAGGCACGCGCTGCCCAGCTCGGCCTGCACGCGCACCGCAAACGGAAAGCGCAGGCGCGAGAGTCGGACGTGGGCGCGGCTGATGAGTGGCATGGCAGACCGATAAGGCGGCGGATGAAGCGCGACTGTCGCAGGATTCTATGTCTGCGCGCAACAGGGGCAATGTCGCCCGGGTGACAGAGTCGGGCGCGGCGCTTACAGCTCTGACAGGCCGAAGAGCCGCAGCCGCTCAAGGTCGGTCACGCGGATGGTCTGGTACGACAGCGCGATCATTCCGCCTTCGGCCAGCCGCTGCAGCGCGCGGTTCACGCGCTGGCGAGACAACCCCGTCAGCAGCCCGATCTCTTCCTGCGACAGTTCCAGGACAGTGCTCGTGCGCGGGTACAGGGCAGGGTGGAACAACTGCGCAATCGCTTGCGCCACGCGCGCATCGGCGCTCAGCAGGCGATCGTTCTGCACGGTGGCGATGAACTGGCCCATGCGTTCGTTGAGCTGGCGCACCACAAAGCTGGCAAACGGCAGGCTCTGCGCGAGCAGCGTATTGAACACGGGTTCGGGCACCAGCAGCACGTGCGAGGCGCGAATGGCGATCACGTCGTAGCGGCGGTCTTCGCGCTTGATGACGCTGCCCTCGCCGCACCAGCCGCCCGCCGGCACGCCCGAGAACGTGCAGCCGCGCCCGTCGGAGGTGTACACGGCCAGCTTGATGAGGCCGGTGTCGACGCCGATCCAGTAGCGGGACGGCTCGCCGCGGCGGGCAATGAAGGCGCCGGGCTCGAAGGCCTGCAGCAGGGTTTCTCGCGCGGCCAGGGCCTGGTGTTCAGGCGCAAGCGCGGTGAACCACGCATGGCCCTGCAGTTGCGTGGCGGGCGTCGGAGCACGGGGTGTCGTCATGGCAGGCGTGGGCACACGGTCAAGGGTGGCGGGGGCGCGTGGGGCTCTGCCTTCGCTTTGTAAGAAACCCGTCAGCCTTTAAGTGGCGCGGGTTTTCGGGCGGTTTGTCATCCGGGTGACAGAGTGCGGGAGCCGGCCGATGATAGCGTTGCCCAACAAAAAGCAACAGCGCCCGGCGCACGGAGACACAGCAATGCCCACGGATTTTGATAGCGGTTTGGCCCGCAACGCGGCCAACTTCGTCCCGCTCACACCCATCGAGTTTCTTGCCCGCGCGGCCGATGTATATGGCGATCGCCTGGCCATCGTGCACGGACCGGTGCGTCAGAACTGGCGCGACACCTACATGCGTGCGCGGCGCCTGGCCAGTGCGCTGTCGCTGGCGGGCGTGGGCCGTGGCGACACGGTGGCGGCGCTCTTGCCCAACACGCCGGCCATGGTGGAGGCGCATTTTGGAGTGCCGATGGCGGGCGGTGTGCTCAACGCGCTGAACATCCGCCTGGATGCCGCCAACCTGGTCTTCATGCTGCGCCATGGCGAGGCCCGCGTGCTGCTGGCCGACACCGAGTTTGCCGACGTGGCCCGCCAGATGGCGCTGGAGATTCCCGGCCTGAAGGTGATTGCCGTGAACGATGCCCTGGGCCCGCAGGCCGAGCCGTTTGGCGACACCGATTACGAAACGTTCCTCGCCTCGGGCGACCCGCACTACGCCTGGCAGATGCCGGCTGACGAGTGGGATGCAATTGCGCTCAACTACACCTCGGGCACCACGGGTGACCCGAAGGGCGTGGTCTATCACCATCGCGGCGCGACCATCAATGCGGTATCGAACATCCTGGAGTGGGATCTGCCCAAGCACCCGGTCTATCTCTGGACGCTGCCGATGTTCCACTGCAACGGCTGGTGCTTCCCGTGGACGATCGCGGCACGCGCAGGCGTGAATGTCTGCCTGCGCAAGTTCGAGCCGAAGCTGGTGTTCGACCTCATGCGCGACGAGGGCGTGACGCACTACTGCGCCGCGCCCATCGTCCACACCGCGCTGGTGAACGCGCCGCCGTCGTGGCGCGAGGGCCTGCGCGGGCCGGTGCGCGGCATGGTGGCCGGTGCGCCGCCGCCCGCCGCCGTGCTGGCGCAAATGGAAGCCATGGGCTTTGAGCTGACGCACGTCTACGGCCTGACCGAGGTGTACGGCCCCGCCGCCGTCTGTGCCGAGCAGGACGAATGGCGCACGCTGCCCGAGCATGACCGCGCCACGATGAAGGCGCGCCAGGGCGTGCGGTATCACCTGCAATCGCAGGTGGCGGTGCTCGATCCGGAAACCATGCAGTTGGTGCCGGCCGATGGCGAGACCATTGGCGAAATCATGTTCCGCGGCAACATCTGCATGAAGGGCTACCTCAAGAACGAGAAGGCCACGCGCGAGGCGTTTGCCGGCGGCTGGTTCCACACCGGCGATCTGGGCGTCTGCATGCCCGACGGCTACATCAAGATCAAGGACCGCAGCAAGGACATCATCATCTCGGGCGGCGAGAACATCTCCAGCGTGGAGGTGGAAGACGCGCTGTATCGGCACCCCGCCGTGCTGGCCGCTGCGGTGGTCGCCCAGCCGGATGCCAAGTGGGGCGAAACGCCCTGCGCCTTCGTTGAACTCAAGGACGGCGCCACCGCCACCGCAGAAGACCTGATCGCCCACTGCAAGACGCTGCTCGCGGGCTTCAAGGTGCCCAAGGCCGTGTTCTTCGGGCCGCTGCCCAAGACGTCGACCGGCAAGATCCAGAAATACGAGCTGCGCCGCAAGGTGAAGTCGACTTCGGCGATTGATGTGTGACACACGCTGACGGCGTGGGCGTTGCCTGCGCTGCCCGCCTGCAGAGAAAAGCCCCTCGCCATGGCGAGGGGCTTTTTGTATCTGGCAGCCTATCTGCCGCCACCCCTCAAGGCACCGCCACAATCGCCATCCCGCGCGGGATGTTGCCGGTGGCGGCTGACCCGCTGGCCACGGCGGTCAACTTGCCGGTGGTGCTGTCGATGCCGTACGCGCTGACGCTGTTGTCCACTGCGCTGACCACGTAGGCGAAGGTGCCGGCGGGGTTGACGAGCACGGTCACGGGTGCGGTGCCGGTGGGCGTGGTGTCGACCAGCGTGAGCGCGCCGTTGGCGGGGTTGATGCTGAAGACGCTGACGGTGTTGTCCAGCACGTTGGCCACGTACAGGAATCCGCCCGACGGTGCGATGGCGATGTAGAACGGGTTGGTGCCGGTCGCCACAGGTGAGCCCGATGCGGTGAGCGCCCCGGTGCCATCAATGCTGTACACGCTCAACGTGTTGTCTGCCGAGTTGGCCACGTAGGCAAAGGTGCCTGTGGGGTTCACAGCAATGAACTGCGGCGTGCCACCCGTGGCCACGACGCTGCCCACTTGCGTGAGCGCGCCCGTGCTGGCGTTGATGCCGAACGCCATGGCCGTGCCGGTGGCGTTGCCGCTGTCGGCGTTCACCACGTAGGCAAAGGTGCCCGCGCTGTTCAGGGTGACGGTGTACGGGTTGTTGCCCGCCGTGATGGGCGCCAGCGCCGTGAGCGCGCCCGTGCCGGTATCCACCGAGAAGGCCGACAGCGTGTTGTCTCCAAAGTTGGCGGTGTACGCAAACTTGCCGTTGGGCGTGCGCGCAATGCTGTACGGCTGCATGCCCGTGGGCGTGGCCGAGCCGACCACCGTGAGCAGGCCGGTTTCTGCATCGATGGCGAGCGTGGTGACGGTGCTGTCGTTGGCGTTGGCCACGTAGACGTACTTGCCTGCCGGGTCGATGGTGAGCGACAGCGGCCCTTGCCCCACGGGCACCGATGCGCCGATGGCCGTGGGCATGCCAGTGGTCAGATCGAGCGTGAAGGCGGAGATGGTGCCGTCGTTGGAGTTGACCGCATAACCGAACAGCGGCCGCGGCGCGCAGGCCACTGCAATGGTGCTCACGTTGCTGGTGCTGACAAAACCGCTGCCGTTGGTGACGGTGCAGTTCTCGCCCGAGGGCCGTGTGCCGACCGTGGCGGCATACGGTGCGCCCTGTGCCAGCGCCGTGGCGAACTGGAAGCTGCCGTCTGCGCTGACCGTGACCGCGTCGCCGCCGTTGTTCAACAGCGTGACGGATTTGCCTGAGGCCAGGCCGGTGACGGTGCCGCCCACGGAGTAGGTTGCCGGGGCAGGCGCGGGTGTTGGCGACGGTGACGGTGTGGGCGTGGGCGTGGGCGATGGTGTTGGTGCCGGCGTGTTGTTATTCGTCGGCGGGGTCGCGGCACCGGCATCGTCACCGCCACCGCAGGCCGTAAGCCCCAGCGACAGCGCGGCGGCCATTACCAGCGCGACGCCGTGCATGCCACGTGTGGGTCTGGAGGCGTCGGGTGGGATTGGTGCCGGTGTGGGTTGTGCGTGTGCGCCGCTGTTGCGCTGCGCTTGGGCGATCAAAAGCTCGGCCATGGCTTCCCCCGTTTCTGGTTGTCGCGGTTTGTTGACTCGCGTTTTCCCGAAGCATAGGTACTCGGGTTCGTACGCCGACATAGGCCAATTGACCGACAAAGCCCTCGGCTTCATGGACGGAGGCGGCGCTGTAGGTCTCGTGCATGTGATTGGCGCGATACTGGCGGCTCTCGTCTGCTCTGCTTCTTGCCAGCTACTTGCCCACACGCACTGCCAGCCATGTCCAACGCCACCCCGAACCACAACGCCGTCGTGATCCGCCAGCTGTCTTCCGCCAATGCGGCCGATGTGGCGGACTACCGCGCCATTCGTCTGGCTGCGCTCAAGGATTCGCCCGATGCATTCGGTTCAACCTACGAGGCTGAGGTTGGGCTCGCGATGGAAGCCTTTGCCGAGCGGCTGGCCACCACCATCGTGCTGGGTGCCTATGCGGCAGCGGCAGGCGGAGGCGACGCGCGCATCATCGGCATGGTCGGGTTCAAGCAGCAGACGATGACCAGGCTCGCACACAAGGGTTTTGTGTGGGGCTTTTACGTGGAGCCGGCAGCGCGCGGCCGCGGTGTGGGCGTAGCGCTGGTGGAGGGCATCGTGGCGGCGGCAACGGGGTTGGTCCAGCAGCTCACGTTGTCGGTGGTGCAGGGCAATGATGCGGCGCTGGCGCTGTACGAGCGTTGCGGGTTTGAAACCTATGGCGTGGAGCCGCGCGCGCTCAGATCGATCACCGGCTATGCAGATGAAGTGCTGATGGTGCGCTTCCTGCACGGTTAAGCCTGTAGGCGCAGCGCCTACGCGTGGGCGCAAGCGCTGCTGTACAGCGATCGTCGTATTGGGGCCGACCTTGTTACGCCGCTGCAACATACGGCGCGTTCAGCGGCACCGGGTTGCGCAGGCTCACGTTCAGCAGGTTCCAGCTGTTGATGGTGACGATCACAAAGCTCAGCTCGGCGATCTCTTCATCGCTGAAGTGCTCCCGCAGCCGGGCGAATTCTTCGTCGCTGGCATCGCTGTGCGGGGTGTTGGTGACCAGTTCAGCCCAGCGCAGGGCAGCGCGCTCGCGCTCGGTAAAGAACGGTGCCTCGCGCCAGCCGGCCACGGCGTTCAGGTGGCGTGGGTCTTCGCCCATCTTGATCAGGTCGTTCCAGTGCATGTCGATGCAGAAGGCGCAACCGTTGATTTGCGACACACGCAGCAGCACGAGGTCGACCAGCTTCGCGCCCAGCAAGTCGCGGCGCAGGCCGTTCGACAGGTTCAGCAGGTGGTTGAACGCCTTCGGTGCGAGTTGGAAGTAGGCAATGCGCGGGGCTTGCGACATGAGCGGCTCCTGAGGGTTTGGGTTGATGAAGGAGCAGATGCCGGCGGCGGGTGGCTGCCTTGCGTCGCTCCATACCCTGAAGACGCCCCACGCGGCCGGGTTGTGACAGCCCGGCCAAAAAATCTTCGTGTTTTTTTATGCGCCGATGTCGATGTGCGCCAGCTTGTCGGGATTGCGCACCACGTAGATGGCCACGATGCGGCCATTCTCGATGACGAACGACTGGGCCGATTCCAACGTGCCGCCCACGTAGCGCAGCAGGCCGGGTTCGCCGTTCACGCGGGCGTGCACGTAGCGCACATCCCCCATGGCGCGCACCAGCTCGCAGTAGATCTTGGTGATCTGGCCGGCGTCTTGAATGATGCGCATGAACGACGGCACCTTGCCGCCGCCGTCGCCCACCAGTTGCGCGTCGTCTGCCAGCAGGGCGCGGATGGCATCGCGCTGGCCTGTACGTGAGGCTTCAGCAAAGCGCTCAAGCAAATCCCGATGCGCATCGGGTGCGACATCGAAGCGCGGGCGTTCCTGCTGCACGCGGTCGGATGCGCGATGCACCATCTGCCGGCACGCGGCTTCGGTCTTGCCCAGCAGGGCGGCGATCTCCGCGTAGTCCTGCTCGAACACCTGTCGCATGAGAAACGCCGCGCGCTCTTCGGGCGACAGGCGCTCCAGTACCCACAACAGGGCCATCGACAAGTCGCCTGCCAGTTCCACGGCGGCTTCGGGCGAGGGCGCGTCGGATTCCGGTTCGACCAGCGGCTCGGGCAGCCACCAGCCGACGTAGGCTTCGCGCTCGGTCTTGACGGCGCGCAGGCGGTCGATCGACAGCCGGGTGACGACCGTTACGAGCCACGCCTCGGCCGATTGCAGCGTGGTCTGGTCGGTCTGGTGCCAGCGCATCCAGGCGTCTTGCAGCACGTCTTCCGCATCGGCCCGGCTGCCGAGCATGCGATAGGCAATCGCAAACAGGCGGGGGCGGGCGGCGGTGAAGATCGTGTCTTCGCTGTCGGTGCGGGTAGGGCTCGGGCTGCGCTGGGTCATGGCGGAGGTGTCGTCTAGGGATGATGCTCCCTAGACGGGCGGGCGCGGTCGGTTGTGACAGGGTGCGGCGATTATGCGGCGTTCGTCACATGTTGCGTGTCGGTCGCCGTCGCCGTCGCCGTTGCCAGCCACGGCGCCAGCGCCTGCTGCAGCGTGCCCAGGTCGATCGGCTTGCCGAGCAGGCGTGCGCCGGGGATGGGCTCGCCAATCTCGGCCTCCGTGCCGTAGCCGGACATCAGCAGCACATCCACATGCGGCTGCAGGCGCAGCAGCGTGCGGGCGAGGTCCGCGCCGGATTGGCCAGGCAGGGTGAGATCGGTCAGCAGCACCTGCACGGAGCGCGCGCGCGCCAGTGCGAGGGCGTCTTCGGCATTGGCCGCAGATACGCACTGCAGGCCGAAGGTGGTGAGCACCTCCCGCAAGGCTTCGCGCGAGGCGGTGTCGTCTTCCACCAGCAGCACCGTAGGCGATTGTGAAGCGTCGCTTGCCACCGGATGGCTCATCGATTGCGATTGCGCGGTGCGGCTGGCGCTGAGCACGTTGCGCACCATGCGCGCCAAGTCGTCACGCCGGTAGGGCTTGCCGAGCAGCGTCACACCGGGCGGCAGCCTGCCGTCGTGCTGCACCTCGTCACGCGTGTAGCCTGAGACGAGCAGCACCGGTAGCGGCGGCACGCGTTGCGCGGCGCGTATCGACAGTTCGCCGCCCTTGATGGGGCCCGGCATGATGACGTCGGTAAAGAGCAGGTCGATGGGCGTGCCGCTGTTCATGAGTTCGAGTGCGGCCTGGCCGTTGGCTGCCGTGAGCACGCGGTAACCGAGCTGGCTCAACATGTCGACGGCGGTCAGGCGCACGTCGGTATCGTCTTCCACCACGAGAATGGTCTCGCGCCCGCCCATGGGCGTGACGATGGTGTCGTGCACCTCCACGGCATCGTCCGGGGCCGCCTCTGCGCAGCGCGGAAAGTAGAGCCGCACCGTGGTGCCCTGCCCGACCGCGCTGTCGATGGCGATGTGTCCCCCGCTCTGCTTGACGAAGCCGAACACCATGCTGAGCCCCAGGCCCGTGCCGTGGCCGTCAGGCTTGGTGGTGAAGAAGGGCTCGAAGACGTGCTCGACCACTTCGGGCGGCATGCCCACGCCCGTGTCGGTGACGGAGAAGACGAGGTAGTCGCCGGGGGCAGGCTGGTCGCGCCCTTGCCCCTGCGTTTTGTCGAGCGTGATGTTCTTGGCGGAAATGGTCAGCACGCCATTGCCGCGCATGGCATCGCGCGCATTGATGGCGAGGTTCAGCAATGCATTCTCGAGCTGGTTGCGATCGGCCTGTACGTTCCACAAGTCGTCGGCCAGATGCGTTTCCACCTTGATGGCTTCGCCCAGCGCGCGGTGCAGCATCTCGCTCATGCCCTGAACCAGCCGCGTCGGGTTGACGACTGCCGGAGACAGCTGCTGCCTGCGTGCAAAGGCGAGCAACTGCGCGGCCAGCGTGGAGCCGCGCTGTACGGCCCGCGTGGCGGCGGCAATCCGATGCTGCACGCGCGCGTTGCCTGGCGCCTCGACGGAGAGCAGTTGCAGGTTGCCGGCAATCACCTGGAGCACGTTGTTGAAGTCGTGCGCCACGCCGCCGGTCAGGCTGCCGATGGCCTCCATCTTCTGGGCCTGGCGCAATTGCGCTTCCACTTCAGCGCGGGCAGACAACGCATCGGCCACGCGTTGCTCCAGCGTTTCGGTCAACTGGCGCAGGGCCTGCTCGGCGGACTGGCGTTCGCGTTCGGTCTGCACGCGCTCGGTGGTTTCCACCACGATGGCCAGCACGCCCGCCGGGCGGCCGTTGTCGTCAGGCAGCGGGCTGTAGTAGAGATCCAACCACACGTCTTCGGGGCGGCCGTTGCGCAGCAGGACGAGTTCCTTGTCGCGGTACGACAGCGTGCCGCCACCAAGGCAGACATCCATGACATGGCGGTTGAAATCGGCCACTTCGGGCCAGCCCAGTTCAACGGGGCAGCCAAGAAGATAGGGATGACGCCCGCCGGCAAACTCGGCGTAGGCGTCGTTGTAGACCATGTAGCCGTGGCGGCCCCAAAGCATGACCAGCGGTACCGGGCATGCCAGCACCATTTGCACGGCGGCACGCAGGCTGGGGGGCCAATCCTGGATCGGGCCCAGCTCAGTGGAAGCCCAATCGAATGCCTGCACGCGCTGCGCCATCTCACCGCTCCAGCCGAGGCAGTCATGGTGATGCGCGAGAAACGGCATAAGGTCTCCTGTCTGACGGGCGGCACAGTGCACCCGAGTCGCGGTCATTCTAGAAAATCGGGTGCCCGGCCGGTGTCCGCATTCAGACGGCTCAAAGCGATCCTGTGCACGCAGAAAACGTGCCCGAGGTGTCCTGCACGCTTTGCGAGGGCTGTCTATCATGAGCATCCGTACCCGCGCAGCAGCGCGCTTCGCATCAAGGTTTCCATCCACCACACGCCCACACTCCCAGGAGATTCCATGAAGTTGATCGGCATGCTTGATTCCCCGTACGTGCGTCGCACGGCCATTTCGCTCAAGTTGCTCGGGCTGCCGTTCGAGCACGCGTCGGTGTCGGTGTTCCGGCATTTCGATCAGTTCAGCGCCATCAACCCCGTGGTCAAGGCGCCCACGCTGGTGTGCGACGACGGCACCGTGCTGATCGACTCCACGCTCATCATCGATTACGCAGAAGCGCTGTCGGGCCGCAGCCTGATGCCCGCCGCCATTGCCGAACGGCAGCATGCGCTGCGCGTGATCGGCCTGGCGCTGGCCGCGTGCGAAAAGGCGGTGCAGATCGTTTATGAACACAACCTGCGCCCGACCGAGAAGGTGCACGGGCCGTGGGTCGAGCGGGTACACAGCCAACTGCTGGCGGCGTTGGGGGCGCTGGAAGCGGAGTGGAAGGATGCGCCGTTGCCGGTGGATCAGAATGAGCTGACGCAGGCCGGCGTGACGGTGGCCGTGGCCTGGGCCTTCATCCAGCTGATGGTGCCGGACCGCGTGCCGGCAGCGGACTATCCGCGCCTGGTGGCGTACTCGGCGGCGGCGGAGCAGTTGAGCGCGTTCCGCGAGTTGCCGATGGATGCGGTTTGATGGCCGCTCAGGCCGCCTGCGGCTCGATGTTGGCCTGACGGTACAGCCCGCCCACCAGGTCGGATTCGGTAACGATGCCGGCCAGCCGGCCATCCGCATCCAGCACGGGAATGTGGTGGTGGCCGGCGCTGGCAAACATCGGCACCAGATCCGACATGGGCGCAGTGGCAGCGATGGTTTGCACGCGCGTCTTCATGTGATCGGCCACGCGCGGCGGTGTGAGTGCGCCGATGCTGAACCAGCGGCGCAGCGTCTGGCGCATGTCTGCCGGCGCCAGGCCAAGCAGGTCGACGCGCGTGACGATGCCCACCACGCGCCGACTTTCGTCCACCACCGGTAATGCCTTGAAGCCATGCTGACGCAGCAGTTGCAGTGCGCGCGGGATCGACGTGCCGGCCGAGACCGTGACCACCGGCGTGGTCATGATGTCGGCGCAGGTGAGCGCGTGGAACGTGCGCGTGTAGGCCTGCAGCTGCATCTCGCGCAGCACGGCTTCGATGTCTTCGGGGTCGATGTCGAGCAGTTCGCTCTGGCGGCGCAGCGCGGCGACGATGTCGGCGCGGGTGAAGCCGGCGGCGGTGGGCGGACGTTCAGCCGCAGGCAGGCGTTGCGCGTGCGGATACCGGTGGCCGGTGGCAGCGTGGTACACCAGTGCGCCCACCAGCAGCAGCGCTGACTGGATCAGGATCGGCTCGAGTACGAAGCGATAACCCAGCGCATGCACGGCCGGCCCGCCAATCACGGCGGTGAGCGCCACCGCGCCCGAAGGCGGGTGCACGCAACGCAGCGCAAACATGCCGGCAATGGCTGCGGAGATGGCCAGCGCCGACGCAATCACCGGATCATCGACGAGCAGCCCGAACGTCACGCCCACGGTGGCCGCCACCAGGTTGCCGCCGATGATGGACCACGGCTGCGCGAGCGGACTGGCCGGCACCGCAAACAGCAGCACGGCCGAGGCGCCCATTGGCGCGACCAGCAACGGGATCAGCGTGGAGGCGCCCGGCACCATCTTCATCATCGTGCCGGTAAAGAGGATGCCGACGAGTGCGCCGACGGCGGAACGGACGCGTTCGCTCCAGCGCACCGTCACGGGGGCGGGAATGAAGCTGTGGAGCCAGCGGCGCAGGGCGGGATGCAGGGGTGAAGCGGACATGGTCGACGGGACGGCGATTGCCCGGACGAGGCTTCACCAAAGTCAAAAAACGCAGCCGGCGATTGTATCACTCTGTGACATAAAGCACTGTCAGCGCTGTCATGGCGCGGAACGCTCCAATGTAGGGCGCAGATCACGCGGATTTGTCAACGAAACGTCACGGTTATTTCATGGGACGTGCCGAGACTGCTGGGCTTTCCAGCGCTCTCTCCGGGTTGCAAGCCCGCCGCACCATGTCCTTTACTGTTCGCCCTGCGTTCTCTCGCCCGCGTCTTTGCTCCAGCCTCGTTGCGCTGCTCGGCGCCCTCGCGCTTACCGCCTGCGGTGGCGGCGAGGACACCACCTCGGCGCCGGTCGCCACCACGCAAGCCATTCCCGCGCCGCCGGCAGACCCGGGCTTTGTCGACACGGCGGCCGTGGCCAGCGGTGTACCGCCGTTCGTCGACAACATCGCCACCAACCAGCGCGGCGATGCGCGCTACGCCACGCTGGGCACCAACGCCGGTGTGCGCCTGTTCACGCGCTTTCTCGATCTTTGGCAGCCGCTGACGGAAATCGTCGATGCCGGCGTGAGTGCGCCGGCCAACGGGTCGTTCCCGGCGGTGGTCGCTTCCACGTGGACGGGCTTGCCCAATGACGGCACGGCCGGCGGCACGCAGCTCAATCTGCCGGTCTTGAACGCAAACGTTCAATACGTGGTGAACGCCACCACCAACCGCACGCAGGTGCAGGCCGATGCGGCGTACTTTGACGACCGCCGCGGCAAGGGCTACAGCGTGACCGACGGCATGGGGCCGCTCACCACCGCGTGGCGCACGCTCGCGCAGCAGACGACATCGATCACCACCGTGCCGGCCGATGCGACCACCGTGCTCTACAACGACAGTGGCAACAACACGGGCGTGGGCACCTCGGGCGGCAATACCGCCTTCGGCAAGGTGGTCGACCTGATCAACACGGTGGGCAACAACGCCTCCACCGAGCCGTCCAAGCGCTTCTACAAATACGCACGGCCGTACCGCTGGAGCAGCAGCGTGGTCGTCGTGCCGACGCTGGTGCCGGCCGAGAGCCCGACGCCCACGACCGACGGCGGCTTCATCAGCGGCCACTCGGCCGAAGCGGTGCGCGATACCGTGGCGATGGCGTACCTTGTGCCGGAGCGCTTCCAGCAGATCCTGGCGCGCGGCATGGAACTCGGCGAGAACCGCATCCTGGCCGGCATGCATTCACCGCTGGACGTGATGTCCGGCCGCATGATCGGCATCGCTGCGGCGGCGGCCAACCTGGCCGACCCGGCTAACGCCACGCTGAAGGCGGCGGCCTTCACGCAGGCGCACACCGCGCTGATGGCGCAGACCGGCACGGATGCCACGACCTTCCCGGCACTCGCCCAGTCCGGCACGCCCGCCACCGACCGCTTTGCCGATTACGCCACCAACCAGGCCAATTTCACGCGCCGCATGACGTTCGGCTTCACGCAGATCGGCGCGACGACGCTGGCACCGGTGGTGCCCAAGGGCGCCGAGGTGCTGCTGGAAACGCGCTTCCCGTACCTGAGCGCCGACCAGCGTCGCGTGGTGCTGAAGACGACAGAGCTGGCGTCCGGCTACCCCGTGCTCGACGACGCCGAAGGCTGGGGCCGCCTCAACCTGTTCGCGGCGGCTGACGGCTACGGCGCGTTCAACGGCAACGTGATCGTGTCGATGGATGCAACGCAGGGCGGCTTCAACGCGGCCGATACGTGGCGCAACGCCATTTCCGGCGCAGGCAAGCTCACGCTGCAAGGCACCGGCCGGCTGCGTCTGGCCGGCGCCAACACCTACACCGGCGGCACGCAGGTGGCAGGCGGCGTGCTGGAAGCCGATTCGGCCAACGCATTCGGTACGGGCGATGTGTATGTCGGCGCCGGCACGCTGGCGGTCAACGCGCCCGCGGCGGTGGCCATTGCGGGCAAGTTCACGCAGTTGCAGGGCACCACGCTTGATCTGGCCATCGGCCCGAACGGTCAGGGCAAGCTGAGCGTGGCCGGCCTCACCACGATTGCCGGCGGCACGCTGCACGTGAAGTTCGTGAACGGCTACGCGCCCAAGGTGGGCGACACCATCGCCGTGGTGGATGGCGCCGGCAGCAACCGGCAGTTCTCGACGGTGGTGGTGGACGGCTTCAAGGCCACGGCCATTTATACGGCTGCTGGCATCCAGATCCACCTGGACGCCTGATCGTTCATCTAAGCGGTAGCAGCACGTCCGTCACGGCTTCGTGCTCAGGCACGTCGGGGTAGAAGCGCACGCGCTGGAACAGCAACGGCGCGTCGCGCAATTCCTCGCCGCTGGCCGGCAGCCAATCGGCATACAGGTACGCCACGCTCTGGCCGAGCGTGTCGTCTGAGCCCGTGTGGCGCAGCACGGCGTAGCGGCCGCCTGCCAGCGTCTTGGCCACCACGCCCGCAGCATTGGGTGCGACCGGCGCGGGCGTGGCGGCGCAGATATCCATGCGAAACGCCTCGGGCGGCACATCGTCCGGGTTGTCGTAGACGACGTTGTACGTGGCCGAAACGCTCGGGTGCAGCCGATGCTCCCGGCGCCAGGCAATGAACGTGCGAATAGTCTCGCCCAGGCGCGCTGGGTCGCCGCGGTGCTCGATGGCGGCGACGGCCACGGCTTCGCGCTCGACGATCTCGACGGATTGGGTTTGCGGTTGTGCGGGCATGTGGTGGCGCCTGAGGGCGCGCAGCGCCTGTAGATCGGTGGCCCAGGACGCCCACTGCGGCGCCGCCCGAAATGCCGATGGCGATTGCCCCGCCTGCCTGCGGAACGCCCGCGCAAATGCTTCCGGCCCTTCGTACCCGCACGCCAGCGCGATGTCGGTGATGCGCACATCGTCGCGATAGGCGAGTTGATGCGCGGCCCGCTTCAAGCGCAGCAACTGCACATAGCGCCCGACGTTCATGCCGAACAGCAACGAGAACTGGCGGTGAAAGTGGTAGCTGGAAAACGCCGCCACGTTGGCCAGCCCGTCCACGTCGAGCGTGTCTTCCAGATGCGCGTCGATGTATGCGAGCACGGCGCGAAAGCGGGCGAGGTAGCGGTCGGTGGCGGTGGTCAATATGGGGCTCCTGGGTAGCGATACGGTAGCGGTGCGCTCCTTGGCATGCCTGACTGCAATTGCTGGATGCCGTAAAAAAACCGCCCCGAGAGGCGGTTTTTTTACGGCAGCGTGCGTGGCCTTAGGCAAACGCCTTGGCTGGCTCGCCGCTCAAGCCGGCTGCTTCACGCAGCAGCAGCGCCTTGTCGGTCGCTTCCCAGCTGAACTCCGGCTCTTCGCGGCCGAAGTGGCCGTACGCGGCGGTCTTTTCGTAGATCGGGCGCAGCAGGTCCAGCATCTGCACGATGCCCTTCGGACGCAGGTCGAAATGCTCCTGCACGAGCTTGGCGATCTGCTCGTCCGGGATCACGCCCGTGCCTTCCGTGTACACCGTGATGTTGATCGGGCGTGCCACGCCAATCGCGTAGCTCACCTGCACCTGGCACTGGCGCGCCAGGCCGGCGGCCACCACGTTCTTGGCCACGTAGCGCGCGGCATAGGCGGCCGAGCGGTCGACCTTCGACGGGTCCTTGCCCGAGAACGCGCCGCCGCCGTGCGGGGCCGCGCCACCGTACGTGTCGACGATGATCTTGCGGCCGGTCAGGCCGCAGTCGCCTTGCGGGCCGCCGATGACGAAGCGGCCGGTCGGGTTCACCAGGTACTTGGTGTCCGCCAGCATGTGCGAAGGCAGCACCGGCTTGATGATCTCTTCGATCACGGCTTCGCGGATGGCCTCTTGCGACATCTCCGGCGCGTGCTGGGTGGACAGCACCACGGTATCGACGCTGTGCGGCTTGCCATCCACATAACGCACCGTCACCTGGGACTTGGCGTCCGGGCGCAGCCAGGGCAGGCGGCCGTCGCGGCGCAGTTGCGATTGGCGCTCAACCAGGCGGTGCGCGTAGTAGATCGGGAAGGGCATCAGCTCGGGCGTTTCATCGCACGCGTAGCCGAACATCAGGCCCTGGTCGCCGGCGCCCTGGTTCAGGTAGTCGTCCGATGCACGGTCGACGCCTTGCGCGATGTCCGGCGATTGCTTGTCGTAAGCGACGAGAACGGCACAGCCCTTGTAGTCGATGCCGTATTCGGTGTTGTCGTAGCCGATGCGCTTGATGGTTTCGCGCGCAACGTGGATGTAGTCGACGTTGGCCGTCGTGGTGATTTCACCCGCGAGCACCACCAGGCCGGTGTTGCACAGCGTTTCTGCTGCGACGCGCGCATATTTGTCCTGGGTGAGGATGGCGTCCAGGATGGCGTCGGAAATCTGGTCGGCGACCTTGTCGGGATGGCCCTCGGAGACCGACTCCGAGGTGAAGAGGAAGTCGTTTGACACGGCTGTTAGCTCCAGATTGGCTATCACGTTGCCAATCCGTTAAGCCACGGCCGGCGACGCTTTAGCGGTATTTAGCAACCTTGCCGAGGTTTGTGGCCAAGCAAGGATTCGCCCCGCAAGTTGTCAGTTAACTCGGCGAATCGCGCTATTATACGCGGCACTTTTCGGGGCCGCAGCAAGGCCTGCCAAGACCCTGCTCCCCTGTCGACTGCGACCAACACATTGCAGCGTACGCACGCATGACCTTCCTCTACTGGCTGTTTTCTCGCCTGCCCCTGTCAGTGCTGCAGGCGCTGGGCGGCTGGCTGGGAGCGTTGGCCGCCAAGGTGCCCGGCCGCTATCACGACCGGCTCATCGCCAACTTCCGCCACGCCTATCCCGACGTTACGCCCGCCATGCTCAAGGAGGCCGGGCGCTCCGCCGGCCGGATGGTGTTCGAGATGCCGTACTTCTGGGTGCGCAAGAACGGGGCGGACGTCGCTCCGCACCTGTTCGACGTCTGCCGAACCATTATTGAGCGCGCGCTTGCCGACGGGCGCGGCCTGATCTTCCTCACGCCGCATCTGGGCTGCTTCGAGGTGCTGCCGCAGGCTTATGCGCGCGAGCATCCGGTCACCTCGCTGTTCAAGCCACCGCGCAAGGAAAGCTTGCGCACCTGGATCGAGCACATGCGCGCGGGGCCGAACATGCAGATGGCCCCGGCAGACCCGCGCGGCGTGCGCATGCTGGTGCGCGCGCTCAAGCGCGGCGAGGCCATTGGCATCCTGCCCGACCAGACACCCACCGGCGGCGAGGGCGTATGGGCGCCGTTCTTCGGCAAGCCCGCTTATACGATGACGCTGGTGCACCGCTTGCATCGCCTGACAGGTGCGCCGGTCGTGGCCCTGTTTGCAGAGCGACTGCCGCGCGGCGCGGGCTACCGCTTGCACGTGGAAAACATCGGCGATCTGCCCGAAGACGCAACGCAGGCCGCCACGCGCATCAACGCCGCCATCGAAAAGTTGATTGCCGTGGCGCCGACGCAATATCTCTGGGGCTACAACCGCTACAAGCATCCTAAGGGCGCGGACGCTCCGCCCGTTGCCTGACACTGCTGCCTTTATGGAACGTTTCTCTGCCAAACTCGGACTCGGCTTTTTGTGGCTGCTGTCCTTCCTGCCGTACGGTTTTGTCGCGCGTTTTGGCGAAGGCCTGGGCGGGCTGCTGTACCGCATTCCCAATGGCCGCCGCCGCGTGGTGCTGGCCAACCTGCGCGCGTGTTTTCCCGAGAAGTCCGACGCCGAGCGCGAAGCTATGGCGCACGACGTCTTCCGCAAGGTCTTCCGCAGCTTTGCCGAGCGCTCGTTTGCGTGGTTCGCATCGGAAAAGCGCCTGATGCGCGTGGTAAAGATCGACGACCAGGCCAACCTGCCGGCGCTGCATGGCCAGCCGCACATTCTCGTGACGCTACATCTGTCGGGCGTGGAGATTGGCGCGCTGGCGCTGACGGACTACCTGCGCAAGCACGTGGGAAACGCAGGCTGCTCGCTATACACGCGCATGGCCAACCCGGTGCTGGACGATGCCATCAAGGCGCTGCGCAGCCGCTTTGGCGCGACCATGGTGTCGCGCAACGAAAACATCCGCCAGATCATGCGCACCATCAAGCGCGGCGAGGCATTGCAGCTCATCTCGGACATGGATTTCGGCGAGCGCGACTCGGAGTTCGTGCCGTTCTTTGGCGTGCCGGCGCTCACGCTCAATGCCATTCCGCGCATGGCGTCGATGACGGGCGCCAAGGTCATCCCGATGTACACCGAGATCCTGCCCAACTACGAGGGCTATGCGCTGCGCATCCTGCCCGCGTGGGAGAACTACCCCACCGGCGATCTGACCGCCGACACGCGCCGCATGAACGCCTTCTTTGAAGACGCGATCCGCCCGCGCATCACCGAGTATTACTGGGTGCACAAGCGCTTCAAGCACCGCCCCGAGGGCATGCCGGGCATTTATTGATGCCGGGGGCCGGCCCGGGGCAACCGCGGCCGGCTCGCTTTAGAATGGGCGTTTTACGAACGCTCATCGCCGCATCTGTGCGGCCCGCCATGAAACTGCACTTCACCAAGATGCACGGCGCGGGCAACGACTTTGTCGTGCTCGACGGCATCCAGACCCCGATCGACTTCACGCCCGAGCAATGGGCTGCCATTGCCGACCGCCACTTCGGTGTGGGGGCGGACCAGCTGCTGCTGGTCGAGCGTTCGACACGGCCCGACGTCGATTTCCGCTATCGCATCTTCAACCACGACGGCGGCGAGGTGGAGCACTGCGGCAACGGCGCACGCTGCTTCGTCAAGTTCGTCACCGACCGAGGTTTGACCGACAAGCGCACCGTGCGTGTGGAAGTCATGAACGGCATCGCCACCCTGACGATGCAGGACGACGGCCAGGTCACAGTCGACATGGGCGCGCCGGTGTTCGAGGCGGCGCGCCTGCCGTTTCTGCCTGAAGGGCTGCCCACCCGCGTCGAAGGCGACGACACGCAGCACGCGCTGCAGATCAACGGCCGGACTGAATGGCTGTCCACGGTGTCGATGGGCAACCCGCACGCCGTGCAGATCGTCGACGACACGGAGGCCTTTCCCGTGCTGGAAGACGGCCCGCTGATCGAATCGCATGCCGTGTTTCCGCGTCGCGTGAATGCGGGCTTCATGCAGATCGTCGATCGTCATTCCGTGCGCCTGCGCGTGTACGAGCGCGGCGCGGGCGAGACACTTGCTTGTGGGACCGGCGCGTGCGCAGCGGTGGTGGCCGGCATCCGCCGCGGCCTGATCGATTCGCCCGTCAAGGTGGCCACACATGGCGGCGACCTGACCATCGCGTGGGCGGGCGTCGGCCAGCCGGTCATGATGACGGGCCCCGCCACAACCGTCTTTGAAGGCACGCTGGACCTCGATGCACTCAAGCTGACCGCCGCCGCGCATTGATACGCGGATACCGCACGGCGGCCGGCGCGTACGTCAGAACAACAAGGCAACAAGGAGGTACCGTGGCATCCAGCGGCAAGAACCCGATTGACTCCTGGTATTTCGACGGCAGCAGCAAGTTCAAGATTGCCAAGTTCGATCCTGCCGCCAAGCCGTGTACCACGGGCAGTAAGGCGGGTGACTTGGCGCGGCTGGCCGAACTCTCCGCGCGCATAGAGGCACTCCAGGACATTTTTTACGCTGAGCACCGGCGCAAGCTGCTGGTCGTGCTGCAGGGCATGGACACCGCCGGCAAGGATGGCACAGTACGCACGGTGTTCCGTGCGCTCGACCCGCTCGGCCTGCGCGTGGTGGGCTTCAAGGTGCCCACGCCGCTGGAGTTGGCGCACGACTTCCTCTGGCGCATACACGCACAGGTGCCGGCCGCTGGCGAGATCGTCATCTTCAATCGCAGCCATTACGAAGATGTGCTCGTCACTCGCGTGCATGGCGATATCGATGCCGCCGAGTGCAAGCGCCGCTACGCTCACATCAACGCGTTCGAGCAGATGCTGGCCGAGACCGGTACCACCCTCATCAAGTGCTTTTTGCATATCTCCAAGGACGAGCAGCGCGACCGGCTGCAGGAGCGTATCGACGATCCGCAAAAGCACTGGAAGCTCGGGATGGCGGACATTGAAGAACGCAAGCTCTGGGATGGCTACATGACCGCCTATGAAGATGCCATCAATGCCACGGCAACCCCGCACGCGCCCTGGCACATCATTCCGGCGAATTCCAAGTCGCATCGCAGCCTGATGGTGGCGGAGATTCTGCTGCAGGTGATGGAGCGGCTGAAGCCGGAGTATCCGGCGGGGAATCCGGCGTTTACGGGGTTGAAGATCGAGTAGTTGTTGGGCCTTGTTGGTCCATCCCTGCAGGGGATGTACCAAAGGCCAAACCAAAAAACAAAAACCCCGGTGAACCACTTCCACCGGGGTTTTCCAACAACACCAAAACTTTAAATCGCGCTAACGCCGTACTTATCGCGATAAGCCGCAGCCTTCTCCCGATACCCTGCCAGCGCGGGATCGCCCGCGTTATCGAGATACCCCAACAGGTCGTCGAGGTTGGCAATCGACACAACCGGCATCCCGTACTGAGCCTGCACATCTTGCACCGCAGAGCGCTCGCCGATATCCACAGCGTTGCCGCTGCGCTCCATCCGATCCATCAGGATCAGCACGGCGGCCGGCGTCGCACCAGCAGCGCGAATCAGCTCAACCGACTCGCGCACCGAGGTGCCGGCGGAAATCACGTCATCGACGATCACCACCCGGCCCTGCAGCTTCGCGCCGACCAGGCTGCCGCCTTCGCCGTGGTCCTTGGCTTCCTTGCGGTTGTACGCAAAACCCACATTGCGGCCCAGGCCCGCCAGCGCGACTGCGGTGGCCGACGCCAGCGTGATCCCCTTGTAGGCCGGCCCAAACAGCATGTCGAACTCGACACCCGAGTCCAGCAGGGTTTTCGCATAGAATTGCGCGACTTGGCCCAGCAGCGCACCGTCTGCGAACTTGCCGGCGTTGAAGAAATAGGGCGACGTCCGCCCCGCCTTGGTCACGAATTCCCCGAACGACAGCACGCCGGCTTCCACCGCAAAGCGGATGAAGGATTGGCGCAACTCGCT
The DNA here is from genome assembly GCF_052045895.1 of Ralstonia sp. 22111. Taxonomy (NCBI): domain Bacteria; kingdom Pseudomonadati; phylum Pseudomonadota; class Betaproteobacteria; order Burkholderiales; family Burkholderiaceae; genus Ralstonia; species Ralstonia sp. 22111. Next base: position 41,303 of record NZ_JBQEPR010000001.1, on the reverse strand, counting down.
GTTTTGGCTCATCTTTTTTCTCTGGTCTGCAAAAAAGTCCCGCCATGTTACGCATCATTTCCGCCAACCTCAACGGCGTTCGCTCCGCTGCCAGCAAAGGCTTTTTTGAATGGATGGGCAAGCAGGACGCCGATTTCGTCTGCGTGCAGGAACTGAAATGCGCGCAAGACGACATGACGCCAGAATTCTTGGCGCCGCACGGCTACCACGGCGTGTTCCAGCATGCGGTGAAGAAAGGCTACAGCGGCGCAGGCCTGTACACGCGCCACAAGCCGGACGAAGTCATCGTCGGTTTCGATAACGGCGAATTCGACGCCGAAGGCCGCTACGTCGAAGCCCGCTACGGCAAGCTGTCGATCATCTCGGTCTACGTGCCGTCGGGCTCCAGCGGTGAAGAGCGCCAGCAGGCCAAGTTCCGCTTCATGGACCTGTTCATGGAGCACCTCAAAGACCTGCGCCACGAAAAGGGCCGCGAGGTCGTACTGTGCGGCGACGTCAACATCGTCCACAAGGAAATCGACATCAAGAACTGGAAGGGCAACCAGAAGAACTCCGGCTGCCTGCCCGAAGAGCGCGCGTGGCTGACCAAGCTGTTCGACGAGGTCGGCTATGTGGATGTGTTCCGCACGCTTGATCAGCGCCCCGAGCAGTACACCTGGTGGAGCAACCGCGGCCAGGCATACGCAAAGAATGTCGGGTGGCGCATCGATTACCAGATCGCCACGCCGGGCATTGCCGCCACCGCGCGCCGCACGTCGATCTTCAAGGACATCAAGTTCAGCGACCACGCGCCGCTGACGATTGATTACGACGCCAAGGTGCACTGGTAGGCACTTTATTGCGCTGCCGCAGAAAATTCTCCGTCAGCCGCTACAATGCAAAACTCACGCGCCGGCACCGCTTGCCGGCGTTGTCTTTGGCCCCCAGTTTTTTAGCGAGATCACCATGGCATTCAAGGTTTTCGTCGACGGTCAGGAAGGCACCACCGGCCTTCGCCTGCTCGACTATCTGTCGCAGCGCGACGATATCGAGCTGCTGCGTATCGCCGACGACAAGCGCAAGGATTCCGCCGAGCGCGCCAAATTCCTGAATGCCGCCGATATCGCATTCTTGTGCCTGCCGGACGTCGCCTCGCGCGAGGCCGTCTCGCTGGTCAATAACCCGAACACCTGCATCATCGACGCCAGCACCGCGTTCCGCACGTCGGACGACTGGGTCTACGGCCTGCCGGAACTGGCCCAGGGCCAGCGCGAGCGCCTGCGCAACACCAAGCGCATCGCCGTGCCGGGCTGCCACGCCAGCGCCTTCGTGCTGCTGATGCGCCCGCTGGTGGATGCGGGCATCGTCCCGGCCGACTACCCGGTCACCGCGTTCTCGCTCACCGGCTACAGCGGCGGCGGCAAGCAGATGATTGCCGATTACTTGGCAGCCAATAACCCGAAGCTCGACAGCCCGCGCCCGTATGCACTGGCGCTGGCGCATAAGCACCTGCCGGAGATGCGCGTGCAGAGCCGGCTGAGCCTCGCGCCGATCTTCACGCCGGTGGTCGGCAACTTCCTCAAGGGCCTGGCCGTGACGATCGGCCTGCACCCGCAGCACCTGGCGCGCAAGGTGAGCCCGACGGACATCGCCCGCGTGCTGGCCGATTACTACCAGGGCGAGCAGTTCATCCGCGTGGCGCCGGCCGACAACGTTGCGACGCTCGACAACGGCTTCTTCGACGTGCAGGGTGCCAACGACACCAACCGTGCCGACCTGTTCGTGTTCGGCTCGGACGAGCGCATGGTCGTCACCGCGCGCCTGGACAACCTCGGCAAGGGCGCGGCCGGCGCCGCGGTGCAATGCATGAACGTGCACCTGGGTGTGGATGAGGCGACGAGCCTGCACGTGGAAGCGCCGATTCCCGCAGCCGGTGCCGGGCACGCCGTGCGCGAAGCGGCGCCGGGTTTTGCGAGCTGATCGCCAGCTGAGCTGAAAAGAAAAACGCGCCTTCGGGCGCGTTTTTCTTTGGGTGTGCGGCTTACTTGGTTTGCGCGCCGGCCGGGATGTTGAACAACATGCCGCCGCCGTTGCCGCCCGCCATCACGCTCGGCGTCACGCCGTTCCACTTCTCGATGGCGGCTCGCTCGAGCTTCAGGCGCTCCCACGCCAGCAGACGGTCATCCAGCGACGAGGCGAGCGCATGGTTGGCCGCAGCTTCGCCCTCGGCAATCGCCACTTTCTTCTTGGCCTCGGCCTGGGCGGAGCGCACTTCGTTCTCGGTGCGGATCGCGTCCTGGATGGCCTTGGTCTTGGCGCTCACCGCATCGAGCAACGAGCGCGGCGGGCGCAGCGAGCCGACAATGCCGAACTGTTTGATCGACACGCCCAGCGGTGCAAGCCGCGCGTCCAGCTCGTTGGTCAGCCGCGCGACGAATTCTTCCTTCTTGCCGCCGTTCACGTCATCAAAGTTGTATTCGGAGCCGATGGCGACGATCACGTTGCGCGCGGTGTCGCGCAGGTAGCCGTGCGTAAACGTCTCGATCCGATCGGCGCGGAAATTGGTGTAGAACGCCGGCACTTTCTCACGATCGAGCTGGTACGAGACAGCCACGTCCACATTCACGGGCACGGCGTCCTTGGTGTTGAACGTCAACTCTTCGTTGAGCGCGCGGCCTTCATTCACGTCTTGCGTCCAGATCACGCGCTGCACATACGTCGGGTACTGGATGATCGCCGTCTGCACGGGGTTGTAGAACACGAACCCGGTGACGACGTTTTCATGCGTGATGCCGCGATCGACGAGTCGGTTGATCTTGATGCCCGTGTAGCCGGGCGGAATGATTTGCCAGTTCAGCAGGAAAGTCCGCCCGATGGCCAGCGCCGCAATGGCGCCAAAGACGAGCGCGAGCAGTTTGACCGGCAGCTTGCTTGCCGTGACTTGAGGCATGAGGGTTCCCCTTGCTTGTTGGTTTGCTTCTGAGGTGTGGCTGGCGGGGCGGGCGCTGCTTACGCAACGGCCCGCTTGCTGGCGCAGGAATCGTCAGCGATTCCCGTCAGGGATGGCCGCGCCCGGTGGGCGGGTGGTGGCAAGCGCGCTTGCCAATGATGATGAGGCGGTGAGCTTCAATACGGCCGAGGTGGCGCATTGCGATGCCCGGATGTTGCGATGCACAAAGTATAGGCGGGCGCCCGATTTTTGCGCCCCTCCGGAAGCACTAGAGCGCGGCTTCGAATGCGCGGGCGGCGCTGGCGTTCTGGCGCCGAATCAGGCGTCGGCGGGGTTGATGCGCGCGGGGTTCCAGCCCAGCGCGTTGTACACGTGATACCGCGCGATGCCGATCCACTCGTGCAGCGCGAAATCCGTCAGCGCAAAGTTGTACGCCATCGGCAAGGGCGACGCCGCGGCCTGCAGATCGTCGGCGCGCACGGGCACCGGCGCCATGCCGAAGTGGGTGAAATACAGCAGGCTGCGCCGAAGATGGATGGCCGACGAGACGAGCACCGTGCGATCCGCCGCGTATTGCGCCAGCACCGTGCGCGAGAACTGGGCGTTCTGCCACGTGTTCATGCTCTTGGGTTCCATCAGCACGTCGGCCTTATCGACGCCGAGGGCGATGAGTTCGCGGCCATAGACCGTGGCTTCCGACTCGCCGTGGTGACGGGCATCGCCACCGCTGACGAGAATCTTGCAATCGCCGTCGGCCTTGCGGCAGGCCTGGTACAACTGCGCGGCTTCCACCATGCGCGGGTAAGAGAACAGCCCCGGCTCTACTGCATCGCCCACGCGGAACGTACCCGCGCCCAGCAGCACGATGGCGTTGCGCGCGCCCCATTGGATGTGCGGCTCGTTCTCGAACGGCTTTTCCAGCGAATCGAGCAGCCACGCCGGCACCGGCCCGCAGCCGATCGCCATCACCAGCACACCCGAGAACACCGCCAGCCCGCGCGCAGCCCGACGTCGGCCGCGTGCTGCACACACCGCTGCCACGATCACCAGCACACACAGGATGGTCAAGCTCACACGTTCCTCCAGGTTGGCGCGCTATGCGCATACGTGAGGAGGCATCGTAAAGAGGAATGAACGGTTGCGCGACCCGTCTGCTTACGGGGTTGTTGCGGCAGGCTGCGGATTGGCTGAAGGCAGCAATCGGATGTGCCTGTCACTCCGCCGCGCCAATCTTCCCGAGCAACGCACGCAACATCGACCGCTCGGCCGGGCCCAGCGCCGCAAGCATGCGCTCCTCCGTCTTGACGTGGGAGGCAACGAGCCCGTCAATCAGTTCAAAGCCTGCATCGGTGAGGGCGATCTGCAGGCCGCGCCGGTCTTCGGGATCGGTCCTGCGGACAATGAGACCGCGAGTTTCCAGCCGGTCAAGCCGATTGGTCATGGCCGAAGTCGACAACATCATGTCCTTGGCCAGGGCTGATGGCGACAGCGCCTCTTCGCGGCCATTGCGGCGCAGGGTGAGCAGCACGTCAAATCCGGCCATGTCGAGCTCTGCCTCGGCCACGTTGGCGACGACCGCCTGCCGCAGACGTTCGCCCGCGCGCCAGATTTCACCGCAGACCGCCATCGGGCTCGGGTCGATGTCCGGACGCTCGCGACGCCACTGCGCGAGAATGCCGTCCATCGGCCCGCCTTGTGCCGGCGCTGAATTGCCTTGACCCATCGAACACCCCATCCTAGTATTTCGACATCAAACTACTTGATGTCGAATTTTAAAAATCGTACCGGGTTTGCGGGCCTCCAGCAATCGGCCTGCGTACGGCTTGCGTATTTCCAGCTCTTTTTGCAGGCAATTATTTCGACATCAAATTACGTTACGTGGAGATTTCTTATGCCGTTTAACCGTCTGGCTGCGATGTTGGCCACAGCCTTGGCGCCCATGCTGTGGGGCACCACGTATCTCGTCTTTACGCAGACGCTCCCTGTCAGCCACCCGTTGCTGGTCGGCGCGCTGCGTGCGCTGCCGGCTGGCGTGCTGCTGATGCTGCTGATGCTGCTGGGCCCTGGCCTGCCACCGCGAAACAAGCTGTTGCCGCTGCTTTTTCTCGGGCTGGCGAACATCGGCGTGTTCTTCGCGCTGTTGTTTGTGGCGGCGCAGCGCCTGCCGGGCGGCGTGGCGGCGACGATCATGTCGGCGCAACCGCTTGTGGTCGCGCTGCTCGCGTGGCCGTTGCTCGCTCGCAAGCCGCGCCCGGCGCAACTGGCGGCAGCGCTGGCGGGGTCGGTGGGTGTGGGGCTGCTGATTCTCGGCCCGGCGGCCAAGCTGGATGCAATCGGCGTGGCGGCGGCGCTGGCTGCTGCGTTCTCGATGGCGATCGGTACCGTGCTCATCGAACGCTGGGGCCGTATCGGTACGCCGCTGGCCGTTGCGGCGTGGCAACTCGCGCTCGGCGGGCTGGTCCTGCTGCCGGTGGCGTTGTTCGTGGAAGGTCTGCCGCCCGCGCTCACGGCGCGTAACGCGGTGGGCTTTGCGTACCTCATCGTCATCGGCACGGCGTTGGGCTACTGGCTGTGGGTGCGCGGCATCGGCGTGCTCGGCGCGGACGTGACATTCCTTTCGCTGCTCAGCCCGCTGACGGCGACGGTGCTCGGTGCGCTGGTCTTGGGCGAATGGTTCAGCCCGATGCAGACGGCCGGGGCAGTGCTGATCCTGGGCGCGACGGTGGCGGGGATGGCGTTGTCGCGGCGGGCGAAGGCGGCCGCACAAACAACAAGCCCCGCGAGGCCGGCAAAGGCTGCGGGGCTGGTTGAGCGGTGAAGCTGCTCGCGGTGCTTACTGGACCGACTTCGTGACGTACGAGAAGCTCTTCAGGTAGGTAGTCGGCGCCGTGCCCTTGTACGCGTAGCTGATCTCGCACTTGACGGTACGTTGCCCATCGACATCCCACCAGCAACGTTCGTCCAGGTCATAGGCCGCCGTTCCGGTCGAGCCGCCTTGCAATTGGCTGTCGTTGGAGTTGGTCGTCGCAATCACGTGGTGGATGCGCAATGTATTGAGCGTGCCCATGGGCGTGACCAACGGTTCGTAGGCTTCTACGGTCGACGTGATGCTGGATTGTTCCTGGTAGCCGGCCACACACCCGTATTGCCATGAGGCGGACCATGTTTTGCCCACGAACAGCGGGAAGTTCACCAGCGGGCGCTTGGGGGTGTAGCGGCAGACGTTGCCGTTTTGGTAGGTGCGCGACAGGCGGTTGGCATCAAGGTCAGACGTATAGCTCTCATCGGCCGCACCATCCAGGGTCGAAGTGGTGGAGGTCACGCCTGCGGTGGTATCAACATTGACGGTGGTGCTGGCTCGCTCATGCACATCCGTCGTGCCGTTCAGGCGCGAGTTTGTCTCCGTTTGGGTGATGACGCGTCCCACTTTGGGCGTTCCTGCCGTGTACTCATGCGGCGTCACCGTCACCGTCACCTTGGCCGACTTGCTCGCGTCCTTGGCCGACGTCACGGTCACCGTGAACGTGCCGCCCGGCGGGCTCTTCAGGCCGGCGGTCCAGCTTTGTGTGCTGGCACCCTTGACGGACACCTCGGTATTGCTCGTCGCATCGCCGGACTTCCAATTGACGTCGGTGCTGCTGTCCAGACGCAGGTCCTGCCCAGACTTGACCGTCAGCGTCGCAGTTTGGCCGCTGCTTGCGCTAAACGTTTGCACCTTGGTGCCGCCAACGGTTGCGCTGACCGAAAAGCTGTTCGGGTCAGCAACACCGCCGTCGCCGCTATCGCCGCCGCCACCGCAGGCGCTTAGCGCGCATGCCAGTGCAATTCCTGTAAATCCCTTGCCCCATGCCTTCATTTTTGTACGTATCCCTGTTGCTGTGATTTTTGTGGAGATTTGTGCGCAGAAAATCTGCCGGCGCAGCGTACAAGCGGCGCGAATTTGTTTTCTTAGGATTTGCTTAGTGCGGGGTGACTCCCCACTAACTGGTGGGCGTGCTGGTGATTAAGGCGATTGCGAAAGCAAAACGCGCTGCAAATCGAGGGGATATGCGCCTGAGCAGAGCATGCTGTGCGCAAGAACGGCTACCAATGTGTCTCTCGAGCGCATCGCTATGCAATCGGACGGCTTATCGAAGCTGACGCGCGGTAATACGTTGATGATTATTTACCGCCGCACCATTGGCCGCATCGGCGCCTCATCGCCATTATCAACAGGCGCGGCGCCCAGATATTGCATGTTCGACCGATATTCCGGCAGCTTCGCCATCGTCATATGGCGCGCGTCGGCAAATAGCGTGAGCGTTTCGGGCAAATGGCGCGACAGCACGGCCATGCGCGTGCGTCCCGATGGATGTGTCGACAGAAACTGCTTTTGCTCCGTCCCGCCAATCGAGCCCATTTTCTGCCACAGGGTGAGCGCGGCGCGGGGGTCGTAGCCGGCGCGCGAGGCGATGTCCATGCCGACCAGGTCGGCCTCGGTTTCCTCCGCACGCGAGAAGGCCAGCAGGTGCATCTTGGCGCCTTCGCCCAGGTCGGTATCGCCCCGGTTGCCGAAGCCGAACAATTGCGAGATGACGTTGGCGCCAAGGTTGGTGATCTCGCGCTGGCCGGCGCGGGCGCGGGCGTGCTCGCGCAGCGCATGGGCGATCTCGTGGCCGAGCGCCATGGCGAGTTCGTCGTCCGTCAGCTTGAACTGTTCGAGCAGCCCCGAAAACACGGCGATCTTGCCGCCGGGCATGCAGAACGCATTCACCTGCGACGAGCCGATCAGGTTGACCTCCCACTGCCAGTGCGCGGCGTCGGGGTTCCAGCGTGGCGCCTGCGGTGTGAGGCGCCGGACGATGCCGCGAATGCGGATCAGATCCGGCACGTTGTCGGGCGCGAGGGCACCTTCGTGGGCCGCGTTGTCGATGATCCCTTGGTATTCGGCCAGTGCGCGCTTGTCGATTTCTTCAGCGGGAATGACGAGGCGGATGTTGGGCGACGTGGTGGTCGGCGCTTCCAGCTTTACGCCGTCGGCAGGCACGGGCAGCGGGCCATCCATGGCGGTTGCCCGCGCAGAGAGTGCGAGGCCGATGGCGATCAGCAGGGAACGTGTGGCGCGGGGCATATGGGTAAGGGGCCGAATCCGTGCGACATAATATCGGCCAACGCACCGCGCCACGCTACGTGGCAACCCGCATTCGCCTTCCCCACCGGCCCGCCGCATGACCTTCCACGATTACCTCGATATTTTCCGAAACCGCCGCATCGGCGCGATGTTGCTGCTGGGCTTTGCCTCCGGCCTGCCGCTGGCGCTGACCTCGGGCACGCTGCAGGCGTGGATGACGGTGGAAGGGCTCGATATCCGCACCATCGGACTGTTCTCGCTGGTGGGGCAGGCGTACATCTTCAAGTTCCTCTGGGCACCGTTGATGGACCGCTTCACGCCGCCCCTCATGGGCCGTCGTCGCGGCTGGCTGGTCCTGACGCAGGCCGGGCTGGTGGCGTCGATTGCCGCCATGGCCTTCACGCCGCCGCACGCCGCGCTCTGGGCGCTGGCGGGGCTGGCCGTGCTGGTGGCGTTTTTGTCCGCGTCGCAGGACATCGTCTTCGATGCCTACAGCACCGATGTGCTGCATTCCAGCGAGCGCGGCGTCGGCGCGGCCGTGAAGGTGCTCGGCTACCGGCTGGCGATGCTGGTGTCGGGCGGCCTGGCGCTGTATCTGGCCGATCGCGTCATGGGCTGGAGCAACATGTACCTGCTGATGGCGGGGCTCATGGCGTTGGGTATCTTCACGACACTGTGGTCGCCCGAGCCAGAGGTGTCGGCGCGCCCGCCGCGCAGCCTGCAGGAAGCGGTGGTCGGGCCGCTGCGGGACTTTTTCTCGCGCCGCGGCGCGTGGGCGCTGCTGGCGCTGATCGTGCTCTACAAGCTGGGCGATGCGTTTGCGGGCAGCCTGTCGACTACCTTCCTCATCCGCGGCGTGGGCTTTTCCGCCGGCGAGGTAGGCATCGTCAACAAGACGCTCGGCCTGGCGGCCACCATCGTGGGCGCGCTGTATGGCGGCACGCTGATGGTGCGGCTGGGGCTGGTGCGCGCGCTGCTGCTCTTTGGCGTGCTGCAGGCGGTGTCGAACCTGGGCTACTGGGTGCTGGCCGTGACGCCGCAGCATCTGTGGACGATGGGGGTGGCCATCGGCATCGAGAACATCTGCGGCGGCATGGGCACGGCGGCCTTTGTGGCCTTGCTGATGGCGCTGTGCAACCGGTCGTTCTCGGCGACGCAGTATGCGTTGCTGTCAGCGCTGGCCTCCATCGGCCGCGTATACGTCGGACCGACCTCGGGCTACCTTGTTGAAGCCTATGGCTGGCCCGCGTTCTACCTGATGACCGTGGCGTTTGCCTTCCCCGGCCTGGTCCTGCTGTGGTGGATGCGCGGCACGATTGGCCGCTATGAGGCCGAGCAGAACGAACGCGCCTTGGAAGCCCAAGCGGCCAAGGCCGCGTCAGCCTGATCGACTAACCCAAGCGGTTCGAGCGGTCGGCATCCGTAAAACCGGCCAGCGGCAGTGCCGCATCGATGCCTTTGCCCAGCGCAATGGCCTTGAACAGTTCGCCCATTTCCGCTTCCGACAGCAGCTTCTGCACGGCGTTGGCCGCCGGCAGAAACTGCATCGGGTCGGACGGATCAAGCGTCATCAGCAGCTCGCCGACGCCGGCGCTCAGCAGAAAGCGCGCCTGGCTCGTATAGCCGAGCAGTTCCAGCCCGGCTTCCTGCCCCGCTTGGGCAATCCCTGAAAAATCGACGTGCGCGGTGATGTCCTGCAGGCCGGGCAGCCAGAACGGATCGTCGTGCGCGTGCTGCCGGTAGTGGCACATGAGCGTGCCGTTGGCGCGGTGCGCGTGGTAGTACTCGGCGGCCGGGAAACCGTAGTCGATCAGCAGCAGCAGACCGCGCTCAAGTGCCGCGCCGGCGCTGCGGATGAAGCCTTCGGCGGCTTCGTGCGATTCGGTGACGAGATCATCCGTGCCGGGCAGGGCAGCCAGCTTGGCAGGCACTTCCGACGGATCAACGAGCCGGTCTTCCCATTGCAGGCCGTTGTCGGCATCGAGCACCACGCCGCGCTGGTGCCACACGCCGGCGCGCCGCGCCCACAGCGACACGGGCATCGCATCAAGCACTTCATTGCCAATCATCACGCCAGTCAACGGCGCGGGCAACGTGTCATGCCACTGCGCGAGGGCCCCCAGCTCAGGGCCCAGCGCGTTCAGGCGTTCCTGCTGGCGCTGGCGAAGCTCGCCAGAGAGCTCGACGATGCCATAGCTGTCGGGCCGCGCGCCCAGCGCATCGAGTTCGGTGAGGATATCGGCGGCCAGCTTGCCGGTGCCGGCGCCAAATTCCAGCACGTGGCGCTGGCCTTCGGGCAATGTCTGCAGCACCTGCGCGATCTGGTGCGCCACGGTGCGGCCGAAGAACGGTGTCAGTTCAGGCGCGGTGATGAAGTCGCCGCCGTCTTCCACGCGGCGGCCGAATTTGGCCGCGCCGCCGCTGTAATAGCCCAGGCCGGGCGCGTAGAGCGCCAGTTCCATGTAGCGGTCGAATGGAAGCCAGCCGCCGGCGGCCGCAATGGCGTCGGCGATCACGGCGAACAGGTGCGCGGACTGCGCCTGCGCCGCCTCGTTGGGAAGCGGTAGACTCACGGTTTTGCTCATCGGCGAATTGTAAACAATGGCGCAGACGCCCAACCAGTCCACTGCGGAATCGGCCGCAGAATCCGCTGCACAGCGGCGCATCGCCCTCGTCACAGGCGCAGGCCGCCGCGTGGGGCGCGTCATTGCCCTGGCGCTGGCCCGGCACGGCTGGGACGTGGCCGTGCATTGCCACCGCTCGCGCGCCGAGGCCGACGCCGTGGCCGCCGAGATCGTCGCCATCGGCCGCCGCGCCGCCGTGCTGCAGGCCGACCTGTCGGACGAAGCCGCCGCCGGACGCCTGATTGCCGATTGCATCGCTGCACTGGGTACGCCCACTTGCCTGGTCAACAACGCGTCGCTGTTCCAGTACGACGTGGCGACCAGCTTCAGCTACGCGTCGCTCGATACGCACATGCGCACCAACGTGGCGGCGCCGCTGCTGCTGTCGCGCGAGCTGCACCGGGCGCTGACTGCCGATGGCGCCCAGGGCCACGGCGTCGTCATCAATCTGCTCGACCAGAAGCTCGACAATCTGAACCCGGATTTCCTCTCGTACACGCTGTCGAAGGCGGCGCTGTCGACGGCCACGATGCAGCTGGCGCAAGCGCTGGCACCGGCGTTGCGCGTGGTGGGCGTGGCGCCGGGCATCACGATGGTGTCGGGCGACCAGTCGCAAGGCGGGTTTGCGCGCGCGCACCAGATGACGCCGCTGGGCCAGTCGTCCACGCCGGAAGACATCGCTGAGGCGGTGTGCTACCTCGCCACCGCCCGCGCCGTGACCGGCACTACGCTGTTCGTCGACGGAGGCCAGCACCTGATGCCGCTGGCCCGCGACGTGATGTTCCTCACTGAATAATTCTTCCCCCGGACGCCCCATGCTTTCCCTGCTATCCCACCCGCGCCTGTCGCACTGCCGCCGCATGTTCCTGCGCAACTACGAAGTGCAGATCAACATCGGCGTGCACGAATTCGAGAAGAAGGGCGAGCAGCGCGTCCTGATCAACATCGAGCTGTACGTGCCGCTGGAGCATTCGTCTCCCACGGAAGACAAGCTGCACGAAGTGGTGGATTACGACTTCATGCGCGAGACCGTGGCGCGCCGCATGGCCCAAGGCCATATCCATCTGCAGGAGACGCTGTGCGATGACGTGCTGACTGCGATGCTCAAGCACCCGCATGTGCTGGCTGCGCGGGTGTCGACGGAGAAGCCGGATGTGTATCCGGATTGTGAGTCGGTGGGGGTGGAGGTGTTTCGGATTAAGGATCAGGCGTAAGCGGCTGTTCTTTGTTGGGGGTTCGCCCCTTCTTTCATCCCCTGCCGGGGCTGACTCACTTTCTTTGTCTTGCCAAAGAAAGTAAGCAAAGAAAGGCGCGCCCGAGATGGCGAAGGATTCCTTGAATTTATGTCGCAGAGAGGGGAAGGGAAAAACTCGCTGCGCTCAGACAGTTTCCCTTCCTCTTTCCTCTCTGCAACAAAAATTCAAGGCGCCATCTAGGGCAGGGGACGGCCACACCGTCTGTGCGCAGGGGGTGGCGGTCCAATTTTTTGATGGCGGTTCAAGCCGCCGTCGCGTATTCGCGGCGCTGGGCGTGCAACGCGCCCGCTACGTTGGCCAGCAGGTCCAGGGCCAGACGCGCTGTGATCCCGCCCTTGTCGTGGCGCGGGTTGTATTCCACCAGTTCGAATGCGGCGAAACGTGCATCGCGTGCGCAGGCCGCGAGCGCCTGGGCCATGCCGTAAGCGGTGAGGCCGTCCGTTTCGGGTGTGCCGACGCCGGGTGCGACGGCGGGGTCGAAGGCGTCGAGATCGAGTGTCACGCCAAAGGCCGCGGTGCCCGATTTGACCTGGCGGATGGCGTCGGCCATGACGGCGCGCAGGCCGTTGCGTGCCACTTCGGCGGCGTCGATGACGCGCACGCCGAGCAGATCCAGCAACGCGCGTTCGGCCGGTTCATAGCTGCGCGCGCCGATCACCACGACGTGTTCAGGCAACAGCTTTGGCGCGGCATCTCGGATTTGTGTGAGGGCCGCCGCGCCGTGGCCGAGGAGCGCCGCCAGCGGCATGCCGTGGATGGCGCCGGAATCGCTGGTCTGCGGTGTGTGGCTGTCGAGGTGGGCGTCGATCCAGATCAGGCCAAGCGGACCCTTCGGCCGCAAGGCGTTTGCCACGCCGGACCACGTGCCGATGGCGCACGAGTGGTCGCCGCCGATCACCACGGGCACATGCCCCTGGTGCACGCTGTGCGCCGTCGCATCGCCAAGCGCGCGCGAGAAACCCGCAACGCCCGGGAGCGCGGCCAGGCGCGCTGAGCGGCTGTGCCCGGCCGACGTCGCCAGTTCGATGTCGTGCACGAGCGCAGCGTGCGTGTCCGGCGTCTGCAACCGCGCCAGAGCGCCGGCTTCGAGCAGCGCACGCGGGCCGTCCTTGCAGCCGTCGTCTTGCGCGCCGCAGCCGATGGCCGCGCCGATCAGATCGATGATGGTCATGTCACTCCCCTTGCGAGTTCTTCCGTCAAGCCACTTTGCGCCGCGGCCAGCCGGCCAGCGTCTGGCGGATGGCCTCCAGCGCCAGTGACAGTTCAGCCTCGCCTATCACCAGTGGCGGTGTCAGGCGGACCACGTTGCCGTTGGTGTCCTTGGTCAGCACGCCGCGCTCGGCGAGCGCGAAGGCGAAGTCGTGTGCGTCGATGTCGGCGTCGAGCTGCAGGCCGATCAACAAGCCGCGTCCACGCACTTGCCGCACGCCATGGCCGACCAGCGTTTTCAGCTCATTGATGAACGCTGCGCCCACTCGGGCGGCACGCTGTGGCAGTTGTTCTTCCATCAGCAAGGCAAGTGCCGCGCGTCCGATGTGCGCTGCAAGCGGGTTGCCGCCAAACGTGGAGCCATGGTCGCCCGGCTGGAACACGCCGATGACCGCCTCGCGCCCCGCGATGGCCGACACAGGGACCATGCCGCCCCCAAGCGCCTTGCCAAGCACCACCAAGTCGGCGTCAACGCCTTCATGCCAGCTGGCCAGCACATCGCCGGTACGGCCGAGGCCCGTCTGCACCTCGTCGCACACGAGCAGCACGTTGTGCTGGGTGGCCAGTTCGCGGGCGAGTTTGAGGTAGCCCGCAGGCGGTTCGACGATGCCGCCTTCGCCCTGCACAGGCTCCATCAGGATGGCGCCCGTGTTGGGGCCGATGGCGGCGCGCAGCGCATCGGCGTCGCCAAACGGGATGCGCCGGAAGCCTGCGGCGAAGGGGCCGAATCCGTAGCGATATTGATCGTGCGAGGAGAACCCGACGATCGTCGTCGTGCGGCCGTGGAAATTGTTCTCGAAGACGATGATCTCGGCCGCCTCGGGCGCCAGGCCCTTCACGTCGCGTGCCCACTTGCGCGCGGCCTTGATGGCGGTTTCGACGGCTTCGGCGCCGGTGTTCATGGGCAGCGCGCGGTCCATGCGCGTGATCCGGCAGACGTCGGCCAGGAACGGGCCCAGCTCGACGTTGTGGAAGGCGCGCGACGTCAGCGTCAGCCGGCCAGCCTGTTCGGTCAGCGCAGCAACGAGTTTCGGATGCGAGTGCCCGAAGCTGACGGCTGAGTACGCCGACATCATGTCGAGGTAGCGCCGGCCATCGGTATCGAAGAGCCACACGCCTTCGCCGCGTTCCAGCATGACCGGAAAGGGCGCGTAGTTGCGTGCGCCGTAACGGTCTTCCAATGCATAGCTCGGATGTTGCATTGCGGTCGTCATGATGGCCTCCTGCCTGGATCGGTCGTTCACTTGCGGCGGATTGTGCGATCTGACAGACTTGAAATCAAATCGAATGTTTTTCGTTTTTCGATCCAAAAATTTGATGAATTGAGGCGCCATGTCGCACTCGCCGCTGCGCTATCTGCATAGTTTCCTAACCGTCGCCAACGAGGGCAGCTTCGTGCGGGCCGCCGATCGCTTGGCCGTGTCGCAGCCAGCGCTGTCGTATCAGATGCGGCAGTTGGAGCAGTGGCTCGGCGTGCCGCTGTTTGAGCGCTCCGGGCGCAAGCTCGTGCTCACGCGTGCCGGCACGTCGGTGCGTGCGTGGTGTCGCGATGCGTTTGCCGGGCTGGATGAACTGCGCGCCGCCTTGCACAGCGGCGAGATGGAGCGCGTGTCGCTCAAGCTGGCGAGCGGCTCCAGTTTCGGGCGCTATGTGCTGATGCCGGCGCTGCTGAAACCATCGCCCGAATCCGATGCGCCGCTTCTCGACGACGTGCGCCTCGAACTCGCCTTCGGCAGCGACGAAGAGGTCTTCAGCCATGTCGAGTCCGGCCGAGCCGATCTCGGCTTTGTCTATACGCCGCGCACGTCACGCCTGTTTGAACACCACGCTGTCTACACCGAAGAATTCGTGCTCGCGTGCAGCGCCCGCGCATTGCGTGAGCACAGTGCGCCACGCACGCTGGCTGATTGCGCGGCGCTGCCCTTCGTCACCTATGACGAATCCGATGCGGTCTACGGGCTGTGGTTCAAGGCGCTGTTCCGGCGTATGCCGGAGACGACCGTCAGCGCACATCACGTGTCCGACCTGGAAGAGGTGAGCACCTTGGTGGAGGCTGGCATGGGCTGGTCGGTGCTGCCGCTGCATGCCATTCAGGATGCCGTGGAGCGCGAGCGCCTGCAGGTCGTGCGCCCGATCGTGGCGCGGCGCTGCCTGAATACCGTGTTCGCCGTGCGCCGCACATCGAGCTTTCCGAGCGAAGCGCAAGACCGCTTGCTTGTGCGGCTTGCGCAGCTTGACGCAGCGGCGCGCGTGTAGGCGCGCGGTCGCAACCTTCCCGGCTGTTCCGCAAACGCCAACATGTCGCCTTGAAATTAATTAATTCGACAATTAATATGCGCGGCATGGCAACCCGCAAACCTTCCACGCGCGGCCCAGGCCGCCCCCGTCGCCAGGATGGCGCAACGCAGGACGACCTCCGTGACCGCCTGCTCGACATCGCCGTCACCTTGTTTGCGCGCGATGGCGTCGGCCCGACCACGCTCGCCGCCATCGCCCGCGAAGCCGGGGTGACGGCGCCGATGGTGCATTACCACTTTAAGACGCGCGATCAATTGCTCGATGCCGTGGTGGAGGGGCGCATCCGCCCGTTGATCGACCATGTGACGGGCTCGGCGCTCGCGATCATCGCCGACGACGCGCATCTGCCCGACCTTGCGCAGACCGTGGCCGGCGTGGCGCAGCGCATGGTGGCGGTGGCCGCAGCCACGCCATGGTTTCCGACGCTGTGGATTCGCGAGATCGCCAGCGAGGGCGGCCAGTTGCGCGAGCGTGTGTTCGCACGCATCGCGCTGGAGCGCGCCACGTTGCTGGTCGACCGCATTGCCCGCGCACAAGCAGCGGGCGCGGTGAACGCGGCACTGCAGCCGCCGCTGGTGATGGTGTCGTTGATCGGCCTGGCGATGCTGCCGCTGGCGACGCGCGCGCTCTGGGGACGCCTGCCGCTTGCGGACCGTGTGAGCGACGAGGACATCGGCCGGCACGTGGCCGCGCTGCTGCTGCACGGAATCGGCCCCGTCGCGGCGCCCGAGGACAGCGCCGGCAAGAAAGCGAAGCCCAAGCCCAAGCCAAAGAGCAAGGCGCGCAAGTAGGCGAACAGACAGGTCAATCGAATCCCGCGGAGGGCGGTATGCGGCAAGCGTTGTGCATCGGCAGGGCAGGGTGGTTTGCGTTGGCATCGGTCGCAGCGATGGCCCTGGCGGGTTGCGCCAAACAAGACAACCACACCTACCAGGGCTATGTGGAGGGCGAGTTCGTCTACGTGGCTTCGCCCGTGGGTGGGCGGCTCGAACATCTTGGCGTGCAGCGCGGGCAGACCGTCAACGCAGGGGCGCCGCTCTTTGCGCTGGAATCGGTGGACGAGACGGCAGCTCGCCAGCAGGCAGCCGCGCAACTGCAAGGCGCTGAAGCGCAACTCGCCGATCTGAACGTCGGCAAGCGTGTGCCGGAGGTGGATGCGGTGCGCGCGCAACTGGCGCAAGCCGTGGCGGCGGACAAGCTTTCGTCGACGCAGCTGGCGCGAGACGAGGCGCAGTTCCGCGCAGGTGGCATCGCACAATCGCAACTCGATGCAAGCCGCTCGACCGCACAGTCCAACGCACAGCGCGTGCGTGAACTGACCAACCAGTTGCGCATTGCCCAGTTGCCGGCACGCAATGATCAGATTCGCGCGCAATCCGCACAGGTAGAAGCCGCACGCGCCGCAGTGGCGCAAGCGCAGTGGCGGCTCGATCAGAAAGCGCAGAAGGCTACGCAGGGCGGGCTCGTGTTCGACACGCTGTATCGCGAAGGCGAGTGGGTCGGCGCCGGCAGCCCTGTGGTGCGCATGCTGCCGCCAGCCAACGTGAAGGTGCGCTTCTTTGTGCCGCAAGGCGTGGTCGGCGCGCTCAAGCCCGGGCAAGCCGCGCGCCTGCACTGCGATGGCTGCGCGGCCGATATCAATGCCACGGTCACGTACATCGCAACGGAAGCCGAATACACGCCGCCCGTCATCTACAGCAACACGACGCGCGACAAGCTTGTCTTTATGGTGGAAGCGCGTCCCGCCGTGGCTGATGGGCCGAAGCTGCGCCCAGGCCAGCCTGTGGAGGTTACGCTGCCATGAGCGCTGCCAGCCACGACGGTCAACCGCATGCTCGTAATGGCGACTACGCCATCGACGTGCGAGGCCTGAACAAGCACTTCGGCGACAAGCACGTTGTGAAAGACCTCTCCATGCAAGTCGCGCGCGGTGAGATCTTCGGCTTTCTGGGCCCCAACGGCAGCGGCAAGACCACGTCAATCCGCATGATGTGCGGGCTGCTGACGCCCGACAGCGGCAGCGGCTCGTGCCTGGGGTACGACATCCTCAAGCAGTCGGCGCAGATCAAGCGGCGCGTCGGCTACATGACGCAGCGGTTCTCGTATTGGGATGATCTTTCCATTCGCGAGAACCTGGATTTCGTCGCGCGCCTGTACGAGATGCCCAATCGGCGAGAGGCGGTGGACAACGCGCTCGAGAACCTCGGGCTGGCATCGCGCGCCAAGCAACTCGCGGGCTCGCTGTCGGGCGGCTGGAAGCAACGCCTGGCGCTGGCCGCCTGCATGCTCCACAAGCCCGAACTGCTGCTGCTCGACGAGCCCACCGCCGGCGTCGACCCGAAAGCGCGCCGCGACTTCTGGGAAGAACTGCACCGGCTGGCGGCGGAGGGCATCTCGGTGCTCGTCAGCACGCACTACATGGACGAGGCCGAGCGCTGCCACAAGCTCGCCTACATCGCGTATGGCGAACTGCTCGCACACGGTACTGCCGATGAGGTGATCGCCGGGCAGCGCCTGTCGACGTGGGAGGTCTCGGGTGGCAATGTGGTTGAGCTGGGCCGCAAGCTGGAAGGGCAGCCCGGCGTGGATCAGACCGTCGCGTTTGGTTCGGTGCTGCACGTGACCGGCGCCGATGCGCAAGCGCTGGAGGGCACGTTGCGCAAGCTCGCCGGGGAATCTGGCATGCGCGCCGATCCCATCAACACCGGCCTCGAAGACGTGTTCATCCACATGATGAAGCGCTCCTCCGACAACTACGGGGCGCAGCCATGAAGCCGGACGGCAATCGCTTTTCGTTCGTGCGCTGGTGGAGCGTGGTGCTCAAGGAGTTCCTCCAACTGCGCCGCGACCGCGTGACGTTCGCCATGATGATCGGCATTCCGATCATGCAGCTGTTCCTGTTCGGCTTTGCCATCAACGCCGACCCGAAGCACCTGCTGACCGGCGTGATTGCCGCAGACCAGAGCGAGTTCACGCGTAGCTTCCTGGCCAGCATGCGCAACTCCGACTACTTCGACTTGGCAACCACGCTGCCGGACGAAACCGCGGGGCGCGAGGCGTTGGCCAAGGGACAGCTGCAGTTTGTCGTATCGATCCCGCCGGACTTCACGCGCAAGCTCGTGCGCGGCGAGAAGCCCTCGCTGCTCGTGGAAGCCGATGCCACCGACCCCGCCGCTACTGGCCTGGCCGTGGCCTCGCTTTCGCAACTGGTGCAGGGTGTCGTCAGCAAGGATATGAAGGGCGCGTTGTCACCGCTGGCAGGTGGCGCGGGCGGCTCCGCGAGCACCGCATCGCCGTTCGATGTGCGTATCCACAAGCTCTACAACCCGGAAGGCATCACGCAGTACAACATCATCCCCGGCCTGATGGGCACCATCCTCACGATGACCATGGTGATGATGACGGGCCTGGCCATGACGCGCGAGCGCGAGCGCGGCACGATGGAAAACCTGCTCGCCACCCCGGTGCATCCGCTGGAGGTGATGACGGGCAAGATCGTCCCATACATCTTCATCGGGCTGGTGCAGGTGACGATCATCCTGCTGATGGCGGTCTTCGTTTTCCACGTGCCGTTTGTCGGCAGCGTGTGGATGGTCTACGTGTCGGCGCTGCTGTTTATCGTGGCGAGCCTGACGGTGGGGATCACGCTGTCGTCGCTCGCGCAGAACCAGCTGCAGGCGACGCAACTGACGTTCTTCTATTTCCTGCCCAACATCCTGCTCTCGGGTTTCATGTTCCCGTTCGTGGGCATGCCGAAGTGGGCGCAAGTGATCGGCAACCTGCTGCCCATGACGTACTTCAACCGGCTCACGCGCGGCATTTTGCTCAAGGGCAACGGCTGGTTTGAGCTGTGGCCGAGCATCTGGCCGTTGATGGTGTTTACGGTGGTGGTGTTGGGGGTGGCGTTGCGGTTTTATCGCAAGACGTTGGATTGAGGTGGCTATGTGGACGCTGTGGATTCGACGTGCTGACGCTGGTGGTGCATCCCTTGTTTCGTCCCCTGCCGGGGCCGACTTACTTTCTTTGTCTTGCCAAAGAAAGGTAAGCAAAGAAAGGC
>NZ_JBQEPR010000001.1:0-21770 GCF_052045895.1 Ralstonia sp. 22111 | reverse complement strand
CGCTGCGCTCAGACAGTTTCCCTTCCTTTTTCCTCTCTGCAACAGAAATTCAAGGCGCCATCTAGGGCAGGGTACGGCCAAACCGTCTGGCAGCGTTTGCTGGCGTTAGGGCAAGCGCTGGTGGGTGGTGAGCGGTTGCTTGGTGTTGTGATTGTTGCCGCGCTGGGTGTGGGAGGCTGTGCCGTCGGACCTGACTTCAAGACGCCGGGCGGTCCTGCGGCCGCGGCCTATTCCGCACAGCCTGTGTCGCGGGAAACCGCATCCGCGCCCGTTGTTGGCGGCGAAGCGCAGCATCTTGTCGATGCCAACGTGCCGGCCGATTGGTGGCACCTGTTCCGATCGCCCGGGCTCGACGCATTGGTGGACGAGGCGTTGCGGGCGAGCCCGTCCGTGGCGCAGGCGCAGGCGCGCTTGCGTCAGGCGCAGGCCGAAGCGCAGGCGCAGTTCGGCTATGCGCTGCCGTCGGTGGATGGCACCGTGTCGGCGGTGCGTCAGCAGATCAACCCGGAGGCGTTCGGATTCAACACGCCCAAGCCGGGGCCGTTCACGTTGTATTCGGCGTCGCTGTCGGTGTCGTATGCGCTGGATATTTTCGGCGGCGTGCGCCGGGCGCTGGAGGCATCGCAAGCCCAGGTCGATACGCAGCGTTATGAACTGGAAGCGGCGCGGCTGTCTCTGGCAGGCAATGTGGTGACGACGACGGTGCGGATTGCCGCGCTGGAGGCGCAGATCGCCACCACGCAACGATTGGCGGCCGAGCAGCGCAGGCAGTTGGAGATCACGGAGCGCCGCCTCAGCCTTGGTGGCGTTGCGCAGGTCGATGCGTTCTCGCAGCGCACGCTTGTCGCGCAAACCGACGCCACGTTGCCGCCGCTCGTGCAACAGGCTGCGCAGCAGCGGCATCGTCTATCGGTGTTGCTGGGCCGCGAACCTGGCGCCGGGTTGCCGGAGTTGCCGTCGCTTGACGCGCTGCATCTGCCGGACCCGCTGCCGGTGTCGCTGCCGTCCACACTCGCGCAGCGCCGCCCCGACATCCGCGCTGCTGAGGCAATGTGGCACGAAGCCAGCGCCAATGTGGGTGTCGCCACGGCCAACCTGTTCCCGCGCATCACTTTGTCCGCAGGGCTAGGTTCGGAAACCACCAGCTTCCGCAACCTTCTCGGCGCCGGATCGAGCATCTGGAACCTCGGCGCAGGGCTCA
Source organism: Ralstonia sp. 22111 (assembly GCF_052045895.1). Classification (NCBI taxonomy): domain Bacteria; kingdom Pseudomonadati; phylum Pseudomonadota; class Betaproteobacteria; order Burkholderiales; family Burkholderiaceae; genus Ralstonia; species Ralstonia sp. 22111. The sequence continues at coordinate 20,569 of NZ_JBQEPR010000001.1, read as the reverse complement.
CGCAGCCAATCTTCCACGGCGGTACCCTGCGCGCCAAAAAGCGCGAAGCCGAAGCCGCCTACGACGCGGCCGGCGCCGCCTACAAGCAAGCCGTATTGCAAGGTCTGCAAGAAGTGGCCGACGCCCTGCACGCCGTGCACAACGACGCCCAAACGCTGCAGGCCAGAGCGCTGGCAACCGACCAGGCGCAACAGACCCTGCGCGCCGCCCAAGCCCGCCACGCCGCCGGCGGCATCAGCACGCTAACGTTGCTGGACGCTCAGCGTCAGGTCGACCAGGCCACGCTGCAACAGGTGCAGAGCCAAGCCGACAGGCTGCTCGACTCCGCCGCGCTCATGCAGGCGTTGGGTGGCGGTTGGCAATAGGCAAATGACAAGCAGCGATCCAGAGTGGCGCCGCTGGCAGTAGACGGTTTGCTTTTCCTTGCCCTAGATGGCGCCTTGGATTTTTGTCGCGGGGAGGATCAAGGAAGGAGCCTTGTCTGAGCGCAGCGAGTTTGGCTCCTTCCCCTCCCCGCGACAAAAATTCAAGGAGGGGGTCGCCATCTCGGGCGCGCCTTTCTTTGCTTACTTTCTTTGGCAAGACAAAGAAAGTGAGTCAGCCCCGGCAGGGGATGAAACCGGGGATGAACCCCAAACACAAAACAATCAAACGGCAGCCCGCAACAACCGCTGCTGATAAGCCTGCAAATGCGCAAACGCCACCCGCAGCAGCGACACATCCACGCCCAACGCCCGCCCACGGCGCAGCATGTCCCCCACGATGTGATCCGCCTCCACCCGCGCACCACTCTCCAGATCTCGCAGCATCGATGCCGTCAGCGGCGACCCAGCCTGCGTCAGCACATTCAACCCACGCTCGCGCGCAGCCTGCCGATTCGGATAGCCCGACGCCGCTGCGACACGCTCGCACGCGGTGAACATCGCCTCGTTCAGCGCAGCGCCCTCATCCGTGGCGACAATCTCTCCCACCGTCGCCCGCATCAGGCACGTCATTGCCGCCAGCGAAGTGAGGAAGGTGAATTTCTCCCACATGTCCTGCATGACGTTCTCGGCCAGCACGGAATCAAAATTGGCCGTGGCAAATACATCGCGAATCGCCTCGGTGCGCTCGCGGGGCGCATGCGGCGTGCGCTCGCCAAAGGTGATCGAGTGCACGGCAGGGCCCTGGCCGTTGCTCAGGTGCAGCACCGCACCATCGGGCGCGCTCGTCGCACTGATGTGGCACAGCCCACCCAGCACGCGCGATTCACCAAAGGCGGCATCGAGCCGTTCCAGATGCGCGAGCCCGTTGAGCACCGGCAGCACGACCGTGCGTTCACCCACCGCGGGGCGGATGGCCGTGATGGCGTCTTCCAGATCGTAGGCCTTGCAGCTCAGCAGCACCAGGTCGGCACGGCCCCAGGCCGCGGCCTGGTCTGCGGTGAGGGTCTGCACAGGCAATTGCGCATCGCCGTGCGGGCTGCGGATCACGAGACCGTGTTCGCGCAACCGCGCCGCACGCGCGGGGCGCACCAGGAAGGTCACGTCCGCGCCCGCCTGGGCGAGCCGCCCGCCGAAATAACCGCCGGTGCCACCGGCGCCAAGCACCAGAATCCGCATTGCTGTCGTCATGGGGTTCGTTTCCATCGAGCCGAAGATAGGCAAACGATTCTAGGCCTGTTCGCGCGACCCTGCAGACGGCGCCCCGCGCGCGCTAAAATGCTGATTTTCCTCACGATTTGACGCCCGTTCGGCCATTATTCAGCGCTGGCGGGGTCGATATGCCATGACGTTTTCCAATAATTTCCACCGCCTCGAAACCCGTCTGCAGTCGCAGGTTGGCCGCGCCATCGGCGACTTCAAGATGATCGAAGACGGCGACACCATCCTCGTGTGCCTGTCCGGCGGCAAGGATTCGTACACGATGCTGTCGGTGCTGATGGCGCTGCAGAAGCGCGCGCCGGTCGACTTCAAGCTGATCGCCATGAACCTCGACCAGAAGCAGCCCGGCTTTCCGGAAGAAGTGCTGCCCAACTACCTGAAAAAGCTGGGCGTGGAATATGTGATCGTCGAGGCGGACACGTATTCGATCGTCAAAGAGAAGGTGCCCGAGGGCAAGACGACGTGCTCGCTGTGCTCACGCCTGCGCCGCGGCGTGATCTACCGCACGGCCAAGGAACTGGGTGCCAACAAGATCGCGCTGGGCCACCACCGCGACGACATCGTCAACACGTTCTTCCTGAACATGTTCTTCGGCGGCAAGATGAAGTCGATGCCCCCCAAGCTGGCCACCGACAACGGTGACCACATCGTCATCCGGCCGCTCGCCTATTGCGCGGAAAAGGACATTGCTTCCTACGCCCGCGCGATGGAATTTCCGATCATTCCGTGCAACCTCTGCGGCTCGCAGGAAAACCTGCAGCGCAAGAAGGTCAAGGAGATGCTGCTGGAGTGGGAGCGCCAGACGCCGGGCCGCATCGACAACATCTTCGCATCGCTGCAGAACGTCGTGCCGTCGCACCTGGCCGATACCGACCTGTTCGACTTCAACGGCCTGACCACGGGCCTGGCGAAGATCGGCGAAGACGCGCTGTTCGGCCAGACAGCCTACGACCAGGCCCCGCTGGTGTTTGCCGGCTCGCATGACGACCGCATCGAGTTCGTGCGGTTTGAGCGCAAACCGGGCGACAAGCCCGCCGAGCAAGCCGTGCCGGGCGAGGTGGCCGCAGGCTGAGCGTGGCCCGCTCCCCATGTGACCCTCTCCCCATGTGGCGGGCGCGCCATGCCGGGCGTCCGCCATCCGCCTGACCGGCCAGCGGGCTACCCGTCTCGGTCATGGCGCGATTGCAACAATTCCACCATTTGACCGGTTCTGGGGGAGGGTGGGCCCCATGCTAGAATTTTTCCATCTGTGTCTTATACGCCGCAAAAGCGCCCCGCAGAAGGGTTTGCAGGCGGTCCGGCCATCCTGAGGGGAGGTGGCGGGCGGTGGGTTTCAGGCAGCCATTCCCGGTGCCGGCAACCCCTCGCAGGCTATCGCTTCGAGTCACTCTAGGAACCTCCTTGTGAATATCGTCATCCTGGCTGCAGGCATGGGCAAACGCATGCGCTCCGCCCTGCCGAAAGTGCTGCACCCCCTGGCCGGCAAACCGCTGCTGGCACACGTCATTGAAACCGCACGCACCATGTCGCCGACGCGGCTGGTGGTGGTGGTCGGCCACGGCGGGGATCGGGTGCGCGAGATGGTCGGCGCGCCCGACATCGCCTTCGCCACGCAAGACAAGCAACTGGGCACGGGCCACGCCGTCATGCAGGCCGTGGACCAGCTCGACGAGAGCGTGCCCACGCTGGTGCTCTACGGTGATGTGCCGCTCACCCGTGCCGAGACGCTGAGCGCCCTGGTGGGCGCCGCCGGCAACGACCACCTGGGCGTGCTGACCGTGCATCTGGGCGACCCGACCGGCTACGGCCGCATCGTGCGCGATGCCGCCGGCCGCATCACGCGCATCGTCGAGCAGAAAGACGCCAACGAGACGCAACTGGCCATTCACGAAGTGAACACCGGCATCCTGGTATGCCCGACGGCCAAGCTCAAGAACTGGCTCGCCACGCTCTCCAACGACAACGCGCAGGGCGAGTACTACCTGACCGACGTCATCGAGCGCGCCGCCAGCGAAGGCGTGCACATCACCTCCGCGCATCCGCTGGCCGAGTGGGAAACGCTGGGCGTGAACAGCAAGGTGCAATTGGCGGAGCTTGAGCGCATTCACCAGCGCAACCTCGCGCAGCAACTGCTGGAAGACGGCGTGACGCTGATCGACCCGGCGCGCATCGACGTGCGCGGCAAGCTCACCTGCGGCCGCGACGTGGTGATCGACGTCAACTGCATCTTCGAGGGCGATGTCACGCTGGCTGACGGCGTGCGCATCGGCGCCAATGCGGTGATCCGCGATGCCGCCATCGAGGCCGGTGCCGAGATCCTGCCGTTCTGCCACATCGAGAGCGCCAAGGTTGGCGCCGACTCGCGCATCGGCCCGTACGCGCGCCTGCGCCCCGGCACCGAGCTGGCCGAAGACGTGCACATCGGCAACTTTGTCGAGGTCAAGAACAGCCAGGTCGCGGCACACAGCAAGGCCAACCACCTTGCTTACGTGGGCGACGCCACGGTCGGCTCGCGCGTCAACATCGGCGCGGGCACCATCACGTGCAACTACGACGGCGCGAACAAATTCCGCACCATCATCGAAGACGACGCCTTCATCGGTTCCGACACGCAGCTCGTGGCGCCGGTGCGCGTTGGCAAGGGCGCGACGCTGGGTGCCGGCACCACGCTGACCAAGGACGCGCCCGAGGGCAAGCTGACGGTCTCGCGGGCCCGGCAGGTCACCATCGACAGCTGGCAGCGCCCGGTCAAGCAAAAGAAGGCAGGCTGACAGGGTTTCTCCTGCGCCGAACAGCGGATGCCGCTTCGGCGCACGAGCATCGATACTGAATTACCGAGTGCGGCGCACATTGAGCGTGCGGCCGCACCCCAACTGGAGAAATCAACATGTGCGGTATCGTTGGCGCGGTTTCCACGCGCAATATCGTTCCCGTCCTGATCGAAGGCCTGCGCCGCCTGGAATACCGCGGCTACGACTCATGCGGCGTTGCCGTTCAGCGTGATGGCCAGCTACAGCGCGCGCGCACCGTTTCGCGCGTGGCCGATCTGGATGCCCAGGCACAGACGAGCCACCTGGATGGCGCCATCGGCATCGCGCACACCCGCTGGGCCACGCATGGCCGGCCGGACACCGTCAACGCGCACCCGCATTTCTCGGGCGACACCATCGCCTTGGTGCACAACGGCATCATCGAAAACTACGAATCGCTGCGCGAAGAACTGAAGGCCGTCGGCTACGGCTTTGAATCGCAGACGGATACGGAAGTCGTCGCGCACCTGATCCACCAGGCCTACACCTACCCGAGCAGCGCCACGCGCGGTGATCTGTTTGCATCGGTGCGTGCGTCGGTCAAGCGCTTGCACGGCGCCTATGCGATTGCCGTGTTTGCCCGTGACAACCCCGATGTGGTGGTGGGTGCGCGCGCCGGCTCGCCGCTGGTGGTGGCGATCGGCGAGAACGAATCGTTCCTCGCATCCGACGCGCTGGCCGTGGCCGGTACCGCCAGCCGCATGGCCTATCTGGAAGAAGGCGACGTGGTGGAACTCACCCGCGACGGCTTCACCGTGGCCGATGCAAACGACAAGATCGTCGAGCGCGAAGTGAAGGAAGTCGGCACCTACGCCGCCGCCGTTGAACTTGGGCCCTTCCGCCACTTCATGCAGAAGGAAATCTTCGAGCAGCCGCGCGCGCTTGGCGATACGCTGGAAGGCGTGCAAGGCTTCGGGCCGGACCTGTTTGGCCCCGAGGCGGCCGCGGTGCTGCCCAAGGTCGACAGCGTGCTGATCCTGGCTTGCGGCACGAGCTACTACTCGGGCTGCACGGCCAAGTACTGGCTTGAATCGATCGCCAAGATCCCGACGCAGGTGGAAGTCGCCAGCGAGTACCGCTACCGCGAGACGGTGCCCAACCCGAACGCGCTCGTCGTCGTGATCTCGCAATCGGGCGAAACCGCCGACACGCTGGCCGCACTGCGTCACGCACGTGAACTGGGCCACACGCATACGCTGGCCATCTGCAACGTGGCGACCAGCGCCATGGTGCGCGAGACGCAGCTCAAGTTCCTCACGCGCGCCGGCACCGAGATCGGCGTGGCGTCGACCAAGGCGTTCACCACGCAGTTGGCCGCGCTGTACATGCTGGCGCTGACGTTCGCCAAGCTGCGCGGCCATCTGAACGCCGAGCAGGAAGAAGACGCGCTGCGCCATCTGCGTCACCTGCCGTCCGCGCTGAATGCGGTGCTGGCGCTGGAGCCGCAGATCATCGCGTGGTCGGAAGAGTTTGCCCGCCGTGAAAACGCGCTGTTCCTCGGTCGCGGTCTGCATTACCCGATCGCCCTGGAAGGCGCGCTCAAGCTCAAGGAAATCTCGTACATCCACGCCGAGGCCTACCCCGCCGGCGAACTCAAGCATGGCCCGCTGGCCCTGGTGACCGAGCAGATGCCCGTCGTGACCGTGGCGCCGAACGACGCGCTGCTCGAAAAGCTCAAGTCGAACATCCAGGAAGTGCGTGCGCGCGGCGGCAAGCTGTACGTGTTTGCCGATGCCGACACGCATATCCAGTCGAGCGACGGCATCCAGGTGATCCGCATGCCGGAGCACTACGGGCAGCTCTCGCCGATCCTGCACGTGGTGCCGCTGCAACTGCTGGCGTATCACACGGCACTGGCGCGCGGCACGGACGTCGACAAGCCGCGTAACCTGGCGAAATCGGTGACTGTCGAATAAGTTTCGGCAGACGCAGAAACAGAAAAGGCCGTCCTTCGGGACGGCCTTTTTTCGTGGTGTGCGCTTCGCCAAACAAGGCCTCGCTCCACCGTTGTTTCAAGTATACCGCGGCCCCTGGGGCTTGCGGGAAGCCCCGGCGGCCGCAGTAGCATCGCCCCCCAATCTTGAAACCGACCGAAAGGAGGGCGAGACATGCGTGTGATGCCATCGACGTTTGAAGCGCAGGGCAGTGCCGTGGTGATGCCGGCCGGAGGTGTGAAATGAGCGGGCATGCCGTGGTGATTGCCGGCGGCGGACCGACGGGGCTCATGCTCGCGGCGGAGCTGGCGTTGGCCGGGATTGACGTCGCCATTGTCGAGCGCCGCGCCAACCAGGACGTGGTTGGCGTGCGTGCGCTGGGCCTGCATGCGCGCTCCGTCGAGGTGCTCGACCAGCGCGGTGTAGCCGAGCGCTTTGTCTCGCAGGGCAAGACCTATCCCGTCGTGCATTTCGGCGAGAACCCGCTGGACATCAGCGACTTTCCCACCCGGCACAACTATGTGCTCGGCCTGTGGCAGCACCATACCGAGCGCATCCTGGCGGAGTGGGTGAGCGAGCTTGGCGTGCCGTTCTATCGCGAGCGCGAGGTGACCGGCTTCCTGCAGGACGACTGGGGCGTCGACGTCACGCTGTCCGACGGCGAGGTGCTGGGGGCGCAATACCTCGTTGGCTGCGATGGCGGGCGCAGCGCTGTCCGCAAGGCCACCGGCATTGAGTTTGCAGGCTGGGACGCCACGACCAGCTGGCTGATCGCCGAGGTGCACACCAGGCAGACGCCACCGCCCTTTGGCTTCAAATACGACGCCATCGGCAGGCACGCCGTTGCGCCCATGGAAGATGGCAACTGTGTCCGCGTCGTGCTGACGGAGCGACAACTCGGCACCGACAATGCGCCCACGCTGGCGGACTTGAGCGAGGCGCTCATCGCCGTCTATGGCACCGACTTCGGCGCGCATCGCCCAAACTGGATCTCACGGTTCTCCGATACGGCCCGCCAGGCCGTGGCCTACCGCGACAGACGCGTGCTGCTGGCAGGCGACGCCGCGCACGTGCATCCGCCCATGGGTGGGCAGGGCCTGAACATGGGTATGCAGGATGCCGTGAATCTGGGCTGGAAGCTGGCCGCGGTCATCAAACGGGCGGCGCCCGACAGCCTGCTCGACAGCTACCACGCGGAGCGCCATCCCGTTGCCGCGCGCACGTTGCGCAATACGCTGGCGCAGGTGGTGTTGCTTCGCCAGGACGAACGCTCTAAGGCGCTGAGCGAGATCACGTCGGAGTTGTTTCGCATGGATGAACCACGCAGGCGGCTCGTTGGGATGATCTCCGCACTCGATGTTCGCTACGACCTCGGCGAGGGCCATCCGCTGCTTGGCCGCCGCATGCCCGATCTCGACCTGGAGACCGCCGAGGGCACGGTGCGCGTCTTCCAGCTGTTGCACGCGGCGGGCGCGGTGCTGCTCAACTTCGGCCCGGCGGATGCCATCGACATCGCGCCATGGGCCGATCGCATGCGGCGGGTCGACGCCCGCCATGCGGGAGCCTGGACGCTGCCGGTGGTTGGCACAGTGTCCGCACCTGCTGCGGTGCTGATCCGTCCTGACGGCCACGTGGCGTGGGTCGGAGACGGAACGACCGAGGGGCTGCAGGAGGCGTTGCAGCGGTGGTTCGGCCCGGCGACGGCCTGAGCGCCTGCGGCCTGCCGATATCGCCGGGTGGAGGGCGGCGTCTATCCAGGTGTTTGAAGCGGCCGGAGGGACCGCGGTGGCCGGTATGCTGCACGGCATCGGAATCACCGTCCCTCTGGAGTCCTGGCATGTTCAACGTCCTCAGCAAGATCGTCCTGCTCGCCGTGTATGGCATTGCGCTGGCGAGCTATGCCACGCCACTGCCGCTGTCGGCCGACGCGATTGGCTGGCTGCGCATCGTGGCGCTGGTGTTGCTGGCTGCGCATCTGCTGGAAGTGGTGCTGTGCTTTCGCAAGGTCGCGCTGCACAACGGACCGCTGTTCGACAGCGTGCTGCTGACGTTGCTGTTCGGCTTTCTGCACTGGAAGCCCCTGGCCGACGCCGCGCGGCAAGCCCGCTGATCGCCCCTCGTCGCCGCTGATTGGTCGACTAGCCGCAACGGCAGGGCAGACCTACTCTAGTTCCAGTCGTCCCTGGATTGACCGGCTGGGACTCTTTTGCTGCAACGCGGCATCGATCATGGGCAGAGTGGAACGAACGGCGTTTGTCTTTGCCGGCGGCGGCAGCCTCGGCGCCATCGAGGCTGGCATGCTGCGGGAGCTGGTGGCTTCGGGCGTGATCCCGGACATGGTGGTGGGCGCCTCAGCCGGCGCCATCAACGCGGCCTTTTTTGCGTGCCATCCGCACGCGGCGGGCACGGCGCAGCTCGAGGCGCTGTGGCGCGGTGTGCGGCGCGCCGACGTGATGCCGTGGTCCTGGCGGGCGATGTTCAGCATGCTGGGCATCCTGGGCGGACAACGGGAACACCTCGTCGATGCATCTGGCCTGCAGCGCCTGCTGACCCGGCATTTCGCGCAGACTCTGCTGGAAGCGGCCACGCTGCCCCTGCACGTCGTGGCCACCGACATGCGCACCGGCGCCGAGGTGGTGCTGTCGTCTGGCGCCATCGTGCCGGCCGTGCTGGCCAGCGCCGCCATTCCCGGCGTGTTTCCGCCCGTGCGCATTGGTGATCGCCTGTTGATCGACGGCGGCGTCGCCAACAACACGCCAATCTCCGCGGCCATCCGGCTGGGCGCCACACGCGTCGTCGTATTGCCGGCGGGATTCGCGTGTGCGGACCGCCGCGCCCCGCGCAGTGCCATCGAGCACGCGCTGAACGCCTTGTCACTGCTGGTCGCGCGTCAGCTTGTGCAAGACCTGGAGCGCTGGGCCGGGCAGGTGCCCATTGCCGTCGTGCCGCCCCTGTGCCCCCTCGACGTGTCGCCCTACGACTACGCCCGCTGCGGCGAACTGATCGACCGTGCCGCTGCCGCCACTGCGGCATGGCTGGCAGCCGATGGGCTGGCGGGCACCGGCATTCCAGGCGCGCTGCGTGAGCACCATCACGACGCGACCCACGCCGCTTGCAGTGCTGAGGTTTAGCTCTACGGCGTGGTGCCCGCAGCTCACTCCTTGTCCCTATGCACCGGAAACAACGCCGACAACACCTGCCGCGCCGTCCCGCGCAGCACACCACTGGCATCCGGGTCGCCGTACGCCAGGGCCGTCGCAAAGTTGCGCGCCTGCTGCAGCGTCACGTGCGGCGGCAGCGGCGGCACATCGGGGTCGGTCTTCACTTCCAGCACCACGGGGCGGTCTGCGTTGAGCGCTTCGTCCCACGCACCGGCAAGCTGGTCGGGGTTGTCGACGTAAATGCCCTTCAACCCGATCAACTCGGCAAAGCGGTGATACGGCACGTCAGGGATGTCCTGTGACGCCGGGAATTTCGGGTCGCCTTCCATCACGCGCTGCTCCCAGGTGACTTCGTTCAGATCCTGGTTGTTGAGCACCATGCTGATCCACTTGGGAGACTTCCACCGCTTCCAGTATTTCGACACGGTGATGAGTTCGGCCATGTTGTTCATCTGCATGGCGCCGTCGCCCACGAGTGCGATGACAGGGCGATCGGGGTACGCAAACTTGGCGGCAATCGCGTACGGCACCGCCGCGCCCATCGAGGCCAGCCCGCCCGAGAGCGAGCCCATCATGCCGGGCTTGAACTTGAGATCGCGCGCATACCAGTTGGCGCAGGTGCCGGAGTCGCTGGTGACGATCACGTTGTCCGGCAGCTTGGGTGACAGCTCCCACAGCACGCGCTGCGGGTTGACGGGATAGGCCGGCTGCAGCGCGCGCTCTTCCAGCGTCTTCCACCAACTCTCGTTCCAGCGGGCAATGCGGTCGGGCCAGTAGCGATCGGTCTTGCGCTGAAGCAGCGGCAGCAGCGCACGCAGCGTCTGCGCGCTGTCGCCGACGAGGTTGACCTCCATCGGATAGCGCAGCCCCAGCATGCCGGGGTCCAGGTCGATCTGTACGCCGCGCGCCTGGCCTTCCTTGGGGAGGAACTCAGCATAGGGAAAGCCGGAGCCGACCATCAGCAGCGTGTCGCAATGGTTCATCAGCTCCCAGCTCGGCTCGGTGCCGAGCAGGCCGATGGCGCCGGTCACATAGGGCAATTCGTCGGGCAACACGGCCTTGCCGAGCAGCGCCTTGGCCACGCCCGCGCCGAGCGTTTCCGCCACGGCTGCCACTTCTGCGCTGGCCCCGAGGGCACCTGCGCCGACAAGCATCGCCACCCGGCGGCCGCTGTTGAGGATGTCCGCCGCGCGTTCCAGATCGGCCGCTTGCGGTATCACGCTCGGCGCGCTGTAGCCGACGCCCGAGTGCACCGTGCCATGCGCGCGCGGCGGCTCTGCGTAGGGCATTTCCTGCAGATCGTTTGGTAGCACCAACGCCGTCACCCGGCGCTGCCCGATGGCGATGCGCACTGCACGATCCAGCAGGTGCCGCACCTGTGCCGGCATGCTGGCCTGGTGGACAAACGCGCCCGCCACGTCGCGGAACATCGCCGCTAGATCGACCTCCTGCTGGTAGTGACCACCGACCGCCGTGCGCGCCTGCTGCCCGGTAATCGCCAGCACAGGCATGTGGTCGAGTCGCGCGTCGTACAGGCCCGTGATGAGGTGCGTGGCGCCCGGCCCGGACGTCGCCATGCACACGCCCAGTTCACCCGTGAACTTGGCGTGTGCCGAGGCCATGAAGGCGGCCATTTCTTCATGCCGCACCTGCACGAACTCGATCTTGCCGCCGGCGCGCTGCAGGGCCCCGAACATGCCGTTGATGCCGTCGCCGGGGTAGCCAAAGATGCGCCGCACCCCCCAGTCATACAGGCGGGCGACGAGGAAATCGCAGACGGTGGCTTGCATGGTGTCGGTCCGGTATCGGGTGGTGGGTCGTCAGCTGGCGGTCTCGGCGAGCAGGGCTTCCTTGCGCGCGGTCATGGGTTCCTGCAGCGGTGTCAGGTCGATGTGCTGACGGACGAGCTTGGGAAAGAGTTCGGTCTCTTCCTCTTCCACGTGGTGCGAGACGTACTCGGCCAGCACGGTGAACTTGGCCGCGAACAGGTCGTCGCCCGCATGCATGCCGTTCAACTGCTTGATCAGGTCCTTTGCGGTGGCGTGCTCCACCACGGCTTCGTCGACAAGGTCTTTGAACGCTTCGCCGCCGTTGTCGCGCACGAACGGGTAGAACACCTCTTCCTCAAGCTGCGTATGGACGGTCAACTTTTCACACGCTTCGCGCACGATTTGCTCGCCGGTGGCTTTGTCTTTCTCCTGTTGGAACGTCTTGAACAGTTTTTTCACCTCGCGGTGATCGTCCAGCAGCATCGACAGCACAGCGCGTTGCGCCACAGGGATTTCCGCTTTGTTCATGGGGCTCTCCGGTAGGGGTTCTGGTTTGAGTACGCCGAACCGTCGAGCAAGCGGCATGCCGCACGCGCGTCTCTGCAGTCGATGCGGCGCAGGCAAGCTTCGTGCTGACACAGGTGGTTACGTGCGACAGAGGCCGCGCAATTGCGTGGCCGCCGCACATCATCCTGAACGTCAACTGATTGATGGGAGGTAACTGCTATGCAAACCACGACAACCGGCACCACGCTGGGCACCGGTACCGCCACTGGTGTGGGAACCACCGCCGGTGTACGCATGCGCATCATCGGGCGCGCCGATGCCGATTCGGCTGGCCCCGGCCCGGAACTGATGGCGGCCGATACGCTGGAGGGCAATCGCGTCGTCAACCTCAATGGGGAAGACCTCGGCAAGATCACCGACATCATGCTCGACGTGCAGCGCGGCCGGATCGCCTACGCGGTGATGTCGGTGGGCGGCTTCCTGGGCATTGGCGACAAGCTGTTTGCCGTGCCGTGGAGCGCCATGTCGCTCGACGTGGACCGCAAGTGCTTCGTGCTCGACGCCAACAAGGATCGTCTTGAGGCGGCGCCAGGCTTCGACAAGGACAGCTGGCCCACGATGGCCGATCCGACCTGGGCGCAGTCAGTGCACGAGTACTACGGTTCGCGTCCGTACTGGGAAGAGTATTGAGCGCTCAGTTGAGGTGCTCGGGCACGCCGTTCGCTTGCGTGTCGTCAACCACGCTTGAAACAGGAGGGCGCCATGGAGAAAGGCAAGAAAGAGAAGCATCCGCACGCAGAGAAGCGTGAGGAGCTGGTGGAAAAAGCCGTGGAAGACACGTTCCCGGCCAGTGACCCGCCCGCCACGGGCGGCATCACGCGCGTTGTCGACAAGGATAAGAACGGCAGCGCACACCAGGACAAGCGCACCCACAACGGCAACCACCGGTAGTCATCAACCGGCACTGCCGCGCCCGCATCGCCTCTTTGGCATGCGGGCGTTTTTCTTCGATGCAGCCGCGTCAACGGTGCGCCAGGATGTTGATCACGTTGCCGAACGGATCGCGCACGTAAAAGCGGCGCACGCCCCACGGCTCGTCAACGAGCGGGTAGACGATCTCCAGACCCAACGAGACGGCCCGCGCATGCACCGCATCGACGTCGTCCACTTCCACCGACAGCGCAGGCACCGGCGTACCGTTTCCGCCTTCGCTCGCAATGCTGACCTGTGGCGTCATCGTATTGGCCGCGTCGGCAAAGGTGACGATCCAGCCGTGGTCCATCACCGCTTCCAGTTCGAGCAGTTCGACATAGAACGCGCGGGCACGTGCCGGAGCGGCAGCATGCAGGTTCGGGACGATGCGTCGGACGGCCATGCGGGGCTCCTTTTTACCGGTTCGGTGGCGGCATTCTAGTCACGGCTGTGACGCCGTGTTGGCATGCGCACGCGGCGCACATCACGTAAAGTGGCGGGCACTCGAACTACAGAGACACGCACGCCATGGAATTCCTGCAATCGCTGCTGGCACCCCGCCTGCAAAACGTTGAAACCTCCGCCATCCGCGAGTTGTTCAAGGTGCTCGGCAAGCCGGGCCTGATCTCGTTTGCTGGCGGCTTTCCGGATGCCGCCCTGTTTGACGTGGAAGGCCTGAAGGCCGCCGCCGACAGCGCGCTCACCACCGACGCCGCCCGCGCCCTGCAATACGGCGCCACTGAGGGCTTCGAGCCGCTGCGTGAGGCCATCGTCACGTTGATGACCTCGCGCGGCGCCACCGTCGCCAACACCGACATCCTCGTCACCACCGGTTCGCAGCAAGGGCTGGATCTGCTGGGCAAGGTGCTGATCGGCGAGGGCGATACGGTGCTGACCGAGGCGCCCACCTTCCTTGCCGCCATCCAGGCGTTCAAGCTGTACGGCGCCAAGGTGGCCGGCGTGCCGACGGATGGCGACGGCCTGGATGTCGACGCGCTGGAAAAGGTGCTCGCCACGGGGGCGGCCACAACTCGCCCCAAATTCCTCTACGTGATTCCCAACTTCGGCAACCCGAGCGGCGCGCTGATGAGCCTGGAGCGCCGCAAGCGCCTGCTGGACGTGGCGGTGCGCCACAACCTGCTGATCGTGGAAGACGACCCGTACGGCGATCTGTATTTCGACGCACCGCCGCCGCCGTCGCTGTACGCGCTGTCGCAGCAGACCGACGGCGCACAGGGGCGTGTGATCTACCTGGGCAGCCTGTCGAAGGTGGTGGCGCCGGGCCTGCGCGTGGGCTGGATGATCGCCTCGCAGCCGGTGCTGGGCAACGCGGTGATGGTCAAGCAGTTTGCCGATGCGCACACCTCCACGTTTGCGCAGGCCACGGCCGCCGCCTACCTGCGCAGCAATCGGCTGGACACCGTGCTGCCGCGCACCCGTGCCGCCTATGCCGAGCGTGCCCACGCCATGGCCAACGGCCTGCGTGCGCTGCTGCCTGAAACCGAACTGACCTTCAACCGCCCGCGCGGCGGCATGTTCCTGTGGTGCACCTTGCCGGGCCGTAATGCCGGTGATGTGGCCAAGGTGGCCATCGAGCGTGGTGTGGCGTTCGTGCCGGGTGCGGCGTTTTACCCGGTCGACCCGGATCGCTCGACGCTCCGCTTGTCGTACGCCACCTCGTCGCTGGCACAGGTGGAAGAGGGTGTGCGCAAGCTCGCGCACGCCATCGGCGAGTTCAAGCTGGGCTGACGCCACCGGCAGGCTGCGGTGGCACCGGCACACACCGACGCGCAGCAAGACCCCGCGCTGCTGCGCCGCCTGCTGCGCGCCAAAGACCGCATGGACGCCGCCTCGCACGAGGCGTGGCCCGTCAAGCGGCTGGCCGAGGTGAGCGGCGTCTCGGCGGCGCATTTCGCGCGCTCGTTCAAGCAGGCCTTCGGCATTCCGCCGCACCGCTACCTGCTCACGCGCCGCATCGAGCAGGCCACCACCCTGCTGCGCGACACCGACCTGCCCATCATCGAAATCGCCTACGCCACGGGCTGGGAAAGCCTCGGCACCTTCGGCCGCATCTTTCGCGACATCACCGGGCAGAGCCCGAGCGAGCTTCGCCGCCACGCCCAGGCCACCGCGCCGCAGCAGCAACTCGACCGCGTGCCCGCCTGTGTGCTGAAGGCGGCGCAGCGGCCCGACCTCGTCACAGCAGTTTCGGAGAAGCGCCGCCAACTGGCGGAGGGTACAAATCCGTCACCCACCAACAACAAGGAGCGGTGATGAGCCAAGGGATCAATGTCGTCGGGCTGTATGTGGATGATCAGGACGCGGCGCTGGCGTTCTATGTCGACAAGCTCGGGTTTCGCGTGCACACCGACGTGCGCAACGGCCCGTACCGCTGGCTGACGGTGCAGCATCCGGAGCAGCCGTCGTTTCAGCTCGGCCTGTTCCAGCCCGGCCCGCCCATCCACGACGAGGCCACCGCGCAGACCTTGCGCGCCATGGTCGCCAAGGGCGCGATGCCGCCGCTGGTGCTGACCGTCGCCGATTGCCGCGCCGCCTACGCCCAATTGCGCGAGCGCGGCGTGGAATTCACGCAGGAGCCCATCGAGCGCTTTGGCAGTGTCGATGCCGGCTTTCGTGACCCGGCCGGCAACGGCTGGAAGATGATCCAGGCCGCCGGAGGTGCAAAGTGAGCGCCCGCAACGGAATCCGCCAGTTTCACCGCTGGGTGTCGATGGCGTTCACGCTCACCGTCATCGCCAACTTTGTCGCCATGGGGCTGAGCAAGGGCGCGCAGCCGCCGGCGTGGATCACCTACGCGCCGCTGCTGCCGCTGGCGCTGCTGCTGTTCACGGGGCTCTATATGTTTGCGTTGCCGTACCTGGATCGGCGAGGCGGGCGGCGCGCAAATCGGGCCAACCGCGAAACCCCCGCCGCTGGGGCCTGAGGCCGGTACGCCGAGCTCGGAGCTCGAACCGCGAGGCATTTTGCTCGGCCCGCCGAGCTCGGAGCTCGGATCGCGAGGCTTTTTGCTCGGCTCGCCGAGCTCGGAGCTTGGATCGTGAGCCTTTTTGCTCGGCTCGCTGAGCTCGGAGCTCGAACCGCGAGGCTTTTTGCTCGGCCCGCCGAGCTCGGAGCTCGGATCGTGAGGCTTTTTGCTCGGCTCGCCGAGCTCGGAGCTCGGATCGTGAGGCTTTTTGCTCGGCTCGCCGAGCTCGGAGCTTGGATCGTGAGCCTTTTTGCTCGGCTCGCTGAGCTCGGAGCTCGAACCGCGAGGCTTTTTGCTCGGCCCGCCGAGCTCGGAACCTTGAGCATGGCATCGGCGGCCCGGCGCTCAATGTGCGATCGATGTGGCCGTCGGCCCGTCTGCCTGTGCGGCTTCATGGCGCGCACTGTTGCGCCACAACACCACCGCCACCACATGGCACGCGGCGGCCGCCCACCCCAGCATGCCCGGCCCGCCATGCGCCAGAGCCAGCGCGCCAACGCTCGACCCCAGCGCGATCCCCACATACACCGCTGACGCATGCAGCGACAGCGTGATCGGCGACACATCGGGCGCGAGGCGGATCAGGCGCGTCGCCTGCGCCGGGCCGAAGCCCCAGCCGGCCATGCCCCACAGCACGACCGCGCCGATGGCGACTGCGCCGGCCACCGTGCCGTGCAGCATCTGTGCCGACAGCGAGAGCACCGAGAACGCCAGCACGATGCCCGCGCTGCTGACCGCCAGCACGCGCGCCACGCCTGCGCGGTCGGTCATGTGGCCGCCCAGGCCGGTGCCGAGCGCCGCAAAGCTGCCGACCAGGAACAGCACGATGCCCACGTGCTGCGGCGCGAAGCCCAGTCCCTGCACAAAGAACGGTGCGACGTAGGTGTAGAACGTAAAGCCGCCCGCCGCCCACAGCGTGGACACCGCCAGCGCGCCCAGCATGCCGGGGCGGCGTGCCACGGAGAGGCGCTGCGCCAGCGTGGTCACGCTGTGCGGCAGCGCACGCGGCAGGCCGAAGGCGAGGCCCGCGGTGGCCAGTGCCGACAGCACACCGCATGCGACGAACGTCGAGCGCCAGTCGCCCTGTGCCGCAATCCATGCGCCCAGCGGCACGCCGAGCGCCACCGCCACCGTGCCGCCGCCCGTGATGATGGCGAGCGCCGAGCCGCTGCGCGAGGCCGGCACCAGCGAGGTGGCCACCGCATTGGCCGTCGGCAGAAACACGCCGGCCGCCAGCGCCAGCAGCACGCGCGCCGCCATCAACTGCCCAAAGCCGTGCGCGGTGGCTGCCAGCAGGTTGCCTGCCGCAAAGATGGCCAGCGCGCCGATCAGCACGCGGCGCCGGTCGACGTTACCGAGCAGCGTCGCCATTACCGGCGAGCCCACGGCATACGTAACGGCAAACACGGTGACGAGCTGCCCCGCCGCCGGCACGCTCACGCCCAGGTCTGCGGCCAGCACCGGCAGCAGGCCGGCGATCATGAAACCTTCAGTGCCGATGGCGAACGCGCCCAGGCACAACCACCACAGCGATGCCGGCATGGTCGGCTCCTGTCAGAGAACAAACTTGGAAGGGAGGCGGAGCGCGCAGGCTCCGCAGGGTTCAGCGCGCGCCAGAGCTGGCCGTCTGGCCGAACAGCACGCTGCGCTCGTCGTCGGAGATGTCTTCGCGGCGGCGGGAGTAGGCACGCTCCACCCCGGCATAAGCGCGCTGCGTGGCCGGCCGTGCGCCAACGGCTTCGAACCAGCGCTGCAGGTGCGGGAAGTCGTTCAGGTCCTGACCATGCCCGGCGTGCGGGACGATCCACGGATAGGCCGCGATGTCGGCGATCGTGTAGTCGTTGCCGGCAATGTAGGGGCGATCGGCCAGGCGGCGGTTGAGCACGCCGTAGAGGCGGTTGGTCTCTTTGGTGTAGCGCTCGATGGCGTAGGGCACGCGCTCGGGCGCATACACGTTGAAGTGGCCGATCTGCCCGGCCATGGGCCCCAGGCCGCCCACCTGCCAGAACAGCCACTTGAGCACTTCCATGCGGCCGTGCAGGTCGGCGGGCATCAGCTGGCCGGTTTTCTCGGCCAGGTAAAGCAGCATGGCGCCCGATTCGAACAGCGCCACCGGCTCGGTCCCCTCGGCCGGGTCGTGGTCGACCATGGCCGGGATCTTGTTGTTGGGCGAGATGGCCAGGAACTCGGGCTTGAACTGGTCACCCCGACTGATATCAACGGGGATGACGCGATGCGGCAAGCCGGTTTCGGCAAAGAACAGCGCCATCTTCAGGCCGTTGGACGTGGCGCAGTAGTAGAGGTCGATCATGGCGGGGCCCTCGTGTTCTGTCATGTTGGTTGACAGAGTAGGCCTGCGAGTGGCCTTTTGTAATGTCCAGAAACTGGAATTTTCAGGTGACCACTTAGGGGTTGCGTGCCGCTTCGGGGGCCGCCGTTTCGCAGGAGCGTGCGTACCATTCCCACGCCGCCGTGCCGCACAGCACGCCCGTCGCCAGCGCGGAGACTGCGAGCGCTGGCAGTTCGCCTGCCGGCAGCCATGCGCCGCCCAGCACCACCAAGCCAACCACATGCGCCGGGCGCAGCCGCCCGAAGATCGCCCACTTGAACAGCAGGTTGCCCAGCAGGTACAGCGCCGCGCTGCCCAGCACCGCCAGCGTCGTTCCTTCATGGGCGTGGCCCACCGGATGCGCCAGCACGAACTCATCGGCCACCGCCCCGACGATGATGCCGGCCACCAGCACCACGTGGATGTAGGTGTAGGCCAGGCGTGCGAGCCGGCCCGGATCCGCCGAATGCGACATGGTGTGCGCGCCGCGCTCGGCAATCGTGTCGAAGTACAGCCACCACATCGCCAGGCTGCCGATGAACGACATCGCCATCGCCGCGATGTTCTCTGCGGTCCAGTCGAGCCCGGCAAACGTGGAGCCCGTGACCAACACCGATTCGCCCAGCGCGATGATGATGAACAGCGAGCAGCGCTCGGCCATGTGACCGCCTTCCACGTTCCAGTCGTTGGTGGTGGAGCGGCCCAGGCCCGGCGTGTAGAAGCCCATCGAGGGGCCGAGCCATTCGATGGTCAACGCGATGATCCAGCTGGCCCAGCGCACGGAACCGTCCGACAGGCCGCCCGCCAGCCACAGCACGGCAGAGATGCCGAGCCACGTGGCGATGCGCTGGAAGTTGCGCCGCATGGGCAATGACTCGCCGCGCACGGCCCAGAGGAAGAACACCGTGCGCCCGAACTGCATGAACACATAGGCCAGCGCAAACGCCAGTCCGCGCGAGCCGAACGCCTGCGGCAGCGATGCCGAGAGCAGCAGCCCGCCCGTCATCAGCACGAGCATCAGCATGCGGATGGCGAGCTTGTCCGGATCGAGCCAGTTCGTCACCCACGAGGTGAAGATCCACACCCACCACACCGCCAGCATCAGCAGCAGCGCCTGCGCGCCGCCTTGCAGCGTGAAGTTGCCGATCAGCAGGTGCGAGAGCTGCGTCACCGCAAACACGAACACCAGATCGAAGAACAGCTCGATGTTGGTGACGCGGTGGTGGCCGTGGGCCCCGTCGGATGTGATTGGCGAGGGGCGGAGGTAACTGCGGGGCATCGGGTGTCCTGGGTGCGGCCTGTGGAGCGATCAGGCCGACTGCATGCCGAGCGTGAGCGTGCCAGCGCCCACCATCACCGCGCCGCCCGTGTAGCCGAAGCGGCGCTGCGCAGCCACGCTGGTCAGGCGCTTGGCGAGCAGCTTGGCGGCCAGCGCGTACATTGATGCGTTGGCGGCGGCCAGGATGACGAAGGTCGGCAGCAGGATCACGCTCTGCGAGAGGAAGGTCTGCTCGGCCGACATGAACTGCGGCACGAAGGCGACGAAGAAGACGATGCTCTTGGGGTTCAGCGCGGTGACCGTCCACGCCGACAGGAAGCGGCGGCCAGCGGACTTCTGCTGAACAGGGATGGTCGCCTCGGGTGCGTCGTCGCGCAGGCGGCGCGCGCTGAGGATGGACTTGATGCCCAGATAGACGAGGTACGAACCGCCGATGAGCTTGAGCGCCGTGAAGGCTGCGGCCGATGCGGCCAGCAGTGCGCCCGCACCGGCAAGGGAAACCGCCATGGCCGTTGTGTCGCCAGCGGCCACGCCGGCAACGGTGCTCCACGCCGAGCGGCCGCGGTTGGCCAGCGAATCACCAATCACCAAAAGGATGGTCGGGCCCGGAATGAGCAGGATGATGATGCTGGCGCCGATGAAGGCCAGCCAGGTTTGGAGGGTCATGGGGTGGCTCGCTGGGTTGTTGGGGGGGAGGGGACACAGTTATCCATGAAAAGAATGGGGCGTCAAATGGGGGGTGTTTTTTGTCTTTGGTTTTTGCGTTGGTGGTCCACCTCCCTTTCGTTCCCTGCCGGGACCGACTCACTTTTCTTTGTCTTGCCAAAGAAAAGTAAGCAAAAGAAAGGCGCGCCCGAGATGGCGAAAGACTCCTTGAATTTGCGTAACCGGGCGGAGGTGGGGAAAACTCGCTGCGCTCAGACAGTTCCCCACCTTTTTTCCGCCCGCTTACGAAAATTCAAGGCGCCATCTAGGGCTCAACGTCAAAAGAAAAAGGCCAACCCATCGTGCGGTTGGCCTTTGTCGTTTGAGCTTGCACCCAGATGGTGTGCCTTTTGCCTTTGACTTTCCCTGCCCTAGATGGCGCCTTGAATTTCTGTTGCAGGGAGGAAAAAGAGGGGAGGCTGTCTGAGCGCAGCGAGTTTGCCTCCCCTCCCTCCCTGCGACATAAATTCAAGG